>NZ_JBDVDW010000040.1:0-74690 GCF_039941815.1 Reichenbachiella sp.
CTCTGAGCCGGCGTTGAACTTGAAGTTTTGATCGGTGATCGCTGCCCGGCTGTAGGAGTTGAAAGAGAGGCCGAAGGATCCTCCCGCCACCTGGCTCTTCGTTAAAAATGTCCACCGGACATTTTCTAGACACTCAGCCCCTTTCTGAACCACAGACGAGTGGGTGTGACTGACTTGAAGGTCGTCAAAGTAGACTGGGCTGGTGACATCACTTTGTCTCATGCGCTTGCTGGCTCTTCGCTAAAAATACCCACCGGGTATTTTCTTAACACTCAGCCCTGTAAATATACAAATAGCCGGGTTCGGTCACAGCGATGTCGTCTAAACATTACTACACACTTGCTATCCTCTCAATAAAAAAATCCCCAACACTACACAGCATCAGGGATTTCTAATGTCCTTTCTATTAGACACAAGTTACAAACTTGCGCCAGTCGGGGGTTATTATTCTTTACTAAACTAATTTTTTCGAATTGTCCGGTCTCGTTTAAACTTACAATCCAAATCAAGTTGCCAACCATTACAATACTGTCTGGTATGCTTATAATCTCATTCAAATGTTTAGTGATACTTTCCAAACTGATATTTGTATCACCATGCAACGGAATGTTACCATTAAGAGTAACGAAGTATTTGTTATTACTTTCACTTTCTCTTGCCCTAGAGCCCTGAATACCCAACATAATTATACACTCCTCTGCCTTTTGACTCAAATATTCATAAGAAGGCAACATCTGTCCGTTCCTTTGCTCTTGAGCATTGCTAGACAAACTCTTTAGAGAAATCAGTAAAATTATTGCTATAAACTTGTTGATAGAATCCATAATTACATTCATTTAGCTTAAAATGGAGGTCCAGGATATTCACCAGTCGAAATCACGTCGATTAAGTTTCCATCTGTGTGACTTTGGCTAATTCACATTTTCTGGTAACGGAGGAGCTGAAAAATTATATTCAATAGTATCCTTTGGTTGTGCATTTTCAAACCTGATCTTCCAACCCAAATTACCGAGTGAATCATAATATTCAGCAATTCCATTAGCAATTCCATCATTACTTTTTGACTCTATTTGGCCATTTCTATAATAAGTTGTGAATGCTCCTACTTGGTTGCCATCTTCCATCGAGAATTCATTTTGAATTTGACCATTGTCATAATAAACTTTCCATTTACCATGCTGTTTGTTATCCTTCATACCACCAATAGCTAAGATTTGATTATTAGGGTAATACATTATTCGTTCACCTTCCATTACTCCGTTATTATACTTACTCAAAGACTTAACGACATTGTTATTAAACCCATAAGACTTTCCATGGCGCCTATCATTCGAAAAGTTTGAAACTTCTAAAGTGTCTCCATTTTCAAAAAAATAAACCCACTCATTCTCTCTTTTTCCATCAACCATTTCACCTATAGCCTTAATATTACCATTTTGGTGATATAAGGTTTCCTTGTTATCCGAACAAGCGCAAAGTATTGTGATAATTAGAATAGTTATTATTTTGTCTCTCATTTGTTTGGATGATATCTGTAATGGGTGAATTTATGAGTGGTATCTCCATTTATTATGGTATAATCTGTTACTTCAAATTTAAATCCATAACCTCCATTGAATGGTTTTAAGCCTAGAAATGTACTATCTACAGCGTTTTCAATAATCTGCTGTTCAGTATCAACAGGATTTAGTTTATCATTGGTTCCAGTATTGCTCAATTCATCACTTGCACTCACAAGACTACTTAATCCGTTAGTCAGCGCATCCCACCAGTGGGTGTTATCTGGTTTCCCACGCTGATTACTATTTGATTTATTCCAAAAATTATTCCACCAGTTCGGTCTAGAAAAGATTGCATTCATTCCGTCCATGTCAACCAAATGGGCTCTATTATTACTATTAGACGGAATTCCAAACAAAGCATCTCCCATTGGCCCACTTCCTCCTAACACAACTTCGTATCCTCTTTCGTCCTCTCTTTGTTTTTTTGCCTGTTCAAGAGCTAGCTCGGCTAGTGCTCTATAGGCAGTATTTTGATAACCATTAATCTCGCCAAACCTTAGAAACTCAATAGCATTAACATTACACTTGCATGCGGCATTGTAGAATGTTACATCCCCAAACGCAATAGCTAAGCCAGTTGTTGTCCACATCGGGTCACCTGCAGACCGATAATAATCACTCCAATGAGCTCCTGAACCAGCTATTGCACTAGCCCCAATATTTGCTCCTCCATGCCCTCTCTCTGCGCTTGCAATTCTATCATTACTTCTCATATCTTGACCATACCAGGGACCAGACATTGGAATAAAACTAGTTATTCCACTATCTCCGCTTTGCCCAGGGTCATCATCTCCATCAGGTGCTGAATTAGGAACTACTTCCAATCCGGTCGGGTCATTGAAATTGATCGGGTTGTTAGCACCAAAATGACTAGGAGTTATGCCTGGATACAAACTAGCCAACTTATCCACCCCATGGAACCTACCCAGACTCGGGTCGTATTTTCGGAATGGCGTGCTGTACCAGTCGGTCATGGCCTCTAGCTCGGAGCCGGCGTTGAACTTGAAGTTTTGATCGGTGATTGCTGCCCGGCTGTAGGAGTTAAAAGAGAGGCCGAAGGGTAAATAATCGTCTTTTTGCACTACAGGCGAGTGGGTGTGACTGACTTGAAGGTCGTCAAAATAGACTGGGCTGGTGACATCACTTTGCATACTGGTGTAAATATACAAATAGCCGGGTTCGGTCACAGCGATGTCGTCCAAAAATAATCGCTCTTGTGCAAACGAGGCACTAGAGCTGATTTCGTGATAGCCGCTTTGGACTTCTTCGTAGTTCTGATCGAAGAGGATGTAAGAGAGATAGGCTGCAGGCACATTGTCATTGCCACTACCGCCTACGCCACCAGCACCTGCGGTCACTGCTTCGTCGATACCACTAAAAATCGAACCTGCTTCTCCACCTGCGCCGCTGGCTCCACCAAAGGAGCTCGCCAGGGCGGCTACAAAGCTATTGACGGTCACCGTATTGTTGTAGCCACTGCCGCCTTCGTAATAGGCATAGACTTCCATGTCCACTTCGTCTCCCGGTACTACCCGCAAGGCAATGGCCGGGCCAATCAAATGATTTTGATCCAGCTTGGCTGCTTCATCACCACTTGCGGTGTGATTGGCGCCTGCATGGGTGGCTCGGGTATCCAAGTTGTAGAAGTAGGGGCTTTCTGCTGTGTCGTTCTCCGTCTCCATAGTAGCTACGAGCACGTCAGTATCGATCTCGGTTTTGAAGGTCACCCGTACATTGCCCAGATGATCGGTGAGGTGGTATTGGTATTCATACCCTTGGAAAACCTGAGCTTCGTCGTATTCGGCGACGATCCGCCCCTGACTGTGGGAGATGATCTGTAGGACGTCGTCTTTATATAGAAATCCGCCGAGGTAGTCCGTTACGCTCGTTACTCCGTTTTCGACGACGGTCTGAGCTACCTTAGCACCTGAGGCGGCATAGGTATATTCCATATACTTATTGGCATCGTAGGTGACCTTGGTGGGCTGATTGATGTGGTTGTATGTTATGGCGGTGATGCCTTTGTTTTTATCCTCGATCAGGTTGCCATTGTCATCGTAGACAAAATCGTCTCCACTGGTGTTGCCATCCTTGAAGCCGGTATCCATGGCTGCATTGTCCGTGACAGCCATCAGCTGATTGCCCGTATAGTTATAGACCAGATCATCGAAGCTCTGATTGGCAGTATCGTCGTGATCACCTTTTCTTTTTAAAGAAGTGATATTACTATTGACATCATAGTTGATACTCTCCAATCCATAGTCTCTTGTACTCGTCCCGGTATTGTTGTAGTCAGCAGTTTTGAGACGATTCATCTCATCATAAGTATAGTCAAAGCTGCTCAGGGTGGTTTCGTAGGGGCTTTTCCAGACGACCTCCCCTATATTGCCATTATAAATCTGATTCGTAGCAGTTTCATACTTAAACTCAATTTCGAAGAGATGGTCTTCGCTATCGTTGGGGTTGTTCATCTGTGTGATCCATCCCCGAATGTTGTAAGCATAGTCGATGTCTTCAAATCCATCGGCGAGCGTCTTATTCTCCAGCGCACCCAGCTCATTGTAAGTATAGCTGGCAATCGTGACCGGTGTGGATTCATTGATGCTGTGTGTGGTGGACAGCGCTCGTCCTGCATGATCGTAGGTGTATTCTTGCACAATGGTAGTGCTGTTGTTGGCAGTGCCATCAGGATTATGATCTACAAGGGTTTTCATCACCTGACCGGCAAAGTTGTACTGCACGGTGGTGATGTCTCGTCCACCTTTATGATTTTCGCTAATGGACTGTACCAGACGGTATTTGTCATCATAGAAGTTGACGGTTTCCAAAAATGTGGTGGTACCTAATACTTTGGTCATCGAGCCTGTAGCCAGTCCCTGTAGGCTATGTGAGGTCACCGTAGGGGTTTCCTTGTGATCGCTCAGATCACTAAAAACGTCACTTGGATCAGTGGGCATGCTAAAGGTCTTGCTGGTAAAATCATAGTTATCGTAGTAGCTCACCGAATAGATTTCATCAGCGACTACTCCTGTCGGGTAGGCCAGATCGCTATATTTCATCAGTCCAGCGGCATCATAGCTTTCATAGAATACTGTGGCGTTGGCTACTGTAGTTCGGATGGAGGTGGCGGTACCTATGATTACCTTTTCGCCGGTCATGATCGCTCGATTCAGCTGATCATATTTCACAAAGGACCATTTGTCGCTGGTTCGCTGATTGCCATCCTGGCTGAGTACGAGACGATTTCTGTCATCATAGACCATATAGACCCAACCTGCACCGGGTACACGTTTTTCTATCAGACGATTTCTATGGTCGTACTTATACTGGAAGGCCCAGGTATCGAGCAAGGTTTGATCCATTACATTGCCGTTGGTATTGTATTCATTCACCGCTGCCGGGGGCAGTACATATCGTAAGCGGCCTTTGTTGTCGTAGACACTATAGGTCTCTGTCCAGGTGTTAGTTCCGGATTCTACTTTTTTCAAAATTGATTGTCCCACCTTGTTGGAATAGGAGACTACGGTATGATCTTCTTCGTCTACTCCGGTTGTTTTGTATAATTCACCCGTGCTGTAGGCTCCTGTTTTGGTGAGCACGTCGTTGACCACCTGCCAGATGTAAATCCCTTCAGCTGTGGTATTCGTCTCGTAGGAGACACTGGCTTTTTTGTCGGCGGTGTGCCAAGCCTCCCCTACTCCAAGACTGGTTTTGACCCGACTCATTGGTGAGGTTTCAAATGTAGTCTCTGTAAATGGTCTGGTGTCATTGGCGATATTATCACCCGAAGCCTGATAGAAACTAGCCTGGGCCGTCTTGGCAGTTTGTTTGTAGCTGCCGCTGGTTCCACTTACATAGGGCAGATACTGCTTCGCCATCCGACCGAGTTCATCATATTCGTAAAAGCTGATGATATCTTTTTGATCTGGGGAATGCTTGCGAGCAATTGACTGCAAAGGCCTTCCCATTCCATCTGCGTAAGATTTGGCGGCAAGTACCTCACCGAGAGCTGTCGGCAAACTGGTATCGTCGGTGGCCGGTACAAAAAAGCTTCTGCTTTTGGTATAGTTATAATTAGCATCACTGCCGATGCTCGCTGTACCAGCGACCGGTGTGGTACAGCCATTTCGGTCAGCCACAGCGGTATAATCACCATCTTCTATCAATATTTCTGAAACTGCCGATCCTCCAGTACCGGGAAATAACATCCCTGTATCCTGCCCGTCCTTATATATTTTGTAAGTGACGTCTGATTCCGATTGATCAAGATGCACTCTGCGATAGTTTTCAGGAGCATCCGCATACTCCTCCACCGGACTTAATGTTTGTGAAGTGGGGTAAAGATCAACTTGCAAAACTGGAAAAGCCACGGCATCACTCCAACATCCTTGCGAGGTCTTAGTTCGCAAATAATAGGTATCCACCTGATAGATCAAATCAGAGGTACTCCCATTGTCTGTTTCTAATCTTGAATCGGGGTCTGTGCCTTGCCAGAAGAATTGCTCTCCTATCTCTAGTGATTGAGTAGTGCTGGCTGTCTGAGGGCCACAACTATTTACCGTTACATCGATATCATCGATGCTAGGAACCGTTGCATTAGGTCCAGGAATCAAATCATTGATGTCAATAGATACCGCCTCACTCCAGCACTCCTGACCGGCAGCTATAAAACCTTTGGCTCTGACATAGTATGTATCTGGTAGAGTTACCTCATGGGAACTTAATATAATGGGATTGCTATTGTCCGGATCATTTCCAAACCAATACCAGGTGATAGGAAAGCCATACTCACTTGTGTGTGGTTCTGTACCTGATTTAGTCACAGTCCTCTTCTCACACTCCTCGTCAGATACAGTGGGGATAGTGGGTGCCGGTACAACGGGCGAAATTTCGATTTCGTTAGTCATCTCAGTGCTACACGAGGCGCCTGGGAAGGTAGCTTCCACCGTGTATGTCCCGGGATCATCAAAATTGCCGAGGGTCATGGCACTACCTGTACCTATCACCACACTGCCAATATTTACATCGTCCTTTTTGACCTGGTATTCATAGTCTAGCTGCGTATCACTGATCTGCAAAGCACCACTTGAGTTGGCACAGTAGGTAGCTGCAGTGACATTGTAAGCGGTGGGCGGAGCCACCAGGCTAGCGTCTTTGTCCATTTTGGTGGCACAACTGCCACTTATCGCATACACTTCATAAGTACCCAACTCATCGATCGGTGTATTGAAGGTGATTGCACTGCCCGTGCCTGCTTTGAAAATTTCCACGGTGCCATGAGGTTCGCCATCTACCCATATGGTTTGCTGATAAGGAGAGCCGTTCTTATATACTTTATAAGTAAAATCGACCTGAGTGTCCTGTAAACCCATAGTAAGCGTCTGCCCGTTTTCATTACAGACCACACCGCCGGTCACGTCGTAGTGTTCGTGCAACACTCTCGCGGGTATGCTGTTCGAAACGCTCGAGGTGTTGACACTGTTTTTGGCCTTTACCCGGTAATAATACATACCGCCGGATAATCCGGTAACGACCTGGCTGGTACCGCTAATTTCGAGCCCATTGTAACCGGACAAGTGGCTACTGAAATCATTCTGATCCGATACATACAGTTTGTAGGATGTCGCATTGGTCACAGAGCCCCACTGCGCTGTAAATGCTTCGTGCGTGGCACATGTCTCTTGCTGAGCAGTCGGCACTTCCAGTTTAGTATTGGCTGTAATTGTGTTCGAGTATCCCGTGGTATGATAGTTCGTTTTTGCCTTTACCCGATAGTAGTAATTTTTTCCTGGATTAAGTCCGGAAACTGTCGAATTGGTACCTGACACGGTCTTGCCGTTGTAGCCGGATACATGACTACTAAAGCTGTTGTTGCTCGATACATAGAGTAGATATTCGTCTGCACCTGAGACACTGCCCCAGTTGGCCTTGAAGGAGCTAGTGGTCTTGCTCGATTCGTTGCTGGCTGTGGGGGTGCTTAGTGTGGTATTGGCCGTGATAGAATTAGAATTGGCTGAGGTACAGCCGTTTCCATCTTTGGTACGCAGACGGTAGTAGTATCGGTCGCCGGGTGACAAACCTGACACGGTCTGACTGGTGCCTGAAACGGTTTTGTTGTTGTAGCCTGATACCTTATTGCTAAAACTGCTGTTGGTAGCCACATCCAGCTTATACGAGGTGGCTCCAGACACGCTGTACCATCTGGCATTGAAGGATGAGGTAGTTTTACTGTTCTCCTGTCTGGCATTGGGTGCATCCGGGATGGCATGTAAGGTGTTGACTGGGATCGCCTGATAGGATAAACCCCATACGCCACTGGAGGGGATGTGAGATCTCAGGTAGTAAGTGCCCGTAGAAGTCACGGTATAGGTGCTACCGAAGTAGGTCAGATCTGTACCCGATGAGGAGGTTTGCCAATACCAGACCACACCACCAGTGGGGCTAGAATTTCTTGTAATCACCGTATTTCCACAATTGTAGCTTTGTGAGAAGGTGGTATTAGGGTCTGCCGGAGCTGATCCGCCGCCACCGTCATCAGCTGCAGCTGCGGCGGCCATTGGTGCCTCTAAGGGTGAGATCATCATGATTTGAGGTTCTGCTACCGCGGTACTATCAGTCGTGGTTGCAGTTTGAGCATACAATGCTGCGTTGGTCAACAACAACAGCCCTAATGTCCATATAATATTTTTTATCGCCACAGTGTGCTTTATTTCTTTTGCTAATTCTTTCATCTTTCTTCGTGATTATTGGTTAGACCCATTATTGGGTCCTTAGTTGGACACCTGGCTTTTGTTGTGATATTCACTGGCACTACGGATGTTGCCGTCGTGATCTTTGACATATATGACCCTGCCATAATCATCGTATTCGTAGGTGGTGATGCGTCCATTGGGATCGGTTGTGGTCTCAAGTCCATAGCCAATCTTGTAGGTATAGGTGGTAATCAGTGCATGGGGAAGAGCACTTTTCAGCGTATTAATCTGGCCATTAGTCAAAGCTCCACTGCCGGCGCTTAGTTCATCGCCCAGAGCCGGTAAGGCAGTTTTCACTTCCAAGACTGTCGCGTTGGTAATGCTAGCCACTACAAGCGTCTGGTCATAACCTCTAATCACGGTGCTGACCACATTATTTTCAGCGCGCTGACTGATCACCTGGCCTTGCTCGTCGCGCGCCAGTACCTCTCCTTTTTTTGTGTAACTGCTGAAGGTAGATCCATCTGTAGACGGACTAAAACTACCACCTGTATCTTCGTAAGTGTAAAACGATTCTGGAACGACCCAGCCTTTGTTGGTATCATGGATGAACTTGGTCGCTCCTGCAGAGGTCACCTCTCCTCCTACAGATTTGTAAGATTCAATAGGAATGCCCACCATGTGCTGATTGATCATCTCGGTCATCACAGCGCTTCCATTGACCCCATAGTCCTGTGGATATAAATAAGTCGTAAGAATAGTGCCCTCTATGCTGGCATCACTCTCTACCGAGGTCAGCTGGGCATGGTCCGTATTATCATAGTGATAGGTCACAGTGGTGGAGACTGGATTGTTACCATTCTCATCATAGGTACTGGTAGTGCTTGACTGGAGGTAGTACCAATAGGAATGATTCTCATATTCCATGATGTCTACATTCTCCATCTCGTAGTAGGATGTAATTTGTTCACCCTCATGACCAAAACAAACCGGAGTAAAGAGCAACTTAATATCATTGTCATTATCAACGGCGATGCATTCTCCAATCGGTCCTGTATAGTTATGCGTATGTTGGGCCCTACAAAACACTAAAAACTCTTGTTGGCTATTTTCAGCTGTACAGGTAATAGTAGAATTTTGATCACAAGCATTGACAAATGATTTTCGAATTACAGCCCCAGGAACTGAAGTCTTCAGCGCAGGGTCTTCAATAAAGTTATTGGTGGTCTGTTGTAACAGAACAAATCCTCCCTGACCATTATTCTTATAGGTTTTCACATTCGAGGTCAATCCATTGTCCCAGCTCAGGTTGTTCAACGGTACACCATCTATTCTTTCTCCATGTAGTGCTTCCGCATCACTATCAGAAGAAACAAGAAATTCGTACTGGACCGCACCGTTGTCAAGATTTTCACCCCGAGCAATAGTTACATATTGATAAGTAACATGCTGTCCGCTAGTATTGTAGAGTGAATTGAGGGAATTGGACTGCAGGGAGGCTCTTTCGCATAACCAATATTCACATATAGAATTTGGGTTGGATATTTTAGTAGCAAACCGACTAAAATACGACCAGAAATTGGGCTGATGTTGCTGCTTCCCAGAAGAGCCAGACAGGTCATTGATTTCATTGTAATAGTATCTGGTCACGTTCTCATCTTTGGTCACTGGGTCATGATTAGTGATTCTAGCTAAGCGCAATCCACCAGTTTCCGATCCATCCTCTAATGTATTCGCCTCATAATCGTACATGCTAATCATTGTCGATGGGTACACTATACTCTTCAACATGCCTTGCCTGGCATAGTTTGCATCAGGGTCTCGGCTGACTCCCAACCCGTTGAAATAGCCGTCATAACCTTCAAAGACATCATCCTTACTCTGATTATATTCGGGCACTATTGTGTATCTGCTACCGGGCCCATTATAGTATCCCCAATGATCTTGTCCTCCATAGAGTCGCTCTGGCAAGGATTCCATATCGAAATACCAAAAAACATAGACGGCTTCCTGTTCATCGTTTTTATCCATGTCAGTCACCTTATTGAGAAACATTCTATCGTTTCCTGTGGTCTGATAGGTGAGCTTCGTCTTGCGAATTATTGACTCATTGACATCCTTTACTAAAATTTCATCCAATTTTTTGTTGCCCACGCTAGTACGTGTGGTATTATTGAAAACCAAGCTTCCAAAACTCGGAGATGAAATTTTTGTGAGTTGGATTTCTTTGACGGTAACTTCCACATCGCACTTTTCGGGTGCATCATTGGGGCACAATCCTATATCCCGAAACGCTATTGGAAGGTCTAATTCACTTACCAGATGATACTCCGTTTGAGTCTTGCCGGCTATATAGGTATACTCATTGGGTGCGGAATATTCAAGACTTATAGTATCGCCCAATGGATGAATAATATTTTTCAAATACCACGCGGTGTTGATAAAATCCCCATAGCCACTACTGTAAATACAATGCGAACCAGTTGATTCAGATTTAGATTGTTCGGTCGCGTCAGCACCACCGAATTCATAGCGAATGCCATCTGGTGTGGTTATTATAAAAGAGTCCAGCGTTGCATTGGTTTCGATCTTAATATTCTGAAAAGGCATCACATGTATTTCGTCATTGGAGTCGAATACAAAGGATCCTGAATAACCCATAAAGTTGAAAGAGAATAAATCGGGTTCTGTGTCAGACACTAAGGTCTCATTGAGTGCATTGGCTATAAAAGTCCTGGTATCACCTGATGAAAAATCAGCAACATCGGCTGGATAGACCGATGTGGAGGCCTCGTCTTTATGGTCTCGCACCGTTCGAGTAATCACACCGCCGGCATGCAATGACCAGCCCAGGCCGACGTTGGAGGCGAGCTGGTCTGTCTTGGTTCCGGTGGAGTAGTAACTCAGCGATACAGGCACAGAGAGTTGATTGGTGGAGAAGTTGGCCAGTGGTATCGACACCCCACTCATCCCATGAGCCAAACCGCCGCCCGAAGCGCCGGAAGCGCCTGCGCTGGGTGATGGGGGTAAAAAACTATTGTAGCCGGCACCTGCCTGACCAAACCCGATTGATCCTGAAAACAGTACGCACAGGATACCAAACAAATACTTGATTACTTCTCTTCTCATAACTTAAATCGCCTTATCGGCTTTTTTTGATTAATTATCAAATCAACGTTCAAATCTGAACTTCACCTTTTCTATAATTTTTCTAATTCTATCACTTCGAAATCGCCACATAGAGCAGTTCAGCACAGTACATGCCTATCACTACGACCTAGTAGATGATCTGATCTACATGCCATAGTTGCTAAAGTGCTTACAAGATTTTTTTAGTCAAAATGACCATAAAATCATCGAAGCCTAGCACCCTTTAGGGTGCATGGATATTAAATAATAGAACAATTAGGTAGTAGTTGGCGCCTGCCTTTTTATAATCAGTACTTTCTTGCTGACATCAGCCCACTCATTCGATGGGGGAGTATCGATAGGTTTGGTAGGTAAAGTACGTGACTGTATGTCTTGAAATGCTACGATCAAGGCATACATCATAATCAATCAGGCTTATTCTTCTCAAAAATAGTTGCCGATGCGATGTTAGCGATTGATTATTACACCTCCAAATTTTTGAATAATAACTTATCCACATATTTGATCACCTGTGTCTTTTGTTTGACATTCATAAATTATGACGTCATAATTTATGAAATCGACAGCGCCTGAATAGTACATAAAAATTCAGCAGAAATGTTGGATAGGACAAGATGGTTATCAATACCCTCCGTTGTACTTCCTCGTAAACCACTCCAGGGTTACGAGTAGCAGCAGCAGGGCTAAGATCCATTTGATGTGAACTATTGGAAATATGTCCTCGTGACTATGAATCACTCCTTTCAGATCAAAGGTGTCTGTATCGGCAAGCATGGTGTTGGGATCTGAATAAAACACTCCACCTGTATTGTAGGCGACTTGGCGTAGCAGGTTGAAGTCCGCGACTTGATCTAGCTCTTCCAGTTGCAACTCCTTGATAGAGAATTTGCCTGAGGCAATCTCCTGCTTTCCGTTTAGCGTGACGCTGGCCTCATAACTGTACAGGCCTGGAGGAAAATTGGATGCCTCGAGTCGAGAAAAATTCGAATTGGACGTGAAGCTATATTCTCTGTTGAACCCCTTGGCGTTGAAGATTTTCACATTCACTGTCTCTCCATAGATTCTCTCATATATCTGGTTGTAGATTTCTGCTTGAAACTTTACCGTTTGATTTTCAAAATAGGTGGTGCTTGATGGGTAAAATTTAAACTTTCGTTTATCCACCTTAGTGCATAAGTATTGGATCGTTTTGAGGAACATATCATCAAAGCTGGAGGTGGCTTCCGTCACTGCATATTCCTGCATTCTCCACCGCCAAAACCCTTCTGCCAACAGAAAGGCATTCTTCTGACCGTTCTGCTCAGCGAGATAAAACAGCGGCTTTTCTGTCTGAATACTCCCGACTCGCTGATAGAGTAAGATTTGAGCATTGGCTGGCTGGCTTATGCTACCATACGGCACACTCACCGGAGGGTAATTGTTCGAGCCTGATCTGGCATCTTCTGGCAAGGAGAACAGTGAAAACTCAGTATTGAGGGAGGGAAACACCAAATCTCTTTTCGCACCTCTTTGCGATATGGTAAGCAAATCTTCGCTTCGGCTTGCCATAAGGATGTTAGAGCTATTGCCAAAAATGAGCAGTGCCGGGACACCCTCCTCTCGTAGCTGCTGTACCAGTTCATTGGTCTTTCGATATCGGCTGTAGGCCTGATGAGAAATCACCAAATCGTATTTATCTGCTTTGAAATCGCCCATTCCAGGAATAAAAATGGTCAGTTCATAGTTCTCATTATTTTCGATGACCGCAGCAAGGGCTTTTATATCCGGATGAGGAGCTGGAGCTACGAGTAGTATTTTCTGTTTGCCATCTACTACATCTACAAATACTCTTCGATAGTTGTTGACGGCTATGGCCTCATTATCGAGCGGCGAAACACTGATATCCAGCTGTTGCATACCTTGCGCTGTGGCTTCCACTTGCATTTCTACACTGGTGAGTCCTTCATCGTGGGTGAACTTCACATTTTGTGAGCTGACCACCTTGCCGTCGCGTCTAATTTCAACCTTGGCGCGCTGATCTTTGTACCCATGATTAGTGACTTCTGCAACCACTGGAAACTTGTTCCCCTGATAGGCGATCTTATTGTACATCACCTGTTGAATCGCCAAATCACTCTTTTGCACCGTATCACCTATGCCCAGCGTAAGCACTTTGAACGGGTACGGGAAGTAAGCCGGTGAGATCCCCTGGTTGTATTTGCCATCGGAGATCAGATAGACCCCTGCCAGGTTTTTGCCTTCATAAGTAGACTGCAATTGACGCAGCCATCGATCCAGGTCTGTCGTCTTCTGATCAAATCTAATGTCAGAGACTGTAGTCGCCGAAGACCCTAGCGTATGAATGTTCACCTGATAGTCACTGCTTAACAATTGGTCCTGAAGCTGTATCACTGTTGATTTCAAAGCCTGCAAATCGGTCGAGTCTAAGCCCTGAATCATGGATTGTGAATTGTCCACGGCGATCACGAACGATGGGCGTTCTACCTCGCTGATGACCTGATTGAGCAGCGGATTGAGCAGCAGGATCAGGAGCAGCGTAATTAAAATAATGCGGGCGGTCATCAACAAGGCGTTGGTCGTACGAGACCAGGGCGACTTTCCAGAGTAGACCAAATACGAAATAGCCGCTGCCAAGAGCAGACAAACTGGGACAAACCAAACCGATTGTTCAAAGATTAATTCCGGCAATTTCTATGATTGTTATGAAGTGAATAGTAACGTAGAAATGAATATAAGGATTGGGGTTGGAAAAGAAAAGCCCAAATCATTTAATATCATAAGGTTACCCCAAAAGGAAAATTGATTTGAAAAGAATAAGCCATTCGGCCTAATTTCTCGAAGTCTGATTTTTTTTCAGGATAACCTCATTTTTACACTTCAGGCTTAGGTGAGCATGGCGCCATCCACCTGGATGACCTGCCCAGAGACATAGGTCGATTGATCTGACCCGAGAAAAACACAACAGTCGGCCACTTCTTCAGGCTGGCCTCCACGTTTCATCGGAATAGCGTCTCTCCAGCCTTGCACAGTCTTTTCGTCCAGCACTTCTGTCATTTCTGTTTCTATAAACCCAGGAGCGACGGCGTTGCATCGAATATTTCTAGAACCCAGCTCTAGTGCCACAGATTTGGTAAATCCAATAATTCCTGCTTTCGAGGCAGCATAGTTAGCCTGACCGGCGTTACCTTTCAATCCCACCACAGAAGTAATATTGATAATAGAGCCAGCTTTCTGCTTCATGAAAGTACGGGTAGCGGCCTTCACGGTATTGAAGCAAGATTTGAGATTGACATTGATCACGTCGTCCCACATCTCCTCAGTCATTCTCATGAGCAGATTGTCTTTGGTGATACCTGCATTGTTGATCAATACATCGAGACTACCGAAGTCGGCCACCACGTTATTAATAAGCTCTTCTGCGGCTACGAAATCAGAGGCATCCGATCGGTACCCTTTGGCTTTCACTCCTTTGGCTTCGAGCTCCTTCACCAGCGCTTCTCCTCTTTCCACGCTGGATAGATAGGTAAAAGCCACGTTGGCACCTTCTTCTGCATATTTCATAGCGATAGCTTTACCGATGCCCTTAGAGGCTCCCGTTACCAAAGCTGTCTTTCCTTGTAATAAACCCATGTTTGATTTGATTTGTATCTTGTTAGATTTTCTTAATACCTCAAAAGTAATCGCTTTCGCTAAATCAGCCTTGACTGTTATGGATTTATTGAGTCTATCTCCCACTGTAGTAGGATTGACAATAAAAAAGACTGCCCCAAACATTACCCAATAGCGAGTGATATTTAACCTGAAATATGCATTAGATAATCTATTCCAATCATAAAACACTTTGAAATAGACACTTTACATATATTTATTGAATCACCATAGCGGTGCTATGCCTCTTCAATATAAGTGCCTCTTTCTTTGCGCTTTATAGCTTTCATCACGATTCCTAATGCATAATCCAGGTTTAAGACAGCCTAAAAAGTGTTCTTCTATTATTCGAGCATTAGACAACAGTCACTTCCAGCTCTTGCGCTGCAGGGAAGTCTACTGGTATCTCAGTAGAGCCATATAGAAAATTGCTAATCGTTTTATCTCCTATTAGGATGATGGTGTCCACCAGGTTTTCTTTGTTGTAGCCAGCCTCGAAAAATGCTTCTAAAGCGCTGTTTTCAGGTTTGCTTCTGTTCAGCACTGCGCTTTTTACGTATTTGGCCAGCGCGTCCAGCTTAGCATCAAATGAAGCTTCTCCTCCTCTGATTTCAAGGATTTGATCTTCAGTAAAACCATTCATTTTACCAATAGCAGTATGAGCCGCTTTGCAATATGCACATCCGTTGACCTCACTTACTACCAGGTTGATCACTTCTTTTTCTTTGCCCGAGAGCGTAGTTTTTCTATTGGCTAGAGCCAAATAGTCAGCCAATCCATTTTCTGAATGCGTATACGTCGCGTATAAATTGGGGACAAACCCAACCTGGCTTTTCAAATTGTCAAAGATAGCTTGATTGTCTGCTGATACTTGGTCTCTGGTTGGTACGTTAAAGGTTTCCATTTTCTTAAAAGTTATATGATTAAATTTTTTATTTTCTAATCATATTAACTCCATCCAGAACCTCGGGTAAGAGTCAATTTTTCCCCAATGATTGTCTATTCTTCCCGACTTTTCGATGCCGCCCGATATGCTATTGGAGTCTGGCCCGATACCTTCTTAAAAAGCTTGTTGAATGAGGATACATTGTCAAACCCCAGGTCAAAGGCAATTTCCTTTGCAGTCTTTTCTGATTTGATCAGCAATCGGCGCGCTTCTATCGCTATCCGCTCATGTATAATCTGTAGTGGCGATTTGCTACCATGCTTTAGAAATAGATTGGACAGGGTCTTAGGAGATTTAAACAATAAATCAGCATAGTCCGACACCTGCTTCAGTGATTTATAGTTGGCGTCCACGAGTACATTGTATTTCCTGATGATGTCGGCCGATTCGTGGTCAAACGAGCTCCCATAGGTCTGCTCCTTCACCAGTCGTGTGCATTTTATAATTAGTCGCTTAAGCAGCATCCGTAGCATCTCTCCCTGGATGTTGTCCCTAGTCTCAAACTCGTCTTTGAATACCTCCACCAATGCCTCCATTTTCTGTTGTTCAGTCTCATGAAGCGGTATGATGGGCAGATCTCTTGCACCCATAAACAGGATGCCGTTGCAAGACACTTCGTGATCGTGATCATTGATACAATAAAATTCCCGATTGAAAGAGACCACGGTAAGTTCGGGCATGGGACGATCAAAACGCACCAGGTGCACATAGGTCGTTGTAGTGATTTCATTGGGTGCCAGGGATATGGGAAGGTCGTCGACATAGAAAGTCACTGGAGTATTAGTCCGGTTCCAAATAATATGAATCAGTCCTTTTTTAATACTCGCATCCTCGGTGATTAGCCCCACACTGTCAGTCAATCGTAGTAAAGCATTGAGCTCACTATCCTTATATTCAAAATACATATTCTATCTGTCTAGAGAATTAAACACATTTATTATAAATAGGTTCTTTGCAGGTCGAATATTCTATCAACTACCACCTGGCATTGATGATCGCCAACTAAATGAGATAAGAGTCAAATGAAACATTTAGCTTGTTTATGAGTAAAAAAAACAGAATCTTAGCAAACATTCTAGTGATCTTATGATCCATTCAGATTTATGAGCAAAAAGGAAATTACAAACATTGCGAATCAGGCACTGGTCATTCTACTGATGATCACTTTTGTGATTTCTGCTATCGTTCCTGATTATGGCTCGCCTCAGACGATTAATATCGAAGAAGCAGATTTGGATGGGCAAGAGTCCAACGAAGAAAAAAAAGAGAGTAAGGAAGACAAAGAGAACATCAATCATAACTTCCGACATTCCATAGTATTACCTGATGGCAAGGAAAACGTGTTAAAACATCCGTTGTTGTCACCAGATTTTCAAGAGCTCTACCTTCCCGTGATCACCCCTCCTCCCGACCCACTGGACTCTCCCTGCTAAGGCAGATATTCCCAACTCAAAATTCAATTAGTCACTTTATCTCAAAGGCTCAATAGGGCCTTCACAATATTATTATCATGCAAAAAAAAGTATCTCATGGCTTTTTTGATCACCTCGGTAGTGATCTCCCAGCCAGTTTGGTCGTATTTTTAGTAGCAGTACCATTATGTCTAGGTATTGCATTAGCGTCTGGAGCGCCTCTATTCTCAGGTATTATCGCTGGAATCGTAGGTGGTATAGTGGTCGCCTCCATCAGTAAATCTCAATTGGGTGTAAGTGGTCCGGCGGCTGGTCTCGCCGTGATCGTATTGACCGCGATTGGGGATATGGGTGGATTCGAAAATTTTCTCGCTGCGGTGGTTATCGCAGGTTTTTTCCAAGTATTGCTCGGAGTCTTTAAGACAGGGGTATTCGCCTACTATTTTCCATCTTCCGTGATCAAGGGTATGCTCTCAGGAATCGGAGTGATCATTATCCTCAAGCAGATCCCTCACGCATTTGGCTATGATCTTGACCCGGAAGGCGATCTTGATTTCTTTCAGCCAGATGGTCACAATACCTTCTCGGAAATCTTCTATGCGTGGGAAAACATCACTCCCGGCGCCATGGTGATCAGTCTGCTAGGTTTGGCTATTCTGATCATTTGGGAGCAGCCATTCATGAAAAAGCTAAGCTTCACCAAAATTCTCAATGGTCCACTGATAGCGGTAGCTGTCGGTATTGGACTTAATCTACTGTTTGAAAATATGCCACTGTTTTCTTTACATGGAGACCATGTGGTAAGTATACCAGTCACCACATCCATGGGTGAATTCTTTGCACAATTTACTTCTCCAAATTTTGCCATGTTCGCGCAGCAAAAGACCTATATGGTAGCACTTACCATCGCTGTGGTGGCAAGTATCGAAACATTGCTCAGTGTGGAAGCGGCAGACAAAATGGATCCCGAGAGACGTATCACACCTACCAACCGTGAACTAATCGCTCAAGGTATTGGCAACTCTATCTCTGGATTGATAGGCGGGCTTCCAGTCACTCAGGTAATCGTCAGAAGTTCGGCCAACGTGCAGTCTGGTGGTAAAACCAAGGCCTCTGCCATTTTTCATGGTATCTTATTATTGGTGTGTGCCATCGCGATTCCTAACATTCTAAATCTGATTCCTCTGGCTAGTCTGGCGGCAGTACTACTTGTAGTTGGTTACAAACTCGTGAAACCTTCCATCTTCAAGTCGATGTACAAAACTGGTCACTCTCAGTTTTATTCTTACATCGTGACCGTAGTGGCTATTGTATTCTCAGACCTACTCACCGGGATAGGCTTAGGGTTGATCGTGGCCGTTGTATTTATTCTTTGGAACAATTTTAAAACTCCATATCATTTCGATCCGGATAAAGTCAAAGAAGGTGAGCCGATCAAAATAGAATTGTCAGAAGACGTCAGTTTTCTCAACAAGGCGGGCTTTATCAAAACATTTGGGTTGCTTCCAGAAGATTCTCATGTAATCATAGATGCTTCCAGAACTCAGGATATCCACTGGGATGTGCTCGAGCTGATCGAAGATTTTAAAATCAACGCACTATCCAAAAATATCAAACTTGAGTTGATAGGGTTCAAAGAAAGTGAATCTGGTAGTGTAGTGGATGTGCTGCATGCACATGTGAAGTAGGTTATAAGTAACACTTCAGCATTTCAACAAAATGTCATTGTCGATTGAATATTATCAATCCGCAATGACATTTTTATTTTCGAATAGATGGGTCTAGTCTGCCTTGTTCTTAGAAGTTTTCTTCGCCTTCTTTTCCTTATAGTGCTCTTTTGAGGCTATATATAGAGTCTTCTCCACGATGGCATATACAGATCCCTCCTTGTCTACCAGTTCCACCTTCAGTACATAATCCTTCTCTTTTAGTTCCTTGATTTCAGCTCTGATCTGATCTATAAACTCAGTACTCAAAATAAACTCCGCGTACAAAGTGGTATTTCCAGGCCGACGAAAGCGGATAGAAGCAGATTTATCCCAGACTACATAGTCATTGCCCAGGATATTGATCAGCTGCACCATGTAGATCCCGTCTGCACAGCTATACATCGAGCCACCATAGATGGTACCTACATAGTTTCTGGTTTTGTAGTTGAGTGGAAGTTTGATCTTGGCATAATGAAAATCGTCGCTAGCCTCTAGCATGCGTGCACCCGTACGTCTGAAACCCGGAAAAAGGTTGAACATCAGCTTAAAAACCCGACCTTTACCAACCACACCGCCGATCTTGTGAAGTAGTTTTTCCATATCTATTTTTTGATGAATTAAAGCCTAATTTCTTGAACCCCGTCTATTACAATCCCATGTTGCGTCAGTGTATTTACCTTGTCGGGATTGTCAGTGAGCATCCGGATGGATTTCACCTGAATGTCTTTTAAAATTTTAGCAGCGGCGGAGAAATTTCTGTTATCTTTTTTAAATCCAGCGGCCTCATAGGCATTCGCTTGTTTCATACCTTGGCGCTTGTACTTTACACTATTGAGCAAGGCAAAGTGGCCATTGCCCTTGCCCTCTTGATCAAGTAAAATGATAATCCCCTTTCCTGCTCTTTGGATCAATTGCTGAGAGATGTCCATCTGCTCTTGACAATCGCACGCTATGCTATTGAAATAGTGTCCAAAAATACAAGACGAATGTACTCGACATAGCACCTGCTCAGCATCCTGCAATTTTCCCATCATCAGCACAACAGACTCCTTTTGTCCATCATAATAAAGTGCTTCCGTAAATTCTCCAAATTTGGTTTTGAGAGGTCCCTCTGCCAGTTTTACTATCATTTTCTGAATACGATTTACAAAAATGGAAAGATACGTAATCATGGAGAAAGAGTTTACAGAACCTAACCCTCTTAAAAGTAAAAACCTCTCAGATTTCAATCCAAGAGGTTTGCATTTTTAACTAAATATATTATCTACCAGAATATCGCGTATAGCACCGCGGTAATGATACAAATAGCAAAAGCTGAGATATTAAAAACCGGGCTGGTTTTGAATAATCCGCCGCTCAAGTCAATACCTTTTTCATCGTCTGCTCCACCATGCTCCATGTGGCTGATAATCGCAATGATTATCATGGTACCCACAGCAGTGAGTCCCATCTGATTCATGAAAGGAATACCAGGAAGCATTTTCAAACCAATGGCCAAGGGAACAGATAATATAGCACCCCAAATAGCTGCCTTGTTAGTTGTCTTTTTCCAGAACAACCCGAGAATGAAAACAGCTAAAATACCTGGGCTAACAATACCTGTGTATTCCTGAATAAACTGGAAGGCTTGATCTATACCACCTAAGAGTGGAGCCATAATACAAGCAATAACCAATGCCGCACCTGCTGCTATTCTACCCGTAGATACTAGCTGCTTGTCTGTTGCATTTTTGTTGATATACTGCTTGTATATATCCATTGTAAAAATGGTGGAAGTAGAATTGAGCATCGAGGCCAGCGATGAAACTACCGCAGCAGCTAATGCGGCAAATGCCACTCCTTTCAGCCCTGTCGGTAGGAGTTGGAGCAACCATGGATAGGCCTTGTCAGATGCACCTGCACCCGGTATATTCATTTGAGCTGCTTCTCCCAATCGTGCCATGATCGCTGGATCATTCACCATGACATAAGCAGCGATACCAGGAATGACTACAATAAATGGAATGATTAGTTTTAAGCCTGCTGCTAAAACAATACCTTTTTGAGACTCCTCAAGTGACTTAGCTGCCAAAGTTCTTTGAATGATGTATTGGTTGAATCCCCAGTAATAAATATTAGCCACCCAAAGACCACCTACTAAAACCCATATTCCAGGTAAGTTTTTAAATTCAGGATTTGATTCATCTAATATCATATGAAAACTATCTGGCGCTGCGGCTATCAATTGATTGAAGCCGACAATTACGCCCTGTCCATCAGAAACCACATTTAAGGCCAGGTAAGTAGTGACTAAGCCACCCAAGATCAAGAAGACCACCTGAATCACATCTGTCCAGGCTACAGCTGATAGCCCTCCATAGAGAGAATAGGCTGCCGCAAACAGGCCTAAACCTAGCACTCCGTACATCATCGGGATACCCATAATGGTCTCCAGTGCGAGCGACCCAAGGTATAAGACCGAACTTAGGTTGACAAAGACATACAAGGCAATCCAAAACACTGCAAGGATCGTTTTTAGGTTGGTACTAAATCTTTTTTCGACGAACTCCGGGATTGTATATAAACCCTTCTTAATAAAAATTGGGAGGAAGTACTTTCCTACCAGAAGCAAGGTAATCGCTGCCATCCATTCATAGGAGGCAATCGCTAATCCCAGGGCAAATCCCGAACCGGACATGCCGATGAATTGCTCTGCAGATATATTAGCGGCAATGAGTGAGGCTCCAATCGCCCACCACGGTAGTGATTTACCTGCAAGAAAATAGTCTTCGGCATTTTTCTCATGGCCTTTCTTGTCGCGAGACACGAATAGACCTACTCCCAAAATAACCGCACAATATGCTGCGAAAATGATAAAATCTAATGTCGAAAAATTCATGTTAGTTGTTTTGTAGAATGTTTTTGATGCCAAAACTCATTGACACCTTTTCGTTTGGTTTTAATTCAATTAACCCCTGGCCGGTGTTAAAAGCATTAGGTGCACAGGTGACCGGTTCCAACGCAATAGACTTACGGTCGGGTGGAGTATAGATCTGTACATATTTATATTTCTTATCCTCGCTGTCCTGCCAAATTTCCAGCTCAAAGTGGCGATTTTCATCCTTCAGTCGAACAGCAAAATTTTCATTGTCGGCGATTTCAAAGCAATCGTCAAATTTGGTCTTTCCTATCACCTTAGCTGACTCAAATCCATGGGTACCTGACAACTTGTTGCCCACGCCGGAGTAGACTCTTTTAGTAGGATTCATTTGAAAGAATATGTCATCCAGGTTTTCAAAAGAGAAGTATGGATGCCAACCGTCTCCTATCGGGATAGTCGTAACGGATACATTTTCTATATCAGTTTGTACAGTCAGTCCTGTAGCATCAAAATGATAGGATACCGCAATTTCATATGAAAATGGATATCCTCTGTCTATGCCTTTGTAGGAATGTACCATCTTGACAGCCGCCTTATCCTCTCCTTCATATTCTTCTATTTGTTCAAAAGGTCTGTTATGCAAAAACCCGTGTAGGCTATTATTGGCCTTGACCTCGTTGATCGGCAACTGATAGGACTGATTGTCAAATTTGTATTTTCCTTTGTAAACGCGATTTGGAATTGGGGACAATTTTGATCCTCTATATGCAAAGTGATGCTGCTCAAATATTTCGGTCTCGGATTGATAACCATCCAAAACAGAGATTAATTGGTCTTCGCCATTTTTAATGACCAAGGTGTTGAGTCCAGCTCCAAACTCGGATAGGACTTCCAAATATTCTCCAGTTGAATCGTTAATTAATCGCACAGCATCAAATCTTCCTAGTTTATGTTTTTGTACTTTAAACACTATGCAATATTTGCCAATTCACCCTGACAATGGGATTAGATATATTTCAAAATGGGGGGAGATTTATTTCAATAGTATCTGGGGACAGCTAAACTCATCAAAAAACAGCTTATTTCAAAGAAATTAGGAAAAATGTCTATCCGTCTGTTTGACCTTCCAAAATCATCCCTTATTCAAAAAAGGTCAATTCAGTTAGCAATATAATAGATCAGACTTTATTAAATGTGTGACTTACGTTTAATATTCTTGATTAAGTAAGCAATGGTATCGTTTGCTCTTTCCATTTTTACTGAACTACTCAAGTAGTTTTGAATTCTGAAAAATCAAAAAGTTCTCATCAAACGGGCTTGTATTGCAAAATGCTCATCATGGAAATTTCGCTTAACAGGCACAATTTCTCCTTAGCGATGACCTGCGCAGTTTGTCCCACCACAGGAATAGCACTTTCTTTTGTTAATAGATTGGTAAGCGTATTTTCCAGCAGCATTGGTATTTCCATACCTTGACTGATAGGATTTGTAATGGTCCGGCCTGATGCTATGATTTTGTCTATTCGGACGACCAGGGTCATGTTGTAAACTTTCCCACAAGCCTCCTGATCAGTACGGACTTCAAGAACTGTAATTAGAGCCTCTAGTCGATCGGGGCCCTGATGAGCGTAGCTATCGCTGCTGATCGAATTTATCCGTGTTTGATCTCCGACGGAAACGAATAAAACCACAAGTATGGCCATGAAAAAGTAGTTGACTGACATATAAGGCTAAACCGAAGGTTGCCTCGGGCCTTTTATTGACCCGAGGTGACCCTATATATTAATTATTACCGTTTAATGATTTTAAATGATTGATGTGTGCTTGATCCTGTAATCTTGACCATGTAAATGCCCACAGGTTGATGGTAAGCATCCCACACGAAGTCTGAGGCTACGTCTATGTTGTCTAATCTGTGTACCAATCTACCAGACGTATTGTAAATTCTCATATTTACTCTTTCATCAATTGATTCAAGGTTTTCACCAAATGCCACCTTGAAAGTAAACTGATCTTTGGATGGGTTTGGCCAAACCACGGTACTCAATTCCATGCTTAGTTCTGCCAACGGCACAGCCTCCGTTTTGCGACTAGCTGCAGAGGCTGCCGCCGGAATGATTGATCCGAACACCTGAAATACCTGATCTAGCGGTGGTTGCCCAAATGCAGTAGATACTCCTGTCCAATCTATGGCACCGGTTCCAAAAAGATTCAAGTTGTCTCTGAACTGAGGCTCAGCTCCGATTCCACCATTCTGTGAGGTCCAAAACCATTGTGTAGCAGCTGGATTGAAGGCCAAATTTGTATACACAGAAATCCAATAAGTGCCGCTATTCAACTGCACCACATCCGGTAGTGTCAAATTTAGGTTGGCGTTGAGTGGATCTGAATCGGGTACAATTTCTCCGCTATTGTAGATTTCAAGACCAGGGCTTCCCAGATTATCTTCATAGATCACTACGGACACACTGGTAAATGTGGGCGAGTTATTCGCTCCACCGAAGGCTAGCACATTGCTGATCTCCCAACTATCTCCTACCGGTACTACGAAATCATCAGCTGTCTGCGCGATACCACCGAAGTCGATAAAATTTTGAGAGGGCAGAGAGGTTACTCCTGCTCCAAGCTGCTCATACAGCGTAGGCTTTGAGATGAAGACGGTAAAGCCTTCAGCTACCTGCTCATTACCTGAGGTAGCGATCAATCCAATAGTCGCTGACCCGAGCGTGTCGGCAGCAAAAGATAGTGTAAGTGAAGTACCATTGTCAGTAACTGTGACGAGACCTGGGTTTGTATTGATCAGCTCTACGTCGATGCTTTGACCATGAGAATGTACAAACAGATCTTCAATATTTACGACTACATCGCTGCTGTTCTCGTCTACTACCAGATCTTCCAGAAGATAGGCGACACTTAGTTTCGACTCTGGCAGTGGATTGAAAAAGATTGGAAATCTTGCGCTAAACAGTCCATTGCCATGAGCACCCACGGCAATAAATCCGTCTTTCCTGGTTTTGACTTCATCAGTCACCGCATTTCCGATGATGAAAGGTTCACGATACCATCGGGTCTTACTGCCATCCAGACGACGGGTATAGTAGAGTCCGGTACTGGTAGCGGCGAACACTTTTTGAATCCTTGGCCCAAAGAAAGAATCGCTACCTCCAAAAAAGGCCGTACTTCTTACTGAAGGACCATTGCCGGTGCCATCTTCATTTTCTTCCAGATTTCCGCTGACATTGACCCAAGTCTCTCCTCCATCTTCGGTCAAAAACAGACTTTGGATTCCATAGTTGGAAAATGAAATCACCACTCGGTCTCCATTAGATGGATCAACTGAGATATCGTTGACATATCCGGGCGGTAGTCCCTTGCCAGTGGTAAGATCAGTGGCAGGTTGATTATCCAGATTGGCATTATCCATTCTATATACTCCACCACTGTTGGTTCCATAGTATAATCTGTTGGCTTCGGGATACGTCGACAAATCCAGCGAGGTAATCGTAGTTCCTGCCGGAGTATCGGAATTGGGTAAGTTCACCCAGTTGACTGTAGTCGTGGCATTACTAAAAAGTGGAATTCCGTCCAGGTCATTATTTCTCCAAATTCTGTTGCCGTCCGGCAAATACATAATGTTATCGTTATGTGGATCAAGCACAAATGGCGCAACAAAATCAAGATTATTTGCACCCGCAGGTTTCACTCGAGTGAAGGACTCGAATTCTCCCTCGCTGTCAAAGTTGAGGCGATAGATATTTCCAAACTGAGAAGATACATACCGAGTAGCTCCTGCATCTGCAATAGCATTGTAGGAACCATCTCCACCAAAGTCTTCTTCCCACGGCTCTGATAGATCAGTAGAGGAAGTAAACCAGGTGCCATTGTCCTGAAATCCTGCTAGCAAGTCGTCGCTATTTGGCTCCGGATCAAAGGCTACAGCATATGGTTGTGTGGTTACATATCCATTGTTTAATGAAGTCCAATCGACAGGCTCAGCCGCTGAATTGGAAGTAGTGATATCGTCAGCCAAAAAGACTCCGCCGTCTGTACCGGACAATACTTTGTCAGGATTGGACGGATAGAAGACGAGTGCATGATGATCTGGGTGCTGGTCCGGGTAGACGCTTACATTATTGAGTGGAGAGTATCCGGCAATCCAGCTTTCCTGACCCGTCGGAGTTGTAAAAGCGGTGTTGGATCTATAGAGATTGGTGCCTCCTACAAAAACGGTGCTAGAATCTCCTGGGTGCACTTTTACCAGCATATTGTAGCCAGTTTGGAAATTTAGATTTCCGACAGGCCCACCAATAGCGACTGGCAGATTTGCACTCAAATCAGTCCATCTGCTGCCGATAGCATCCGTAGCGATATATCTAAAAAGTCCCTGTGGCCCTAGTTCGTCATGGTTGAGAAAGTAGACCCTGTTTTCGTTGGTCGGATCGATGCCCATCACGGTACGTCCAAAGAAAATTGGATAAAAAGCAGGTGTTATATTAGTCCAGTTGTCTCCATCATCAGAGGTGAAGATTCCAGCATTGGGTACACCGCTAAAGTCGATCGTGGCATAAATTTGTCCTTGCGAGGTGATAGCGACCTCCACGGTAGCATCAAACCCTCCAGTCAAAATTTCTTCAAAGTTCTTTCCACCGTCTGTGGATCGATGGAGACCATTGAAGGTTGCCACATACAAATCTCCATTTGTTGGATCGATGGCTATGGAGTTTGTGATGTCAAACGGGCCGAAAGAACCGATGGCATCATCGTCTGTAGCAGACAGGAGTTTGAACGATCTTCCTCCGTTTACAGATTTATAGACACCGGTACCTGAATAGAATGCCCCACCTTCGCTGGCAGAATTCCCTATTCTTTCGCCGGTACCATAGTACCAAATATGATGTTTGCCTGGTCTGGGATCCTGCACAATGCAGGTGATCCCAGGTGCTTGTCTGTTTGCGGTGACCTTTCTCCAGGTTGCCCCAGCGTCGACTGATCTCCACAGTCCGCCTGACACTCCACCTGCCAAGATCACATTTTCATTAGTGATATCTATAGCCAATGCTCGAGTTCGTCCGCCGACATTGAAGGGTCCTCTGTTCTTCCAGTATCCATACTTACTGTATCTGCCTCCCATGCGATCAGCAGAGTGCTGCATGTCCTGCCCTTCGGCTATTTTCTCCGAAAATCTGAGTTCTAAATCAGCAATTCCCGCAGGCATTTTGCCTGTATAGGGATTTTTCAACCTATTGAATTCATAGGTCTGTCGGTCAATGGCATTATCGCCGACGGCTGACGGTTTGCTTTCGGTAGGGCCTGTCCTACTATCAAAAAGTTTGGATTGCTTGTACAGGGCGTGCCCTCTTGGATGTTGGTCGGGCTGTTTCTTCAATTGCTGTGCACTTGCCGTGCTAAATACACATAGGCAAACAAAGGCCAGCAGGCCCTTGATTAGGTTAGAGTAATACATAGGTTAAGTTAGTTTAGTTAAACAATTGCGGGCTAAAGCTTTGAATCAACTCCTCCGCATTGAATTCAAATAGTGCTCGTTTGCTACTATTCTGAGTATAAAAATAATCTATTTTCTATGAAAATCTGACACCCCATGCAATTGAATTTTCCTTAGTATTGATAAACAGGCCTTTCGCTATTCATCTTTGAGTGTATCTACAGGGTTTCTGTTGGCTGCTATTAGAGACTGATAACCAATGGTAATCACAGCTATTCCTAATGCATTCCGGATCTTCTACATTTGGAAGAGGCCTTTATTATTCAAACACTTTTTTGAGTAGATCTGAGACTCTAGCCTTTGGATTTTTACGAATTTCAAGTTCTTGTTTGGCTACTTGAACAAAGAGTCCATTGATGGCTTTTTTAGTAACATATTTTTCTAAATCTGGATTCACCTCATCGACAAACGGTAGTTTGTTGTAGGATGAAAATACGGTATTCCAATATTTGGTGGCGTCGACATTCTCCAGTGATGTTTTGATCTTAGGCTGAAATTTTTTTGTCAGCTGAGCTCGGGTAGACTTCTTCAAATATTTAGTTGCAGAGTCGTTGTCTCCTCTCAAGATGGACATGGCATCTTTAATATCCATGTCTTTGATAGCGGCGACGAAAAGGGTCTTGGCTTCACTCGCCGCATCTTCAGCAGCTCTGTTCATTGATTTTATGGCCTGGTCCACTTTGTCTCCCTGGCCTAAGCTTCTGAGTTTGCTTTCTACTTCACGAGCTTCCTTAGGCATGAGTATTTTGATTTGAGGGTCCTTAAAGTACCCATCAGGTTTTGAGAGTTTATTCACTCCTTTTTCTACTCCCCTGTTGAGCGCTTCTTTCAACCCGGCGGCCACTTCTTTCTCAGTCAGTTTGCCATTAGACATGGATGGGATACTGCTTTCCGCCTTTTTTTTCAAGGCATTGAAGTCTTGTGCATTCACAAGGATAGTCGACAAACAAAGGGCTAAAATGAATATTGAAGTTCTCATAGTGGTTTTAGTTTTAATAAAATTCTTATTTCTTGTCTACCATAAGTGAATTCAAATAGTAGGCCACCATTTGCATACTCTTGTCGGTTTCTTGCTTTGAGGTCAACCGGAATAGCTTCAGTGGTGTGCTTGATTTCATTCTTAAATGAAACTCGTACACAAATTCTTTATTGCCATTTTCAAAGGCACTTACAAAGGTCGAGTTGGTATATCGCTCAACAAAAATGTCGGACCAGTGCTCTTTGGTATGTATGATTTTCCGACCGCTTAACCCCTGAATGGTGATTGTTTGCATCAAGGTGTCCAAATCGACTCTTCTTGGAAGTGACACACTTAAATAAACAAACGGACTAAAAACCATTATCAACCCCATCAAGAAAATCAGTATATGAGAGGCCAAACCAAAGAAAACAACCACTATCCCCCCAATCACTGAAATTACAGAAAGCTGTATCCTGTTTATTGGGCTCTCGATGGAGACGCAATGCTTGTGTTCCTCCAGGACATAAGAATTCTCAGTAAAATGATGTCGGATACCTGAATTTAGACTCAAACTGCGGTGGCTATTCTAATCTGAAACAGACCTGTTCTAGTGCCGGTTCGGCTCGCTCCTCGCCTAAATCATAGGCTTTGCGCAAGGCTTCGCATGCTAAATCGTCTTTTTTTGCTTTCATATAAGCAAGTCCAAGATTATAGTACACCACACCATCACCGGTTCCGGATCTGAGATATCGCTGGTAGTAGGTGACAGCCTGTGGGTAGTTGTTGAGCTCTTGAAATGAGTTTCCGATCAAAACAAAATTGCGAGTCAGCGTATTGTCAGTATAGACAGAGGTTTCAAAATCCTTAATGGCATCCTTATGACGATCCAATTTTGCTTTTACCATGCCTCTATTCATCAAATCGTTTGCATTATCTCTCTTGATTTGTAGTGCCGAATCATAATCGAGCAATGCTTCTTCGTAGTTGCCTTTTTGATAGTTTTCAAATGCTCTTCTAGAATAAGCCATCGCAAAATCTCCTACTCCATACAGAATCTTATCGATTTCATTTTTTTCATCTGCATCTACAAGGAAGCTCAAGTTGTATAGTGCAAGTCTATGAAACTGATCTATTTCGAGCGCATTCCTAAAATCAGCTTCGGCTCCGGCCGCATCCTCTTTTTTCAATTTGAACAAACCTCTGTGCACGTAGTAGTTGGGTTCATGATTATTGAGCGAGATAGCCTTGTCGTAGTCCAACATAGTAGGTGTACTAAATCCCATTTGCTCATAGGTCTGGGCACGTGCCAGATAGACGTCTGCCATCATGTCCTCGAGGGTGGCGATGCCTGAGAATATCATTTCGCCTTTTTCATCATAGGACGCACCTTTGAATACTATGGCTTTCGTTTCAAATGTCTCTACATTATTGATCAGGAAGGTAAAATCTTGTGCGGCCTGTTTATAATTTTTCTGCTTGAGGTAAACCAATGCTCGCTTAAACATGGCAGTATAGTGCTGAGGGTCTATTCTCAAGGCAGCCTCGAAATCAGCCAACGCCCCAATGTTGTTGTCTGCAAGTTCTTTGGCCTGACCTCTGGCAAAATAGTAGTCACTATTGCCTCCATATAGTCTGATGGCACTGTCATAATAAACAACTGCTAAGGGGAACTGCTCTCTCTTGCTTGCCCTATTCCCTTTTTCATAATAGTCCGCTGCGATAGATTTTCGCTCAGAAGGACTAGCATACAAATCGGAGTTTTGAGCAATGCCTGTGGTGGTGATAGCCAGGGTAAACACCCATAGCAAAAGGAGTACTTTTTGCATTCTCATAGTAATAGCGTAATTCTCAATCAACATGGCTTCATTTTCTTTGACCCAACGGCATTAACCAAGTACGGTGCCAAAAAGAAATATCTCACATCCAAAGGATGAATCATTCCTTGCGTCAATTTACAAAATTTGTATCAGAAATTTATTTTTTGGGATTATTATGAGAACCATATTCAAAAATCTTTGAAGACTCTATCTTTGCCAACTTATCGAAATTAATAGATGCAATGATTAAGGATTTTGTAGAAGAACTAAAATGGAGGGGCATGATTCACGACATGATGCCTGGCGTACAAGAGCAATTGAATAAGGAGCTGACTTCAGCCTATATAGGTTTTGACCCTACAGCTGACTCTTTGCATATAGGTAGTTTAGTTCAAATCATGACACTGGTTCATTTTCAGCGATCAGGTCATAAGCCATTTGCTTTGGTAGGCGGTGCCACAGGCATGGTCGGTGACCCTTCTGGTAAGTCGGCTGAAAGAAATCTTCTCTCCGAAGAACTCCTAAACCATAATCTTGAGTGTGTAAAAAAGCAGCTGGAGCAATTTCTGGACTTTGACTGTGGCGAAAACTCGGCCGAGATGGTCAATAATTATGACTGGTTCAAGAACTTCAATTTTCTTGATTTTATCCGTGATGTCGGTAAGCATATCTCTGTAAATTATATGATGGCCAAAGACTCTGTAAAGAGTAGGTTGGAATCTGGCATGTCGTTTACCGAATTCAGCTATCAACTGGTACAAGGATATGACTTCTACTGGCTCTACACTAATAAAAATTGCAAAGTACAATTGGGTGGATCCGACCAATGGGGAAATATAGTGACTGGTACAGAGTTGATCCGTCGAAAGAGCCAGGGCGAAGCTTGGGCGATTACCACACCATTGATAAAAAAGGCGGATGGCACCAAATTCGGGAAAACTGAAGGGGGAAACATCTGGTTGGATAAGAAGCTAACCTCTCCTTATAAATTTTATCAATACTGGCTCAACTCATCTGATGAAGATGCTATCAATTACATCAAGATTTTTACTTTGAAGACTAAAGAGGAAATAGATACGCTCATAGCGGAGCATCAGGAGGCACCACATTTGCGTAAGCTACAGCAGGAATTGGGCAAAGATATAACGACACGTGTCCACTCTGAGTCGGATTACCAAATGGCGCTCAAGGCCTCTGGTATCTTGTTTGGAAAATCGACTACTGAGGATCTGGAATCATTGGATGAGGACACTTTCTTATCAGTATTTGAAGGAGTGCCTCAAACGACTATCTCACGGAGCACTTTCTCAAGCTCTCAAAACGTGACCGATTTGCTTTCGGAAGAAAGCAACGGCATAGTGTTTCCCTCCAAAGGCGAGGCACGTAGAATGATCAAAGGAGGTGGTGTGAGTGTAAATAAGGTTAAATTGGAGAATGAAAATCAGGCTGTGGACTTCAGTTTGCTAAACGGAAAGTACCTTCTTGCTCAAAAAGGCAAGAAAAATTACTTCCTGATTACCGTAGAAGATTGACATGCACAAGGGACTCATTTTTATATTATTAATTGTACTATCCACATACGCTTGCACGCAAAACATGGGACAAGAACACAAATTCACCAACAATCTAATATCTGAAACGAGCCCGTATCTGCTACAGCATGCGCACAACCCGGTGGATTGGTTTCCATGGGGTACAGAGGCTCTGGATCTCGCCAGACGTGAAGACAAGCTCATGATCATCAGTATCGGGTATGCGGCATGTCATTGGTGCCATGTAATGGAGCATGAATCGTTTGAAGATTCCACCATTGCAGCCAAAATGAATACGAACTATATTTCTATCAAAGTGGATCGCGAAGAACGTCCGGATATAGATCAAATCTATATGGATGCCGCGCAGCTGATGACTGGTCGTGGTGGCTGGCCGCTCAACGTGATCACATTGCCTGACGGTCGTCCGGTTTTTGCAGGTACATATTTCCCAAAGGAGAATTGGGCTAAAGTGGTCGACTACTTTGCAGAGATGTACAGAACTCAACCGGGCAAGATGCTGGAGCAAGCAGAGAAAGTCACGCAGGGCATCAACCAACTGGAGGTGCCAGAGCTGAACCAAACCGGCGCTCCGTTCAACGCTGAACTTTATGCTGAGGCGGGCCAAAAAGTGGTAGCATCCATCGATATGAAATATGGTGGACGAGAGGGAGCTCCCAAATTCCCTATGCCAGCAATCCATGAATTTTTGCTGACTCAAAATTATTTTCTCCAAGAAGAAAGTATCAAAGAAGCGGTGAAGGTCACTTTAGATGGTATGGCTAACGGTGGCATTTACGATCACCTTGGTGGTGGTTTTGCCAGGTATTCTGTAGATGAAACCTGGACGGTGCCCCACTTCGAAAAGATGCTGTACGACAACGCTCAGTTAATTAGTCTGTATAGCCATGCCTATCAGGTATACGATGATGAAATATACGCTCAAGCGGTGAGAGAAACCATATCGTTTTGTAAACGCGAACTGTCGGATGGATCTGGTGGATACTACTCCTCTCTGGATGCGGATAGCGAAGGCGAAGAGGGGAAATTTTATGTATGGTCTGAGGAAGAAATAGATCAAGTACTCGGAAGTGAATCAGAAATGTTCAAGAGCTATTTTGGGGTGACCAAGCGTGGGAATTTCGAAGGTCACAACATTTTAGAACGAAAGAAGACCATCCCGGAGCTTGCCACTGCATATGAGCTATCAGAGGAAACTATAGTCAAACAGTTGGCTTCGTCAAAATCTAAATTGATGGAAGTGCGATCTACAAGAATTCGCCCGGGTCTGGACGATAAAATATTGACCTCCTGGAATGGCTTGATGATCATTGGACTGGTGGACGCCTACTTTGCACTCCAACAAGAAGAATATTTAGAAGAGGCCCTAAAAACGGCAAAGTTCATCAAGATAAATCAGATTCAGCCGAATGGTCAACTGCTGAGAAATCATAAAAATGGTCAGTCGACCATCAGCGGCTTTTTAGATGATTATGCATTTACTATCCTTGCTTTTATCAGACTGTACGAGGCTACTTTTGATGAGGAGTGGCTAAATGAGGCCAACCAGCTAAAATTTTATGTAGACAAGCACTTCTCGGATGAGAAAACCAAAATGTACTATTATACTTCTGATCAGGATGAGAAACTAATCGCCAGGAAGATGGAGCTGTCGGACAATGTGATCCCTGGATCCAACTCGGCGATGGCGGAGGCGCTGTTTCTATTGGGGCAGTTTTACTACGATCAAGACGATCTGAAACGAGCGGTACAGATGGTGAACAACATGGAAAAAGAATTTATGGGTCAGCCTTATTTTTACAGCAATTGGGCCAAAATATATGGATTGATGGGTCAGCGACATTATGAAGTGGCCATTGTGGGTAAAGATGCCCAGTCCAAAAAGCTAGAGTTCGTCAAAGAGTATTACCCAAATAAAATCCTTTTGGGGGGTGATGATGAGGGGAGTTTAGAACTTCTAGAAGGCAAACATGCCAAAGGTAAAACTCTTATCTACGTATGTGAGGACAAGTCTTGCCTGTTGCCGGTGGAGGATGTAGATAAAGCTATTAACCAGATCAGTAGATAAGCCTTTAGACTTTGAGCTCAACAAAAAAATAAAACCCAGCCTGAATTTTCAGACTGGGTTTTTGTTTTATTAAGGGCAATCTTTTTTTCTACTCTTCTGTGTAGCTGATTTTCAATATTCTCTCGTCTATTAATAGCAATGAGGCTGGGTCATCACCAAGCATGTCGAATAGCTCTAGTGCCTTTCTTGCAATAAACTCTTCCTCTACCTGCTCTTTGACAAACCACTGCATGAAATTTTCTGTCGCAAAATCTCCGGATTTTCTACAAGCAGCTACAATGTGATTGATTGATTCAGTCACGTTTATTTCGCTTTCTAGCGCAGTCTCAAACACTTCTCTTAATGAGCTGAATTCGTTTTGAGGTGCGTTTATGGCAGCTACAGTTGGCTGCCCTCCCATATCACTGATATAGTGAAATAGCCTAAGCATATGACCTCTCTCTTCATTGCTCTGCTCGTAAAAGAATTTTGCACTATGATCAAATCCATGCTGATCACACCAAGCTGCCATGGCCAAATAGCCTGCAGACGATTGAGCTTCCAGCTTCACTTGTTTATTCAGCATACTCAAGACATTGTCCTGAACTGCTACTTTCTGTCTCATTAGATCTTTCATTTCCTTTTTTTCAATGTTCAAAAAGTCCCGGAAGCTTATATCCGTACTTTATCTACTATATAAATATATACTATAGGTAACTAAAATGAGATGAAATGGTTGAGTGAGATCGAAATTTAGAACAAGTCTAATTTAGACAAGAGCACGAACAAGTCGTTGCTGCACGATGCTGTTGAGCTCCAGCATGACTAATGTACCAGGAATCAGATCTTTCATTTCGATGATTTCGTCAAGCGTAAGTACCATCAGCCGATCTTTGTCACACATAGGAATTACCTCTAGCCCGTCACAAGTAGCATCGCTGAGCAGGAGAGTGTCAATATTTAGCTGATCCAGCCTGGTCTTGAATGCAATCAAGGCGCAAACAGACATGCGGTATTCATTCCCTTTGAAATGGATATAAAAACAATTGTCCTTATCGTTTTGCTCTACCCGGCCGTGTGTTGTATGATATATTGTGTGTATCACGATGCAAAAGTACTTCTTATTTAGAATTATTTCAAATAATAATCTAATACGTTTTATGAGTCTCTCAGATGTTTTAGTTTAAATTAAAACCTATGAAGAAATTATTATTCTTGCTCATCCACATGATCTCGGTCCAGCTGTGTGCCCAGGACACCATTAGATATATAGCAAATGAGGGTTTGATGATTCAATCTGGTAGTCGTCGAGTATTGATTGATGCTTTATTTGACAATTACTATCCTACCTTTCTATCTCCTACCCTCGGGGTGGTAGAAGAAATCATGGAAAAGAATCCTCCCTATGGAGAAATAGATTTATTTCTTAGTACTCATGCACATCGGGATCATTTCTATAGCAAGATGGTGCTCGATTTTCTCAAAGCGCATGAGGAGACTTCATTCGTCGGCACTTTCCAGGCAGTAGATTCCATGCGTATGCTTGGATCAGATTATGACGAAGTCAGTACCAGATTAATTGGATATGGCAGAGTAGAGTCCTGGCAGAATAAAAAGATAAATGACCTACAGCTACGCACGATCTATGTCAGGCATGGTGGTCGCCAAAACTATGATGTAGACAACCTTGTTTTTTTGATAAAGATCAATGGAAAAAACATCATTCATCTTGGAGACGCTGAGATGGATCTAAAGCATTTTTCCGGCCTGGATATAGTCAGCGAAAATATTGATGTTGCACTCATTCCCTATTGGTTTCTAGCCTATCCTCCTGGAGTGGAAATAATAAATAAATACATCAGACCTACAAAAATTATTGCTATCCACTATCCAAAAGTCGGAGACCCGAAATCTCTAAAGGCCATTAGGGAAAATTTCCCTGAGGCCGTTGTATTTACTGAAACTGGAGAAACATTTCCGTTTTGATGGACTGGAAGTTTTCAATTAGAGAAAAACATTGAATCTATTAACTTTGCTTTTTTTTGAAGGACTTGAGTTGCAATAAATCTATTAATTGAATGCTGTTTTTGAGAATTGTTGTTTTTATCATCTTTGTGGGTTTATCGACATTTTCCATAGCCCAAAAAGCTACATATATCGCAAATAGTGGTGTATTTGTGGAAGTAGGTAACACGAAAATATTGATTGATGCACTGTTTACCAATGGTCTCAGAAGGTTCTCCACTCCCAATGATTCTAAACTGGCGGCTATGACTACAGGTAAGTCTCCATATAATAATTTATCGCTTGCGCTAATTACTCATGCCCATCAGGATCATTGTGACCCCAGTCAACTTTCTAAGTTACTGCTGAACCAAAAAACACTCAATTGTCTAACTACACCACAAGTGTTGGACTCTATAGAGGCAGTAATGGATGACTATGAAAGCATACATGACCGTACACTCACCTTTCCGATCTCCAGAGGCTGGCGAACGTATAGCAAAGAGGGACTAAGCATTAAGGCCGCATACGCGCGACATGCCGGAAAGATTAATGCCAAAGTCCAGGACATCATATTTATTGCCGATATGGAAGGCAAAAAAGTTCTTCACTTAGGCGATGCAGATATGGATCCTAACCGCTTTGATGAGCTCAAATTGCAATATGAGGACCTTGATATAGCATTTGTGCCCTTTTGGTATATGACTAGTTTTTATGGCGCTGAGGTCATACATAAATATATCAAAGCCAAAAAAATCATAGCTGTTCACTTCCCATTAAATGGGAGTAAATTGTCATTGGAGAAGATTAATAAATTTTTGCCAGAAGTGATGGTATTCCAAAACCCCGGCCAAACCGTCAGCTTCTAAGATCTATCTACAAGTAGGACAAACCCTTCTTCCAATTCCATATAACCTTGATCATAGCAGAATTTGTACTCGTTCCCTGCTTTGGTCACATAAGTATTGGTGAAGAAATCAAAATCAAATCCTGATTTCAGGAGCTTATCTCGATGCATTTTACTTTTTCCACTGTCATTTAGTGAGCATAAAACTCTCCGGTTTTTTCGCAGTTTGTTATTTACATTTCTGACCATATTGGTCACGTCTGAATTGGCTTTGTTGTTAGCTGAATTTCTACAAGCATCAGAGCAGTATTTTTTATCTGTTCGTCCATAGACTGGACGGTCGCACTCGGGGCATAGGCGTAGGTTTAGGTTTTCATTCATAAATCTAAGCTACATAATTACATTCAACAACAAACGACTACAAATGGCTAATAAGTGAATACAAGCATTTATATACCGATTAACCAGGCTTACCCCTTCAATATTTACATTGTCAATGACATTATACATCATATCATTTGATGAATTAATCACACAAAAAATTTCGATAAACATGAATACTTTAAAAAACAATGTGCAATTAATTGGTAGACTTGGGAATGATCCAGAATTGCGAACTTTTGACAGCGGTAAAAAAATGTCCTCATTTTCCATGGCCACCAATGAGACTTATGTCAACAATGAAGGTGAGAAAATAGAAGATACCCAATGGCATAATGTGGTCGCCTGGGGCAAAAAGGCTGACCTAATTAATGATTTCCTTAAGAAGGGAAGTGAGATTGCTATACAGGGCAAACTGGTCAATCGAAACTACGAGAAGGATGGAACTACAAAGTACATCACAGAAATCAGTCTGAATGAGGTATTTATGTTAGACAAGAAACGAGAGGAATGATTGGTTGCAGGGCCGTACAAGGTGTTGAGTCAGTTTTCAGCGCCTTGCAGCGGCCCTCATTTCATATCTTACTAATCATTACTGAGCACATTAAGGTAGCCTTAAGGGCCATTGAGATCAACCCACCCACCGTACTCCAATGGATCGTCAAGCTTTCCAAAATCTTTGCTATCGCTGGTTGTTGTTCTGATATAAATACGGCCGTTAATCATCCGAGCCATCAACACCACGCCATATTTATTATCTCCATTTAGATTGGAGATGTCGACAGTCACTGAGGCAATATTTGTGGTACCTCCTGATGGATTTCCAAAACTGACATATGAATTCCAGTTTGATATATCTGCCAACCCGCCCATATTCTGATCGCGATTTGTATTAGTTCTAACATATACTTCATTGGTGGACGGTTTTACTGTCACTAGAATTGCTCCAATATTGTCATCGAGACCCCTTCTTGCAAATGCCATATCTACCATCGACATTCCTCCTTCGATATATCCATCTACGTCTAATTTGACACTTGGACTAGAGTTGCCAATTCCCACATTACCACTCCTAAGCAAAGTAATGCCATCTGACCAATTCCAACTACCATCACCGTTGTCATAAGTAATTTGCAAGTAATCTTTAGTACTGCCGCGAGAATGCGCTACGAACTTTTTTCCATTATCTCTACCAAAAATTAAATTATCTGAACCTACAATATTTCCATTGACATCCAAAGTTTCAGAAGGATCAGTCAGGCCGATTCCAACATTACCGTCATCTCCGATCACCATTCTATCTTGTACACCACTATTTTCAGTTTGAAAATGTAGTCGACTGGTGGTACTATTCCAGGATATATATGATTCGTTGCCTACCGAACTGGATGGAGTCGCCGAGGTATTGAATGACAGACTTCCGGTGGTAATAAAATTACCATCGGCCACTGCATGCCCGGCTACGTCCAATGACTCTTGCGGAGTAATCGTGCCTATACCAACATTTCCATCATCTCCGATCACCATTCTATCCTGTACACCACTATTTTCGGTTTGAAAATGTAGTCGACTGGTGGTACTATTCCAGGATATATATGATTCATTGCCTACCGAACTGGATGGAGTCGCCGAGGTATTGAATGACAGACTTCCGGTGGTAATAAAATTACCATCCGCCACTGCATGCCCGGCCACGTCCAATGACTCTTGAGGAGAAGTGATTCCTATACCGACATTTCCACCTCTCAATAGAATAATTCCATTTGACCAATCCCAACTTCCATCAGGATTGTCATTAGTAATTTGCAAGAATTCTTTAGTACTCCCACGAGAATGCATGACAAACTTCAGTCCATCATCTCTCCCAAAAATCAGATTATCTGAACCCACAATATTCCCATTGACATCCAATGTTTCTGAAGGATCAGTCAGGCCGATTCCAACATTGCCAGTGGTCGCTTCAATAGTAAGTTTTGGATCTGTAGTAAGATCAGTTCCCAAACTAAACTTATATTTATCACCATCACCGGTATCCACGCCAACTGTCCAATTCAAACCAGGAAGGATAATCTGACTCAGCTGATGGAATTCAATATTTTTTACATTTACATTTCTGAATTTGCCATATTGTCTACGATCGAATTGAGCTTTGCTCCATTCATTTTCTTTGTGGTTTCCTTTTTCTGCCTTGCCGCTAAAAATCTGTTCATCGAATTCGGTAGCCAATTTGTAGCTCGAGAAAATTTGGTTTTTTTGAGAACCTAAGCTTGCGGTCTCCAGCGCAGCTACAGCATTATTGCTTTGGGCATAAGATTCTGATGTCACACGTATGTGTTGCTTGTCATTTGCATTGAGATATTGGGATTTGGCGTGAAAACGACCGCAGGCTATTATCATACTGGCAAGCACAAGAATCATTTTCATCAATTGACTGGACATTATCATATTGTTTGGGGTTATGTTCTCACTAAAAACTTTCATTCCTTATATTTTTCACTCAAAATTTGTTAGCCAGCATGGCCTCAAGTGCGGCTAACCTGCTTTCCATTATTTCTTGCTTTTCTCTTAACTCATCATTCTCAGCTTTCATTTCATGTATTGCTTCTACCAGATGAGGTATAAAGCCCGTATAATTGACTGCCTTGAAACCTTCGGCGTCTTCTTCAACCAATTCTGGAAATAATTTTTCGACCTCCTGAGCAATAAATCCTGTTTGCAATTGGTCCATGTTTTTGGGTCTGACACTATTCCAGTAATAATGGAAACCCTGGATGGCAGTCAGTTTGGCCAAGCTTTTGGTGAGAGGCACAATCCTTTCCTTGAGCCTTCTATCTGAGCTTTGAGTAAGAGCTCCGGCTAAAAAAGCATTACCATTTTTGTAAACAATAAATGCATCTGCTCGATTGCTATTGTCAAGCCCATTTCCGACAACCAATAATCGATCTGCGCTGTTGTATGCGGTGGTGGAAATCGGCGTATATTCCGTATTGTATATTCCCATAGCCACTTCTCCAAAAGAGATCGACTTGCTCCCATTTCCCATGGCGGTTGAGTTGTTTCCTGAGGCCACGGTACTAATCCCAAAGGCTGTAGCCAGCACTGCGGACGCTTCAGTCTGAAAACCGAATGCTGCCGAATAAGAGCCATGTGCTTTGTTGCCATGTCCAAATGCCATTGATGAATTACCAAATGCTTCGTTTTGCGCTCCAATACTTGCAGAAGCCAACGCAGAAGCTATATTATTTACTCCCAATGTAGTTGACGCGATACCCACATTAGAATCATCCCAATATGTGCCTACTGACCCTCCAGCTCGAAAGGCTCCTTTACTTTTATCGAAAAAGAATCTGAAATCATCATCCGTACCTGCTATGTCGGCGAGACTGGTGCTGCCAAAAACAAAATCGTCTGAGGCAGTAGTTCCTGGTGAATTGCTAATCACACCTGTAGTAGTTTCGAAGGATTTCGAAATTCCATCTACATAATTTTTAGTAGCCGCATCCTGGGGATCGGATGGATCAGCCATATTTGTAATTGAAATGCTATTGGCATCCGCTCCATTGCCCAAAACACTGGCTAAATCCTGAGAATCGGTATTATCCAGGTATCCGCTCAAGTCGATGGTGGTGGCACTGCCATTATTGGTGATCGTCAGGTCATCACCTGTCAAATCCAAATCCTGAATCTCGTTGGTGATGGAACCATCTACTTCGGTGAAAGTCGTCAGGTAGCCGTTGTTGGAGACATATGTATCGACCTGAGCTTCGGTGAGCTGGGTGTCGGTATTGTCCAGGTATCCGCTCAAATCGATGGTGGTAGCACTGCCATTGTTGGTGATCGTCAGGTCATCACCGGTCAAATCCAAATCCTGAATCTCGTTGGTGATGGAACCATCTACTTCGGTGAAACTTGTTAGATAGCCATTGTTGGAGACATACGTGTCGACCTGAGCTTCGGTGAGCTGGGTGTCGGTATTGTCCAGGTAGCCGCTCAAGTCGATGGTGGTGGCACTGCCATTGTTGGTGATCGTCAGATCATCACCGGTCAAATCCAAATCCTGAATCTCGTTGGTGATGGAACCATCTACTTCAGTGAAACTGGTTAGATAGCCGTTGTTGGAGACATACGTGTCGACCTGAGCTTCGGTGAGCTGGGTGTCGGTATTGTCCAGGTATCCGCTCAAGTCGATGGTGGTGGCGCTGCCATTATTGGTGATCGTTAGATCATCGCCCGTCAAATCCAAATCCTGAATCTCGTTGGTGATGGAACCATCTACTTCGGTGAAACTTGTTAGATAGCCGTTGTTGGAGACATACGTATCTACTTCAGCTTCGGTGAGAGGAGTGCCTGTCATATTTTTGACATATCCCAGAGCTGCGATATCCGCATCTGTAAGCTGTGTATTTCCATCCTGTAGACCTACGAGATCCACGGAGTTTCCTGATGAAATGGAAAGAACTGTACCCGCCAGGCTGATGTCCTGAATCTCGTTGGTGATGGATCCATCTACTTCCGCAGTCAGATAGCCATTGTTAGAGATATAATCATCTACTTCGGCTTCGGTAAGACGGGCACTGCTAATAGCAGCTTCTGTAATGAACCCATTTTCTATAGCGTAAGCCACTACTTCCTCTTCGGATAATTTTGAAGGCAACTCCACTGAACCTCCATTGCTTAGTAATAGCGTACCGTCTTCCATACTTAATTGCTGGGGCTGTGAATTCAATGCATAGGGAGAGCCTAGTAGTTCTTCTGATCCGAAGTACTCATATTGATTATCTATATAGAGTTCTACATGCAAGAAATAGGCAATCTCGCCCCATTGTAATTGCTCAATTTCGGAGCTTAAACTTTCTTTTGCTCCTCTTCCTACAATCAACCGAAACATACCATAAATGTCGGTTCTGGTATCATGAGATTCTTGATACACTTGTGCTCCTTCAGCACTTTCCTCAGTAATAGTAAATCTGACAGTGATGTCTTCACTTGCCAGCACTTCACCATCTGAGTCTTGCCCAGGTCTCTCACTCTTTGATTGATCCAGGGCTACAGCCTGGTATGAAAACCCAACACTCTGCGAACGTCCAAATCTAGCTATTGCCAAAAACAGAATAAGAAGTATTATTTTATATAATTTCATTTTTGTAATGGTTTATTTGGAAATATGAAAGAGCAAGGTCACTTCTATTTTAAAATCCCCGATAGTCAGGCTTTGTTCCGCTGGCTCCAAATCTGAAAGGCCTCTGGCATACGTAAAACCGAGTGTAGCGCTCGATTCTGCTGATATATAATAGGCGACGCCGACGTTGGCCAAAACGCCAAGATTTTTCCTTTCCAGATAGGCGGTCAGGTCATATTGCTCGAGACCACTTTCCTGAGTACCTCCTATCATATAATCCATATATACCCCAGCACCAAAAAAAGGATAAACGGCGCTTTCCTGGCTACCAAAATGCTTAAACATTAGGGTGGTCGAAAGATTATTCATCTTCCAGGACTGTAGAATATTGTTTTCTTTGTTTCTAAAACTTATCTGTTCGAAGCCAACTTTTAGTTCTATTACATTGTCCCCAGTCTTTGCTTTATTTCTACGTGAATAGTTTATAGTCTTTTGCCCTGTAAAGTGTACACCAAATCCGATTTCTCCTTTGATTCGATCGTCTTTTTCACCTTCACTATTTTTGAAGTTTATCTGGCTTAAATTTGCTCCAAGTCCCAGACCTACTGAATGTTGTGCTTTTGATATTGCACACCCACATAGCATTAGTACGAGTATCATCAATGGTTTCATAATAGTAGTAATTTTTCGGTTCCAAGAATTTGACCTTTGTTCTTTAAGACCACGTGATAAATGCCTCTGGTCAAAACTTTTTTGTTTAATTCAATAGTCATTGTTTTGCTAGCACCGAGATGTTCATTCATCATCTGTCTGCCGTCAATATTGTATATCAAAAGCGATACGTCCTCTGGCTGATCAGATAAAACCAGATTTACCTGTCCATGTGATGGGTTAGGAAACATCTCGAATTGAATAATTTTGCGGATCGGAGGTTCACCAGCCTTTATACCATTAGGTTGTAGAAAACCCTGGGCCAGACTATATCTATCCTTGGTGCCTATTTTTATGGGTGACGACTGAGCGATTGCCGATTGCAAATGGAATTTGTGACTATTAGCATATGTTAGTCCTCCAGATGCACCAATTACACTTCTTTTAAGGATAACTGTTGCTTGAGCTTCTGTTGGAATCGCTCGTATCAATAAAACTAAAACTATCAACACTGAAATTTTCATAATTAATTTTGTTTAATATTCTGTTTACAGGCTGGTTTGTAAGGGTGGTTGTCCTATTCTGGAATAATGACTCTTAGCTTTTCATTTCAGTTTCTCCAGATAGAACCATCCATTTGGGTTCGATCTTTTTCTTAAATCGAACATGTTCGAACAGCTTAAATAAAAGATGTATCAGCCTGGTGATTTTCTGGTCAAGCAGAATGGTTCTATTAACAGGAGGTCTATAGAAAGCCTTGACGGAAGTGTGATTTTCGAGCTTACCATCAGCTTCGTGTCGCTTATGATTAGCTTTTGCAATGAAAAAGGATTTCTCAAATTTTGTTAAGTGATATTTTATCTCACTCACAATCATTTCGAATCTCTTAAAGGTAGGTAGGTTCTTTATGGCTGAAGGTTTCATGGCGAATGAATTTATATTCAGTAAAAAAACTTATATACAAATGTGAGCATTCACAATGGCACAAATCGGCCATCATTATCTGAAAAATGGGCAGCAACAGGGTAGTAAACGGACTTATTTTGGTGCCAATTCAGTAGGTTTATATGGCATAAAATGGACATATGGCGCATTAATTGAAGGATTTGACAGCTTCAGACTCTTGTAAAGACGATAAGGTGGTTCTTGACTTTTTTGCAAGATGTAATCAATTAATTGGCCACAATTCATTAAATTTATAATATAGTATCTAACAGAGTAGTGGAGATGGAAGTTTGATAATATCGTTCATCTTAATATTTCAGCATATTTACCAAACTACTCCTGACCTTTGAAATAATAACATCCCCAAGTTATTTCTAAGGAGATTTTGACTTATCATATTATTTGTCAATTGAATCCTTTTAAGGTATTAATATGATTGTCTTGTACTTGTGAGTCAAAGCTTTGTTTTGTGACTTTCTCGGACATACTATCTTTCATCACCTAATAAAATTGTTTATAACCAGAGAAATAAAACTGCCTAATAGAACCGATCTAACCAAATCCAACCTACTCTAACTATTATTAATTAGAGAACATGATATGAATATGATCAACAGTCTGCCTCAAACTTTGTTTTGGGGATTGGTGTTTTATACCGTACTACTCATTATCACAAGCATCATGCTTTTGATAAAATGGCGAAAAGTAGACCAAAAATCAAAACAAAGACAGGCGCATAGAAAAATCGACTCTGAATTTTTCAAAGAATTGGGATTTGAATTACGAACCCCACTCAGTTCAATTGTAGGTCCACTGGCTGATCTCGAAACTGCCGATAATTTGAATGATTCTCAGAGAAAAGCCATTGTAAGAATTGATAAAGGAAGCAAAAAACTCGAAGCCCTCGCTGAGAAAATTTCGCTTCTGTGCAATGAATATGAGGGTCGCAAAACAGAACTTTCACAAAACACTTCCCCCGTATTACTTAATTCACTCATCAAAAGGATTTATGGTTTCAATGAGCAAAAAGCAAAAATTAAGAATCTTGATTATTCGTTAGAATTTTTGGTTTACGAAAATTATTTGCTTGACCTCGACGAGTCCAAATTTTCTAAAATATTGTTTGTGCTCATTGATAATGCTATCAAACAATCCTACGATAAGGGTAAAGTTTCCGTCATAGTAGATGAGCAAGTCAGTCAGAATATGATGAGAATAATGGTAAAAGATGAAGGTGAAGGCATGGAAGAATCTGAGTTGGCCGAACTATTCTCACCTACCAAACCGGAAAATGAAACTTCCGAATATGAATCTTATAGTATTCATGATAAAGATACCTTCCTTAATCATATCTTCAATCTGGCATTGGAAATGGGAGGTAAGCTCCAATCAAAAAGTAAGCATGGAAAAGGATCTACGTTTATTTTTGAGTTTCCAAAAGTGCTTTCAATCTCTTCAGATGCATTGCCAAATGAATCCGTTGAAGTAGAGACGCAGGGAACAATCGATGAAATGGAATTTGCACTGAATCCTGAACCAAAACATAAACGCCCAAGTGGATACAAAACCAGTAGGGTGCTTGTGGTGGAGGATCAGCTTGAAATGCTTGAGTATATCGAGTCCGTTCTGGACAAATCATTTAACGTATCGACTGCGATGAATGGAAGAGAGGCTCTTGAGGAATTGAAAAAAGAAAACGGCAATTTTGATCTTGTCTTATCTGATGTAATGATGCCCGAGATGGATGGATATGAGCTTTTGGACAATATTCAGAAGAGTGAAGAATTCGCTTCCATACCAGTCGCCTTGCTGACCTCCAGAGCCGAGGTAGATGACAAACTTCAGGCTCTATCTGTAGGTGTCAATGACTATATCACCAAACCATTCACAGAGGATATATTGCTGGCACATTGCAATAGTTTGCTAAACAACATTCAAAACCGCAATGAGCCCATAGATGGTGATACAAATTCAGCTGAGTCGCTAGATGAAGACGGCAACTTAATGAAGGTAAGGCCAGTGGATCTGCGCTGGCTAGAGCAGCTAGAGGCCACCTGGACCAAATATTTAGGCGACAGGAATTTCAACATCTTGATTTTAGCTGATGAAATGGCAATAAGCGAACGACAGTTGAGGCGAAAATTAAAGAAGATCACAGGGCTATCGCCAGTTCATTATTTTAATGAAATCAAACTTAAAAAAGCACGCGATCTATTGCAGTCTGGTGAATATTACACGGTGGCTGATGTTTGTTACGAAATAGGATTCGAAACACCTAAATACTTCAGCAACCTATTCAAAAGTAGATACGGTCAAGCGCCTTCAGAATATCTGGCTTAAGACTGCCATTGGCTCGAATTATTACCTGAACTATTATATAAAATCTCTGAATGAATTTTTACTGGTGGGGTGTTGATTGATCACCCGCATTGAGCAGAACGTAGAAAGTACTGCCCTTATCGACTTCGCTTTCACACCATACGTTGCCGCCCATGGCTTCTACATATTTTTTCACAATAGGCAATCCAAGTCCTGTGGAGGACTCATTGTGCGTCGGCCGGATTGAGATTCTGGCATGTCTTGTGAATAGCTGCTTGATCTCAGATTTGGGTATCCCCTGACCCTGATCTTGAACCTCGAAGGTAATTTTGTTTCCCTCTGTGGTCACTCTCACAAAAATCTCCAATCCGGGTTTTGAAAACTTAATGGCATTAGTACAAAGGTTTTCTAAAACCTGAAGTAAGTAGTTTTCATCCGCCCAGCAAGTCATATCCTTGACTGAATGGGTATAAAATGAGATTTGTTTTTTGTCCGCTTCCGGAGAAATATGACGGGTCAATTGGGTCAAAATTTCAGATACACTGACCTGCTCGATCTTTAGATTAATCTTACCTTCGTTGATCGCCTCTACGTCTAAGATTTGATTGATTCTATTTCTGAGTACGTCTGTGGATTGATTCGCCAATGCAATCATTTTGTCACGTTCATCTTGAGAAACATCTTTTATGATGCCGAGCAATCCTTTGATGTTGTTGAGTGGACTACGAAGATCATGTGCGACCATGGCAATCAAATCATCTTTTTCTTTATTCAAAGCGGTCAGCTGCGTCTTTTGAGCGGTAAGTCTTTTAGCAAAATTTCGTTGCCTTCTGTATAGATAGAAAAACAGAACGATCACTAAAAATGCCAGAACAATCCCTGCTTCAAGCACGTGCTTCAGTTTTTTCTCTTTCTCTGCCAAGTTCATCTGATACGTATTGATGAGCTCCAAATCCTTTATATCCTCTTCCTTTTGCTGTACGTCATATTCGGTTCGTAATCTATTGATCTGCTCCTGAGATTCCTTGCTCAGTTGGCCATCTTGCAGTTCCTTATATTCTTTATAGTATCTCAATGCGGAGCGGTGATCATCCATCGTCTCATAATTGGTAGCAAGAAGTGAAGTTAGTTCCTCTAGTTTATCCATAAATCCATTGGTAGATGCCAATTCATAGGCACGTAAAGCCGATTTGTTAGAAATGTCTGGACGTCCCATTTTTCGGAGTGCCTTGGATAATACAATTTGATTGCTGACTACAATCATCCAATACTCAAGATTGATAGCAATTTTCTGAGATTCATCTACATGAAAAAGTACAGAATCAACATTATCCTGAAGCAAGTGAATTTCGGAGAGATTGTGATGGGCTATAGCTATTCCATAACTCATTTTTACCTCTTCAAATACACTCAAACTAGCTCTTACATTAGTTTTAGCTTTCTCAAGCTGTCCCAAATCCTTGTATAGCATACCACGGTTGACCTGTGCTATGGCCAATCCCATCGTATCCTTCAAAGCTCGATGGATGTCGGCACTTCTGTTGTAGAACTCAAGGGCTCGTTCTATGTCACCAAGTTTTTTATGCACAATAGCTACATTGTTGATTATGCCGGCATATAAGGCACTGTCCTGATAGTGTTCGTAGATTTTTGAAGCTTCCAGGTAGGAACTTAGGGCTTTGCCCTGATTGCCATTATTATCATGAACTGTACCTTTCAATGTGATAGCATCTGCGTAGGAAAGTGTGTCTTCATATGATAAATACAATAGTGCGGCGCTGTCAAGGTAAGAAAGAGCAACGAAATACTGATTTTGTCTGCCTAAATGATTGCCATATCTTTTGAATACTTTGGCACGGATTGGTACTGAGACCAAGTGTTTCTGTGAATATCTCAATCCCTTTTCAAAATAGAAACTGCTACTGTCTCCATTTTTGAGCCTGACATACTCCTCTCCTTTTTCGATCAATGTCTCTGCAAATACATCCTTGTTGTTTTCAAGTTCGGCATAGTAAAGTGCCGAATCCAACATTTGCATCACTGAATCTGACTGATCCGTCTTAAATGACAAATCGATGAAATATTCTGCCTTCTCTCCAGAGGGCAATTCTCCATTCACTTGAGCACATAGATGAAGTGTGGAGAGACTACAAAAGAAAAATAAATACGATTGTATCAATCTTGTCATATGAAACAAAACACGAGTCGGTAACAACCCGACAAGTTAATTCAATCTCGAAAATAAATTAGTTTTATGGAGGATTAATCAGCGAGCAGCTGATCTAATTTAATGGATAACTCCTGGGTAAGATTTCTTCTCAAATATCGTTTAGTCTTCAGTTGCTGTTGAGTGCTTTCGCCGGCCTTGAATCGCTCATATGCACTTTTAATCATTTGTCTGATTTTAACTTTATCATCAAATTTGAATACTTCTCCACTTTCGGTCTCTAGTAGAATATCCTGGATATCACTATCAGGCTCACCCAGAGTTAGAATTTGCTGTCCGGCCATTAGATATTCAAAGAATTTTCCCGGCAATATCCATTTAGCATTTTCTGTTTGATTCAGTAGAAGGAGTAGAATTGACGAGTTTTTATAATATCCAAAAACCTCATGATGAGAGATATAATCCAAATGTTTCAAAGATTGAGAAAGTTCCTTAGATTCTTGTAATCGGTCAAGTATAGATCCACTCACCATGCCGGCTAGTATGATTTGAAGATCCTCCTGAAATCCTGGCAACTCAGCACAAAGGCTTTCCAACACCTCCCACAAAGATTCCGGATTTCTTATCTCGTTGAGCAGTCCCATATGGGTGATCCTAAACTTGGCTTCAAACTGCATTTGATCATCCAATTCAAAATCATCTGGATCCACGCCATTCGTGATAACAGGGATGTTTTTATTTTCGCTCTTGGTTGCTAGTGCCTGCGCTAGCCGTCGGCTCACGGTAATACATAAGTCAGCCTCATTGAGCACAGACCTTTCCATTCGTTGGTGGATGCCTCGGACTAGTCCACTCACATTTAGTTTGTCCAGGATATCCCAATCAGACCACGGGTCTCTGAAGTCGGCTACCCATTTGATATTACATTTTCTTTTCAATCCACGCCCTATTAGGTGCATGCTGTGTGGTGGTCCCGTTGTGACCAGTACATCAATTTTGTGCTCATCAATATAGTCTTTCAGAAAATCTATTGAGGGAGCTACCCAAAACCGTCTTGGGTCTGGGATAAAAAAATTGGCTCTGACCCATACACTAAGACGATCAGTGAGTGACATCTTGCTCTTTTCGATTACGATGCCCTGCTTGAGTCTTTCCCCTTTTTTAAACAGTCGTTTATAGAAGCTAAATGGTTCCCAAATGGGGAACCTAATCACTTCCAGGTTTGGGTCTACATCTTTTGATAGGGAGTCATCTTTCAGATCGAATTCAGGATTTTCAGGAGTGAAAACAATGGGCTCCCATCCAAATTCCGGTAGATACTTTACAAATTTCAACCAGCGTTGTACCCCCCCACCTCCGCTAGGTGGCCAGTAATATGTGACTATCAATATTTTCTTTTTGGTCATATTATCTCCTGTAGACTTCGCTAATTAAATCAAAATTGAATGGTATATTATCAAAATGTGAAATTTTAAAAGATTCGACCCATTGAGTGGAAACAAACATAGAATTCAGTCAAATTATTGATGAAATTATAGTTTTTTATGATTTACTTTGAATGCCCAAAACATCAAGACACCCAAAACGGTATAAAAGGTTAAGTATAAAGTTTTAGTAAGTACCTTATGAAGAAAATTGCATTATTTACCTCTGGGGGCGATGCACCGGGCATGAATGCCTGCATTAGATCTGTAGTGAGAAGTGCCATATATCTGGATCTGGAAGTATACGGAATCAAATATGGCTATGACGGGATGATCCGCGGAGAGATTAGTAAAATGGAGTCCTACTCCGTGAGTAACATCGTTCAAACCGGAGGCACAATCCTCAAGTCTGCGAGAAGTGAAGATTTCCGAACTAAAGAAGGCAGAGCAAAAGCCTACAAGAATCTAAAAAAACACGGCATCGAAGGTCTGGTGGCTATCGGTGGAGATGGTACGTTTACCGGAGCCAACCTGTTCTATGATGAGTTCGGAATACCTGTGATAGGTGCGCCTGGCACCATTGACAACGATCTATATGGATCGGACTATACTATAGGATTCGACACGGCAGTGAACACTGCGCTGGATGCTATAGACAAAATCAGAGATACTGCAGCATCACACGACCGGGTCTTCTTCATAGAAGTCATGGGACGGCACAGTGGCTACATTGCAATCCAATCGGGTATCGGCGGAGGAGCAGAAATGATCATGGTGCCTGAGACCTCAACCACTATAGAGGATGTAATCAATAAATTACGTGAAGGGCGAGACAACAAAAAAACTTCTTCTATCATAGTAGTAGCAGAAGGTGACGAGCAAGGTAGCGCTCTTCAGATCGCGGAAAGAGTGAAAGTGGAAACTCCGAAAATGGATATTCGCGTCACTAGTCTCGGACACATCCAAAGAGGAGGCGGCCCGACAGCTTTTGATAGGATTTTAGCCTCGCGCTTAGGCCTGGCGGCTGTAGAAGGACTAATGAATGGTGAAAAGAATGTAATGGTAGGTGTCATCGATAATAAGATTACCTATACCAATTTGAAACTTGCCATTTCAAAATCCAAGCCTTTGAATGAAGAGTTGATACGTTTGACAAAAATTCTAAGCATATAGCCAGAATAATATTCAGGAAAGGAATAACAGTAAAAAAAGGTCCTTCCGGCTCAGCCAAGTGGTTGAATCGGAAGGACCTTTTATTTTGTGTGTACTCTTTAATTTCCACCCCCAAAGGCGTACGCAGCTGAGATTTGTATCATTGAGTTTTTCAAGGAAGTGACTGATCCCGGGCCTGCACTTGCCTCATCGATGTCTATCATGTTGGTTAGACCCCTTGCCCAGCGCAGCGAACCGCTGATACCCACTTCGGGTACATTTATTCCTACTCCAAGGACTGCGGATACTTCCAGTCCTTTGGTAAAATCTTTAATATCTATAGGTGTACCTCCAGAAAGAGATACCTCGCTTTTTACCGGAATCCCAAACTGAGGGCCGGCTAGCACATGAAAGTATTCCAGAAAATTGTATCTCCCCAAAAGTGGAATTTGGATAAAGTCCATGTTTACTTCATTCTCCTGCGTGGTGTTTACTTTGAATGTCCCTCCTTGCATGGAATAATATATCTCTGGCTGGATAGCAAAAAGTTCAAAGTCAATCGTAGCATATAGTCCTACGTGAAATCCCATACTGCTCGATCCGACATCACTCAAGGCACCGCTAGTACCTATGGCATCTATTTTGGGTGAATTAAAATTCAACCCGCCCATCATACCAAATTCCACTTGTGCATTCGCAGAAACACTGATAAGTAGCATGCATGGAAATATGAATAGTAATATTTTTTTCATCTTTTTCAATTTATGTTTTCAACTCTAAAGACCACTAAGATTGATAAAACCCCAATGAATTGCAAAAATCAATGCTCTTGGCCATCATCATAAAGATAACAGGCATGAGCTTCCAAAGATGGAATTGTGTAGTATTCACGGATAGCGTTAAACCTGAAATATGCATTAGAATATTACAGGTCTCTACTTAAAACATGAATTGTCTAAAAGAACTAGATTCTACTGTGTGGCGATTACTCCTTCTTTCATCAACTCTTTGAAGAGTCTTCTCGAATAGGTAGGAATAAAACTCTCCAGTTCACCATATTCAAACACTTCTGATCGTCCTGACCAAACTAATTTGCCTTCTTTTAGTTCATAGAAGTTGGTTTCGATAAAATATTTGGAAGAGGCGGAATAGTACCCAGGGCGATAAACCAGATCGTAAGTACGGTAATAATAATTGCGGAATCTGTCGTAATAGATCAGAGGCTCGTATGACGTTTCTGGTGGTACATACCTCTCAGCTCTGATGTCAATAAGTGCTGCGGTCAATATCCCGTCGTACCCTTTTTCTCTCAATCGAGCTTTCACTCTTTCTATATCCTCGAATGGTTTGCCCAGTTCAGGTGGGAAAAGTGACATTCCGTTGGCGGCTTTTAGGTTGATTTTCTGCGCTGCATATACCAATTCGTTTTCTACATCGCTTCGGACCGTGACATTATTGACAAGTCCCATAGCCAATACATTCTTGAAGCGTCGATCATAATCCTCGTTTGAACTCCAAGTCCTCATTGTGCCTTCAGGCGTACAAGATTGAAATAAAATAAGGACTACTAGATGGATTAGACATTTTTTCATAAGACACCGTGTTAATGGATTGGTAATTTAGGCAATTAAAAAGGCCACCTTTTCTATCAAGGCAGCCTTTGTTTTACTTTTATAAAATTGGAACTAGTTGTTACCAAAAAGTGCGTAAGTAACCGACACCTGGAACATGGCATTTTTCCAATCCACACCATTGATTTCTGAAGCGTTAGTTAGACCTTTCACATATCTCACTTGTGCGCCGAGCCCCATTGGCAGATCCAATCCAGCACCCAATGCGGCTGAAAGATCCATTCCTTTGATGTCGTCTTTGATATCTCCTCCGCCGAGTTCAGCTTTGGTATTGATTCCAAACTGAGGTCCAGCATTTAAATACAAAATCTTAGCAAATCCAAGTCTAAGCAAAATTGGAACTTGAATGTAGCTCAAGTCTACATCTTCGCCATCTGCGCTCAATTTCTGAGCAGAAAAATATGCCTCAGGCTGGATACCGATAGGTCCTGCTTTGATTACGGCGTAAGCACCGAAGTGATAGCCAGTTTTAGAATCTACGCTCAAGCCATCTACATCTGCAGTGCTAAAGTTTAATCCACCTTTGAGTCCAAAAGAGACCTGCGCCTGCGTGGCAGTTGCCAAAAAAAGTGTTCCAACAACGAGTAGTAATGTGATTTTTTTCATAAGTCTTATAATTGATGTTTTTGATATGACCGCTAATATATAACCTTCCCCCAAAAGAAACTTAGATTTCCTTTGGCAGGATTGCCAGAAAGTTAAAGATTTGCAAAACCACCGCTATGACGGACCATATTTCACAAAAACAACAGGACAGAGATAAAGCCGGGTCTACCCGAGAGCTTACCACGCACAAAGGCTTAGTAGATTTTGTATCCAATGACTATTTGGGACTGAGTAGATCCAAACGCCTCTTTGATCAGATTCGTGGATATGACTATCAGCATGAAGTCAATCTCAACGGATCGACAGGATCCAGACTTCTTGCCGGCAATTCAGACACTGCGACCCGACTGGAATCCAAACTAGCCAAAATATTCAAGTCAGAGGCGGCTTTGCTCTTCAATTCTGGTTATGTAGCGAACCTCGCGCTGATTTCTTGTGTACCCCAACGCGGTGACACTATAATTTATGACAACTTGGCTCATGTATGCCTGAAAGAGGGTGCTTTTTTGAGTAAGGCCAATCGGTTTTCATTTCGCCACAATGACTGTGATGACCTGGGGGCAAAACTCAAATCGGCTTCTGGAAATAAATATGTGGTGATAGAATCTGTATACTCAATGGATGGTGACTTGGCTCCATTTGGAGACATCATAGAGTTGGCAGCCAGATATGATGCGAAAATAATAGTGGATGAGGCGCACAGCACAGGATTATATGGCGAAAGTGGCGCTGGTAAATTATGTGCTTTGGGATTGGAAGAGCATATCTTCGCTCGGGTACATACCTTTGGAAAGGCCATGGGTGTCCACGGTGCTTGCATCGGAGGCTCAAAGCAACTTATAGATTATCTTACCAACTTCGCACGACCGTTTATATATACCACTGCCCTACCGCTGCATAGTCTGTTCTCTATAGATGCGGCTTTTGATTATCTCTCAGAAAATATTAATCTGCAAAAGGAAAGTAAAGACAAGATTTTTTACTTCAATTCACTATTCAATCAGAAAATTGGAAACTCAACTGCAATTCATAAGTTGGATAGTCAAACCCCGATTCAACCGATCGTAGTACCCGGCAATGAAAAAGTAAAAAAAATGGCTAAGTCACTACAAAAAAGCGGCTTCGATGTACGAGCCATCTTGTCGCCTACAGTCAAGGAAGGAGCAGAACGTCTGCGAATTTCGATTCACACACATAATTCTCACGAAGAAATTGATGAATTAATCAATCAGTTGGCCTCAATCATATGAAAAAATATTTTGTTACCGGCATAGACACCGACAGTGGCAAGACTGTCGCAAGTGCCATCCTTGTAGAAAAACTTCAAGCGGACTACTGGAAACCCATTCAGGCTGGAGCGCCAACCGATTCGGATACCATACGTTCGCTCGTGAAGGGTGAGCGAAAAATCCACCCGGAAGGCATTGTACTCAAAGCACCCATGTCTCCGCATGCGGCTGCTAAGCTTGAAAATATCAACCTCAATTTGACGGATATCAAAATGCCATCGGCTGAAAAAACACTGGTAATCGAAGGAGCTGGGGGACTTATGGTCCCGATCAATGACCATGAATTTGTGATAGATCTGGCAAAGCAATTTGAGGCAGAGGTCATCCTTGTCTCCCGCAACTATCTAGGCAGCATCAATCATACTATGCTATCTATTGATTATTTAAAATCTAATGGCTTTGACATAGCCGGAATCATCTTCAACGACACTCCAAACCCTGAAACAGAAAGTTTTATTCTAAATCATTCTAATCTGCCCTGCCTTGGTCGTATAGACGCTATGCCAGTTATCGATAAAACCAGTATTCAATCACAGTTGCAAAATATTACACTATGAACAGCACGGAAATCAAACAAGCTGACAAGGACCTCATATGGCATCCATTTACTCCATTAATTAATCCATTTGGTCATCTATCTATCAAATCTGGTAAGGATGCCAAACTGTTTACTCATGACGGTGATACAATCATCGATGCGGTCTCTTCCTGGTGGGTCAACATCCATGGTCATGCGAATAAGCATATCGCCGAAGCCATATACAAGCAGGCGCTGGAACTAGAGCACGTAATATTTGCTGGATTTACCCACGAACCTGCGGTAAGATTGGCAAAAAATCTAATGACGATTCTACCGAAAAACTACTCCAAAGTTTTCTTCTCGGACAACGGCAGTACTTCGATAGAGGTGGCTTTGAAGATGGCTTTCCAGTATTGGTACAATCAGGATAAAAAGCACAAAACGAAGATTATTGCGCTAGACGGAGCTTATCATGGAGACACCTTTGGTTCTATGTCAGTCAGCGAACGAAGTGGATTTACCAGGCCCTTTTTCCCATTTCTATTTGATATAGAAACACTTGACTTCCCGACTGAGCAAAACTTTGATCAGGTGTTGTCTCGATTCGACAAGCTGACGGCCGACGAAAATTGTGCGGCATTTATTTTTGAGCCGTTGGTACAGGGTGCTGGCGGTATGCGAATGTACACGCCTGAGATGCTTCAGCAGCTAGTTTCGTTGGCACAATCACGCGGAGTCATTTGTATTGCGGACGAAGTGATGACTGGCTGGGGTCGGACTGGTACCAATTTCGCTTGTGATCAGATCGAAGCAAACCCAGATATCACCTGCATATCCAAAGGTATCACCGGAGGTGCCTTGCCTCTCGGCATCACAGCCTGTAGCAGCAAAATCGAAGCAGTCTTTCAAAGTGAGGAAATATCAAAGGCCTTGTTGCATGGTCATTCTTACACCGGAAATCCTATGATATGTGCAGCAGCAAATGCCAGCTTCGAATTATTTGAAGCTGATGAGTGCAAGGCAAACATTCAGCGTATCAATCAAAGGCATCAGCAGTTTGTGGAAAAGCTGAACTCTTACGAAAACATAGAAAATATAAGATTACGAGGCACAATTGTAGCCTTCGACTTAAAAGGGTTTGGTGAAACAGGATACGATAGCGACGCCAGAAAAAAGATCTATCCCTACTTTCTGGAGCGAGGAATTCTTATTCGTCCGCTTGGCAATGTAATCTATCTGCTTCCTCCCTATGTGATCACTGATGAGGAGTTGGATCAGGTATATGACAGCATATTGACCTTTCTGGATAATTTGATAAATTAAAGTTCATAAGATTACGCTGGTATGATAGACTGGATACTGACTCATGGATTTCAGATTGGGTTTGGCCTTGTGTTGACTTTTGGCCTAATCATTTTATGGATTTCTAATAGAGAAATCAATGAGGATAACACCAATGAAGTACGGAATAAATCTTATGGGTTGAAATTCTTGTCAGGAATCATATTCCTGATCTGTGCTTTGATGCTGATTCGCATGGTCTGGTTCTGATCATCGCTTGACAAACTTCGGCAAAATCAGACTTAACACACCGATCCAAATCAGGATTCAAATAATTGTCCCACATCCTTGAATGCTTTAAATTCCAGCGCATTGCCTTCCGGGTCAAGAAAAAACATAGTGGCCTGCTCTCCTACTTCACCTTCAAATCGAACGTATGGCTCAATGACAAATGGCATATTGATCGCTTTCAACTTGTCTGCCAGAGCAGTCCAATCGTCCCAGCCAAGCACTACACCAAAGTGAGGCACGGGTACATCATGGCCATCGACAGGATTGGTGTCGTGATTAGAAGTGACCTGAAATCCATCCTTTTGGTGAATGACAAGCTGGTGACCAAAAAAATTGAAATCCACCCAACGCTCTGAACTACGCCCTTCTGGACAGCCAAGCGTTTGGCCGTAAAAGGCTCTACATTTACTTAAGTCGGCCACAGGTATAGCCAGGTGGAAAGGGGTTATTGTCTTCATATTTTAATTTTACTTTTCATTTTCAAGTTTACTCGACCACTACTGTTCCTCCACCGCTGTATGAGTGATACTCTCCATCATACATGGCGTCTGCTCCGACTGGCCCCATTTGGAAGGTGCCTTTTGAGACTGCTCTTACGATATAGTAATAGTTCACAATACCAGTATTTCTCAGATTGATAAAGTAGGAAATACGATCATCTCGGACGTCCAAATAATCAGGACGACGACCGTCTTTGATCCAGGTAATGGTAGGCACATCAGATATTCTTGAATTTTCTATCTCAAATCCCGCAGGTAGCATATCAGTCATAGCTACATTCTCTATCAGCTCTCCGCTCTTTGAGCTAATGCTGAGTTTGACTACGATCAGGTCATTCTGCTTGAATTTACCTGAGGTAATCTGCCTACCTCTTCTATCATAAAAAGACTTTCTTACTCTAATGAATGAGTCTTCTTCTTTATAGCTTCCATCCACCGGAATGCCTTCCATTTCCCAGAAGTAATATAGATTGCCTTGCCCTGACGTACTGATGGTGACTTTGCCACCAATTAGCTGATCGCTGGTCAGTTTCAAGGTTTTTTTCGTGAATTCAGCCACTGTCTTGCCTCCTACTTTGACTTCGGCGGTTACATTGGATCCAGCATTATTACGAGCCACCTTGCCCAACGCCAGAAATCCAAATACTCGCTCCTGTGTGCTCATATATCTTCTTGACTTCATCTCCTTAGACAGGCGTTTGATCATTGAAGCAATTTGTGGATTATCTTCATCTACATCGATCAACACGTTGAGCGCGATACCCTGATCTCGGATATAGGAATAAAAACTACCTCCTTGTGCAGACCTCGATTTCTCTCCGGTAAAATCTGGTGGCAGAAGCTTTCTAAAGCTATTGTCGTCCCCTATGTGTGCATAAGATGCAGCTAGTAGATATTTGCTATCCAAGGCCAATTCTCGCTGCCTGCTTTTATAATAATTCATAGTGGATCGCTGTGGCTTGCCAGCCATGGCGAGTACATACAATGAATAAGCAATCTCCTTGCTGGCAATGGTGCGCTGAGTATTATTAAAATAATAATAAGTAGTTTCCCTGGTTTTCAGTTTGGTCACCAAATAATTCAACAGCTTATCCATCATACTTTGATCAACTTCAAACCCAGCCTTTTGAGCCTCGTGCAAAAAATGTGCGGCATAGACCGATCCCCACCAGCTTTCATATCCTCTTCCTGGCCAGTAGGTCAGCCCACCGTGGTGCAGCTGCATGCCTTTCAATTTTTGAATCGCAGCCATTACGTTTCGTTGCGGATGATTTACTTCGTCTTCGGATCCATACAGCTCTTTGACCAGGTCTTGGTAATAAAGTTGAGGAAAAGCAGATGAAATAGTCTGCTCTACGCATCCATGTGGATAGCGCACAAGATAATCCAAATCTTCGCTCATGGTAATCAGTGGAGAGGAGCTCACTACTAATTTTCTTTCTAAGCTGGATTCTACCATTGTAGTGGCACCCATGTCTATCTCTTTTGTATTACCCGCTTTGATCAGTCCTGAGCTATATTCCTTTTGCAATGGAGCTGCAGGACGTACACTCATATCAGTACTATTTTTGAAGTTCTCTCCTAGCGCGTTCACATCTACGGTGATATTTGCCTGGCCAATGGCCTGACGAGCTACGATTTTATAGTTAACCACATTTTCAGCATTGGCCTGTACAGCGGCTTTTAGTTTAGATGGACCTACAATGTCCACCTCACCGGTCACCGAGATCGAAGTCTGTGCGGTGGTTTGCTTATCCGTAGTATTAGAAATATTGACCGGTACCAGCGCGGTATCTCCCGGACTCAAAAACCTAGGTAGTGCAGTACTAATTACAATAGGGTCAGCTACCTGCATGGGCTGGGCGGAGGACGCAAAAGTATGATCCTTATGAGAAAGTGCCATGACTCGAAGACTACCCGAAAACTGCGGAATATCAATTTCATAGGTGACTTCTCCGTTGTCGTCGGTTTCCAACAGCCCACTCCAAAAAGACACCAGTTTCACCCGGTTATTATTCATCGGATTGACGCGCTTGTCCATTTCACTGGCCAGCGAACCATCTCCCCCAATACGTCCTTTTACAATTTCTATTTCTGGAAACAGAAGTGGATAAATATCATAACTACTTACACCTAGTGCTCTCTTTCTATAGAAATAGGAATAAGGGTCTGGGGTTTTATAACCGGTCAATGAAAGAATTCCTTCGTCTACAACTGCTACTGTAACCGCACTGTTCGGTGCAGACTTAATAGTAATTTTTTGTTTGGTCTTTGACCTTGATTTTTCTACTGCGGTGACTTCCAGTGGAATCTTATTTTGAGGATTGTCTACCATCACAGGCGCTATTCCGTGAGCGATGGTCAGGGGAAGATCGGACTTTGCATGTGGCTTGAACAATGTGGCTGTGATATACACATTGGGCACGAAGCTTTCTTCAATATCAAGCGTAAAGGAGCTGGCTCGCTTATCTGCTTGTACGTAAAAGTGTTTTAACACTTTGTCAGTTTCTACAGTCACCAAAATTTTACCTGAGAAAGGTGATTTCAGAATTACTTTGGCCTGATCACCAGGCTGGTATTGATCTTTGTCCAGCTGAATATCAATTTGCCCTTCACTATTGACTTCGAATGAGCTATTGGAGGTACCGCCCCAGCCATAAGCATAGACTTCAGAGCTTACATAGTTTCTAACTCCAGGTTTAGACAGACGAAGCTCATAGCGACCTGAAATCTCAGGAATAAATGAATAGGTCTGATCCTTTCCACCGATAGTAATTTGTTTGTCCTCGATCACCTTCTCAACTCTTTCGGAATTATATCTAAAATATCCGCCTGATCGAGACAGTACAGTTCTGTATTCATGTTTGATCAGTTGCAGTCTTGTCTTCACTCCTGAGAGTACTTTTTTATCCTTGTCGAGGGCTACTATGGCAAATTTCATTTCGCTATTGGTGGCGGCGTAATATCTGTCCCGGGCGATACCATAATATACATCCTGAGTAGAGACGTTGACGGTGCGTTTGCTATTGACTGGTCTGCCGGTCTCGTCAAATACCGTCACAAATACATCGGCCTTTACCATACCCATATTGCTGTATTCTTTGGCCAATTGATATTCGTAACTGGCCTTTCCATTTTCGTCGGTTTTTCCAGAAGTATTTACAGTTCTGAAATACTCATTGCTACCATTTATAGAGAAATTGAATTCCGAAAAATCTCTGGTATAATAATATTTTTTTCTTGCTGAAATACTCACTTCGTAGTTTCGATTAGCGGCTGGAGGTCCGAAGTAATTGACAGCAGTCACATCCACCATGGCCTTTTCGTCTATATCGATATCTGTCTTGTCGATATCTACTTCTACTTTGATTCTGTCTGGCATAAACTCTTCCACTCGTATGCTTCTACTGCTTAGATAGACATTGTTGGCCGTGTAGACCTGAATATTGTGTGAGCCAGTCTGTGCTGACGGTGATAGATCATGCGATACTTCGAAGGCTCCGTGGGCATTGAGCGTCTTACGGACAGTTTTGTATTCTCTTCCATCTGGGGTTTGAAATACTACCTTTACCGGAATTTGCTCTGGCTTCTGCCAGTTGTCATCCCGAATTACACCCGATACATTGATGGTTTCTCCTGGGCGGTAGATGTCTCGATCTCCGTATAGAAAAACGTCATACCCAGATCCATTAGGGTATTTTCCTCCTACTTCAAATTTGGAGGTATTGACAGCCGAGTTGTCGTAGGCCATCAGGTTGTAGTCATCTCCCAGCTGAGCGGTAATGAGCTGAACTTTAAAATTACCAGAGGGATTCTCTGGTTTAGAAAATATGGCAAGGCCATTAGCATCAGTATTCGCTTCTCCCAAGAGCTGGTTGTTTCTACCTATAAACCTTAAGTTGACGCCAGCTTGTGGCTCGGCTGATTTTAGTGAATTTACAAAGACGGCAACATCGTTTTTGCCTTCTTTGGCTACCAAGCCCAAATCAGATACGGTAAGGAGCTTTTCATCTCGCAACCAATAGGCCTCGTTGGAGGTGACTTTGATGGCATACATCCCATTGTAATCTTTGATTTTATCTTCAACATTGAGGTTGAGCACTCGATACCCCTTGTTTTTAGGGAGTGATTTGGAAAGCACTTCCTTTTCATAGATCACATCACCCATCAATCCGAGGTTGTAGAAGTTGTATCCGTATTCGTCCTTGTCATAATCGTATTCTTTATCACGCATAAATGCCAGAACATTGTTCTCATAGAGTTTTGTAATGCTAATTTTTACCTTTTCAACATTAATGATTTTGACCTCCAGATTTTGAGCTCCTTTTTTGCTCAGATACATGGCGCTGCTGACAAAGCTGATTTCGGGTCGCAGTTTTCCAAATGAGATGTCCTGTAAGTGATCAGCCTTCAAAGCTCCACCAAACTTACCCTTTAGGCCGGCTTTCAGTGTTAGGCTATATTTCTTACTCAGGTCAAAATCTTCACTCACTATTTTCAGACCTGACTCCGTAAATTTTAGGTCATAATCAACTTTCGGACTGATGACTACAAATTTTTCCGCGTCATTGGCAGCTTCTTGCGAGATCTCTACAGTCACCGTACCTTCTACACCGTTGTGCTCAGCTACCACATCTTCAATATTGACAGAGTATGGCGAGCGCAGCAACACGCTTTGGACGATTGCTTCTTGTGTTGTTAGGTTTCCGCCTTTAGCGGTCAGGCCTTTCTCAAGCTGTACATCTATATCAAGATCCTTATCCTCCAATGATATTTTTGGTAAATAAAGCGTTAATACACGGGGATCAGAGGTTTCAATTCTTTCAATATTTGTCTCTTTGTCATCAACAAAAACTTTGGTCAGTTCGGCAATCTCGATGCCTTCCGCAGGCGCATTAAAATATAGTTCGAGATGAGCGTTGGTTTGCCCATTTTGAGTTTCTTTCCAATATGGGCTGACAGATTCAAGTTTTAAAATAGCAGTAGCAAAAGTTATGGTTTGATCCCCAGACAAGCTAAACCCACTTGGGCTAGTCATGAGTTTGGTAAAACTTGCCGTATAGCTTGTAGCTGGGTTGAATCCCTCGCTTGGGGAGAAAATCAACACGCTCTCAGACGACCACTTGAATCTTCCGCTGATTTTGGGTTCGAAGACAATGTATTGCGTGGTGTCCCAAATTTGAAGTACAGTATCACCGACAAGTGGTTTGTCGAAAACAAAATTTAGATTTTGTTTTAAATTAATTTCAGTGTCAAAGTTGGTATCAATGAGTTTTACAGAGCCATCAGAACCACACCCAAATAGGACGAAAATAAGAATGACACAAGCTAAAGATTGAGTAGGTTTGAATTTCATAAGGTGGTAATTATTTCGAAGTATACATTGGAGCGAATAAAGTTAATATTAAAAAGGATAGTAAGAAATCGACTAAGACTATTTGCAATCATATGCGTCCCGTTTCTCATCTTTTTGGCCTTCAATATTTTATTTCCCTTGCGTGTGAATACTGAGTTTTCTCCCATTATACTTTCAAAGGATGGAGAGTTTATGCATTCATACCTGACCTCGGATGACAAATGGCGCATGTACACCTCTCTCGAAGAAATCACACCTACGTTGAAAGAGGCCATATTATTCAAGGAAGATCGGTTTTTCTATTACCACCCAGGAATCAACCCCATTTCGATCACCAGAGCATTGTTCAACAATCTATTCTCAGGAAGAAGGACCTCTGGAGCGTCAACTATTACCATGCAGGTGGCCAGAATGCTTGCGCCCAAGGAAAGAACCTATGGTAATAAGGTTGTAGAAATGTTTAGAGCGTTACAATTGGAATGGATGTACTCTAAAGATGAAGTCTTTCAATTGTATCTCAATATGGTGCCTTATGGTGGGAACATCGAAGGAGTAAAATCAGCGGCTGTCATGTACTTCAACAAAATGCCTGATCATTTGAGTTTGGCCGAAACCACAGCGCTGGCAATCATTCCAAATAGGCCAAATTCTTTGAGATTGGGAAGGCACAATCTCTATATCGAGCAGGAGAGAAATATATGGCTGAAGCGATTCAACGAGGCTGCCCTGTTTGAAAAGAGCGCCATAGAAGACGCCCTATCGGAGCCCATCTTGGCTAGCCGGACTTCTCCTCCAAAACATACGCCGCATCTGGCCCTGCGACTAAAAAAACAGTTTGCAGGGGAACTACTGATCCACAGTACGATAGATATGAATCTGCAGTCCAAAACAGAGAAGGTGTTGCAGGAATATATCATGCAAATCTATCATCGTCAGATTAAAAATGCAGTTGCATTAGTAGTAGATAACAAGACCCTTCAGGTCAAGGCCTATGTGGGCTCAGCTGACTATTACAATCCTGACGATGCGGGTCAGGTAGATGGTGTTCGCGCTATTCGCTCACCAGGTAGTACGCTCAAACCTTTCTTATATGGGTTGGCTATTGATCGTGGGCTGGTAACTCCCAAATCGAAGATTGCCGACGTACCTGTCAATTTCCGAGGTTATCAACCGCAGAATTATAGTGAGAAGTTCAGCGGAGAAGTAACGATTGAGCATGCCCTTTCTCATTCATTAAATATTCCGGCCGTAAAGGTTTTGGATCAGGTACAACCTTATGTATTTATTCAGGAACTATCCAAGGCGGGCTTTGCACAAATCGAAAAAGACAAAGATCATCTTGGGCTGTCAACTGTCCTGGGAGGTTGTGGAGTCACTTTGGAGGAATTGGTGGTACTGTACGCTGCCTTTGCCAATGGAGGTAAAAAGGCACGTCTCAATTATCGAGTTTCTGATACGGTCAACTTTTCTAACCAGCTCCTTACTAAAGAGGCCAATTTCATGATTTCGGAAATCCTAACCGAAGTAGTCAGACCTGACCTGCCAGGGCACTGGCAGCAAGCCACCAACCTACCAAAAATAGCCTGGAAAACAGGCACTTCTTATGGCCGTAGGGATGCATGGAGCATTGGGTTCAATAAAAAATACACCATCGGCATATGGGTTGGTAACTTTTCGGGCCAGGGTGTTCAGGAGTTGGCAGGGGCAGACGTCGCAGCTCCATTGCTATTCAAAATCTTCAATGCAGTAGACAAGGAATCTGCGAAAGACTGGTTCGCCATGCCTCGTGGGGTAAATTTTAGACATGTTTGTAGTGAGTCCGGGAAAATACCTTCAGATTTCTGTACGGATGAAGTGATAGACTATTACATCCCTGGCCTGTCTGAATACCGCAAATGCCAGCACATGAAACCTATCTATATATCTTCTGATTCTACGAAATCGTACTGTCAAACCTGCCTACCTGAGAATGGATATCTAAAAGCACTATACCCCAACTATTCGGCTGAGATTCTTGACTATTATGAAAGTGAGAAAATCAACTATGTCAAGATTCCTAAGCATGATGAGAAGTGTGAACGGATATTTGCTGATGGTGCGCCGAATATAATTTCTCCTGTCGATCGGCTGGAATATCTGGTGGATAAGTCAGATTCTCTTCAAATCATGCTACGCTGCCAGGCGGCCAACAATGTGGATCGCGTGTTTTGGTATATCAATGATCAATTCTATTCGTCGGCTTCCGCCAATGAGAGCATCTACTTCACCCCTGATGAAGGAAATATCAAAATCTCCTGTGCTGATGACAAGGGTCGTAATACTAACATCAAGATCGACGTCAAGAAAATAATTTTTTAATTTCACTTACTTAACAAGATATTTCAAGGGACATCTGATATTATTTCACTCCTCATAAGTATTTAGTCTATAGTTTATTCCACCATTTTCACATTGGCCTTTTTGTGGTCAAGCTGTTCGATCAGCAGACTCTGCCAGCACTAAAATTGCAGGTCTTGTACAGGCAGGGATCTACAATAAGATAATACAAGCGGAACGCCTTGGATACTACAAAAAAATTAGCGTAGGAAAGAAGAATTTCTCACATCATTGAAGAACATACCAGCATCGATTCTCCTTCAGCTACTAAATGAATCCAACCAATAGTAACGAAACAAATAACAATACTAAAATCGGCCTCACCCTACAAAACGACAGCCCCAAGAAGTTTCCCTGGGGCTGAAGCCATTAACCTAAAAATCTAATTTTGAATTGTGTTCGAAGTAGAATTTGTTTATCTCAATTTGCTGGTATACTTCAATCTTGTTGTCTATTTGACGAGTAAAGTAACAATGCCCCTACCCTTGATCCCGATTAAATAAAATTTTATCAAGCCAAACGTTCACCATGATCATTAAAGTCATCAAGCTCAAGTCCAAATAAGTGGGAATACCGTCGAAAAATTGCCCTGTATGAAATTATGGACAATATATTGATAGCAAGCAAACTGCCATTCATGAAATTCATCTCTGTATACACCAGATAATCGCGCGTAGGTATGCTAGTTTTGAATGCGTTGCTGCTCTTCTTGAGATGCAGATTTCTTATTCCTTTGGCCTTTCAATCGATTGTTTCCAAATGACCTTGTATAGCTTAGATTAAACACTTGATTTTCAAAAACAAATCGTCGTCTAATATCAATATTCTCTTCGGGAACCAGCGTCTCGCCCCTAAAGTCCCTCCCCTTGAACGCATCAGTCAACGAAAACTTAAAAGACCCCTGATCCTCTTTAAGTTTCTTCTCTAATCCAAAGCTAAATATTGCGTAAGACTGGAATTTGGATATCCCAAAATAGGATGGTGTTCGCATAAAACCAGAAATTTCAAACGTGAAATCCTTTGGGAGTTTAAAAGTATTGGTCCCGTTGAAGTTGGCATTGAAAGCTGAGATTCGTATCTGGGTATCAAGTTGACTCGTCTCGATAATAGAGTAAGTACCGGAAAGATTGTATTGCATCTCCCACCAGTCAGTGACAGTAATAGGCATCGCCAAACTGACACCAAAATTGTCTCGGTAGTCGAGATTTTCCGCTGAAGTCAGCTGCGTAATGCCATCGTCTGCCAGTCTGGGTTGAAAACTTACAATAGCATCTTCATCCCGACTATATTGAATTGAAATGAGGTTGGCCTTGAATCTATATTCAGCTTTAAAAGTATTGCTGATGGCGGGGTAAAGTGTTTCGTTTCCAGTCCAAAAATTGAATGGATCCATGAAGATGACAAATGGTGCTATTTCGTTAAAGGTCGGACGTGTTACTCTGCGACTGTACGACACCACATAGCTATGATCATCATTGATAGTTTTATTGATGAACAAGCTTGGAAACAATTGCCCATAACTTCTATACACCACATTTTGCCGACTCTCACTATCTAAATCTGTCTCAGTATGTTCATAACGCAAGCCGGTGTTCACTCCAATTTTATCCGTGAGTTGAAAGCTAATTGAGCCATAGGCTGCCCAAATATCCTCGGTCATTTGAATCGTTCTGGTGAGGGCATCATCTATCCGGCTAGACCCATTGTCGACGTAGATCACGCGTACCTCATTATCCAATGAGTTGAAAGCTCCTTTTAACCCTGCCTCCAATCTGGTATTTTCGTTGATTTGAAAGCTATAATCTATCCTGGGCACCCAAGTAGATAGAGGTGTTTCCTTGCTGGAATATATTTCTGGTCTTGAGACACCACTATTTGACCCATCCAAATCAGTAAAAATCTGACGATATTCAGTCGGGTTCGATGCATCGAAAAATATATAATCCACCTCCATGGATAGGTTGTGCCTATCTGTTATATCATGCTCAAAGTTCGCATTGTACACGTAGTATTTACTTCGGTTGATTTCATGATTGATTAAGTCCAGAGTATATGAGGGATCATCGTTTATAAAGTAGTCTACCCTGTTGCGTGCATCCATGTCCCAATTCCGATCAAAAAAAGTGACTCCACCTCCTAGAAGGGTTCGTTTTCCAGCCTGGTATTCAAACCCAAACTGGGCATTGTGAGAGTGGGTTATTGGATCTCGATAGCTGACTGTATTGGTCCGAGTTCGATTATCTTCTTCATCTAGTAGCACTTTATCATTACCGTTGAGCTGCTCCGTGTGATCTCGGCGATATGAATAACTACCAAATACATTCCATTTTTTTTGTCGATGATTGAAATTCAAACTTCCTCCCACCTTCTCGCCACCACCGTATCCGGTGAAAACTGAAAAGGAACCATTGGTCCCTGCATCTTCTGTTTGTTTCAGTACAATGTTGATGAGCCCGGCGTCTCCTTCGGCTTCATATTTAGCCGGAGGCGTTGTTATGAGCTCAACACTTTCCACATTATCGGCGTTCATCCCTTCGAGCATTTGAACTGCAGCGGCCAGCGGCATTCTGCTGATTTTCCCATTGATCATAACACGTACTCCTGATTTACCTGCCAGAGACAGCGTATAATTGGAACGATCCACGGTTACACCAGGTGCCTTCTCCAAGATATCCAATGCAGATCCAGCACTTGCTGTAATACTGCTTTGAACATTGATAACTGTGCGATCAATCTTCTGTTCAAACAATGGCTTTTTGGCCTCTACGACAACTTCATCAAGTTGTTCGGTGTCTACATTGAGAACAATAATCCCAAGATCAATGGGTTGATTTGTGTTTTGAATTGTAGAGAAATAATTGACATACCCTATAGAAGATGCTTTAAAAAGATAGGTTCCTGTACCCGCTTGTACTTCAAAATACCCATTTACATCTGTGACTGCTCCTTTATATAGGGATGAGTCTGCCGGATTGAGGAGTAGCACGTTGGCAAATGAAACTGGTGCTGCTGTTTCAGTGATTTGTCCTTTGATAGTAGATTGAGAAAATGCAGAGGGCACATACGTGGCGAGCAAAAAAAGGCTTGCCGTTGAAAAATTGATAATTCTTGACATTGGTAATTATTTGAGTTTTGAACTAATTATCAATCTTGGGTAAGTGCATTCTTCTGCTATTCAACGGAAGGGTAAAAAAGTTTTGGTAAGCTAATTTACGGGATCATTTTTGGGGTGTTGACATCTGTGACAAGATGTTACAATCTATGACAATCAACCCTTAGATGGTGCAGATTAAGACGGACTGTCGTTAATCCATCTACAATAAACTGGAAGAAATATTTAATGTCAATACCTTAACTACGTTCTATTTCGCATAACTAACAGAGCGCATTTCACGGATTACGGTGACTTTGATCTGTCCTGGGTATTGCATATCGTTCTCGATCTTGGACGAGATTTCGAAGGCCAGATCACTGGCGGACTGATCTGCTACTTTGTCGGCATCTACAAGCACTCGTAGTTCTCGGCCAGCTTGTATAGCATAGCACTTATGCACGCCGTCGAAACCTAGTGCTAATGCTTCCAGATCCTTCAATCGTTTGATGTAAGATTCCATTATCTCACGTCTGGCTCCTGGTCTTGAACCTGAAATGGCATCGCAAGTTTGGATGATTGGAGAAATGAGTGTGGTCATTTCAATTTCATCGTGGTGAGCTCCGATAGCATTGCATACATCGGGATGTTCTTTGTATTTTTTAGCCAGTTCCATTCCGACAATGGCATGCGGCTGTTCGGCTTCTTCTGGCCATACTTTCCCTATATCATGAAGCAGTCCTGCTCTTTTTGCTTGCTTGGCATTGAGGCCTAATTCTGAGGCAAGCGTAGCACAGAGTTTTGCTACTTCTCTAGAGTGCTGTAATAAATTCTGACCATACGAAGATCTAAACCTCATACGTCCCACCATTTTGATGAGCTCGGGGTGCAGGCCATGGATACCCAGATCTATGACCGTTCTTTCGCCCGTCTCAACGATTTCCTCTTCAATATTTTTGGTGGTCTTGGCTACGATTTCTTCTATTCGTGCCGGATGAATCCTTCCATCGGTTACCAATCGATGTAAGGATAATCTGGCGATCTCTCGTCTGACAGGATCAAATCCAGAAATAATAATGGCTTCTGGTGTATCGTCCACAATGATTTCGACTCCAGTGGCTGCTTCGAGCGCACGTATATTTCTCCCTTCTCTACCTATGATCTTTCCTTTGACATCATCGCTTTCAATATTGAAGATTGACACGCAGTTTTCTATAGCATGCTCGGTAGCCGTCCGCTGGATCGTTTGTATTACTATTTTTTTTGCCTCTTTTGTGGCCGTGAGTTTTGCTTCTTCGATGATGTCCTTGATGTGTGATGACGCTTTGGTTCTGGCTTCATCCTTGAGCGTCTCTTTTAGCTGGTCTATGGCTTCATTGGCAGACAGGTTTGATATTTTTTCTAGAATCGCGGTTTGTTCCTGTTTGTTTTTCTCCAGCTCATCTTTTCTCCTCTTTATGATATCCATTTGAGCATCCAGATTTTCTTTCTGGCTCTCGAGCTCGGCTTCAATTCTTTTGTTCTGCTCTATTTGTTTAGATACCTGACCTTCTCTTTGTTTTACCTTGTTCTCGTTGGCGATAATTTGATTTTTCTTTCTATTCGCTTCTTCTTCGAACTCTGATTTTTTCTTTAGGAAGTGTTCTTTGGCCTCAATGGCCTTTTCTTTTTTTATATTTTCCGCATTGATAGAGGCTTCCTTTAGGATCATTTCTGCCCGGTTATTGGCAGCAGATATTTTTTTACCCTCAGCTCTTTTAGACATGATTTTACTCACGCCGAACCCTATTACGAGCCCCGCCAGGGTTCCTATTATTATAAGCAGTGTGTTGTCCATGATATCTATATTTATCACGGCACGGGAGCATCAAATGCTAGCAGAAATGAATATTACAGCTTAGATTTCAGCAGAGATTAAACGATTAAGTTTAGAAATTTGATCCATTGCCACTTCATCAGTGGTTTGTTTGAGCTCAAAAGCTCTTAGTTTTTCTACAAAACTATCTATAGCGACCATCGCCAGAAGGTCTTGTTTGTCATCAATTCCAAATTGATCTTGAAAAGACTTCAGCTTTTCATTTATTTTTTTACCCGCTTCTCGAATGGTGGCTTCTTCACTTGCCGCCACTTTCATTGGGTATTCTCTGTTGCCTATCTTTATTTTTATTGATAATTCTGTCATTAAGACTCATCTATTCGCTCAATTGAGCTATGCATTTATCAACTTCAACTATATATTCATTTAGCATGTCACTCAATTCTGCAGTACTATAATTACTACTCACTACCATGCCATTCGCAATTTTACTAATTTTATCTTGATTTTGAAAACTGGAAATTTCTTCCCCTTTCTTTTCGATTTGCTCTCGCAATCCTTCATTTTCTTGTTTCAGTACTTTCATCTCCTCTCTCATCTTTTGATGATCACTGATCAACAAGACTAACTTTCTTTCCAGATGGCTGAGTTCTAAACGTAGAGGGTTGTCTGACATTTCTTACTTTCTAATGATTGCATTTAATTCTTTTTCAAATCTGGCTATCAGTCCATTCATAGTTTTGTCTATTATCTTGTCAGTGAGTGTCTTGTTTTCATCCTGCAAAATAAAGCTCAAGGCATATGACTTTTTCCCCTCTCCTATGCTATCTCCTTGATAGACGCTGAATACATTGATTCTTTTAACCAGTTTTTTGGACTCTGCTTTCGCTAATTCCAAAATATGCTGAAAGTTGACCTGCTCGTCCAAAACAAGAGATAGATCTCTTCTCACCTCTGGAAACTTAGGTACTGGTTTAAAAAGAATTTTCTTACCATACCTTTCCAACATGCCAGCCCAGTTGAACTCAGCGTAGAATACATCCTGAGCGACTTCAGTTACTTTACTAACCTTCTTATTGATTTTACCAAAAGATACCAGCCATTGGTCATCTTTAGAAATATCCAACCCATATTCGAAGACAGGATTAGTAGTCGGCAGCGAATCAAATTCAGCAAGGCTAAATTTATCCAAAATTTTATGAACTGTAGATGATATGCTATAAAAATCAATCGACTTTTTATCCACATTCCAACTTTCATCAGTTTGATCACCGGTGATAAACATTGCTAAACGCTCCTGTTCGTTGTATTCATCATCCTGATGGGTATATACCCTACCGAATTCGAAGAATTTTAAATTCGATTGTTTTCTGTTGATGTTATATTTTAAAGATTCCAAACCAGAGAATACCATAGTTTGTCTCAGCACTCCAAGTTCTTCGCTTAGCTTGTTTAATACTTCAACATTTAATGCTTCATCCCAAAGACCTGTTTTGGCTACATATGCCGGGTTGGTCAATGAATTGCTGATTATTTCATTGAATCCAAGCGCGGTAAGAAAATCTGTGGTTTTAGATTGGATCTTGTCCTTATCTGGTGCTGGGAAGGCTGCCAAAAAATCTGTACCGTAGTTTTCTTCAAGTTCAATATTATTGTAACCGTAAATACGCAACACCTCTTCGACTATGTCTGCTTCTCTGGTTACATCTACTCGATACGGAGGGACTGTAGCCTTGAATCCTTCATCGGTCACTTGTGACACGTTGATGTCCAAGTCTTCAAGAATCTCTTTGATACGGTCACGTGGGATCACCTTACCTATGAGACGGTCGACATTCTTAAACTTGACCTCGATTTCAAAATCTGCCACTGGCCTAGGATAAAGATCAATGATCTCGGAGCTGATTTCTCCACCTGCTAATTTTTTGATCAACAGTGCGGCGTATTTCAATGCGTGCACAGTCATGTTAGGGTCTGTCCCTCTTTCGTATCTGAAAGAGGCATCAGTCTTGATTCCATGACGGGTGGCTGTATTTCTTACCCAGTCTGCTGAAAAATATGCAGACTCCAAAAATATAGACTTGGTGCTATTCTTGACACCCGAGGTAGTCCCACCGAATACCCCACCAATACACATACCTTTGCTTTCTCCATCACAAATCATCAGGTCCTTGTCAGTAAGGATTCTTTCTTTTTCATCTAGTGTTGTAAATTTGGTGCCATCTGGGAGCGTCTTAACTATTACCTTATTCCCTACAATGTTAGCCAGATCGAATGCGTGCAACGGCTGGCCTAACCCGTGTAACACATAGTTGGTGACGTCCACTACATTATTGATGGGTGCAAGGCCTATGCTTTTAAGCCTGTTTTTGAGCCACTTCGGAGATTCTTTTATCGTTAGGTTTGAGAGGGTGAGTCCACTATATCGAGGGCAGGCGTCATAGTTTTCTACTTCTACTTCTACAGTGTTAGACTGGTTATCAATTTCAAATTCACCCAGCTCAGGAAAAGAAATTGGTCTTCTGAATGCGGCCTTTAAGTCTCTTGCAACTCCGTAGTGTGAAGCTCCGTCTGCTCTATTCGGAGTCAGTCCTATTTCAATGACTGTGTCTGTCTCCGGATTAAAATAGTCTTTGGCTGGAGTCCCATTTTTCAATTTGGTGTCAAGTACCATGATGCCATCATGAGATTCTCCCAGCCCAATTTCATCTTCGGCGCAGATCATTCCTTCTGATACCTGGCCTCTTATTTTAGCTTTCTTAATCTTGAATGGTTCTCCCGAGCCAGGATAAAGGGTAGTGCCAACAGTAGCCACCACTACTTTTTGGCCTACCGCCACATTAGGTGCTCCACACACGATTGGTGCAGGCTGGTCGGTGCCAATATCAACGGTAGTAATGCTTAGTTTGTCAGCATCCGGATGTTTGTCACAAGTCAATACTTCTCCTATAACTAATCCTTCCAGTCCTCCTTCGATTTCCTCAAATCGCTCCAGGCCTTCTACTTCTAACCCTGTATCTGTAAGTATTTCAGAGATTTTATTTTCGTCTTCAGGCAACGCTATAAAATCCTTTAACCAATTAAGAGAAATCTTCATTAAACTAAGTGCTTTTTACTCTGGATAAAACAAGCGGTAAAATTAAAAAAATAAGGGAGGATGATATGCGCTTGCTCATTTATTCTTCAATATTCCGGAAGCTATTTTCAATATTTGGTACTGTGGCTACCTCTTGAATGGTTTTGAGATTACGATTTTCGTTTTGGGCGTTTACCAAAGAGGGTATTAAACAAAATAATCGACATCCCGCAAGCCATCACAAGATAAAACCACCGGGGTGATCCCGCCTGATAGGATCTAACAAAATGAAGGGAGGCAAGGAAAATAAGAACGAATCCTCCGATAATTCCGTATCGATTCAGTTTTTTGACATTCATGTAAGCTCAATTGTTCTTTCCCAAGCTTCAAATTTCTCAATATCCTCTTGAATGCTTCTATAGATCCAGTATACTATGGATATGTCATCTGTAAGTCCTAAGATTGGAATCAAGTCGGGAATTAAATCAATAGGGGTGATAAAATAGATCAATCCACCTACCATCATTACTAACGTACGCCAGGGAAACTCGCGATATTCTCCCGAAAGTTGCGCTTTGACCATTCTTATCATGACGTAAATTTTATCAGAAAATTCTTTTAGTCTTTCATTGCTACCAAGCAAATCAGACAATTTTCGTTTTGTAGTTGTCAATATTCCGTCGATACGGTCTTTATCCTTAAGTGCCTCTTCTGCTTTTTTTCTGTACTTTTTAAATTTTGATTCCTTATTCATCATATCATTTAAAACACTTGCTGAATTTCATTCTTAACGAAACTTAGCGCCACATCGGTTCCAAGTTCTTGTTTTTCAATAACCTTTTCGAACACCTTTCGGGCCAGGTCAATACTCTTGGCTTCCACGTCAAGTTCACCAGCAGCTTCGTTGACCAGCATGACGATTTCTTCCATTGCATTTTTGACGAGATTCCATGCTTCCTCAGACATGTACACTTGCTGTGAAAGATTGTGGTTGAACTCTTCGCGGATTTCATGTAGTAGAACTTGTTGAAATTCGGCTGCGCTCATTTCCCCAATATTGAGTCGTACTATTATATTTTTGGGAGCAATCCGTTCAAGAAACAGGCAAATTCTTTCGTACGCCTGCATACGTACCGGTAGGACAGTTTCATTGTTTTTTATCCTTATATCTATTAGTCTTTTTTCATATTCTTTGTTCAAAAACATTCGAGTAGTCAGATACATCGCGTATAATACTGCTCCCGCAGGTAGAATTATTTTTCCGAATTCAGTCAGTGCCTCCAAGGTCCAATTTTTATTTGTGTAATTCAAAAATAAGTATTTTTGCTGTAGAAAAATGAATCATAGTAAAATGAGTCTGGAACCTGTAAGCATTACACCAACGGCCCTTGAAGAAGTGAAAAATATCATGAGCCACAAGGGCATACCTACGGACTATTCTTTACGGATAGGCATCAAAGGAGGGGGGTGCGGAGCAATGGGCTTTGTGCTTGGATTTGACCGGCCAAAAGATTCGGATCTGGCCTATTCAGCTGGTGAAGTTCCTGTCATCATTGACAAAAAACATGTTATGTACCTTATGGGAGTTGAAGTTGACTTTGTAGAGGGCGCTGAGGAGCGTGGGTTTTGCTTCAATAAGGAATAGAATTATGAAACCAAATAAAAAAACCACTCTGGAGACCAGAGTGGTTTTTAATATATTAATAAAGTCTATTAGACTTAGTTTACATCCCAGAATACAGGAGTACTTACTGCGTCACCACCGATTCTAGAACCAGCAGCTGTATAGTTATCACCATTCAAAGTCGCTTCTCTCAAAGGATAAGTCATTCGAACAGGGATATTAGCCATAGTCATTCCTGGAGGTGCGTTGAACCCTGTAAAGTCCATTCTTCTCCAAGTAGACCATCCTTCTAGCCCTTGGTTGTACAATGCCAACCAAAGCTGAGTTCCGATCTTCTGTCTCCATGTACCAGTAGCTGTAGCAT
>NZ_JBDVDW010000041.1:0-3479 GCF_039941815.1 Reichenbachiella sp.
TGACTGGTACAGCACCCCGTTTAGAAAATACGACCCGAGCCTGGGCAGATTCCATGGGGTGGATGCGCTGGCGGAGTTGAACATCACCGTAGGGCCGAGTTCCTTTGCACATAACAACCCAATTAGTTTCAACGACCCTACCGGACTAGACGACAACGACGGCGACGAAGAGAATGGCGGCGGTGGTGGCGGGGTGCCTCCTATTCCAATGCAAGGTCCATGGTATGGATATGATATGCGAGGGTATGATAATATTGCCAAAGCTACGCAAGGCCATGGAGGAAACAATGGTTGGGCAGTCGCGGGAAGATTTGGGTCACTTTATAATCGTATATTTGGAGCATCTAGTCCGAATTTCTATCAACATATGATGGCAAAATTCAATAAAGCCTTGAGTACGTCAGAACCTCTAACATCAGTTACTGCTAAAGGGGCAGGAATCGAGGTTCATGATGTGACTTCACGCACAGGTGGTATTGAAAGTTCAGCGGTTCCACTTGTTGCCGTTACATTGAATGGGAGTTTAATTGGAATTTTTGACCCTGATGTAATTTATCAACCAGCGCAAAATGGAGATCAAGTAATAGATGGAATATGGGTTCCTAATAATGCTGATGAGGTATTACCTCCTGCTGTGAATTTGTTTGGTGGGGACGACCAAGCTCTTGCTGGCTTAATCAATCACTTTAGGTATGTTGGAAGGGGTATGGATAATGGAAATTATCATTTGAGCAACGTCGCACAAAGTATGGTTAAGCCGTCAAGTGGGAATTTTTTTGGTTGATTGGTATAATGGTTTTTTCGGGGGATCCATGGCAAACCCTCAAATCAGCGGTAAAGGTACATATGATGGTATGGAGGTTTCTTGGATTGTGTGGCCTGCCAATTGGGGAGGGACTGGTTCTGAAAGTGCTTGGAAAGAACATAAATGGAATAATATTGGCGGATTGTCGACTAGAATATTTGACAATAGATATCAAATTAGGTTGCACGGAGCCAATGGGAATGACCCAAGAGTCATTTTGGAATATTCAAATTTTACAGACTTTAATAATGCTCATTTTGACTTTACAGGAAAATACTATCAATGATGATGAAAAAAGTTTATTTGGTTATTGTGATCGTTGTTGTATTGGGTATTATCTATAATTACTTTAAACGTGATGAGAGAAGACCACAAGACGAAAATGTGAAATGTTTAGAATACACTAATCGATCTTCTAAGGGAGCTGTCAAGCTAAATTTGAATATGGTTGATTATTATATTGACCCAATTGGATGGGAGGTAATGGTTAGCTCAGAAAGTGATGAAAACTTATTTTACTCAATGAGAAAGGAGGATGGTGATACAAGCAAATTTTTAACCTTTTTTTCCGATAAAGATCAACAAGTTCAAAAGATCGATTCTTATACTAAGGAGTTTTACCTAGGGGAAATTAAGCATCATGTTTGTATGTATGAAGACACTTTTTACTATTATACAGAGAATCAATTTTCAGAGAAAGTGTTTATCATTGGAGAGTACAACTTTAGATTTTCAAATGCACAACTTAGTCCTGATGAACTTGGTTATTATGTATTATATAGGGATTCATTAGGCAGAATAAGAGGTCACAACCTTCCCAAACTCCCTCCGATCAGTGAAGAGGAAAGAGAAAAAATTAAAGAAATAGATAGTTTGAATCAACTAAACAATAACTAGAAATGGGGTTTATGGGATTTGGGATGCGTAAAGAAGTTTATCAGCGCAAACCCAGCAAATTTTCAATTGAAGCAAGGTATAAAAAGAGTGAGACAGGAAAAACTTCAAGTTTAATGCGGGAAGTGAACTAGAGAAAATGACCGACTGGTACAGCACGCCATTCCGAAAATACGACCCGAGCCTGGGTAGATTCCATGGGGTGGATAAGTTGGCGGAGTGGAACATGACCGTTGGGCCAGGGCAGTTCGCCTACAACAATCCCATCAATCGGAATGATCCAACTGGCTTGGATTCGCCTGATGGTGACGAAGAGAATGGCGGTGATAGTGGACTTGGACCATGTAATTGTGCGCTTTCTAGAAACTACGGGAGAAGAGGTGGACAAAGCGCAATCGCTGGATCTGGGGGGCACTGGACAGATTTTGCTTGGGATATCATAGGAGGTGTACAAGATTTTCTGAGAAATTCGAACATGATGACAAGGAGTACCTTTGCTATATTTTATGGTAAATCAGTGCAAGAAAAGCGATTTGATGTAGCGAAGAACGAAAGTAGAGGTTTGAGCAACTCAGAGATGATTGATGTTACAGGAGAATTAGGTTGGAAAATCACTGAAGACGGACGTTTAGTATATTATGCTTCAGAAGCAGGTACTTGGAATGTGGATATTTCTTTTCTTCAAAGAATGCAGCAATCAAATGGATCAGAACTAGGTCCTCGTGATCCCACGCATTCAGAACAACTTGAAATGGAGGCAGCCGAAGTAATCTATTTAGAGCAAGTCTATGAGAATTTTATTAAAATTGCACATAATGATCCAAGATCACCGTGGAATCAGGAAGGGCAATCAACAGTCAAGTATAAGCTGCTTGGTGCGTGGGAAGCGTCCGGCGATAATATAATTGGAAATGGTTCTTCAACTTATGGATATAGTTGGCGAAAGCAGATGCTCTTAAGAACTGGTAATTCTAGCCTTCATAATGAGTTGCTGCAAATGGCACATGATTTTACTTTTGCCAGCTATACTACGGAATGGTGGAAAAATATGACATGGGAAGAAAAGTTGAAAAAGAAAGTAATAGAATGATAAGAAACACAATTATGAAAAAAGGCATTTCAATATTTGTAATGCTAATTTGTCTGTTTTTTACAGGTTATATTTCAATTAAAATTGACTTGATAGAAACGCAAGTTAGTTTGCTGAAAAATGATATTTGTTTAATTGAAACTAATGACTCCTCAATAGCTACAAAAAAAAATCTTCTGTTTATTGAAGTTAGCCAAGATGTAAAAGCAATAGCAAAGGCTTCAAAATTATTGAATTACGTATTTGTCATTGCTATCATATTGATTATCGTATTTCCTCTATTGAAGAAACGATCCTGATCGGGCGCGGTGTGCCGAGAAGTGAGAGCTCGGAAAAGTACTTTCACAAGCTGCCCTGACCGAGCGCGTTTAGCTTTTTAACGTAACGCATTCGTGGAATTAAAGAAATTAGGAATCCCTGATGCTGTGTAGTATTGGGGATTTTTGTTATTGAGAGAACAGCAAGCGTATGAGACAAATTGATGTCACCAGCCCAGTCTACTTTGACGACCTTCAAGTCAGTTACACCCATTCACCTGTGGTTCAGAAGGGGGCTGAGTGTCTAGAAAATGTCCGGTGGACATTTTTAACGAAGAGCCAGGTGGCGGGAGGATCCTTCGGCCTCTCTTTCAACTCCTACAGCCGGGCAGCGATCACCGATCAAAACTTCAAGTTCAACGCCGGCTCAGAG
>NZ_JBDVDW010000042.1:0-1207 GCF_039941815.1 Reichenbachiella sp.
TGTACAGACGGTTTGAATGAAAGCCAAGCCAACGCACTACTTGATGCACTTACTAAGAAAGCCGGAGAAAGCCCGCACTTCTTCAGCTGGCAGTCATATTCATTAAAAGGACTTATTAATAAACAAACCATGACTAAGGCCACCCTACTTGCCTTTGATAAAGAAATTACTTTTTCCCTGAGAATGGTTCTTTTACAAGCCTTTAGCAAATCGGCTTTATCTAACGAGCACTTAGAACGTTTTACTCAACTAATATTTGATACCTCGGAATGTTATGCTATTCGTTCAAAAGCGTTGAAAATCTTACCAGAATATACAAACCAAGCTCATTGGGAGCTACATATTCAAGAACTGCTTCAGATGGAGGACAATGATTCATTAAGGCTCGCTTCTGACTATATACAACAGGTCAATTTTGATATTAATGATGACCTCACTGCTAAAGTATTAATCGAATATGCTCAATCAAATGATAATAGTGTATTGAAACTAGCGCCTATAACAGAAGACATCCCTCTTGAAAGGGTAACCAATCTACTAAATATTCTTTCTAAAACTCTCCCAAATACGGAATTGGAAAATACTCGCTACGGTCAGGGGAAAACAGAAATATCCGAACTAGTTTGTGGACTAATATTACGGCTTATAGAGCAAAATAAGCCCAGCGCAGCACAGATATGGCACTGGCTATCATCTACTACTCCTAACTTTGAAAGTTATAGCTTTAGTTGTAGTGGTGAGCTTAGCAAAGTCCTTCATAACTCCACCTTAAAGCAAGAAATTCAGCTTCTAGTCTATTCAACAGAAAAAGATAATTTAATACCTTATGCCATTAATTACTGCCTCCACACCGCATTTCCTCCTCTTAGATTTGATGAAGAGGATATCATCGCATTACTTGAAAGGTCTCCTGCTCCTACTATTGATTGGAAAGGATTTATAGAGTTATGCCGCCATGACGAGGATCAGGGCCAGAGCGTAAGAGCGGCTGCACAAAATTTTGCACAGACATCAGAGGATCAAATTTGGCTAAAGACACTTGCAACACCACAGCTAACTGAATGGGAAATCAGACAAGAAAAGAAAAAAGAACTAGATGACCATGATAGAGCTAGAAAAATTGCTCAGGACAAAGAAGAGTTTCTACAGCATATAGAAGAGCTAAGAAACGGAGTTTTTAATTGGATCTATGACCCCGCTAGGGCTT
>NZ_JBDVDW010000043.1:0-1349 GCF_039941815.1 Reichenbachiella sp.
GCATGTCACGACATCCCGCCAGTGGAACTCTATGTTCTTTCATCTGCGAAACGCTATAAGCAATATAGGTTTTATTGTAGAAATCATCGTCGTCGAGGTTTATCAATATCTTACTCAAAGCACACGAAACCGCAAAATTCCTTTTGGACCCTGCATCATTACTGATGTCACACTTAAAATACTTACATCTTAGTGGGGAGTTGTTTAAAAACCTTTAAAAATGACTCTTCCGTTTCTGGATTTTCATCACCGACAACTACCCATTCTAGACATTCGTGTGGGTATGTTTGATTTTGAAGATTCTTGATCATTATATGAGAAAATATAACAGATAAGTCTACTGTTCTGAGTAACAGAAATTCGGGGAAATATATCCATGATATATCTGATGCAATTATCATATATTTATAAATTGATTTATCAAACAATTTCCTGTATGCTCACTACAACAACTAACAACCAACAACAATGAAGTTCCTTTTCGCGATTATGGTGGCTTGTATTGTTGCGTTTGTGTCAGCTAACGAATGTGACCTATGCACAACTTATGTAAAGGATATTTGTCGTGAAGACCCTTGCGGCGAAGAATGCCATAATTGTGGACCAGAAACACTAGATAGATGTCGTTCATGAACTTGAAGAGTTTATCAGCGTACAATGTTTGCAATGGAGCATTGAAGAAAACTGTAGCTCAAGCATGTCCTGTCCAGACATTTGTGAGGGTCCTGCCTATTTTTGCACAGACAAACCTGAAATTGGTTATGCCAGTACTCTGTTGACTGTGGTTCTTCTAAAACCCCGATTGATGGAGAATGCCCTGGACGCATTTGTAATAATAATGTGGATACTTGTTGCGAACCTATTCTTAAGTGCAAGGAAGTTGTGTGGGATTGCGATTATGGACTGGTTAAGGACGTTCCCTGTGAAGGAAGCGAGTGTACGGATGAAGTTTGCTGTGACCCTAAGCCCGGAAAGAAATCTAAGGACAAGAATCACAAAGGAAAGAAGAACAAGGGAAAGAAATGGGGAAAGAATAATTTTATAAATTGATTTATCAAACCAGATGATTTAAGCCATTGCCTACATGATCAATCTCCTTTATTTCAGCGTAAATCAAGAATATGTTTTTTCTTGGTGAATACATGATCAAAACCGAAAATCGTGTGGCCACATGGAACACATTTGGGAATATGACTTTGGAGGAACACGAACAATCACTTGGAGAAGTGAAGTTGCTCGGAAGGTGGCACCACTTGAATGGGGGAGGTGGTATTGATAATTATCCTTGCATGTGGCAGAGGCAAGCACTTCAATCGATGTTAACCGACTGGTAAAGCATGAGCTTCGAG
>NZ_JBDVDW010000044.1:0-1104 GCF_039941815.1 Reichenbachiella sp.
CCACGGCTTGTCCAGAAGATCGTCGAGGGTAAAACCTCCTACGAGTGGGCTGGGAAGTAAAAGTGATGGATGAAAACAAAAATAAAAATAAAATAAAATAAAATAACGGATTGTACAAGCTATCCGTCGATAGCCATCTCGAGGATATTTTGCACTCATCCCACGATATACGCGAGGCAATAGTCTATTTTGGAAGCGCGTCCAATAATCTATTGTGAATCGCGATGGTTACTGTTGTACACAATCGCGTACCTGATTCTCCTAATTGAGAATCACCTTTCCGACGAGAATGAGCTTTTCATCTTTTGCAACACAACAAGTTGCCAAATATGTACCACGTACCAGGCATGTCATGTTCTGTATGTTTGTAGTAATGTAAACCGACGTCATCATGTTGTGGAGACCATACGCTCTCACACTCATATCAAGAAGACATGATATATCGATGTTGCTATTAATAGAAACTCGCGCACCAAGATATTGGTAACTGTCATCAACTTGTGTGCGCTGGTTATTTCGGAAATTGATTCGATTTGTTACCCTTACGTTGTCCTACAGTCTATTAACTCCACTTTGAATAAAACGTGGATCATTGAATTAAAACCCCCTTATTATGCTGAAAATTCAAAGCTTTCCGTTTCTCATCTCGACTTTGTTTGCCCTATAGCCCTATACTGAAACCAAGTAAGTAATAGTTATTTTTTTGGATGCTGGTCATCTTTATTTTTCCTTTTTTTTTGTTCGAAATTAAATTCAATGCATTACCCTCACGTTGTCTTATATTAGCTGCACTTTCAAAAATATTATGGATACTAAAAATAAAACCACATTGACGGGAAAATTATCAGCTTTTCTTTTCTTAAATCGAAGTTTTTGTCCCATACTGAAATGAAGTAACTCAGATTCATATGGACAACCCGTTGATGGGGCCACGGGCGCCCGCGCGGGTCTGCGTGGGCCCCTCAACCCCGAGCAGGGCAAGCTGGCCGTAGGTCCGGGCGGGCGTTCTGCCACGGCGGTACTCTGGGCGGTGCCCCTCTCGGACAGGCAGGTCCACTCGCCGTGGTCCCGGGAGGGCGGGCTACTTTAGTGTTTTGGGGCGGT
>NZ_JBDVDW010000045.1:0-1277 GCF_039941815.1 Reichenbachiella sp.
TCTGCTGTTTCTTTAGCTCGCCTAATCTCGGAAATCTTGCTCATTAATAGGGAGCTTTGGGATAACTTTGACCTGGTGCAGTAGACCAAAAGTACTGTTCGTTCAGGAAACTCCAGAGTGCTTTCAGAAACTTCGATCCCAATTGAAAAGGCAACTTTTCTAAAGTCGTGGACTACAGCCATTCGGTCATCTAGAACAGGCAGCCATATCTCCCACCAAATTTCCTGTTGGCCGTCTGTTGGTAGGACCGAATCATCGTCGTTCCAAAGTTCGTTAAATGCTGACTCTCTAATAGATTCGATCGCGTCTATGAGCGTTCTGTTATCTCGAGGACCGCCCTTACGATCCTTACGTTCCTCTAGGTAGTCTTTAATCTTTTTCTCAAAAAAGCCGATCTTATCAATGGGAACAAAAACGGAAACGGTAACTTTATCGTCATGATACCGCACATTTAATAATTCAAGTTTTTGTCGTGAGTCAGCTAGACTCTCGAATGCAAGCTCAACCCCGGGGAAGCTATCAAACGTAACTTGAAGGCCGATGGATGACTCTAGCTCGTACTGTTCCGCCTCTCGCTCTATTGCAGGCTTTGAGTCTTTTACACGATTAAGCTGGGAGGAGAGGCTTGCGGCTTGTTCCTTTCGATTTTGTTGCGGAACATTTTTGGCGGTAACTACCTTCCTAGGATATGTGTATTTTTCAGGTTTGCCAGTACTACCGAGAAATATATGTTGCCGTCCATCCTTGATGCTGGGCATTTACAACTCCTAACTTTATATAGATTTTCTCATCTCTCGACGATCAGTTATAGCATCTTTCAACATGCTAGAAGTTATTTTGTCATGCCCGTATATTAGCGTTTCCTTCACTGCCTCATCTGCCACCCTAACAATTTCAGCATTACTAAGGCCCTCGCAAAGGTCGGGGAGCTTCGACCACTGGAAACCTTTCGAGACATGACCAGCTAATCTTGCCTTAAACAACCTTACTATTTCATCTTTGCTAGGCATTGCATACCTGATTACATCATCGAAACGCCGAAAAAGTGCGCTATCAAGAACCTCGATGTGATTTGTCGCGCATACAATTAGGCTATTGGAGTGGTCTTCTTCGATCATTTGAAGAAAGCTATTCAATATTCTTCGGGCTTCCCCAACGTCATTCCCGCCTTGGCGCTGCGAACCGAGAGCATCAAACTCATCAAAAAAATATACGCCTCGCACATTTGATATTGCATCAAACACCTGGCGAAGTTTTGCCGATGATTCACCCATAAA
>NZ_JBDVDW010000046.1:0-1476 GCF_039941815.1 Reichenbachiella sp.
AGTAAGCGAGACCTAGACAAACTGGGAATTTAAAAATCGTGGGAGAAAGAGGGGGGGGTATAGGATGCAAAGTTGGAGAGTACGCATGGATAGGGAAAAAGAGGAAGGGACAGAATAGCAAGAATAGGGCGGCGGGGGGGATGGAGTTCCTAGTCAAAGAATACATTGGTGACATAGTAGAGGTGATCAAAGCATACCAGGTATGGATTAAGGTACCAGGGGAGCGGGGAGCGAAATATTACTTCTTAGGAAACATATATATGCCCCCAGAGTCGAAGAATACGATAAAAGATATACAGAGGAAGTTCGGAGAAGTAGCAGTAGATGTACAGAAGTATAAGAGGCAAGGAGAAGTAGTACTAGTGGGAGATTTTAACTCAAGAATTGGGAAGGCAAGCAAACTGAATGAGAACATTGGACAATATGGAGAAGTAACAAATAATAAGAATGGGGAAGAGATGTTGAAGTTCCTCAAGCACAACGAGATGAAGACGTTGAACGACAGAGTAAAAAAGGCAGAACCGGAATGGACAAGACAGTGCATACCAAAGGGAGAAAGCACTTTATAGTAGTAGAAAAAGGAAATGGCAAGGAAACGGAACTGCATGTATGCGCAGCGGACGTAGGAACTACGGATCACTGTCCAGTATGGACAGACAGTCAACAGACGAGGGCTATCAAAAATAGCAGAGGTAGGAAAATGTGCAGATGGAGAAGCCGTCCGTCTTCCAGAGCCCGCCATCGAGTCTGATGACACCCAGTCAAGATCATCTCCGACCACATCGATAGATAAACTACTAGAAGAAAAAAAAAACGGGAATAGTTCCAAGATGAGATGTGGCCAAAAATGCAGAGCAATTTTCCGAGCTGTTGGAAGTAATAGGTACAACAAGGAACGTCGTAGAGAGGCACAATGCAGGAGCTAGGATGCTAGAAGGATGGGAGCAATCGGTCAAGACCACGGCAGGTAGAGCAATAGGGGAAACGCTGATAGCATGCAGCAAAATGGTGAGATGAGCAAGTAAAAGAGGCTATAAGAGCATGGGTCAAACTATTACGGGGGTCCATAGTTAACAGAACCAAATATTGTTAGTAAAAATACCTAAATATATAGGTTTTTATGTATGCCATAGGTCCTGTTAACTATAGACCCCCGTAACATATATTTTTTCATGTCTATATCTGGTTTGAGTTTGATATGGAAAAGAAAAAACTGGTTATTAATGGTTGAGTTGTTTCGTGTCTGAATCTGTTTCGTGCTTCGTCAGGAGAAAACACACGGTTAGGTGAGTAATTTCGTGTCCATTTCTGATTTTTGTTTCGATATGGGTTAAAAAAAATAGTTAGTTGAGTAATTTTATGGCTCAATCCAGTTTGTGTTAGCACAATTACGGGGAAAGAAAACTGGTTAGTTCACTTTAGTTTCACACCTAAATCTGTTGTTTTGTGTTTTGTTATGGGAAAACAAAGTGGTTG
>NZ_JBDVDW010000047.1:0-1511 GCF_039941815.1 Reichenbachiella sp.
TTCTCGGTCCTGTTCACGCTCGTAAGAAGACTGTAAACGTTTAAGCTCTTCCATCAATCTGTTATTGTCGGCATCCACCGACTCAAAACGTCTCTGCAAAGATTTGTTTTTATTGGACAGCTCAGCTACCTGCATTTCAAGGTCTGACTGGGTCCGTGCAGAACTTCTAAGAACCTCATTTTCTTCAGATAGCCGTTCACAAGCCAACTGCAACGCACTCTTTTCAGATTTCAATCGTTCAAAAGCTTCTTGCATCTCATGTGTTGGACGTGTGGCGAGGTCTTCGCGTAGCTTCTTGATTTCAACTTCATAGGTTTTCAATTTCAGCAAAACAGCAGCTGGATCTTCATCTCCAAGTTTTTGCTTCAGTTCTTCAAAGTTTGAAATGAGGGCACTGCTTGTTTTGATGGATTCTCTCAAACGTGCAACTTCCTCATTAAGCGCAGACCTCTCACTCTCAAAAGATTGCTTCCGTTCAACAACCTTGGCATCCACCTCAACGTTCAAATTAGCTTCTCGTTCCTCAAGGCGGTCTTTGCTGGATTGAAGGCGCTGCTTTTGATACTCAAGCTCATCCTTGAGTTCATCAAGCGCAGCCTGATCCTTCAGGAGAGCCTTTCTTTTTTGTTCGAGCTCATCCTTTTCTTGTTGAATCGCAGCCTCATGAACTTTCAGTCTATCAGCTATCTCTTTCTCCAAGCTTGCTATTCTGGATGTCCTCTCCTCCGAAAGTTCTTTTTCTATGGCAGTCAGAGCGTTTGCCCGTTTTAACTCCTGCTCCTTTTCATGTTCTTTCCGAAGATTGAAGAGCTCGTCATCAAGCTTTGCCCGGGCATCTGCATACCCATTGTCCCTTTGGGTTTCAGCCTTTTGTATCGCCACCTCTCTCTGCCGCAATTTTTCCTTTTCGGATTCAAGAGACTCCAGCTCACTTACGCATTGAGATTCCCGCTGCTCAAATTGTTTTTTGAATGCTGCGAACTTTTCCTCAAAAAGTTGCGGAAAGCCGTTTTTGGCCTGAAGCTCCATCTCTTCAAGCTGAACACGTTTGTCATTCAGCTCCGCTTCTTTTTTAGCTATCGCTTCTTTAGCGGCTTTTAGCTCATGTTCCTTTTGAACGATAGAGGTCTCTTTTTGGCCAAGAGAATATTCTAATTCTTTCAGTTTCTGCTGTTTTTTCAGGAGGACTTCCTCTTTAGCGTATATAGTTCTATCAGTCTGACCTCCTTTTCCATTATCTGCGCTTATCTGAGTGTTATTATTTCTATTAGAGTCCATTAAAATACTTCCATAATTATTTTGACTAGTTTGAATACATTTATTTTTAATGACTCCAAGTTTTCCCTTGTAAAGTCAAGTTGATGATGATTACCGTGACCACGAAGTTTTATCAACTTGGCGATAAGCTCAAAGCAGTTCGGAAAACACCTTTTTAGAACTAGCAATTCACCTTCTGATGCGAGTAAGCAGATCGCAAGAAGTTGAGCCCCAAGAGTTGTGCTTGAGCCTTG
>NZ_JBDVDW010000048.1:0-1522 GCF_039941815.1 Reichenbachiella sp.
GCTAATACTGTATAGTGTATATTAATGTACATACTTTGGTGGGTTCAATGAATTACGGAAAGCATGTCGAGAAGTACCTTAAAAAAATTGATGAAGGCATAGCATTTGACTATGTGGGTTTTCTCAACCTGCTTAACTCGCCTAAGCTTGATCTGAATGTGAGTAACAAAGACTTTGATGCAAGGAAAATTGGTAGGAAAAACTACAAAGTCACTTGGATTGCTCCTTGGCTAAGAAGCGCCTTAGATAAAATTGTCTCTGAATCACACACGGACCGTAACTCTGCTGCCAATCAAAACCAAAGCCACTCATACAAAGTAAATGGTTCAATGCTTCTCGTAAGAGAAGGGGGCACTCACCCTCAAGTAGTGATGTTTGATGACAATGGAATGGCTCAACCAGAGAGAGTTTGGCCGAAACATGCATTACTGATGGAGAACAGACAAAACTTCATCAGTGCAGATAAGTCCTTGGACTTCCTAAAGCAGTTTTGCAGCACAGATGGTATTGAGCCAAAGGACATGCTCACAGTTTTCACAGAAGGCAATGCTATTTCTAATGTTTTGCACCGAGATTTTCTGGCTAAGTTTGACACACTTTTTCTTTTTCTGGATGTAGATGCAGGCGGGCTTCAGATCGCCAGTAATCTTCTTACCTTATTACCTAACTCAAATGTCGTTTTTCTCACACCAAACGACATTAAGGAAAGGCTCGAAAGAGTAAGAACCCCCGCTAGCGCAGAAGCCATTGAAAAAGTGATTGCATTAGGACGCCTTTATCCCGAACTGTCTGATATTGCACAACTGATTTATTCAACCAAAAGAGAACTGGAGCAGGAGAGCTACCTGAATGAATGATTTACTAAATGATGGACTATTGACTGAAGAATACATTCTAAAACGCCTTGTATATGTTAACTCGGCAAATCACGGTTACTCAGAAATCTTGCTGGATGAGCATCTTGCAATGTTTGGACGGAACAATGTTGGTAAAACAGCAAGTCTTGCCGGAACGAAGCTGCTACTTTATCCAGAGGTCAACTTCAGTCGTTGTGAAAAAAAGTTCAAGTTTGTCGGGAATGGTGGGACGTACTCCCAAGAGGATTCCTATGACTTTTACTTTCCTGACTCCACTTCCTTCATCATATTGGAAGTTCAAAACCCGGAAGGCACCTTCTGCATGTTGTTGTATAAAACCAACAACTATACGTACAGCCGTCTGTTCGTCCCATTGAGATATGATGAGCTACGGCACCTGTTTTGGAATAACGAAAAAGATGATTTTAATGATGATTTGAGCGTAAAAACTGTCAAACAATTTGCCATCGATAACGATGGGGTTCAGACATCTGATCCTGCCGAAATACGAAACCTAATGTTTGCAGGAATTAGAGGTACGAAGAAACAAAAGCGTTTTTGTGTGCTTCCAATGAAAGATGCCCGAAATGATTCCATAGAAGCATTCCGAAATATCTATCAACTCGCTTTCGATATCAAAAACTCTGAGAACGAGACCTTGCCCA
>NZ_JBDVDW010000049.1:0-1379 GCF_039941815.1 Reichenbachiella sp.
GAGCGAGCGGCTTCCTCGGAAGCCGTGGCGGCAGCCGTGGCGATGGCGGCGGCGGCCGTGGAAGCGCGGGCGGCAGCTGCAGCCTCGAGCTCGGCCGACACACGCGTCAGCGCTCGACGACTAGCCGTTGTCGCAAGACCATATCTTAACACAAAATCATCGATTGTTGTTCGTATGAAATCAACCCCTTTCATTTCCGACGATTGAATTTCAAGTGAACATTCTGAACGGTGTTTTCCAAGTAGATTTTTGGTTAGTAAATTTTTAATTTAACTAGTATATTCTTTTTTTGTCACCCATGAATTTGTTACATATTTCTGTACAAGGAGTGATTCTACTGTTTCATCATAGTACAATCTGAACTGAGCCGCAGAGGATGTAAACGTGACTCCTACCGAATTTGAATCAAATGAAATCCCATCTGTGTCGATTGTAGCCGTGGATTCATCTACACCATCGGTTGATCGTATACTATAATAAGTAGGGTTGTTTTTCATAACCTCATTACTTCCAATGGTTAACGTTGATGTACATTCAGTCTGGTCTTCATCGACGGTTTTAGTTACAGTAGTAGAGACACATCTTCGTTCATCGGTTATTTCGTCGTGAAACACGACGTATTTAGAGACATCTAGATTCTGTGTCTCCAGTTTCTTGCTTGTTTACCAAAAGAATATAATCTGATGTGGTTACGTCCCCGAATGCTATATTCCCCTCGTTAGTTGATATTTCAGTTTGTACACCATCCTCGGGAAAAACAATTAAGCTAGACATATTTGTTATTATATATTAGCATTAAATTTAATTTAAATGAACTCCCAAATGGGATCATCTCTCGATGGCATTCTATGATTTTTCATGTGTATTTCACTATTTTTATCGAAAATAAATCCTTCATTATGTATTACTGCTTGACCATTTGTTTCATTTCAATACATCTAGCGATTCGAAGTATTTCATTCCTACAAATGCAATGTTACTACACCAAAAGAATTATGTTTCAAATAGTCACACATCATCTTCGAATCAATAGACCTTCAAGTTGAAACGGTTATGTCTAGATTTTTTTCGATGTTATCTTTTCCCAAACAATTGGAAATTAACTCCGCTAGGTCAGCATGATTAGTAGGCGAATATGATTGATTTTTGCCTATAATCTGTACATAAAAATCAACAACTATATCCGGGCATTCACACCAGGCATATTTCCATTTTCTCCAAGTGGATATCCAATTGGAATATACACCATGTGCAGATTGTTCTTCCATTTAAAACTTATTTAATTCATTACACATATAATTTTTGGATTACATATCTTTGTATCTTACAAATGGCGCATCATTATATTAAGATTTGCACTTTGCTTTCGAAGTTGTATT
>NZ_JBDVDW010000050.1:0-258030 GCF_039941815.1 Reichenbachiella sp.
AATCATAAAGCACTTTGAAATAGACACTTAACATATATTTATTGAATCACCATAGCGGTGCTATGCCTCTTCAATATAAGTGCCTCTTTCTTTGCGCTTTATAGCTTTCATCACGATTCCTAATGCATAATCCAGGTTAAAGCCCATTTTTAGACTGGTCAATAAAAAAGCAGCTGCAATTACTTGCAAGCTGCTTTTCTTTTATTCTTAAAGTACTTTGGTGTTTTCTGTCGGCATCTGGTCACCGTCCCATAGATTGCATATTGATTTGTTGTTGTTTGTATCCAGCCGGCACTTTAAACTGATCTGCAGCAATAGCTTGCTCCGCCAAAGACTCTACTATGTTTTCATTATCAGCTTTACCCTCCTTATAAGAGATGGTTTTCACCGGGATTCCGTCCTTTAGGATTGGACTATTATCGTCAAACCCCATTTGCGAAAAGGATCCGCCTGACGGAATCAGCGCTATCACTTCCTGAAGATTTTGTTTGAAATAATTCATCATCTTTTTCATAACATCAAATTTTGACTGCGCCACACCTAGTGTTTGAAATGAAGCAATATTCATCTGCAGTACTTTATTATCTTCGTTCAAACCATCATATCCTGTGGTAGCCCAAGATCCGACTTTGGCATTTTGACCGTTGGTTTGATAGGTCATCATATCCCCTCCGGGGTTCAAAATTTTATCAAACCTCTTCTTCTGCTCTTCTGGCATGTTGGCAGCAAACTGCTGCATCATTTTAGCCATCATTTTTATTTGCTCTTTTAGTTGCAACAAGGTTGGCTTATCAAACTGATAGTATTCCTTTTTCTTATTATCAATGAAAGTAAATATCTCGGTAGTCGCATCAAAAATGATGGTACTATTATCTGCACCAGAGTTTTTTACCATCATTTTGTCTGGGGTCAGATAGATTTCTGAGACAGATACTTTTCCATTACCGAGAGATTTTGTCTTTGACAAAATAAAGACGCCGTCTTCAGCCATCAGGGTGAAGCTTGTTAAAAACGTAAGCCCTAGTAAGAGTATATTTTTTGACACAATCATCTTAAGCATATTATTTTTGATTACTATTTAGTTCAAACGACGTAAACACCTCTTTTGGTACCTCGTCTAGTACTTTTATATCAGTAAGGCTTCCTTTTCCTCTACCTCCTGACAGCAGAATATTTCCATGTTTCTCATAATTCTCCCATGGAGTAATAAAATCCGGGTGTGGGTTTTCTGAAGACTCATAAAACCCCCACTGGGTTACTAAATTCGATTCCTGATCCACCCATATGTGGTAGATATTTTGTGGTGTATCTCCTACATTCTCAAATGCCAGCTGGAGTACATAGGACTCCTGACCAACCTCTGTAGTGTCGCTTCCCACATAGTATAAGGAAACACCCGAATCCTTCAATTTGAATGGCATTACCAGCCAATAGGAATCATTGATCCAGATACTTTTGGCCTTATTCAAATAACTTGCCAAACTATCCTCCTGCACAATTTCAATCCCATCAACCGAAGCTTTGCCATTTAAGCTATGAATGTTCACGAGCAGGTTTTCATCTCTGTCCAAATATTCAATCCTGACATCTCCTGTATATTTATCCCATAATAAATTGCGCTTCCCAAAGAAAGTCCATGAAATATATCGAGTTTCGTCCCAAGCCTTTCTCCCGCCCATGGCTTTCATTACTTTATCAGCAATTACGATTGCTTCAGGATCCGAATTTTCAAAATTAAAACCATCCATTGGAGGATTTTCATCAACCCATTCGGTAGGTTCATTGGATTCATTCGACTCCATATTTTCCGTCTTGGTTTGACAGTAAGTCAGGCTTAATAACAGGAATGCTAATAGTAGATTCTTCATAAGATTTAATAGTTGTACAAATCAGTTTTTTTGAACACCATCCAAAGGCTCATTTTCACAATTTCACCCATGTTTTTGCACTTCATAAACTTGGGTTCGTGATAAAATTCAGCCAGGTCTTTTTTTAGTGTTACTACATTTTTAGGAAAAGAGATAGTATCGTCGATCATGGCTCTCATCAGGTCAAACACACGATACCTGGCCACTCTCAACCTATTGGCGATAAGTGATCTTTCTTCTTTTTGATACTGCCGGACAGTCTCAGGAGTCATGTGACGAAGGCCCATATTGATCAACGCATTGTTTTGCTTGAAATATTGTGGGAGGTAGATGTTTTTTCGACCTTCATAAGATTGCTGATCGAAGTCGATAGCTTTTAGTCGATAAGATATTTCTTCAAAGTCGGGAATAATATTGACCACAAAATTGCTGGAGTGCATATCTCCGAGCAGTCTTACAAAACAGCGCTCGTTGAACTTGACAAATTCTTTTGCCAGTCTAATTTCATTAAGGTTTTTGTCCTTGAGGTGGAGTTTGATAAATTGATCTCCAGGTATACCAGCAATATGCTCCTCGATCAGTGTATTTTTATGTACTACATAATTGATTCTGTTAGGAGAAAGTAAATGTTCTAGCTCAAGACCATAGATTCTGGAAGCATCGGCATTTTTGATATAGAAGTAATCAAAATTATCGTTGATCAGATTGACAATTCTCACCCGAAAAGGCTTGGTATTTCCATATTGACAAATATCCACCCGCTCTACCCGTAGGTGATCCATCACACTCACATCGCCGTCTGCTTTTATTTCTGAATAAATCTGTTTGAGGTCATGATGAATCATAGCCATGTCGGTCTGCGGATAGAATACCGTCTCCCACAGCGTGTCCACGCCCTGATTGTCGTATAGCGGAATAGAATTGTCGTAGCGGAGCAATGACTCGTATTCTATGGGCACAGCAATGGTCCGTTTGTACTTGTGCAAGTACACATTTAGCTTTTGGCTAATTTTAAACGGAATCTTCTTTTTACTGATTATAGCCATTTTTAGACAATCTTCACCACTAATATAATTAGGGCAGACGCTTACCAAACACTATAGTTTGAAAATTATTCTAGCGTGGGAAAATCAGTGCAAACTCGGTTCCCTCATTTACTGTGGACTGTACCGAAATATTGCCATTATGCTTTCGCATAATTTGCTTTGAGAGGCTTAGGCCAATACCAGAGCCAGATTTTTTGGTAGTAAAGAATGGAATAAACACTTTCTTGAGTGCTTCTTCGTCTATCCCGGTCCCATTGTCGATAATTTTGACAGAGATTTTTTCATCAGATTCTACTCTTGCATTTATTATTATCTCTTTGTGCTTGCCGAGTTCTTCGTTCTCCTCAAAAGCCTGAATAGCATTTTTGATCAGGTTTATTAACACTTGCTCGATTTGCTCCTTGTCCGCTCGAATCATGAGCTGCTCTGGTTCTATGCTCATGTTCACCTGAATATCATTTTGTTCGATATCAAACCTTAGCAGATTTAGAATAGGTCGAATCAAATCGCAAATCAGAATATCCTCTAGTTGTGGTATTGGGATTCGAGTGAGATTTCTAAAATCGCTAACGAATTTTATGAGTCCCTCACTTCGTTTATGTATAGTATGTAATGCCATATGAAAGTCTTCGAGGTCATCCTTGGAGATGTTTTCAATTTTGAAATCATCGGCCCTGATTTGACTTTCTAGTTCTGATTCAACAGTAGCCGCAAGTGAGGAGATTGGAGTCACCGAATTCATTATTTCATGAGTGAGTACCCGAATAAGATTTTGCCAAGCGTCCATCTCCTTCTCTTCAAGCTCGCTTTTAATGTTCTGAATAGAGATCAGCTTAAACTCTTCATCCCGTCGCATGAGCTCAATGGCATATATGGCCAGTTGTACTTCTTCTCCTTTCCTCACAATTTTCATCAAATCTCTGCCACCGGTTTTCAGCTCTGTCAAACTGTTGACTAGCTCTTCACTAACTGCATCCAGTTGCTTGACATTTTTGATCAGATCTACGCCAAGCAGTGATTTTGCCGCAGAGTTGATGATTTGAATATCACCGTTCTTATTGAAGGTAATGATACCAATCCCTACATGCTGCACAATGGTACGGAGGTACTGATGCTGTGCCTCCTTCTCAGCACGTATTTCTCTAAACTTTTTGATGACATTGTTGAATTGCTGATATAGGCCATCCATGGAAGTGCCCGTCTTCCTAGTCGTATAAGTATGTGTAAAATCATCATATTTAATAGAGTTTAGAAAACCGGCAAGTTCCTTGTTCGTCTTGTCTAAGTATCTTATGAGGACATAGATTTCATAGGTTAGCAATCCCCCCACAAGGATTTTTGTAAGCAAATAAGACTCTTCGTAAAATAGATTGACCAATACAATACAGGTACCTAAGATAAGCAGCACCCTGATTATGAGATTGACCTTGAAATTATTATTATAAGCCATGTTTTTCCAATCGACGATATAGAGAAGCTCTTGTCAGTCCCAGCTCCTTGGCCGCCTTTGAGATGTTTCCATCGTGGCGATCAATGGCTTTTTTAATGACATTCTTCTCTACCTCATCCAAATTAAAGGTATCGGACTCACTGTCTGACTGTCCATCAGGCTTATGATTGAGAAAAAAGAAATCCTCTGGTGAAAGCGTGGACTCATCACTCATAATTACTGCACGTTCTATGGCATGTTGCAGTTCACGAATGTTTCCAGGCCAATGATACTTTTGTAGCTTTTTGAGTGTAGTTGCTCCTATCTTCTTTCCGCTCTTTCTATATTTCGAGCTATATATTTTCACAAAGTGGTCGGCGAGTAGCGGAATATCATCTAATCTTTCTCGAAGTGACGGTAGGTGTATTTCTACAGTATTGATTCGATACAGCAAATCTTGTCTGAATGTACCCTCCTCTACCATATCATAAATCGGCATATTTGTAGCACATATTAGGCGTATGTCTATATTGAAGGGCTTATTGGCTCCAATTTTAGTCACTTGTCTGTTTTGAATGACAGTCAGTAGTTTTGACTGTAGCGGCATGCTCAGGTTTCCAATTTCGTCAAGAAACAACGTGCCCTTACTGGCAACTTCAAAACGTCCGGTGCGGTCCTCCTTAGCGTCAGTAAAGGAGCCTTTTTTGTGTCCAAAGAGCTCACTTTCAAACAATGTCTCGGTAATAGCTCCCATATCAACACCTACGAAGACGTTGTCCTTGCGCAGAGATTGCATATGAATGGCCCTCGAGATCAGCTCTTTTCCAGTACCGTTTTCTCCGAGGATGAGAACATTGGCATCAGTTTGAGCCACCTTTTCAATTATCTTAAAAACATCTTTGATCACTTGACTTTCGCCAATGATTTCCTTGAATGGTTGATTGATTTCTTCTTCGAGCTGTTTTTTGGCGCTTTTTAGTTGGTCTACCTCTTTGTAGGACTTCTTTAGTTTGACTGCAGTATTGAGGGTAGCAAGTAGCTTCTCGTTTTGCCATGGCTTGAGTACAAAGTCGGTGGCTCCTTCTTTCAATGCTCGAACCGCCATTTCCACATCACCAAATGCCGTGATCAGGATGACGACAGCTTTGGGGTCACGTTCTAAAATTTGCTCCAGCCAATAGAACCCTTCCTTTCCACTTGTGATATCCTTACTAAAATTCATATCAAGAAGAATGACATCATAGGTGTCATTATTCATTAAGAAAGGAATCTTCTTTGGATTTTTTTCTATGATTACGTTTTTCGCATGTTTTTTCAGCAGCATCTTGGCTGCAAACAACACATCCTCGTCATCATCTATTATCAGTATATTTCCTAGTTCTTTTTCCACGGTGTTTTCTTAGTTAAAAGTTTATTAGTCAGAATATGTGCCAAAAGCGAAAACCTACTTCTGTGTTCTCCAGAGCGCATATTGAAAAAAAAGCAATTTGAAAATCGCACTATATTGAACAAAAAACTGTATCAATATCGGACACAATATACTCAAAAAATAGACCTGATGGTTACTTGCGCTACGCTATCTGAGCGTGAGGGGTGAAAAAATTACAGATTGATTTTTTTTGTCAGATTCTGCTCACCTGATTTTACTTTGATGACGAAGATTTTAGATTTGATCTCATCGAATTGATACTCTAGTTCTGAGTCTTTTGACTGTTTTACACTTTCCTTAAGGATCAAATTACCAATGACATCATATATTTTTATATCCAGGTAATCCGAAGGTTGGTTGATGAATTTTACTTTGAACGAATTTTCTCCCACCTGAGAGAGTTCGTACTCTAGAGGTTTTGCGTTTAAACTGTTACTGTAATTTATGGTACCTTCTGGCGGACGGGCATAGGTTAGTGCATTCTTCTCTTCATTAGTATTCTTTACTTCCTGACCTATTAGCAGGGAGCAATCGATGAATACCAGTAGTGCAAAGAGAAGTAAAGGTTTGTTCATTAGTTAGTTTTTAATTCCATTTTACAAGCCAAAACCTTGCCAGGCAAGGTTTTGGCTTGATATAATAATGTTAAAATTCGAATGTCAGTTGCCTGACAAATCAAGCTTCAACAACTTCTTCAAATTCTTCTACTGGTATACAGCTACAAAATAGATGACGATCTCCATAAGCATTGTCCACTCTGCCTACCGATGGCCAAAATTTATATGTTCTAAGATAGTCAAGTGGATATGCTGCATCGTTTCGCGAATATCCATGCGTCCAGTCATCCACCAGAACAGAGTCCGCAGTATGTGGGGCATTTTTCAAGACATTGTCTTCGGCGTCAACTGTGCCATTTTCTACGGCCTCTACTTCCTCACGGATTTGTAGTAATGCGTCGCAGAATCTATCCAATTCTTCTTTAGTTTCACTTTCTGTAGGTTCTATCATCAGCGTACCTGCCACAGGGAAAGACACTGTAGGGGCATGAAACCCATAATCCATCAATCGCTTCGCGATATCCTCCACTTCTATTCCGAAGGACTTAAAGGCGCGACAATCCACGATCATTTCATGAGCACACCTTCCATTGGTTCCGGTATATAAAATCGGAAATTTGGACTCCAGTCTGGTTTTGATATAGTTTGCATTGAGTATTGCCATCTTGGTCGCATTCAGTAGACCATCAGGACCCATCATAGCCACATACCCATAGGATATTGGCAATACACCGGCACTTCCATAAGGGGCGGCAGAGATAGATGTAATAGACTTCCCATGGTCTATATCTACTAATGGACTTCCAGGTAAGTAAGGAGCCAAATGCTCTGCTACTCCGATTGGGCCTATACCCGGACCACCACCACCATGAGGTATAGCAAATGTCTTGTGTAAGTTTAAGTGACAAACATCTCCGCCGATAAAGCCTGGGCTGGTCAGTCCTACTTGTGCGTTCATGTTGGCTCCGTCCATGTATACCTGCCCGCCGTTCTTGTGAATGATATCACATATTTCAGTTACACTCTCCTCAAATACGCCATGTGTGGATGGATAGGTAATCATCAATGATGAAAGTGTATCCTTGTATTGTGTCGCTTTCTCGCGTAAATCTTCTACATCAATATTTCCTTTTTCGTCGCATTTCACAATGACCACAGTATTACCAGCCATGACAGCACTGGCAGGGTTGGTGCCATGTGCAGAACTGGGTATCAAAGTCACATTTCTATGAGCTTCACCTTTATCAGCTTGATAAGCTTTGATCACGAGAAGTCCAGCATATTCTCCTTGTGCTCCTGAGTTAGGCTGCAATGATGTGGTATAAAAACCTGTAATCTCAGACAGCCACTCAGTAAGATTCTTGATTAGCTCTCTGTACCCCTCAGTCTGATTCACAGGGGCAAATGGATGCATCTGAGCAAATTCGGGCCACGTAATCGGAACCATCTCAGAAGTAGCATTCAGCTTCATGGTGCATGACCCCAGAGAAATCATGGAATGTGCCAGAGACAGATCTTTATTTTCTAATCGCTTCAAGTATCTAAGCATCTCGTGCTCCGACTGATACTTATTGTAAACGGGATGCTCAAGAAATGCTGATGTTCGTTCAAAAGCGGATGAGAACTTCACCTCAACTTCATTGGCAGCTGCGATGACTTCCTTATTGTCGATAGTAGTATCGCTATGCTTTTCAAATATTGAAATTACTTCTGATAAGTCGGCTACTGTATGGGTTTCATCAAATGAGATACCGATATATCCTTCATTGTAATAGTTGAAGTTGATTTCTTTATTCTCAGCTTCTTTTCGTATTTGTTCCTTCAGTTCATCGTTCGCCTTAATTTTCAAGGTATCGAAAAACACTTCATTTTCTTGCTCAAAGCCCAGTCTAGTAAGAAATTGACTTGCAAGACTCGCAAGTCCATGGATTCGTGTAGCAATTCTTTGAAGCCCTTTAGGACCATGATAGACTGCATAGGCTCCGGCTATCACTCCAAGCAGTACCTGAGCAGTACAGATATTGGAAGTTGCCTTCTCTCTTCTTATATGTTGCTCCCTGGTTTGCAGGGCCATCCTGTAGGCTTTGTTGCCATGGCTATCTTGTGAGACGCCAATTATTCTTCCTGGTATTTGTCTTTTGAAATCTTCTTTTGTGGCAAAAAATCCAGCGTGTGGTCCACCAAATCCCATTGGAACTCCAAATCGCTGGGTTGTCCCTACTACCACATCTGCACCCATCTCTCCGGGAGGAGTAAGGAGTACAAGGCTCATCAGGTCGGTAGCAGCTGTGATGAAAATTTGATTTTCTCTAGCCGTAGCAAACAATGATCTATAATCTTCAACACTACCTTCTGCATTAGGGTATTGCACGATTATGCCGTAAAAGTCCTGTGCAACAAGGTCGATACTTTCATGTTTTCCAATGACAAGCTCGATACCCAGCGGAATTGCACGTGTTTTGAGCACATCTAATGTCTGAGGAAAAATTCTTTCGTCCACAAAGTATTTAGTGGCATTCTTTTTATCTTTTTTCCTTAGGGCATATTGCATGGTCATGGCCTCTGCAGCCGCCGTCGCTTCATCGAGTAATGAAGCATTGGCAAGCTCCATCCCTGTTAGGTTGGCAACCATAGTCTGAAAGTTGACAAGGGCTTCCAATCTACCTTGTGCAATTTCTGCCTGATATGGAGTGTAAGCCGTATACCAACCCGGATTTTCAAGAATGTTGCGTTGGATCACGGCTGGAGTGACACAATTGTAATATCCTAGTCCAATAAATGACTTGTAAACTTTATTTTTCGAAGCAATCTCCTTGACCGACTTGATGTAACTAAACTCGTCCAGTGCTTCGGGAATATTCAGTGCACTCCGCTCTCTAATATTTTCAGGTACGGTCTGATCAATGAGTTCATCCACGGAGTTTACTCCAATGGTATCTAGCATTTGTGAAATATCCTCTTGGGATGGCCCATTGTGTCTTTGCTGAAAATGGGTGCGTTCGTTAAGATTTGCTTTCATTATGGGTTAAATGTTTACGATTAATCAAACGAAAATTGCTTCGAAATTTCCCGCAAATCTAAACTGAAATGAGCAAATATGAGTGAAGAATTTGGCCTAAAATCATACTTAATTGGCCATAAAACTATTTTGTGAATTGAGCTGATGAGAGAGAGGAGGGATCGATACTTGTGGGATTAGGTACCGATGTACCTATTCCCCACAAGATCTTTTCAACCAGCTATGGAAAGAAAGACTTTTTAATCCATCTTTCTATAGCAATTATAACCTCTTTCTTTAATCTGTTAAATTAAATTCTATGAATCGAAATATTTTTTCGACGAATCTGTCAATTTCTTAGACGAATGAATAAATATCCCTACTTCCTCTTTTTAGAGGGTTTAGATTTTCTATTCTTTTTGTCATGAAAAGCCCCTTGATAGGTTGGATCCAGTTTTCGTTTTCGAAAGTCTATTTCACGTAACTGTTCCTGCTGCTCCACAAACGGTGTCTTCTCAAGAGTAACACTTGTAGGAATGGTTTGAATCTTTATCTCTTTGTTAATTAGCTTTTCTATCTGCTTGATGTGGTATTCTTCTGCCTGATTGGCAAAAGTAATAGCCACTCCCGAATTTTTCGCTCGCCCAGTCCGGCCAATTCTGTGCACATAATCTTCATAAATCAATGGCACGTCGAAATTAATAACATGAGAAACCATACTCACATCCAATCCCCTTGCTGCCACATCAGTGGCCACCAAGATTCTAATTTCACCATTTTTGAATGCGTCAATAGAGTTGAGCCTTGTATTTTGTGCCTTGTTGCCATGGATCACACGCACTGATTTTGTGATCTTCCTTTCAATAAACTTGTAAATATTGTCTGCATTAGACTTCGTTTTCACGAAGATTATTGCTCTGGTAATCGCCTCATCCTTTAAGAGAAAATCCAACATGTTGATTTTGGACATGAAATTCGGGATGAAATATAAATGCTGACTGATGGCATCTACAGTTGATGATTGTGGGGACACCTCTACCTTCTCCGGAAACTCAAGGAACTCGGCAGACAGGTTTTCTACAATAGTGGACATAGTAGCTGAGAAAAGTAAGTTTTGCCTTTTGACTGGTATGATTTCCAATATCTGACGGATCTGCGGCATAAAACCCATGTCCATCATTTTGTCTGCTTCATCAATCACCAAGGTCTTAATAAGTTTGGTATGTAGCGCTCTTTTTTTGTACAGATCGACAAATCGACCCGGAGTTGCGACCAAGATGTCTATACCTTCGGCAAGCTTCTCCTCCTGTATCTTCATCCCAGTCCCGCCATATACTGCAGTAAATCGTAAATCCAGATAGGTACAATACTTCGCAATATTTTCATTGATTTGTGCTGCTAACTCCCGTGTGGGTGCAAGTATTAGTGCTCTGGGGTCCGTGCCCTGAGCATATTTGAGCTTCATAAGCAAAGGCAGAACAAAAGCCGCCGTCTTACCGGTACCGGTCTGAGCAATACCCATGACATCGTGCCCTGCTAAAATAAGTGGAATGGCTTTTTGCTGTATGCCAGTAGGTTTCGTGTACCCTGCCTCGTCTATGGCATTAAAAATTTGCTTATTCAGCTTGAATTCTGAGAAATTTTCCATGTTATTAGCCATCGATAGCAATTAGATGCCAGAGCCAGTTAATTTTGCTGCAAGTTATCAAAATACGTCGAATCTATCAGAAGCAGCTTGCACGAAATGATAAATCATAAAGTGTTTCTGAAGCAGATTTTTTGAAAGAAGATTGAAGCCAGAAAAAAACACAGGAGCCATGTCCAGATATACACTCATAAAAAACGCAAAACTTGTAAACGAAGGTGAAATACTGATGCACGACGTGCTCATCAAAGATCAACGCATAGAGCAGATAGGATATGATCTGTCACATGAATCTGCAGAGGTACTAGACGCAAAAGGCAAATATTTACTTCCCGGATTGATAGATGATCAGGTACACTTTAGAGAGCCGGGCCTCACACACAAGGCAGAGATTTACACCGAAAGCCGAGCTGCTGTAGCTGGAGGTATAACTTCCTATATGGAAATGCCCAATACAGTACCAAACACGCTCACTCAAGAATTACTGCAAAACAAATATGATATTGCTTCGCGTTCATCATTGGCCAATTACTCATTTTTTATGGGTGCCTCCAACGACAATATTGAAGAGGTGATGAAAACCAACAGGCAAAATGTTTGCGGTATAAAGGTCTTCATGGGTTCTTCTACTGGCAATATGCTGGTGGACGACGAAAAAACGCTCAATGAGCTATTTTCCCGGGCTGAGCTCATCGTAGCCGCACACTGCGAGGATGAAACCACTATAAGAAGAAATACTGAAATCTATAAAGAAAAGTATGAGGGCAAAATTCCGATGACTGCCCACCCGCACATTAGAAGTGAAGAAGCTTGCTATCTCTCGTCCTCGAAAGCTGTTACGCTGGCGAAGGCCAACAACACCAAGTTTCATGTGCTCCATATTTCTACCGGTAAAGAGACTGGACTATTCGATAATTCAATACCACTGAAGGATAAACTGATTACCGCAGAGGCCTGTACTCATCACCTTTGGTTTTCTGAAGAGGACTATATAACTAAGGGCGGGTTGATAAAATGGAATCCGGCTGTAAAAACTGCTTTGGATCGGGACACTATCTTTCAAGCCTTGCTTGATGACAAAATAGATGTACTAGCTACTGATCACGCACCACATACGATAGAAGAAAAGGGCGGCGATTATTTAAACTGTCCTTCTGGTGGGCCTTTAGTGCAGCATGCCTTGCCTGCTCTTCTAGAACATCATCTGAATGGTAAAATCTCTTTAGAAAAGTTGGTTGAGAAAGCCTGCCACAATCCGGCCATCCTATTTGAAATAAAGGATCGTGGATACATCCGCGAGGGATATTATGCTGATTTGGTACTTGTAGACACGGCCGATCAATGGCGAGTAGAAAAGACAAACATTCTTTCTAAATGTGGCTGGAGTCCGTTTGAAGGCCAAACTTTTAAAAGCAAAATCACGCATACGTTTGTATCCGGGCATCTGGCCTATGCCGATGGAAAAATAATAGAAGGGCAGTCTGGAAAAAGAATGCTTTTCGACAGAAAATAAATGCCGAATTAATTTTGGATTTTAAGAGCAGTAGTTTCTAAATTTGCGTCCCTGTCGAAAGGCAGGGTTCCTTGTTGCATAAGCAAGGAGATCAGCCAAAAGGGCTGAGTTCATATGGTGATTGTAGTTCAGTTGGTTAGAACGCCTGGTTGTGGTCCAGGAGGTCGCCGGTTCGAGTCCGGTCTTTCACCCAATAAAGCCTTGCAGAAATGTGAGGCTTTTTTTGTGCCTATACTTCAGAAAGATTGCGGTCCTGCAGGTCGCCGGGCTAGGCGCCCCCGTTGAGTCCGGTCTTTCACCCAATAAAGCCTTGCAGAAATGTGAGGCTTTTTTTGTGCGCCCGTAGCTTCTCTGACAAATCCATTTTTCTACCTACAGCCTCATCACATGCATTTGTCTACTGTTTTCACTTGTATAAGAATGTCTTTTATTTAAATTGAAGATCTTAAAATTTTGAAAGCGAACCTATGTATACGAAAAGAAATTACGGATTTTGGATGACATTTAATTGGTCAAAAGGGCCATTTATCTTAGGGTTCTTATATTCATTAATCATATATGTCGGGTCCTATTATCTAGACTTCAACCTATACATACCCTGGCAGCCGATAAGTATAATAGGTATAGCTGTGGCATTCTATCTTGGATTCAAAAACAACAGTTCCTACGACAGAACCTGGGAAGCGAGAAAAATCTGGGGCGGCATCGTCAACAACAGCCGAAGCTTCGGTGTCGCAGTCGTTGCTTTTGTAAGTGGCGATGGAAGCGAAGAAATAAAAAAGGAACTGATCTATCGTCATGTCGCCTGGCTTACCGCCCTCAGACATCAGCTCAGACTGAGCAGACCTTGGGAGCATACCGAAAATAGGGTGAAAGGTAAATATGCCCCCACTGTCTGCGAAGACTACACCAATAGACTAGACAATGAGCTCATAAAGTACATTTCTGAAGAGGAAGTGAAGGTGCTGGATCAAAAAACCAATGTAGCCACTCAAATCATGAGGTACCAGTCACAGCGGCTACAGGATTTAAGAGATAAAAATCACTTCGAGGATTTCAGGCATATGGAGTTTCACCAGCTCATCGTTAGCTTCTATGCAGATCAGGGCAAATCAGAGCGTATCAAAAATTTTCCTTTTCCAAGGCAATATGCATCTACTGCCATTTGGCTCACTGTAGTTTTCTGTGCATTCGTTCCACTCGGATTACTAGATGTGGCCAAAAGTATCCACGGCTGGCTTTTCTGGGTCTGCCCGGTTATTTCTGCCCTCATTATTTGGGTATTTTTCCTGATGGAGAAAATTGGTGATTATTCTGAAAACCCGTTCGAAGGCACCTACAACGACGTACCTATCACCTCCATCGCAAGAGGCATAGAAATAGATCTGAGAGAAATGATTGAAGATGAGAATATCCCAAAGCCAATTGAGGCCGACAACGGATTTTTGATGTAGCATCTGCTGGTTAGCAGCTAGACGACTTGCATCTAACATACCAAACTCTCAAGAATCTTGTAAACGACCTTTTGGTAATACTCCCCTGCTACCATATGATACAATATTGACCATATAAAATATGTCTTCCAGCATTTTTAGAAGCCAATTGACAGATTAGCTTGAAATCAATTAAATTAATAAAAAACTTCAGCTAAATATGATGCGAATATTATTCATCTGTCTATTGACGTACTGCTCACTGCATGCCTCCGCCCAGCAAACACAGCTCACTTTGGAAGACATATATAAAAACAAGACTTATGCCACCAAGCGATTTGGGCCTGCGCGCTGGATGAAAGACAACCGTAGCTATTCTACACTAGAACAAAACATGGATGCCGGTGGATATGATATGATCAAATATGACGCTTGGTCAGGTAAAAGATCTGTGCTGGTATCAGCACAAAAACTTATTCCAAAAGGCAAAAAACAACCGTTGAAAATAGTCGATTATGAGTGGTCTCCTGACAATACCAAACTCTTGATTTTCACCAATACTCGCAAAGTCTGGAGATATCACACCAGAGGTGATTATTGGGTCCTTGATATGAAATCGGAAAAACTCACTCCCTTGGGTCAAAATGTTGAACGTGCAACCATGATGTTTGCTAAATTTTCACCCGATGCCAGTCGTGTGGCCTACGTTAGCAAAAACAATATCTACGTTGAAAATCTATCCGACAGTAAATTTACACAGCTGACATTCGATGGAGGAAAATCGATTATCAATGGGACCTTTGACTGGGTGTATGAAGAGGAACTTAGCTGTAGAGATGGTTTTAGATGGAGTCCTGATGGCTCCCAAATTGCCTACTGGCAATCTGATACCAAAGGAATGGGCACCTTCTACTTGATTAATAATACTGATTCGATCTACTCCAAGCCTGTGCCTTTTCCATATCCTAAGGTGGGCACCTCCAATTCGGCAGTGAAGGTAGGAGTCGTAAGTGCTACAGGTGGCAGGACTCGCTGGTTTGATGTGCCAGGCGACCCAAGAAATAATTACCTGGCCAGAATGGATTTCATTCCAAATTCAGACGAGGTAATGATCCAGCAACTCAACAGAGAGCAGAATACTAATACCGTCTGGGTGGGTAACACGACCACTCTGTCTCTACAAAACATTTTTGTGGATAAGGATGAGGCATTTCTCGATATCCATGATAATATTATGTGGTTAGAAAATGAACAATTTTTTACCTGGACTAGCGAAAAAGATGGATGGTTGCATCTCTACAAGGTTTCCAGGGATGGGAAAAGCTTTGATACGATCACCAAAGGTGCAATAGACGTGGTGGGAATCAATTGTATTGATCCGAAGGGTGGTTATGTTTATTTCACTGCCTCTCCTGAAAACTTCACTCAAAGATATTTATACCGAAGTAAAATTGATGGAAGCGCAGAACCTGAGCGTGTCAGCCCGATAGATCAACCCGGCCAGCATGCTTATCAGATATCCGCAGATGCCTCGTACGCCATTCATACTTTCCAGAATTCGTCTACTCCCAACAAAATCTCTGTGATCGATCTTCAAAAACATCGATCAATTCGTGTACTGGAAGACAATCGTGAGCTAAAAAACAAATTCGATGCTCTAAACCTCAATCCGAAAGAGTTTATCAAAATAGATATAGGAGAAGTAGTATTTGATGCGATGATGATCAAGCCGGTCAATTTTGACCCTACTCAAAAATATCCGATCCTTTTCTTTACCTACGGCGAACCAGCAAACTCAACTGTGCAGGATGCTTGGCAAAGAGAGGATCTCTGGCACCAGTACATGTCTCAGCAAGGGTATATTGTGGTGAGTATTGACAACAGAGGAACTAGAACTCCTCGTGGTAGAAACTGGAGGAAATCAATTTACAAACAGATTGGAATCCTAGCCACACATGATCAAGCTGCGGCGGCAAAGGTTCTTTTTGATACTTACGATTTTATTGACACCAGCAAAGTCGGTATGTGGGGCTGGAGTGGCGGTGGTCAGATGACGATGAATTGCCTGTTCAGATATCCAGAAATCTATCATTCGGGTTTGGCGCTATCCTTTGTGTCTGATCAGCGACTCTATGACAACATCTATCAGGAAAGATACATGGGGCTACTCGCTGACAATGAATCCAATTATATCGCAGGCTCCCCTATCTCGTATGCCAAAAATCTACAAGGTAACCTCATGATTATCCATGGCACCGGTGACGACAATGTACATTATCAAAGTTTTGAATGGCTGGTCAACGAATTGATCAAGCACAACAAACCATTTGAAATGATGTCCTATCCGATGCGTACGCATAGCCTGAATGAAGGAGAAAACACCTCCCTGCATTTGAGAGAAACGATGGCTCGGTATTGGAAAAGGGTTTTTGAATAAATAAGTCCCCATGCCGATATAAGTGATTTTCATTTCGAAATCTGTTATCTTTAGCTAGATCAAAACATAAAATAAATGGCTATTTCAAGTATTTTCAACGATGTCATCGGGCCAGTCATGCGCGGACCATCAAGCTCACATAGTGCTGCCGCCTGTCGCATAGGCTTGATTTTACATGAATTGATGAAAGGTGACATTACGCATATGGCGGTTGACTACGACCCCAACGGTTCGCTGGTCACCACACACGAAAGCCAGGGTACTGATATGGGCCTATACGGCGGACTGTTGGGATGGCAGGCAGACGACCCACGAATGATGGACTACAAAAAGCACATAAAAGATGCTGGAATCAAGATTACTATCAATTACTTAAGTTACGATGCTCAGCATCCCAACAACTATCGAATCAGAATCGGCAACGATAAGATTGCACATACGCTCTCTGCGATAAGTACGGGAGGTGGAATGATGGAGGTGCAAGAGATTGACGCCTCAAAGGTCAGTATCAATGGAGACTATCACGAACTTCTCATCTATGGTTCGGAACTGGCCCTGATAGATAAGCTCCTGCCGGAAATTGCTTGTGACTACAAAATCATACACAAAAGTTTTATAGAAATCAAAAGTGCTGATGCCTTCGACTCCTCCACTATCGAGCGTATAGAAGGCACTCCGGGTGTGACCGATGTCTGCTATCTCCACCCTGTGCTACCAATCCTGTCGAGAAAGGATCTCAAAGTACCTTTTATGACTTGTAAGGAAATGCTGGAGCTGGGTCAATCGGAGCAACTGGAACTGTGGCAGCTTGCCACTTTATATGAAAGCATGCGAGGTGACATCTCAGAGGAGGAAGTTTTCTCCAAGATGAAGACCATCGTTGAGATCATGCGTGCAGGCATCACCGAAGGCCTCAAGGGCACTTATTATGAGGACCGTATTCTACCTGTGCAGTCACTAGGTTATAAATCCAAAATGGATCGGAATCAGCTACTGGATGGTGGCATGCTCAATAATATAGTGCTAAACACAACGGCTATGATGGAGGTAAAAAGCTCCATGGGTGTATTCGTAGCAGCACCCACAGCTGGCTCATGTGGCGCATTGCCAGGAGCTATCTTCGGAGCTGCTGAAAATATAGGCAGCACTGACGAAGAAATAGCACGAGCCTTATTAGCCTCTGGCATCATGGGTGTGTTTATTTCTGAGCACTCCACTTTCGCTGCAGAAGTCGCAGGATGCCAAGCTGAAACCGGAGCTGGAGGATCAATGGCAGCAGCTGGGTTAGTGACTCTCATGAATGGCAGCCTGGAGCAATGCGTAGCCGCGGCCTCTCTTGCTCTGCAAAATTCACTAGGCATCGTGTGTGACCCAATAGGCAATCGCGTAGAGGCTCCATGCTTAGGTAAAAATGTGATGGCCGCTTCCAATGCAATGTCGTGTGCGAATATGGCGCTGGCCAACTATGAACATTTGATTCCGTATGATGAGGTCGTTCAGAGTATGAAAGAGGTGGGTGACATGATGGCTCATGAACTGACTTGCACTGGTTTAGGCGGACTGGCAGCAACTCCTACAGGTAAGGCTATTGAGGCCAAGCTAAAAGAAAAAGCAAAATACTGCTAAATTCGAGTCTGGGCTTTATAAAAAGACCTTTGGGCCGCCCTTGAGCAAATCCTGAAATTCGGACGGTCCTATGAGCTCTTCTTGCAGACGGCCAAATTCATCCAAGGTCTCAGGCGACAGCAATTTCACTATTTCCTCCATGGCTATTCCACTAATCATATAGGGGTAGTCGGCCATGATCAACTGATCGCCGATGCACTGCGCATAAATCTGGCACTCTGCCGTACTTTCCACCTCAGTTTTAGTGATTATACATTTATTAACCCAGGCATCCAAATCGTCAAACTGATTATTCTCTATTAACCCTCTTCGATTTTCAATGTCTATGTTGGCAGCAAAATGATCATTGATTTTAGCCATTGATTCCTTTGAGATTTTGCTCTGATATCCTTCCATACATTGCATGCACATAGCATATTCAAATACGGTCGAATAAGACCGCAATCCATCATATGGCTTCAGGGCTTTTTCAATCATATAAGGTTCAATGCCATCTAGTAGGTCTCGCTCGCAGGAGATGCACTTTTGCATGGGAGCACCAGTGAGGTCATTGTAAAAAAGCTTAGGGATCTCGATGTAATTCAACGATCTATTGTTATCAGTACTCATGTCAAACAAATGAATGTAAAGGCGCCTTGAATTCAAAATTCAAACCTTTAGGATGGTTATATATAGTTAAAAAAACAATCAAATAGTATCAGGGTCTTCCAGTACAAAAACTGCTTCTTCTGGTTTGGAGAAAATACTATCAGCAAAAGCCTTTTCGGAAATCATGACATTTACAAATTCAGCAGTACCTCTGGGCTCTGTGAGTTGATTATTATCATATTTGTACCAAGTCAAGGCTTCTGGCAATACTAATCCTTGTATCTCCTGCCATTGATTGTATCTAATCCATCGTACCTCCTTGCTTTTTTCCTTTGAAAAAAAGGTGACCGTGTATCCAAGCCAGGTCATTTGATAACTCTCAGCATCATAGTGAAGGTAGTACTCGTCCTCTGGACTAATACCAACATTGGATTGATAGGTAATTTTAAAACCGGGATATTTTTTATCTTCAAAAGTAAGAGTATCCGCTGGCGCATAATTGATCCCTTCATCCGCCAGTACAAAGGGCATGGCATAGAAGTAGAACATAAGATTGTGATAAAATACTGGATTACCCTCATAGGTTGAGTCTGCATCCAGCCAGATATTTGTACCATCAAACCCTGTAGCAAAATTAGTAGCTTCGATTCTTTCTCGTCGATTGCGAAGGTCGATTTGTTGCTTTTCGTTGCCTTCCTCTCCTGTAATTTCATAGGACATCGCTCTCATTTTTTTCCAGGCATCAAGCGAGCCATGTTTATCGAACATCTTCAGAAGGTGGTCAGGATATCGACTAGGTTCTGAAGTTGTTTCTTGTTTTTGCGTCGTGGTGCTACAAGCAAAGAGTATGGTCAACAGCAGTAAGGGCAGTTTTTGCATGGTCGTTTATATTCGTAATAGGTATTTTAAGATAACCCAACCCCAAATTTATCAAAAGTGTTCCTATACCGAAGATTATTTTGTTAAATGTCGCTTCTTAAGGAGTGTATAACTGCTACATCTTTAATTTTTCGGTCAAACGATATTTCCTTTCTCTCAACAGGTTCTTTGAAATCTTTTCGTACAATTCACTTGGGTTGATTGGCTTCAGCACAAGATCATTCATACCAGCATTGAACAACCCTTCCTTCACGTCTATCATTGCTGAGGCCGTCAGAGCCACGATAGGTAGTTTTCTATATTTGGCTTCGTCTAGGTCCCTGATTTTGCGTGTGGCTTCGTATCCATCCATAATTGGCATTTGCAGGTCCATTAGTATCAAATCATAATCTTTCTTCTGAACCATTTCAACAGCCATAGCCCCATGATCGGCCAGGTCGGCCTTTGCGCCCCACTCATTCAAAAATCTTTCTGCCACCACTTGATTGACCGGAATATCTTCGACGACCAAGATTTCAATTTCCTTGAAGTCTTGCGCCCCATGGTTCTCTTCTGTTCTGGCTTTCTTGACTGTATCCAACTTATAGACCAGTGCAAACCTAAATGTGGAGCCACGTCCAAATTCGCTCTCCACACTAATAGTACCTCCTTGTAATTCGATGAGTTGCTTCGTTATGGTTAACCCCAATCCGGTACCACCAAACTTTCTGGTGATCTCTGAATCTCCCTGGCTGAAAGTGTCAAAAATTTTACTCAGTTTTTCTTGCGGAATTCCTATGCCTGTATCTGTCACTAAGCAGTCTATTCCTACCTCTGTGTCTGTCAAGCTGTCCACGATTAAGCTTACTGTGACACTGCCATCTTTTGTAAATTTGATTGCATTACCTACTAAATTTGTGATGATTTGTCTGAGCCTGGTTGGATCACCAACCACATGTGAAGGCAAATCACTGTCATGAACAAATTTGAGTTTTACATTATTCTCATCAGCCTTTACTTTCAATGCCTTAATCAGGCCATCAACATCTTCGGCAAGGTTGAATGGAATTTTCTCGAGGACTATTTTTCCAGCTTCAATTTTATTAAAGTCCAGCAAATCATTGATTAAGGAAGAGAGGTGTTCGCCAGAAAATTTCAGCGATTTGAGATCGTCAATCTGGTGAGGCTGTACATTTTTATCTGAAAGCATCAGATGGCAGAATCCTATTATTGCGTTTAATGGAGTACGCATTTCGTGACTCATCATTGCTAAAAATTCTGCCTTTGCTTTAGAAGCCATTTCGGCTTTCTCTTTAGCATCTTTCAACTCATTTAGCGTGTCTTCTACTTTCTTGTTACTATAAGTAAGGTCTTCGTGTAGATAGAGTAAGCCAGTCAATATCTCCTTATAATCATCGTTTTCCTCTTCCTCTATGCTTTCAATGGTAATCGGAATATTTCCGCTTAAAAGCTCGACCAAAGCATCCAATACCAGGTTAATAAAATCTTGCCTCATTTGACTTTTCTTATAAAAGTTGCTTCTTTTTTGAATCCTTGCCTATTGCTGGCATAGGGGTTCGATTTGCTTTTTGAAATTCACAGAGGCATATTCTAGAGCGCTTTCCATACTCCTATGAATAGACACAGATTTGAAGTACTTTCTCATGACAAGTTTGGCTGTCAACTCTAGCAATTTGTTGGTATTTAAAACAACGCAGCCGTGAGTTAGATTACCTCGGTATTTGTCAAAAATGTCTTTCAACTTATAGCGTATTTCCGAGGCAGGGCCTTTTTTCACATCTAAAAGGTTAAAAATCATTAAGTAGTTTTCTTTAAGATCAATATGGTCTTCCAATTTCTTTTCAAAAATTTCGAGTGCGGCTTTGGTTGGCTTAGCTAGTTCAGTCCAAATAATGATTCTCCCTTCTAGAAATTCAATTTTATTCTCAATGCTTTTTCTGGTTTCATCATTCATGTCTTTTGGTGTCTATGTTGAAAATATCTACTCGGAGCAAAAATTATGATCTTGTTATCCTCTCAATTCTCTGTTTAGCATCCTCCAACCAAACATGAAACGAATAGGAGCTCGAACAATCGATCATGATCATTTTGGCTGTAAATCGCAGCGGCGAGTCAGCGGCTATTATAAAACACACGTGCTCGAAATTCTCCTCGTAGTCATTAAAAATTGTCTTCATCAAGTACCTCACTTCCACTGGCGGCCGCAGGGTAATATTGGACAGATCGAAAAGGACGCAATACTTTTGATTTGGATTAATCAACTCTATCAATCTATTCCGCACACCTTGTGTGTCTACTATCGATGGGATCTTAGATTCTCGCCACATCAATATTCCATTCTCCACCTTCATTCTGTACTCGGATGGAGTCGTGGCATTCAATTGCCTAATGGTCCGCTCAAAAAAATTATTTTGTATCATCTTTCTAAAATCTTCTAATCGAACTTTTTTTTATTTCAGCTGCTCTATTTTTTTTCTGGCTTCAGAAAAATTCGAATGAAAAGACAAGGAGTTTACATTACCTCTCATCACAATTTTGGCAGCCAGCTTGATGAGTATATTTCCTTCAATGGCAATCGCATTATGAAGTATTTGTCTTCGATAGTATTTGAAGGTTTTCTTTAGCCTATCCCGATGAGCTGAGTCGTTCTTTTTCTCCTTTACCTTGGTAAGGTCGATCAGTAAATAGAAAGTGAAATGTGGAAGTATCAACTCCTGCATTTTCTCAAAAAAAAGTATCTGGTTAAACTCGGTGGGATGAGCCAGCTCCTCTATGACGAGAATATCCTTATCTATAAAGAATACTTTCTCTTTAATTCTTAGAATATCCTCAGCTGTGCTGTTTTCAATTCTATATTCTCTTTCTTCTAAATCTAGTTTCTGCTCGAATTCTGAACGGACCTTTACGTTTTGTATCATCTAAATAACTTTTCTACACTCAAAGCTATGTAGCGGACCATCCAAACGATTCTCAAACGGGTGAACAATAAGTGTACACCTATTTTATATCAGGTCAACTTTAGGTTAGCATAAGTACCCTAAGCTTTGAATAAGTGGAATGAAAGGTGTTTTTCAAATAACAACTAGAGAACTAAGAAAGGGTCAAGGTTGGAATTTCAATAGACTCTCCGAATCAAAGCCAAACGGTAGCAAGTCTCTGACTGTAGTCTTCATAATCTGATCGTTGGGCTGAACAAAAAGGAGTTCAATTTCGGATGATTGCTTGCTTTGGTACTCCATCATTGCCTGACGACAGTTGCCACAGGATGAGGCCATCACGTAGTCATTTGCCTTGGCCGGTTTGGCCGCAATGGCAATTTTGACAATAGCTTCATCGGGATAGTTTGCCCCTGCACTGAAGATCGCCACCCGCTCAGCACAGAGCCCAGATGGATAAGCCGCATTTTCCTGATTGCTGCCCTGTATTTTCTCTCCATTAGCCAATAATACCACTGATCCGACATGAAAATTAGAATAGGGTGCATAGGCGTTGGACACTGCCTGTCTGGCCTGACTGACCAGCGACTGTTCCGTCGCGTCCAACTCCGAAAAGTCGAATATTTCTGCGTTTACCTGCCGGGTTACTTTCTTAGCCATGGTCCAAAATCTATGTTTAAATGCACTAAAGCAATATGGACAATTTAATACTTATTTTTTTAAGGAAATGTTTTGTTCGTGGCCGTGAAAATCTAATAATTTGCTTCTTTTTTGGGCCAACCAACAACAAAGAAATTGACAGTACCCCAAAACTTAATACAACTATAAATGAAAAAAGTACTTGTACTTGGCGCGGGAAGATCCTCTTCTACATTGATTGAATTTTTGCTAACTCATGCAGAAAAAAATGATTGGCAGGTGGTAGTTGGAGATCTGGACGAAAAGCTAGCCAGGGAAAAAATAAATGGATACGAGAGAGGAAAAGCAATTGCTTTTGACATCTCCAATACTGCTCACCAGGACAGTCTTAGCTCAGGATATGATCTGGTGATCTCGATGATGCCTGCCTCCTTCCATATTCATGTGGCCAGAGTGTGCGCCAGACATGGGATCAATATGCTTACAGCATCCTACCTTACAGATGAGATCAAGGGACTAAATGCGGAATTTGAAAAAAATAATGCAGGCCTAATCATGGAGATGGGACTAGATCCCGGAATAGATCACATGTCGGCTATGAAAGTGCTGGACAGAATCAGGGAAGCTGGTCATGAATTGCGTGCATTTGAAACCTTCACTGGTGGTCTTTTGGCTCCCAACAATGATGATAATCCGTGGGAGTATAAATTCACCTGGAATCCGCGCAACGTGGTATTAGCAGGACAGGGTTTTGTGAAATTCATCCAGGAAGGCAGATACAAGTATATTCCTTATCAAAAGCTTTTCAGAAGAACTGAAGTCATCCACATCCCTGAGTATGGCTATTTTGAAGGTTATGCGAATCGAGATTCATTAAAGTATCTTGACGCGTATAAACTCCGTGGCATAAAAACTTTGTACCGAGGGACGCTACGAAGAGTAGGGTATTCCAAGGCATGGGATGTATTTGTTCAGTTGGGGGCTACTGATGATACCTACGAGCTACACGATGTGTCCAAGATGACGCATAGACAATTTATCAACTCCTTTTTATCCTACAACCCGGATGATTCTATCGAGCTCAAGCTGGCACACTATCTCAAACTTGAACTGGAATCGGATGAAATGTTCAAACTAAAATGGCTTGGAATGTTCGATGAGGAACTTGTGGGACTGGACAAGGGAACCCCGGCTCAAATTTTGGAACATATTCTGAAAAAGAAATGGACGATTCAACCGGATGAGAAGGACATGATTGTGATGTGGCATAAATTTGAATATTATGAGGGAAAGGAGCTAAAGCAGATACAGTCCTATATGGCGGTAGAAGGCGAAGATGCGATCAATACGGCGATGTCGAAAACAGTGGGGTTGCCGCTAGCGGTCTCTGCCCAACTCATCCTGCAAGGCAAGATGAATCCACTGGGGGTTCATATCCCTACAGAGAAAGTTATATATGAACCGGTTCTCAGCGAGTTGGAGTCTCATGGAATCACCTTTACCGAATGTGAGATGGAACCGTCGGCTAGTTGACAAGAATCGATTTAGTAATGCTGCTTTTTAGGGATTTCAATTTTTGACTTGTCTTCCCTAAAAAGCAAGATGAAACAATCACTAACCATCATCTTTCTTGTATTCGCCATACTTACAGGCTGCAAGGATGACTCTACCCTTCCAAATAAGTATTCAATTTCAGGATTTATCGGTTCTGAAGATGAAAGAGGAGCGTCGTTTGAGACTAAAGATGAAAGTGGCTTTAGTGTAGAACTCTATCAGGATCAGCAACTGATAGAAGAAACTGAAACTCCGTACGATGGCAGTTTTGAGTTTGAAGAATTCGACTCGGCTGCCTACACTATCCTGGTAAGCAAAGAGGGATATGCTGAAATCTATATCCCTCTGCAGGACATGCCTGATAATATTCTCACAATCAATATTCCATCCATACCTCTATTCGAAATTGAGACTATGACTCTGGTGGCGGGATCATTCGAAAATCAGGTACAAATGAGCTTTGAAATCAAGGGATTTCTAGCTGGAAGGTTTGAGAAAAAATATATTCGATTGTTTATTCATCGTGAAGAAGAAGTCTCCAGCACCAACTATTTGCATACCGACAGATTGGGTATACCAATAAGTTCTGACATAGTAGAACCCATAAATGACACAGATGCCAGAATTTCATTTGACTTGTTTTTGAATCCGTATCTCAAAGATTATTTCAGTGGAGAAAAAGTATATTTCGCATTCTACCCCACTTCAGAACAGGATCCGTATGTCGAAGATGAAATATCAGAAAAGCTGATCTACACGGGATTGTCAAAAAAGCACAAGGTGGTCTCCTATGTGAAGCCCTAAAAATTATCCTTAAAAAAAGGCTCAATTTGCCCTGATTACGATTGCTTTCGGGTACATCGTTTTTATATATTTGTGTTCTTAAAAATAGACTGAAATGGGAAGAGCATTTGAATTCAGAAAGGCACGTAAACTAAAAAGGTGGGGCGCTATGTCCCGTACATTTACGAGAATAGGTAAGGATATAGTAATCGCTGTGAAAGAGAGCGGCCCTGATCCAGATACCAATTCCCGACTGCGTGCGGTAATGCAGAATGCTAAGGCAGCCAATATGCCGAAGGACAATATCGAGCGCGCAATCAAGCGAGCTTCGGACAAAAGTCTGGGCGATTTCAAAGAGACCCTTTTTGAAGGCTATGCCCCTCATGGCATAGCTGTCTTAGTAGAGACTGCGACGGACAACAACAATCGTACGGTAGCCAATGTGAGGAGCTATTTCAATAAATGTGATGGAAATCTGGGTACTTCTGGTTCGGTGGAGTTTATGTTTGAGCATACCTGCAACTTTCGGTTGAACAAAGAAGGATTGGATGCTGAAGAGCTCGAACTGGAGTTGATTGACTATGGTGCAGAAGAGGTATTTGAAGACGAAGACGGAATGATGGTCTATGGAGGTTTCTCCGACTATGGTGCATTACAAAAGTACTTTGAAGAGAACAACATCGAGATTCTTTCCTCAGGTTTTGAGAGAATTCCAACTACTACCAAGGAGCTTACTGAAGCTGAGCAGGAAGATGTAAACAAGCTGTTGGAAAAACTAGAGGAGGACGACGATGTGCAAAATGTCTTCCATACGATGGCATAGTAAGCTGATTAGGCTTTTTCTAAAGTAAACTCAAAACAACTCCCGTTTCCCTCCGTGCTCTTAAGAGCAAACTTGCCATTATTGAGACGGACGAATTCTTTGCATAACGTGAGGCCGAGGCCTGTCCCCTTTTCAGCTTGTGTGCCTGGTGTAGATTCTACGCCCTGTTCTGCCAAAATAGCGGCTACTTTATCTGCTGACATACCAACCCCGTTATCTTCTATTTTGACTGCGATCGCTTTACCATGCGCACTCGCAGAAATCCGAATATTACCTTTTTCTGGAGTGTATTTCGTGGCATTGTTGAATAGATTGGCAATGATACTGGTCGCTGTGGGTTTGTCAGCCCTTACGCTCAAATCGGCCTCGATATCTACATCTACGGTCAGGTTTTTTAGTTCGGCACTCAACCTATACGGAGCAATGCCCTCATTGATCAGGTCACCCAAATTGAGTGTTTGCTGCTTTAGTTCGATGATGCCTTGTTGAGAAAGTGCCCAGTTGAGGAGGTTTTCCAGCAATTTGTGAACACTTCCTGCAGAGTTAGCCAACATTTCCAGCGCCTCATTATTCTTTTTCATCTCACTTTCGTTCAATTTGAGCACTTGTGCTAGCTGATGAATATTGGCGATTGGTCCTCGGAGGTCATGCGCGATGATGGAGAAAAATTTGTCTCTGGTATCGACAGCTTTCTTTAGTTCCAGTTCGGAAGTTTTCAGAGCCGTAATGTCTCTTGTAAAACAGGTCACCCCAACTATCTTTCCTTCTATTTGAACCGGATTGTACGAAATCTCCACATATCGAGCTTTGTCATCATATTCAAATTTGTCCACTACTTCAAATCGTTCTCCACTCAGTGCCCGATCATAACGCCCTCTCCATACAGTCTTCAAACTCCGCGGCAAGTAGCTAATAATACGATCTTTGATTTTCAAGTCGCATCGAAATGCCTGGCTAAATTCTTTTTGAAATACAGAATTCATAGTGACCATTTCATACTTCCTGTTCACTGACCAGATGCTATCAGAAGTATTCTCTATTTGCGCATAGAGATTGGCTTCACTCTGCTTGAGCTGAATCTCGGCTCTTTTTGTTTTAGATATGTCCTTGGAGCTGCAGGCCACACCAGTCACCATGTCGTCTTCTATTACCGGATTGAATGAAACTTCAACATACTCGGGTACGCCCTCTATTTCGAAGTGCTCTACCAGACCGAATTTTTCTCCTGCCAATGCTCTTTGATACCGCTCGTTCCAGAACGTCCGAAGAGGCTCGGGTACGTTTTGCAGTACGCACACTCCAGGTGCTAATCGAATACCGAAGGCATGATAAAAATCTTCGCTCATGTTGGTATTGGTGAACGTGCAATTCAAATCAGGGTCAAACGACCACAGTCGATCATTCGTATGCTCGAGTTGTGCGAGTAAGTCTTTTTGCTTCATTTTTCAACTTATTCTATGCTTAATATAAGCATTTTCTGGCATGGAAATGATAAGATCAGATAATCATACTCACTCGTCTGACAAATAACGGTCTTAGATTGATATCAAAGTTTTAGCTTCCGACAGGGCTACGACCTTAGCCCTGTCGGAAGGCTGGTTCTAGGCAAATTGCCCTACTTGATAGTGTCCGGCCTTGGTTTTAAAGGTTGTCATGAATCTATTCCAGCAGTTGATCTTTACGATAGCGAGTGTCCAGGCTGCCACTTCATTTTCAGTATAATGATCAAGCATCAATTGATAAACCTGATCACTGATCTCTCGGTTGGCCACCAGGGTAACAGCCTCTGCAAACTCAAGTACTGCGGCCTCCTGCTCGGAAAACGCCTCAGACTCTCTCCACGCTGAAAGCATGCTAAGCCGTACAGATGTTTCGCCGGCCTCTATGGCTTCTTTATAATGCATATCCAGACAAAAAGCGCATCGATTGAGCTGAGATACGTGATAGTCTACTAGCAATAATAATGATTTGCTGAGTCCGCTTGTATCTATGTATTTACCCATTTGGTAAAGTCCGTCATAAAGCCCATTCGGGGTGTTTTGAAAAGTAATTCGTTCCATTAGTATTATGCTTTAAGTGAAAAAATTCGTCACCCAAAGCTCATCAGCAGCAGTCTTCTTTTTCTTAATCTAGTTTAAGAAAGACCCTGAGACTTCTTTTTTCTGATTTTGCTAAGAAACTCTGGCGTAAAACCGAGATAGGACGCCAGCATATATTGTGGCACTCGCTGAATAAATTCTGGGTTGAGATTGAAGAAGGTGTCATAAATCTCTTCTCCGGTCAGGTTAAACATGTATTGGATTCGTCTTTGATCCGCAATATGTCTTTTCTCCAGAATGATTCGGAAATAATTAGCTAATCCGGATGATTTGCGTATCAGCTCGTCAAATCCAAGTTTGTTGATACTGAGTACTTCACATTCTTCCAGGGCCTGGATATTCAACGCTGAGGCGCGTTCATTAACAAAACTATCATAGTCCGTCATCCACCAATTCTCTATTCCAAAATTTACAATCTGCTCTACTCCTTTGTTGTTGATGAAGAAGGATCTCATGCATCCTGAGACTATAAAATGCTGATAATGGCAACGATGACCTGCAGGGAGTACCAATTCCTTTTTTTGATATGTTTTTCTTCTAATCAGGGATTCGAGCAGAATTAAGTCTGCTTCTTCGACTGTGCTAAATTTCCTGATGTGAGCGATTAGCTGGTCTACCATGATGATCAAAAATAACAAAAGTCCCTTGAGGGTGTGGCTAGTTATTCAGAGTATTATATGAAAAGGACATCCTTGACCACTGCCTTTCCAAATTCTTTATCCAGCAGCTGTAGCACCTTGAATCTGGAATTGTTCAATTCATGTTTGAGCGGAGCAGAGTTAAGCGTTACGATCAGTACGTTGTTTCTTACTTCAATCTTGGTGGTTCGATTGGCGATCCCTTGTCCCATGATCTTATTCCAGGTGCTGACCAAGGTAGTCTGGTCAAACTTTTTGCTCAGGTTGTATGATTTGAGCATAGCATCTATCACATCCTTCACCGTGGCGGTGTCTTCCTTTCGGATACTGGCAGCATGAGGTTTCCTTTTGGCCATACTAGTTTGAGTTCAACGGATCTTGTTTCAAAAGTAGCACTAAGATTCCATAGAGGTTCGGCATCAATCCTTTAAATTTCTCAGGACGCTCAAAAAAGTTTTCTATGGCCACCGAAAAAAACTCATCTGGGTCTGTTCCAGCATAATCACGAAACATGCTGCTTTGCCCATTCGCTATATTGATCATCTCTTCGTCCGCCAAACGTTGCCAGCTTTCCAATACCTCCGCATCCAAAAAGTTATACTCAGCATTCAAAATCAGATTTTCTAATCTCAGCGCATGGGCCATTTCATGCAACCCAAGGTTCCTACCATCTTCCTGGTCGATATACCCCTCTACAAACGCCTTCCATGAAAGCACAATGGCTTGCATTCTCGGATTGACCTCTCCCTTGTGATAGGTCTTGTTGATAGTAGAGTAGTAATTATCCGGATATACTAGTATCCTTTTGAAGTGGCTTAGAAATATTTTGGGATATCCGAAAGTGAGTTGCACGGCACATGCTGCGATCAGCACCTTCATCTCCTCTGTCACCACGGGTATCTGTCTGGGTATAAATTCTTTGACATGAATAAAATACTGCACTTTTTGTTCAAATCTACGCCGCTTGTTTTCCGACAGGTTTACATAATATGGAAATCTCTTTAAGAGAATCTTCTTTCGCGATGCAGACAGTGGGCGTGGAAACCCTGGCACCTGAAATCCCATATTGACTCTGCCAGACATGGCCGAAAGCACGATAAGCATCACACTAAGGACTACCATAAATAACACATCTGTAAAATCCGATGCGGGAGGGTCTACCTGTAATAAAAGGGTTGAAAAGCTAATGGTCATGGGATAAATATATCAATTCAGCTCTGACAATAATTGATCTACACGGAATGATACTTCCTGCGCACTTTCTACAATTGCAAAGTGCCCGGCGTTGTTGACCTCAATGCCAGTCACTCCATTTGGCTTGGGCAATAGGGCGTCGTCAGTGGCAAATATCCTTTGAAGGTTTTCCGGCACCCAATCATTCTGCCAATTGAGCACCTTATCTATTGATAGCTTTATAAATCTCTTGTCAGTACGGCTTGCGATATCAAAGACCATTTGTTTGCCTCTGGCAGATTTGACTCCAAATAGCCAAATAATCAACTTAGGATGAGAAGAGAATAAAAATGTAGGTATGATCCGATTGAGTCGCGTTTTTCCAACCCATCTGATCCATCTTGGAAGCTCGCTTCTTCTAGCCAGCGAAGTCACCAGAATCGTCATTTCGGGTTTTATAAATTTATTCATCTCTACAGCAAGCATTCCACCTAGGGATACCCCCAGCAGAACAAAGGGCTCGTGCTGATCTACTTGCTCGCAGAGTTTTTCTGCATATGCTTCCATGCTCTCCCAGGCATAAGTGGGCGCCCAGGAAATACATACCTTTTCGCTGTTGATCTCCAGCAGGTCAAAAACACTTTCGTCGGCACCTAATCCGGTAATGCAATATACTTTCATCCTTTTGTGATTCGGATTTGCTGCTCCTGGACACGACCATGACAAAGGCTATTCCAAAATTCTTTATGCAAATATTTCTCTTTAATAAAATCTGCTAACGCCTCAAAATCAGAAAGATTGCCTGTGAGTAGAGCAAGGGTGATTTTCTCTTCAATGGTTTTTTTGATCTCATCGAGGTCAGGATTGATCCACCCTGAACTATCTCCGGCGATTTTAAATTTGCAATAGTAATAAACCGACAGGCCATGCTCTTCTATCTCAGGAATAATCAATTCATACTCCCGATTTAGATTACTAATCAGTTCGTTCACCTCTTTACCAGCCAAATCATATAGTATAAACGACTTAAAGGTAATGGGTGCTTTTGATTCTAGAACAGTTTTCCAGTGATCCAATAGCGCAACGGTATCTCCATCAGCCATATGATGTCTGACTATATCTCTAACAGAGATACTCGGATCGATTTTTTTGAAAGCTGCACAGGTATCTAAAAACTCGTCTTCCAACTCAAAAAATTTCGTAAGCGCGCGAGCTTCTAAAAAAGTAACAGACAAGTTTCTCGCTGAAGCTTTCCGATAGGCTACCCAAACTGACCAGCCTGCCGCAAGCAGAAGTGCCAAGCCAAACAGCCCTGCAGCCATCAGTATCAAAAAGAAAATATCCATTATCAAAAGATATACAAGTTAGACTCTCCTGCAAAGAAGGGAGGTCTGTTTTTGTCTGGCCGGTGCATTTCTGCACAACTCAGAAGAACTCTGTATAGCGTATCGCGAAGACCTTGATTTATAAGGTCTTCAACAGCTTCTTCATATCCACAGCGCTTTCTATCTCTGAGACTACTTCGTCTACAGACACGCGACGCTGCTCCATAGAATCCCTTTCTCTGATGGTCACCATTCCATCCTCCAAGGTTTTGTGATCTACTGTTATACAATATGGCGTCCCGATAGCATCTTGTCTTCTGTATCGTCGGCCGATAGCGTCTTTTACATCCATCTGCACGTTGACAGAATATTTCAGTTCGTCCATGATTTCGCGAGCTTTTTCTGGAAGACCGTCTTTATTGACCAGCGGGAGCACGGCCGCTTTCACGGGCGCCAATACCGGAGGTATTCTTAGCACCACTCTGGTACTACCATCCTCAAGCGTCTCTTCTGTGTAAGCACTTGACAATACAGCCAAAAACATTCGGTCCAATCCGATAGAGGTTTCTACCACATAAGGTACATATGATTTTTCTTCCTCAGGGTCGAAGAATTGTAATTTCTTACCACTATGCTCTTCATGCGCCTTGAGATCAAAGTCAGTTCTGGAATGGATACCTTCTAGCTCTTTGAATCCCATGGGGAAGTTGAATTCAATATCGCATGCAGCATTGGCGTAGTGCGCCAAGTTTAGATGATCATGAAAACGATAGTTTTCCTCTCCAAGATTGAGTGACTTGTGCCAGTTGATTCTTTTCTCTTTCCAGCTTTCATACCAGTCCATTTCGGTTCCTGGTTTGATAAAAAACTGCATTTCCATTTGCTCAAACTCACGCATTCTAAAAATAAATTGGCGAGCAATGATCTCATTTCTAAAGGCTTTTCCGGTCTGTGCTATACCGAATGGCAATCTCATCCGACCTGTCTTCTGTACATTTAGATAGTTTACAAAAATGCCCTGAGCAGTCTCAGGCCTTAAATATATTTTGCTGGCTCCTTCCGTGACCGCTCCCAGCTCTGTGGAGAACATGAGGTTGAATTGTTTTACCTCGGTCCAATTTTTAGATCCACTGACGGGATCTGCTATACCCAGCTCTTCTATCAAAAGCTTGAGATCGTCAAAGTTTTCTTCTTCAATATCCTTTTTGAATCGGGCATTGATGGTATCAATTTTTTCTTGATTTTGGAGCACACGACCACTTGTAGATAGAAATTCCTCTTTATTGAATTCCTCCCCAAATCGCTTGGCAGCTTTATCTACTTCTTTGTTTATTTTACCTTCTATTTTAGCGACATAATCCTCTATCAGTACATCCGCTCGGTACCTCTTCTTTGAGTCCTTGTTATCAATCATCGGGTCGTTGAAGGCATCTACATGGCCCGATGCTTTCCAAGTGGTAGGGTGCATAAAAATCGATGCGTCTATGCCTACAATGTTTTCATTCATTTGCACCATGGCTTTCCACCAATAGCTACGGATATTTTGCTTTAGCTCTACCCCATACTGACCATAGTCGTAGGTGGCACTGAGGCCGTCGTAGATTTCGCTAGAGGGGAATACATAACCGTACTCTTTAGAGTGAGCTATGATTTTTTTTAATAGATTTTGGTCTTCATTTTTCGCCATAGCCGCAAAGATATACGAATCAATGATTTGGAGAACCTATCAGGTAATCAAAGTTTATTCTGGTTGAAAATCAGAGCCAATTCTGACGAATTAGCTGTGTCCAAGATATTTATCAACTGCCGCAGTCTATATCCCGATTACAAATAATACTCGAAGTTTTTTTGAATGTGATTAATTACAAATATTCTTGCACATCAAGTATCGTCTTATTCTATGAAAGCGTTTTCAGCAGCCCTTTTTCTCCTCGCTACACTAGTAGCCATAAACTGTCATTCTCAATCCGCCACTAAAGCACAGCTCAAAAATCTTACTGGCGATTGGCTTGGAGAATTCACTTTTGAGGAATCTAGAAACACCATCATGATGGCAATGTCTCTGAGCGAAAACACAGGAAAAAAGGGCAAGGGAATACTGAATTTCCCGGAGTTTTTTAATAGCTCCAACAGCATAGAAGTGAAATTGGAGAATTCGCAAGTGCTGTTCAATGAGTTGGAAATGACTCAGGGCTATGAAATGGATTTGAACGGCAAATACTTGCTTTCCTATGTGTCAGCAGACTCCATCTATGGCAACTACACCGATGGCGACATGACTGTGACAGGTGAATTCTGGATGAAAAGAAAATCTAAGCTAGAAAAATCGCAGCTAGATAAGTTTGAAAGAATTCAAACGGCATCTTTAGCGTATTATGGCCTTTCGTTGGTGAAAGAACTGCAACAGTCAGAATCTTCGAAAGACATTCTCGAGCAGGTCGGGAAAAGGCAGACTAAAGAAAGTGATTCATTTAATCAGTTTACTATCATCGGGCGTATGCAGGTGAACACAGTAGAAGTTCCAATTATCATTTATTACCTGAAGCCAGAGTTCATGAAATTTGAATTCCAAATCCAGAACGTGACATTCTACAGTGTGATCAATCAAAAAGAGAAGTGGGAATATGACCCTGTAAATGACAAACTGAAAATAACACCACATGAAGAGCAGGCGAAAAGCGAGGATATTTTTTCTTTTAGAGGTTCTTCATATTTATCAAACCTAGAGGACGGGTATAGTATAAAATCTGTAAAACGCAGCCAGCTTGATAGTCTCTCTACTTACCGAATTGTGATGGGCAAAGAGGAGGCTAGAATCACCTACTTCATAGATGACCAGACGCTTGACATCGTCAGAATAGACAAAGACCAAACTTCAGAATATAGATTGAAATACAAGACAATCAAAGGCCAAAGAGTGCCAACAGTATTTTTGAACATAGAGGCGAATCAAAAAATAAGAATGGACTTCGAGCAGATTGACTTCGACTCTTCTGTGGAAGAAGAATTGTTTGATATTCCGGCAGAGCTATTGGCGAAGCAAAAAAAGGAAGAGCGGGCTAAAGATGAGGAGTTTTACGAACTTGGTCTTCAATATCTCGAATCAGAGGACTACCCGAAAGCAATAGAACATTTTACAAAGGCTATCGAGCTGAATTCGGACATTACCCGCTACTATCAAAAGCGAGGAGAGGCCAAAGTGTCCAACGGCGATTATTATGGGAGCATCGGAGATTACACTCGTGCCATCGAGCTGACCCCTCGATCCGCAGTTTTGTACAATTTGCTGGCTACCGTTAAATACAAGCTCAAAGATTATCGCAATGCACTCCCAGATTATACCAAGGCGATCCAACTAGACAGCAATTATTTACAGGCGTACTACAACCGAGCGTATACTTATGCCAATCTCGATGATATCGATAATTCAATTCAAGATTTTCGAACGCTGTGCAGAAAGGATTCTACCAATGCCAACTACTTCCTAAATCTCGGTATCATGCTGGCTCAAAACGAATCATATACCGAAGCCATCAATGCCTATAATTATTCGCTATTGCTAAACGGTGAAAACGCAACGACCTACAATTATAAAGGTGTGTCGCAGTTCAATCTGGAAAATTATGAAGAGGCTGCTTCCGCATTTAAATATGCAATAAAATATGATTCCACTAGCGGCACCAAGTTCAACAACCTGGGTAATACTTTTCTGAACTTAGAAAAATATGACTCTGCAATTCTGTCTTATCAGAACGCACTAAGTATAGACGCTGAAAACGATGATTATTATAATAATATGGGCAAAGCATATTACTACGATGAATCATACAAGGCAGCAGAATCCTTTTATTCCAAAGCAATCGCAATCAACGGTCAGGATGCCTCCTACTTTGACAACCGTGCAAAAGCTAAAGAGGCCTTGCAGGACTTTACCGGAGCCATAGAAGACTACAATATTTCGATAGATCTCTACTCTACCGATCCAGCGATCTACTACCTACGTGGCCTGCTTAAAATAGGCATTCACGATTATTATGATGGATGTCGAGATCTCCGCAAATCCGCTGAAATGGGTTATGAGGGGGCCACTGAGGCTATCAAAGAAAAATGTACGGACTAGTTCCAAGTCCTGATCTTAAGACATACCATAGGCTCATAAAAAAAGGCCAACCATTTTCGTGAAGAATATGGTTGACCAATCATTTTGGGTAATATTATAAAGGGCTATTCGGCGGCGTTTGTGCTTTCGAATATCTTATCTGCCGATTTGGCAATAAATCCCTGAAAGAGATTTCCATCTGCATCTTCATACCTTCTGGCAAACTCATAGTAGCAGGAAGGAATCTCAAATGAGCCTTCAGCAAATTCGACTGCTTTCTTGTCAGCCAGGATACTAGACTGCTCCAGCATGGATTCGGGTGTACCTTTGATCTCACCTCCGGACACATTCATTGGAAACCCATTGGTTTTGAGAAATTCATTCATTTCCTGAAGAGATTCGATTGCCGTCAGTTGGTTGACGTTGATGGTGAAGTGATTGGCACAAAAGCCATACACGTACATCCAAGCCGCGTACTCTGACTCTTCTCTCAGTCTGAGATAGGTGTCATGGGAAATGGTCCCCCATGGCCTTCCGGCAAATATGGTTGCACCCGTTTCTATCAATCCCATTGGGATCTCATTGATTTTTTTCAAAATCAGAAACTGCAACTCCTCAGAGAATTCCTCAAGCAACAATTCGCTAATAAAAATCTTTGGTGCCTTAGGATCTGGGTGTTCGTAATGCTTCGCTCTGAGCTTTTTAGCCTCAAATACGTAACTATCCTTTTCTAAGTACCCACATGCCAAAAACGGTTTGGCCAGCTGCTCTACATTGATGCTCGGATGATCGAAGGTTCTGAAGGCGATGTGATCATTGCTGATTCGCTCTCCTTTGGCTTCGAGCAATTCATGAATCTTACCTGCCGAAGGAGTAGTCTTAACATACTCCTTCCAAAAAATGTTTATGATTTCTTCGTACTGCATTGCTTTTTTATTTGAATGCAAAAAGAAGATAATTTGACCTTAATAATTAATATATTCAGTCAATTAAACTATAATTATTATATATTAAATCAAATATCATTATTTTTACATTATAACAGTCAATTTTAAATATTTCATATCTACTTCGTATCATGATCAGTCAATTTGACTCAACGGACAAAAAAATACTCAAAAGACTCAGTGAAAACGCTCGGGTTCCGTATTCTACGCTAGCCAAAGAATTGAGCATTTCTAATACTATGGTGCATCAGAGGGTAAACAAACTAAAGCAGAGTGGAGTGATAAAAAATGCGACTTACGTATTTGATCCTAAGGTGCTGGGCTACACCACTGAAGCGATGACACGGATCATCGTGACCAACGCCAAGTATGTCAATAATCTCATCGCTGCGCTCAAAGAAATACCAGAGATCGTGGAGTGCTCAAACATCACAGGAAAATATGCACTGATTATCAAAATTTTTGCCAAGGACAATAGCCATCTACGCGACGTACTCTATGGTCGAATCCATCCACTAGCCGGGGTGGAAGGTACCGATACTACGATCTCATTTGAAACGGCTTTTCAGAAGAATATAGCCATAGACTAGCATCTGGTGAATACCTAATCGAAATTGAACATATCATCGAGGAAGGCTGCTACCCCAAATCGAATCCCCCAGTCGAGGTATTCCTGATCCTGAAAGGCAACTACACCTTCGAGTCTAAATAGTCGGAAAATATTGTCTATGCTATACCCAGCCTCTGTGTAGTTGAGCGCAGATTCCGAACCTAGATAGTTCACAAATACACTTTCCCTTACTCCTCTTTTTCTAGCAAATTTGAATCTGGAAAAAAACAATTTCCTAAACTGATAATGGGTCAGTAGATTGACATAACTGTCGTTGGTGCTGAATTGATAGTATGGGAGTAATCGGTAACTTTTCACAACATCTATATCCTGTATCGGTGTTTGGTTACCCATAAAGTGATTGTAATCTATAAAAGCCAAACTGTCCTTCGCCAAAAATCCTCCCGCACCGACTCTGAAGGTGAGTCGTCCTCTGATGCCGATATCCAATGAGTGCTGCAGATCAGCAGACCATTTGTGAAAAGATATTTCCGCATCGCTTATAGGCAAGGCATTGTCATATTTAAGAATCACCTCTGGCGAGGAATGGTTGATGGCTTTCTGCTCTTTGTTTTTAATGTAGTATTTCTGCCAGGGCTTCATTCTCAGACTTATGCCCGTGAGAAAAACCTTATGGGCTTCAAATGCTGTAGAATTTACCTCGACATTAGTTGGCTCATTGGACGTATACTCTCTATCCTTCTTGTTGAACCAAGTATGGCTGGTATTGTTTTCTAATGGCAATCTGTTGGCATATTCTGCAGAGATTTTCACTTTATATTTATCAGATATATCATGATTGTATTGCAGAGATAAAAACTCCTTCTGAAATATTTTCATGTAATTGCGCTCGAGCATAAGCGTGGTCAGTGAGTTAAGAATAGGATAAATTGGCTCCTGTTGGTTCAACTGATATACATACTTACCTCCTTCAAAGACCAGATTTTGACGGCCAAATTTATAAGTGGTTTTCAACTTTCCCTGAACCTCCTTGCTCGAAAATCCATAACGCACCAATGGCGCTACTTCCAGCCAGTGCTGATTTTCAAAAGTTTTTGAGAAGGCCAGTTCATAGTCAAAATTATACCCTTCCACTGTGTTGAAATTAAGTGCTTCCAATGGAGATTTGATCTGTAAATGTGTACGATCACCTATTCTGTATGTATTGCCAAGTACCAAATCGTAGATTCTAAACCGTTCGCGACCAGCGCGTGTTTTAATAGTATCACCCAAAGACTCGCGCTTCTCCACCAGAGCCATACTATCCATCTTTTGATACCCTTTGATTTCATAATCGGAAAGAGGAACTGGCCGTACGGTCTGCCAAAAAGTCGAGTCTTTTTTATACGCTAGAGAGTCAATGACTACGTTATTGATATATTCTACATCAGGAATCGTATCTTCTTTCATCTCCATCTTCTCATACTCTCGCATAAGTTTTCTCATTTCTTTTCTGGTGAGCTCCTTACCGCTAGTCATCTTCGAAAGCGTCTCTCCCTGGATATTTTTATTTTGCGCTTCTATTTTGGCAGCCAGCTCTCGATCTACTTTTTCATCGATGACAGTGAGCTCTACATCCAGATCTTTATTTAGTTCGATCTTATATCCGCTCACGGTGGCGAGGTAGTTGTACTCAAATTCGAATCCAAAGAAGGTGCCTTCCACATCAAACTTATGACTAATTGGAAGCCAGACTCTGTTTTCAATAGGATTATAAAGCTGATTGATCAGGAACTCAATACCGAGATAGCTGGTCTTCATATCGAGGCTATGAATACTCCAATGTTCTTCTACGATCGAAAGCTCCCCTTCGAATACGTCATCGCCCTTAGATCGGGGAGTCACTTTGATTTTGCTAAATTCAAAACCCTGATCCTTGTAGGTGCCCAGGTATTCGAATCGGTAGTAGGCGAATGCCTTGGGCGAAAGCGGTGATATGGCGTTACCAACCTTTGGTTCATAAAAGCTGCCTTTCAAGTATTCCATAGGACTCGTATTGTTGTCTTCGCCATTGCTCCTGATCGAGATCACTTCTTCTTCATATACATTGGGTCTGGTATATTTTACCTTGGTGATGGATTCGGTCACAAACGCCATAGTAGAATCGATACCTTCTTTTGCTATCGTTTTTCTTAGAAAGAAAGGAGAATCAATCAGCCTCCCCGACCCTTTGATATAAACTTCCGCTTCATAGCTATCCAGTTGTTGGCGATGAAATTTGGCTTTGGCTATCGCCTTTCTCATGATGGTGTAAGCGGGATCTTCTTTTCCAGCTCGGATCTCTACATCTTTTAGCACGATGGTCTGTGGTTCGAGCCTCACGTCTATCTTTACAGGTTCGTCAGTGACATCGACATATTTCACGACAGACTTATAACCCAGATATTGGAAAACCAAATCATATTTACCTGCTGAAAGTGGGTATTCAAAATATCCATTGTCGTTAGAAGTGGTTCCAGTCTGAAGGTTTCTGACATAGATGGTAGCAAAAGGCAACGGTTCTCCACTGGTCGACTTGATAGTGCCTTTGATTCCCTGAGCCAAGGAGACCATCGAACCGATAAAAAAGAGTAGAAAGAGTAGGCTTCGTCTGTTGAGTAGGTACCTTGGCATGAGTAGGTTTTGATTTACGTCCTTATATGAGTCTGACATGAGGATGCAAAAGTTACACTGCCGGTTGCATTTGGCAATAAATAATTACGAAAAGGCACCGGAATACTTTCTAAGCGTGCGCAAAGCAAACCCAATACTCATAAAAGTGAATACGGCTCCCATCAAATATGGGGCTCCGGGAAAATAGATCCCGAGCGTATCATTGGTAAACCGAGCAAAAAGATCAGTCATGAGAGGTGGCCCCACAATAGCAGTCAGACTGATCATACTTGTGATCGCTCCTTGTAGTTCTCCCTGCTGATCTGATGGGATCTGGCTTGTCATGATGCTCTGTAGGGCGGGACCTGCAAACCCACTTAAGGCATATGGTATCATAAAAACATACATCATCCAACCTTCGCTGGCAAATGCGAAAAGCACAAAGCCAATGAAATAGAGCGTGAGTCCCAGGTATACCGCATTTCTATCTCCAATTTTGGGGATTACAATTCTGATCAACCCACCTTGAACGATGGCCACCATCAATCCTACAAATCCAAGTGAGTAACCGACCATCTTTACATCCCAGCCAAATTTCTCCATGGTGTAATAGGCCCAGGTACTTTGAGTGGCATGTGATGCCAAATAGACAAAAAACATGGCGACCATCAAGCTCACCGCCACAGGGAATTTTTTCAATTGCATCAGCGAACCAACAGGATTGGCTCGTCGCAGGCTAAACTTCCTTCTTTTGTCTTTGTCCAGGGACTCGGGCAAAATAAAGTATCCATACAGCCAATTGATCAAGGTGAGTCCGGCTGCGGCTAGGAAGGGCACTCTAGAACCATATACACCCAGTAAGCCGCCAATCACTGGTCCGATAATAAAACCAAGGCCAAATGCGGCTCCTATCATACCAAAGTTCTTGGCTCGGTCTTCAGGGCGGCTGATATCTGCGATATACGCTGAGGCGGTAGTCATGCTGGCACCTGTCACGCCGGCTAATATTCTACCGACAAATAGCCAGCCTATAGTGGGTGCCCAAGCCAACAACAAATAATCTAATCCAAAGCCGAATAGGGAGGCAAGTAGCACTGGTCTACGGCCAAATTGATCGCCCAGGCCACCCATCACTGGAGAGAAAAAGAATTGTACTATAGCATAAGAAAACATGAGCCATCCTCCATATACTGAGGCCTCACTCAGATCACCACCGATCAGCTCCCTGATGAGATCCGGTACCACAGGTATGATGATCCCCAGACCAGTGACGTCTACTAATAACGTAATAAAAATAAAGGTCAGCGAGGCTTTGCTATTCTTCATTCGGGCATTTTTGATCGAAGATACGAGAAATATTATTGTTTGTTATCCAGGCGTCAAAAGAGTCCTGGCGTAGTATTACTCAATACATTTTTTGTTTGTAAATTATAAATTGAATCTATGACAAACTTTTTTGTCCTGATCTTGTAAGACCAATCGTCTCTAAATCAAACGACTAACGAATTATGAAAATTTTTAGAATAATCTTTTTGTGCCAAATCATTCTACTAGGTGGAATGATGGCCACGGCTCAGTCCTCATTGACCAAAACTGAAAAAAATACAGCACTAAATCATCTAAAACAGTCCCAGGCTGAGTTGATCATCGCGGTAAAGGATTTATCCGAAGACCAACTCAATTACAAAATGAGTGACGGATCATGGTCTATCGCAGAAACCATGGAACATATCGCCATTTCAGAGAAAAACATCTTTGGAATCGTAGAAATGACACTCAAAACTGATCCTGACCCTGCAGGCAGAAGTGAGGTAAAAATGTCCGATGAGCAGGTACTTGCACTCATTACCAGCCGTGATCAAAAAGTAAAAACTCGTCCGGAGTTCGAGCCTACCAACAGCTTTGGGAGCTATACAGGATCTTTGGACACCTTCAAAGCGCTGAGAAAATCTAACATGCTATTCGTGAAAAAAACCAAAGAAGATTTGAGAAATAGATACTTTGATTTCCCATTTGGGAAAGTAGATGCCTACCAAGTGGTATTATTCATGAGTGGTCATACGCAGCGCCACATGAAACAAATTGTAGAGATTATCAAAAGCGAGGGTTTCCCTAAAGCCTAGTCAATAGCATGTAAGGAACCGTCTCAAAAGGATAAGAATCAATAAAGATTACCGACTCATTTTACCAAAATAATGAAACCTAGTAGGGAAATTTTGGATACAGATGGCTAGTTCATGATTCCGCTTTTTGAGACGGTCTTGTTTTTATAGAAAGGTCAGAATTTCGTCGAGTTTAGCCTTGTTCAGCGGCTTGGATAAATACCCTTTTACAAGTTCGTGAGATTTGGCTTTGGCAATATCTTCAGGATTGATGGATGAAGTGAGCATCACCACAGGAATATCTGCTTTGATTTGCAGGCCCGAGAAGTTGTCCAAAAACCCCCAGCCGTCTAATACTGGCATATTTATATCCAGCAGTATCAGGCCTGGCGCCTGACCTTTGATCGCATGCTGTGCCAAATAGTCTACAGCTTCTTTACCATTTTTGAATTCCAAACTGTCTTCAAATGAGGGGTGCTGCTGCAGTGCCAATTTGATGACATATGAAGAGATCGGATCGTCCTCCACCACATATATGGATTTAATGCGCTTCATCAAAGGTGATTATGAATTTGGTGCCTTGATTTACCTCACTTTTTACTTCTATCTTTCCTTTCATGGCCTCCACCTGGTTTTTTGTAATGTATAAACCAAATCCTCTTGCATCTTCATTGGCATGAAAGGTATTGTACATCCCAAAGATTTTATCTCCATGGGCCTTCATATCGATTCCTAATCCATTGTCTGAGACTACAAGCTTCACACTTTTCTTTAGTTGGGTGGCTTTAATAGTAATTTTAGGTTTCAGGTCTCGTCTTCTGTACTTGATGGCATTGTCGACCAGATTGAGCATTATACTGTCAAGGTAGGCCGGAATGACGTTGATTTTTAAGTCTGCCGGTACCTGAATTTTAACAGAAACCTTATTCTGATGGATTTCTCCGCTCAGGATTTTTAGTGTTTTTTCGATCTCTGAGAGCAAATTTCTCCGCTCGATTGGCTTGTTCAAATTTTGATTGACGGTAATGATCTCATTCAGGTTTTTAATTGTTTCTTCCAACTGGCTGGTACTGCTTTTTAGCATCTGAAACATCTTTTCTTTCTCGTCTTCATCTTTTGTGCTCTCCATAAATGAAACCAAGGAGGTCAGATTGGCACTATGTGAGCGTATGTTGTGCGAAACAATATGAGCAAAATTTTGCAAGCGTTTATTTTGATCGCTAGTCATATTGAGCAGGTTTTGCAGTTCTTCCTGCTTCTGGTTTTTGGCAGTGACGTCTCGTAAAATTCCGTGATGGAAGATTTTTTTACCAGAGTTGTCATATTGGTAGAATCCGTGGTCCTCTACCCAGATTTCAGCACCATCTTTCCTTTTGAGGCGATATTGATTGTCATGTTTGATTCTGTCTTCTGTTTTAAAATAGAGTTGCGTTTTGATGTCAATCGACAGTAGCTCTTCCTCGGAGCTATACCCCAGCATATTCACTAGTGCGGGGCTGACTTCTACGAATTTGCCCTCAGGCGTACTTTTATAAATGCCGTCAAGAGAATTTTCAAAAATCGTTCGGTATCTCTTTTCACTCGCACGAAGCACCTGCTCTGTTTTGATCCGATCCGATATATCACGTACCAATGCCTGTGTGTACTCTTCGTTCTCCAGTTTGAAGGGGGAGAGCATTACCTCGACTGTAAATAGTGACCCATCTTTTTTAGAATGAACCCATTGAAAGCTATCTCCGATAGTTTTTCTACTTGACGTTTGACCGTCTGGCTGTAATTTTGGACTAAAATGATTGGGTTTGAATCCTATAAGTTCTTCTCTCGATCGACCAAATATTTCCAAGGCTCGATCATTACACTCAATGATGATATCGTTTTTGAGCATCAGAATAGCATCTCTTGCTTTGGAGAAAAGTAGTTGATACTTTTCCTGCTCTTGTTTTAGTTCACTCTGAGTGGCTTTAGCAGCGGTGATGTCCCTGGATACACCAGAAAGGTTTGTACAACGCCCACGTTTGTCAAAAACCGGGGTCAATTTAGTCTCAACGATCGTTCTGTCTTCGCCTTTACCAAAGTCTATCTCATAGGTAATTGGTTTTTTGGTGGTAATCGCCTGTATAAAATACTTTCGAATAACAGATGCACGTTCTTTATCCCATATTTCATCAACCGTCTTACCTACGACATCCTCCTTTGACCTTTTGGACAAATCCAAATAGGCGCGATTGACTGACACAATTCTGTATACTTTATTAGGCTCTACGGCAATAAGAAATATCAGGTCATTGGTATTGCTATAAATCAGATCAAAACTTTGTTCTCGCTCAGCCAGATTTTCAAGATGTCTGGCTTGCACTACTTTTATAGCCACCATAGAGGCGATGGTAGTCAGGATGCTGAGATGGATGGGTTGGAAAAAGTCTTTGTCCGGATGCTCAGAGTCAATGATCCCGATCAATTCATCTTCGTGAATGATGGGAATCGTAATTTCTGAAAACCTGAATTGATCGTCGGGGATATAGTCCTTGTCGAGAGAAGTGTCATTGGTGATTTTCGCCTTTTTCTGCAAAGCTACTTTGCCGACGATACCTGTGCCTAGTTTGATAAGTGCGGCCTTATTTTCTTTAGGAGTCCTGTTTTTGTATGCTTGTGAAGCTACCTGAATTAGATTTTCACCTTGATCATCGAGTAAATAAATGGCACAGTCATAGAAATCCAATTTGGATACCACATTGTCGATCACACTCCACAATATCTCTTTAATCGTGCTTTGGCTCAGTAGACCGAGCGCAAACTGATTGATGATATCAAGATACTTTTCCTCCTTTATTTGGGTATTGAGCATGCCTCTCAATTGTTTCTAGTAATCAAATAGGGGCAAGCTGAAATCACAAAATGCCAAAAATGCACGACCGACCTTTCCCTCGTATTAAAATTAATAAAAAAAAAGGAGGAATAAGAGGTGCCATCGGTGCTATCGTGCAGTAAGATGAGCGCCATAGAGGGAATAAATAAGAACCGATCGGTACAAAATAAAAAAAGGTTACGCTTTCACGTAACCTTACCACCTTAATAAATCGCTTTGAAGTCTTCGCTAAATACCTTTATTCCCATAGCTGGTACGTACCGAACCCTATCTCACACAACAAGCAGGTAATTGCTATATGTTGTACTCTTCTACTGCTGACTCCTTTGCGATCAATTATATCATTACACTGAGCATCGTGCAAGCCAGTACAAATCCGAATGTTAAGAGTGTACCCAATACTACTTGTCTTACGACTTTCTCTGATGATTTAAATTTCGGTTTCATAACTTTTATATTTTGTGGAATTTTATATTTTATGCTGCAGACAACTGCGGCTCTTCTTCTGATTCTTCTCCAAGGGAGTTGATTTCGGGAACTGAGATAAAATTGAACTTATAGTCAAAAAATGAACTGAAGTCCTCTCCTGCCTCGAGCATGTCATCGTCTACATCTTCGTAGTACCAGTTGACAATCACTCTTTTCCCTTGCTGATCAAAACTTTCAAGCTTTCTCAACAAATTAAATATGCACTTGGAAGAACTGGTATTGAAATATTCGAACGCAAGGTTCACGGTAATATTACCGGCGTGGTTTTGAACGTATTTATCCATGTTCAACAAAAGTGAGCCATAAAAGCTCAGCGGATTTTCAGGACTCGACTTCCCTCTTAGATCCAGTAGCTCCTTCTTTGGATTGAAGTAGACTGATGGTGTAACTTTTGATGATCTGATAAAATATCCTTGCATAGTTCTAAAATTTTAATCCAATTCAACTTAATCGTTGTGAGTATTTAAATTCTATAGTTCAAAGATGAAGTGCTTTCACCATTAATAAAATACAGGATATTCGTAAATAAATTTTTAGGCAAACAGGAAACGAAATCCAGCGTAGAATCTCATCATTATCCTGGATGTCTGTTTTTTGGCTGTATGAGCCATATTTGAGATTTTAAAGCCTGAAATTTCATAAGTGAATTACCTAATCGATAGGAAAAACCTGCAAAAAAGGCTGTTTTCTAACGAATCTGATCCTTTATTTATTTTCTGCTGTCCACCGGATTGGATAACAAATCAGCTCGTCATTGTCGATTTGCTCACCCGACACCTCAAATCCCAACTTCAAGTAAAGCGGTAGCGCATAGGTCGTAGAGAAGGCTGTCACTTGTGTGGGTTTTAGATCTGAGACCATGTGCTGCCACAGCAGTGTGGCGATTCCTTTTTTGTGATGATTCACATGCACAAACATATTATATAGATGCGTTGGTGGTTTTATGGCCAAAAGTCCAACCATCGTGTCATTTTCAATGGCGCCCCAGTAGTGAAACTCATTCTCGAGGTTCTGCCGCATACCTTCAAAGAGGACCGAAGTTTTGAACTTTTGATATCCCATTTCTGTAAAATCGCCACGATTGTACTTTTCAGCCACCTCCAATATTAGGAGACTAGCTTCTTCGATGTTCGATTGGTCGAGTTTTTGAATTATCATTTAAAAAAAATAAGTCCTGAAATAATCAGGACTTAAATCTAACCTCAATCAACACGAACTATATAACCAATTATAATTTTTTGTTAGTCCCAGTCCCCCTCGCCTTTCGAGAGACTGTATTTGCCGGCACCTAATAATGATACTGCTATGCCACCTATTAAATAAAGCATGGGTAGCTCTATAGCCCAGGTGCCTCGGTCAGCGAGACTAAATATATCTCCTGGATGTACCAGTAAAATTGCCACCAGCATGGTGAATGACATCACTAGCCCACCTAGTCTGGATTTGTATCCAAATAATATTAGAAGTGGAGCCAGCACCTCGCCTACAATCACTCCATAGCCAATAAATCCCGGGATTCCGGATTCTTGTAGCATTCCTGCTATATGTCCCGCTCCACCTGCCAACTTACCGACTCCATGAAATAGCATTCCAAATGAAAGAATAAATCGAAGTAAAAATTTTCCCCAGTGTTCTGCACCGGGTCCACTTATTAATTGAGCAATCTTATTCATATGTATTAATTAGTTTGATATAAGTGACTTTTCAAATGCTGATACAACCTGACTCAAAGCTTTCTTCTCAGAGTCGTTGCTAATGGTACCAGTCTGCTGATCGAAGTTTTCGTAAAAGGCGCCTAAGCTGTATGAACCTAATACCTCTCCGGCAAAGTATTTCATTTTAATCCTTAGATCTTCTAAAGCGCTGGCTCCTCCTCGCTTACCTCCAGAAGTACTCAATAGTAGCACAGGTTTTCCACCTACAAATTTGCCTTCCACTCTCGAAGCCCAGTCAAGGATGTTTTTAAAAAAGGCAGATAGACTTCCATTATGCTCCGGGGAGGCCATGATATAGGCGTCCGCTTCTGCCAGCTTCTGCACGAAGTCCTGGATAGCCTGTGGTATACCGGCCTTTTCAATATCAGCACTATAGATAGGAGCGTCATATTCTCTAAGGTCAATAACTTCTACCTCAGTATTAGTAAATAGTGTAGCAGCGTACTTCACCACTTGCTGGTTTATGGAAGTTGAACTGTTGCTGCCTGCAAAGGCTATTATTTTCTTCATGTTTTATTTGTTTTTACGTTTTTTGTAATTACATATTTTAGTGAAAAAAAAATTATCCTCTCATTTTGTCTAAGAGGTCGCTCAACTGATCTGATTCTTCTTGAGTAAGCGAATTATTTTTTTCATTCAGGATTTTAAGTTCACCATCCAGCTGGCTAAGTAGATCCAACCCATTAGTCGTTAGCTTGAGATTGATCATTCTGCGATTTTCTGGATTGATATCACGCTCCACCAGCTCCATGCTCACAAGTTTGTCCAACAGCCTGGTCAGATCACCTCGTTTATTGATTAGCACTTCTTTGATTTCGCCAGGACAGATCGTCAAAGGATACCTGCCTCTCAATATGCGTAGAATATTGTAATGTTGTTCGTTGATCCCAATTGGCTTGAGCATCCCTTCTGTCCGATCTCTCAACCAATAGCCGGTATAAAGGATATTGATAATGGCTTTTTCTCTTGAATCTTTGAATGACGACTGCCTGATTTCTTCTTCGAATTTCATATGAGTATCAATTACGGAATTACATTATTTGTAGTTACAAATAATGTAATTATTTTCTTAACTGTAAAATCTGTCCCTCATTCTATGGTAATTAAAGATGGATGATTAATATTGACCTCCATTTAAACGACTCAGCTATGGCCGAACTCTTGACTCCAGAATCACTTATTGCTCTGCTCACGCTCACCTTCTTAGAAATAGTACTTGGGGTGGATAATATCATCTTTATATCTATTGTATCGAATAAGTTGCCAGAGGCTCAGCAAGCAAAGGCTAGAAATATTGGTCTATTATGTGCCTTAGTTTTCAGAATTGGTCTTTTGTTTGGTATCACATGGATCATCAGTTTCTCTGAGCCACTGTTTTCTATCCTTGGCCATGCGTTTAGCGGCCGCGATCTTATTCTAGCTGGCGGTGGATTATTTCTCATTGCAAAAAGTACTGTCGAGATCAATCATAAAATGGAGGTACTGGAGCATAAGGAGGCTGCCAAAAAAAATACAGTGACTATTGGCGCTGTCATAGCCCAAATCATCATGTTGGATATTATCTTTTCTTTTGATTCGATCCTCACTGCCGTGGGACTCACTGATCAATTGATGATTATGATCATAGCTGTGATCATTGCGATGTTTATCATGATGTCATTTGCCGGCAAAATCAGTTCTTTTATCTCAAATCACCCTTCGTTGGAAGTGTTGGCGCTGTCCTTTTTGATCTTGATTGGGTTTATGCTCATGGTAGAATCTATGGGACACCATGTGCCAAAAGGATATATCTACTTTGCAGTGTTTTTCTCTCTATTGGTAGAAATGCTCAATATCAGAATCAGAAAAGGTCGAGAAAAAATAAAGCTCAATAAGCGAGTGGTTGAGGAAGGCTAGGAAAAATAAACATAAACTGAAAAAACGTTCGTTCCGTTCATTAACGTACACATTTTAGCATATAAATATTCTGTAACTCGCTGATTATCTGACGGATCGTCTTATGGCATAGTATTGGTCTTTGAATAGGTGACTTATACTTGAAATCATGCTAAAACACTACTTCGCGCAATTTTTCAGAAATCTGAAGCGCAACAGACTTTTCTCATTGATCAACATTCTGGGACTCTCCGCAGGTATCTGTACTTCTCTGCTCATCTACCTATATGTTGATTTTCAAACCAGCTTCGATGATTTTCACGCCAACGGTGAAAATATTTATCGTGTAAACCAAACGTTTATCTGGAGTGATCAAGTGGACGAGCAATTTGGATCCACCGGCCCAGGGGTAGTATTTGCCCTTACCGAAGAATTGCCAGAGGTCAAGCGTGGCACGAGACTCCTAAAGCTCAATGAGTACCTGGTCTCTTATGAAAAGGACAATGGGCAAAAAGTATCATTCAAAGAACCCAATGTGATCGCCGCCGATTCCAATTTCCTCGAGATGTTTTCTTTTGATCTACTCTATGGCGATGATCATAAAGATCTGCTCTCTGATCCCAAAAATATTCTACTAACCGAATCCACGAGCAAAAAATACTTCGGTGAGCAAAATCCAATAGGTGAGCTGCTAGACCTCGAATACGCAGGAAAGAGCTCTATCTATAGAATAGCCGGAGTGCTGGCCGACGTGCCTGCCAATTCGCATATTGTTTTCGATATGCTCATGCCTATGAACAGCATTTCAAGAGTGAAGAAGTCCAACTGGTCGTGGGTCTGGACAGGTTTTGTAACGTTTGTAGAACTTCATCCTGGGGCTGATCTTGCTACCGTACGAGACAAGATGGCTCATATTCCCCGTAAGCATGCCGAGCAAACCCTGCAGCGAGTGATGAATATGTCGTACGAAGACTATCTAAATGAGGGCAAGCAGTGGGAGATATTCTTGCAACCGCTGACAGATATTCACTTAAATACACATGTATTAAACAGAATCAACCAACCGGTCAACGTCCAAATTGTCTATGCCTATGGCATGGCGGCTGGTTTTATCATTCTTCTCTCCTGCATCAATTTCACCAACCTGACGACTACTCAACACCTTAAACGTGCTAAATTTTCTGGTATCAAAAAGCTTCTTGGGTCTTCCCGATGGCAGCTTAGTCTTGGGTATATGACCGAATCTTTTATCTATTGTCTGATCTCAGCCTGCATCGGATTATTGGCCTTGTGGTATGTCGTACCCATATTCTCGGCAGTGACACAAGCACAGCTGGCCTACACCGATATCTTTCAAGTAGAAGCGCTCGGTATGCTGCTAGCACTTATCCTGGGCATGAGCCTGGTGGCTGGTGGATATCCAGCCTTGTTTTTGAGTGCGTTCAAACCTCTAGACGCCATGAAAGGCAAAATCAAGAGCGGAAAAGATAGTGCTCCGCTTCGCAACGGCTTGGTGGTCATTCAGTTTACTGTATCAGTGATTTTGATCTCCTGTACTTTGATTGCATTCAAGCAGCTGAAATTCAGTAATGAAAAGGATGTGGGGTTTGACAAAAGTCATCTTCTTTCGGTTCAAAATCTTGAGTGGATGGACGCCAGCGCTCGTGAAGCATTTCAACATGAATTAACCCAAATTTCGGGAATCAAACAAAGCTCGATTTGTACCTCTGTGCCGCCAAATCATTGGGCGGGAGATCAATTCGAACCGATCAATGCGGACGTCAAGACTACACCGATTGATTACACTTTGATCGACGAACACTATCTCCAAACGCTACAAGTGCCGTTGCTTTTGGGAAGAAACTTCTCGAAAGCTTTTCCCGATGATATCAATTCGGTGATCGTGAGTGAAGAGACTGTTCGTACTATCGGATGGCCTTTGGATGAATCTGTACTTGGAAGAAAAATCGCCTATGGAAATGGTACCAAGCAATTCAAAATTATCGGAGTGATCGAAGACTTTAACTATCGCGGGCTGAGGGGTACGATTGACTCATTTGCACTTTTTCATCTAGAATCAGGTCTGTTTGACAGTGGCCGCCAATATCTGGTCCTATCCGCAGAATCCTCATCTTTTGATCAAATGAGTGCACTGCTCGGGCAAGTAGAATCTAGCTGGCAGCATTTTGTAGTAGAACGACCGTTCGATTATCAGTTTGTAGATGAAGCTTTTGCTGCAGACTTTAAAGAAGAGCAAAATTTTCTTCAAGTGCTTTCGTTGTTCTCTAGCCTGGCCATACTCATAGCCAGTCTGGGATTACTGGGCATCATTATCTATGCCATCGAGCAGCGGACTAAAGAGATTGGGATCAGAAAGATCGTGGGTGCCAGTGTCTGGCAATTGGCAGTGCTACTATCCAGACAACATGCTAAACTGATACTAATTGCCATCATTTTAAGTGTGCCTTCTACCCTCTTTCTCATGCAGAAATGGCTCAATGACTTTGAGTACAGAATAGATATTTCGCCTTGGGTGTTTGCTGTATCCGGTTGCTCGATACTCGTGCTTACCCTGGGAATCTCGGCTTATCATTCAGTGAAGGCAGCTATGGCTAACCCTGTGGATGTGATCAAGGATGAATAGGCTTGGGTAAGAGATTTATGATAGCTGGTGCCCTTTGGCTGCCCAGCTTCTAACTTTTGTTCTAAATAGCTCGTCGGCTTCAGGAGTCCACTTATAGTGCTCTCGGATGTAGTGCATGGTATCTTTCTCTACCTGTGTGTACACATGGCCATCGGAGATTGTGGCAAATATTTTTTCCGCGTCGGCCTTCGAGATTCTCCCATCACCTACACCTGCTACAGCTTCGTCTGCTTCTACCAGTGTGACGGCTTTGTATCTTTTGCCATCTATCTGCTTGTAGTAAGATATGTTATGGGCTTTGAAATGTTTGGTCACCTCTTCCAGCTCGCGTTCTTTTTCTCCCAGAGCCTCATCTTTTAGTTCTACCTCATGCTCCAGAGTCTTGGCTCTCTCCTTTAGCTCTTTGGAAGTTTTTTTCGACTCGGCAAACTCTTTTTTAGAAGCTCGTAAATCTGACTTGAGGGTTTTCACCTCTGTCTGAAGATCTTTTAGCGCTAGCTTATTTTCCTTAGCATTTTTATCCAATTCGGCCCGATGGCTCGCCTCCTGCTGCTCTACTTTTTGATTAAGCGCCTCATTCGCTTGGTTCAATTCCTCTACTTGCTTATCTAGCTTATAGTTGTCCTGCTCTATGGACTCCAGCTTTGCTTTCCAATGTCTATAGGTAAAATAAACGCCGATTGCGAGTGCTACGACAAGCATTCCTACTATCTCTAACAAGGCCTGTATCATTGGTCAATAGATTTAATGGTGATGGATACTCTTCTGAAGGATTTTCGTATTTCTTCGGTTCCGGCCACTGCTTCGCTTTCGCCAACAGAAGAAACCTCATAGCGTGAAGGTCGGATGTCACGATTCTCCAAATATTGTCGCATGGCGGCCGCACGACGCTCTCCCAGTTCAAGATTGTATGATTGACTGCCCAGATCACAGGTGGCTCCTATGATGCTGATTTCTACAGATCTGTCTGCTATCGTAGATTTTAGATTCTCTGAGAATCTCTCGACATACTTTTCGTCGACGAATGAGGTTGAGTTTTTCTTAAAGTAAATTTTATCTTCATTGATTTCGATCGGTGCAAGTGGCTTCACTGGCTCTTGTGATACCGTGTCCATCACTACCGGTTCAGGTTCTGGATCAGCTTTTAAATCTGGATCTGGTTCGGGGTCCTTGGTTGGGATATCGACCACTTCTTTTTGAGGATCAGTAACATCCTCGAGACACAGCCCTTTGATCTTACACACATAATACCAGGAGCTAAAGCTAGACCAGAGAATAAAAAGAAGAGCACCAAGGGTAAGGTTGAGGTTCATGTCCACTCAATATAATTATTTAGTTTCTATTTCTGATCCATTAAATGGAACAATTCCAATTTTCTTTAACTTTCGTTGCAAGATGAACAAGAGTAGTGCAGAGTCAAATAGGAAAGACAAAACAGATTTTGAAAATCTATTCAAAACATATTACCCTTTCCTGTGCTCCTTTGCCAGAAAATATGTGGAGGATGTCGACGATTGTAAGGATATAGTACACAACGTATTTCTAAATCTTTGGCAGAAGCAGGAGACGTTGGATACGGAAAGCTCGCTGAAGCCATACTTGTTCAAATCAGTACACAACAGATGCCTCAATTATATCCGTGATAGAAAGAAAATTATCCGGCATGATTTAATAACTGATACGCAGGCGCTACCGGATTATATAGAATCCAGAGATTTTCTTGAGGAGTCTGAAATGGAAACGAAGATAAAAGAGAGCATAGACGCCTTGCCTGATTCGTGCAGGGAAGTTTTCATGCTAAGTAGATTTGAGGATAAAAAATACAAGGAGATTGCTGACCAACTTGGCATTTCCATCAAAACTGTAGAAGGGCAGATGACCAAGGCACTCAAGATACTGAGAGAGCAGTTGGCAACATATTTATTGGAGATTTTGATTTTATTGTTGATTTCCATAGGGTATTGACCGAATCGCGTGTGTAAAGCATAAGAACAATGAACGAACGAGATAAACATACGGAACTGATCGAACTGGTACATAAAAAAATGACCGGCGAGGCAACGAGCGAAAACCTGGATCGTTTGACTGTTCTTTTGGCGGAAGACTCAGCCCATCAGTCTCTCTATGATGAACAAGTACAGCTTTGGTCAATAACGGAGAAGGCTAAAGGCATATCATCCCAAGAGGTGCAAGAGGAATGGAATCGTCTGGATCGGGCCATGGACCAATTGGAAGAAAAATCATCCTCGATTCCGGTATTCAAAATAGCCGCTGCTGTTGCGTTTCTAATAGTGAGCTCTATTGTGGCTTTTCAATTCTGGACTGCGTCCAATTTTATAGAAATTTCTGCGAGTACAGTAATCGAGCAGCAACTCGATGATGGATCATACATCACGCTACACGCTCATGCACAACTCACTTATCCCAAAGACTACAACCATGAAAAAAGAGAGGTTCGCCTAACTGGAGAAGCGTTCTTTGACGTGGCTGAAAATGCAGAAAAACCTTTCATTATACATGCTGAAAATACGGACATCAAGGTACTGGGTACTTCGTTTAATGTAAAAGCTGTTGAATCAAGCCCTGTCACGGAAGTGGTGGTGGTGACAGGCAAAGTGCAGGTCACCCATCGTTCGGATCAGGTAACACTACTACCTGGAGAAAAAGCGATTGTGAATAGAAAAACGGGCAAGCTATTTAAAATTGAAAATGATGATCCAAATTTCCAGTCCTGGCGAACCAAAAAATTTGAATTCACCAATCTGGCCTTAGACGAGGTCGTTCGTTTGCTAAGTGAGGCCTATCAGCAACCAATAAAACTAAAAAACCAACATCTCAACAAATGTCCTGTCACCGTATCATTTGATGGTCAGTCGTTAGAATCTATTATTACTGTGCTGGTCAATACACTTGACCTATCGGTAGTGGAGTCGGCTGGCGGACTGGTGCTCGATGGCACTGGTTGCGAATAACCGTTAACTTAGTGATACGATTTGTGACCCATGTCATATTTGCAGCTAACTTATAGATTTATAATAATGGTGGTGCTGATCCTGTCTGCACAATCTGTCTTAGGTCAGGAAGGAATGCTCCGTCAAAAAATCACTGTGGATTTCAAGGAGATCACGTTAGGCGAGGCCCTTGACAAAATCGAGAAAATAGCTACGGTAAGCTTTTCCTATAGTAGCAAAAAAACACCGGTTCATTCACTTGTCAATCTTCAGCTAGAAAATAAACCCTTAGCGGATGTTTTGAATCGCCTGTTTCAAAATCAAAACATTGATTATGTAGTGGTTGAAAACAAGATTATATTAAAACCTGCCGATCCTGCTCACTCAAATGCAAAATATACTATCAGCGGATACATCCAAGATGAGAATGACGGCGAGACGCTACTTGGTGCTACCATCCTGGTCACATCACTCGGCAAAGGTTCAATTTCAAATACCTATGGGTTTTATTCTATTTCGTTGCCCGAGGGTCACTATCAGCTCAAATACTCATATATAGGTTATCAGGATCAGTACCGAGAAGTAGACCTGCGTGCCGATGTGCTGGAAGATATAAAGCTACTTCCCAATATTTCACAACTGGACGAAATCATCGTTTCGCCAGACGACTCCACCACCAATACAGAGCATATCCATGCCAATGCCTATGCCATCGATCATGAGACGGTCCTACTCAAGACTTCTGCTATGGGAGAGTCTGACGTGATCAAAACACTGGATATCATTCCCGGAATTCAGCTATTCAGAGATGGCTCCACATTCTTCAATGTGCGTGGTGGAGACCGCGATCAAAATCAGATACTGGTGGATGAGGCGCCAATTTATAATCCAGCGCATTTTATGGGACTGTTCAGTGCTATTATCCCTGAGTCCATAAAAGACATGAAAATGTACCGTGGAGATTTACCAGCCAATCTGGGTGGGCGACTGTCTTCTGTATTGGATATCAAAACCAGAGATGGCAATTTGCGCAGATTTAGCACCAATGGTAGCCTCGGCCTCATATCCGCTCGACTGGCAGTCGAAGGCCCTATAAAGAAGGATAAAAGCTCGTTCTTCATCTCTGGCCGTCGGTCTTACATTCAAGGGATAATAAAATCGGCGGACGCCGATATCGACAAGCTTTACTTCTCAGATTTTACCGCGAAGGCCAATGTATGGCTCAATGCTAAGAATAGATTGTTTTTGTCAACATATCTAGGCAAAGATGAATTTAGCACCGATGGAGGCATCGCCTGGGAAAATAAAGCGGGTACGATTCGCTGGAATCACGTGTTTAACAGTCGACTGTTTTCCAACATCACTTTCTACTCCAGCAAATATGAATACACGCTGGTTCAGTCTCCCGATTTCATCTGGAAAAACCATATCTCAAATGTTAGTTTGAAAATGGATTTCACCAATTATCTCACGCTCACTAATACTTTGAAATTTGGGATCAAGCTGAGTGGTCATAATTTTAATCCTGGCAACGTGGAAGACCAAACCGGCGCTATTCCCGTAGGACAACCCTTCGTGCCCAAAAGAAATGCAACGGAGTTGTCGCTTTATGTCAGCAACGATCAGAAAATAAATGACTCCTGGCTGATTACTTACGGGCTGAGATTGAGTACCTGGACCAACATTGGTAAAACAATAGAATATGAGATTGACGAAAATTATGCGGTAGTGGATTCTACTATTTACGATACGCGAGACTCTTACAACGACTATGGAAACCTGGAGCCAAGGTTGAGTTTGACCTATCTGGTGGACAACAAAAATATCATTAAGTTCAACTATTCGCGGGCAGCACAATATATCAACCTGATTAGCAACTCGATCAGTCCTTTCAACAATCTTGAGGTATGGATGCCTGCCAGTGTCAATATTAAACCACAAGTCGCCAATCAAATATCATTGGGCTGGTTCAACACCTCTCCCGATTGGCAACTCAGTGCGGAGCTTTATTATAAACACATGGAGAATCAGCTGGACTATGTCAATCAAGCCAGCATCCTTCTCAACCCATATTTGGAGGCCGAGCTGAGATCTGGAGATGGCAAAGCTTATGGTTTGGAAACCTCGCTCACCAAAAGATCGGGTACGCTGACAGGCACGATATCATACACCTATTCAAAATCAACAAGGCAAATAGAGGGCATCAATCAAGGTCAGGAATATGTGTCTCTGTGGGACAAACCTCATCAGTTTGTAGTGAACGCCAACTGGAAATCTTCGCCCAGAACCACCTTCTCTGGTACGTTGTATATCAGTTCTGGTGGGCCGATCACCACTCCCACGGCATTTTACGAGTATGCTGGACGTAGCGTGCCAATATATGCCGCTAGAAACAATGACAGGCTCCCTGTCTATCATCGCTATGATATGTCCGTGAATCTGAGACTCAACAAATCCTTGAAAAAATTCAACCATTACCTCACTTTCTCTCTATTCAATTTATATGCTCAGAAAAATAGCATCTTGATCAATTTCAATAAAATAGAAGTGGATGAGAAATTCGTAGTGCCTACTAACACGCTAGGTTCAAACCCGGTGGTGTCTTCTCAAGTATTTGTATATAACATCGTTCCTTCCATCAGTTATTCATTCAAACTATGAAAAAGCTGCTCTACATTATCGCCATTCCGCTACTCTTCATATGCTGTGAAGAGACTTTTGATTGGGGCACAGGAGGCCAGAATGAACCGCTGCTGGTCGTGGAGGCCCTGCTCACCAACGAGAATAAGAGACATGAGGTGAGCCTCAGCCTTACCAGAGATCAGTTGAACGAATCACCGGAGTACGTCGATAATGCCTTTGTATTTATCAACGACAGTGATACGACCTACAGATTGACCAAGCATCCAACCCGGCCGGGCATTTATCTTACCGATTCACTACGTGCCTTATATGGCAAGCTGTACACGTTATTTATCATTCACGATCAAAAGGAGTATTTCGCTCTGACAATCTCCTCGTTTGGGGCACCGCTAGAACCACTGGTGACCACGACTACCGAAGACGGACAGCTCGAATATATCTATCAGGAAAGTAGCTCTCCATCTATGACAGAGGTAGAAATCCGATGGCCTGATACAGATGTAAATGCTGCCCCCGATATAAGAGCTTATTATTATACGCTCGCGGTGATAGATATCAACAAAGTTTTTGCGCCAGACCAAGAAAAAATCGTTTTTCCACCTGGATCCAGCATTTCGAGAAAGAAATATTCATTGACACAAAATCATCAGGATTTCCTTCGATCCCTACTTTCAGAGACCGATTGGAGAGGAGGGCTTTTTGATGTGGCTCCTGGCAATGTGGAAACTAACCTAAGCGATGGAGCGGTTGGCTACTTCGCAGTCTCAATGGTGAGCAGTGATGTGACAATTGTAGAATAGTATAATTATTCAGCTGATTATCAGCTATTTAAAAAGTTTTTTGAAATTATTTTCAATTATTCAAAGGGTATGGCAAACCTGATGTGTGATCATATCGAAATCAAGAATAACTGAAATGACTAACGAAAATAAAATAGACATGAACACTTCAAAATTAAATACACTACTCGCAGTATTGTTGCTTCTTTTGGTGACCGTATCCTGCGACGACGAAATTGAAAGTACCTCTGGTGGTGAGAGTATCGTACCGGAAAAATTTGCGGTGGATATACCAGAGTCACTGACCAATTCGCCAGCCGGTGGTAGAATCCGGAGCGGGTTATCTGCCGATGAGCTAAATGGCAATGAAATCTACGAAGGCCTGAGTTCTTATATAAAAATAGGAGAAGCCTCCGCTGAAATTATTGAGGCCATCATGCAAGGAATCTCAGATATCGGGATCAGTGGGGTAATATTTATTGCATACGAAAGTGATGAGGACGGCCGCGTGAAAAATCTCACGGTGACGGAAAACTCAACATTCGAAGACAAGACGTATGCCTATGAACTAACGGTGACGGACGCCGATTCTGAAGGCAATGATGACGGTGGAAAAGCCATGCAGGTATTCTGGAATCTAGAACCAATCGAAGGTATAGCTATCCTGAAGCCGTTCAACATCGATCGATTGAAAGATGCCGATGCCGGAGATGCCATTTATAGAATAGATTATAGTGAGGTAGAAACAATGGGCTATGATGCACATATGATCGTCTCCATCGCTAATCTTCCGTTGGCCAATCCATTGGAGGACCCTTACTCAGTAGACAATTTGAAAATGTTCGTGGGTAAGACTGGTGACCTGGTAGATGTCTATGGAAATTCCAACCATCCTAATGCTTCCTTCTTTACCACTGATTCGGGCTTCAACTGGGCATTTGTTGCCTCTGGTATAGACGGCGAGGACATGGGAGTAGCAGAAGTTGGATTACCTCCAAATGATCTTGACGAAACAGACCGAGCGGTACTCCTTGAGGACTATGCCATCCAAACCGTATTTTCGGATCAGATATCTGCGACGTGGCCAAATCTGGGTCAAAATCTAATTGACCAATATCTACTCAATACCGAAGCGCCAGGCTTTTTCAATGAGGACGGATTTGTCCAAGGTGGCACATCGCCGAGCTCAGACTACGATCCGCTGGTAGAGCGCATCCAGGATCTAGTGCCATATAATCCACTGGATATTAAAAATCTCACAGTAGAGTTTAAATAGCTGATTGATTAACTAAGGCCTTGTTTACTCATAGCAAGGCCTTTTTTTTGTTCCAATCTGAGCTAGACATTGTAACTAACGCCTGACAATTTCATTTCAATAATTACCCCTCAGATATCTGACGCAAGAAAAAATCAATTCATAAGAGTTCTTTTGTAAGAAAACCGGATAGATGGAAACTAATGGCAAGTGCTAAACTCCATGGTTTTTACCCTCTTACAACTCAGATTGAATCAAGTGCGCAGAGTCATCTCTGGTGTCACCTGGTATTATCAAATTGTCCTCCTGTTTTTTCTACTTTGGGCAGTAGCTGGCCTAGTAATAAAGGCAAGTCAGCCAGAAGGCAGTCAATCCTTACCCGTGCTGCTGGCATTGATCCTGGCCTCAGTCCATTGGATGCGCCCAGATTATCAATTTCTCAGAAATTACTTCGAAAATTATCGGGTACTATGTCTGAGTGAGTATTTGATCCTATCTACTCCCCTGTTGGCAGGATTGATGTTTTCACCCAGCTGGTATTTGATACTGCCCTATTTGATTTTTTTGATTGGACTTGCCTATCTGGTAAAACCGAAGAGAAAGTCCGCTGGTCGCGCAAGAAAGTTGAAATTCATACCTGACGCATATTTCGAATGGAAGAGTGGAATACGCAAATACTTCTATCCCATGGCAATCCTATGGCTATTGGGTCTAGTTTTTTCTTTTCAGATGGGTGCTGCAATAGTTGTCATTTTTTTGCTCGGTCTATTGTCTCTTGGCTTTTATGACTATTGTGAACCAGTCTCTATACTCATAGCTCCACAGCAGTCAGCAACAGCTTATCTGCAACATAGAATCAAAGGCTTGTTCTTGATGGCCGGGATATTTTACCTTCCCTTGCTATTATTGTTTTGTATTTTCCATCCAACTCACTGGTACATTCCTACTGTATTGGCAACTGTCATGCTGTCCTATCAGGTCTATGCTCTAATGATCAAATACGCTTTTTATGCCCCTCAGACTAAGTCAAGCAAAAATACCGTTTTGTTGTCTCTGGGTGCGCTCGTTCTTGTGCTGCCATTTATTCTGCCCGCTATTTGGGTATTAACTATTCGTTTATATTTTCAATCCATCAAAAAACTTAGCTTTTACCTTCATGATTTCCATTAACGATCTGACTCTAAGTTATCCAGGCGGGATCCCTGTAATAGAGAACCTAAATCTCACGCTGTCTACAGGACAAATCCATGGGCTGGTGGGACTCAATGGTACTGGTAAAACGAGCTTGCTAAACGTCATTCACGGAATGCTAATCCCGCAGTCGGGGGCTATTCTAATTGATGGGCGTCAGCTTACGAAGAAGGATATTGGCTTCTTGCCAACAGAAAACTATTTTTATCCCAACATCACCGGACGGGAATATCTCCAGCTGTTCGCCAATCCCAACTTTGATGCTGATCACTGGAATGACATCTTCTCTCTGCCACTGGATCAGACTATAGATGGATATTCTACTGGGATGAAAAAGAAGCTGGCGATTCTGGGCGTACTCAAGGCCGACAAACCAATATTGATTCTTGACGAACCGTTCAACGGTCTGGATATTGAAACCGGCAGAACATTGCACTCAATTATCTCCATTCTAAAATCAAAGCAAAAAACAATTGTCGTGACCTCGCATATCCTCGATTCTTTGATGGATTTATGCGATGAGATTCATTATCTTGAATCAGGAATAATCAAAAAAAGTCTTCAAAAGGAGCATTTTGAATCTTTCAAAACTGAGCTTTACGAAAGTATGGCTAACAAAACCAAGCAAAAACTAGATACCCTATTGTAGTGGCAACAGAGAGCATATCAAAAGGCAGATTACTAGAATTCGTGTATTTCATGAATGCCAAGTACAGAAATTTTGTGCTGTTTACACTGCTTATGGTCGCCCTACTCATTGTATTTGAAGCCTGCCAACAGTACTACTATATTCTACAATTTGACCTTGTACCACTTTCTGATTTCACCTTCACTGAGCTAATGATCGGGCAAGCTTATCGTTGGCTGATCTGGTTGATGATCACCCTTACCTATTTTGGTACGATCATTTATCGAGGGCAGTCCGATGAGCTATTCAAAATCACCCGACTCTCCACTACCGCAATTCATTTTGTGCTGCTGATCACCACCAACGTCGTGATCACAGCCATATTAAGAATAATAATTAATGACTTGCCCATGACAATCGAAAGCCTATGGGACAACTGCGTATTCTACTTTTTCCAAAAAACACCGATTTATACACTGGCTCATGGCGCCATGGTAGGCATGCTTCATCTAGTGAATTCGAATCAAAACCTCGAAATTGAGATCCTTGACCTCAAAAATAAAAATGAATCTGAGCCAACAGACAATCCACAGGCGTTGTCTATAAAAATCGGAATGCGGAATAAAATCATTCCTCTCAGTGATATTGTTTGGATAGAGGCCTATGACTACTGCGTCAAGATTCATACTGTATCACAGCACGCCTACGCCATGCGCAATTCGCTCAAGGCTCTGGAAAAAAGACTACTCAGTCACCAGTTTCTTCGAGTACATCGAAAAGCCATTGTGAATATGAATAAGGTGTCTGAGGTGACATACAACTCCTCTTCGTATCTTACGCTCGATAATCACACCAAAGTCGATATTGCGCAAAGCAGAGTAAAAAGCATAAAAACTTTTTTCAATTAATTGATGTTGAATCCTTTCATGACTAGCAGCAAAATGAACAACCAAAAAGACATAAGGCGAAATCAATCTTCAATTTTTCATACAATTCTGATTGTTTGTTCCCTCATTGTATTTTCCTGTAGCGACGATAGCGGATCGGAAGAGCAAATCGATCAGTATCTGATTTCATCCAAAAAAGTGGCTAACTATGACGCCATTCTGCTGCAACTTGGAGCGAGTCAGGAAGGATTGTCTTCGATAGCCAGCCAATTGAAATATGACATCAGTGTATATGAAATCGAATATAAAACTACCTATTTGGGCAGCGATATCACAGCCTCAGGTTTGATAGGCATACCTGATACCGAAGAGGAGGTTTCGATATTAAGTTTTCAGCATGGTACCATTGCAGCCAACAGCGACGCTCCTACCCAAAGCTCTGAGGGCCAATTTTATGCTTCGTTCGCCTCCCTGGGATATATTTCTTTGATACCTGACTTCATTGGATTTGGTAGTTCAGCGGACATCCTTCACCCCTACTATCATGAAGAATCCACTGCACAGGCAGTCATCGATATGATTAGAGCTGCAAAACAATTTATCTTAGCCAACGGAATTAATTCTGACGACAGACTTTTTCTTGCTGGCTATTCGGAGGGTGGATATGCCACTATGGTCGCACACAAAGCTATAGAGGATAAGTATGCAGATGAATTCGACTTGGTGGCCTCAGCCCCTGCCTCTGGCGGGTACGACCTGATAGGTATGAAAGACTATATGGTTTCTCTTGACACCTATTCCCAACCGTTCTATTTGGCGTATCTGACCGCCGCCTATGCGGAAATAAATGATTGGAAAACGCTCGTATCCGAAGTATTCAATGAACCCTATGCCTCTGCTATCCCCGATTTATTTGACGGCACAAAAAGTGGCAGTCAAATAAACGCCGCATTGACCACTGATATCAGTGCCCTGCTCACTGCCGATTTTATTAGTAATTCTACAAGCTCAAAGTATCAAATACTGACTGACGAATTATCAAGCAATAGTCCAATCGACTGGCAGCCCAATCGTCCCGTCTATATGTATCATGGCACCACGGACATCACCGTGCCGTTCATCAATTCTGAATCGGCCTATGATGAGCTCATCAAAAATGGAGCCTCTGAAGATAAGATTTCTTTTACTGCTCTCGAAGGGGTCGACCATGGAAGTGGTATCGCACCGTATGTAATTCACTTCACCGCAGTATTTGCAGATTTGTAATTATTCACACCTACATAAGACCTCCAGGTAGCTTCTATTCCGATCACGTTCCCTGCAAAAGTATTGGCGCTCCCTGCACGAGTCTAGGGGATTCGAGTTTTAGCATAGATATTACTCAAAAAAACAAATGCTTATAAAAACTCAAATACTCTGTGTGTTACTCGCACTATCAAGTGTCAGTTGCTTTGCGCAATACGACTATGCACCTAGCAAAAAATATCCTTTTGGCAGACCCAACCCAGATGCTCCGGAGCAGATCAAGGATTACGAACCCATGATTGGCGAATGTAAATGCAAGTCCTATAGAAAAGGTACTGATGGCAATTGGGCCGAACCAGTCGATATGATCTGGACATTTCAATATATCATGAATGGCATGGGTGTACAAGACTATACGCTGAAGTCCGATGGAGCCCATTCTGGAAGCATACGCCAATATGACGCCGATAGTGCGCAATGGTATGTGCATTATTACACCTCTCCATTGCCTGGTAGAGCGCCACTATCTTATTGGACTGGCAATAAAGAAGATGGTAAAATTGTACTTTTTAGATCACAAAAATCCCCCCAAGGCTACGATGGGTTTTCCAGACTCACATTTTACGATTTCAAGGACACAGGATTTAAGTGGATAGGAGAATGGATAGATGTTGGAAACACGGTTGTCGTTCCTTTTTGGAAAATCGAATGTAAAAGAGAGTAACAAAAAAGCTGAAAGAGTGATTGATCTATTAGATTCAATTACTCTTCAGCCCATCTGTAAAAACAGGTGAAATTAAGCAGGTTGAACCAAGATCTTGTGCGTTTTCAGATGGGCAGTGCACATTTGGTTCATTCATCAATAATTAACTTCTCCCAACTGAATATCTGCCAAAATAAAGAATAGATTGATCTATTGCAAATAACGTTCTTAGCGCAGCCTCCTTCATCCATATTTTTGCTGTGCACTTCTCCTCAGTGCATATTGGTCATTTTTGTACAAAAAACTCCCTGAATCAGGTTTACTTCCCTTCTTACCAGGCGATTTATTGAGCTCAGAGGGCTCTATGGTAAAAATTGCAAATGGCTTCGCTGCTAAAGTAAGTACGGCTACTTAATCAACCTTCTATCTCTTTTACTAGCTCTGCATACCAATTTTCTCCGTACTTGCGAATGAGTGGCTCTCTTAGAAATTTATATATAGGCACTTTTAGCTCATCCCCGAGTTTGCAGGCTGGATCACAGATATCCCACTGGTCATAATTCAGCGCGTCGTAGTGATCATACTTGGTGATTCTGATTGGATATAGATGGCAGGAGATCGGCTTTTTCCATTTCGTCTTTCCATCCAGATAAGCTTGTTCGATGGCGCATTTTAAGATCTTATTTTCGTCATAAATCGCAAAAGCACATTCCTTGCCACCAATAGTGGTCGTAGAATAGTCTCCCTCCTCATCCAAAATATAGCTACCTTCACTGTCTATGACAGCCTGACCTTCTTCAGACATATATGGTCTCACAGCATCGAGTACTTCTTCTAGTAGCGGAAGCTCCTCTTTTTCCAAAGGGGCACCAAGATCTCCTTCTACACAGCATGCACCGTGACATTTATTGAGATCACATATAAAGTGACGTTCTTTGATGTCATCGGAGAGCACAGCGTTGTCGAGTATTATCATAATAGGCTATTCTGAATGCAAAGTTATAAGATCAAAAAGTATTAAGCGATAAGTAAACTGGAATTGACAAGTAATAATTAAGACTCAAAAAAATTAAATTCGCATATGCCATTTGAAATCGTAGAACCCAAGATACAAGAGGTACCCATTCTAGTGAGTGTCCCTCACTGCGGTACGGACATTCCGTCTTCCATTGTCAATCAGTATGATTCGGAAATGATAGCCCACATAGATGATACCGATTGGTTTGTCGATCAGCTATATGATTTTGTAGGCAACATGGGTATCAAAATGATCAAAGCCAGGCACAGTCGCTGGGTGATCGATCTGAACAGAAATGCCAACAGTGAACCGCTCTATTCCGATGGACGGGTTATCACAGCTCTTTGTCCAACCACCGATTTCAACAATAAATCGATTTATATAAAGGATGGACCTAGCCAGGAAGAAATCAATCGAAGAATAGGTAGCTACTATTATCCGTACTATGATCGGATCAGGCTGGAACTTACGCGTTTGCAAAAAAAATTCAAGCACGTTCTTTTCTTTGATGCGCATTCCATCCGGCAATACGTCCCGGGCATACGCAAGGAAAAATTTCCGGATCTGATCTTAGGCGATGCAGATCAAAAATCTGCTGACACGAAGCTCATTCAAGCCACTCTGGAAGTACTGGAAAACACGCCTTATACTTGCAACCACAATCATCCATTCAAAGGTGGGAATCTGACCCGTACCTTTGGTCAGCCAGAAAAAAACATTCACGCATTGCAATTAGAAATGGCCAAAACGGTATACATGTCTGACGACGAATTAGATTATGAGGTTGGAAGAGCCGATAAGGTGAGAAAAGATTTAAAAAATATGTTTTCGGCATTGACCGAAACTCTAAATGACATGAACAGATGAATAAGGTTTGGGAATTTGAAGGGCTTTTGCAACAGGACGACTGGATCTCTCCTGCCTATGTCACTACTGATAACTCTGGACTTATCACAGATATTTCTACCCAAAAACCAATCTTAGACATTGAAGTAGAATCAGTAGCAGGGTATGCCATTCCCGGATTTCAGAATGCACACTCTCATGCCTTTCAGTATGCGATGTCCGGCTTAGCCGAAATCCATCCAGACCCCACCTCACAAGATGATTTTTGGAGCTGGCGTGAGACTATGTATAACATAGCGCTGACCATGGATCCAGAGCAGTTTGAACATATCGCAACCATGCTCTATGCTGAAATGTTATCTCATGGCTACACCCAGGTCGCAGAATTTCATTATGTCCATCATGATAAAGAAGGAAAGCCCTACGCACAACTGGCTGAGATGGGAAATCGACTGGTCTCGGCCGCACAGACCGCCGGTATTGGTATTACGCTCGTACCCATTTTTTATCAGCAAGGTGGGTTTGGCAAAGCACCTAGCGACAAACAACGAAGGTTTATTTCAAAAAATGCTGAGTCCTATCTCGAGCTTCTTTCAGCTTCGGATTCCGCCACCAAAAAATACAACAAAGCCAATGTAGGACTAGGCATTCACTCACTCAGAGCCGTGGATCAAGAGTCTATAACGGCCGTGTTGAATGAGGCAAAACAAATGCCCATCCACATACACATAGCAGAGCAACTCAAAGAAGTGGAAGACTGCCTTGAGTTCTATGGCCAACGGCCAGTCGAATGGCTGCTCAATAATTTTGCGGTCAACGAAAATTTTCATCTCGTCCATGCGACTCATCTCACCGCAGAAGAGACTACAGGCATTGCTAAGTCAGGCGCACATGTCGTGCTTTGTCCCTCTACTGAGGGTAATTTAGGGGATGGGATTTTCCCTCTGGGTCAATTCCAACAGCAAGGCGGACAATGGTCTATCGGTACAGATAGTCATATTGGCATCAATCCGCTAGAAGAGTTAAGAATATTGGACTACGGCCAGCGATTGACTACACACAGGCGAAACCAGTTGATCTCTCCAACTAATGGAGATGCTGGTAGATTCGGTATCGATATGGCACTAAAAGCCGGACGAAAAGCAATGGGTAATCATACAGTTGCGTACTTTGAAGTAGGACAACCTTTGGATGCAGCAGTGATCGATGCTCAGACACCCTTGATTGCGACGTCAAACCCAAAGAATCTGCTTTCTACAATGGTATACAGTGGAGACCGCACTTTTATACTAGGCACAATGGTCAATGGAGCATGGAAGGTGAAAAACAAAATACACTACGCTTCAGATCAGATTGTATCCAACTTCAAAACGTCTATAAAGGCCTTAAAATTTAGATAATCAAAGGTAAGTGTCGATTTCTTTTAGGATATCAGAGGTCAAAGGCTTGGTAAACAGCTTCTGAACTTCCCTATACTGATCTGCGAGTTCGGCATCCTGATAGTATTGAGAAGAGGTAAGAACAAAAAGTTTGATCTTTTCACTCTCTACCGAGGTCATCATTTTTCTATACTCTCTGATAAAGTCCCATCCGCTAATGGTTGGCATATTGATGTCCAATAATATGACATCAGGAAGCGCTTCGGATTTGTTCTTGACTAGATCCTCCAAATAAGTCAGCCCTTTCGTCGAACTGGTGAGTGACTCTACAGACACTTCAGGGTTGTAATCCTTGATAACTTTGGTGCAAATCAGATTGTTGATCTCATCATCATCAATAATTAAAACCTTAATTTGTTTCGTCATTATACTTAATAGAGGTGGTGAACAATAAGTTCGTCAATTTAAATTAAAAATATGAGAATAAGGAAATAAATCAGCCGTTGGAATCACTATCAATAAAAAATATGCAGGAACCCAGATGTTGTTATTTTCGTTTTCAAACCAAACAAAAAAACTTGAACTTATGAAAAAGATTTTAACAATTTCTTCAACCTTTTTATTGATGGTTGGTTTGCTCACCAGTACGGCCGCTAACGCTCAACAAAAAGCAAGTCCAGCGAAAGTTTCAAAAGCTTCTGTGAGTGGCAATGATGTAAGCATCAACTATAGCAGTCCGTCTAAGAAAGGTAGGGAAATCTACGGTGGCTTGGTGCCTTATGGCCAAGTATGGCGAACGGGAGCCAATGAGGCTACGACAATAGAGTTGTCAAAGGATGCAAATATTGGAGGTGTAGCTGTGAAAGCAGGCAAATACTCTCTCTTTACTATCCCGGGCGAAAAGGAATGGACAATCATCATTAACTCCAATGCAAAGCAATGGGGTGCCTATTCGTATGACAAATCCATGGACGTGGGTAGATTCACCGCTACTCCCAAGGCTCTGGACTCAGCCGTTGAAAGTTTCACCATCGAAGCCAATGATCAAGGTGTAGTTGCGCTGATCTGGGATAAAACTCGCGTGGAGTTCAATATCAAGTAGTTAAAAAAATAGCAATAAAAGGGCTCTGGATTAGTTTTCAGAGCCCTTTTTTATTTTATCTCAAGTATTTTGTAACATTAATCGTAATTTTACGATTATAGGATTACTTAAATTTTAATCGTAATTTTACAATCAATATGAAAACATCAGAATTTATAGAAGTCCTCAAAGAAAACCCGAGTCTGGGACTAGAGTTTGAGATAGAAAGCGGAAAGTTTATCAAGCCCACATTTCACATTACGGAAGTAAAAAATCTAACCATCGAATCAGTAGATTGTGGGGGAAATCCTGACAGCTACAAGCAGACGGTAGTACAGCTGATGGTGAATCCGCTAGAAGAAATGAGAAGACCCTGGTCTGCTAAAAAAGCCTTAGATATTTTCGAAAAGGTGGAAGCCCTAAAGCCTATGGAAGCTGATGCGGAAATATTCTTCGAATACGGCGATCTGGAAATGCGGACGTCAAATTTTAGTGTAGAAGACGTATTATTTGCTAACAACACAATCAGATTAGAGCTGTTTGCCAAACCAACTGTGTGTAAACCCAGTCTTAACCCTGGTGCCAAGCAGTGCTGTTAAGCCTGATTGACATAAGATCTAATAAGGGTCATTGCTATTAAAAACAGCAATGACCTCTTTCATAATGACAACTACCCGCTCATACTAACTATCAACAATGAAAAATCTAATCATACTTTGTACAGGCAATAGCTGCAGAAGCCAAATTGCGGACGGTTATTTCAAACACTTTGCCAACGATCAGTTGCGTGTGTATAGCGCTGGCATAGAGACTCACGGTGTCAACCCGCGAGCGATCCAAGTGATGAGCGAAGAAGGCATCGATCTCTCCGGCAATACTTCTAACAACATTACGGAATACCTCAATGTTCCTTTCGACTACATTATCACCGTTTGCGATCACGCACAAGAAAACTGCCCTTACATTCCAGGCGACGGCGAACGGGTGCATTACAATTTTCCTGATCCGGCGAAAGCGACTGGTACAGAAGAAGAAATTCTGGCCAGTTTTAGAGCTACACGCCAAATGATCAAGGATTTCGCCAAAGCATTTGTCGCTGAACGAGGTTTATGAATCTGACCCCTTTGCTACCGGAGCACTGGCCAACTGTCGAGCAAATCTATCAGGACGGCATCGATACAAATCAGGCCACCTTTGAGACTAAAACTCCCTCTTGGGAGGACTGGGATAGAGGACACTTGAAATCTCCTCGATTAGTGATATTTGATGGGCATCAAAAGTTGGTCGGATGGGCAGCACTGTCCCCTGTTTCGAGTAGAGCAGTCTATCAAGGTGTGGCAGAGGTAAGTATATATGTTGCCATCGATCAACTGGGTAGAGGGATTGGTAAGCTGCTACTTACAGAACTGATTGATCAAGCAGAAAAAGCCGGTATCTATATGCTACAAGCAGTGACTTTTCCCGAAAACAAAGCAAGTGTCAGACTGCATACTCAATTAGGATTCAGAATGGTGGGTAGACGAGAGAAGATAGCCAGGCAACATGGGAGATGGAGAGATACTGTGCTTCTAGAACGAAGATCGCAGCACCACATGGATAGTTAATATCCGTACTTTTCTTTCCATTGCGCTTTTAGCTTTTTCCGCATATCCTCCTCTCGAGGATTTTTTCCAGGTTCAAAAAGCTTATGCCCCTTCACCTCTTCAGGCATAAATTCAAAATCGACAAAATTTCCAGTATGGTCGTGGGCATATTGATAACCCTGCCCATAGCCTATTTCTTTCATGAGTTTGGTCGGAGCGTTTCGGATTCCCAGCGGGATAGACAGGTCTCCAGTCTCACGCACGAGCTGTTGAGCTTTATTGATTGCCATGTAGGCAGCATTGCTTTTTGCTGAGCAGGCGAGATAGACGACACATTGGCTAAGGATTATTCTGGATTCCGGATAGCCAATGACATTGACTGCCTGAAAAGCATTGTTGGCAATCACCAAAGCTGTCGGGTTTGCGTTGCCAATGTCTTCTGATGCCAGAATCAATAGCCGACGAGCAATAAATTTGACGTCTTCCCCTCCTTCTATCATCCGCGCGAGATAGTACACGGCTGCATTCGGATCGCTTCCTCGGATAGACTTGATGAAGGCTGAGATAATATCGTAATGCATCTCCCCACTTTTGTCGTAGATAGCAGCCTTCTTTTGAGCGATTTCTGTGACGACGTCATTGGTCACTATAGCTTCTTTTCCCAACGAGTCCACTACAATTTCGAGCAGGTTTAGGAGTTTTCTTCCATCGCCGCCTGACAAGCGCATGAGTGCTTGGTCCTCTTTGATTTTTACTTTTTTGTCTTTGAAAGTATCGGGATGATTGATAGCCTTTTCGATAAGTTCGGTCAGATTTTCTTTAGCCAAAGCATTGAGGGTATAGACCTGACATCTGGAGAGCAAAGCGGCATTGACTTCGAAACTGGGGTTTTCAGTCGTAGCTCCAATAAGCGATACCTGGCCTTTCTCAACGGCACCGAGCAGGGCATCCTGCTGACCTTTGTTGAATCGGTGAATCTCATCGATGAAGAGGATGGACTTGGATCCCAAGCGGGATTTTTGAATGACTTCTCTGATGTCTTTTACGCCTGCGCTAATTGCGCTTAGCGTAAAAAATGGCATTTTGGCAGAATTGGCTATAATATTTGCTATGGTAGTTTTCCCTACTCCGGGAGGCCCCCAAAGTATCATAGAGGGCACAGCACCCGAGTTGATGGCTCGTTTCAGAATATTTTTAAGATGGTCTTGTCCTACTAACTCATCGAGCTGATGCGGCCTAAGTTTTTCAGCAAGCGGTATGGGATTGTCAAGCATAATATAGGCTACGAATGAGGGCACTAAATGATTGGAAAATTAATGAAAAACAGGAAAGATTGATCAATTGTCGTCTTCAGAATCATCCGGCGTCTCCTCAATCTCCTCAGGCACCACTTCTTCTTCGATAGGCAGCTCCTCTTTCGGTAAGTCATCTTCTGCCGTTTCGGGTTGATCTTGTGCTTCGCCTTTCTTTTTCTTGAATAGTCCACCCAAGCCTTTTTTCTTCACTGCGGTAGTATCAGCCTCCTGCAATAGCTCCTCTTCCGACTTTTCTGGTGATGGTGGTGGGCGATTGTCTATGAACAGCTCTCCATAATACTTATTATAGTAGGCTTGTTCCTGGTTGTAGCCATTGTCAGGTGAATATCTGTATTTGTACTTTGGCCCTTCGGGCTCTGCTTCTTCGACTTTAGCAAGTAGTGGAGCAGTAGATACAGAATCGATACCCAAGGTATCAGTATCTACAAAATCCTCTGCAATAAATTCCCCCTGATCAATAACATCTTCTGATGTGGTATCGATAGGTACCGGCGCCAGCACATTTTTCTTAGGTGCTGTCATCAACTCATAATTTTTTCTAAATAAGCTTGTCTGCTTGTTTATTCCGTACTTGCTTCTACGGGAAGCCATGGCAAATTTCGGGGTGCTGTCGTTGGAGAAATAGGAGTATTTGGCCAGACGCATAGAGTCGTCCAGAATATACGTACTCTGAAAAGCAGGGCATACCACATTGTCTTTACAGGAGTAAATAACAAGGCATATCACAAACAACACTGGAAAACTAGTTCTCCTCACAAATTTTATTCAATTAGGGATTAGGTGGATACAATCACTAACCCTCAAAAATGGATAATATTTCCTGATTTATACAATAAATCAACCCAATTCTTGGACACCATTTCACGATCAAAATCAAATATCAATATTCAATCTTAGAATAGTACCAGTATCCTATTTTAGCATGGATTTCACTGTCGGATAGGCGGCATCGACCCACTCTTTGTACATTTTGCCAGAAGGATGGAGGCCATCTTCAGCTACGAGTGACTCATCACTGACTGCTTTTCTACTACCTGGTGTGATGTCGATAAAGGCTACTTTATATCTTTGGCAAATGGATTTGGCCAGTCGATTGTATTCATCCAATTCAAGACCTATTTTTTTAGGGTTTTTGTCCGCTGCAAACGGAGTGACGCCATAGTCAGGAATAGAAATCACAAAGGTCCTTTCAACCCTGTTGGCTGCAAAGGCAATGGACTGTTTGAGCAGAGATTCAAACTCCTTTTGGTACTGCTCTATCGGGTATCCACGATATTGATTATTGACACCTATCAGAAGAGAAACCAAATCATAATTGGAAGCAGGCTTTTCCTTATCGATTGCTGCCTGCAGCTCGTCAGTGGTCCACCCAGTAGTCGCGATTATTTTGGGTACTTCCATTTTGATTCCATCACCTACCAGTCGGCCCTGTAGCACATGTGGCCATCTTTCGTCTGGAGCAACTGACTCACCTATGGTATAGGAGTCGCCTAGTGCTAAGTATTTATATGTCATTTGATTATCAAAGTTTTTTTCCTAAAAATACCATGGCTATGGCTATGAATCCTACTCCTGTGATTCCAGGTGGTAAAATATTGGCTTTGACTGACATATAGATCATGATCACTCCCAAAAGGATCAGTAAATAGGCTACAGCTTTTTTCATTTCAATTGCTATTAGTGGATTGATTATTCTTCATGAACAATTTATTGAAAATTGAAGTCTTAACAAACCTGATAGATATATACCTAAAATTGTATCTATTGGCGAAATAAGATTGCTGTATATTCCAGCAGCTCCTGATCTCCCCACTTGCCATGACCTGGCACGACCAATTTAGTTTTAGGAAACTTCTTTTTGATCTTTTCTATGGTATTTGACCATTCACTGAGATTGGCCTCTCCTGTGTAGCCTTCGGATGCTCCCAAGCTTTTGACGAGGCATCCGCCAAACATCACATCTATGGTAGGCATATAGGCTATTACGTTGTCGCGGGTATGGCCTTCTCCGACCCCGCCAATCCATACTTCACTGTCACCGACCGGAATTGTAATTTCTCCGTCGAATCTGACCATAGGCTCGGTCTCTCCTGCTTCTTTGGCCAGCTCCACGGTCAGCGTTTCTCCAAAAGATGGAATACCCATGTCATGTGCAACACTGAGTCCGGCAAGGCAATCTCCATGAGAATGGGTCGGGATTATTGCCGATATTTTAGTTTTCAATTGCTGCTCTAGAAATTCAATCAGCTCTCGCGTGGCCGTAGTATCTGCGGGCGTATCAAAAATAATGCTTTGGTCCTTGTCCACATAAATTAAACCGTTGCAGCCTACTTTGCCATAGTCATCTGTCTGTAGATAGCTCTTGTGTACATAGGCTTGCGGAGCAATGGCGTAGATTTCCAGCTGATCAGATATATAGACTATTTGATCTTCTTTATTTTCAGTGTTGCATGAAAGCAACAATGCGAAGAATACGGCTAGTGTAGAATGGAGGAGCTTCATAATTTGGATTGGTCTTGCTTTACTTTTTTTGGTATTACAATTCTTGGAATACGTTCTTGCCTTGGCCCTGATCCCAGGTAAAATTTTCGATTAGATGTCTTTTACCAATGGAATCGACCGATACACTGCATATAGATTCACCACCTGTCACGTGCCCATCGTCATGCTCTTGAGCATATTTGAATGTGAGTGTATTATTGACCAGTCTACCTGCCAGGAAGCCTTTTATTACCCTACCTCCTTCGTATCTGGCACTTACGATTTCATTCTTTTGAACGAATGTGAATATGGTGTCTTGATTTACAACACCGTTGGTGGCAGTCTCGGTTACATTCATAAGTGCGCCGTGGAGATTGATCATCGAATTATAATTTTGTTACGAATATGGATAGCTCATTTATTTGTGACTCACTCAGGTCTTCAAAGATTTTTCTGCACAATTCACGTTTGGTGTCTCCCAATCCTGACTCAAGATCTGATTTTCTTTCATTTATGAAACTCATTAGATTTTTTCCGGCTAATCCGGCTGCCTTCAACTCATCATGTGTAATGTTGAGATTGGATTGTTTGACTGTAATGAGGGCTTTTGTAAGTTCTTTTACATCTCCGCTTGCCAGCGAATAGGTTTCCAATTCAGCTAAACTGATTTTGACACCAGCCTTCTGGCAGGTAATCATGGAATTCACAATATCTGTTAGAGGTGATTTTCGGATGCGCATAAAAACCAGCTCCCAGATGCTGATCGATACGTCGGAGAATTGAGCTGTGATCCAGAGCCCTACGGGTACGAAATAGCCAAATATGACAAAAAATACGACACTGGCAATAAGGAAATAAATGGCTTCTGGCATGCTATTTACAATTAGTGTAAGGAGACTTTAAAGATATGATAAAACCTCATGGTCGGCAAGGCGAAACCATGAGGTTTTAGAAAATATCAATTGATCAGGAATCACCTAGTTTTTGCAACCTTGCGATATCTTGATCTATGGAAAGAATCAGAAGGCAGGTGGCCGTACAAAATACTGGGCTCGTGATGCAGTGGTGTCCGCTCCAGCTTCCATTCGTATTTTGAATATGAACGATTCTACCTGCTGTGTTGTCAAACCACTTGGTCCATTCTTCGCCACCGGCAATCACCATAGATTCTCCTGTTTGCAAGAAGCTTAAAAATTCTTCTCCACCATTGTTGCCAAAGCCGCTAAGTACGTCTTCTTCCTGAGCCCTATTTTTGGCTGATTCAAATACATTGTAGCTGGTAGCCAATCGTGACGATTCTTCTTCACTAAATCCTATCTGCTCGAGCAGTTCTTCGGACATCTCTGCATCGTCAGCTATTTCTCCTTTTCGCTTGGCCTCCTCGACTTTGATCTTGGCTTTTTGGGCTTCCTTAGCGCTCGCTCTAAGCGATCCGGACACAGCATAGAGCATGATTCCGGCCCCTTTTTCTGTATTGACTTTACCTGAAGCGGGATTATAGTTTCCCTTTTGAAATTCTCTGGATCGCTTTAGTGCATCCTGATCGATTGCTACTCCATTGACTTCTGCTGCTTCGATAGCTTGATTGGCATAGGACGACTGCAGCACGCCAGCCCAGCCGTCTCCTTTCAGGCTTCCGTCTTGATTTTGGTTGGTTTGTATTCTTGCTACGCAATCTGCCAATGCCGAACGTACTCTGTCTTCTGTTTTGGCTGGCAGATCATTCAGTTCGAGCAGATTATTGAAATATTGAGCTGCCAGTACGGCATCTATGTTGTCTCCAAGTTTTACCTGTATCTGGGTGTTTTCCAGCTCAGTGATTTTCAATCTATCCTTAGGAGTGTCTTCTACAGCACTTAGCAAGTACTCTGTCGCTCTTGTCAGCGCCGACGAGTATTTCCCATTCGTCAGTGTACTCTTGGCACGAAGCATAGCCATGCCGACCATTGCTGTAGTGGCGGGATCGGTACTTACTGCTGTGGCATCACGGAGCTGTTGATAGCTGTGACTGCCTGCTCCCCAACCTCCGTTTTTCTGCTGAACCGACGCAAGGAAGCTTAGGCCCGAGCCTAGTGCCTGTTCGACTTTAGCTACATTTTTGAAATGGCTGTGACCGTCAGCCGATTCTTCTCCAAATATGGTTTTGAAAGTACAGCCCTTTGCTCCGCACATTTTGATATGATTGTGATCGCGAGGGTTCTTGTTTGTTGATTTGAAGCTGGGTGCAAACGACAAGAGCAAGCCTACAGCGAACATCCATGTCAAGGTTTTTGTTATAGTTTTCATAAGTATCTGCGTTTTGATTATATCATTTGATTGGACCAAGTACGTTGCTTATTTCATCAATGAAAACGTGTATTTAGGGAAGTCCGTGAGCCAGTGAGTGAAGGCCAAATGTGATTGAGGGACGAAACGCCCATTAATATCAATATTTTGATTAACTCGTCTTTATTTTACAAGTAAAAAGAAATTTAAATGAATCCGAATTTCCGAAAAGGCCTCTACATTGGACTGATATTTTACCTTTTTGGGGCTACCGTTACTATGGTAGTACATCACGTCTCTGGGTGGGAATATATGCATGCCCCTCCGCCAAGTGCTTTTGTAGTCCTTATTGTTTTGCTGCTGGCACTTGTACGAAGCGTATGGTTGGTGACCAATTTGGATAGCCGGCATGCCACTAGACACAAAGGGGAATTAGCTGTGCATGGCTTGCCGATGTTAGGGTTTATCATATTGGTAATCAGTCTTATCATGAGCTGATAGACTGAGTATATTGTCTTAAACCTGAAATATGCATTAGAAAACCTATTCCAATCATAAAGCACTTTGGCCGCTGATTAGCTGTACTTGCGCTACATATAAATGCCTAAAATTACGATGCCTACCAATACTGAAGTGATTAGCAAAGAAATAATTAAGGGTTTCCAAATGGATTTCTTCTCTGCGACCACTTCATCTCCTATATAGTTTTTATGGAAATATTCAGTCAAGATCATAGCACCTATTATATTAACAATGTATGTCAAATAGGAAGGTGCATTTTCGAATGTGGTCAAAAAATAAATCGTAACGACAGCATAGATCACAGAAAACAGTAGAACCGAATTTGCTTTATCAGTCTTGTCCAATGCCCGCAAATTACTGTAGAGTAGTACACCTCCGAATATGGTCGAAAAGAAAAAAGAGAAGCCTCTGATGGCGGTCTTAGAATACAATTCTTTGGCTTGATGCTCAGGGATATTAATTATTTCTTCGTCTAGCTCGCTCATGATGGGGGTCGAATTATTTGGTTGAGATCTGTGCAATCTAGTAAAAAAGGAAACACTCAACAATCATAAATTAAATCTGCAATGATAACTACACACTTTTATTACTGCATTACTCACTATTCTATCAGCTACCCCGTCTAAGGTAATACTGACTATACCTCTTTTGCCTGAGCTCATCCTTAACTATTCATTCCAGCTTTGAGATGTAATTATTTTAGAACAAAACCATACATCTAATCATGAGCAATTCAGATAATACCAAACTCTCCGTCACCAACAACACCGACGAACCTGTAGAGGTTTTCGTCACCTTTGCTGCGGACAACCATGCAAATAAATGCTGCCCGTCACCTGTGGGGGTTGAGGCTTTTGACATCCTGACTAAGACAAACTCGCTGAGAGGCAAATTCACCCTGGCGTCTAAGCAAACACAAGAGTTTGACCCTAAAGGTCAGTGCTTTAGCGGTAATATTGGTTTTTACATAGAGCCACAATGTCCGGTATCTGGTGCAGACTTTCATCATGGGGAATTTGGAACCAACATTGCAGAATTCACACTAAACCCAAATCAAGGCTGTGACGAGGCTTTCGACATCAGCTGCGTAAACGGAGTGAATTGCTTTATGGAAATGAAGGTCGAAGATGGAATGGGATGGCACTATGGTCCCAATCAGACTCTTATCAGCAAAATCTACAACCGAGCTTTACAGGAAAACGAAGGAAATCCCGGGGTCTTTCCGGTGAATTGCACCGATTGTATTCGCCTTGTGGGAAATGCTCCTTGTCCGTCGCTGCCTATTGGCCCTGCCCAAAAGGAGAGAATCTGTAATATCCAACGCACACAACGTGGAGGTACAGTCCAAGTGATTTTGCAAACCCCAGTGCCTTCTTAAAAATCGAAGATATTGTTGATTTTATGGCCATGTGTCGCTCCACATTGCCATATTTTTCTAAGTATCCCTTGGGAGTTGCTAATTGAGCCTAGCCAACTCCTCCTTTAGCTTCTTTGGTAGGCTGGCCGCAATAAGAGTATAGGAGTGGTCAATCAGCTCATATATGAGTTCGTCAGGAAGTGTGCCATCGGGATAGACAGAATTCCAATGCTGCTTGTTCATGTGATATCCCGGACGTATCGCGGGATGCTGGTCTCTCAATTCTACCGCGCGTTCGGGGTCACATTTCAGGTTGATAAATTCAAAGGTTTCAATATTCGCAAGGGCGTACATCTTGCCCATGACCTTAAAAACCAGTGTCGAATTATCGAAAGGGAAACCTTCGGAGGTACCAGGTTTAGACAGGCAGTAATCTCGGTAAGATTCGACATTGATCATTATTGCAACAGGGTTTTCTTGATGATGAAATAGATTACACCCAGAAGAAACGCAATGATGGCAAATTTGTTGATGCCATGCATCATTCTTAGATTCAGGTCTCTTTTCTGATTTGGGTCCTTTTTCCTAAAGAAGTACCCAAATACTTCTCCTAGTGAAAAAAACTCTCTCAGTTTACTATTTTCTTGTTTGTCCTCCATCAGTTCAAGATTAATTCTGTTAGTTCGGGTTCGATCCAGTTGCCGTCGTCCTTGATGATTTGAATCAATTCATCTACGGCATAGTCGGCGTGTACAGCTTTTTTCACTACCTCCTGCCCTCGATACAAGGTGATCTTATCTTTACCGGAGCCTACATAGCCGTAGTCAGCATCAGCCATTTCGCCTGGGCCATTTACAATGCAGCCCATGATCCCGATTTTCACTCCTTTCAGATGATCTGTACGTTTTCTAATCATCGCCGTTGTCTCCTGAAGGTCGAATAGTGTTCTCCCACAAGAAGGGCATGAAATATACTCCGTCTTGGTCATTCGGGTTCTGGCAGCCTGCAAGATCCCAAAAGCTGTTTCGTTCTCGACTTTTTTGCTGCCATTTCCTGCAAGCATTACACCGTCGCCCAATCCATCGATGAGCAAGCCTCCAATATCGGTCGCAGAAGCCAGCTGAAATCCTTCGGTCTCTGCAATCGTCTGATGCCAATGAATAACTACAGGGTGCTTAACTCCTTGCAAGATCAATTCGAAAACAAAACGACGAAGAGAGGCCATCGTATGATTGTTGCTGCTGTGCAGTACGATAATAGCATTCTTTACTGATTTCAGTTGTCCCACTTCAGAAAGCTGCTCAGCCTCAACTTTAATAAATGAAGGTTGATCGGTTGGTAATTTTGAGGCCTCTGATATATCCAACAATGGATATTTGTTTTTCTTATCTTCCAGATGGCTCCACACCTCATAATCGATGATTTCTTGCAGTCCGTTCGGTAGCATAAAACTAATGGGGTGGCTACCTGTATAAATATAATCTGCCCCAATATCATTCATACGCCATTTGTCTGGTTCGGGGAGATAAAAGTGGCCTATATCGCGTAAGTCTTTAATTCCTATGTCCGGATTATGACTGAAGTCTGCGATGACTCTTGGTACATTGTGATCCCCAAAATTTAATAGCTCTTGGGTCTCCCGTCTCTTGTATACAAATGGGTCGACTGGGCTCTCGGCAAGTGGGCTGATTGGGTCATGTCCGGCACGGTTTGCATATCTATCAATCAGTGCCTGCGCGACGGGTGCTTCAAATTCTGGCTCTTCTGTCAATGACACGCGTACCGTATCACCTAGTCCATCCTCTAGTAGGGCACCAATCCCTACCGCCGATTTGATACGACCGTCCTCTCCTTCTCCGGCTTCGGTCACTCCTAAATGTAACGGATATGGTTTTAGTCCCTCCTCATCTAGTTTATGTACCAGCAGGCGATAGGCTTGCACCATGACTCTGGTATTGCTGGCTTTCATCGAGATTACGATATCGTAGTACTCGAGATCCTCACAAATTCTTAGAAATTCAAGCGCCGATTCTACCATACCTAATGGCGTGTCTCCAAATCTACCCATGATACGATCGGACAAAGAGCCATGATTAGTACCGATGCGCATGACTGTCCCATGTTCCTTACAGATTTTGACCAGGGGTTCGAATTTTTGTCTAATCCGTTTTAGCTCTTGCTCATAGGTCGCATCTGTATATTCCAGCTCTTCAAATTTCTTTTTGTCTGCATAGTTGCCAGGATTCACCCTCACCTTTTCCACGATTTTGGCAGCGAGCTCGGCGGCATTAGGGGTAAAATGTATGTCTGCTACCAGAGGCACTTCAAATCCCCTGGCTCGCAAGCCGTTTCTTATCTGTTCGAGGTTTTGGGCCTCTTTCAGGCTGGGAGCGGTAATTCTCACATACTCACAACCTGACTCCACCATACGAATCGATTGCTCGATGGAGCCTTCAGTATCCATGGTGTCAATTGTAGTCATGGACTGTACTCTGATGCGGTGGTCACCTCCCAATGGTACTCCGCCGATGTTGACTTCTATGGCTTTCCTTCTGTGGTATTCCGTGAGTGACGGGCAGTATTTATGAGATTTGGACATGATACAAAAATAGTGAGGAGTAGAAAGAATTGTTCAAGAATTGATTAATTATCCGTGTTGCTTAGTTGTTCTTTCTTCCTCCAACAGATGACATTTAACTAATAAAGCTTTTTATATATCTCCCAGTTGAGGCCGGATGACCAGTTCTTCTATCACAGTACTACGCGACATGCAGTAGGCAGCCCAGAGTGAGTCTGCCACATCCGAGGCTTTGATGAAACGCTCCTCAGGTAAGTCCACTCCTTCCCAACTCGCTGTAAAAGTAGCTCCAGGGTGCACTGACGTGACACGAATGCCATGGGGTTTTAGTTCTTCTCTCAGTCCCAAGGACATTCCATGCATGGCAAATTTAGAAATACTATATGATCCACCATTGGGATAGGCTTTCAGTCCAGCCACTGAGCAGATATTGAATATATCACCGGTTTGTTCTTTGATCATCATGGGAATGACCCCACGTGATAGGTCATAGGCACTATACAGATTGGTTTTGATCATATGATCAAGTGCACCAGCCTCTTCATTATAGATTTCTCCTGGCACGAACGTTCCTGTATTATTTACAAGCACATCCACTTGGGTCACGGTATCATTGATGAAGCTAACAAACTTGGCTGTGTCTCCTTGCTTTGAAAGGTCAGCCTGAAAGGTATAAATTTTGATATTTGAGTAGTTTTTGGAAAGCTCTGCCTTCATGCGACTCAAGTCTTCACCGCCCCTGGCGCAGGTGATCACATTGAAATCTTCGGAGGCAAATTTCTCAATCACAGCTCTGCCGATTCCCTTTGTTCCTCCCGAAACCACAATCGTCTTATTCATAGTAATTCCTTTAATGACAGGGGCAAATTAAAGGTTTACAAAATTATTTGCTGGTAAAGTGATTTTAAATTCTGACAGGTAGTCGAAAATTGTTATTTTGGTGGCGAAATTTAGATTTTCAATGGCAAGTCTCGGACGATTTATATTATTCATAGGATCCATGTTTGTGCGGCGGGAGAGTTTTCTCACCTATGTGAAACTCACGGTGGATGAATGTATGAAAATTGGTATCAACTCCATTTTCATCGTCTCTATCGTTTCAATCTTTATTGGAGCGGTGACTACTCTTCAGACGGCCTACAATTTGGTAAGTCCGTTCATTCCTAATTATGTGATCTCCCTGGTCGTACGAGACATGACTATACTCGAACTGGCACCCACAGTGATGGCTATCGTGTACGCCGGCAAGGTAGGATCAAATATAGCTGGGGAGCTGGGCACGATGCGGATATCAGAGCAAATCGATGCTTTGGAGGTGATGGGGATCAATTCCTCGTCTTATCTGGTATTGCCTAAAATCATTGCCTCATTTTTTATGTACCCTATGTTGGTGATTCTCTCAGCCTTTCTTTGTATTCTAGGAGGGTTTTTGGCTGGTACTCTTACCGGGACTTTGACTGGATATGAATACATCTATGGTATAAGATATGAGTTTGTAGCCTACAACGTTACTTTTGCACTCATCAAATCGTTCAGCTTTGCTTTGGTCGTAGCTTCGATTTCTGCCTACAAAGGATATTTCACTAGTGGCGGTGCACTGGAAGTAGGCCAGGCCAGTACCGCAGCAGTGACCAACAGCTGTATCGGGATTCTTACCGCTGACTTTTTGCTTACCAAATTATTGCTCTAACGATGATAGAAGCTCAAAACATCAGCAAGTCCTTCAACGGGAAAGAGGTCATCAGAGACATAAGCATCAAATTTGATCAGGGCAAAACCAATCTGATTATAGGCGCTAGTGGTACTGGTAAAAGTGTCTTGCTGAAATGTATTGTTGGATTGATTCAACCTAATCAGGGCCAGGTGCTCTTCGATGGTCGCGATTTTACTAATGCAGGAAAAAATCTAAAAACCGAAATTAGAAGGGAAATTGGTATGCTATTTCAGGGGGGGGCGTTGTTTGATTCCATGACTGTGGAAGAAAATGTAATGTTTCCACTGAATGTCCTGACAGACATGAAAAATGATGAAAAACTGGACCGTGTCAATCATTGTTTGAAGCGTGTGGAGCTGACGAATGTAAACGATAAAATGCCATCAGAAATCAGTGGTGGAATGAAAAAAAGAGTGGGGATTGCCCGGGCTATCGTCAACAATTCCAAATACTTGTTTTGTGATGAACCAAATTCTGGATTGGACCCTCAGACCTCCATTACCATAGATAATCTAATCAAGGAAATTACCGAAGAGCTAAACATTACAACTGTGGTAGTGACTCACGATATGAACTCGGTGATGGAAATAGGAGATAAGGTCAGTTTTATTTTTCAAGGTCAAAAATTGTGGGAAGGCGACAATGAGTCCATTTTTGACTGTGAGGTAAAGGAATTACAAGACTTTATCTTTGCCAATAATCTGATGCGCAATGTAAAGCGCCATCGAGGCTGATCAGGTATTGACCCAGAGTAGAAATAAAAATGCTGAATAGCTAATCACTGCTGCAACCAGCTTAAATGTCTTCCAATAAAATTCATCTCCTTTCTTAACAAGATAACCTAGTAACATCATAATAGGACAAATTTGTTTTGCTGAACTTATTTTCTAATCGAAGTACTATAATAAACTGCCGAGAAAAAAATTAATTATACCAAGTGCTGGATAATTTCGACAGATCGTACCAAATCAACGGTCAACGATTTTCGTGCCAGAATCTAAAATAGGGCTGTGACTTGCATTCTGCCCATATGGATAGTGGGTCGGTCAGTAGACTTTCTACCTTCATATCCAAGGCTAATCTGAAGACCTGAGATCAACTTCTGATTATAACTGAATTGCCAAGAATAATTAGTGCCCGGTTGAAGGGCTTCCAGCAGTTCATAAGCAGCGGCCGTATTGATATCACCATTAAAGGAAATATCAGCCACTCTAAGACTAGCATTTAGAGCATTTTTCACTCCGTTAGACCATCTGGACTCAAATAGTACCTCATGGACTTTGGAGTTTTCGGGATCATCCGAAACCTGACTATTGTTTTTTGAAGCCCAGCGGTAGGTCGTGCTAAATCTAATATTGTTTGTGGGCTGCCAAATCAAACCTGGAAGTGCCTCTTGGCTGGTGATAAGATAGTTTCTGTCTTCTTGAAACTGTGATGCATTCTCCCTCTCTCCTCTTCGAAATCCCGTAGTAACCGTGATCTCCTTATTGATGTGAAACCGGAGATTGAGGGAGTATTCCTGATTTAGTCTGGATTCTATGCCCCGCGAGATGAGTTGCTTCGAATGGTTGAACAAATATCCGATATCTCCGCCAAGTCCTCGCCCTGACCGATTAAAAAAGAATACCGTGCGCAGAGCATCTCTTAAAAAGATCAACTCAGAATCTTCAACACTCAATTCAAATGGGTTAAATCTGGAACCAAAATCGTCGTTGGTATTTTTCTTATTGATATTAATACTCGTGCGATTGGATACCTTGCTCGCCATTTCTTTGAAGCCGCCTTGATTTCTCCAGCTTTTGGGCATTTGAGAATTGATGGTAAAGATCAGGGTGGTATTGAAGGCATTGACAAAGTCATTGGTCGGCACAAATACACGGATATAATTGCGCTCGTCAAAGTTGACGGCCTCGAAAAATTCAGTAAGGTCCTGAACGCCGTCTTGGTTTAGGTCTCGCCAGGCGTGGGTACCTTCCCCGTTGGCAACTTCCACGTAGATGTATTCCCTAAGAATTTCGCGACTGCTGGACGTTGCATAGGAAAGATCAGTGCGTATATGCTGATCCAGAATGCCTCCCTGCCAATTGAATCTACCCAAAATCGAACTTTCATTCTCTAGATTGGAAAAGGCTTCCTGATAGTTTACCTCCCTGAATGTGAAGGTAAAGTCCAATCGATTGTTTTTGTTGACATTGGCAGCAGCATTGGCTGAGGTCGTTTTAGAGATAGAAAATGGGGTCAAAAAACCATTTAGGATATTGTGATCTTCTCTCAGGGTGTAGTCGATTCGATAGTTGACTTTGAGCGAATCATTGTTGCGCAAATAAAACTGATGAGCGGTATAGTTCATTGCGGTACGATACAGCACATCGCTGGTCGCAAGACGTACTTCATTTTTGTCCTCTTGTATTTTATACCCAGGCACAATAAAAAACCGATCCATATATACTTCACTATACCATCTCCTCCATTTTGATTTTTCATTGATATTTTCGTTTTTCAGAAAGAAATGTCCGCCTGCCATTTTAAAATCACCAAAGCTTTTTCTGAGTTCTACCTCATGCTGAAATCCATCTATTACATTTTCTTTTTTACGCAAGGAAAACCTTGCCGAGGCCATATTTCTAAAGTCCTTGTGCAACAATAGCGAACTGTTGAATATATTGTCAGCAGTTCGAAAGCTATCCGTCTGAGGTGTATAACTCCAATCCCGATCGTACTCAATCGACCTATATCGATCTATTGGCTTGAAATCCGCACCATCATGTTCGTAGTCCATCGTAGCACTAAGCTCGTACTCAGGCAAAAATTCAATCTCCATGTCCTCTGCTCTCAGGCCCACCTTGTAGGCTATATCATTGTTATCATCATTGCCAATAGGCGAATACAAATTGAGGTCTTGATCGGAAAAAGCCACCTCTGCAAATACGGTCACTGGCTCCGAAATTTTGGTTTCCACTCCGGCAACGATCAGTTGTCGAGAATTGGGAGCAGGCACAAATCGAAGTGGGGCATAGGTCCCCTGAGATACCCCGCCAGACGGCGAGATCCATTCATAGACTCTGCCATTTACATCATTGATGACGAGTCGATAGTCTCCATTGCCCAGACCAACATTTGAGAATGATACACGATAAAGCTGCTGTGCGGAATCCACAGAGTATACAAAAATAGATTGTGGATTGCCTTCCAGATCCAGCGTGTCCTCTTTTTCATAGAGCACTGTACTGGAGTTGAAGTCGGATTCTATTTCTCCTGCGATTGGCACAGGTAGTTGATCATCTCCAGCTTCACTCATTAGCAACTTATCACTATCAGAAAGCAGAAAGGAAAGCGGTCGGTTCCTATCGTCTTTTTCTCTGTAGTACTCCAGGTGAAAGGTGCTGTTTTCGGTGCTGATCTCTTGCCTGGCATTGATAATAGACCTACTGTAGTTTTGATCTGAGTATTCATAAGTTACTCGGATTCGAGAAAACTGCGTGATTTGCACTGTAGGATTAAATGTAATTTCGCCCAGATTATAGTTGATGATATAGTCGTGATTGTATCCTCTGGTCAGCACTTTCCCATCAAGATATACATGCTCTGAGTTGGCAAGTACCACCACAAATCGTTGACCGTCAGGGCCTGTAAGCTGATACGGGCCTTGAAGACCTTCTAAGGCGGTGACGGTAACGTCAGCAAATTGGCCTTTAGCAGTTGCCACTGCTACCGTAGATCTGCCTGAAAACTTTTCATTGATGTCATAATTGATGTCAAACTGCCCTCCTTGTACATTTTTGTAGTAACGCATGAAATTAGAATTTCCATTGGTGAGTACTACATCGCCTGCTTTCAAGGATAGTTTTTCATTGTAAATCTCAAAAATGATGTTGTCGAATTCTCGAAGTTGCAGGGTATTTCCCTCAGGCTGAAAGGGAACATTCTGATCAGTGATATCTGCGCGAATATTCAAATTTTTTGAAAGCTTGCCTTCCATTTGGAAATTGAAAACTGAGTTGACGTTCAAATTTTGGCTGTTGCCAAAAGTCACCCCACGTGATAGACTACCGGTTTTATAAATTTCTGATGTAGAGAATAGTTCATCTTTCTCATAGACATAGTTATTGATCGTTGGTCGGGTGCCAAAGGAGGCAGTAGAGTCATAGAGGCTTTTGGATTTATGTGCATATTGGGCCTTTTTTGGAAATGGTATCACTCGGAAACACACTTCATCCAGCTTGGCTATTGGTTGATCTATAGTCAGTCTATTAGTCTTTGAATTGAACTGATAGGAACCTCCTGATCTAAGATTTACAGAAGTAGGGTCAATAATCAAGCTATCGCTTAAATCAATAGCAGAACTACCAGCTTCTATCTTGATGCAACGCTGTGAGGATTGACAATAGGCACTTGAGAAAAACAGAAGGCATCCGGCCGTGAGCATGAACCACAGGAGGTTTGCCTTTGCAAATCCGCTGGTAGCTTCGGCTTCCATTATGCGGTTTGATAAAGTGGTAAATCTATATAAAAGGTTGTTCCCTGGTTTTCCCTGGTCTCGAACCAGAGGTTTCCTCCAGCGTGTTCGATACCTCTTTTGGCTACTGCCAGTCCAATACCAGAGCCTGTTTCTTTGGTGCTGAAATTTGGAATAAAAACCTTGTCCTGTATCTCTTCAGGTATGCCTTCTCCCCGATCTCTAAATTCTAATCTGACCCGACCCTCTTTGATATTCATAGATACATACAACGTCGGATTTCCTAAATCTTTCATGGCTTGAAAAGCATTTAATATCAGGTTGTTGAAAATCCTTCCAAAAAGCTTCTTGTCTCCCATGACGGTGTAAGTGCCCGGCTCGAGCGCTGTCTCAATGTTCTTATCCACATGCAGATCTATAGATTTTTCCAAAACCTGGCGGAGATCAAATGGCTCGCGTTCTGGTGTTGGCATCTTTGCAAAGTGGCTAAAAGAGGTCACGATTTCATCTAAGGTATCAATTTGATTAAGCAGAATTTCTAGCGACCGTTTATCGCCTCCTTTATCTGTCAATAGCCGTTGTAGGTGCTGAATGGTCAGCTTCATTGGCGTCAGCGGATTTTTTATCTCATGCGCCACTTGTTTGGCCATTTCGCGCCAAGCTGCTTCTTTTTCGTTTCTCGCTAGCTCTATTTTTGTGCTTTCGAGTTTGCCGAGCATGTTGTTGTATTCTCTTACAAGGGTCCCTATTTCGTCGTCTGCCTTCCACTCTATAGGTTCATTGGCTTGCACAAAACCGGTTTGATGCAGACGGTCTGCAATTTCAACAATCGGACGGGTCAGCCTGGAAATGATGAAGTATGCTATGAGAATGGACAATATGAATACAAATGTGAAAATATTGATGATGTTGCCAAAAACCTCTAGCTGTTGTCTTTTGAGATGATTTTTGGAAGCAAAGTAGGGTGACCCAAGTACACCCAGCAGCTGTCCAGTATCTGTTGATTGTATGGCTGCATAGGAGGTTTTATAGAAAAAGTCGCCTATTGATTCATCCAGGATCAGGCTTTCTTTTCCTTTGCGAATCAGCTGATCCATAGCTGGTGCTACCAAATATTCGGAAACTATATTTGATTCAAATATCATCGGCGTGCTAGAGGCTAGTAGTCTGCCTTCCAGACTATAAATATTCAAATCCATACCGGCATGATTTGCCAATTGAGATATTTCATTTCCAAATTCTTCCTTGTTGATTTTTTTCTGATAGAAAAAATTCATCATATCATTGACTGTCTCGGTCATCACCAGGGCCTTTTTCAAATTGGACTTATCTATTTCTTTTCTGTTGGAAACATCGGTGCTGGACATGACTGCCACTCCCACCAACACCAATGGAATAATAAATGAGGCCCCGGAATAAATTAAAATCTTCGTGGAAAAATAGAGTTGGACAGCTTCTCTCGGCATCAGCAGAAAATTCATAATGAAGACCACACTGGCTACACCAAGGAACAGTGCAAACAGGAAGGAGAAATTAGAGATAATATTGGTGGTCGGGTAAACTTCACTGGAGATAAGAATCTTCTTGTTTCCAGAAATGGCTCCCAGATGATAATAGCCTTCGTGCTCAAGTCCTTCTTCGAACAGACCTTGTCGATTCAAAAAAGTAGTATCAATCTTGGATTCATAATCGAAATCTCCCGACTTATATAGCAAATTGTTTCCCACAAATATGGCATAATCATATTCTGTTGCAGATCGTTGCGTCCTGTCCACGAGCAGCTGTGGAAGTACTCTCTTGCCTGAGAATTTTTTCAATCTTAGCTCGATTTCAAGATAACCAGTCGTATTTTGATAGCGCTCTAATTCTACGAAGCAGACAAATTTCTTACGCTTCCGAATATCCATTTGTGCATCATAATATATGCCTTCAAATCCAGTTGAGAATTCCGTGGATTCATAATTTGGCCTTAGATCGTCTATTGTGCTACCCTTATATTTATCAGAGATACCTTGGCCGTCAGCATCAAAAAGGGCAATTTCTATTTCGTAATTATTAAAATAGGTATTAAAATATGTTCTCTGGATTCGCTGTACAATACTCTCCCTTTGACTTTGAGGATTGATCATTTTGCTATTGATCACCACATCATTTTTTATTTTTTTCATGATGGTGGAAAGAAGATATTCTCCATCGATGTCCCTATCCAGCTGGAGATAGGTAGCAAATTTTTTAATCTTATTGGTCTCCTTTTTTTCGAAGGATTCATAGATCAAAACGGAACCAGTGAAAGCCAAAAGAATCGCTGAGAGCATCAAATAATTCAGGCTATTGAAGCGGAGTTTTTTGAGGTTTGAAGGAAGATCAAATTGATAGACCACAATTTGGTAGAGCAAATTGCCACTAAGTACGAGCCAGAGGCTATCATAATTAAAAAGCACTACTCCGCTGATCAGAATACTGACCACATGGAGTTTCAAAAAGAGTGCGCGGTGTCCTCCAGCTTTGCTGAAGGCTTCAAATCCAAAATAGGTAACCAGAAAATAAAGTATACCATAAAGGGAAATCAGCAAATACGCGAAAATGCGCTCTAGCGGAAAATTAAGTGAATCGGTAATATCGAGTGAAAGTTGAGAATGGGCCAGTACGATTTGAATGGTATCAGCAAAGAGATAAAAAACGAAATAGCCCATGACGATCGAGGCATAGGATATCCATCTTTTGGTACGATTACCAGCCCAACCTATAAAGTCGTCTTTTTCAAATAGTACAAATACCAAAAAGATGTTTAACGACAGCACGTTGAGCAGTGCATCTCCGAGGCTGGAATAAAACCATTCGAAGCTAAAGGTCGAACTGGCAAATACGCCTAATCTAAAATAGCCGCTCGGAAAGTGTGCCGCAATCATAATGCCTCTCAACAGTATGATAGATAATAGCAAAAAAGTAGCTCCATGTCCAAATCCTCGCTTGTACTTGATCCAGATGGCCAGATGGTAAATAAGTAGAAAAAGACCACAGAAAAACAAAGTAATGATTAGAAGAATAAGATGATTGGCTTCCTGTGCATAGTTTGATCTGCCTGTCCATTGAACATTGAAAAGCTCCTTACCTTCAAAGCGGATGGGTACTGAAGACTCTCCATAGCCTATTTCAAGATTGCTGGGGATAATGTTTCTGTTGTACTCATCAGGAAACGATCTCAGGTCCGAATCAAAGATTTTGCGGATAGGGACAAAGGCTACTAGTTTATATGCTCTGTCAGTGCTGATCTGATCATAGGTTCTGAATAAGTATTCTCCCTGCTGACCTGACAGTAGAGGTTCAGATGGTGAAATGATAAACTGTTCTAGAGGTGGGATAAACAAATTATTTGTCCAGCTAATCAGTTTTCCTTTTTGATCATAGACCAGAAAGTCTACTCCTAATGGCGCACTAAAAAAAGGGATATCATCTTCGACCAGGTCATGAGCCAAATCCAATATAGCATATTGCTCGGCAATCGCAGACTCTATACCTTCCGCCTCTTTTTCCACGTCGATTCTGGAGAAGGCAATAAGGTATACCAGCACAGCCAATCCAATGGCTGAGAGTATTAATCCTAAGAATATGTACTTTTTTGTCTGAATGATTTTGAAGTTAGAATCAATCAATCAAAATACACAAAATTATGCTAATCAGAGTATTTGGGATTGAATCTGATCCCTCCAAAAAGATGAAGGAAAATCGATCTGGAGTATTTAAACATCACGGGCCAGAAGATGGCCAAAGACACCAAAACTACCGACATATAGACCCAGGTCTCTGGATTTCCAAAAAAATTGTATAGTACGAATCCGGTAGTCAATGTGATGGCTGCTGAAAAGGCATAACTCACAAACATGGCTCCAAAGTAAAAACCAGGTTCAGGCTCGTAGGTCTGCTCACAATTGGGACATTTATCATACATATCAATGCTGAACCACTTCTCAAGTAGCTTGTATTTAAACATTTCGCCTTCACGGCATCTTGGACATTTGCAGGTTAGCAACGCCTCACTGGAGCTTCTTTTTTCCATGACTTTTACTTTTTTTATACCAAAGGATGCCTATTACAAGTATGGCCAGATACGGGGTGAAAAACAGATACATAATACCGAAATTCAACCCTTCAGCCAGGCTCAGTTCGCCATGGCTCACATTGTTTACAATCGTGGTCTTACACATCGCACATTGTGCCCACACCTTTGTGTAGGGTAACAAAAGAGAGAATATTATTAGAGCTACCTTTTTCATTTGAACTTATAATTGTTCAGGTATATGTACGAATATTATTGCGGATAGTATGGGCTTGCCATAAAATAAACAAGAACACCAGTCACGGATACATACATCCATATTGGCCAGGTATATTTTACCGTATTCTTATGCTTTTCTATGTTTCCGACAATCGCAAAATAAAAGGCGAATAGTACAAATGGAATCACCACAAATGACATTCCTATATGAGATAGTAACACAGCAAAATAGAAGTATCTGAGATTTCCAATTCTGACCTCTTCACCATGTTCAAGTATTCCGTTGAGATTAGCATCGCCAAACATTGCGGATGCGCTAGTCGAATGATAAAGCGAATAAGCCAACACGAAGATTATTCCAAGTGTAAGTGCAAAAGACATAAAGAACTTGTGCCAGAGAATCTCACCTTGTCGAGCATACCTTTTGCCCATAAGGAGGAAAATGGCCGTCAAGGAATTGACTAATGCGTTGAATGCAGGAATATCTTTGAGCCAGAGGTAGTCTAAAGAAATTTTGGAAGGTGAATACAAAAAAACGCCTATGAGCCCCGGTATGGCAACCGAAAGCAACGCAATGACAACGATTGCTACTTTACTATCTTTCATATGTTAGTTGTTTAACGAAATTCTTTACTCGCTCAAGAGAATGTACAACTCAGTGTTTAACCGATCAATCTCTTTTAACACATATGGATCATAATATCCACGAATCTGTTGCTGTCTATCTACTAAGACAAGCCCACTATCTGACTTGAGCGTGCTGTCAAAATTCAGCTGCAATATACATCTTCCGATGTTTATCAAATCACTGTCTGGAAGATTAAATCGCTTCCAGGAGCTGTATTTAGATGTAAAATTTGTTGTGTCCATTTCCTTTTTTATGGATATCAACTTCACATCACTCTTTTCTTTATATTTCTCCAGAAAGGTATAGAGGTTGTTTTTGAGGGTTTCAGAATCTCTGTTACCGATTTCATAGACGGCAATAGAAGCTGAGAGATCCTCATCTAATATCAGGTTCAATGCAGATCTATCGATGCGGTAGGCTTCGTTTGTATTAATCGAATCACAACCATGATAGTGCTTCGTCAATCCTTGCTGATAATAGACTGGAATCGCGAAGTGGTTTTTCCCAAATCCTTGTAAAAACAGGTACACCAGTACTGGCAGAACCAGTAGTAGAAAAAGAAGTATTAGCTTAGTACTTTTCATCTTGAGCAAAAAAAAATGCCGTTTCTCAACGGCATTTCATTCATGTTTTTTTAGCAATTATCCTCCGAAAATTGCAGTGTATATCGCATCTCCCTGTATCAATAGAGCGCCAATCAACCACACAACAAAAATGAGGGGAAGCATGATACTCATTTTAAGTCCTTTGGTCTCGTGACCCAAGTGCATAAATTCAGACATAATGTAATAGGCCTTTACAATCGTCATAGCGATAAAAATCACTGTTTTGATTAAGCTTGTCTCTAAGGTAAAAGCAATGGCGAATTCTCCAGCTGTTATCAAAAACAGGTAAAGCGTTACTGTCCAGATATGCTTTATTTTCGCTTTGTCTACAGGAATGATTACCTGCTCTTTTGTTTCTTGTTCCATTTTGTAATGTCTTTTTATCTTAGATTAAGTAGAAGAAGGTAAATACAAATACCCAAACCAGGTCTACAAAGTGCCAGTACAAGCCTACTTTCTCTACCATTTCATAATGTCCTCTTTTCTCCAATTTACCAACTACCGTCTGATAGAAAATAATGAAATTGATCACCACTCCACTAAAAACGTGAAAGCCATGAAATCCTGTAATGAAGAAGAACAACGCAGCAAAGTTTGGTGGTCCGTATTGGTTCTGCGATAGGTTGGCTCCATGGAAAAGGTAATCAGCAAGCGGCTGACCATTTGCATCTGCACCCCCTTGAATAAAGTGAGACCATTCCCAAGCCTGACAGCCGAGGAAAGTAAGTCCACCAACAATGGTCCAAAGCATCCATTTTTCAACTGCCTGTCTATCATTTCTTTGCCCAGCTTCCACAGCCAAAACCATTGTCACAGAACTCATGATAAGAATGAAAGTCATCAGACCAACAAAAACAAGCGGCCAGTGCACTCCATGCATCAGTGGAAATCCATTGAATACCATATCAGGAATAGGCCAGTATTCTTGTGAGAATACATAGTTCTCAATGCCCTGGGTTAGATCATATGCCGGATGGCTATATCTAATCAATCCATAAGCTACCAATAAAGAGGAGAACGTAAAGGCATCTGAAAGCAGGAAAAACCACATCATGAGTTTTCCATAACTGGCTTTCATCGGTGAGGTTCCACCTTGCCATAAATTCTCGTTATTTTCTTCTACTACAACTGCTGAACCAGCCATGCTCTGAAATTTTAATTTTAATGATTAAGTGTCAAAAATAAGTATAAATACAACCAAAGTCCACCCAAAAAATGCCAATATGTAGCACACATTTCGAGTTGATCTAAACTTTTGGAATGAACCTTATACTTGAATGCAGCGACTACTACCACTGCTATAAATACCAAAGCACTCACCAGGTGAAACCCGTGAACTCCTGTGAGTACATACAGAAAAGATCCTGCAGGGTTACCTACAAAATAAACGCCTTGCTCTATGAGTGCCTGCCAGCCTAAGTATTGGCCAATCAAGAATCCTACACCGGTTAAGGCAGTCAGAATTAACATGACTCGCATTTTCATTATTTCATCTTTCTTAGCGAAATAATAAGCCAACTGCATGACCACACTACTCAATACAATGATCAGGCTAGTCACGTCAAACACAAATGGGAGCTCAAAATCCAGCCATACTCCGCTAGATGATTTCACTACATATGCACTAGTCAACGCTGCAAATAGCATGACTACTGAAACCATAAACAGCCAAAGAGCAAATTTCTTTGGATGCATTTTGAACTGCGTACCCTTGTCTTTCTTAAATATCATTGCTGCGTTCATATCAAATTTTGTCTAACATATATGCTATCTGCACAATGGGCAGATATAAAAACGATCCGAACATAATTTTCAAGGCTGATTTATCGGTATTGTCTCGCATCAGGCTAAATGTCTGAGCCAAAAATGCACAGCCGCAAACTGTGACTATCACGGCAGAGTTCAACCCGGTGACGCCAAAATATGTAGGTAATAGGCCGAGTGGTAATAAGAATAGCGTATAAATCATAATGTTGATTGCCGTATTCAAATCTTTTCTTCCGTTGTTGGGCAGAAGTTTAAATCCTGCCTTTTTGTAGTCTTCATCTCCTACCCAGGCAATAGCCCAGAAGTGTGGGAATTGCCAAATAAACTGTATTCCAAAAATAATCATCGCTTCAAATGAAATCACTCCGGTGGCTGCTACCCAACCTAGTAGCGGGGGCAAAGCTCCTGGTATTGCACCAATAAATACAGCAATGGGCCCAACTCTTTTCATCGGTGTATACACAAAACTGTAAAGAAGCAGCGACACAAAGGACAAAGCTACAGTCAGCGGATTGGTAGACAGATACAAGATATAGAGTCCCAATACTGCCACTAGAAAGCTAAAAATAATCGCTTCTTTTTCAGTAATTCTTCCAGTTGGAAGAGGTCTGTTTTTTGTGCGATTCATTAATGCATCATATTCGACCTCAATGATCTGATTGATAGAAACAGAGGCCCCTGACACTAGCATTCCACCTAATGATAGGAGCAACAAATTGCCCCAATTTAACTGCCCACTGGAAGCTAATATGTAACCAAACCCAGATGAGAATGCCACAAGAAATGACAGCCTGGGTTTTAGCAATTCTATGAAGGCGGCAGCTTTCGCAGCAACGCTGGGATCATTTGTGATATGACTTGTGATCTTACCCATTGCTTAATTCTTGTGTTGATTCTTCTTTATCCTTAATTATTAGATATAAGAAATATTGAATTCCGAAAATCATCAATGCCAGCAGTAAATGCACTGGCTGAATAAAATATGGCATGGCAAAGTAAGCCAACACCACACCGGTAAATATTTCCAATACCACCAAACTTACTAACCCCCATACCAGGTATTTGGAGGTGCTGAAATCTTGTATACTTTTAGTCAACCTGTAAATAAGATAGATGTGAATAGCTAACAACAATAAGGAATATGATCGGTGCATATAGAATATGATCCCCAAATTTTCTATCCAGGCATATCGCTGATCTTCTCCCAAGATATAGGCGATTGAATCTATGGCCTCTCTAACTTGAGTGCCCATCACAATTTGTGCAAAAAACAACAACATGCAAATAATTAGCAATCTTCTTACCTTATAGGGCTTGTAAGAAAGTAGCCCTTCTACATCGGCTGCCGCTGCCTTCACCCGTACTTGCAGTAGTAGAGCGATCAGCCCTATGGCCAAAATCATATGAAACGTAATCATCCCTGGTAGCAAATTGGTAGATACCACAATAGAACCAATCCATCCTTGAAATATCACAAGCGCCAGAGCAGCTAATGATAGGAAGAATATGCTTTTCTTGCTATGTATAAATGAGTATGACAATACGGTACAAATAATTATTAGAAACCCAACTACAACTCCTATGAGCCTGTTGATATATTCTGTCCAAGTTCTTGCAAAGTTAAAACTGTGAGTTTCGGTCACATTTTTACCTTTTCTAATATCTCTGGCCAACCCTGAAAAACCAAGTGATTTCACAAGTTGAGCTAGCTTTTCATTCTTCTGTATGCGCTTTTCGGCATATTGATCTTGATAATCGTCCGGCAAATCCGCCTCACTTGTGGGAGGGATATAGGAGCCAAAACATTTAGGCCAATCCGGGCAGCCCATACCAGAACCCGTACTACGAACAATGCCGCCTACCAATATTAAAAAGTAAACGGCAATGATCGTAATGCTATTAAATCTTATAAATAAACCTTTTTTAGGCTTCTTATTCATTTCTTATTAAACTAACCTAGTTTCTCATTTTCAGCATCTTCTGCTTCATGAGGAAGGTTAGATTCCGGCGTCTCAGACAACGGTACGGTCTGAGGGATGAAATCTTTGGCAGCACCAGGCTTGCTATAGTCATACGGCCATCTGTACACTGAAGGAATCTCTCCAGGCCAGTTGCCATGACCAGGTTCTCTTGGCGTCGTCCATTCTAGGGTGTTAGACTCCCAAGGGTTCGCTGGTGCCTTCTTACCTCTCCACATTGAATAGAAGAAATTGAAAACAAACAAGAACTGGCCTCCGAAAGTAATAATCGCAGCAACAGTCACAAACATGTTTAGATCACCAAATGAGCTAAATGCATCAAAGTTGGTGAATGAGTAATATCTTCTTGGAAATCCAGCAATACCAATGTAATGCATTGGAAAGAATACTAGATAAACACCTACAAAGGTTAGCCAAAAATGGATGTATCCTAATTTCTCATCAAGCATTCTCCCGAACATCTTAGGATACCAGTGGTATATACCTGCTACCATTCCAAAGAATGCCGAGCTACCCATCACAAGGTGAAAGTGAGCAACGACGAAGTAAGTATCATGTAGGAAGATATCCAGAGCCGAGTTGCCAAGGAAAATACCAGTTACACCACCAGAAATAAACAATGATACTAAGCCAATAGAGAACATCATCGCGGTGGTAAACCTAATGTTACCCTTCCAAAGGGTAGTGATATAGTTGAATGCCTTGATTGCAGAAGGTACTGCTATAACCAAGGTGAGGATCATAAAAATAGATCCAAGGAATGGGCTCATACCTGTTACAAACATGTGGTGTGCCCACACTACAAATGATAATATACCTATCCCCATCATAGAACCAATCATCGCTTTATATCCAAAAATTGGCTTACGTGAATTGGTTGAAATAATTTCTGAGGTGATTCCTAGTGCAGGAAGAATGATAATATAAACTTCGGGGTGACCGAGGAACCAGAACAAATGCTGGAAAAGAATCGGGCTACCACCTGAATTAGGTAATGCTTCTCCGCCAATATAAATGTCTGACAGGTAGAAACTTGTACCAAAAGATCTATCAAATACAAGCAACAAGGCCGCAGCTACTAATACTGGGAAGGACAACAACCCTAAGATGGCAGTAAGGAAGAATGCCCAGATTGTCAAAGGCATTCTTGTGAAAGACATACCCTGAGTTCTTAGATTGATAATAGTAGTGATATAATTGATACCACCAAGTAGAGTAGATGCGATGAAGAATACCATAGACACAAGCCAGAGTGTCATACCGAGTCCTGATCCCGATATCGCCTGAGGCAATGCACTCAATGGAGGATAGATTGTCCATCCGCCACCGGCTGGCCCTGTTTCAATAAACAAAGAGATGAACATAATCACACTGGATAAAAAGAAGAACCAGTAAGACAGCATGTTCATAAATCCGGAAGCCATATCTCGGGCTCCGATTTGTAATGGAATCAGAAAATTACTAAAGGTACCACTCAGTCCTGCGGTAAGCACAAAAAATACCATAATGGTACCGTGCATGGTCACCAGTGCAAGATAAAATTCAGTATCCAGCTGGCCAGCTTCAGTAATCCAATTTCCTAGCAGCGGTCTCAACCACTCCAGATCTATACCTGGAAAACCAAGCTGCAATCTGAAAATAATCGAAAGTCCCCCTCCTATGATTGCCCAAAAGATACCAGTAATCAGAAATTGCTTACCGATCACTTTGTGGTCCTGGGAGAAAATATAATTTGTTACAAAATTGCCATGATGCTCATGATCGTGATCATCGTGTCCTGCAATATGTTCGTCTAATTGTACTTCAGTAACTGCCATGATTTCTTTAATTATAATGAAGTATTCACTTCCTCACCACTTACATTTTCTTCTGCAGCCATTTGAACAGGGCTGCTTGCTTCAATATTCGCCAAGTAATCAGGGTTTTTAGATAACCATGATTTTTGCTCCGATTTCCACTTTTCATAATCTTCCTTCTCGTCAACTACGACGATGGCTCTCATTGAAAAATGTGCCTTTCCACAAATCTTATTACAAACTAGTTCATACTGGAAGTCTGGATTGCCGGTCTCGGCTGCCATATCCGCAGTAGACTTTGTAGGAACGAACCAGAATTGAGTTGGCATTCCTGGAACTGCATTCATTTGAAGTCTGAAATGAGGCAGATATACAGAGTGAATTACATCTCTAGCTCTGATCTTCAACAGGACAGGCTCGCCTTTTGGAATATGAATCTCTCTAGGTAAAAAGTCATCTTTAGCGTTTGGATTGCTAAAATCTACCCCTAGTCGATTATCTGTATCGATCAGCTTGTAGTCAAATGGTCCTAATTTACCATCTGCACCCGGGTATCTTGAAGCCCACGCATACTGATATCCGAAAATTTCGATCACCTCCGCATTTGCGGGAGCTGTATCAGTAATTTGAACCCACGCTCTCCATCCTTGAAACACCAACAATGCTAGAACGATTGCCGGAATAAAAGTCCAAATCATTTCTAGTGTATTGTTATGCGGATAGAAGTGTGCTTTTTGTCCTTCTCTATGTCTATATCTCCAAGCGAAGTAGAACAGAACGGCATTAGTCAGGATAAATACAGCTGTAGTAATGGCTGTAGTAATCCAGAATAGCCTGAAGGTGATTTCTCCATGCTCAGAGGCCACAGGCACAGTATATCTATCAAATTCGGTATAAGAATATCCAAAGAATAATACAGTTCCCAGTATCAAAAAGATCATGAATAAAGCTCCGTTCACCTTATTACTGGTACCCATAGGGTCTCCCTCTTTTCCTCTTACGACTTGCACCAGGGTATGCGCTCTGAAAATAGTTACCAAAATGGCGACTACCAATACCACGGCTAACAAGATTACAATATTCATCATGTCTTTAAATGTCTATTTTGTAATTAATTTCTTAAATATGATGATGCAATGTTTCTTCCATCATTGGGTGATTCTTAGCCACAAGCGGATGCTTAGCTAGAGAATGCAATACCGTATAAATGAAAGCCGATGCATAAACCATAATCAAACCTATTTCCAGCAGCCCGAAGCCACCGTTTTCTTTCAAAGTACCAGGAGTAACCATCAGGTAGAAGTCGATCCAGTGTCCAAATAGAATGATTGGAGGCACAACTTTTAAGAATCTTGAATGTCTTTTTGCATCTCTTGGCAAAAGCAACAAGAAAGGAAGGAAAAAGTTTAGAATCAAATTCAGGAAGAAATACCCCGAATACTGGTCACTTTTCCATCTTTCAACAAAATAGATCGTCTCCTCAGGAATATTCGCATAGTAGATCAAAAGAAACTGAGAAAACCAGATGTAAGTCCAGAAAATACTAAATCCCCAAATGAACTTACCTATATCATGAAGGTGGTTTTGGTTAACAATCTTTAGGTACCCTTTGTCCTTGAGCAGTACAGCAATAAAAGCGATCAATGCAAGACCGGATACCCACCAACTCGCAAACACGTACCAGCCAAACATAGTACTAAACCAGTGCGGGTCAATAGACATCACCCAATCCCATGCGGCTACACTTGAAGAGTATCCGAAGAATACCAAGAAGATGGCTGACAGGGTTACATTCTTTTTCCAGCTTGTGATCCCTCCATCAATGTCTTCTGCAAGCATCTGCTTTCTGATTTGGATAAACAAAATATACCAAACACTAAAGAAAACTACCATTCTAGCGAAATAGAAAAATGGGAATCCACCGTTTTCAAATGGCGCGAAGAAATAACCTGCTTTACCTTTTAGAATTTCATCTCCTCCATTTTCTGCATATAAGCTTTCGTGGGTCCAGTGAAACAAATCATGGCTTCCGAATAGGAAAACCAAAATCATCAGGCCTGCTCCGATAGGCAGCCAACTGGCCATTGCCATAGGAATTCTTTTCAAACCAACAGACCAACCTGCCTGTGCAACATATTGAATCGCAATAAAGAAGATACCAATGGCGGCTAATCCTGTAAAGAATACATTGTTGATCCAAAGGTTGGCATATAGACGCTTAGTCCATTTAAAAGCTTCATGACCACTTTCTGCGGCAGCTTCTGCACCGTGCGGATCATGCCCGCCCATATTCATCATTACTACTCCGATGGCTGCTAGTACGAGACCAGCGACAAACGTGATAAGAATGTTCTTTTTGGCTCCTGCTGAGAATATATATTTTTCGTCACTCATAATATGATCTCCTTAAGAATTATTGGTTTTGAAGGGTTTGAACAAATCGAACAATTTTCCATCTATCGTTGACGCTCACCTGAGAAGCATGTGATCCCATTCTGCCTTTACCCATTGTAATAACATGGAAAAGATGCCCTTCGGACTTATCTTTTACTGCTCTTGAGTTGTATGGGGTCACCCCCTTAAATACCAGCCCTACCAGGCCGTCACCCAATCCTTGCTCGCCATGGCAGTGTAGACAGTATCTACCAAATAGCACTTTACCTTCTGCTACTACCTGCGCTGTCGAATCCACAGGATTCTTCAATGATCTAGCCGCTAGCGCAAGAGAATCTTTAGGGATCCTGTAAGGGAGAGCTTCTCCTCTACGCACCGTATTGGGTACCGCCTCACGCATATTCATTTCGTTAGGATTGTTGGGATTTGAGGTATAAAACTCAGCGGGTCCCTCCTCTTGCGAGGTCAACCATCTACCGGCTTCTTTGTCCTTGATTTGAGAAAGCCCTTCGTAAGGTATAGAGTGATACATCTGGGGAGCGTACTCTACTCCTGTATCGTTGCCTCTGGAAGCGCATGACGCCACAACAAATCCTGCTGCAGCTATGACGATTCCGTTTATATATTTATTAAAATTCATTTTAATATTTTTTCCTAATGAGAATCCTGGTTTAGTCAAACTGCTTGTTATTTACTTCCTGTGCTCCCGCATCAGACAATGCTTTTTTGATATCAGCTTCGGTCAATTTGTTCTTGTCTAAATCCACAGCCATTACATGCTTGTCATCCGTGATTCGAATATCAAATATCCTCGGCTTTGCCCAAGGTTTGAGGTCACTCACCACGAAGAAAGTTCCTACCATTCCAAAGGCAGCTAATAATACAGTCAATTCAAAAGTTACAGGAATGAATGATGGAAACGGAAGAAAATCCTTACCACCAACGATCATTGGCCAGTCTACAGTCATCATTCCAATCTGCATAGTCAATGCAAGTGTGGTACCTAGCAGTCCAAAAATGAAAGCTGCTATGGACAAACGAGATCTTCTGTATCCCAATACATCGTCGATACCATGAACTGGAAATGGTGAGAATACTTCGTGAATCTTGACTCCGCCCTGACGAACCTGAGCGATTGCTTTTAGCAATACATCCTCGTCGTCGAATACACCTAATACAAAGTTTTTATTACCGTCGCTCATCTTATTTCTTTTTTTCTCCGGTTGCCTTAATAATACTTTTTACCTCTGCCATATTGATCACTGGGAAGAATTTCGCGAAAGCGAAGAAACAAGTGAAAAACAGTCCAAACGTAAAGATATAAGTTCCTACATCGACCCAAGTTGGGTAGAACATGGCCCAGCTCGATGGCAGGAAGTCCCTGTGTAGTGAAGTAACAATAATTACAAATCGCTCGAACCACATTCCAATATTTACAATAATGGAGATCACAAAGGTAGCGGCGATACTTGTTCTAATTTTCTTAAACCAGAAGAGTTGTGGTGAGATCACATTACATGTCATCATAGAAGCATACGCCCACCAATAGGGTCCAAGTGCTCTATTATAAAAAGCGTACTGCTCACCTTCTACTCCTGAGTACCAAGCGATGAATAGCTCAGTGATGTAGGCAACACCAACGATAGACCCTGTCACCATGATGATGATGTTCATCAGCGAGATGTGCTCGATTGTGATATAGTCTTGAAGCTTGTAAACGTGTCTTGTCACGATCATCAAAGTCAATACCATTGCAAATCCGGAGAAAATCGCTCCAGCCACAAAATAAGGAGGGAAAATCGTGGTATGCCATCCCGGGATCACCGAGGTAGCAAAGTCAAAGGATACAATGGTGTGTACCGAGAGTACAAGTGGTGTAGCCAGACCGGCAAGCACTAAGGCTACCGTTTCATATCTTGACCACGTTTTGGCAGCACCGTCCCACCCAAGGGCAAGGGCTCCGTATATTTTTTGGCTCAAGCCAGTCGCTCTGTCTCTAATGGTTGCAAAATCAGGTACCAGACCAATATACCAGAAGACCAATGAAACTGAGAAGTAAGTCGAGATCGCAAAAACGTCCCATAGTAGCGGGGAGTTAAAGTTTACCCAAAGCGATCCGTAGGTATTGGGAAGTGGTAGTGCCCATACTGCTCCGATCCATGGTCGCCCCATGTGAAGCAGTGGAAACTGCAATGCACAGATAACCGCAAAAATGGTCATCGCCTCTGCAGCCCTGTTAATCGACATTCTCCATCGCTGTCTAAACAGCAGTAAGATGGCCGAAATCAAAGTACCTGCGTGACCTATACCTACCCACCATACAAAGTTGGTGATGTCCCAGGCCCAGCCTACGGTTTTGTTGAGACCCCAGCTACCGATGCCATCCCATACAAGAATGAAGACTGCGTATGCACCATAGCCCAAGAGTGCCAATGATACAGCCATAGCCGCATACCAAGATTTGGCTGGTGCTTGCTCTACTCTGATACAAATATCCTCAGTTACGTCGTGTACCGTTTTGCCTCCTGTGACGAGAGGTTTACGAACTACTGCTTCTGCGTGCATATTGATTCTAATTTATAAATTAAGCGTTAGCTTCGTTTTCTTCTTTATTTCTAATTTTAGTGAAGTACCATACATTAGGCTTCACCGCTAGCTCTTCCAATACATGGTAAGCTCTTTCTTCTTTCACTTCTGGTCCATTTTCGCCTTGCTCTAATTTCAACATTTTTGAAATTCTCGATTTCGGGTCTTTTAGGTCACCGAATACGATGGCTTCCGAAGGACAGGCTGATGCACATGCAGAGGTGATTTCACCATCCACAGGTCTTCTGCCATCTTTCTTGGCTTCTAGCTTGCCATGCTGAATTCTTTGCACACAGAAAGAACATTTCTCCATTACTCCTCTGGATCGAACTGTTACATCAGGGTTCAATACCATCTTACCCAGATCGTTGTTCATAGAGGTGTTCTCAGGAAACTGATCATTGTCGTGATACTTAAACCAGTTGAATCTTCTTACTTTATATGGACAGTTGTTGGCACAATATCTAGTGCCTATACATCTGTTGTATGCCATTTGGTTGAGTCCTTCCGTAGAGTGGTTCGTTGCAGCTACAGGACAAACAGTCTCACATGGAGCGTTGTTGCACTGCTGACACATCATTGGCTGGAAGGTGACTTCAGGATTTTCCGCTGACGGAATTTCCATTTCCTCCAAATCATCCTTAGCATCACTGCTATAGTACCTGTCTATTCTCAACCACGCCATTTCGCGTCTATTGAGCACTTCTTCTTTACCTACTACTGGTACATTGTTTTCTGCCTGACAAGAAACCGTACATGCGCCACATCCAGTACATGAATTAAGGTCTATTGTCATTCCCCAGTGGTGGTTTGGATACTCATGTCCAGACCATAGCGATACGTTACCTGGCTTGGTAGTGCCGCTGTAAGTAGTAATCATTGGGAAATCTCTACCCGCATTTGGGTCTTTCTGATATTTTGACAAAATAGACTCCTGAATCACATTTTCTCTACCCATATAGGTGTGGTGAGTTTGTGTTTGAGCTATTTTATATTCTTCACCACTTAGCGATACGGAAACACCAGAGGTGACGGCTTTGCTTTGGTAACCACCTTTATAGTCCATCAAAGGATAGGCATTTACTCCTACTTTGTCGGCCACTTTGCCTGCGCTGGTACGGCCATATCCTACTGCTAGTCCGATCGTTCCGTTGGCTTGTCCAGGCTGTACCATGGCTGGTACTTTGATTGGCTCATTGTTGCCCACCTTGAGTGAGACAAGCTGAGTTGTCATATCACCAAGTACCAATCCCAGCTCTTGAGCCATTTTTGGTGAGATGGTCAAGTAATTGTCCCAAGTAGCCTTTGTGATGGGATCAGGCATTTCCTGCAACCATGGGTTGTTGGCCTGAGAGCCATTTCCGATAGATGCCTTTTCATACATCACGAGCTCTACGTCAGAGCTGTTAGATTTTATTCCTGCAGCGGCAGCATTTACGTCTCCTGCAAATGTGACTGCTTCAGCCGCTACTTCTGTTTCGAGTATACCCGCTTGAATTGTAGAATCCCAATAAGTTTGTTTATCACCAGAAGCATTAGCCGTCCATCTTGCTTTTACAAAATCGAAATATGACTCTGAGCTACCTGCCCATACCAAGAAAGACTGTCCAGCCTGACGGGTATTGAATAGGTTTGAAATAGTAGGTTGTGAGAAGCTAACTTTACCTGCGACAGGTTCGAAATCATTCCAAGACTCCAAGAAGTTATTGTCTGGAGCGATGGCGCTAGTCAGACCAGCGGTTTCATCTTTTCTTTCTGAGGTAGAAAGCGAAAATTTTGCTTTCTTCAATCCCGCTGCGATCTGTGCGCCCATGGCATGATCATAAACTGGATTGCTATTAAAAAACAAAACTCCATCAATATTACCTGCATTCAGGTCTTTGATGAAGTTTACCATGGCTTTGTCATCACCCTTTCTAGTGTTGACGGTTGCGGCCATATCAATGGTTGTTCCATAACAGCCTAATAAACTGTTGATCGCATTGACGAGAATTTGTACATTTTCATCATTGGATCCAGATACCACTACCGACTTTGACTTGCTCGCCCATAGATCGTTAGCAGCTTTCGTCAATACGGCTGTATCTCCCATCTTCGGAGCGTTGACTGCTTCTGCACCGGCTTTCGCAGCCAGCATATTGTACAAGTTGGCGATGAAGGCTCCTTGTTGAGATGGCTTAATTGCGCTTCTGTAGTCCGCATTAGAACCAGTCAAGGAAAGATTCGACTCAAATGAGTAGAGTCTTGACATGGTCTTCTTTTTATCATTTAATCTTCTGGTTTGAGCAAATTGCTTGCTATGCAAGGTATTGTTCAGCCAGTTGCCCAAGAAGTCAGCATCAAAAGACACAATTGTATCTGCTTTACTGAAATCATATGAAGGGATAGCTCTTTTGCCGAATGATGCTTCGTTGGCAGCAAGCGCTCCACTGAACGAAGTCTGGTCGTACTGGATATGCTCCAAGCCGGCATATTTTTCTTTTAGCTTATCTATGGCTGCAAGCGTAGATGGGCTAAACACTGAAGAACTCACAAGTGCTATTCTATTGGCTCCGGCTAGTTGCTTAGCAACCTCTGCATCCAACTCGTCCCATGTGGCTGATTTACCACCGAGCTCAGGTCCCTGCAATCTCTGCTTATCATATAGTGAAAGTACAGAAGCCTGTGCCTGAGATGAGGTACCGCCGCCGCTTACTGTTGAAAGTTTGTTGCCATCGATCTTGATTGGTCTCCCCTCACGAGTTTTGACAACAACACTACAATATTCATTTCCATTTACATATGAAGAGGCATAGTAGTTGGGCACGCCGGGATCCACATCTACTGGTTTGTTTAGATAAGGAATCGCCTTTCTGATAGGCGTTTCACAAGCTGCCAGAGATGCTGCTGCTACTCCAAACCCCATCAACTTCAAGAAATCCCTTCTACTTGCACCGGTTCCTTCGGATTCGCCTGTAATAGGCAAGTACTCTGGAAACTCTTTGTCAGCATGCTTTTCGAATTCTGGGTTTTTGGTCAACTCCTCCAACCCTTTCCAATATTGCTTTTTGGTCTCTTTCATGTGTTCTTACTTGACTTATTAGTCGTATGAAGCGCTATGACTTCATTAATAGTATCTTAATTTTTTTTATAATTTAATAGTGACATTTAGAGCATTCAAGCCCTCCAATATCTTCTACTTTCATTGGCTCATCGCTATGCGCATTGTGCATCTCTACCAAATTATTATAATAATCATTTCCTTTAGCATTCACATCTGTCTCTCTGTGACAGTTGATACACCATCCCATTGTCAATGGAGCATATTGTGAAACTTTTTCCATTTCTTCTATCGGGCCATGACAGGTCTGGCATTCGATCTTTCCGACTTGCACGTGTTGCGAGTGATTAAAGTATGCCAAGTCAGGCAAGTTGTGAATTCTAACCCACTCTATAGGCTCGTTTTTCTCAATTGCCGCATATATCTTTTTGATCTCCTCAGACTCAGTCTTGATTGAAGAGTGACAATTCATACAAATGTTTGGAGAAGGAATGTTAGCATTTTTGCTCTTTCTTACTCCTGTATGACAATAGTTGCAATCGATCTTATAATCTCCAGCGTGAATTTTGTGTGAGAAAGCTATCGGTTGATCTGGCTGATATCCTTGTTGCACTCCGATGGTGAATATCCCATCTATTGCGGACTTCAAAATAATCGCGGTGACAATAAAAGCAACTAAACCTAGGAAGGCGTTACTCTTCACCAAGGCACCCATATCAAATGTCTGCTCGGCGATCTCCCTATCTTCCTCGGATAGGTCATCCTTTTGAGTAAGGTATTTTTTGAGCATCGTAATGATCATAGCTAGCACAGCTAAAATCAACACTAATACAATCAGCAATACGATCATCACAGTGTTTACAAACTGTGAAGGCTCTTGGACAGCAGCCTCTCCACCGTCGTTGGTGGTCACTTCTTCCGTGGCTACTACAATCTCTTTCCCAGATTCTACTTTAAGGTATCCAACAATCGCTGAGATTTCTTCATTTGAGAAATCATCGAATGCGGTCATTTCAGTTTTGTTGTATTCGTTGTAAAGATTCACGGCATATTCGTCGCCGCTTTTAATAACCTTCTGTGAATTTTTCACAAAGGCCTGTATCCAGGCCAGGTTTCTTCTCTTGTGTACATCTCTCAACGCCGGCCCTATCACCTTGTCGTTTACCGCATGGCAAACCGTACAGTTAGCCTTAAATAATTTTTCTCCAGTTGAAATGGCCGCCTCATCTGTAGGGATGCCATCCGCGTCCTGCGCAACAACCACATTTTGAGTGAACAAAACTGAAAGAATCAAGGAGAGGAGTAGAACGGTTTTTGTGCTTAAAAAAAGCGCTCCGGAGTGTAAACTATATTTTTTTGACATCAGTTTTAGCTTTCCTTTTTTGTAAAGTGGTGCAAATGTAACATCGGGTAGTTGTATTTCAAAAACATAATAATGCCTTCTACGTACCCAAACAAGCACCCCCCTCTGCTAGGTAGTTTATCTGACTGTATATCAATCTTTTACAGCATTAAAAAGTACTAAAATTAGTGCTATTTAGAATTGATATAAATAAAATGTTCAAATCAGCTCAAATTCAACCCTACATTTTTATACATAATATTTTCTGCATCCCGACTACAAATCTTAATAATAAAGTCAAATTATTGTATACATAATATTCTTATGTATATTTGTCTTATGTATTCAAAAGAATTGATTAAAGGCACCTTAAAGACGGTTATTCTCAAATTACTCTCATCGAATGGCAAAATGTATGGCTACGAGATTACTCAAAAAGTCAAGATTCTGACCAACGGTAAAATACAATTGACTGAAGGCGCATTATATCCCACACTACACAAACTGGAGGCTCAAGGTCTGGTGACTACCGAGACTGAGAACATCAATGGTCGTAAACGCAAGTATTATAGCATGACCGACAGCGGCAATGAAGAAGCCGACGCACGTTCAAATGAATTCACTGAGTTTGTACAAACCATGCTTCTATTACTCAATCCACAACTGAAGCAGCCATCTTAAATTGAACAAAAATGAAAACTCTTACAAGGACTCAATATTTATACATTACCAATGATTTAAAGGCCAAAGGTCTTTCTAAAGGATTTCGGATCGAACTTCTCGATCACATTTGTTGCCTGGTAGAACTGGAGCTAAACGAGGGCAAATCTTTTGCGAGCGCCTATAAGCTGGCGCTGGATTCTTTCGGACAAGAGGGATTTGAAGAACTGAAACAGGTTTCACCCTTGGTTAAAAAACAAAGACGGAGTTTAGTCAGTCAGTTTTTAGCATCAGGAATAGCAGCGTGCATTTTTATGATGGTTTTCGTTGCGGGTGCCCAAGATCCTCCTACCATTTCCCCTTTGGATCATTATAAAAGAATAACATCTAATTTCGGTGAAAGATACAATCCGCTCAAGAAAGCGCAGGATTTTCATAATGGGATCGATTTTTCCGCTGAGGTGGGTACCCCTGTTCAATCCACTGCTTCCGGGACTATCAAATCAGTAACCAACAGTTTTGGTGGGTATGGACTTCATCTAGAAATTGAGCACGGTGATGGTTTCATTACTAAGTATGCTCACCTGTCCGAGGTAAAAGTGAAAGAAGGAGAAATGGTTGTACTTGGTCAGATTATTGGTTTATCTGGAAATACTGGCGCCTCCACTGCACCGCATTTGCACTATGAAGTGGTAAAAGATGGGGAACACCTGGATCCTAAGGATTATTTCTGATTACCCATGAAGTCATTCCAGGAAGCAGAAAAGTCAAGGGACATATTCAAAAATACTATTACCGGAGGAGAAGAAATAACCACGATCACTTGTTGAAAAACTGATTTCTGCATCCACTATCGGAGCATCGTTTGCCTGAGTCCATGAATCAGTAGAGGGATTGTAGATCCAAAAACTGTCGTATTTGCCTCCGCCCAAGTATCCCAAATTTCCGATGCTGAATACAGCCATAGTGAGCTCATTTCGCTGATCCAACTCTCCAGGATATGCCGCCTTGATGGTCCATTCGTCTGTGGACGGAGTATAGGCCCAAAACTGGGCTTGATCCTCTTGCTGATTATTGCTATTAACGGCAGAATAGACGTTGTATACGTATATAACATCGTCAATCGCAAAAACGGCTGGCTGCCCAATAACCCCTCCAGTCGCAGCAGTTTTTTCCGTCCAACTCCCCATCAGGTTTCCATTTGCGTCCATCCCATTAGACTCATCGGTAGGGTCAAATTCCCAAAGGTCATTGCTAAACTGAAATGAACCTCCGCCAATGTAACCTTTCCCATTTACAGCAATACTCAACGGGTGATTTCTGCTTTGTCCTGGAAAACTTGATTTTTTGGACCAGCGATCATTGATGGCATCATACTCCCAAAAAGTTGCGGGATTTTCGTTATCCGAAGAAGACAGCATATACCCTTTACTACCGATTGAAAAGCCTCGGGATTCAAATCCAACTCCATCTGGTATGCTTTCCTTCTGCTCCCATGTATTGGCATCTATATCATAGGCCCACCATTCTGTGATTGAAGTCGGACTACCATCTTTGAATCCCATTCCTACATGAAAACTGTTTTCTATGAGGAATCCGGAAGGAAACTGTCTCAATTCTCCTGGATATTGACTTTCTGCATATACATGCCAAGCATCGCTCTCCAAGGTCGTAAATGACACTTGTTCGCTATAAATCATCGATAGATCCTCAAATACAAAATAAGTTCGAGCATAATACTGAGTATTTAGTTCCAATTGAGTAGCAATATCAAAAATCGGAAAAGGGCTGCGGCCAATTCCTGAAACTGGGTTTGATGGCCAGGCTTCGCTTATGGAGTCATGTGGTTCGGGGTTGGGAAAAGTTGACCACACTACTCCAAATCCTTTATTTTTCAACTCTTCGCCTTCGAATACAACAGTGCCTTCGATATGAGCCTGATACAATCCAAGTTGGCTAATCTCGGGAGCTGTAAGGCTCACATCCAGTACATCTTTGAGCGGCTGATCTTCTTCGCTGCATGAAGAAGAAATAAGAGTAGAAAGTAGCAGCAAGCAAATTAAATTACTGCAGGAGAATAGTTGATTTGGTCTTGACGTCATGATTTATTTAGCTGGCTGAAAACTTAAATTTATTGCTCCAAAAAGTCAGTGGCAACAAAATATAAAGAAAATTAGATTTAATGGATTCATAAATACTTGAGGAAGGCCATCAATTATACTAGATTCCTCCGTCGTCCATCTTGATTTTCATTAAAACAGAAAATGCGTCATTGATGTTTTTTTGTTCTACTACGATAGAGAATTCGTTTGAAGTGGAGATGACTTCTATGACCGTGATCCCATACCAGGCTATCATTTTGAAAATGTAATAGTACAGTCCGTAGGCCCGAATATTTGATGCTTTCAACATGACTGTTGCCGAACTGAGTTGGTTATTTCCGGTCAGGTAATTTTCGTCTTTGAAAATTCTTTTCACCCGATCAATAATATTGTCACTGACTATCAAGGTACGTTCGTACATGCCCTGCGTAAACGAGCAATAGGTGTCAGGCAAGCTCTGAACCTCATGCAGCAATTTCGTTTGATTTTCTGTCAGTGTCGGCGAATTGGAATAGGTGAAAGTGGACAGCCCAGAGCGAACAAATACATCTCCGATGTGCTCTCTAAAATTTTTTGGATTTAAGTTGAGTGCATTAGTCCCCATTGTAGACCGCCGTTTAAGGGCCATTAGAATAGAGGCTTCTGTAGCCTCTTTCATTAGCTCCTTTGATACATAGGGCTGAAGTAGTCTGGCGAGTGATGAGTAGTTGATCAAGTTTGCGGTCATCGCCTCCTCGATAAAAGGCATCTTCCTTATGCCCTCTTCTACGATGTCTGATATTTTCTTCATGTCGTTAAATATTTAACAAAGTGCAAATATTATGAATAATTATAACAATTATTTCACAGCACCTGGTATAAAAAATACATTTGAATAAATAATTATTAATTGAAATAAAAAATGTCATTGAAAACGCCTTTTTACTACTATGATCTTGAGTTGTTGAATCAAACACTCGAAAGCATGACAGCTGCTATTCAAAACCCGAATTTCAAGGTACACTATGCGGTAAAGGCTAATGCCGAAGATCGCATCCTTCAGACCATAAAGGAACATGGCCTGGGTGCGGATTGCGTCAGCGGTAATGAGATAAAAAAGGCGTTGGCTCTTGGATTTGAGCCAAAAGAAATTGTCCTGGCTGGAATAGGCAAGTCTGATGAGGAATTGGATTTAGCCATTTCACATAACATTCATAGTATCAATTGTGAATCTATAGAAGAGCTGGAAGTCATCGATGCGATAGCAAAGAAGCATGATACTATAGCTAATATCGCTTTCAGGATCAATCCTAATGTAGATGCGCATACACATCACAAGATCACAACGGGGCTAAATGAAAACAAATTTGGAATCCCGATTTCAGAAATCGATACAGCGGTAGATGAAATTTTAAAACATAAAAACCTTGCGCTGAAAGGTATTCACTTTCACATCGGCTCTCAAATATTAAGCTTAAACCCCTTTGCCAACTTATGCCAGCAAGCCAATCGTGTGACAGAAGGCCTTAAAGCGCGAGGAGTCATTCTTGAGCATATCAATGTCGGAGGTGGGTTGGGCATCAATTATTCTGATCCCGAATCTCAGCTAGTACCCAACTTCGAAGAATACTTTAGGGTATTTGAAAAATTTCTAAATGTAGAGGACGGCCAAACCGTACATTTCGAGCTAGGCCGTTCTATAGTAGGACAAGCGGGGTCCTTGATATCCAAAGTTCTCTATGTCAAAAAAGGGGCCGCTTCCAATTTTGCGATTATTGACGCTGGCATGACCGATCTCATGCGTCCAGCTCTATACAATGCTTTCCATAAAATAGACAACCTTTCGTCCTCTGGTGAGCAGGAAAGCTATCATGTAGTAGGTCCTATCTGCGAGAGCTCGGACACTTTTGGAAAATCTGAGCTACCAAAAACCTCAAGAGGAGACTTTTTGGTGATTAGATCCGCAGGTGCTTATGGGCAAGTACTCAGCTCCAACTACAATCTACGTGATCGAGCTGAGGCGGTCTACTCAGATGTGATGTCCCTGGAAGAATATATAGCTCCAAATAGACCATTAGTCAGTCTTGCGGCCCAATAAAAACATAAATCATGTAATACAGTTAATAATGAAAATTGCGATGGGTGGTTCCCATCGCATTTTTTTATTCCTGTCGGAATCTAATATTCCAACTATTATTTAAACAATTCCATACGCAGAGTCCTCAAAATATAGTACATTTAAAATCCACACTTAAGACCCAAAACATGTCCGATTGATTCGGCTGTATAATTGCAAAGATTTATTAACGCAAAGTTGATTGACAAGTGAGAAAGAACTTATCTAAGCACATTTCGGGAGCTAGCCTATTCCTCATCGTGTTATTGATTGCTATTGGGATCTTTAGTATGATGCGTGTTTATAGCAGTCACAATTCCATCGATGAAGTAGCACGCATAGATGTGCCGCTGATCGAAGCGATGACAAATATCGAAACCCATCAACTAGAACAATCTATAAATTTTGAAAGAGCAGTTCGATTTGCCGAAGAAATAGGCAAATATGAAAATGCTCAGAAGAATTTTGAACTGGCCGATAGTCTATTCAGAAGCCTTGCCCTTCTTGTAGATGATGAGCTGGTACACGCCGAAGAGCAGGTAAAAGTTGGCATCAGCGAGGCACTATCGGACAATCAAAGAATCATCATGAAGGATCTTCTCAACGCACTCAAAAAGATGGAGAAAGAACATCTCAGCTACGAAAGAGATGCTTTGGCGGTGATTGATCTCCTCATAGACGGTCAAATCACAGAGGCCATCATCAGGGTAGATGATGTGGAGGCCGAAGAAGAAAAATTCAATAAAGAGGTAGAAAGGGTTTTGCTTCAAATAGAAAAATATACCGAGCATGCCATCAACTCCATCGAGGTACAAGAGAGAACCACCCTTAGATTGGTCGTATTATTCACTTGTTTTTTTGTGATGGCTTCGATTGTAATCGCTTTCATCTCAGGTAACAAGAATACAATTCCCATTGAAAACCTTACAGAAGGCGTAAAAAAAATAGCTAAGGGCGAAAAATCGGTGCAAGTGACTTCACCACCGTCGGGACTCACCTCGGAGCTCACCACTACTTTCAACGAAATGGTTGTCAAGCTACAGGATGCAAATGAAGAAATCGAAAGGCATATTCATTTCTCGAATAGCACGGCAAGAGATCTGAAATCGCCCACATTAGAACTGATTAGCATTCTTGAGCGCCTGGAAAAGGGTTCTGATGGTTTTGACAAAAGACTTGAGGAAGCAAAGGCTTCTGCGCATCGGGTTTACTCTATTGTGGATGCGCTCAATGAGGTCAACGATTTGAGAGAAAACCTCAAAATCAAGCCTGAATTATTGTACTTCGAGAATGTCTTAAGTGAAGTTGAAAAACAATTGGCTGATAAAATGCAGGATTCGAATGTGATCGTCACTAAATGGTTTGCAAAATGTCCTTCCGTAAGGTATCCTGCTGACCAATTAAAAATCATTTTTCTGCATTTGATTACAAACGCCATTAAATATAGCAGTCCCAATCGCCTGTTGGAAATCGAGATAGAATCCTATATGGACAATGAACATACCGTATTAGAAATCCGTGACAACGGCGTCGGGTTTGATTCCAACGTGAGCGGTGTGGAAATACTCGAACCTTTCAAACAGCTGAACCCAACAGATGACGGCAATGGACTAGGGTTGTACTTGGTGAAAACCATCATTGACCACCACCACGGCCACATTTCGGTAAAAAGCAAACCAGGTAAGGGTACGATCTTCACCATTTATATTAACTAAATAGATAAATTCTAGCGTCGCCCTCCAGAGCAACGGGTAAAACTAAATTTTACACTTCCACCAATTCTCCATTGATAAAAGTATCTCAAGTCTATAAAAGTTATCAAAACTCAATTCCAGCCTTGCGGGATATTTCTTTTGAAATAGAAATGGGAGGCGTTGTTTATCTACTCGGGGAGAGTGGTTCGGGTAAAAGCACTTTGGTGAAAATCATAGCTGGACTAGAGGATGCCGATGAAGGTGAAGTACGGGTCGGCGATGAAGAAATCACCGGCCCAGCTAAACATCTTGTACCAGGATATGAAAACATAGCTTATGTACCTCAAGATTTCAAACTTCAAGAATACTGGACGGTAAGCGATAATATAGGGAAGAAAATATCTCATTATTCTCCTGCCGATAAAGACGGTCGTATTGCCGAATTGCTGGAGCTTTGCCAACTTCAAGATTATGCTGAGCGGATGCCTCGTGAGCTCTCAGGAGGTCAAAAACAAAGGATTGCGATTGCGGCTGCTATTGCCGATGATCCTGATGTGGTGCTGCTGGACGAACCGTTTAGTAACCTGGACCTGCCCATGAAAATAGCGATCAGACAAGAAATCATTGAAATACTCCGGTCTCTCGAGATCACTGTAATATTGGTGAGTCATGATCCGGCCGAAGCACTTGCTGCAGCTGACATGATTATCCTGCTGAGAGATGGGCAGATTGAACAAATGGCATCTCCTGTAACCCTCTATCAGCGACCTCATTCACACTATGCTGCGAAATTTCTAGGACCAGTAAATGAATTGAAATTAGATGGAAAAATTATCCTCAAGCGGCCTGAGGAGATTAAAATTAGTGAAAATGGAAAATTCGATGCCTCAGTGATCTCAGCACCATTCATGGGTATGCACTATCACATATTCCTGAAAACAAAATTCTCTTCCTCTCCCATACTAGCCTACGCTCAGCAGCCATTAAAACTGAATCAAAAGGTTCGGTTTTCTATAGACTAGAGGATTAGTTAATTCTTTAAAATATGAACTTGAACCATTCCTACAATAGATTGGTTATGACACGAAAATTGGAAATTACATCGATATGGATACTTGCAAGGACAGAATCACACCTGAGCTAATAGACAAAAGTCTGAGTTATGAATCGTACAGGACTTTGATAGAAAATCTGCTAAAAGAAAACAAGGCAACAGGGTCTAATCATTCAGAAAGCATGATCAACTACTCGCAGCTCAATCTCCAAAGAATGAAAAAGTGGGATAAGGTCATAAAGCTGTCCGATGACCTGCAAGTGGCTATAGATAAAATAGACAAGGACCAAACCTGGGTGGCTCTGACCGAAGGCTGGTGTGGCGATGCCGCCCAAAACTTGCCTCTGGTAAACAAAATTGCAGAATCGAACGAGCATATAAATCTTCATTTGCTGCTGAGAGATGAAAATCTCGAATTGATGGATTGTCATCTGACTAACGGAGGAAGGGCAATTCCTAAGTTGGTCATTTTGGATACTGAAACTAAAGAGGTCCTCGGTACATGGGGCCCACGCCCTAAACCCATCCAGGAGATGCTTGCAGAAATGAAATCAAAAGATGATTTTTCTTATGAGTATTTTTCATTGCTCAGTCATACCTGGTACGCAAAAGACAGATCTCAGACTGCACAGAGCGAATTTTTGTCCCTACTCCAAGGTCTCTGACCAATAAATACAACACTGAGTTAGATTATTTCCTTTTCGATTGCCAGACGAATTAGTTCTGCAGATGTTTTTACCTGCAGTTTATGCATTATGTTTCTGCGATGAGTTTTAACCGTATGCTCACTGATAAATAAGCTGTTGGCTATTGCTTTACTATTCATACCATCCGCAAGGCAGCGGATTATTTCTTTTTCCCGCTCCGAAAGCTCCGCCAGTCCGGTATTGGTCTTGCTCTTGCCTCTGAAATAGTCAAATACCTGATCGTTTATTTTTGGGTGAAAATAATTTTTCCTCGCGCTGGTATTAACAATCGCCTGTACCAGATCTTCTTTCGATGCATCTTTCAAAATATATCCCTGCGCACCCTTTTCCAGAGCGCCCTTGATCTGCTTCATGGATTGGTGCATCGTGAGCATCAATGCAGGCTTCTCATACCCTTTGGAATTGAGCAGTTCCAGGGTAGCAATGCCATCCAGAATCGGCATATCAATGTCCATCAAAATGAGATCAATCTCAAGAGTATCCAGCAGGTCCGGGACCTGATTGCCATTTTTGGTGTGACTGACTATTTCTATGCCATCATCAGAATTAAACATGGATTTAACACCTTCGGCAAATAGGTCATGATCATCTACAATTAATACTTTTATCATGGCATTTTTAGGTTATCAGGTTGGCTTGAGAGGTAATTGGCAAATCTATATTGACTGTTGTACCACTGGTAGGATGGCTATCAAAGCGAATATCGCCTTGTATTCCAACCACCATTTCTTTGAGGCTGCCCAGGCCCATTCCGTCAGAATCCATTTCGACTTTATCTCGATCAAACCCCTTTCCGTTGTCTTCCACCAAGATATTGACGTATTTTTCTTCCTCAAAGCAAGTAAGAGAAATGGACAATTTAGTAGCCTCAGCATGCTTGAGTACATTACTTACCAGCTCTTGTATGATTCTATAAATAATGATTTCATTATCAGAATCCAATTGATGTTCACCCATCGCGGCAGAAAATTCTACTTCTAATCCCCCAGACTGTTGTAGATGTGCTGTAAGTTCTCTGAGTGCTGGCACTAGTCCAAAATTTTCGGAGATTCCCATATTCAAAGTATGTGAAAGGCTACGAATATCACTACATGCTTGATCGACTAGCATGGCAATGGTTTTATGTTTGTCTTTCTTGGTGGTCTCCAGACCATTGAGATTTACTTTTATGGTTGCCAATAAGCTTCCGAAATGATTGTGTAGCTCTTGTGCCAGTCGTCGTCTTTCACTATCTCGCCCCTTTACCATGGACTGTAGTGCTTTAGTCTCCTGCGCCCCCAGCAAATCTTTAATTCTATCTTTTTGCTTTTTTCTCTCCACGCTAGCCATCAATTGGGTTGTCCGAAATCTTTGTCTGAAATAGAGCAGCAAAACTATCGCTAGAATCAAAAGAGCAATTGCTATGGCGATATAAGTCCACTGTAGAGCCTCTCGTTTTTCGAGGAGATCGATTTCCTTCTCTCGAAGATTGACTTCAAATTCGGTACGCAAATCTGCCATTTTTTTTGTCTGCTCAGTATTTTCTATGCTATCCTTATAATGCAGGTATTGGGTTTGGTACTCCAGCGCTTTTTGAAAATTTTTCTTGCTATTGTAAAGCTCAGATAGCAAAAGGGAAGCATCTCTGATCTGTTCTTTCAACCCCAGATCCTCACCCATCTGAATGGCTTTTTCTGTATGCCAAATGGTCTTCTCAATATCATCTTGCTCTAGATAAATCCTCCCTAGTTGATTGTGATAATCTGCCATTCCATACTGATCACCAAGGGGCTCTAACATGGCTATGGCCGCCAGTAAATCTTCCTCTGCTCTATCCAGGTCACCCAATTTCCAATAAACAAGCGCTCTATTCCCAACCGTATACGCCTTGCCAATCGCGAGCCCGACCTCCTCGAAAATAGGCTCGGCTTCATTGTAGAGCAGCATAGCCGAATCTAGTATACCCAGGTTGTAATAACTGTAGCCTGTATTGAGAAGATTGATAGCCAGGGGTTGTTTTTTTCCATGTTGCCTCAGTACCTCAATGGCCATATTATCGTAGAAAATGGCATTTTTTGAATCATCATTGGCCGAATAGGTTGTCGCTATTTCGCCATAAATTTTTACCTGAAGATCGTAATTATTTATTTCGATAGCGATATTTATACTTTGTAAAAGGTGCTCTAGAGATTTTTTTAAAGCTCCTTTTAATCGATAAGCGACCCCTTTATGTAAAAATGCTTTTGAGACATAATTACTCAAATTTTCCTCAGTGGCGAGAGTCAATAGGGAGTCCGCAAAGATCAATTTTTCTTCAGGTGAGGCTGAGAATATTGCAATTTTATCTAAGGTGGAAATCTTAGATATAACCGACAGGGTGTCGTTCTCCAACAACACCAGTTTTAGACTATCTGCCTTTGACTGATTCTGACCAAAAACATGACTGCGATAATTCATGGCGACAATAAAAATTATTGTCGCCATCAAAAAAATTTTCATACACCTATTTAGTTTACAATTTACCCTTATCCTCCTCCCTGTTCTGTTTGAAGCCTCGGATCTATACAAATGTCTATTTTCTTACCTTCCTGAGTTTCAAGAACTGCGTTTAGGCAAAACACTGCAGTTCCGTTTTTTTGAACATTTCCGATGGGTATTGAAAAACTCAAAACATGAGTATCAGGCTTTACTTGTGAAGGAAGTTCTATACCGGTATCCTCAGTGACCAGAAATCCCGTAAAATATAGTTTAGCATAAGAGAACAATTCTAAGGGTACTATGCTGAAATGAATCTCCTGACCGGTTTGAACATTAATTGTGAAATTTTTCACGGCATTGCCAAGTGCCAGTGATCCTTGATCATAAATGAGGGTATGTGCCCTGACGTCTTCGTTTTTTGGTTTTGGATTGTTTAGCGCGATGATACTGTTCGTATCTATCTGAATAAAAATGTGTCTTGAATTTCCCATTAGGTTTAGTTTTTAATTTTTCTTGTTCATACTGGACGTAAACTTAGGTAGCGCATTAATCTGGTCTCTACCCCAAAAGAGGTATTGTACAATATACCATCGCAATGTCTACTTGAATTTAGGGTGCTCTATCACGCCCCACAAGTACAATTAAAAATATTTGAATAAGGCGTATCAGTTTCTAAAATCAATCCTATCCATTCTCAAAAATTCATAATTGTGCATTAAATAATAGTAACACAAAGAGGTAGGCACTACCCATCATGGGGTATAAATAAAACCAACTCTTATAGTTGAGTGAATCGAGTTCTACCAAACCCAATTTTGACAAGTCCTTTTCAATTAAAAGGTCCGGCGATATCCGAAAAGCCGATGTCAAACAGAGTAGGAACCAACTTCAAAAGTTTAATTATGAATAATATCATCAATGTTCAAGTCACAATCGACACAGAGGCAATCATCAACGATTTCCCTAGCCCAAGTACTGATCCAGCCAACCCCACTGGCATCGGGCATCAATACCAGTATATGGTCGTCACAGATGGGGCTTCGATTTCTGGTCAGGGAGGTGCTGATCTCAACTTCGCGGCACAGGTGGGAGACAATGTAAGGTTTCATGGAACTTCAGCGTCTGACAATTTCGAAAATGCTTTGCTGATCTATGGTATAGACCGTTTTGGCGGAGACCAAGTCTTCAGTCCATTTATGAGTTTTACCTATGTCAAAAATGGCGTGGCTCCTACTGGCGTCAATGTTTTGCCTGCTCACATAGGCTCTCAGCAGTTTTGGTTTTATGAGGGCCGTGTGATTGCTGAAGGCGTAGAAAACTTCAAGGTGGTGTTCGCCCTCTACTCAAGAGATTCCAACGGACTGCCTATCGTACACGGTTATTTCTCGTGGGATCCTACTGTCACAGTAAACGGCTAGTATCACAATTAAAATAATCTACCGGGGTACACTCTGGTGGATTATTCTCTCCCTTCAATGATGCCAATATTGGCTGTCTCACATCCCTAAACAGCCTTTTTCCCCGACCAATACCTCTTTTGGGGTAGTGCCAATTATACCCCTCTTGCCTGACGGAATCACCTACAGATAGACAGAAGTTTGTCATGATTTCAAGCTAAAAAAATTGAATCCATAGCAACAATTGCGAACTGAAATGTAGTAACTGCCCTGACTCGGGCACTTACTACTCTTTCGGTTCTGGATGACCAGTATAAACCAAAAAGTACACTATGAGAAAATTATGCAGACTATCGATTGTGCTCCTATTGCTGCTCAATCTGGCAGAACTAAAGGGGCAACAGGCTGTAACATCAGCTGGAGGATATACTACTCAGTCTAAAGGCACTATCAGCTATAGCATTGGGCAATTGCTGACAGAGTCCTACTCTACCAATAGTGGCTCCGCAAGTTTTGGCGTGCAGCAGGCCTATCAGGTAACAACTATTACCGGACTGGAGGCAAATGATATAAAGCTTGACTTAGAAGTCAATGCGTATCCAAATCCTACGATTGATTATCTAATGTTTGAGATCGTCAATCAATCTGAACCTCTACAGGCAGAAGTATTTGATATCAATGGATCGCTACTAAGAAGTGCTACTATAAGGAGCGGAAATGAAAAAATCCAAATGTCGGGATTGGTAGAGGCTATCTATATCGTGCAGATCAAGAGCAGAAAAAGAATTCACAAAACTTTTAGAATCATCAAGAAATAATTTCATCCGAGCATGAGCCATTCATACTAACTGACAACGCTGAGTGTGCTCGTCAAAAATTTTAAAAAATAGAGACATGAAAAAGATCGTTACCATACTAATACTGATGCTGTTAGTCGCCAGTGGGCTACTCATTCAACAGTTGAAAGCGCAGGCTCCGACCAAGCTGAGCTACCAGGCAATCATAAGAAATGCCGACAATGAAATTTTAGCCGGAGAGGTCGTAGGTATGCAAATAAGCATAATACAAGGTACAGCAGACGGAACCGTACAATATGTAGAAACACATATGCCACTCAGCAATCCAAATGGACTTGTCATAATTACCATCGGATCTGGTACAGTGGTAAGTGGAGATTTTTCGACTATAGACTGGTCGAATGGTGATCACTTTATGAAAACCGAAGTGGATCCGGAAGGAGGTACATCCTATACAATATCCGGCACAAGTCAGCTACTAAGCGTACCCTATGCGCTGTATGCTGCTTCCGCTGGAAACGTGTTTAGCGGAAGCTATGATGACCTTACTGACGTACCAGAGGGGCTTAGTGACGGCGATGACGACACTCAGCTGACCGAAAGCGAAGTAGATGCTTATGTCGCTGACAATGGCTACCTGACTGCCGAGGTTGATGGCTCTACTACCAACGAAATCGAATTGCCGGAGCAAGGCGGAAACTCAGGTAAAGTGCTAACTACCGATGGTAGCAGCCCGGCTTGGAGTACCGTCAGCTACAATGACTTGACCGATGTGCCTGCGAGCGAAAGTTTTGATGGGGATTTTTCCAGTTTGACGAGTATCCCATCAGGACTGAGTGATGGCGATGATGACACACAGCTCAGTGAAAGTCAGGTCGATACGTATGTTGCCAATAATGGATATCTGACTTCTTTCACGGAAGTGGATGGTTCCATTACTAATGAAATAGAACTACCCACACAGACGGGCAATAGTGGGAAGATGCTGACTACGGATGGGTCAAGTCCTGCTTGGTCAGCTGTGAGTTTCGATGATTTAACGGACGTGCCATCTGGGCTCAGTGACGGTGATGACAACACTCAATTGAGCGAGAGCCAGGTCGACACCTATGTGTCTAATAATGGCTATCTGACCTCATTCACAGAAGTGGATGGCTCTATTACAAATGAAATAGAACTACCCACACAGACGGGCAATAGTGGAAAAATGCTGACTACAGATGGATCAAGCCCGTCATGGTCTACTGTGAGTTTCAATGATCTGTCGGATGTACCATCTGGTATCAGTGATGGTGATGACAATACCCAACTGAGCGAAAGTCAGGTGGATACCTATGTCTCCAACAATGGTTATTTGACCTCATTCACGGAAGTGGATGGTTCTGTGACCAATGAACTCGAACTGCCTGCTCAGACAGGAAACTCTGGAAAGTACCTTACTACAGATGGATCATCGGTGTCTTGGGATACTCCATCAGGATCATCCTCATCGGTGAAAACAATCAGCGGCAATACAACGCTGCTGAGTACGGATCATACTGTGATTATCAACGGGGCATTTACGGCTACTTTCCCAGCTTCACCGACTGACGGTCAACTATTAATATTGGTAACAAATAGTAGTAGTGCTGGAATCAACGGAAATGGCAGATCGCTCCTTGTTGCAAACGGATCATTTTCTGCACTCACCTTCGCTGACGTGACTTCTAACATGTACACTTTCGTCTACAGCTCAACAATCAACGCCTGGATGGGCACTTATTAATTCAAACTTAAACAGATCTACATTATGTCAACTTTCGTAGCAGAAATCAAATTATTCGCAGGAAATTTTATCCCAGAGGGATGGTTGGCCTGCCAGGGTCAAATTCTAGCCATGAGTCAATATCCTGCTTTAGCTTCGTTGCTGGGGTCGCAATATGGAGGCAATGGTACTACCACTTTTGGATTACCAGATTATAGCGGGAGGACACTCATAGGCGAAGGCAATGGAAAAGGGCTGAGTCCCAGGGTACTTGGGCAGCAAGGTGGTATAGAAACGGTAACACTACAAACCTCCGAGATTCCTGCGCACAATCATGTAATAAACAATACACCTGCTGTGCAAAACAACCTTACTGTAAGTGCGACCGGTGTAGTCAAATGTGCAAGTACGGCTGGCAATAGTGCCGATCCCAATAATGCCTTTTTGGCCAAAACTAAAGCGATCACAGGAGACAGCATTTATACTACAGATGCGAGTCAGGCCACTGCATCTATGAATCCGAAAGCAGTGGATATTAATGCTGCGTTGCAAGGAAATATAGCCGTTGAAGTAAGTAGTCAATGTGGACTCACCGGAGCGGGTCTTGCTCATGAAAACATGCAACCATGGGCATGCGCCAGCTATATTATCAACTGGGATGGTGTCTATCCCAATAGAACCTGACCTGGAGAATCCAATTATCAATGCCGTCTACAGACTAAAAAAGCCAGCTGGATTAGCTGGCTTTTTTGGATTATGAATCACACAACACTTATTTGTCGTCGTAGCGCATCATGGTTGTTTTGTTGATATTGTTGGCATCATCGCGGTAGACAACAAATGGAATCTCATTGTCTACCATCATTTCCAAATGATTTACGTTACCATCGGAGAATCCGACCGAGCCGAGAGGGGACCAATTGCTTCCATTATACTTCATGACGGTAGCTTTGCCGCTGCTAAAGCTATCTCGAAAAGCTACATGGATCTGGTCGTCTTTGATGGCCAGGCTTTGATACTGGGCGCTGCTCAATGAAAAAGCAGCCGTTCCTACGATTGACCAGCTACTATTTTTATACCTCATCACAGTAGTTTTTCCATTGTTGTCCTCGTCAGAAAATGCAACGTAAGGAACAGATCCATCAAATATTAGATCCACATAGCTGGCCACTGAACTAAAGCCAGCAGTTCCCACCACAGACCAATCAGTGGTCTCAAATTTTGCCACAGTAACCTTCGAACCGTTTCCTGCATCCTGATAGGCCACATATGGTATGTCATTATAGAATTTGAGTGAAACATAACTGGCTGCACCACTTGAAAAACCTGCTGTACCGACCAGCACCCAATCACTGCCATCAAATTTCATTACCGTGATCTTAGCTGACCTGCTCCAATCTTTGTAGGCCACATACGGCACATCGTCATTGAACACGAGACTCTGATACTCGGAGGTATAGGATACGGCATAACTCCTCTCTGCAAATCCTGCAGATCCTACCAGCTGCCAGCTGCCATTTTCAAATTTCATTACAGTAGTTTTTCTTCCGTTTACATCATCCCTGTAGGCGACATAAGGAATCCCATTGTTGAAGGTCAGACTTTGATGTGTAGCATATCCATCCGAAAATCCAGCTGTACCTACCACTTGCCATTCGTCGTCTTCATATTTCATCACCGTCGTTTTATTGTCATTTTCTTCGTCGCGATAGGCGACATATGGCACACCATCTAGTACAGCGATGCTTTGATAATGTGCTTTGCCTGCTGAGAAACCAGCGGTTCCGATTGTTTGCCAGCTCGATGATACATCTCTGAGTGCAATGGTGACATCTACTTCGACAGAAACATCACCCGCCTCTACAGAGATAGTAGCCGTGAGCTCTTCTCGGCTTTCAAAGTCAAACAACAGTTTGTCTTTTACAGTCACTTCACCTGTACTCGCATCAATCTCTAAAGCTCCGGCAGGCTCCTCTTCAGCTATCGAGAAAACGAAATCTCCTGCATTTGTGGTAGCTGAGATCGTACCTAGCTCTTGTTCATTGGTTGGATTTTCATCAATGGTCAGGCTTAGTTCCTCTGCTGATATACCAGCTACATTTACACTCAGGTTTACTGTCTTGCTCACATCACCATTCTCTACAGTCACTACCCCGGTGATAAGTTCATTGACGGTATATACAAAGAGAGAGGCATCTGCCACGCTCAATTGTCCTGAAGATTCGTCTATATCAAATGCTCCATCTATGCTTTCAGAGGTGATCGAAAAGGAAAGGGAGCCTAAATTGGTTTCTGCATCGATCGTGCCGATGACCTCGCCATCCGCGGGCGAATCGTTGACTGTGGCTGTAAAATCCTCGACCGTTACTTCCACTTGGTCTTCTACGTTCAATTCATCCTCACTGCATGAAACCCAAAGCAATATGGATATCAATAAATAAACCTGTGTTTTCATAATATAAGTCTTGAGTTAAAAATTTTAATCAAAACTATCTATCTGAAAACCCAGAATTCGAGTCGATGACTATTCGCAGCGATCCATTGACTATTCGTCGGGATTTTTTGAATTTTAGTTGAATTTGAAATCCAGAAACCTACAAGTTCTCTAATGCAGACATAAGGGCATCCTTTTTTCTAACAGCCACGGGCAAGGTACTACCGTCTTTCATGTAGACGATGCCGCCTTCCTTTTTTTCATATCTGTCAAAGTGCAAAAGGTTGATTAGGTGGGATTGATGCGCTCTGAAAAAGGACTGGCCTTCGAAAAGCTGATCAAATTCTTTGAGTGTTTTAGAAACCATAACCTTGCGACCATCGGCCAGGAAAAAGTGAGTATAGTTGGCTTCTGATTCACACCTGACAATGTCTTTGACTAATACCAGATAGACGGTCTCGGAGTCTTTGAGTATGACCTTTTGATCAGCGTCAGAGGATTGCTTATTCTGCACCAGGTTGGCTACTCTCAGGTTTTGCTCCTGCTTGTCAAACGAGAGAGCGGCTTTTTCTAAAGCAACTTTCAAGTCGTCTGGATCGACCGGCTTTAGTACATAATCAATCGCACTGTACTTAAAAGCTTTGATGGCATATTCATTGTGTCCAGTCACGAAAATCAATTTGAAATCTAGCTCACCGTACTTAGCCAGCAGGTCGAAACCTGTACCATCTCCCATCTCTACGTCCAATAGAACCAGGTCTGGTTTATGCTTCTTGAGGCATGTCAATCCAGTCTGTACACCATTGGCCTCTCCTACGACTTCTGCCCCAGGGGCATAGATAGAGAGGAGGATTTTTAGGTTTTCGCGCACCGTGGCGTCGTCATCAATTAATACTACACGCATGTATGTTTTCTTGAATCTTTAAATCTACCTGAAAGGAACTTTCAATTCAACTTTGGTGCCTCGAATTTCTTCATTTTCATCGATGATCTCCTTCATGACGAGCTGTATTTTTCTCTTCAAAGTTTTGTTGAAAATGGCCATACGCTCCTGAATAATGGCGGAAGATAGCGAGGTATGATTTTCTGACTGGCTATCTGTACTAGCCAATCCTCCGCCATTATCCTGTATTACAATGGATATATACTCCCCTTCTTTTTCAAACGTCAAATCGATCTGACCCTTTCCATCAGCGTTGACAATACCATGCTCAATGGCATTCTCTACAAAAGGTTGAACAAACATGGGGGGTATAGAATCTGACTCGGTATCAATCTCGTCAGCTACCGAAATGTGATAATCAAACCTATCACTCATTCTCATTTTATGAATATCCATATAGTTGGTCAGCATCTTGAGCTCATCCTCAAGTAGTATAAACTCTTTTCTGGAGTTTTCGAGCGTCTCACGCATGAGTTTGGCAAACTTTGACAGGTAGCTGGCTGCTATCTCAGGCTGATTCTTGAGCATAAAGTTTTGGACTGCCAGTAGGGCATTTGAAATAAAATGAGGGTTGAGCTGAGACCGGAGAAATCTCTGTTCTAGTTCCATCTGCATCTGGCTGACTCTAAGTGCCCGCTGTCTGAGAGTCAAATAAATACCCAGCGCCACTAATATGATCAGTACCACACCGACGACAATCGCTATATTCTTTTGCTTAATCTCTAGAGACTGGATGGTGGCACGCTGTGAAAGAGCAGAAATTTCAGCTTCCTTTTTTGCCGTTTCATATTTAGTTTGAATCTCAGCCAATTGTCTGGATTTTTGTACATCATAGATTTGATCTTTGAGCCTGGTAAATTCTAATCTTGCTTCATATGCTTGAGCATGATTTCCCAATTTGGCGTAGGCCATAGCCAAATCTTTATAAACGCTATAATATAATTCTACCTGGCCAGATTTTTTTCCTGCTTCTATGGCCAGCTCTGCATAGCTCACCACCTTTTCATAATCCTTCAGTTTTAGATATCCCGATACATTTCTCGTATACAGCGACGGCAAATACAGCTCATAACCTGACTGCCGAGCAAGGTCTATTATGTCATTATTTGTGTCCACTGATTTGGAATAATCTCCTGCCTGATTATATAGATATGATATCCCTTGCATAAGCAGAATCTCCCTGTTGCGATCCTTGATCAATCTATTGACAGCAATACCTTCTTCGAAATTCATTAGCCCTGCATCATACTGGCCGCTATCCGCCTTTAGATAGCCCAACCATTCCAGAATACTAATTTCTCTCTTTTGATCTCCTATACTTCTGGCTACTTCCAGCATAGCCTCGAAGTCTGAAATTTTAAGATTTTGTGGTTGATGATCATAATAGATAGTAGAAATGTTTAATTGAGCTGTAATCATGAGGGGCTTGTCATCAATACGCTCTGCTATATCCAAAGCTTTGAAATAGATGGCTAAGGCAGAATCAATCTGTCCTGCGTGCTGCTGCAGCGTACCCAACCCGACATAAATGGAGCCCATACTTAGACTGTCCTTTGCATCTATGGCCACAGATAAACCTTTGTTGAAATAAAAGCTGCTTGAATCAAAATTTCCAGCACTTTGAAAAAAGTTACCCAGCTTGCTCAGTACCTGTCCTACCTCGTTGTACAGATTGTTTTTTAATCCAATCGTAGCCGCTTCTCTATAATAAAAGATAGAACTGTCCAGGTCACCCGCACAATATTTAAGATCGCCGTAAGATTGAAAGGTTTTGAATTTCACCAGCTTAGAGTCAGCAAAAAATGGTGAGTGCGTCAATTGGTGATAGTACGCAAGCGCCAAACTGTCATTTTTACATACATTCGACTGCATCAATTGTAGAAGTACTTCTAGTTGTGCTCCGCCTTCTTCGGGTGTTAAATTCACTGCGTGTGTATGCATTCTAGCAGGTAATGCATGGGAAACGTATACCAGGGAGTACAATATCAGAAACAATAACTTATTCATTACGATTCTCTAGATGGTTTAGGGTTGGGCTCAATGCCTTATTCGATGACCACAGGAAAATCCTGTCCTCGAGAGTAAGTGACCGGATACTGCGGTTTGCCTTTGTATTGGCTCGAATACTCTGGCACCTGTGAATCAATATAGGCTTTGAGTTCATATATAGTAACCTTGCCATCCTTGGGTGCTCCATCAGCTTTGCCGCTGAGTGCTTCTAAAATCACATAGGTAAATAGCCCATGGCCAAGCTCGGCAAATTCAGTGGCAAACTGTTCACTACCTGAGGCCGCCAGTACATGCACCCCGGAGCTACGCGATAGTTGGGCCATCGCTTTTTCTTCGCTGGCTCCACGTACCGCGAGTAATTCTGTGGATCCACCAGACTGACACGCATCTAATACCACCAGCTGTTTTAATGCACTGATATTTGCAAATTTTTGCTGCAAAGTTGATGCATTCACAGCCTCATCGGTGAGTAAATCAAAATCATAAAGCCGGATATTCTCTGTCGGGATGAAATAGAAATTTCCCTCTACCATACTACCATGTCCGGCATAGTAAAAGAAGAATACATCCTGAGGTCTGGCGTCGACTGCAATATCATCCAAGGTAGAGAGGATGTTTTCTTTGGTGGCTTTCTCGTTAAAAAGTGAGTACACCTCTATTTTGTTGAAAAGCTTCTTTCCTTTGGTTTTGACCAGCTTCAAAAAGGCCTCAGCATCTTCTAAAGCATAATTGAGGTCCAGACTCGGGTTTTTGTACTTGTTGATCCCAATAGCCATGATATGACAAGTGATGTCTTCGTGGATACCATCCGCAAACAATTCCCTTCTTGCCAGCTCTGATTCGATTCTCTCCTGACTAAAGGCCGATATTGAAATTACGTTTTTACCAGGAACCAATTTCACAGGGTAATGATGAAATACTGATTTACCAGGCTTGGGCTTGGTCTGAACCATCCGGTCATGCCCCGGTAGACGTTTGCCATTATGCAGGAGCTTGACTTCATCCAATCCTCCACCTTCATCTGTGATTTTCACCATGACATCTATCTCTTTTTTGTTTAAATGCTCTCCTGCCGTCGGCGAAATTATCTCAACAGTGGGTGGTGGCGAATCGATTAACCTAGACTTAATGTTAATATTCTCATTGAGTTGCCCCCCCTCTTTCAGCGATTTTTGAAGAATTCCTGGCTGATAAAAGTCTTCAAAAAACTGATCAAGTGAATAGCTTTTTAGCCCACGTACGAAGAAAATATTTTGTTTGGCTTTTTCAGTAGCATCAAAATATCCATTGTTATTGGTCACCAGCCAATCACGGTTATGGAGTAGTATGTGCGAGATGATTTCTTCACCTGTTTTGGTATCCCATATTCTAGTCGTGCCATCCAGACTGTGGGTAATCAAATGCTTATCTAAGTGTATAAATTGAGCGCTTGTAATGGCGTCGGTATGGCCTTCAAATGTTCTCTGTAGTTCTCCTGTCTCAACATCCCATAATCTGGCGACCCTGTCGGAGCCAGCAGTGACTATCCATTTTCCGCCAGTATCAAAAGAGGCTGTGTAGATATGTCCAACATGGCCGATGAATTTCTGTACTGAAAGTCCGGATTTGATATCCCAAAGTTTGGCTCTCCCATCCCAGCTGGCAGTAAGCATTCGATCATCTCTAATTTGAAGCTCTGACACTATTGTAGTATGTCCGATAAATTGTTTAGCCGGTTCGCCGGTATCCAACTCCAACAGCTTCAGCTCCTTTCCCAAGGTGCCTACCATCAAATACAAGTCGTTTTGTGCAAACGATAGCGAGTAAGGCGAATTCTGCTCCATACGATAGACTTTGATCTCTTTGCCCGTGCTGATCTCCCATAGTCTGGCTGTACCATCCCAGCTTCCTGAGACCAGGTACTTTCCATTCTGGCTAGTGGCCAGCTCAAATATCAACTCACGGTGACCCGTAAATGCCTTAACCTCATCTCCTGTAGCCACGTCCCACATTTTGATCGTCTTGTCACCTCCTGCGGTAAAAAGGAATTTGCCATCTCTGGAAAATTCACAGCTTATGACTCCACTCTCGTGCCCTTCAAATACACGTACCACTCGCCCTTTGTCCAAATCCCACAATTGAACGGATGGCCCCATGGCCTTCACAACCGTTTTTTCATCTGGCGAAATTTCAATACGCTCTCTGAAGCTCACATACCTACTGATGTTGTACTGCCAATAGGACTCTGGGTCTAGCCCCAATCCATTATCCACCGCTTGATTCAAATAACCTTTTAGAGTTTTTGATATACTTCCGTCCTGGATATTCCAAATTCTGGTAATTCGATCGTTGGTAGCCGTAGCTATATACTTACCATCTGGACTGATGACCGAAGAATTGATTTTGGTGTTTTCTATTGGGGTTTTCCTTATCAATTTTCCCGCTTTGCTGTACAGCTTTAATGTGTCTTCGTTAGATACATAAACATAATTGCCTTTCATCCCAATGGCATTATAGTCGTCCTCCTCGCCCCCATATTCTTTTATAATCTTGCCTGTTTTATAATTCCATAAGGTAACTGCTCCGTGACGGCTGGCAGAAAGTAGTTCGGATGAGTTGTCGCCAAGCTGAATAAAACTTGCGCATCCACCGCAAGAGCTTGGACTGATATTACGGAGTGTATCTTCGGCTATCGACGTAGTCACATCATAGATTATTATTTTTCCATCGTCGTTTCCCGTTATTATTTTCTTATCATCTTTTGTAAAAAGTACTTGTACGCCGACGCCTATTCCGGTTGCGGGATTTCCCTTATACTCGGCAAGTTTTTTGCCTGAGGCAACATCCCAGCGAAAGACCGTACGATCCCACCCACCGGAGACCAGTTGTGAGCCGTCAGCATTAAAATCAAGTGAAGAAACTCTCTTGGAATGGCCTTCAATTTTAGTTCTTATTTTTCCAGTAGATACTTCCCAAATAATGATGGTATTGTCTGAAGATCCGCTGGCAATCCATTTGCCGGTAGGGTCAAAGGTGATGATGTTTACTGGATCCAAATGTCCCAAAAAGGTTCGGATTTCCCTGCCAGTTGATACTTGCCAAAGTTTAATGCTATTGTCTCTGCTTCCAGTGGCTACAAAATTGCCATCAGGACTGTAGTCTACAGTTCTAACAGCTGCTCGGTGTCCTCGTTGTATGACGGTTTCTAACGGGTATTCCTGAGCGTTGCTAGTTAGAACAAAAAGCAATAGGGTAGCTGATGTGAATAATTTTTTCAAGGGTGGGGACTTTAAAATTTCGGATAAATATACTACGTCTTAGAAGAACTTTGTATCGTAGAACGGACGCTGAAAGATTTCTCTACGACTCGTATAAATTCAATCAAATATATGCAGGTCATATAATGATATTATTATCAATTTCAAATAAGTCTGTAAATACCATCCAATTGTTATAATTTTAGATTGAGAACTAAGTTAAATAGGTTATTTAAGCAAACAATTGTAGTATGGCTAAAAGGATCAAGTGGTTTTTAATTTTCATAATCAAGATGGTTTTGGTATTCGTCCTGATCATTTCACTAACACTTGGTATTCTACTTAATATTGTTTTCACACCTGAGAAGATTACTCCGTGGGCAGAACAGGCAGTAAACAATGAAATCGATGGCGATTTCTCCGCTTCAAGTATAGAATTGACCTTTTATTCAACCTTTCCAAATTTATCAGTAGAAATTCAAGACGGTTTGATTGTGGTGAACCACTTAACCGACAGTATTAGCAATCGTTCAGCATTGGATTCTCTGGTTTCTTTTGAGACTTGTGATATCTCCATCAATCCCCTTTCATTTCTGCAAAAAAACAAGGTAGATGTCAATCATGTCATACTCGAAAAACCAGTAATCAACGCGTATATCAACGCTGAAGGGAAACCAAACTGGGATTTCATGAAAACAACGACTCCGTCAGACACTACCTTATCCGCTGCCGATACTGATACCACTGCCATCAACTATGAAATAGGCCAGGTGAGAATATTAAACGGTGATGTTTTATACCTGGATGATAGTGTTTCTTATATGGCTAAGGTTAGTGGTTTGAATTTAAATCTGAGTGCTTTTATTGGTGTTGAGTTAGCAGAACTTGTTATAGAATCAAGCATAGCAAAATTCCGATTTGAGGAGTCAAAAGAGATTCTTGCAGATGATCTTAGTCTAAAAATGAATACAAAACTTGAATATAATTTTTTGACCTCTAGATTGAATTTTGATACCACAACAATGAGTATCAATGAAAATCAGCTTGAAGCTCTAGGTTATATTCAGCAGGACACTTCTGGAATAATTGACATGGATTTAGATCTCAATTTGGATGTGCCATCTATCAACAATGTCATAGCATTGATTCCACATAAATACATCGAACTTGAGAATAAATTTACTGCTAAAGGGAGTCTATTATTGTCTACTAAATTGGTGGGCCAATATGGAAACGAAGTGATGCCAACCATGGCCATAAATCTAAAATTAAAAAATGGAGGACTCGAATATCCTGACCTGCCAAACAAAATTGACCATTTAGAAGTTGATCTTAAGTCATTTTTAGACCCTACTTTAAATAGAAAATCACACATAAATATTAATAAAATCGAGGTAAAGAGCAAAGGTGTTGCTCTGCAGTTGAGTGGAACAGCAAAAGATGCACTAGGCCATGCACAATTGTCGCTTACTGCTGCGGGAAACATTATTTTCGGTGAAATAAAAAACACCATCCCTCTTGAGAACATCTCTCTAGACGGGGAGGCCAATTTCGACTTGAAAAGTGAGTTTGCTTTAGATGATATCAAGAATAACGACTATGGTAAAATAGCCGCATTGGGTAAAATTGGTTTGGACAATATCCACTTCACATACAAATCTGACAGTCTTGTGTTTGAATCAAAAAGATCAGTTTTAATACTAGGGCATGAACAAATCGATACTTTAGTTGATAACAACCAATCAAGAGAATTTGAAGGTAATTTTCGCTTTTCTCGACTTAAGTTTAGCGTAACCAATCAAATTAAAGCTGAAGTTAGAAAATTGTTTGTGACTGTCAAAACCAACCCTTGGCAAGACTCAACACAAATAGCTGATGTGATATCTAGTCTTCGCTTTAGAGATGCAACACTAAATCTATCTGATACGACTAACGTCAGTGCAGCATATGCTAGTGGTAAAATTGCTTTGAGTCCGTCTAAAAAAAACAAATCCATTCCAGCTATCCACTCAACCTTCAAATTCGATTCTATAAAGGCAATCTCTGGTAAGAACACTCTGTCATTAAAGAAGGGTAAATATAGTTTTGATATGGTCAGAAAAAGAGATGATGAGTGGCCAACAACTGGTTATTTGACATTTAGCAGTCTTTTTATCTATACGCCTTCGTTTCCTAAAACAATTCGATTTGCAAGAACGAGATTTGACCTAAAACCCCAAATCCTGACACTAACTAATGCAAGAGTAAGAATTGGGAAATCAAACATGACATTGTCGGGAAGAGTCTTTAACCTTCAAGAAACAATATTCAAAGGGAAAGCACTGCGTGCAAAATTAGATGTCACATCCACCAATCTTGACATTAATCAATTAATCGGAATAATGAATAAAGGTGCGATCAATGATCAAGAATTAGCAGCGAGCAATGAACAAACTGATACTCTATCGGTAGATGATGAAGAAAGCAGCGAGCTAGAGTCCTTTGTCATTCCTAAAGGAATTGATTTTACCCTTAAGAGCAAATTTGATAATGTCAAGTTTGGTGACCTTATGTTCAATGATGTAAAAGGAACAATGCTAATCAAAAATCAGAGTATAATTCTCAGAAAAATTAATATGAAAACCAAAGCGGTAGATATACTTACTTCCGTAAAATACAATGCAAAGAATAAAAAATTGGCCAAAGCCGAATTCAAGATTAATCTTACTGACATAGATGTAGCCAACTTGGTGGAGGTAATGCCATTTTTGGATACCTTATATCCTATGGCTCGATCGTTTGAAGGGCAAGTGAATTTTGCCATTCAAGGCAGATCAAGGCTAAACAATCGGTTGGAAATCATAGAGCCTTCACTAAAGGCTATTGCAAGGATACAAGGACAAAATTTAGTATTACTAGATGGGGAAACCTTTTCATATATCTCAAAGACACTGATGTTCAAAAATAAGGACAGAAATCTAATTGATAGCGCCTCATTTGAAATGATGATAGAAGATGGAGTTATGACTCTTTTTCCATCAATTGTAAATGTAGATAGATATAAAATTGCGATTGGTGGTATACATAATCTTGATCTTACCTATGATTATCACATATCCGTACTAAAATCTCCAGCACCATTCAAAGCAGGGATTGACATTTTTGGAGACTCGGAAGATTATGATTACAAAGTCACTAAAGCAAAATATAAATATCTGTTTTCAGATAAGGAGCGCCATCAGAACAAAGCGGATACTACCATTCTCAACAAAAAAAACGAGATCATGAAAAAGCTTCAATTCTAGCCGTCAAGCCAAATTATGACTTAACAAATTCGAAGGTCGATCCATTAACTCTTATTAGGTAAATACCAGATTCAAGATCATGAACTGGTAAAGCCACTTTATCCCCTCGTTTAATCAATGATCGAGTTATTATTTTTCTACCCTGCATATTATATACGCTTACTTCTTTTGGCAATTGTTGCTGAGGCTGAAGCGATTCTATATATAGAAACTCACTGCCTTCGGAAGGATTAGGGTAAATGAGTAAATCTTGTGATTCTGTATCAATTGATAGCACTGTGATTGTCAATTCTTGTTCTGATTCCGCTTCCAAATAGTCACAATTCCCCTCCTGCACTGCCGTAATAGTCACACTGCCCTCTGACACAACAGTTGCCGTAGTCCCATTGATTGATACAATATCAGGATCGCTACTGGTGAAAATCACATCAAGCCCTGAATCACTACTCGCCACCAATTCGAAGGATTCAGATCCTACAAATTTATTCCCAATGTCCTCAAAAGTAATTTGCTGTGATTGAATTTCTCCAGCCTCGATTTTCCAGATCCCGCGGCCAAATGTAGCAGCAAACAGCTTACCAGTTTCATCTTGCATTTCTAGTTCTCTTACCACCACATTTGGCAGTCCTTCTCCCAAATAATTCCAGGTAGTTTGGCCTTCGTTACGCGAGTACACACCGATGTCGGTACCTATAAACACCCTTCCGCTGCAGCTATTTTGGCTCAGAATGCAATTAACTGGCAGGTCAGGAAGACCTTCAGATACGCTGGTCCAGTTTTTTCCGCTATCGGTAGATTTATACACTTTCTCACCTATTTCATAATTGGAGAAGGTAGCCCAAATAGTGCTGGCATCATTGTGCGCAAAGGTCGCATCCGTCAGCGTATAAAAAGGTAAACCTACTGTGATATCGGACCATTTGTCACCGTCATCGGTGGTTAGATATAACGAACCGTCGGAGGAGGCTAATAGGTGATCTGTGTTAGTAGGGTGCTGTTTGAGAATGCTTATGTTTCCTCCTGTTTGAAAATTGCTAATCTTTGATAGGGTTTCTCCTTGATCCGTGGATTTCCAAACATTTTCAAAACCAAAATACATCGTTTTATTATCATCTGGGTGCATGATATAGGGTGTAATCCAGCCCCCGCTTTCATCATCAGAATTTATGACATCCAAATCTATATTCTCGCCATCGTCTGTATATCTAAGTATACCGCCGTTCTGATAAGAGGAGTACATGATTGTCGGATCTGTGTGATCAATGATGGCTTCCATACCATCGGCTCCATATATCTGATACCATTGATTATTTTTCCTTAAATAGGCTCCATTATCCTGTAGTCCTCCGATCACAATATTTTCATCTGTAGGATGAGTACTAATTCTATAGAATTGGCCAATATTTAATCCAGGGCTAAGGTCGGTAAAGGTATCCCCTCCATCTGCAGATACAAATACACCCCCGTCACAGCCCGCATATAGCTTACCATTTGCAATATCCAGTGTATGATTGTCTGCGTGTACATATGGGTACTCTTCAGTATCCCAAATCCAATAGTTCTGGATTTCCCACGTGACCCCTGAATCTATAGACTTCCAAATATGGACTCCACTAGCATAGAGGATATCTTCATCGTCCGGGTCTACTGCTATAGCCAGATCATACCATCCTTGCCCATCATCTGCGTCCGAACCATCCGTTTCATATCCGAAAATATTGGGTGTATTAGATTGCATGCTCATAGTGGATAGCTGATCTTCTGACTTAAACAATCCGCCGAACGTGGCGTCATCGTCCGAAACCAAAACATATAGGGCATCTAAATTATCTTCCGTTACTCCAAGGGCTTTTCTACCCAGCGTGGTGTCTAAAGATTCGAAGGTAAAAAGCGCCGATGACCACGTAGCACCGCCATCTGTTGATTTATAAAGTGTCAGTTCATTCTCTGAATCCTCATATCTCGCCGCTGCATAAACAATATCATCATCTCCCGGATGAAAAACCAAATCTGAAATGGTAACAGTCATCACCTCCGTCCAGGTATCTCCTCCGTCAGTGCTTCTATGTACGCCATCTCCTGCTACAATCATGAGGTCAGGGTTAGTAGGACTTACCTCAAACTTAAAGAACACATTATAGGCCGACTCCTCATAACTGAAATTGGTGGTGCTCCATGTTTTTCCACCATCTATAGATTTGATAAGACCGACACTTGGCGTATCACTGCCATAGGCATCTCCAGTCAACACGATTACTTCATCTGAGTCCGCAGGGTTCACATAAATATCGGTAGCTCCCAATACAGCCAATTGATCAGTTGTGGTGGACCAGGTTGCACCGCTATCTTCGCTCTTCCAAACCCCTCCACCTGAGGTGCCAATGTAAATTATGTCCGGGTCGTTTGGGTCTACCGTGATACAGTTGATTCTACCATTACCTGGACTATACCCGTTGGAAGCGACTTGCCAATCATATGGCCCAATTGCTTCCCAGCTCTCAGTATTCGTTCGAGCAGATTTGGTGAATTTCTCTTGAAGCAATTTATACTCTGAAATCCTCATGGTATAATGACCACTCGAAGACAACTGCCCATCTACCAGTCGGGGGAGAACTCTATCTTCCCACCGCTTAAATTTTTTAAAATCTGAATTGCGTCGACCTGTTCGATCCCAATAAGAATAGAATGCCTCTCTGATTTTTACAAAATCTCTTTCTCCCTCCGAAATTAATCGAAGATGATCTTGACTATTTGCATCCGAAATGACTACAATTGTTAAAACAACTGCTAAAATCATGCGGAAATTAACGTTTAAACTTGACATGGGGATGATGCGATTTGTCGTTTGTTCGATATTGATGGCTGGCTGTACTACATTAAAAATACAATCTTTTGGAGACATAAGTGTAAGCACACTCCCAGAAGATGAAAGAATCGCATTCAAGATTCAAAATATTTCGGAGAATGAGGTGGTTTTCCCCTCGTTGAGCAATTTCTATCTCGAAATGCTGAATTCAGAAGAGTGGAAAAGGATCCCTTATACACCTTGCCCGTGTGGCGTGCCTTGTGCCAGACCCATTCCTCGAAAGTTAAAGCCAAATGAGCAAACTACTATCTATTGGAATTATCTCTCCAGAAAGTGTAAGGGAAGAGAGGCTATTGAGGAAACATTGACAAAAGGACAATTCAGATTAAGAGTCAATTATCAGGTAAGGGAGGAAAACAAAATTTCTAAATCTGAAAAAATCTGGGTTGAGTTCAAGCGGTGATCCAACAATAGATTTCGTTATCAAACCCAATAGTATAAATTTTTAACTACGATCAGCATGTATTTTTAAATGGACTCCTTTTCCGCCCTAGACATTCTTTTATTTCTTGGTATCACTCAAGGTTTGTTTTTAGCAGGCACAATCCTACTTACTCAAAACAAAAATAAGGAAGCTAATCGAGCGCTGGCAATTGCCCTTATTTTGGCGTCCATCATGCTATTTGGACGAGTAGTAGCTTCTAGGATTACAGAGGAATGGGTATGGCGAGTTGGCACTTTTGCTGATACATCTGTATTGCTTTTCGCTCCACTCCTCTATTTGTACGTTCGTCGCTTGACATACAGTGAAAAACCAGTGTTTAGACTTTCCATATATCATTATCTCCCAGCGATAATTCATGTACTCTACTTTACATGGACTCTTTCGAAGAATACAGAGGAAATTTATGAACTGTACCGATCAGGAACTCTCCCATATATATTCATGACCGTCGAAACCATTGGGTTAATATCGTTCTATTTCTATTGGATCAAATCTGTTCTGCTTTTGAGAACTTTCGAAAAACTGGAAGCCTATCATCTGTCTTATAAGCAAAACGTAAAAAGATATTTGATTATAGTATTATCCACCCTGCTTGTTCTTATACTATTTTGGTCATTCAGCTTTACTGGTTATTATATCTTGGAAAAGCCATTTGACCACATCAATTATGATACAATGTGGATATGTACCCCGGTATTCATTTATTTAATAGGATATTTCAGCATTATTCAACCGGAGGTCTTTCGAATGCCACTCTTAGCGAAAAAGCTATCAGAACGTGATCGATTGTCTAAGGAGGAGATAAAACACTTACAAGAGAGACTAAATTACTATATCAATGAAGAAGAATTATTTCTTCAAAAAAACCTTACACTCAAAAGTCTATCTGATGCCATTGGCACTTCATCCAACAATCTATCTTGGCTACTAAACCAAGTTTATAATACATCCTTCTATGATTACATAAATCAGAAAAGAATAGAAGAATTCCAGAAAAAAATAAAAGCAGACAAGCACCTCTCTCACACGCTCTTTGGGCTAGCAATTGAAGTTGGTTTTAGTTCCAAATCAACCTTTAATAAGGCCTTCAAGACTGTTACGAATCAAACACCAAAGGACTACATCAGAAATTTGGATAAAAAGGTTTGATTGTACCCAATAGGTCGATTGCAAATAGTTGGTAATCTATGTTTGGCCTTTCTAAACAAACCTTAAAACATATGAATACGGCAAAATTTGTCTTGATAATTTTCCTAGCTAGTACTTTTGTCAGTTGTGGCAACGAGGACGGAGAATCGGATCCAGTAAAAGAAGAAACAGAAGATATTTCCTTAGAAGAAAAGTATTCTGGCACATGGTCCTCTACTCTTCCTAACAAAGTGTATGACAAAATTGCAGTTTCTTTTATTCTTACTCCTGACGAAGATTCTAACACCTGGACAGGTGAATTCTTTTTTACCGCCGGCTATACTGCATGCTGCGATGGAGGTAAAAACAATGGAACACTAGAACTTGTAATAGAAGACAATGTGATTACAAGCTTCGAATACGATGACACTGTACCTGGCTGTGGTGGAACATTTACCGGTAGCGGTGTAGTAGATGGAGACATACTAGATATCGATTTTACCGGTTCAGATTGTGAAGGAGAGCATACACAAGGTAAAATGCAACTTACCAAAAGGGAGTAACCAGGCTTCCAATCTGGTATAACAATTGATTTGGGAATTAGTCATCCAAGATTGTGGCTAACTCCCATTGTTAATTGCTTTTTGATAAGGATATATTGGTATTGCGACTACTCTTTCCATTTAAGATAATAAGCTCTGCAACAATCAAATTTGGCACCCAACATAGCCAAGAAACAATTAAGTAAGACGAAATAAAATCAAGCCCAAACCCTATTTGCAAGGTAGGCAACCAAATCCTTAAGGTGACAGCTGCCCAACAAAGAGCATAACTCCTAATCATCCACTGCTGATGAGCTGTGATCTCTCCCTTCTTGACAGTGATAAATGCCATGAACGTAGTAATGACCCACAAGACAGCCATAATTCCAAATCCAAAACTTGCAATAAGCCCTCCCGTAGCATAGAAAGATAGATACAAACCAGCTGTTCCGCTTAGAAGAACGGAAATCACGTATATCTTCCCAAGAACCTTATGAATGTTTATATTCCTAACCCTCAGTTTTCTGCTAAACTGTGTCCAACCTGTGAGCATAGTCATTGCACCAAAACCAATATGCTGATAGAAAAACCAGAACCAAACTTCATTCTGTAGAAGATCTTCAGACTTGCTTCCAAGCAGTCCCTGCTTCATATCTATTAAAAAATAGACCACAGGGTATACTCCGATCAGCAGAGAAAAAACACCGAATAGTACCCAACCAAGCTTTTTCATATCAGTATGCAATAATGATAGTATCTCTAGAATGTATCCCTCAGTTAGATAGCATTTCTAAAGATTTATTACAGGAACTGAAAAAAAATCAAAAAGTACTTGGGTGGTACGACGGATATTATTGTCGTAATATAAATGTAGGTAAAAGTTCTTCTATTGACTTCTCTGAATAATTCAATAATTAATTCTCTGAATGCAATAAGGATCTTTACATCTTGCGCTAGTATTTAAAATTTGAATCGCTATTCTATCCATTTAATTGAGGATTTACTAGCACAAATTTTCAATTTTAAATATGAATACATAGCCAATAAATATATCTTTGCGCATTATTTTATATAGTGCTCAGCAACTCGATTAAGTTGAATGATTGAAGTAGTAAAAGTTCAGGATAAGAAGGAATTGAAAAGGTTCATAGATTTCCCTCATGCCTTGTATTCGCATGATACAAATTACGTGCCTGAATTATTTATTGCCCAAAAAGACCTTTTGGACAAGAAAAATCATCCTTTCTTTCAACATTCAGAAGCGGACTTTTTTCTAGCCTACAAAGGCAATGAAATAGTTGGTAGAATTGCTGCGATAAAAAATAATAATTACCTGAGATTTACCGGAGATCAAACCGGTAAGTTTGGTTTTTTTGATGTGATTGAAGATTACAAGGTAGCAGAAAAGCTACTAGATACAGTTTCAACATGGCAAAAAGACAGAGGGCTTCTCAAGTTAGCCGGACCTGAGAACTATTCCACCAATGAGACATGTGGAACTCTAGTCGAGGGATTCAATTCCTCTCCTACCATTATGATGCCCTATAACAAACCGTATTATGGGGAGTTTTTGGAGAGGTATGGATTCGAAAAAGATATGGATTTGCTCTCCTATATTATCTATACTAAAGATGTACCTGACAAGCTCATTAGTCTATCTGATAAGATTCTTGAAAGGCTGAATACCAAGGGTATAACTATAAGAAAAATAAATATGAGCAACTTCTCCGAAGAGATTGATAAGATCATAGAGATCTACAACTCAGCTTGGGAGAAAAACTGGGGATTTGTCCCAATGACCGATGAGGAGTTTAGGCATGCGGCCAAAGATATGAAACAGATCGTGGATCCTGATTTCATTCTCATCGCAGAGCACGATGATAAGCCGATTGGGTTTTCTTTGAGCATTCCGGATATGAATGTTCCGCTCAAAAAATTGAAAAAAGGCAGATTGCTGCCATTTGGCCTTTTTAAGCTCCTATATTATAAAAGGAAAATCGATAGAGTACGTGTTGTAACTCTGGGGTTAGTCGAAGGATATAGGAAACTGGGAATTGATGCCTATTTTTATATGAAGGCATTTGATGAGGCAAAAAGAAAGGGAATGTTGTATGGCGAGGCATCATGGATTTTAGAAAATAATCTGATGATGAATAAAGCCATTGAAAATATCAATGGCGAAGTTTATAAAAAACACAGATTGTTTAAAAAAGCAATCTAACAAAAGAAAAAAGGGACTAATTGAATTCTAAAGAAGATAAATTGGTATTTTGCTTGTTTGAGGAATTAAATTCTTCAATAATAGCTAAATGGACGGTATAAGGCACCAATAAATTCTTTACAAAACCGATAATTGATGAGTATTCTACAAGAACGTTTGGCGAAGTACACTGTAGCTAAGGAGGCAAGAGATCAAGGACTATACCCTTATTTTAGGGAAATAGGATCTAATCAGGACACAGAGGTCATTATCAATGGCAACAGAGTTCTGATGTTCGGCTCTAATAGCTATCTGGGTTTAACAAATCATCCTAAAGTAAAGGAAGCTGCTAAATTGGCGGTAGATAAATATGGCACTGGTTGTGCAGGCTCCAGGTTTCTCAACGGCACCTTGGACCTACACGTTCAACTTGAAGAAAAACTCGCCGAATATTTCAACAAGGATGCCGCACTTGTGTTTAGCACTGGTTTTCAATCCAACCTGGGAACCATTTCTTGCCTTTCTGGCCGAAATGACTATATACTCATTGATGAATTAGATCACGCGTCAATTATTGACGGAACGAGATTGTCCTTCTCCAAGGTGATTAAATTTAAGCACAACGACATGGAGTCGCTGGAAAAACAGCTCAGCAAACTACCCAACGATGCCATAAAAATGATCGTTGTTGATGGGATTTTCAGCATGGAAGGAGATATCGTAAAACTTCCCCAAATCGTTGAACTTTCAAAAAAATATGGAGGAACTATCATTGTAGATGATGCTCATTCGGTAGGAGTCATTGGCAAACAAGGTTCTGGAACGGCCTCACATTTTGGACTTGAAGACGACGTCGATTTCATTGTTGGTACTTTCAGTAAGTCTTTGGCCTCACTCGGTGGGTTTGTCGCAGCTGATCATACCGCTATAGATTACTTGAAGCATAACGCCAGAGCACTAATGTTTAGCGCTAGTATACCTCCCGCATCTGCAGCCAGTGCGCTTGCAGCACTCGAGATTATCAAAAGCGAACCAGAAAGAATTGCAAAACTCTGGGACAATACGAATTATACTATCAAGTGTCTCAAGGAAAATGAATTTGACATTGGTGATGCAGAATCTCCAATAGTTCCAATCTATGTAAGAGACAATACAAAAACATTTCAGGTAACTCAGATGCTCTTCAATGAAGGTATTTTCGTAAACCCTGTGATTTCTCCAGCAGTTCCGAGTAATTCTTCATTGCTTCGATTCTCACTGATGGCGACTCATTCACATGAGCAAATAGACATGGCTATCGACAAGTTCATCAAAGCAAGAAAAATGATTGGCTTTGGAGAGCCACAAGAAATTTTTGAAGAAGCGGCCCTTCTTTCCAACAAAGCATAATTATGGAAGTTTGAATTATTCAGGCTTTACTTATTCAAATGACCAAGATCGGTTTTTTCCAGATTTAATGTAGCGATGAACATACTGATTACAGGTGCCACTGGATTTATTGGTAAGTTTTTGGTGGAATATGCCTTAGATGAAAAATTCAATGTCTTCGCCGCCGTTAGGAAAACCAGTAATCGATCAAGCCTTATGGGCATGGATATTAGTTTTGTACAGCTAGAATTGTCCTCTCTTGAATCATTAAAGATTCAACTCAACAGTTTTGTGGATATACATGGATCTATTGATTACGTGATTCATAATGCCGGTATTACAAAATCAACAAATAATGACGACTACGACACAGTAAACTTCGACTACACCGTGAATTTGATTCAAGCTTTAGAGTCAACTAATCAACGCATCTCAAAATTTGTCTTTGTGAGTAGCCTGGCTGCCTCAGCACCAGGAATTGATGATCAGATGATAAAAATTGATGCTGATGGAGATCCTGTTTCTGCCTATGGATGGAGTAAGAAAAAAGCAGAGCTGTATATAGAAGAAAAATGTAGTTTACCTTATGTAATTTTGCGCCCACCACCAGTATTTGGTCCAGGAGATAAAGACATGTTTCCGGTATTCGATCTGGTGAACAAAAACCTTGAACTATATGTAGGGGGTAAACTGCAATTGTTGTCCTTCATATATGTAAAGGATCTTGCCAGAGGGATTGTGAAAGCCACAGTGTCCTCGGTGAAAAATAAAAAATATTTTTTATCAGATAATGGACAGTATGACAACATGAAGTTCAACAATCTGATCAAGCATTGCTTAAATAAGAAAACATTAAAAATAAAACTACCACTATTCGTAGTCTACATTGTGGCTTTTTTCTCTGAGATTTATACCAGAATTACAGGAAACTTGTCTCAATTAAATATTGAAAAAATAAAGGAACTCAAATGCTCAAACTGGATGTGTGACTCCAGAGATTTCTACAAAGATTTGGCTTTGGAGCCAAATTATACACTTAGTGAAGGAATCCAGGAAACCATCGACTGGTATAAAAAGGAGCATTGGTTAAAATAGCGTTAAAATAGATTATAGATGTCAGACAAAATTACAATTCAGGAGCCTAAAGGAAAGCTAGGCATTCTTACCCCAGGAATGGGTGCGGTATCCACTACCTTCATGGCAGGCGTACTGAGTATCAGAAAAGGTTTATCTGATCCGATTGGATCTCTAACCCAGATGGGAACTATCCGATTGGGAAAAAGAACTGAAAACAGAAACCCATTGATTAAGGATTTCATTCCAATTGCACCTCTGGAAAATGTTGTGCTCGGAGGATGGGACGTCTTCGAAGACAATGCTTATGAAGCAGCCATGCATGCTAAAGTGTTGGACAAAGATTTGCTCAACGACCTGAAAGATGAATTGGAACAAATCAAACCAATGAAAGCTGTCTTCGACAAAGAATATGTGAAGAGACTTGAAGGCACCCACATCAAAACAGGATACGCCAACAAAATGGAGTTGGCAGAGGCCTTGATGGAGGATATGCGCAAATTCAAAGAAGAGAATGGATGTGAGCGTTTGGTAATGGTTTGGTGTGGTTCTACTGAAATCTACATAGAGGAAGGCGAAGTCCATTCTACTATTGAGAAGCTAGAAGAAGGAATGAGAAACAACCACCCAGATATTGCTCCAAGTATGATCTATGCCTACGCAGCAGTAAAAATGGGTATTCCATATGCTAACGGTGCGCCTAACCTCTCATGTGATGTGGACGCCATCGTAGAACTTGCAAAGCAAACTGGTGCCCCAATCGCAGGTAAAGATTTCAAAACGGGTCAGACACTGATGAAAACCATCCTTGCACCTGGACTAAAAGCTAGATCACTTGGTATCGACGGTTGGTTCTCTACCAATATTCTTGGAAATAGAGATGGTGAAGTTTTGGATGACCCTGATAACTTTAAAACTAAGGAGGTATCCAAGCTTGGTGTACTTGAAGAAGTACTAGAGCCAGAATTACACCCTAAGCTTTATGGCAATCTATATCACAAAGTAAGAATCAACTACTATCCACCAAGAGGTGATGATAAGGAAGGTTGGGACAACATCGATATTAAAGGATGGCTAGGCTATAAAATGCAGATCAAAGTAGATTTCTTATGTAAGGACTCTATTTTGGCAGCGCCTTTGGTATTGGATCTGGCATTGTTCCTTGATTTGGCATCAAGAGCCAGCATGAAAGGTGGAATTCAGGAATGGCTATCATTCTATCTGAAGTCACCTCAAGCGGCCAAAGGATTGAAGCCACAGCATGATATTTTTGTTCAGCTTATGAAGCTGAAAAATACACTCAGGTATCTGGCAGGAGAAGATTTGATTACTAATCTTGGGCTGGATTATTACGATTGATAGTCTATCGTAACCAAAAGGTTATAAAATCCCAGTTGAAATTATTCAATTGGGATTTTTTTATTTTAGAAAGTGCTTCCTGAAGGTCTCCACCGCTGAATTCTCACCTACTATGACTAGTACCACATTGGGTTCTACCAAAACTTTTGAAGAAGGGTTGAATTCTAATTTTCCCTCAGTATTATTGAGTCCCACCACCGTGACACCAGAAATGTTTCTAATATCCATAGACTCTATACTTAAGTCTCGAAATTCAGTCTTCAGGTCTTCATATTTGACCTCTTCGAGACACAATCCATTCTCGTTGGTGCCAGACAACTGATCCAAATACTCTATCACGAACGGTTTCGTAATGTGTTGTGCCATATGAAGGCCTCCAATGGCATCCGGCATGATAACATGGCTAGCTCCAGCCTGTTTTAGTTTTTTGATTGAATTCTCTTCCGAAGCTCTTGATATCACTCGAACTTTCGAGTTGAGTTCCTTTACGGTCAGGGTCAAATATACATTCTCAGCATCGCTAGGCAAGGTGGTGATCAACGCCTCTGCCCTATGAATTCCGGCTTCTTCTAACACTTCCTCATGTGTAGGGTCTCCTAGGATAAACTTATATTTTTTTGTGTTTTGAATAGTGTCGAGAAGTTGATCATCTCTATCAACTACCACAAAGTCGATATTTTGACTCCTAAGTTCTTCGCAGGCTTTGCTGCCATTTCTTCCAAAACCGCAAATGATTATGTGATCTTTCATTTTTCTTACTTCTTTACCAAAGGCATATTTTTTGTAAAGCCTGTTGAGCTCTCCTTCGAAGAGGTAGGTGGAAAATACCGAAACTACATACGCAAATACCATTAAGTTGAAAATGATATAAATGCTTGTAAACAACCTTCCTTCATTAGACAATGGATAAACCTCGTTAAATCCTACGGTGGAGAAGGTGATCACTGCCATATAAAAGGACTCTATCCAACTAAATCCTTCGATCCAATAAAACCCAATGGTACCCGTCAGTAAAGATATTATCAGCAATAGTATGCTGAAAATCAATTTTTTAAATATTATTAATTGTTCTGACAAAAGCATTCAATCAGCTTTTTTCTGGCCTTGGGACATTCTCCGGTTCTTCGGCCCTTCGAATCGGGCGTTTAGGAACCGGCTTGTTTCTAAATCTCAATTTATAGATTAAATAGTAATTAAACCCGAATCGACTCCCCTTATCCGCTTCTCCATAACCAGGAATCTCATAAGGGAATAGCTCTCCATTTCCAGTCAATGCTTTTGAGAATTTAAATCTAACCGTATACCCCAAATAAACAGGGCCTGCTATTTTAACATTTATTCCCACATTGGCCTCAAACCAACGGGCACTCATATTGTCATTCTTGTAATCGATTGTAGTCCCACCCCAACCCGCATCAGACTGGTCATAGTTAATTTGATCATTGAACGAACTTCTTGCATACATTAATCCGAAAAAAATGCTACTCCGGTGTAGGTTGTATGGCATCAGATTGACTTGAGGGCCTATTCTGAAAAAACTTCCCTCAGAAGTGTAGGTATAATTGTCACCACCCAGCTTGAACTTATCCACACCAAATTCTCCTGTCAGGTAAAACTGATGAAAATCAATTTTTGAATGAAATTCCAATCGCGTTTCATCAGTAAAAAATGTCTTACCTAGATCAATTATATCTGCAGCAAAAAGAATTTCGGAAGGTTTATAGTCCTTCTTTAATTCTTGACTCCAGCTCATCGTGCAGTTAAGCACCAGAATTAAACTAGCGGTATACTTTAATATTTTCATCGATTGAAACGTCTATAGTTGTCGAACTCAGCTCGTGGGTAAACGAGGAGCCTATTACCTCGAGCTCATCATAATAAAAAGACGGACTACAGGATTCTGATATCCATCGAAGCTCTTTGGAATAACCCAATGACAAAGTATCTTCATCTGTGCTACCTATAAACACATATGTCACTGTAGAATTATCAGGATTCAGTGCAACTGCAAAACTCGACAATGAATCTTCTGAGGTATAGAAGGTGCTGTCAGATGATCTTTCTCTAATCTGTACAAACTTGAGAAATAACTCACTTGAATCCTCTATATCATAAAAATTGACAAACACTGTATTGCTTCCGAGATCGAGGTTGCAATCAGGCTCTTCAGAGCAAGCCCATAGCAATAGCAATCCACAAAAAAGCACTATTAAATCACGCATGTCAACTACAATAATTCAACTGATATTAAACCCTATTATTCGGCGCTAAGATACTTATATATATCGAATCCATTATCGGTTGAGACTAGCAAACGATTGCCCGAAAACCGAATTTTTCCAGTGGACACTACCGGCAGCGCTATGGTCTTATTTAGAGTTTTGTACAAATGAATAAATTTAATGAATCCGTCTTGAGCATAATAGAGATAGTCCTTGGTAAAACCAACATCACTTAGCCCTAAAACTGGTAAACCATATAGATGATTTCCTATATTATCGAAGACTTGAATCCCAGTGATTTTGTCGATGAGGTAAAGTCGATTTTGATGCGTATGAAAGGATTGTATATCGGCTTGTTGTTCGTCAAGTATTCTTGCTAACGTTTTTTTTTCAAGTACTCTATTGTTACTCAAGTCGATAAGTTTGAGCGAAAAGTTTGACACATCCAAAACCCAAATCGAGGGCTGTATATTGAGTGTGATTTCTTCAACATAGCCAACATCATAATCCGTCAGCCTATACTTCACAGGAGAAGACAAGTACCTATCCAAAATCACCAACTCCTGAAGGTTATCATAAAACAGGTATACTTTGAGCTGTGTCCCCGCAGACATATCATGAATTTTCGCAAATTGGACTGGAGCATATTCTAGAATCAAATTGCCCATTGCATCATATTTAGAAACAGTGCCATGAAAATCTGCGATATATATATTACCTAATTGATCGAACTCAATATGATCAATATTGGCATGTTCAACTTTTTTCAACAACGCCCATGATTGCCCCATTGAAGTATTTGTCGAGATGGCAAACAATAGACAAACAATGCTAGCTTTCATCTGAGAAATCTCTAAGTTTTACATCGGCGCCGTCATATTCGGCGTAAGTGCAGGCGTTGAACCATTCGCCCAGATTCAAATAAGTTGCTGTGGAATTCAGCTCATGTTTACCAGCGATATGTCGGTGTCCATATATATAATAATTATGTGTGTCGTGTTTCTCAACTTCTCTACTATGGATGATAAGCCATTCTTCCTCTCCATGAAATGTCAACGGGGTGCTCATCTGTGCTAGTCTACTGCCCTTTGACCATTTTTTGGCAAGCGCTATTCCTAAATCTGGGTGCAACCATCTGAACATCCACTGGCAAAGTGGGTTTGTGAATATTTTCTTGTAGAATTTGAATTTGGAATCGCCTGGACCTAAACCATCACCATGTGCAAGGTAAAATCGCTTACCCCCAAGCTGAAAGGATACTGGTCGTTTTATTATTTCAACCCCAATCTCTTGTGTCAAATAATCTCCCAGCCACAAATCATGATTCCCTGTAAAAAGATAAATGTTGATTCCTTGATCAGTTAGTTCTGCTAGTTTGCCCAACAACCGATTGTATCCTTTCGGTATAGCTTCTTTGTATTCGAACCAAAAATCGAAAGTATCCCCTAAAAGAAATATGGATTGGGCATCAGTAGAAATTTGATCCAGCCAGCGCACAATCTTGATTTCTCTCTGTTTGGATTGAGCAGGGTCAGGCACACCCAAATGAAAATCACTGGCAAAGTAAATTTTCTTACCTTTCTCTATTTCAGCGAAACGAGTATTCATCAAAAAAAAAGGGGCTATTAATCATAGCCCCAATTTATTCTATTATTTAGAATCTTCTGTCGTTTCTTCGAGATTCTCAGCGGATTCTGAGGTCTTCTCATCCTCATTCTCAACTTCTGATTTAATTTCTGATTTGAGTTCCTCTATTGCCTTCTCATTTTTTTCTTCCTCGACTCCTTTAGGGCCAAGCGAACCGTTAGTAAATGCCTCATAATTGGTATCTTTTGCGAATGGTCGTTTTCCAATCAGGCCTTCCAGGTCAGCCTGAAAGATGATCTCTTTCTCCAAAAGCTCCAGAGCTATGATTTCCAATTTATCTCTCTTATCTATGAGCAATTTCTTGGTTCTCTCATAAGCTTGATCTACAATGCTCTTAACTTCTTTGTCTATAAGCTCCGCCGTGGCTTCAGAATACGGTTTGTTGAAATTGTATTCTGACTGCTTCGAATCATAGAAAGATATATTTCCGATCGCGGCATTCATACCATATACAGTCACAATGCTATAAGCCATTTTAGTTATTCGCTCCAAATCACTCAGCGCTCCGGTTGATATTTTGCCAAAGACAATCTCCTCGGCCACTCTACCTCCCAGTGCCATGCACATTTCGTCTAAAAGCTGCTCAGTCTGATGTAAATGCTGCTCTTTTGGTAAGTATTGTGCATAACCCAAAGCGGCATAACCACGAGGGACAATACTAACCTTCACCAACGGATCAGCATGCTCCAAGTACCAGCCGGCCACAGCATGACCCGCTTCATGATATGCTACTATTTTCTTTTCTTCTGGTGAGATAATTTTGCTTCTTTTCTCTAACCCACCTATTACTCTATCAATCGCATCCTGAAAGTCTTTCAGGTCTACGGCTTTTTTATCTTTTCTGGCTGCTATCAATGCTGCCTCATTACATACATTGGCAATCTCCGCTCCAGCGAAACCTGGAGTTTGTGCTGCCAACTTTCTGGAGTCTACATTTTTATCACTTTTGATTGGACCCAAGTGCACCTTGAATATAGCATCTCTACCTACTATATCGGGTTTGTCAATACTAATTTGTCTATCAAATCTTCCTGGTCTGAGCAAGGCCGAATCCAATACATCAGGTCTGTTCGTTGCTGCCAAGATTATTACCCCAGAATCGGTGGAGAATCCATCCATTTCTACCAGCAATGAATTCAGCGTGTTTTCTCTTTCGTCATTAGAGCCTGGCATTTGCCCTTTTCCTCTAGATCGTCCAATGGCATCGATCTCGTCGATAAAAACGATACAAGGTGCCTTCTCCTTTGCCTGCTTAAATAAGTCTCTAACTCTAGCCGCGCCTACACCTACAAACATTTCCACAAAGTCTGATCCTGATAGGGTGAAAAATGGTACGGCTGCTTCACCAGCCACGGCCTTTGCGAGCAACGTTTTTCCTGTTCCGGGAGGGCCTACAAGTAAAGCGCCTTTTGGAATTTTGCCACCCAATTTGGTGAATTTTGAAGGATTCTTAAGAAAATCAACAATTTCCTTTACCTCTTCTTTTGCTTCATCAAGACCAGCTACGTTGTCAAACGTGATTTTTACTTTGTTCTCTGCATCGAACAATGCAGCCTTTGATTTACCAATATTAAAAATTTGACCCCCAGGTCCGCCGCCGCCTGTCATCCTTCTCATCAATAGCCAAAAGCCGAGTATGATAATGATGAAAAAACCAGAGTTTAAAAAGATATGAGTATAGTCAGATCGGTCATCTACCAAATAATCATAATCATTTCCTGGCTTTAGCTGAGCGTCCAAGCTAAGCTTCTTTCTATCGAAAATATCCAGACTTTCAATTTTGAAGAAATACTGAGGTCCATTCGCCTGCACGCCGAATCGATTTTGTTTTTCAAGATGAGCCTTATATTTACTGTTTTGAAGTGCCTCCTCCTTTAATGTGACTTCTACAATTTTTTGATTGCTGATCAATACGACTTGCTTTACATCGTTGCTGAGCACCATTTGCTCAAATCTTTTAAAAGATATCTCGACTGCAGAGCTGTTGTTTGAAAAGTACGTAATGCCAAAAATAAATGCCATTAACCCCAAGATCACCCAAATTTGATAATTGGGTTTATTGGGCTGGTTCACACTATTCTTTCTCGGTTTATCCGCCATTATTTATTGTTTATGAAATTTTGTTTAACGCCTTGTTGCTGATTAAGTTTTAATCTCCAATAGAAGTGATGGTTGCATCTCCCCAAAGCTTCTCCAGAGAATAAAATTCTCTTCGATCTGCCCTGAAAATGTGAACTACCACGTTGGCATAGTCCATCAAAATCCATTCCTTATTTTCTTTTCCTTCCTTTCTCCAGGGATTATCAGCAGTGGCTTTATATACTTCTTCTTCTACGGAGTCAGAAATGGCATCAATTTGTGTGTCTGAAGTGCCCGAACAAATAACAAAAAAATCAGCCACGGCATTTCCTATGCTCGTCAAATCCATCAGCACTACATCAGAAGCCTTCTTTTCCAACATTCCCTTCACCACCGCGTCGCTCAATACTTTAGAATTTCGAGCTTCCTTTATTTCTGTCATGCTTTGTCTCTAAATTTACCACAAAATTAACCAATTTAAGTTGCATAAATTCTTTGCCAAACCGCATTTCCTTGGAAAAAAGGTAATTTATCTGTCACATTGTCACTCAACTAATGAAACGGCAGCTGCTCTCCTAAAGGAAAAACCTCAAATAGAAGGTACAACCGTCATTACTAACCATCAGACAAACGGTAAAGGTCAGCGGGGTAGTACATGGGAATCAGAGGCTGGAAAAAATGCCACATTTTCAGTTATACTTAAACCGAGTATGGTTGCTGCCAATCAGCAATTTCAATTGCATCTGATTACCACTTTGGCCATCCATGCAGCCTTGTTTCCGTTTCTGGGTAAAAAATTGAAAATCAAGTGGCCAAACGACATTTATTATGGTGATCGAAAACTCGGCGGTATTCTCATCGAGAATTCTCTCAAAGGTCACGCCATAGAAGCTTCTATAGTTGGTATTGGGCTGAATGTCAATCAAAAAACTTTTAATGAACCAAAGGCAATTTCTTTGACAGAAATTGTGGGTGACGAATTTGAAGTAAATGAATTGATCGAACAAATACTGATACAATTGGAGAAAACTTATCTTGTACTGAGAAGTGGGGATATGAAAAAACTGAAGTCACAATATTTACGAAGACTGTATAGATACATGTCCAAAGCCAATTATGAAATTCCTGGCAGAACAGTGAAAGGTACAATTGTCGGGGTAACAGATAGCGGACATCTTCAATTAAAAGAAGATGAAGTTACTCATGAATTTGATTTCAAGGAAGTGAGTTATAGGTGAACCAAATTGAAGGTTTTTTCGTCATGATTTTATCCGTTAACTTTGCGCACGCAAATAGAAAAATATTAAAATGATAGATACAGCATCAAAATTCAAAGTAAAAGACATTAACCTAGCCGATTGGGGCCGAAAAGAGATCAAACTAGCGGAGGCAGAAATGCCTGGTTTGATGTCTCTAAGAAAAGAATATGGAGAGAGCAAACCTTTGGCAGGAGCCAGAATTGCGGGATGTCTTCACATGACTATCCAAACAGCTGTCCTTATCGAGACACTTATCGAATTGGGTGCAGATGTAACCTGGTCCTCTTGTAACATATTTTCAACTCAAGATCATGCCGCTGCGGCCATTGCCAAAGCCGATATCCCAGTTTTTGCATGGAAAGGAATGAATGATCAAGAATTTGATTGGTGTATCGAACAAACTCTTTTTGCATTTGAAGATGGCAAACCATTAAATATGATCCTTGACGATGGTGGAGACCTGACCAATATGGTTTTGGATAGATATCCAGAATTAGTGAAAGACATCAAAGGGTTGTCTGAGGAGACTACCACTGGTGTACACCGACTGCAAGAAAGAGAAGAAAATGGAACACTTCCTATGCCAGCCATCAATGTCAATGACTCTGTGACCAAGTCAAAGTTTGACAACAAATATGGATGTAAAGAATCTTTGGTTGATGCCATAAGAAGAGCAACAGATGTGATGATGGCAGGTAAAGTAGCCGTGGTCGCAGGGTACGGTGACGTAGGAAAAGGTTCTGCCGCATCTCTTCAAGGTGCAGGAGCACGAGTCATTGTCACAGAAATCGATCCTATTTGTGCGCTACAAGCAGCAATGGACGGTTTTGAAGTGAAGAAAATGGACAATGCTGTGGCAGAGGCTGACATAGTCGTAACCACCACTGGTAACAAAGATATCATCCTGGGTCGTCACTTCGAACAAATGAAAGACAAGGCTATCGTATGTAACATCGGGCACTTCGACAATGAAATTGATGTAGCTTGGTTGAACGAAAATGCTGCCAAAATGGAAATCAAGCCACAGGTAGATCTCTATGACCTGAATGGCAAGGAGATCATCCTACTTGCAGAAGGTAGACTTGTAAATCTAGGATGTGCAACCGGACACCCTTCTTTCGTAATGTCCAATTCATTTACTAACCAGACCTTGGCCCAAATCGAACTTTGGACAAACGGCGATGCTTATGAAAACAAAGTCTATATGCTACCTAAACATCTCGATGAAAAAGTAGCCAGACTTCACTTATCTAAAATTGGAGTTGAATTAGATGTACTAAGTGAGGAACAGGCAGAATATATCGGAGTAACTGTAGAAGGACCTTTCAAACCAGAATATTACCGATACTAAACAATTAGATTAAAAAACTGAAAGGCCGTCTAAAGCTGCATTTAAGGCATTTAGACGGTCTTTTCTATGTAGTGTCGTCGTTTAACTGTTCAAAAAATTTATTAACTCAACAAAACCGTATAAATTTAAGAACGTAGGATTGTGTGTTCATACATATATTTGGACATCAATCAAGACCAATGGAAGAATCGTCAACCAAGAACAACTATTCCGACAGTATAAAGGATAAAATCTTCAATGAGGAGTTTATGCCTAATATACATGCTATGTACAACTTTGCACATCGGCTCACTTATGATGAAGATGATGCCAAAGATTTGGTACAAGACACCTTCATGAAATCGTATCGTTTTATTAATTCCTTTCATCAAGGAACTAATGCCAAAGCCTGGCTGTTCAGAATCATGAAAAACAGCTTCATTAACGACTTTAGGAAGAAAAGTAAACAACCTGCCAAAGTCGATTATCAAGAAGTGGAGGGTTACTACAATTCTGAGGGCACTCAGAAGTCTGTAACCACAGATTTGAGAATCGATACTGTAAAAAACCTAATTGGTGACGAAATATCAAATGCGTTGAGCGCATTGGATGTCGATTTCCGAACTGTGATTATTCTTTGTGATCTGGAAGGCTTTACCTACGAAGAAATGGCCAAAATCCTGGACATTCCCATAGGCACTGTTCGGTCCAGGCTACATAGAGCAAGAAATTTGTTGAAAGAAAAATTGCAATCTTATGCACAAAGCATGGGATATTAATATTTAAATTTGCGGCGATTGTGAGCTTAAAAAAATTGGTGCTGGAAATGAAACTCCGAACGGGCATGGCAAAATGCACGGAGTACTTGGATTTGATCCAATCTGTAGTGGATGGAGAAGCCAGTAGATCTCAGGAAGTTTATTTGAAAAGGCATTTGAGCATGTGTTTGAAATGCCTTGAAAAATATAATCTTGACCAAGAACTTAAGAAAGTTTTGCAATTGAAATTGGCAAGCCAGGAGGTTCCAGAGGGACTTGCTGACGCCATAAAAATGAAAATCGCAAAATCAGCTTAGTACATGCAAAAAGGCAAAGCCATTATTTTTTCGGCTCCCTCCGGATCCGGTAAAACCACTATAGTCAAACACATCCTATCCAAGTTTCCTGAAATAGAATTTTCAATTTCTGCCTCAACCCGAGATCGCCGAGGAAGGTCAGAAACCAATGGAAAGGATTATCACTTTCTAAGTCCTGAAGAGTTTAAAACTAAAATCGACAAAAATGAATTCATAGAGTGGGAAGAAGTCTATGAGGGCAATTTTTATGGTACATTAAAATCAGAGATTGACCGAATATGGGCGAAAGGGCATCATGTGATTTTTGATGTAGATGTAAAAGGAGGTATAAGTCTCAAAGAGTATTTTGGAGATGAAGCGTTGTCTATTTTTGTAAAAGTCCGGGACATGGATGTACTGGCCGAGCGACTTAAAGATAGAGGTACAGAAGACGATGACAGTCTATCTCGAAGATTATATAAAGCCAAGTTTGAAATGTCATTTGAAGACAAATTTGATATCACCCTGGTCAATGACAAACTTGAAGATTCTCTTATTCATGCGGAACAGATGATTACTGATTTTTTGAAATAAGAACTACATTAGACTTATGAAAGTCGGACTTTTTTTTGGCTCATTCAATCCTATTCATATTGGTCATATGATTATAGCTCAGACGATGTTGGATTGTGGTCGTATAGATGAGCTTTGGTTTGTAGTAAGTCCACAAAATCCATTCAAAAAAAACAACAACCTTCTACACGAATTCGACCGATTGGACATGGTGGAGGCCGCCATTGCTAGCCAGCCTAAATTTAGAACATGTGACATTGAGTTTCATTTGCCACGGCCTAGTTATACTGCTCATACTCTTGCCGTATTGAGCGAGAAATTTCCGGAAAAGGAATTTTCCCTTATCATCGGCGGAGATAACCTGGCCTCATTTCACAAATGGAAAAACTATCAAACTATCCTCGAGCATCATGATTTGCTAGTATACCCGAGACCAAATGGTGAAGCTCCAAAAATTAAGAGTTCAAATCGGATACATTTTGTTGAGGCTCCATTATTAGACATTTCCGCCACATTTATCCGCGATAAAATAAAAAAAGGACACTCGATTAAATACCTAGTGCCCAATGAGGTCGAAAACTTTATTGATGGAAAGAAATTCTATCAATAGTCTATATCGTCATTATATCTTTTTCTTTTTCTACCACTAGCTCATCAATCTGGGTTACATGCTGATCTGTAAGCTTCTGCACATCTGATTCGGCACTTTTTACTGCGTCTTCAGAGGCTCCTTCTTTGATCAGTGCTTTTATTGAGTCATTGGTTTCTTTTCTTACATTCCGCACGCTAACTTTTCCATTCTCAGCCTCCGATCTTACCAGTTTCATAAGATTCAATCTACGTTCTTCGGTCAACATCGGAATATTGATCCTGATCTGCTCTCCATCATTTTGTGGGTTCAGTCCTAGATCACTATTGATAATTGACTTTTCTATTTCACCAATTATGCTCTTTTCAAATGGCTTTACCGAAAGTGTTCTCGCATCAGGAGTGCTCACTGAAGCTACCTGGTTTATGGGTGTCATGGCACCATAATACTCTACCATCAAACCATCCAGCATGTTTGGCATGGCTTTGCCAGCTCTGATTTTCAAAAGTTCTTGCTTGCAGTGCTTAACGGAATTATCCATCAACTCTTTAGCTTCTTCCAAAAACATTTCAATTTCTTCCATGACAATTACTATTTACTCAATTCTTTTTTTCAAATATAATAATTCTATAAAACTCAAATTATGATATCAGTGTTCCAACTTCTTCTCCCGAGACAATTGCTTTTAAATTATCGGCTTTGTTCATGTCAAAAACGATAATTGGCAGGTTGTTTTCCTGGCATAGGGTAAATGCCGTCATATCCATTACATTAAGTCCTTTTTCATAAACATCCTGAAAACTGATTTTGGAGAATTTGGTCGCTGTAGGATCTTTCTCTGGATCGGCCGTATAGACTCCATCCACTCTTGTTCCTTTTAGGACTACATCAGCTTCCATTTCGATGGCTCTCAGGCTAGCCGTAGAATCCGTAGTGAAGTATGGGTTACCAATTCCAGCTCCGAAGATGACTATTCTACCTTTTTCAAGGTGCCGCACCGCTCTACGCTTAATAAATGGCTCACAAACTTCTTCAATTTTGATCCCTGACATCAGGCGGGTATACAATCCGGCTTTCTCCAATGCTGACTGTAGTGCCATGGCGTTGATAACGGTGGCAAGCATGCCCATATAATCTCCTTGTACTCGGTCTATTCCAGAGCTTTCTGCTTGTACACCTCTAAAAATATTACCCCCTCCAATGACGATGGCGATTTCTACACCCTGTTCCTTTACTTCTTTGATCTCTTTTACATATTGTTCAAGTCTGGTGGCATCAATTCCATATTGCTTATCCCCCATAAGGGCTTCACCACTTAATTTCAACAATATTCTTTTATACTTCATCGGAGATTTACCATTAGAGTGTTAGACAAAAATTTCACAAAGATAAGAGGGAAAACGAAACGTGACGTTTATAATGAAAGTAAAATTTTTCCTTTTTCAACACTTTCTCCTTTGCTTGAATAAAGTTCTGTGATTACGCCATCCGTTGGGCATTTTATGACATTTTCCATCTTCATGGCTTCCAAAATCAGCAAGTGATCTCCCTTTTTTACCTCCTGTCCTCGTTCTACCAAGACATCAATGATAAGTCCGGGCATTGGCGCTTTCACTTCTTTGGCCCCAGCCTGGCTGGAAGACTCCATGCCAAGTTTGGCTAGTAGCAAATCAAGATTGTCTTTGATATTCACAGTATAAGGTGTGTTATTCACCTTTAGCTCTACTGTTTTTTCTTCTTTATCAATGGAGAGTACTTTCGCCTGATAGGACTTGTTATTGACCAATAGATGAAGGTCTCCATTCCCTGATTTGGCCAGGTCAAACTGAAATGGCTGACCATCGATGTGGAATTCATTCTGAGATTGGTCTACTTCAAAACTCTTTTCTCCAATATGGGCTTTTTTCATTCTTGTGTCGTTTGAGTCAAAAATAACAGCCTTGACTTAAACCACCATAGCTATGGAGAATAATTATCCCAATTGAATCGGTCGACTCATACTTTCGTCTAAGGAAATGAAAGTCTCAGTTCTATCGATACCTTCCACTTTCTGAATTTTGTCATGTAACACCTCTCTTAAATGGTTTGTGTCACGACAATGAATTTTGATGAAGATATTATAGTTACCCGTGGTATAATGAATTTTAACTATTTCTGGAATCTCTCTCAATTTCTCAACTACGGTATCATATAGTGAGCTTTTCTGTAGGTAGATGCCAAGAAAACAAGTCACATCAAAACCTAGCTTGGAATAGTCTAATTGAAGCGTGGTTCCTTTCACCACGCCAAGCTCTTCCATTTTCTTCATTCTCACATGCACGGTACCTCCGGATACATATACTTTTTTGGCTATTTCTGTATACGGTGTTTTTGCATCTAGCATCAAATGAGAAAGGATTTTCAGATCCACTTCATCAATTTCGTAATTTTTCGGCATGATTCAATACTGATTTTATTAATTATTCAACAATATTAAATATATATTAGATAAAATGTAAATTTTTTGCCTTTTTTATGTGATATTTTTAATATATCGTCCATTTCATTAATTTTACCATATCAAAACAAATGAAAAACATGTTCTTTGTTTTATACTGTAGGGTGATGAAATAGGCAGCCATGCCCTCCTATCTCGGGGGTGGAGAATTGGGACAAATCGCTCCTTGCGACTAACTACTCCGTGGAGGTTCGAATCCTTCTCCTACAGCCATCATTTTTGGGTTAATGTTGTTTAATGAAAGAGTCTGGTTTACCAGACTTTTTTCATTTATAGACTTACTCTCTTACAAATAATCAGGCCCATTCTGCTCAACTCATTATCTCGATACATATTTCGTAATAAGAGCACCTTTTTCAATACTACGATTATTATTTTTCCAATAAAGGATGTAAAAAAGTAAAAATAATGTATTTATTCCTAGGTTTTGATGAAATATTTTCAGCATTGACGTCGATTTAGTACTTTTGAATTATCAAAACAAACGAAAAGACGTTCTTTGTTTTTATACTGTAGGGTGATGAAACAGGCAGCCATGCCCTCCTCTCTCGGGGGTGGGGAACTGGAATAAATTTCAAGCAATTGAAGCTAACCACTCCGTGAAGGTTCGAATCCTTCTCCTACAGCATCATTTTTGGGTTAATGTTGTTTAATGAAAGAGTCTGGTTTACCAGACTTTTTTCATTTATAGCCATTGAAGTAAAAAAAGTAGCGCAAACATTGTTGATAATTCACCTCTCATTGCTCATCTTTAATGGATTTTTCAATTTTTATTTCTATCCAGCATAGAAATATTCAAGAGCACTAACAAAACAACATGGCCACGCACAATTGGTATAAACACTACCCTAAGGGAATTCCTGAACAAATCAATCCAGACGAGTACGATTCGCTTGCTCATTTATTAGACATTGGTTTTGAAAAGTACGCTCATTTGCCCGCCATGGAAAACATGGGCAAGAGCCTATCTTATTCCGAACTCAAAGAAAAAGTAGATCAATTCGCAAGCTTTTTACAAAATCATACACAATTGCAGAAGGGAGATGCCATAGCGATACAAATGCCCAATCTTCTCCAATATCCAATAGCTATGTTTGCTGCATTACGTTGTGGGCTGATGGTAGTTAATACCAATCCATTATATACCTCAGCTGAAATGAAGCATCAATTCAACGACTCGGGAGCGAAGGCTATAGTCATCCTCGAAAATTTTGCTTGTAATCTGGAAGAGATACTTGCCGAAACAAAAATCGAAACTGTCATTACTACTGAAATTGGAGACTTATTGGGTGGTATAAAAGGTCCAATCACCAATTTTGTGGTCAAAAGAATCAAAAAAATGGTTCCGTCTTTTTCAATCCCAGGACGTATTCACTTTGGCCATGCCCTGCGCTTAGGTAGTAAATCGAAGTTTAACCCGATCACCCTAAGTGGAGATGATATCGCCTTCTTACAATATACCGGCGGTACAACGGGAGTTTCTAAGGGAGCCATGCTTTCTCATAGAAACCTTGTATCCAATCTCGAACAGGTATGCGCCTGGATGAGCATCATGCTCAAAGAAGGCCAGGAGCTAGTAATCACTGCCCTGCCTCTCTACCATGTATTTGCACTTACTTGCAACTGTCTTGTCATGTTTAAGCTTGGTGCAAAGAATGTTCTAATCACAAATCCCAGAGACATGCCGGGTTTTGTGAAAGAGCTTAGTAAACACCAATTTTCGGTGATTACCGGGGTGAACACACTATTCAATGGACTTTTAAATCAAAATGATTTCGAGAAATTAGATTTTTCAAAATTGAAAGTAGCCTTTGGTGGTGGAATGGCCGTACAAAAAGTGGTAGCTGAAAAATGGCTGAAGGTTACGGGTTCTTCGCTCGCAGAAGGATATGGTTTGACAGAGACCTCTCCGGTCCTTACCATCAACCCACTAGATGGGACGGATCGTACAGGGACAATAGGTCTCCCGATATCCAGTACTGAAATAAAAATGCTAGATGACGAGGGCAATGAGGTACCCATGGGAGAACCAGGCGAATTATGTGCTAAGGGGCCGCAGGTAATGAAAGGATATTGGCAAAGGCCAGATGATACCGCTCAGGTTATGCATGGAGAATGGTTTAAGACTGGTGACGTCGCTGTGATTGATAAAGATGGCTTTATTAAGATTGTGGATAGGAAAAAAGAAATGATACTGGTTTCAGGGTTCAATGTCTATCCTAACGAGGTGGAGGGCGCAATCGCCAGTCACGATAAGGTATTGGAAGTTGGAGCCATCGGTGTACCAGATCCAAAATCCACGGAGGCTGTAAAAATATTCATAGTCAAAAAAGATGATTCTCTCACGGTAGAAGAAATCAAGGCGCATGCTCATGAAATTCTAACTGGATACAAATGTCCAAAGCATATAGAATTCGTGGATGAACTACCAAAATCAAATGTGGGTAAAATTCTAAGACGCGTACTCAAGGAACAGGACGCCAAGGTGAATACTTATGTTTAAATTTCCAAATAGGAGTGATTTTTGAAAAAATCATACCTTTGCGCCGTAAAACATCGACTAATTTATCAAAACATAACAAATGAGATTCTTTTTTATTGCCATTTTAGTGATGGTTTCGTCGTCGCTATTTGCACAAACTGATACCACCTACTGGAACAAAGGAGGAGCGTTCGGAATCAATTTCACTCAGGCTACTTTGACTAACTGGTCGGCTGGAGGGTCCAGTTCGATTTCAGCAGCTACTAACTTTAAGTACTTCTTTGACTATAAGCGAAAAAATGTGCTATGGAAAAACACACTCGATATGGGTATCGGGGTGATCAAAGAAGAAGAGTCAAAACAAAGAAAAGCAGATGACCGCCTGGTATTCACCTCAAGTTATGGCAGAAAAATAAAGGAGAACGACAAATGGTATTATAACGCCACTATCGACTTCAGAACCCAATTTGCTAAAGGATTTAGCGCTGAAGATGTAAATCAAGAAAATTATATTTCAAAATTCATGGCTCCGGGTTATTTAATGGCCTCTATGGGAGTTGATTGGAGACCCAACGAATACTTCAGCATTACCATAAGTCCACTTACAGGCAAATTCACCTTTGTGAACGACGATCGCTTGGCAGCAGCTGGAGCCTTTGGTGTAGATCCGGGCAATAAATTGAGGTCAGAAATTGGAGGCAAATTTATAGCCACATTTGATAAAGAAATATTCAAAAACGGATCACTCACCTCCAACTTGATTCTTTTTACTAATTACACCAAGAATCCTAACAAGGTTGACGTGAATTGGGAAAATACCCTAACTATGAAAATCAACGATGTGCTTTCTGCCAATATATACAATCAAATCATTTATGACTTTGATATTAAATTTGAAAAGTTTGATACGGATGGCACATTGGTAAGCTCTGAAGATAAATGGCAATTCAAAAATATTTTTGGATTAGGTCTTGCTCTCAAATTTGGAGGTACCAGAGGAAAAAAAGGCTGATTATATAATCAGCCTTAATACATTTATGCGAAGGCCCCCTGGCTCTCAGCGTAAGTGGTGTACGAAACATTTGCTGGTGATTTTATAACAAAAAGTCGAGCTTCAGAATCAAACTGAATATCTATGTTATCTTCATTTTTTACAATCATGAAATCATCCTGAGCAATTGCCCCTTGATTGTACTTTCCTTCTCCTTTCAAGACATAGATACTGTAAACAGCATCCTTTTGTAGGGACATAGACCATTGTCCGGACTTTATTTCTGATATATCCAGAACAGATATTCCCTCGGTATCTATTTCCATTGGCGACCCTTCTCCAATGATAGTCTTTGATTTTCCGTTGCTCATATCGACCACAGGAAACTCCATGCTCTTAATATCTGAATAGGTAGCCTCTTTCTTCAATGACTTACTTAGGTTTGGGTCAAACCAGATTTGAAAAAATTCTCCACCTGGAAGAACCTTCTCAGCATGAGATATTCCGTTGCCCGCTCTGATTACCTGAGCATCTCCTTGATTAAGGCCCAACCATCGATCAAATTTTGTATCATAATGGGACAATTGCCCTGATATGACATAAGACATGATTTCGAATCCTTGGTGTGGATGTGTATCAATTAGGCCTCCCGTATCCGACCAGGCATGAGCCCAATAAAAAAGATTGGACATCGAAGTTGCTCCCCCTTTTTCATGAGGAAAGCCTATAGGCTTATTCTCTCTTATTCTTCCAAAATCAAATGCTCCTTGAGCTTGATGATGTTTGCTTACTATCTCTACACTCATAATATCAGGCTTAACGTAAAATTTTATATGTTGTTACATATTTTGTAATTACAAATTAATTTATCTAATTCTATTTATTCTTATCATATGCTGTGTACTGTGACTTCGTGATCAGAACTATAATTTCACCTCTAAGGCATGAAAAACCAAGAGATTAATTCAATATCAATCCTATTTCAGGCAGCCGTCAATAATTTCATAGGAATGAGTTATATCTGGTATTAACTCATGCCACTGGAAAATGTAGCACTGTAATAAGGAGACTTTTAATTGCACAATCACTCAGGCTGCAGACATAGAGTTGGTCGCCAATCAAATATTTGCCTTGCTGCTATTGGCTTCAATACAGTTGAATCACCTATTTATGTTACGCTACATTCTAAGGTCTTCAAAATTGTACATTACAGCTAATATTAATCTGCTTTAAGATATATTTGTTTAGCATGCACTATTGGGTGATTTAATTCATGAAAATAGATTTAAACGAAATTTGGGAGTTTATGGAACTTGTTCCTAAGCCTAAGACCGCCAAAGAAGGCGAAGAATGGATCTATGAGTTGGTGGCTGGCGAAATCACTATTGCGAACTTAAAATCACTTGATCTTCTGAATTTAAAAAAGGAAGAAAATTACGATACAGAATTGTTGCCTTCAATATTCACATTCAGAGAAATTCTGTGGCAACCCAATGTCTATACTCAGCCCGCTCTTTGTATACCACAACTCAATATTCTAAAGGTCTTCTGCGAGGATTATGTGGAAGAGAAAAAAAAGGAACAAAATGGCGATGTGTGGCCTTACTTTGATCTTTTGAAGGGATTGGCCTCTTTCTGCAAAGATGCCTTGGAGCGAATCAACGCAGAGAATGATGCGGGTGAAATTCGTATTACCTCGATTCTCGGAGATCTTAGAAAAAAAGCTTTTCCCGTGATCAAGTTTTTCATTTTCCATCCCATGAATAGGAAAGACTATCAAACGGATGCACTCAACCGGCTCAACTATGCTGTCAAAATCATGCTGACGCAATACAACAACAAGTATTATGATCTTAGAGATCCATTTTGGAATGTGACGGTAGGAAATCCAGATGAGCTGGAAAAAAAGATAGCAGCAAAAAATGCGCTGAAAAATGAAGCTGCTATGACAACAACATCTTTGGATCATGGAAGTGTAGAATCCAAAGAATCACCCAAGACCCTTCCTAAAAATAAGATAATTGCTCCTATCATGTCCAATTCACAGGACGGCGAATTGGAAGAGCTTTAGTCTCACATATTATTCTAAGGTTAGATTAATGAATTAATTGAGCAAGCACTGATCTTCTCATTTATTCGGCGTAATTTTGCGCTTTAATTTTAAGAAGGATGACAGAAATCAGAAACGTTGCTATCATAGCACACGTTGACCACGGAAAGACAACCCTGGTTGACAAGATCATTTATGCTGCTCAGGCAAATGACGCAAAAAGAACACAGGACAACAATGAGTTGATCCTAGATTCAAATGATCTTGAAAGGGAACGTGGAATCACGATTCTTTCGAAAAATGTATCTGTAGAATACAAGGGAGTGAAAATCAATATCATTGATACTCCCGGTCACGCCGACTTTGGAGGCGAAGTAGAGCGTGTGCTGAGTATGGCTGATGGCGTGATACTGTTGGTCGATGCTTTTGAGGGGGCCATGCCTCAAACCAGATTCGTGCTGAGCAAGGCGTTGGGTCTTGGGTTGAAACCTATCGTGGTAGTAAACAAGGTCGACAAAGAAAACTGTCGTCCAGATGAAGTACATGAGGAAGTATTTGACCTTATGTTTAACCTGGAAGCCACCGAAGACCAATTAGACTTTCCTACTCTATATGGATCTTCAAAGAATGGCTGGATGAGCCACGATTGGAAAAACGAGACAGACAATCTTGAGCCACTACTAGATACGATTATTGAAACCATTCCGGCACCAGAACAAAAAGAAGGTGTGTTGAGAATGAAAATTACATCTTTGGACTTTTCCTCATTTACTGGAAGAATTGCAATTGGAAGGATTCACCAAGGATCAATTGCCGTAGGACAAAGTCTTGGACTTACCAAGAAGGATGACACAGTAAAGCGTGTTAGAATAAAAGAACTACACATATTTGAAGGTCTGGGAAAAAGAAGTGTAGATAAAGTAGAGTGTGGAGACATCTGCGCAGTAACCGGAATCGACGACTTTGAAATCGGCGATACCATTACCGATTTTGACAATCCAGAACCATTGGATAGAGTGGGAGTCGATGAGCCTACTATGAATATGCTCTTTACCATCAACAATTCTCCTTTCTTTGGTAAAGAGGGAAAATACGTAACCTCAAGACACTTGAGGGACCGATTGATGAAGGAAATTGAGAAAAACCTTGCACTTCGAGTTGAAGCTACTGATAGCGAAGACAAATTTTTGGTTTACGGACGTGGAGTTCTTCACTTGTCCGTCCTGATCGAAACTATGCGTCGTGAGGGCTATGAACTACAGGTAGGTCAGCCACAGGTTATCTATAAAGAAATTGAAGGTCAAAAACATGAGCCAATTGAGCATTTGGTAATAGACGTGCCAGAAGACGTGTCTGGAAAGGCTATAGAGTTGGTAACCAAAAGAAAAGGGGAGTTGACTATCATGGAGCCTAAAGGAGACGTGCAGCATTTGGAATTCAACATTCCGGCAAGAGGCTTGATTGGATTAAGAAATCAAGTATTGACCGCTACAGCTGGTGAGGCAGTGATGACTCACAGATTCAATGGATACGAACCTTACAAAGGTGACATTCCTGAAAGATTGAATGGGTCTTTAGTATCTATGGAAACTGGGCCTGGTACTTCTTATGCCATAGATAAGCTTCAAGATAGAGGCATATTTTTTGTGTCTCCTGGTGATGATTTGTATGTAGGCCAGGTGATTGGAGAGCATTCACGGGCTAATGATTTGGCTGTAAACATCCAAAAGGGTAAGCAGCTGACCAACATGAGAAAATCGGGTACCGATGCGAGTATGAAAATTGCTCCTCCAAAGAAATTCTCATTGGAAGAGGCGCTCGAATACATCAATAAAGATGAGTATGTGGAAGTAACTCCACTCTCAGTTAGAATGAGAAAGATTGATTTTAAGGCCTAAGAGTCTTAATAAAAGTATTGAGAAAGGCAGCCCATTGCTACATATGGAGTTGCCTTTTTTTATGCTTCTTTGATCACGTGCATTCGCAAATCAAAGGCATCAAGAGCCGATAGGACTTGTTTAATGAAGTCTGGGTTGTTGATATAGAAATTAAGAAAATTATCGTGGCGTTCCTGCAATCCTCCTCCTGGAAAGAGCTTGTCTTTCAAGGCCCCCAATTGATTCAATGCTGTTTCATGTTTTTGCTCCTCTGATTTCTTTAGTCGTTTGGCTATATTGTCAAGGCCCTTAGCGGCTTTGGCATGTTCTGCTGCGATAAACCCTTTCAATGAGGCATCTACTGTTGCCGCCTTTTCGGCCAATTGTTCATACACCTTTTCGAGATCTCCTACCTCGCCGTTCAGGCTCATAGATTTTTCTCCATACTTCGCCAAATATTCACTTTTTAGTTCTTCTGCTTTACTAAATACTTGTTGGGGCGATAACTCAAACTTCGCCATCTTTTTGGCTGAAGCCGAATTGATATAAAGTGCGAAATTTCTGGGTAGTAGAATCGGAAATGTGATGCTGTAATTTTCGAATACTTTTGGTAGTTGGAGCCAATAAACCATTTCAGCAGGGCCTCCTATATATGCAAGATTGGGTAATACAGTTTCCTGATAGAGTGGTCGCATGACCACGTTGGGACTGAATCTTTCAGGATGCTGTTCTAGCTGAGCTAGAATCTCAGATTCTGTAAAAGTAACAGTTGTGTTGTTCACCTGATATCCGTCTCCATCTTTTACAATACGTTCACGACTGCCATCTTCTAGATAGAAAAAATTAATTTCCCTCGAATAAATCTGCGGTTTGTATCCTAGCGCCTCCAGGTCTGCGTTAGTCGACTCTACTAGTTGGTTTGCCTTGCGGGTCAACAGTTCGTCTTTAATGACTGGCACAAATAATTTTTTTAGATGCCCATGGTCTGCATCCAACACCACCACTCCCTCGTCAGCAAAAAGTTCATTAACATAGTACCTAACTGCATCGGCTAGGTTGTTTTGCTCGAGATAAGCTCGCTCAAACAACTCTACCTTTTCAGGAAGTTCGCTAATTACGGTTTCCAGTCCATCATTAGTGTACCGTCCCACAGCACCTTTCTGGTCTGTTTTCCACTCATATTTTTTGCCGAAAAGGTTGAAATAAGATATTTCATCAAAATCATGATCTTCTGATGCCATCCAGTAGACAGGCACAAAATTGTAATCCGGATATTGTTGTTTGAGTGATTTGCAGGCATTGACAGCAGTGGCTATCTTATAAATAAAGTAGAGTGGTCCTGTAAAAATATTGAGCTGATGGCCTGTGGTAATGGTGTAGGTATTTGGCTCTTTTAGTAACTGAAGGTTGGTACTAACAGCAGTAGACTTATTTGTATTTTGATATTGTGACTCTAGCACATCACAAAGCACTTTTCTATTTTCATCAGCAAATTGCTTTTTTCTGATTTGCTCTTCAAAACAGTCAATTGACGGACGTAATCCATAAAATGCTTTTAGTTCTTTTTTATTCTCCAGATAGTCTAGAAAGAAATCAGAAAATGAATTTGTGTCGTGTAGATCAATTTTTTCTACCTGCATGCTTTGTTAAGATTAGTCCAAATATTAAAGATGCAAGGTTTTACGCACCAGCCTTAAATAAGATGCTGAATTGATTCAAAACCATGCAAATATTAAATAACTGGTTCTCCGTAGAGGTCGAACGGCTCGGCCGAAGTAATTTTGATTTCAGCAAAATCCCCTACTCTAAGATAATGATCTTTTGCGCTGACCAAAACCTCGTTGTCCACTTCTGGTGAATCAAACTCCGTGCGGCCCACAAAATAGTCTCCATCTTTTCGATCAATCAGTGTTTTATAGGTATTGCCTATTTTAGCTTCATTGATTTCTAATGAGATGCCTTCTTGCAATTCCATAAGCGCATCCACTCGTTCGTTTTTCACCTCTTCCGGTACATCATCAACCATTGTACCGGCATGTGTATCCTCTTCGTGTGAGTAGGCAAAAACACCAAGCCTCTCAAACTTGCTTTCTTCAACAAAATCCATGAGCTCTTGGAAATCTTCTTCTGTCTCTCCTGGATGTCCAACAATCATAGTCGTGCGGATCGCAATACCTGGCACTTGCTCACGTATTTTTTTCAGTAAGGTCGTAGTTTTCTGCCGATCAGTTCCACGGCGCATCAATTTGAGAATCTTTGATGATCCATGCTGAAGCGGAATATCGAGGTAGCTACAAATGTTTTTCCTTTCTACCATTATTTCCAAAATGTCCTCCGGAAACCCCGTGGGAAAGGCATAATGCAGCCGAATCCAATCGAGTCCTTCAATATCGGAGAGTTTACTCAGTAGCTCGGATAAGTTTCTTTTTTTGTAGATATCCAGCCCATAATAGGTGGAGTCCTGGGCAATCAATAAGATTTCCTTGACGCCATTCTTTACCAGGTTTTTGGCTTCGGTCACGAGCTCTTCAATTGGTCGGGATACGTGCTTGCCTCGCATAAGCGGAATCGCGCAGAATGAGCATGGGCGATCACAACCTTCCGATATCTTCAAATATGCGTAGTGTTCGTCAGTGGATGTTTCCCGTTCTCCGATCAACTCATGTTTATAATCCGCTTTGAACTTAGCCAAAATAGCTTTGAGATCAGTCGTGCCAAAATACTCATCTACGTTGGGGATTTCTTTGGCCAAATCATCCTTATATCGATGCGAAAGGCAGCCCGTGACGTACAATTTTTCAATATGCCCTTCTTCCTTTGCATCTACAAATTTCAAGATGGTGTCTATGGATTCTTGTTTGGCATTTTCAATAAACCCACAGGTGTTGACAATAACGGTTGTGGCATCATTTTTTTTTGACTCGTGTACGGCATCAATGTCATTGCCTTTGAGTTGCGTAAGGATGACTTCAGAGTCCACAAGATTTTTTGCACATCCCAGGGTGACAATATTCACCTTCTCCTTTTTTTTACCTTTAGTCTTCACTGCCTTTTGAATTTATCGATACCTATCAGCCGATAGGTAACTGCAAAATTAGGGGAACTCCGAGGATTGGAACCAGAAAATGTGATTTCTTTTAATCAAGTAAGACAAGTTATAAGACTAAAAGCAGATATAATGATCATCAGCCCAAGTGTATGTAAGGATAGGTGATCACAGAACTTATTTGATCAGGATCTGTCTATAATAATGTTGATAAGGAGAAGTGATTTGCAATGTATATAGACCTTGCTTTACTAATTCTTTCTGCAAGTATAAGGTCACACTCTGAACTTCACCGATTTCAATTCTGTCTTTTATGAAAATAATTTGTCCTGAAATGGAAGTCAGTTTTAGGGAGAAAAAATCACCTTCTATTCCACCAAGCGATATTTGAAGGTTTTCATGGGAGTACACAGGATTGGGGTACACAGCTAGATCAGCATTTTGGCTAAGGTGATCCTTAGCTTCTACCACCTCCGAGTATTCATATGCTCCATCATAGTCAATTTGCTTTAATCGGTAATAGGATCTTCCATCGAAGAAGTAATCAGAAAAACTATATTTTTTTTCGGTATTGACTGTTCCATGTCCGCCTACATAACCAATTTTACGAAAGTCAATCCCATTTTCGCTTCTTTCAACATCAAACCCTGCATTATTTAACTCAGATGACGTAGCCCAGCGCAAAATCGCAATACCGTCACGTACTTCCGTTTTGAAGTACTTCATTTCTACTGGCAGCTCTGTCGAAGTGCCATCCAGAAAGTCTCCAACATTTCCAAGACCATCACCTTCCAAATCATCCGCAGGAGACACATCGGTGTATCCACTGGTGCCTTCAACATATACAGTTCCTGCACCGAAGGTAGGATCCCCTCCTCCAAAAGCGCCAAAATTTCCACCCACGGCTACCACACCTCCGCTATTTACTGTAAAGGTGGTGCCAGTATTTAGATTTAGATTGCCCATGACTATTAGCAGTCCATTGACCACTACGGTATTACCTGCGAAAAAACGAGAGGTCAAACCGGCATCTGCGATTACTAAGGTGTCTTCTATTGTTAATACATCACCTCCTCCATTGGTCAGATCAATTCTATTGCCTGCCTGAAGAGTGATATATCCATAGATGGTCAGGTCTTCTATTACATTGTCGAATGGGGGCGCAGTTCCTGAGGTCCAGGATGCATCATCAGTCCAGTTTCCGGTATAGTTATCTAAACTTGAATCTTGTGCAATAGCCGAAAAGTATGAGTGAACGACCAGAGATAATAATACTATGTGCTTTTTCATTGCTGATAGCTTTTGTTATTAACACTGGCTGAAAGTTAGTTGATACCCGAAGTTGATTAAACATCAGTTTATTGCAGGCAGAAAAATATAAAATTAAGGATTAATTGATCCTCTCAATTTCTACCCGTCGCCAATTTAGCTCAATATTCTCAAAATATTACAATTTTAAATTGTAATATTAACAAAATTTGTGTCATAAAAACGACTTAAATGTTATAATTACAAAAAAAACCACTCTTTTTGGAGAGTGGTTTTGAGTTTGGAGTTTGAGTTTTGACTTTATAATAAACCTCTATAAACGTCGAGTATTTTCTTTCTGAAAACTATGCTGTATTTCGCATTGACTAATTCTACCTCTGCTCTATTTTTATTGTTTAAGCTCTCGAGATAGGTGTAGAAGTCGGTATTTCCATTTTCGTATCTTGTCTTTACAAATTCAAAAGACTGATTGAGTGCCACAAGATTGTCGTCTGCTGCCTTATAAGTTTCCTGAGCTGCTATCAGGTCCAAATATACCTGCTGTATAGTATTAGTAATATCAAGTTCAGACTGTTCAAGGTTCAATTTTGAATTTTCTCTATTCAGTCTTGCTACTTGTGCGTTGGTTCGAATCGAATAATTATTAAATATCGGAACAGTCATTCTCAACTCAAGGCTTTTGTTTGTAAGGTTGCTATATTGATCTCCTATGGATAAATCCACTGGTGTACCGGAGGAGAAATCCTTGTTGAGTGACGAATACTGCGTAGAATAGCTACCTATCAATCTCACCGTAGGAGCATAAGCACTTTGGCTTGCTTTGAAATTGTAATGTGAGGCCTCAACATTGGCGTTAGCACTTTTGAGGCTTGGTGAATAAAGCATGCTTTGGGCCAGCACCTCGGCAAATTTCTCGGATTCCAAAACAGACGCTTCATCTTCCATCGGCATCGGTGCAATAGTATATTCTTTAGATACGTCTAGTTGCAATGCTTGCAACAAGCTCAATCTGTCTCTTTTGAGCTGATTCTGAAGATTTACAAAATTCAAATTTTCGTTGGCCAACTGTGATTGAAAGTTGTAGACCTGTTCAAGGTTACCAACTCCCACTTCGTTTCTCTTCTTTTCACGTATCAGCTGAGCTTGCAAGAGTTCCTTACGGTCTGCAGATATCTCAAGTCTTTTTCTGTCCAATATAACTGCGAGGTAGGCTTGCAGTACATTTGCATTTACCGTTTGCTCAGTTGCTTTGATCTGATTGATATTTGATTCTAATGTTTTTGCAGTAGCCTTTTTGTTATAATAATTAGACAAACCGCTAAACAAAGTTAAATCTGCACTGACACTCAGAAAGCTACTCTCTCTACCTCCAGTAAAAAACTGGCCAGAGCTATTGTCAAATCCGGTACCATTGTTCCAGGTATAATTACCAAATCCTGACACTGCGGGCAGATAACTCATTATGGATTGAAAGTCGTTTGCTTTGGCAATTCTTGTATTGTTTCTAATCTGCTTCAGCTGAATGTTGTTGTCCATCGCGATTTTGAGGCACTCTTCCAGAGATAGCACCTTACTAGCCGCAGATTGCTGGACTGCTGTGGAGTCCTGCGATTGTCCAGTGGCTTGCAGACTAAAGATTGTCAGCGCCATCAGTCCCAATGCTATCCTATTCACCATTCCTTTCTTCATTTCATTCGTCTGTTTATGTGTTATCTTTTTGTCAAATCACCGGTTACCTATCGTTATTCGGTGCAGTTTTTCTTTCAAAAAGATTTCAAGTTTTCAAGTCTTTGAGTATTCCCTGGGGTGTTGAGATTGAGTTTTGTCCCTGAGGTTGAGCCGTAGTGAGGCAGCCGGCACATGTTTTGGCATGTACCGACTATCTCATAGAGCAGTTGTATTGGTAATTGATCTTAAACTAGTGCCTTGTCTTTGGCGTTTACATTTTCTGATACGATCTGTCCATCAAACAGGTGAATTACTCTGTCAGCGTACTCTGCATCTACGGGTGAGTGAGTTACCATTACTACGGTAGTCCCCTGCTCGTTCAAATCGCTCAATAGTGTCATTACTTCCTGACCGTTGGCCGAATCCAGGTTACCAGTAGGCTCATCCGCAAGTATCAACTTTGGCTTGGCGACTACTGCTCTGGAGATCGCAACTCTTTGCTGCTGTCCACCGGATAGCTGCTGAGGGAAGTGATTTCTTCTGTGCATGATTTTCATGTGCTCCATCACCTCTTCTACTCTTTTCTTACGCTCAGAAGCAGAATATTTCAAGTAGATCAATGGCAGCTCAATGTTTTCGAATACGGTCAGCTCATCGATGAGATTAAAGCTTTGGAATACAAATCCAATATTTGCTTTTCTAAGATCTGCTCTTTGTCTTTCGCTATATTCAGAAATCTCTTCGTCTCTGAAATAAAATTCTCCTTCTGAGGGATTGTCCAACAATCCAACGATGTTTAGCAGGGTAGATTTACCACAACCTGATGGGCCCATAATCGCAACGAATTCACCTTCTTTTACATTTAGATTGACACCTGCAAGTGCAGTAGTTTCAATTTCATCTGTGTAGTAAAATTTCTTTAATCCGTCGGTTCTGAGTAGTGTATTCGCGTTTTCCATTTGAATATTGTTTAGTATGTTTTAGTTCTTAATTGATTATTTAAATACGAGTCTGTCTTTGTCTTCATATCCATCGTAGGAAGAGACAACAACTTTCTCGCCTGGTTGCAATCCTTCGATCACTTCGTAGAATCTTGGATTCTGACGTCCCAGTCTTATATTTCTTCTTGTTGCAAATGATCCTGATTCGTCCACCACAAATATCCAGTTGCCTCCCGTAGTCTGGTAGAAACTTCCTCTAGGGATCTGTACAGCCTCGATGTTTTCGCTCAGTTGCAATTTGATTTGCAGGGTCTGACCTCTTCTAATGTCTGAAGGTAATTCATTTTCAAATTTTAAATCTACGGAGAATAGCCCATTTATGACCTCAGGGTATATTTTGTAAATTTTTAGTTGATGTGTTTCTCCTGCAAAATCGAATGTGCCTTCCAGTCCTTCGTAGATTCTGGCAATATAGTGCTCGTCTATGGTCGCTCTTACTTTGAAAGCGTCCAGGTCATCAATTTGGCCAATGTTTTGACCGGGCATGATTGACTCACCTATTTCCACATTTACAGAAGACAAGCTACCCGAGATAGGCGCTTTAATATACAGATTGTCCAAATTGCCTTTGATCATTACCAGGTTGTTTCTGGTTCGTTCCAAGGTTTCATAGGTCTGTCTAATTTGAGCTTCGGTGGATTTAGTATCGAAAGCCTGAGACTCTACCTCTATTTGTCGGTTAGTCACCAGACGATCATAGGCTCTTTTTAGATTTAGAAACTCTTGCTCGGAAATCACATTTTCTTCTTTGAGTTTAGCTCCTCTTTCGTAAGCATCTCTAGCTGCGTCTATATCATAGTCCAAAGCTGTTAATCTTCTTTTTAACTCAAATTTATTTCGTTCCAACGACAGTTTAGTACTTTCCAGGTTATTCACAAGAATGAAGGCCTGTGTTTCCTCACGGATAAAGCTCTGAACCAAATTGTTGTTGGCCAGCTTCAATATCGTATCACCTTTAGTCACCATTTCACCTCCATCCAGGTATTTTCTCTCCACGTTACCGCCTTCTATGGCATCTAGTCTGATAGTTTTGATAGGCATCACATTCCCATCTACAGGAATAAATTCACGAAATTGTCCTTTTACTACATCAGAGACGTTGATCTTTTCTGATGAGACATTGAGTTTTGATCCCTTATCAGCAAAAATAAAGTTGTAGAGTACAAAAGAGACAAACAGTGCTCCAAATGAAATGGATGAAATCCTCCCCACGGTCCATTTTTTCTTTTTTATCTTTTTATCCATTGGTAATTTTTAATTTCAAGTTCGAACGGATTATGCCAAGAAGGATGCCATAATCATATATAATTGATTGTCAATGATTTACATTTTATACCATGTCGTCCACTTGACTGAATTTGTTCAGGATTGAAACAATAGGTGTTCGATTTTGACCACTTTTAAAATATAACAGGCTCTGTAATTAGAAAGACATTAGCCCAGCAAAGAGCTGAACGCTTTAGGCTCAAAAATCATAATTACCTAGTGCGACCACGAATCGAATGTGGGAAGCAGACTGCATTCGATATCAATTCCATAAGGCGCTAATGCAACCTGCGATTAGATAGAGAAAATTGTATCGTTTTTCCGAATAGCGCAATTATGGAAGATTTGGGCAATCATCTTCAATAATTGGTGTCGAATAATACGATTGAGAAGTTCTGTGAAAATGAGTGCTTTGCTAAAAAGTTTAAACCACCAGAGGAAAAGGTGAAATTCGATTTGCTCGAAAATAAGCACAAAAAAAGGGTTCAAGACTCCTCCTGAACCCCAAGGTCAAAAACTCAAAATAAAAAGGACTAATCAAATCTTAATCCACAACAACAACACGAATATAAATACTCTATTCTTCAAATAAAAATAGTCTTTGAAGTAATTCAAAGAATGAACCGGATATGGCAAAATATGGACATTAATCGAAATCAAACCTACTTTAGGAGATAATCAGAGGATCAACAGTTTCAACCTTATATAACTAAAATCGTGTACTTGGCAATTGAATATAACGGCAGAAATAAATTCTAAGAGCCAACGATTTTTACTATAGATTTGTCATTCATGAGTTTCACTTATCCTATTTTTTTGTGGGGGCTGACCGCACTGGCCATTCCCATCATTATTCACCTTTTCAATTTTAGAAAAGCAAAACGGGTAAGCTTTTCTAATGTTAGGTTTCTGGAGAATATCAAAAAGCAGAACTCATCGAATCTTAGACTTAGACATCTCCTCATTCTACTGACTCGACTTCTTTTCATTTTTTTCCTTGTATTGGTATTTGCGCAGCCTTATATACCCAGTATTGAGGATGGCCTTCAAAGTCGTTCGGTGACCTTATATATAGACAACTCCAATAGTATGTCCAATCTCACGGAGCGTGGGGTGAGTGGATTCAACGAGACACTGGGCATAGCTCAGGAGATCACAAATCTTTATCCGGCAGAAACTCAATTTAGCTTAATCACCAATGATTTTGTGCCTGGGACGAGCCAAGGACGAGCCAAAGCAAAAACAGCAGAAGATTTGACAGAAATTAAGTATTCTAGCCTTTCGAGAAGCGGGCAAGAATTATTTGATAAAATCCAAGGGGGAAAGCCCGGAGAGATCAAAGACATTTTCATCCTATCGGACTTTCAACAATCTACCATCGGTCAATTTGAGCAGATTATAGATTCTACTAATCAATACCACTTGATCCGTATGGAAATGACCGAACAAAAAAATATTTTCGTTGACACAGTCTTACTAGAAAATCCTTTTCTAGTCTCCAATCAAAAAAATGCCGTCCACATCAAAGTAAGAAATGACGGCACTGACATCAATGATCTGCAAGTAAAGTTTTTTGTCAATGACAATCAGAGCGGCACCACCAGTATAGATATTGAAGCTAATAGCACCAAGGACCTTGTATTTGAGCTGTCTGGCAGGTTGGAGTCTTCTAACCGATGCCGGGTGAGTTTTGAGGATTTTCCGGTGGTGTTTGACAATGATTATTTCTTCACTTTGAATCTGGCTTCCAAAATCAAAATTGTAGAAGTCACAGATGAAAAGAAGACACCAATAGGCCAAGTTTATAAAAACAATCCCTTGTTCTCCATCACTTCCTTTCAATCCAACAATATTTCTTATCCCATACTGGAGCAGGCTGATTTGCTAATTCTCAATGGACTTCCAAACATTGCCGCTGGACTTGAGGCCCAAGTCAATAAGCAACTCAGTCAGGGAAAATCTGTAATTTTTATTCCAGCTAGTGTCCTCTCGACTGACTATCGAATATCTAATGTAAAGATGCAGAGTGATTCGCTGGCAGCTCGTACTTCACTCAAACTTCCAGATTTGAACAATCCATTCTTCGCAAACATATTTGAAGAGTTGGGACGAGACACCCAGATGCCTGAGGTGTCCACTACTTATCGCTTTCAACCCAATGGTCGCTCCTTGCTAAAAACGAAAACCGACGTACCGTATCTCAGCCTATTTCCGACTAGTGGCAACTTATACCTTTTCGCTGCACCTCTCTCTGCCGCATATACAAATTTTCACAGACATGCGCTTTTTGTTCCGGTCCTGCACAGAATAGCTGAACTGAGCAGCAGCAACCATCCGGCACTGGCATACAGTGTGGATCAGATGAATCTGTCACTCAAGGTGGATAGTATCCCCAATGGACAGCTGTATAAATTAATAAGAGAAGATGCCGAACTTATACCATCTCAGCGTATCAGTGCAAATGAACTGGTATTAGACATGCCCAGGTATCTACTGTCCGCAGGATATTACGATCTGATGCTGGGATATCATCAGATCACCACTGTTGCTTTTAACCACCCCAAGCTAGAATCAGATTTAAAAACCTTGTCGATGGAAGAGATAAAAGCCCGGTTGACTGGGGTCAAAAATCTGAATCTCTACGAAGCACAAGAGGCCAAGGTCTTTTCTAATAATTTGAAAGAAAAATATCACCAACGTGATTTATGGAAATATGCTTTAATTTTGTCCTTGATTTTTCTGTTTGCTGAAAGCCTGCTACTAAGATTTTTATAATGAATATATTCTTAAGAGAAGCCAAAATCCTCGACCCAAAATCACCACACCACAATAAAGTAGTAAATATTCATATCAAAGATGGTCGCATCGAATCTATCGACAAGAAGGAGCATAGAGGCGAAACGGTAATCGAGGCCAAAGGAATGGTGCTATCACCTGGCTGGTTTGATATGCGAGCCAACTTCAATGACCCTGGCAATGAGCATCGCGAGGATCTAGTCACTGGCGCTGCCACGGCGGCTCAGAGTGGATTCACCGGAGTGGCTATTTTACCCAATACCGAACCAGTAATCCAGACCAAAAGTCATATAGAATATGTGCGCTCTAGGTCTATCAACTTTCTCACAGACATCCTACCAATGGCTGCGGTCACTATAGATGCTAAAGGCGAAGAACTTACAGAAATGCTGGATTTGCACCAAGCCGGAGCGGTGGCTTTTACAGATGGTGAAAAACCGCTTTGGCACACGGACATCATGCTCAAATCTCTGATTTACTTGCAGAAAGTCAATGGGTTGCTTATAAATCAGCCGGAGGACCAGTTGCTAACCCGCTTTGGGTCTATGAATGAAAGTACCGTCAGCACGGTCTTGGGGCTAAAAGGAATGCCTACGCTTGCAGAGCATCTTATGATCAAGCGTGATCTGGACTTGCTGAAGTATGCTGGTGGCAAGATGCACTTCTCCAATATTACCTCCGCGGAAAGTGTAAGTCTGATCAAAAAAGCGAAGAAAAAGGGATATCACATTACCTGCGATGTGAGCATACATCATTTGATTCATACGGATGAGGATTTGATGGACTATGATTCAAATTATAAGATCAATCCTCCACTCAGAACTGACAACGATCGAAAAGCATTGATCAAAGGACTAAAAGAAGGGGTGATTGATGTAATTACCTCCTCGCACACTCCATTGGATGAAGAGAGCAAAAAACTAGAGTTTGACCGAGCAGAGTTTGGAATAGCTGGACTGCAAACTATGCTTCCCTCACTATTTCGACTTTCTAACGAACTGAATTCTGAAGAATGGATTGAAAAAATTACCCATAATCCAAGAATGATTCTAAATCAGCCATCGGCTTCAATAGAGGCAAAACAAACGGCAAACCTGACGCTAATTGATACTAAATCGAAATGGACTTTAGATGACAGTACCAATCGATCAAAATCAAGAAATTCTCCATTCTTCCAAGAGGAACTTACCGGTAAGGTCAAGGCAGTAATCAACGGTACACAATTTCAAATTTTCGATTGAAGTTTATGAAACCACTTTTCAAAACTCCACTGAAATTTGGACTCATAGGTGCTGGTATTAGCATGCTTATGTTTTTTGTGCTGTATCTGACGGGATCGAACCCACTGCTTGAAATGCAGGTTTTCAGCCTATTCATACTACCGGTTTTTATCTTTTTTGGGATTAAAGAATTTAGAGATACTTTCAATCAAAGCACAATGAGCTTTAGCCAGGGTATGACTGTGGGACTGATTATCTATCTATCTATCGGACTATTCTATAGTCTGTTTTTGGTGGGAGTTTTAAATATTATTGATACTTCTGTAATAATGGAGGAATATGTGGCTACTAATCTTCAAAAATTGGAGGAAAGTAGAAGTCAGTTTAGCCAAAAAGAATTTGAAGAGAGCTATTTAGAGAATCAAAATAGTACGATCTATGTCCCAATCAAGGACATCGCCGTCAAAACACTTTTTATTGGATTTTTGCTGACAAGCTTGCTGTCCACCGTTTTGAAAAAACAATCAAAAAAATAAATGATCGGAGCAGTCTTATTTTAGGCTGTGTTTGTTTTATTTAAACTTAAACTATTACTGAAATGGAATCAAACGCTAACTCGGCCATACTCAAAAATGGTCTAATACTCGGTTTAATCGGCATAATTATTACTATGCTGGCTTATGTGATTGATATCACTATACTTACCAATATATTTTTCGGACTCGGAATGATGGTCGTATCGATCATACTTCTTGTCGTTATGGGGTCAAAATATCGAGACAGCGAACTAGAGGGGTTCATAGACTTCGGACCGGCTTTTAAGTTTGTGTTCTTCGCCTCAGTCATCTCCATGGTACTGTCAGGTATTTTTCAGATATTGCTCTATACGGTCATTGATCCAGAGCTTCCTGAGCTTTTGATCGAAGGTACGCTGCAGAATACCGAAGAGCTCCTGGAGTCTTTTGGTACTCCTGCAGAGGATATAGACAAGGCCATGGCCGAAACCGAAAAAAGCCTGGAAGGACAGTTTACAATAGGTGGCATAGTCTCTAACAGCTATGTGTATCTTATCTTAGGGGCTATATATGGGCTGATCGCCGGTGCTATCATTAGAAAAACAAAACCCGAGTTCGAATAACTATATGAGTGAAACTCTAGATATATCTGTAGTCATACCTCTGCTCAATGAGGAACAGTCACTACCCGAGCTGCACGATTGGATAGATCGCGTCATGACACAAAAAGGATTTCGATACGAGGTCCTTTTTGTGGATGATGGTAGTACAGATAAATCATGGAGTATCATCAGCGAATTAGCTGAAAAAAATAATAGTGTCAAGGGCATTAAGTTTAATCGCAACTACGGAAAGTCTGCTGCACTAAATATCGGATTCAATCATGCGATCGGTCAGGTAGTGATCACCATGGACGCTGATCTGCAAGACAGCCCCGACGAAATACCCGGGCTGTACGATCAAATCGCAAAAGATGGGTATGACCTGGTGTCAGGCTGGAAGAAAAAGCGATTCGATCCGATCATGAAAACCATCCCGTCGAAGTTTTTCAATTTTGTGGCCCGTAAATTCTCCGGAATCAAGCTACACGATTTCAACTGCGGTCTCAAAGCTTATAAGCAAGAAGTGGTGAAATCAATAAATGTATATGGAGAGATGCATCGGTATATCCCGTTTTTAGCGAAGGGTCAGGGTTATACAAAAATAGGAGAACGAGTGGTACAGCATCAGGCTAGAAAATATGGTGAAACCAAATTTGGGCTTGAACGATTCATTTTCGGTTTTTTAGACCTGTTGTCGATATCTTTTGTATCGAAATTTAAGAAAAGACCTATGCACTTTTTCGGTTCCTTTGGCACACTCTCCTTTCTGTTAGGTACTCTGATTACATTTTGGGTGATAGGAAGAAAAATCTACGAGGTCCAAATGGGACTACCAGCTCGTGATGTAGTAGATCAGCCACTGTTTTTCCTTGCTCTTGTTGCGGTTATAATTGGTGTGCAGCTTTTTCTAGCAGGGTTTATTGGAGAAATGATGACCCAATTCTCTACCAGGAAAAACGACTACCTTGTAACCAAAAAAACTGGGTTTCCAGAATAAACTCCAGACAAACCAAGTATAAACTTGCATGCAATCATTTACCGGAAAGCTCTTCTTAGGTATTGGCGCAGTACTCTTATTCTTATTTGCGGCTAGTGGAATCAATGAGCCCTCTGAATTGATTTTAATACTGGTGGTAATTGCCCTTACCATATGGGTCACGGCAAAAAAGAAAAAGAGTCAAAAAGAATCCATTAGCTTTCAAACCGCATGGCGAGGTCTACTCAGTGAAAAGGTCGACTTTTATCGCTCCTTAAACCGATCTGACAAAGAAGACTTCGAACAACGTGTAATCAGTTTTTTTAATGAAATCAAAATCACTGGAGTTGACTTCGAAATCGACGATGAGTGTCGGCTGCTAGTAGCTGCTAGTTCTATTATCCCTTTTTGGAAATTACCTGTCTGGAATTTTGGTGAGCTACGTGAAGTGCTCGTCTACTCGAATCGTTTTGATGAAAATTTTCAAGTAGGCACTGACCATCACGTACTAGGCATGGTAGGTACAGGTGGTCATATGAGTCACGTTATGTTGCTATCAAAGCCTTCGCTTTACAGGGGGTTTGAGAATAAAACCAACAAGATGCACGTAGGTTTTCATGAGTTTGCTCATCTATTGGATATGTCTGATGGCGAAGTAGACGGTATTCCAGAGGTTTTACTACCAGGCGAACTGATCAATCCATGGACAAAACTGGTGCATAGAGAAATCAAAAAAATAAAGCAAAACAAATCTGATATCAACTCCTACGGGGCGACGTCTGAGGCAGAGTTTTTTGCGGTGATTTCAGAATACTATCACAAGAGGCCTAAACTTCTCGCTCGCAAGCATCCTGATTTGTATAAAATCCTAAAGCTCGTTTACAATCCAAATATAGCTTCCGCGTAGATCAATCCTTTTTACAGAGATGAATGATCTCATCTTTTGGTAGCGCATATTTTTGCTGAAGCACTGGAGACAATGAATTCACAAAATCATCTTCAATCACTGTAAACCCTGCTTTTCGTAGGCGATCCGGATAGTCTTTTCCATAAAGTCGCACATGATCATCCTGCCCGTATAACTTTTCTCGTTCTTTGGGGTCCGTCACAGAAGGATCTTCAACCGTAACCTCCGGTACGGGGTGGAAAATTGGAATTTGAATAATGGCCCAGCCTCCCGGTTTCAATACTCGATAGATTTCTCTCATCGACTGGATATCGTCAGCGACGTGCTCCATCACATGATTGCAAAAGGCCACATCGAAGCGGTTGTCTTCAAAGGGCATCTGATGAATATCCATTTTCACTTTAGCAAGTGGCGATTCCAAATCTGCAGTGATATACTGATCGCCGTGCATCTTTTCAAATCTCTTAATAAAACAAAGCTCTGGTGCGATATGCAGCACTTCACGACCAGGGTCAAAAAAATTAGTTTTCTCTTTCAGATATAGCCACATAAGCCGGTGTCGCTCAAGGGCAAGGCAATTAGGGCAAAGTGCATTGGCTCTAGCTATTCGGCCGTAGGGCACAAATTTGGAGAATTGGCTCTCGCAAACTGGACAGGTCACCTCTTTGCCTCGATAAAAAACCGCAATAACTTTGAGTGCTAAATGGCTAAAAAGCTGTAAATATTTTCGCGGTATATGGCGAACGACGAAACTGATAATTTTCTTCACTGCTAAAGATTTAAGGCGCAAAGATAATCGCAGCCTCTTAGTACAGAAGGGTTATTCTAATTATCTATCAACTCTTCTAATTCGTGATTGATCGAGTCGTAATCAAAACGAAAAGTATAGTTAGTCGCTTCCATCTGGTCAATAATCTCTCGTACATGACCAATAACTTTCTCCTCTTTATGTCTCAGTTCGTCAGTATTCACGAATTTGAGCGAGGCGATCATCTCGGCAAATGTGGCATTCATAAACCTCATGGCTTTGAATCTTTCTCCCTGGTCGAGGTTGTTTTCTGACAATGTCATGCAGACATGTGCAATTGAGTTGAGTGCATTAAAGAAGGCTTTGTTCAAATCTTCGACCACCAAAGAATCGCTTCTGATCTCATCTTCTACAATTTCGAGGTCTTGAACTGCGCGTTCGATATGAGCTACCGATGAGCTGTCCGCATATCTTTCGATGACTCTCATCTGCATCATGGCATCATCCATTTCTTTGATTGCTCCATTAAAATCCTTATTGACAATAAGGTGCCTTGCATCTGAAAGATGCTTGACTGGTCCCATCGCTCTCTCTATGGTCAATTCATCATGAATCATATTGGCTAGATGAAGTGCACCAATGGAGACGACAATTACAAGTATATTTGGGATGGCTGTTGTTTTCATGCTCACAATCTTTGGCTTTAATGCCTCTTAAAATCGATTTAAGCGTGTAAAATACTCAATATTCCTGAGAGTTTTTTGATTCGATTTTTTTTCGATTTTATTATTAAAATAATCCATTAAAATGTAGAATTCAGCCAACCATAACTCGATATCATTCACTTAGCTACAATATTTTTTATTCTAGACTGATCTCTTATCTTTGCGCTGGTTTAAAAAAGAGGGCTTTTTCGCCCTCTTTTAATTTTAAATAAGAGTTTAAAAAATTCTAGGAAAAGATATGAGTAATTTGATTTATGTGCCAATAGCATTGGCCTGTCTGGGACTTGTATTCATGCTGATAAAAATGGCATGGGTTAAAAAACAAAGTTCGGGAAATGAGAAGATGCAAGAAATCTCAAAGAACATTAAAGAAGGCGCACTAGCTTTCTTAAGTGCTGAATACAGGCTCTTGGCGATCTTCGTCGTGGCTGCCTCTATCGCTTTATTTGGTATTTCTATGTTAGTAGAAACCACAAGTTGGATGATCATACCGGCATTTGTTGTAGGAGCCATATTTTCTGCTGCAGCTGGCAACATTGGAATGCGAATCGCCACAGAAGCCAACGCAAGAACTACTGAAGCCGCCAGAACTAGTTTACCTAACGCTTTGAAAGTTGCATTCGGTGGTGGTACAGTAATGGGATTAGGCGTTGCGGGATTGGCTGTATTAGGCCTTAGCTTGTTCTTCCTTGTTTTTGTAAATATGTTTATGGGCGCTGGTTCATTCTATGGTGATATGACCATGGTACTAGAGGCACTGGCAGGATTTTCATTAGGTGCTGAGTCTATTGCACTTTTTGCCAGAGTAGGTGGTGGTATTTATACCAAAGCCGCTGATGTAGGTGCTGACCTGGTTGGAAAAGTCGAAGCTGGTATTCCAGAAGACGATCCTAGAAACCCTGCGACCATCGCAGATAATGTAGGAGACAATGTAGGAGATGTAGCCGGTATGGGTGCTGACCTTTTTGGTTCTTATGTAGCTACAGTTTTGGCCTCTATGGTTCTTGGCAACTACATTATTAAAGACATGGCGGACGCCGGAGTCGTTCTTGATACATTCGGAGGAATGGGACCTATCCTTCTTCCTATCATGATTGCCGGAGTAGGAATTATCGCTTCTATTTTAGGTACATTTTTAATTGGTGTGAAAGACAACAACGCCAAAGAAGCGGATGTTCAAAGATCTTTTAACATCGCTAATCTTGCTTCTATTCTATTAACAGCCGTTGCTGTTTGGTTTTTGATCGATTGGATGCTACCAGAAGTAATTGTTGGAATGAAATTTTTCGGTGAAGGCACTAGAGATATTCTGAGTCGTCACGTATTCTACGCTACTTTGGTAGGTTTGACAGTAGGCTATTTGATCTCGGCGTTCACTGAATACTACACTGCTCTGGGTAAGAAGCCGGTGTTGAGTATCGTACAAAGTTCTGCGACAGGAGCTGGAACAAACATCATCGCTGGTCTGGCTACTGGTATGATTTCTACCTTCTCTTCAGTGATATTATTTGCTGCAGCGATCTGGGGATCTTACGAATTGGCTGGATTCTATGGTGTGGCGATTGCTGCTTCGGCGATGATGGCTACCACCGCTATGCAATTAGCGATTGATGCTTTCGGACCTATCTCTGACAACGCTGGAGGTATCGCTGAAATGAGCGAATGCCCGAAAGAAGTAAGAGAAAGAACTGATATTTTGGATACTGTAGGTAACACTACCGCTGCCACAGGTAAAGGATTTGCAATTGCTTCTGCTGCATTGACAGCACTGGCACTATTTGCTGCCTATGTTACTTTCACAGGTATCGATGGGATCAACATTTTCAAAGCTGATGTATTAGCTGCCTTGTTTATCGGTGGTATGATACCAGTAGTATTCTCTGCATTGGCCATGAAGTCAGTTGGTAAAGCCGCTATGGAAATGGTAATGGAGGTGAGACGTCAGTTCAGAGAGATTCCTGGAATCATGGAAGGAACTGGCACACCTGAATTTGCTAAATGTGTAGATATCTCTACCAAAGCAGCTTTGAGAGAAATGATGTTGCCTGGAGCATTGACCATCATCACTCCTATTATTGTTGGATTTGTGATGGGACCTGAGGCATTAGGTGCATACATGGCTGGTGTGACTGTATCAGGCGTACTTTGGGCGATCTTCCAAAACAACGCTGGTGGTGCCTGGGACAATGCTAAGAAGTCCTTTGAAGCTGGTGTAGAAATCAACGGCGAGATGACTTACAAAGGCTCTGACGCACATCACGCTGCGGTAACTGGCGACACAGTTGGTGATCCATTCAAAGATACTTCCGGGCCTTCGATGAACATCCTAATCAAACTGACATGTTTGATCGGATTAGTGATTGCGCCAATATTGGGAGAAGTATACGGTACTGGTGGACACAGCACCGAGACTGAAGTAATGATGATGGGATGCAAACACCAAGGAGCATGTACTGCTGCTTGCCATGCCAAAATGGAAAACAAAAAGGCTTGCAAGCCAGGTTGTACCAAGGCATGTTGTGCAAGCAAAGCCGAGCAGCCTGCATCTACTGAGTCCATTTCTGAAGAGACCACTGAGTCAACTTCAGAAGAGACAACTACTGAGGCGGAAGCTAAAGAGTAAAACTGATTAATTTAAGATATTAAAGCCCTGGCTTCCGAGTCAGGGCTTTTTTTGTACCCATTCTTTCCTTATACTTGATTGTCCAACTTCTTGTATCCAATGAAATCATGTATACAATGCGGCAAACCTGCCGATGAAAACTACTGTTCATTCTGCGGCCAAAATCAAAATATCCAAAGACTGACTCTTAAATCTTTCTTCAACGATTTCTTCAGTCGGGTCTATGGTCTGGACGGCGCATTTCCAAGGACTGTACTAGGACTGGCAATAAATCCGGCACGTGTAGCTAAAGAATACATCGAAGGGATTCGTGGTAAGTATGTTGGACCTGTAGGCTACTATTTTCTGATCTTCGCCATTTTCCTGTTGGTGGTACAATTCTCTGATTACACGCTAGATGATTATTTACCCAAAACTGAGGAGTATGCGGATTCTTTGATGGAAAATAATAATCCAGACCGTGTGCTGCAAGTCAAAGAACTTGCGTTTAGAGTCAAGCAAAAGGTGTTTAACAGTATACAATATGTGGCTGTTTTGATTGTTCCACTTTTTGCTATGTGGTGTGGTATCTGGTTTAGAAAATCAAAATATAACTTTATTGAAAATGCGGTTTTTGCTTTTTTTATTCACGCTCAGGCCATTATAATCAACATACTCGGATTTGTTTTTTTTGCAAATACAGGATTAAAAAGCAACACTGTGATCACGGCTCTCTCAGTCATTTATTACGTCTGGAGCATTAGTCATTTTTATGTAGGAAAAATTCAATTCAAGGCGATTATCAAAGGTGTTCTGGCACATGTATTCGCTTATCTCTGCTTCCTCATTTTGGTGATGTTCGTGGTACTTATTGGCCTTTTACTGACCGGAGGGTTTGAATTTACGGCCTAATATCTCAAGTAAAATGGGCCAAGCAGTGCTTTGAAATTTTCTGTATGATTGTTTCCCTCACGGATAATCAACTCTTCCACTTCAATCTCAACGCTGGTTCTGGTAATCAGCGAAATGATTCGAAACACTTTACCATTTGGTTGATTTCTGATCACAAGTGCTTTGGTAAAATTAAGGCCTTGTGATTTGACTTCATTTTCAAACAGTGAGCTTTCATAATCCGGATATAGGATATAAGCCTTACCCTGCTTGGCCAGTAGTTTATTCAGGGCTGCTGCCAATTTTTGTTTATCAAAACCCTGACTATCATGTTTGGCCAGGTTCTTCTCTCTATCGTCAGATTTGAGGCTATCGCTAAAAAATGGAGGGTTTACAACAATTAGGTCAAAAGGATCGAATTCGCTTTCTACATATTTAAAAATATCTGTCTGGATCACCTGCACCCGTTCCGGCCATGGTGAGGCGGCCACATTTTCACATGCCTGCTGTGCGGCTTCAGTATCCAGCTCTACAGCTTCTATCTTCACATCTGTACGCTGGGCAAGCATGAGTGACAGCAGGCCGGTACCACATCCTATATCCAAAATCCGCTTCTGGCTCTCTATAGGAATCCACGCTCCGAATAGGCATGCTTCCGTGCTGACCTTCATTGCGCATCTCTCTTGATTAATAGTGAATTGCTTAAACTGGAAGTAGGAGTTGGACATGATCAGGAATATTTACCATCCGGATTACTCTTGTGAATTTGCAAAAAACTGGTAGCCAATAAATCCATAAATCAGCCAGTTGAACATCCGAAGTGCTAAGCCTGGCAGGGTCACGGCGGTCAGAAGTAACAATGCACATCCGATCCCAAAGATGGTACCTGCCAATTTTAAATTTCTTTTACTTTTCTCCAAAGTGGCATTGGCAAACGAACTAATCACTACGGTCATGGCTATACCTGTGCACAGCATATAGATGCCAAGGTTTTGATATACGATCTGTTCATCATCGAGGGAGAAAAGCAGGACTGCACCTATTATTGCCCCCGTCATAAGTACCGCACAGATGTTGGCAGTTTTGATTTCATCATTCGATAGTACAAGTTTTCCAAAAGAATGAAATCGTAAGAAAATATTGGAAACCGGCCCAATGATCCAAGTTGAAATCGCAAAAATCATGTACAATACAATGATCAGTTCGGCCACCGGCGTGAGGGCACCTAGTTCGCCAGCATATTTATTCAGTCCCTGGATCAGCAAATATCCGATGATCACCACAGCCCATCTCATTTGAGGTTTTAGACCTTGCATCCAGAAGACATATTTCAAAAACAGTCTATAGAATAGGTTGGTAGCCTTGATGGTTTGTAAAATGCCATGTCGAGCAAACTCATTGTTTGGATCCAGCCTAAGTGCTTCTCTAAAATGATCTTTCGCTTGAGTATAATTTCCTTTCTGCAGTTCGCTGTAGCCCACAGAAGCATGAGTGTGTGGATTCATCGGGTTGCTCTTGAGCGCCTGATGATCTGCCTCCATCTGTTCTTCTTCGTGACCAAGCTTCAGTAGTGCACGACTTCGATGGTTGAGGCACATTTCATTTTCAGGATCTATTTCCAATCCAGCATTGGCAGCCTCCAGGGATTTTTCGAATTCGGCCTTTTCAAAAAACACTACTGCTTTCAACCCATGGGCTTCGGGCATCAAAGGATTGTAGGCCAGTGCGTTGTCCAAGAACTTCAGCGCTTCTTTTCTTTTGCCCAGAAGGGCTTGGGTCAATCCTTTGAAATATAATATGTCAGGATCGGACGGGTCAAGCTGAACAAGGTTATCTACAATCTTGTCCGCATTTTCGTGCTCTTTCAATCCAAGATGGGTCTGTGCTAGCAGAAGCAGCGCTGCGATACTTTCGGGATCTGTAGCCAGGTAGGATTGCACTTCTTTCTGCGCCTCGGCATATCTTTCCTGCTTGAGCAGATGTTCTGACTTATAAAGTGCTCTGTTAGCTTCCATCAATGGTTCGTTATTTTAGTTTGAGATAGGTTAGAATTTCGTCATATATGCCAGAGTCGTTCGCGTAGACAGCATAGTTCTTGGCAGTTTGAAACCACTCTTTTGTGCTTGGCTTCACTGTCTTCAGCGCGTTGGATAAGTCTTTTGTTATAAGTGGGGAGGGAGCTCCTTTTTTGATGGCTTCTTCGAGCTTCGCTTCTATGGCCACATCGATGCAGGCGTTGATATCTGCTCCAGAGAATCCATCTGTCAGTTTAGCTAGTTTCTGATAATCAATAGATTCGATTGGTTTGCCAGCCAAAGCAATGGTGAATATTTCAACTCTACTCTCTATGGATGGAGGCTGCACAAAAATCATTCGGTCGAATCGTCCCGGCCGGCGAAAAGCTGAGTCTAAATGCCATGGAGCGTTGGTAGCACCGACAACCAGGATACCGTCATTATCACTAGACATGCCGTCTAGCTCAGCGAGAAACTGATTGATTAGGTTACGCCCGGCACTGCTTCGGAGATCATTTCTATTGGCGCCTAGCGCATCGATCTCATCAAAGAAAAGTACGCATGGGGACATCGCTCTCGCTTTTTCAAATATCAGATTAAGTTTTTTTTCGCTTTGGCCAATATACATGTCCAATATCTCGTCTATCCCTACGGTGATAAACTGGGAGTCGATTTCTCCGGCTGTGGCTTTTGCCAAATAGGTTTTACCACATCCAGGCGGTCCATAAAACAAAATTCCTCCGCCTGTCTTTTTGCCATAGGATTTGTACAGGTCTGCGTGTTTTAGTGGATGAATGATTTTGAGGCTGATTTGCTCCTTTTCATAAGCCATGCCTCCTACATCCTTGAAGCTGATCTTGTCACTATTGCCGAAAATCTGATCTTCTATCTCGTCAGGGAACGAGGTGGAGTCACCATCGTCTTCCATTTGCTCAGGTTTGCGGATCAGCTTATCTTCGATTTCTTTATCTTCAAAATCCGGATTTTGAAGTTTGATTTTTTTATATAATTCTACAGCCTCCTCTAAATTATTTTCGGCCATATAGGCTTTGCACAAAAGCGTAGAGGCTTCCACATCGTCAGGGAGTTGCTTGAGCAGTTCTTCCAACACGATCACTGCAGTGCTAAAATTGCCGTTGCCAAAATAGCTTTGAGCGAGCCCAAATTTTGCTTTGGTATTGGATGGGTCCTTGGCAATGAGATCAAGACATTCAGACTGAAGGGCATCCCACCATTCATTTTTGATCATCGTATCCAGGATGACCTGCCTCAAAAACTCATTGTCTGGCGAAGCAGCCAGGGCTTCTTTTAGTTTGCGCAACTCTTCGTTCATAGCTAAAAATAAAATATCGATAAAGATAAGTGCAATGATTTTCTGACAGTGATTCTGAAAGATAAAAATTGAAGGATTTGCAGAATTCTTTTGTGAAATTAGTTCCGTGATTTTAAACCTTTTTTCGGTTAATCACATATCCAAAGATTGCCCGAGACGAAAAACAACAGCTTCATACTTGTACGGGTTTGAAGCTGTTGTTTAATTGATTGAAGTATTGTGCTAGTTTATTCCTTCTACATTCATAATAGGACGAATTTCCAGCCTCCAATCTCCGTCTTCAAATCTTGGATCTTCTTTTATCAGGCTGGATGCTTCTTCCAAATCATTTGCCTTGAGCAAATAGTATCCTGAGATGACTTCTTTGGTTTCGTTGAAGGGGCCATCTACAAATGAACCATTCTTCTTCGTTACCATTGTGCCTTCCATTTCTAGTGGCTGGGCGGCTTGCATATGACCGGACTCCATGAGCCTTTTGATATAGGCACCGACTTTTTGTACATGTTCTTGCTGCTGCTCTGGTGAGAGATTGGCTACTGGATTTCCTTCGTTTCGAATGAGTACCATAAATTCTTTCATAATTTGTTCTTTTAAAGTTTATATCCTCATTACAACTGAGTTTTAGAAATTAGGACAGCAGTCTCCAGTTTTTTATTTAAAAAAGTTAAATCTCGCTCATTTTGGCAAACTTCCAGTGCGGTTTTATAATGAACGATGGCCTTGTCAAGCTCTCCTGAATGAAGGTACAACTCTCCTATCGTAAGGTAAAGAAGGTGGTTCTTCTTTAGTTTTCCCTGACTCTTGAGCGCGAGAAGCTCTACTAAAGCAGGCTCAGTTCCAAACACTTTTGAGAGTACCACTGCTCGATTCAGTCTGATCACTGGTTGGTCTTCCAGTTTTAGCCAGGCGTCATAAAGTTTTAGTATTTCATGCCAGTCAGTCTCCGCCAGGCTAGGTGCAATGCAGTGATGTGCCGATATCCCTGCCATGATCAGGTAGCCGGATATTTTATCCCCTTTCTGAGCATTTTCTAAGTGGGCCAGTCCTAGATCAATTAGGTCTTTGTTCCACTTGGATCGATCTACCTTCTCCATTTCCAGCACCAGATTTTCTTCATTTATTCTGGCTTCGAAGCGAGATGCATTGAGATACATCAGCGATAGCAAGGCATGTCCATCTGCCAGATGAGTCATCATGGGGTGAAACACCACCAGCTTGGCGAGTCTGATGGCTTCGAGTGAAAGCTCAGTACGTACAAGCCGGCTTTTCTTGCTAGGAGAATAGCCTTCGTTGAACAATAAATAGATCGATTTTAACACGACATCAGTAGATGCAGTAAGTTTTATTGAATCCAGAGATAGTTCTGCGATTTTTAATTTTTTACGGCCTCTTACCAGTCTTTTATTGATGGTTTCGGTGTTGGTAAAGAATGCTGCGGCTATTTCGGCTGCACTAAATCCACAAAGAATTTTCAAAATCAGGGTTAATTGTACCTCTTCACCAATACCAGGGTGGCAGCAAGCATACATCATACGGAGCTGGTCATCGGCAATTTCTTCATCTGAGAATCCAACACTCTCCGATTCGTCTGAATCCATCATCTCGTTCAACAAATGTTTATACTTCTCGTGTTTTAAGATATTGAAAGTTTTGTTTTTGACAGTCGTATATAGCCAGCCAGCTGGGTTATCTGGTATACCGTGACGCTGCCAATGCTCTACAGCCGCTAGTAAAGTGTCTTGTACCAAATCCTCTGCGGTCTCAATGGGTGCGGTGCCGAGATATTTGGCTACCACGGCTACCATCTTGCCATATTCATTTCTAAAAAAATGCTCGGCCAATTCCTTTTCTGTATTTGAGACCGCTTTTGCCATAGAGAAATTGAATATGCCTGATTCCTTAGTTACTCAAGTTAACTGAGGCCTGGATAAGATCACATGCTTCATTACAAACAATTGCGACCTGGCTACCATTCCCATTTTCCACGACCAAACAATCGCCAGTTTCGATTTGATTTCCTTGATGTTCGGCTTTACCGGAATGCAGGTAAAACAATTCAAAATCAGATTTCAATTCAACGACTAATTCTACTTGATCAGAACCATGATGTGGCGTCAGCGTACCGGCAGCTCCCTGCTTGCACATCAAATTAAAATCAGTCACAACGCCCTTACTCGTGGTATCCCAGTCTCCTTGAAAAGTATCCTGCTCGAATGGAGCCATGGTAATAGAATGATGTCCTGCATGGTTCAAAGTCAGACTACCTTTCAATACCATAAGTGTCCTGGTGATATTTGGGAATGCAGTAAAAACGGTTTCTTCGGCTTCTACGGTAGCTGTGCTGATCCGAAACAAAAAATTTCGTGCTTGAAAGTCTCCCGTGGTTGGATAAATGAAAATCTCTGAACTGGTTCCGCTGGCCCAGAACACCTTCTTGGATGGGTCTGGCTTCAGGTGATGAATGGTCATTTCTTTTCTTTCAAATTTAGCACTATGAACTGACTCTTTGACATTTCATATCTTTTCACTTGCTGAGGAGAGCATATAATGCTTGGTGTGGTCTCGTATGTATTTTTATATTCAAACCCTGCTGTTTCTAATACCTTGACGGGTGCTGGATTAAATGCATAGGGTTCGCATCGTAGGGTTTCTAATTCGAAATGCTGGAAGTATTTCGGAATTGATAGTCTGACCAGATCTAGCCCATTACCAAATCGTCTATTCTTCTTTTCCCAAATATGCAGATGCATAAAAGCTTCTTTGCCAAATGTGATATTATTGATGTTGGAGTGGCCAATAGCCTCACCATCCACTTGCCAAATGACATAATAGAGTGACTTCTCTTCGAAGGGTTTGTCGAGCTCATCCTTTATACTTCTGATCCAGTCAGTACGAGCTGGTAGTTTGCTTTTGTCAGCACCCATACCACTAAGGTAGTCGGCATCCGCATTCATGAAGTAGTCTACTATTCGATCTACATCTGAAGCATTCATTTCTCGAATCGAGGTGATCATCCGGTTTTATTATTGAATTAAGACTTCATCTAACTTATTGCTAAATATAACAACAGTGTTTCTATACGGAGAAAGATTAGTGAAAGATGAGATTCTAACGTTTTGAAAGGAGGGTGATCAATGAAGTGCTAAGCCATCCCTGTTTTTTCAAAGCATGATTCTTCATCTGCAGTTTGCAGCTGCTCAATATTGGGATAATGAGCGGGTTTCTGTATTGGCTAATATTAGATAGGAATGGGGTTTTTCATAATTTGTGTATACTCCTGAAGGTCTGTCTTCCATTACCCAGATAAGTAAATTGGATCTTGTTGTCCTTAAAATTCTGATTGACGACTTCCAAAGCTTTACTGACTGCAAGTGTGCCTTCTGACCAGCATTCGAAGAATTTTTCAGCGTATTGGGTCATGTGCTCAATGGGTATTGTGCCGTTCGCAGCGATGACGGTACGGACGCCAGCCTTTTTTACTGCGGCGGCTATCCCAGATTCGATTCCATAGCAGGTGTTGAGAAATAATAGGCGCGGCTTGTAATGGTGAGATCGTGTAATCAAGTCTGACAAAATAAGTGGTGAAAGTGTATTCCCATCTGCCAGCTTAATGCCACTCTTCTCATTGCTGTGGCCAATTAGATAAAGTATGTCGGATCTGAAGTTTAGCAATGACGCATCCCCTCTCACAATTTTTGCCTCAGATTCAAAGTTTGGAAACATACTTTGAAGCCTATTGAAATGCAAAGGAACCGTGGGGCCGTGAGGCCAGTGAAAGTAGAGCATGCTTAGCATAGGATTTTAATACACATCAGAAGCCCGGTTCACAGCATGGGCCTATTCTAATGGTGGTGTTCAATCCACGGTCGCAATCCGTATGAGGAACCAAACCATGATGAATAACCGTATTTTGATTGGTTATGCTATCAGTGGCATCTAATTCTACCAGGTTTACATATTCCACCATTCTTGGACTCTTGTATATCCTATTGACCCAAAACACTTCTTTGGTTGCTCCTGAACCTATTGTTTTGGTTTTTGTAATAAGATTGATTGCAGAGTTAATTGAAATTTCTGACAATAATTTCAATTTTCCTTCCACAGTATATTGTTTGATACCAGGGCTATCCATGAGAAAATCCTTTGGTTTTTCAGCTATTATGTCGTCAATTTCCCTATCCTCAGGCGCTTTTCCCGACGGGCCAATAACCTCCAGATTTGTTGCCAGTATATACGAAGCAGTTTTCCTGAATAGCCATTTTGTACTATCATATGGTTTATTAATATTTTTTGCATCCGTTTTTGTTGAAACCTGATATAACGGATCAGGTTGTCCGTCACTCAATATGGCAATCTTAACAGGGTATCTGTCATAACCTGGTTCTTTGGTTAGATCACGGATTATATCCTGGTCGATAAGGTCGTCTAGACACTCTACGAAGGGAGTGTATAAACTGGACTTCTTTGTGTTTACCATTCTTAACTCCTTGGTCAACATATCCTTGATAAATTTATCACGTTTAGCCTTGCTTATCTTAATCTTTTCTGTTTTTGTGTCATCCTTCCATTGTTCCGGTATCAACCATTTCCCATCAGTTGTCAAGAACTTTGCATCAATCTTTTTTTTTGTATCCGAAAAACCATCATTGATATTTTTAATGTGAATTCTGACTGTAAAATCATGACGCGGTTTTTTTTGAGCCATATTCCGATACTCTGATATCTTAATTTGTTTGGTTGTACCAGGCCCCTTTTCCATCAATTCATCAGGCGGTGTGTCATCATTCCATCTGATTAACCTGAAGCCTATGTACTTTTCTTCTACCTCCTCATCATTCATCCATTTATCTACCTGCTTTTTTACCTCTTCTATATATTTGGTCTTTTTACCTGAAATGGATGCAGAATCATCAATAAGGATCATGTAATACCCTTTTTTTAGTTTGACCCGATTGAGCATTGTCACACCAATTTGATTCACCTCCGGCCCCGCGTTTCCTGCTGCAACAGTGATGGCATCCACAATCAATAAATGATGGTATTTCCCTTTTTCAATAAATCCCAGGTGAGGCCCAGGCCTGCTTCTTAGTACTGGTGTACTACCTGACCCAACAACGGCACCTACATACATCCATTTTGGTGGAATCCTATCAGAACAGACAAAATCACCGTCTTGTAGATCATGCGCTGCAACAAGATCAGCAGTTAGTGAATTAGACCTGGGACTTGCAGTGCCAGTAAAAATTATATCACTATAGTTTATCCGCTTAGGCTTTAGCTGATTGAACCCTCCAGATGCGGAATTATCAACACATGTATATCTTCGATCGGTACCAAGTCCATCGGCCACCTTTTCAAGTTTAAGATTTCCACCGGATGTCTTGACTTCATATACTGGGTACAAGGCAGCATCAGGGGGAAGCGCCACGCTATGATCAAATGGAAGGTCGTTTGGATAAACCCAAACATCTATCCATTCGCCAGTAAAATCTTCGGTTAGCCGGACTTCGTTCATTCTACCACTTGTGAAACCACAATCGAATCCCATTGCCAACCATCCATTATCTCCTATTTCATAATAGGCTGCATATTCCTCATCCATTATTGTTCGGGTATTGGCAACGACAGCACCATCCTTATAGGCTTTCAAGATCATATTTGGGATCAAAACCATATATGGAGCATTTACTGCTGGTGCAATAATATCATTACATGGAAATTTTCTAGACTGTCCTGTACATTGACCAACAACCTCGTTTTCTTCGTTGTTCAACCAACCAACCAGTTTCCCATCAACATTTAAGTGTTTGTTGAATATCTTATTGAAGGGGGCTTCGTCCTTTAAATCTCTGTTGGCTTTCTTAAATTCTTTTAATTTTTCGGCTTGGTATTTTTTTATTTTTTCCTTTTGGACTTTACTCCAAACAGTAGATGAAAAGAGTAGGTTTTTGACGTCGGTGGCACTTAGGGAAATAGGATGGCAACCGGGCGTATCGTTGTTCAAAGCTTTCATTTTTAGGATTACTTGGGCACTCAATTTATTCTCCGGCCATGTGTGATTTTTGGCCTTCAAAATTGCCCTCAACAATGCGTACAGCCCATTGAACCCGAGTCCATGTTTTCCCCTGTCATAAACCCTTACCTGAACAATTTCCTCTGCCTCAATAATTAGCTCGGTAGCCTTTTTTTTGCCTTTTCCAGTTGCGATCAATATACTTCCCATGATAGTTTTTGAGTTTGTGTTTACAGCCCGTATTTGCTTCTGAGGGCCCGCATTAATTCATCCAATTCCCCTTGGTTATCAACATCATGAACGTAGACGGTCCAGCCATTGACTGGTGCAATACCAAAACTATGTAAGTCGGGCCTCTCGGTTTTGGGATAAATATTATATCCAATAAGTTCTATTATCCCTTCACCTCCCGTTGTTGGAATTGTAGGTAGGGTTCTGGGGTTTTCATCTGCCGTAAACCGAAAAGATCCAAGGTGTTGATTTGGTGCGGGAGTTGCGATAACTGGGTCCCAATTACTTTTCTCCGTTCGCGTCCCATCTCGTTCGACTAAATATAGCTTTCCTGATTCTTCCACAATCGTTTGTCCAGATTGTAGTGTAACAATGTTCCCACTGGCGTCTGTCACCACAAGATTTCCACTTGCATCAATCATTTTGGCCGTTTTCGTGCCATTCCCATCAGTAATCAGTATCAGTACTTTCGTAATTTTACGCTCAATGTTATTAGTTCTATCCGCTGTTTGAATTTCACTTTCTTTTTTCAGCAGGTCTGTGGTAATTTCCTGCATCGCCTGTCCTAAAGGGGTATAATCGGTATATGGTTTAGTAATATCTTCTGCTTCTGTAACCAGCTTTTGTTTAATGCTTGCAGAGGCCGGGCGCTGCACCAATCTTTTCATTTCAAATACATTGTTATCATGTCTTGTGGGCGTAACCGGGAATTCCATGGGTTCACGGTTAATAAAATTAGGGATGAGTGGCTTTATTATTACCGGCCATTGACCATTTGCCGGGTTGTATGGATTGTAGTGAAAGCCCCAGTATTCAAAAGATTCCAGTTGGGCAAGGACATCTTTAGGATCGGGTGTAAACAGATTATGGGCGACTGATTTTAACGCCCTGGTATATAGACGTTGCGGAATAGGGGCCTGAAACCTAACTCCACTTCGTTGAGGAACATTATTTTCTCTTTCAACCCTACTCCGTTCCCTGTCATCCATACTGCCACTTCTGTCAATGGCCAGAGCAAGTACCACTGGTGAATATTCTTTCTGAAGTCCTTTAGCTCCAGAAATATCAAACCCAGGTTCAACCGTACTATCCTGTGCTGGTCCATGATCGACAATTCTAACCCAGTTGTAACTACCTGGGTCACTCACTTTATACGCCCGATAATCATTTTCCTCTTGAGTTGGGTTTGGCTGATTTGAGACCAACCTCATGCTATGTTGAAACACCCTTCTTTGGGCCGATTCGGATGCAGGTATACCTCTTATGATGTTGCGTTCAACCGCATTTTCCATATTAGCCTTGGTCACAGTAATTTGGCCTTGATTTCCACTGAACCCTTTAAGGAAATAGTCATTTCGCATAAGAAATCTATACCATTGATTGGTGTATGTTTTGCTGTTGGACTTGTACTCTGAAATGTTATGGCCAAAATCGCAAGAATATTCTTCCTGAAGGGCACCAATCTCTGGCCTCAACTTTACCAAAGGATGAGTGTTAATAAAATTCTGTGTTAAAATGGTACTTCTTGGAAAATTGAACTTGAGAATTAGTAATCCGTAAATCCCAATAGAGAGGCGTTCTCTATTCTCATTGAATAACGTTGGCATGTTTGTGGCTACGGTACGTCGTCCTCCGTTGTTATTATTGCCAGGGACCAAAACAGCGATTATTGGTGGAGAATAATCATAATAAAAACTGGAGTATTTGCTTGCCTCTATAACGATCCTGTCCGGAAGATCTTCAAAATCTTCATTTGTTGACTCGACTTTGCTGTATCCCTCTTTAGTTTCTATATAAATAAACATTACTGGACTACCATTATTGAATTTATCAGCCTGTTCCAAAATAATATTCCCCAGGTTATAGCCTGTAGCAGCCGGTTTAATCGATCCATCTTTATAGATGAATTTAATTACCGCACCTTCCGGAGGAAACTCTAATATTTCGGTAGACCCTTCAATCAATTCTCGTTTGATCAGCAATGGTATTCTTAGAGTCACGGGTTCAGTTGTAGTCAAGTTTTTTGATGAAGCATCCGCCATCAGGAATCCTTTGGCCTTCATTTTTTGAGCATTCTCCTGCACGTCAAAGGCCGCTTTGTCTGCCATTCTGATCCTTAAGACGTTTTGCTCTGTTTGCAAAAAAGATTTTACAAATTCTTGCTGGGTATCCGAATCATAATCTGATGATGTATAATCAATATCAGCATACTCCTTTGATTTACTTGGCTGATATAAAACAGCTCCCATTCCCAGTTGAGGAGGTTTTCCTATTGCTGGAGTAGATGGCGGTGGAGTAGGTGGCGGTGGCAAAAGACCATTCCTTTTATTGAGCTGTTTTATAGTTATGAATTTCTTTCTACTGCTTCCGACGACCAATTGTTTTTTGCCCCACTTATATAGGACTTTAATCGTTTCCTCCTTGGCCCAATTGAGTTCGGAGGGATCTACATTTATTTTCCCTTGCTCCGTTGGGTCATACATAATTCCCATCCATGGTGCCCCGTAAAATTGTCCCCAAGTGTCAGAATATGTATTCCATATTTTTTTATAGGACTTATTCAATTTTCCATCAATTATTTTAGGGTTGATCTCTTTCCCCTTATCATCTAATAACTCTTTCAATCTTTTAGAGGCCAATGTCTGGAAGAGTTGAATGATCTTTTTCAGTTCTACAGGATCGGGAGTTTTATTGACTAATTTGATCAAACCTGGGCGTGACGTACCTGAAGAGTCTGATAACTTTATTTCCAATGCTCCCAAATTATTCGATTCACCAAGCACACCATCCCCTTCATGTGTTTCCACAAGTTCAAGCTCATAAATTCCTGAAGGAAGATTGTCCATTACCGCCTTGCCAGAATCTCCTACGAGTAGGTAGTAAACTCCAGCTAAGACTGGGACTTGGAAACCAAATTTCCCAAAAGCATCTGATAGTGCCAAAGTGTAGGCTTCATCAGTTGCAAATCGAACTCTTTCAGGAAAAGGTGGGCGAACCATAGTCTCGGGATTGGGTGGCAATTTTGCCCTTAGCAACTCATCCATTTTCTTCCAAACGGAATAGTCTACTTTTTCTGACGGGCTAGACAAACCCATCACATCTTTTTTGAAAGCCTTGACGTGATCAGTAAAAGGTGATTCGAATTTACCTCCAACTGTACCACTTTTATAGCCCAGTAATTTCAACCAGATCTGTAGGGTCACTACATAGATGCCTTCTGCATTTTCGCTTAATTCCTTCACTGAGGTAGGAACCTTCGGTACTAATTCTTTCAAATCCATGACTATTCTTTTACTTTCATTTCACCATAACTTGTAATGCTGAAGACTTCATAGTCTATTGTAGCTCCGGGAGGCTTTACAAAAGCATCTTTGTAGCGGAAGGTTCCCTCCCAACTGTCAGGTCGAAAGCGGTCTCTTCTCTTCACAATCTTAGGCTTTGGGGCCCATCCAAAGGCAACAATATCGCTTTGCATGGTATCACCTAGATGAGTCTTACGTTCTACTCCGTAGGCATTTTGAGGCTGCGACCAGCTGTCCTTATCGGTACGGATCAATCCCCTCAATTCTGTATTGACTCGTTCGTCTCCATTGAGATAGAGTCTGGCTCTGACAATAAGTAGGTCTTCGTTTTCCGGGTCATTCAAGAAATTGTCATCCACGGCCTCTTTTTGGGCAATTCCGATTTCAAAGACATAGCGCGTCTCATCGCCCAATTTGGTTACCTCTTCAATGTTTCTGCTTGGATACGCGGTGTTGATTACATGACCCGGTATAATCTCGAATGTCTTAATGTCTACTGTTTCTGATTGGAAATTCACCGTTCGCTCAATCATTACATCCAGTACGAGCTTCCAATTGCCCAAGTCTTTTTCCATTATTCTCACCTCTGGGTAGCAAACATCCTTACCAGCGTATACTGGTCGGTCCATGCCTAGAAATACGGCGCCTTGTACTTGCTCCTGGGCTACTGCAAGCAGCCTTCTATTGAATATCGGGTCCTGCCAGGCCAGTTGGTAAAATGTAAATGGCTCAGGCCCATCCAAGGACGCTACTGAGCATGTTGGTAGTTCATCACTCAAGCCTCCTGTATAATCCGCATCGAAGGGGTACAACTCTCTGGGAAGTGGAACCGGTCGTGGAAATCGGAATTCATTGCCCCAAGATCCGCCTCTTCTGACCATGGCATCATTGGATTCTATCAAACCAGCCAATCGGAAATTCATCATCGTCCCGGGACGACCGGCAGTAAAAATATGACCCACGCGTGGAGCGAGAAACGGGTTCATATTCGATCTATCCAGGCCTTTCGCTTCGAAGGCTATTTTCCTAGAGGCCGGAAGCAAGTCACCTTGGTCAAGCGGACTCTGTGATAGACCAACAGTTTTTGTTACGTCGTGAAAAATTACATCACGAGTCATTTCCAACCAACGATGATACCCAACATCGTTTGATTGCGGAGATGTTCTCTCTGTATTCAACGGGCCCGGGGCTGTTCCGGCGATTTTGTGCGTAAACCCTATTGCATTACCAGCTGCTGGCACTCTTACTTTCACAAAGGTCTCTACCCGGTCAATGATTTGTCCTGATTTATCCTTTAAGGTTAAAACATAAACCACGGTTTTCTCAGGTTTTAGCACAGTACTTTTACCCTCCAATTCAGTTATGAGATCAGCCTCACGTTCGCTTAGTTGATAGATTCCCTCCTCATCACAAACCCAATTAAGAGTTGTGACTTCGCCTTTGTTGATTGTTTTAGGCTCCACCTTAAATGAAGAAATTATTCTTTTCCACTGCTGGTTGTCCAATTTGGGATCTGCTGGTTCGTACATGGCTCTGCTTTCATAATATACCTTACCATCCAATAATTCAGGGCCAGATGCGAGTGGATCCTTGAATACGGTATCACCCATTTTCTCAAACCGCAGATCAACGACCAGAGGAACTGTTGTATTGAGTTGTTTTCTCTTGGTTTGCCTCAATACACCACCAGAGGGTCGTGAGGTAATCAGGAAGTATTTCCGTTGTTCAAGAAAGGATGAAGGGGTCAATAGCTGCACCCGCAAGAGTGGCGAGGTGGCGATATTGAGGCGTGAGGTTTCTGTGGCCACCCATTCCCAAATGCGCTGTCTGACCTTAGAATATGACTCTGGGTCCTCAGGGGGAAAAAGAACACTTTGCCAGCTATCTTCCTCAGTAATACCAAGAAGGAATACGCTTTCAATTGCTAAGCCTAGATTAAAGGTGGCTGAGGAATTGGAATTGGCTGACCAAAACTGAAGGTGGATTCTGATCTCTTCAAAATTCTGGTTTTCAAATGAAAAGTCATATCGTGTTTTGGCTACAGCATAGATAAAATCGCTCATTTTATCGATCCCAAACCCTTTAATTGCAAGCAGTTGATTCAATGCGGAAAATTGCCCTTGTTGTTGAATTCTAGATTTTATCCTACTGATCACCAGCTCTCCAATTCCATATCCTTCTTCTGTCAAAGAAAAGCCTCCCGGAGCGTCAGGCACTTTATTTTTTAGTTCATATGCTGAAAGGTTATTAGCCCACTCCAATACTTCATGGGTGACTTCGGAAGGGATGTAGATCAATTCCTCTTTTGTAACACCTTTCCAGTCGAGAAAAATTCTAGGTGTAGCAGCTAGTTGTCGAACTGAATTTTTACTCAATTCAAATGGAATATCGCGTTGTTCTAAATGAATGGCTGGACTGGTGATATAATAACAATTCATGGCTGAACGCCGCTCGTACGATATCTCTTCGATTTTTGGTACAGCCTCGGTTACGGCCATGTGAGTCTTTCCTGCATGCTTAATCAGGCCAGTGATTGCACCAAGGGTTGACCCAAATGGAATTCCCTTTGTGTTATCGGATGGATCGCTCAATCTCCAATCATAAAAACTCAGCCAACCTGGCTGAAATCCATCCTGGATAGTAGTATATGGAAACAATCTTGTATTGGCGACGGGGTCATAGTTGACTTGATCCATTCCGTTTCCTCTTTCTGCCAGGTTTGGTTGATGGTCTAGGGCATATTGGTCAATTGAGTTGAGTTTCAACAATTGTTCTCTATTAATAAAGGTTGATTCAGCAACATAGGTGCCTTCATCATTCTGTTTGATCTTGAATTGATTGGTCAGATATCTGTGAAGTAGTTGTGATTTATTGGTGTTGATATGGCCGGATGTATCTGTAATAAACGGCATAGCCAATCTTGTCCATGGTGCAGTCTCCGATTTTCCGGAATCATCAAAATCCAACTCAAAACTTGGAATACCACTGACCATTGTATCTCTTTTCTTCCATAAATTAAATGGTGCTCTTTCTGTTATATTTTCTGTGAAAGGGCGCAGCCAAAAGGCTTCTGTAGCTTCAACAATCATCACGTCTGGAGTACTGTTGAGTAGTTTTTTCAATTCGTAGCCAAGTGCGCCTACAAATCCCATTTCAACCTTTTCTGAGGCTTCAAAATTGATTAGCTCGTCATCTTTGGAGAAATTATGAAGTGTGCGTGCCTCATTAGCCTGGAAGTATGGTAGCGAAATAGATTTGCTTCCTCTCAACAAAACTTCTTCAATTATTGATCGTGGATTGGCCAGTCTGATGTGTTGGCTGGCCGTCCATCTGAGATATTCTGATGAAATCCCATTTTCTATTCGGTTTATTTGATGGTTGACCAGAGTAGGTATTTCTATCATTCCCGTGGTATTTGGCAGTTTGCCAGATGAAGGGATATATTTTGGTCTGAAAAATGCCTTTCCATTAGAGTCTAGCTCCGATCCTTTGATAGAGGCATCCCTCATCAAAACCTCAATTTTATGTTCGAAGGCCCCACGCTGAGTCGTAATCCAACTGATTTCATTTTGCAAACTGAGCATTCCGGTCAATTTTACTTCCAATTCAGGATCTGCTCCACTACTGAGGGAATAACTAAATTGCGTGGCAACAATATTGGGTGTTTCAATGGCTGTCTCAATCACCATAATCAGCTTTTTGAGCTCTGCTTTATCCACCTCACCTGCAGCGGGTGGATCGTTTAGCTCCAATGAGACATAAGCTTGCAGTGACTCTTTATCAGTGATATTCCAACCTGGCAAAAACTCAAAGACAGGCTTTGTACTTCTCCAATTTACCGCCTTATTAATGGCCATTGATAATTTGCCCGGCGAAAGCTCAACCTCGCCTTTTTCGCTTTCTGTGAGTGATATCAGATGATTTGATTCTCCAAAAGACAAGAAGTTTGCCTTCTTCACAGTCAAGTGTTTTTTCTCTTTGTTGAAGATATATTTAAACGTGATATCCAACAATGGCCTCCCAGAATTTCCTTCGTGTGTTTCTATCAGCTTAAATTCCAGTTTAGAATTTTTATTGGCTCCCTTTCTTTTGAGGTAGAAGATGCCGGAAATCGGTACTAGCGTAGATTGGATAAATTGGTTAGAGTTGATGAGTTCAAAACCAAAAGTATGATTGGCTGACAAGGGCTTTAAAATCTTTTTGTCTACATAGCCGACTGGCAGTTTCCATTGGCGTTCCATAAAATGGAAAACCACACTTGCCTGTTCTCCTACACCTTCAAATATTAGCGCAGTTTTATCACCGATTTTTTGAATAGATACAGGGGATGACAACCACGGTAGTGGATCTGGTAGATTGGCAGTGATAGAAAGATCTGGTGCGGCTTCATAAAATGGCCATAAAATGTGTCCTTCAAATGCCTCTAGTTCCCACTCGTTTCCGTTTCGGATAAAAGAAATTTGTATCCCTTGTGAAGAATAATCCGCAAGTGATATTGAGCCAGGTTTTAAATGTAGAATGCCTTCAAACACTACTCTTACAGGAATAGAAGGTATATTTTCATTTTCCTTAAATTGCAGCTCCACCAAGTTACAAACCTGAAAAGGCAGTCCCCAAAAATCAATTTCCCCTAAAGATGACCACCTGAAATTCCTCAATTGTGGTGACCTGAAAATGGAATTCTGATTGTTATATTTCCAAGCATCATTTTCTAAGATCAAGGGTATATTGGAGAAGCTGAAAAGGACATTGTTGACAGGAGTCGAAAGATCAAGCACATCATGTGACCAAAGCCAAGATTTCTGGTGCACATGATTTCCGTCAGTCACAAGTACCATTCGACCTTTTTTGCTATCAGATATTTTGAATGCTCCTGTTCCACCCTGATCGACAACAACAGATTTGTCGTCTACGGAAGAATGAAAGGGCTGCATTGACCCAGCGTTGATAATCACTTCTCCGGATTTTGATACCGGTGTGATATTGAATTTTTTGTGGGTATTGTCATACCGGACCTCAAAAGAGGCACTAATACCTTTTAGTAATTCCTTAGCCTTTATCGCTTCAATTATTTCAGCCTCATTTGAAAAATCTAGCGATGCTGACGGGGGTGAAATCTTTAGATCTGCCTGCGCATTGAATTTTTGATTAGCAAAGAGGTTTTCTATTTGTACCTTTTTTCCTTTTTCTGACAACACTAATCCCTGTTTCAAATTAACCGTCGATCTCAACAATAATGAATGATTAGATTGTGATAAAGTGTAACTGTCTATGAGCTGCTGGATCCAATTCTGTTCCTGGTTGTTGATTGTTTCCGTCTTTTTCTTTTTTTCTTCTTCACCTGATGATCGAAGTGCTTCGATCTCGTCTAGAATCGGTAGATCATGTCTCCAAACCCAATTTAACTTACCTGCGGATGGCAAACCTTCAGCAATCGTAATTGAAGCGTCATTCTTCAGTTCAAATGCAATTCCGGGTAATTCAGGGATCACCCAGTTGAAGACTGAATATTGAGATTTATTTTGCAGAAAGGATTCAGCCTTAAATTGCCCAAACATCAAAACAGGGACTTGCCAATTGATTCCAGGCCTTAGCATAATCATTGGTGATTCAGAGGCCTTTAAGGGCAAGTATGTTCTCTTTTCGTTTAGACGATCCCCTTTTCTGGGGTCTCCATACAAAGGTAAGGATGGGAACCAATGCAAGCCTGGGGGGCGGTACCAATATTCAATTTCATCAACTTTTTCCGGTGGAGTAAGAATTTCTGTATGGCTATCTGACCAGTCACCTTCGATCGGCTTTTTTTTATCTGCCACTCCCGGTATATAGGCAAGTTTAACTTTGAAATGGGTAGCTCCATCCTTAGGTTCAAAGCCCTTTTTTCTGATAAGACTGAGTCCTAGAAAATGATTCCATGAAGAGCTTTCATCCAATCCAGAAGGCTCGGGAAGATCCGGAGGTCCATTTTTGAATATACTTTTTCCGGTAATTGCCGGGAGATAAATAGGTACATAATCCTCTAATCTCAATTCGGGGTCTCCCAGACTGGCTACCACACTTTGACAGGCTTCACTATTGTCCAATTTAATCTCCACTTCAAATCGATTGGTATCAATGATAATCATAGACGAATACCTGGCTTGACTGATGTCTGGACTAGGCGGTAGATCAGAGGTCTCTTGCACCCAAGGAACTTCACTCAAGCGTACCAATCCTTTAAAAATGGCATTAGTTTTTATTGAATTATTTGTATTTTCATTTTCAGGGATTGTACATAAAGGAATTTGAAGAGCTCCAGATTCGGTCTGTATCCAAACTTTATCACTATCCTCATCCATCCCATATTGATCCATCAATGAGGCCATCAATTCGGCACTGTCATTTTCCAATTCTGCCTCGAAATCACCACTCCAAAGGCTTTTTTCTTCTTGTTGATACTCGTATTTGAGTTGGGAATTTTTCAGGGTCGCATCACCGGCAATACACTTAATATTTTTTCCGGAGTTGGTAATGAGAACTTTATCGAACTGCAATCTTGAGGTACCTCCTGCCGCCCCCCTGATTTCTCCTTCAAACATTCCTTTATCAGGCTTGAACTCCCATTGATTGTTTTGCAACTGCCAGAATACTTTATCAGGTATTTTGGAGGATACCAATCCTACTGCTGGAGAATTAATTTCTGGTAGTCCATTGTCATCTTCAACATGTGCAGTAGCTTCAATTACCCGATGTTGGAAATTTCTTAGACTATTGATCCAAGCTTTATCTTTTTCTATTTCCAGCAGGTGATCATTCGCATTTTGCACGCGATATCTGAATTTTCCTGGCAGGCCCTGGTCATTCTCCCATGGGACGCTTTTGACGCCTTTCAATGTAAGCCCATCTGGATTAAGAATTATTCCATGACCTTGGGTCGGCTGATTTAATCCAAAGTATGTTTTGAGCAGGGTCCTCAACGTTATTTGCTGCTGTCTTTTACTCCGAGAATTCTTAATAGTAGCACTCGATATATAACTGGGCCAATTTCCTTTTTTATCACATAAAAGTTCTATTTCAATAGCCGTCGGGATAAAACCCCAACGAGATGCAGTAGATGGGCTCACGTTTTTTTCGGGAAAATCCAATATAGTATTGATTGGGGAGGCACTGCTAGAAAATTTCAATAGGAGCGTACGCTCTTCTTTCGGCAATTCTATTTCTATAGTTTTAGGATTGATTAATCCGGCTATGGTTCTAAACCAGTTTTGGCTTGTCTTAGGATTTTTGACAGATGCCCTTCTTCTTCGAAGTATATCTGCAGCTAAAAAATCTTCCGTGATGATTATTGGGCCTTTTTTGCGTTTGGAAGGTGATTCTTTCTTTTTCCTTAAAATGACTTCTTCAAATGAAAAGTTGGCCTTCCACCCCTTGTTGATGCTGTATGCGTAATATTGCCGTGTCTTTTTCTTAGCCATAACTATATTTCCACCTCTGTTTTATGAATAAGTACACTCGATAGGCTCCGCTGATGTCCGTAGGCTCGATTGCAGATCAATTCAAATATAAAATTGTCTTCAAGTGCCATCCATTGGATCAGTTTTCTATTAACCTTGAGATTAATATCAATTACAGGATCGAATTTTGATTTAAGATCTATCGGGGCCAGCTTTTCAACCTTACCGGGATTTTCCGAATACAAATAACTTCCGGAAGTGACCACCAAATACCTTCTGGTTTCAGGATAGTTTCCTTCTTCTACTGGCTCTGGCTGAATGTATGCAAGTGGAATGATTCGTCCCTGTCTTCGAATTTGAATGGTAAATTTCAAATCAAAATCCCAAATACGTTTGGCGAAAGGCTCCTCATGTTGCCATATTTTTTCCTGGACTTTTGTGAAACTGTCCCAGACGGAAGGTATTTTCCAAAACAATTTTAATATGTCATTTTCACCAAATGACCATCCAGCATGATCGGTATCTATGCCAGGCATAATCGTGGGTAGCGACTGTACAGCATCTGTCAGCTTCACTGGTGAATCGACATCGTCGGCTCTACTAAAGGCTGCCAATCTATATTGATAATAATAAGGTAATTCCAGAATTCGAATCACCATACCTTTAGGCTCGAGTAGCTCCGTAAACGGGTGGCCGTGAAGAGAAGCATCAGGTTTTAATTTACTATCTCCCGTCCATTTAGCATCTGCTGCCAGTATCTGTTTTTCTTGCTCATTGATTGCTAACTTTTGATCTTCCCCTTCGAACTCATGGGTGAACCAATTGTCATCTCCATTCCAGCCACTCCATTGTCGCCAGCCGGCCTTCACTTCTGAGTATAAGCTCCAGGCAAGTCCTCTATAACCCAGGCGATTTCTTAGAGTTTCGTTAGACTGTACCATGGCTTCCTCTTCATGTTCTCTGACCAGCCATTCTGTACATTGAATGCCTTCTCTTAGTTTGTTACCAAGAAACTCGATGACAGGAACACGAGGGACTTCTACTCTCGGCAATCGTACCAAAAGTGGCTCTTCTTGTATCTCTTCCTCATTATTAGTAATCAATCCCAGTTGCAAATAAAGTGGGTGGTAACGACCAATGCGCTTTATCCTGTAGGCGAACCTGCGTGCTAATGGCTCTTCATGGGTTTGTTGGAAGGATATGCTATCATCGTGATTTACACTTCTTTCTATGTTTCCTTGTTCGTTGTACCAGGACACGCTCAAATCGATATCACCATTTTCTGAAATTCCTCTAGTTTGTGCATATCGATCGATAAACGCGGTGTATCGCTCAATAATTCCTGCCGAATCAAATCCGATTAGTGCTCTTCCTGTCCCTGTCATGACTTGTAGAATAGACCTGAATTGGTTCAGAGAATTGGCGAATTCGGTAAAACGCTCTTCTTTTTGCAGGTCAGGGTCTGCATTGATGGAGGATTGTTTTATGACAGGATGCAGCCCTAATCTGTAATAGTTCATGGGTGTTTGCCGGTCACTATTCAATAGTAGTTCAAGGTTGAGCCTGTGACTGGCATCTATATTAGAGGCATGGGCATTGATCAAATTGATCATTTTATCTTCTCGGAGCATCACACCATTTTGATAGATGGCCAAATCCACTGTCCTGCCCATCCATTGCAACATGCCCATTCCAAACGGGTCCTTTTCTAAATCAAAGTCTTCTGACAATGCGTCAAATGAAATTTTTTCGACCTCTTTGGGTGAAATACCTCCACCATGGATCATCAGAAAACCATTGTTTTCCTCCGTCCAGCTCTCAATACTGAGAAGTATTTCTTCTAATATTGGATGTATCAATAGTCCATCACTAAAGCCATGTATATCTTCTGTACCAGACATCAATAGTAGGCTCCCCCAGTCCGGGTAGCCTTCAATAGGGAGATCTACTGACTTGTCTTCGGCTTTTCTGAAATTTGACTTCCATTTAGAAAAATCAACTGTGTTATAAGGAGAATTGCCATACGTATTTTTTGACAGCACTTCTACCGTGACTTGCTTTTTGTAATTTCTTAATTCATCGTTTGTACTTGCATCCCGGTCTCTAACATAGACTACATACCCACCAGTAGGATACAAGAATTCATCATCTACATACTGATGGTGAAGTAGCTTTATACTGACTTCCCTTATGTATTTGTTGTCGAGAGGGGTATAATCAAAATGGTGCATATGGGAGGTGAGTATGGGCTCGAGATAGGGAATGGTCTCCGCTCTCATATCCAGCTGACTCACCCATTCAATTACAGTGTTGGAGAAGGGTGGGATTCTTTCCAGGTGGGCGTAATTTTTCTTTAATTGGTCATTAATTTTTGTTGAATGCTCGCATCTTATTAATCGAGAAGCATTGCCTTCTTCTGATATGGATCTAACAAATAAGGTATGCACCTTTCCAAATGAAAAATCTTCTAGGCTATCTAATGTGGTAATTGAAGTCGGATCATATATGGTGGTTACCAATCGCATGCCTTTCGGTGATACGATAGGCTTATCATTACTACCTCCAATGTCCTCAACATCATCTCCCAATCCATAATATCCTCCGGATGAGAGTGGTTGATCTTTGGTCCAAATTTCATAACGAACCGGACTACCTTCCCATTTAAGCATTTCTTTGCTTGGTGAAACAGCTATTTTTAAGAGTTCTTCTTCGACCCCTTGGGCGGTAATCATTAATTGATAATCACAAGTACTTTTATCGGGAGGCGGCGGCGGGCTGAGATGTTTTCTTGAGGTGAGATGTTCGAGAGTTTGCGAGTATTGCCCAAATATATCGACAGCAGTAAAACGATAAATCAGTTGGTCTTCAACAGCTGCAGGTTGTTGGAACATATCAGAAAAATCAAATCGAGGTACAACCAGATAAAAATTTCGGTTGCCATCACCAATATCCACCATGGCCGGAACAAATCCTGCTTGCGCTTCCCATTTTACCAATTCTGACTCTTGTGATTCACTGGAGAGGTTGATTCGTTCTACCAAGTAGTGGTCAAAATATTCGAAATATTTATTCTCCTCTTGCAATCCAGAAGCTTCTTTTTCAGTCATTAATTCAACATGGCCTTCGTCATCAGTTCTTTCAAGTTCCCATGAGAAATGAATGCCTTGTTCATCCTGAAACTCCAAAAGATCCTTTAATCGGAATTGGTATCCTTCCTGTTCAAATCCTACACCATAATTGTCTTGATTGATTATTCCCTGACCTATTTGTGAGCCTTTTACAAGTTGGGTTTGACCATAGCCCTGATCAATCTTAATTGAATTCACTTTTAGTGAAAAATTCTTTTCATCGGAAATTTTAAATTTGAAAGCCAATCCAGAATTTGCCAATACTTCCAATGATTCATAGGAGGTCTCAGAGTTGATCAATGTCTTGAATTGACGGAGTAGAGTGCCCGATACTCCATTCCGTATGCTTTTCATATTTTCAAGCCCATTCAACAGTTTTTTTCTTCTATTGAACACTTGCTGATCATCGTCCGGGTTTATTGCAGGGAGTGAGTAGTCTCCACCCAGCATATATTCGAGTACTTCCGGCTTGCTTACTATCTCCTCTGTCCACCTGGTTTGTGCAATAGTTAATGCCTGCCATGAAAATATTTCGTCTTTTCCATACCTAAAAGCTTCTTCCAATGCCAGATCATAGATACTCCCTTCGGCCGAAAATTTCGGAGATCTGATATCGGGTCTGAGTTCAATGTCATCATCCAAACCATCTTTTGCTCCTTCCTCGGTTCGCACCCTCCAATCCACCATTAATTCTGGCTGCAAATAAGGATCCTCTAATATCTGATCAATTAGTTTGTGCTCGGTCTGAACTGACTTTGGTTCATAGTAGAGATGCCCTACTTCCAGTTTTTCTTCGACAGATGGATCTGTAATCACTTCCTTGTTCCAATCCAGAGAGGTGCTTACCTTCCTTTTTTTACCGGAGGTTGTGATTTTTGACCCATCAGCATATTCCTCAAAATCAACATTGTTCAGCTCAAACTCTAGTTCATAATTGGGACTTGTCGTTTTTTTGAATGTCCCATTGCTGTTTTTAGTTGGGCAGGTAAACCAAGAGTCTTCTTCGGGTAACATCAACAGGTAGATGTAATCTCCTTTGCGCACTGGCATCGCTCTCCATTTGGGTTTTTGAGTTTTGATCAGTGGTAGAAGAAATACCGGTTCCGGTAGGTATCTTGTTGGTTTTAGAACATCACCAGCCCTGGTCACTCCATCGGATACCCTACTTCTAGCCTGCTCCAAAGCTGATTTATTCATCACGAAAGCCACGGAAGCTCCAAAGCTGATTTTCCAGATTCTAACTGAAGCTGTAGCGTATCCCTCCATTCCAAAGCCTGCGTCGGATACCCCAAAATCTACCCTGGCCGAAATGATAATGGCGATTTCCTGAGAAAGGGTGAAACTATAGAAGAAAAGATCTACTTTGATTGACAGCTTTATATCTATAAATGCGTTGATCCCTACAAAACCATAAAGAGCAGGAAGGTGCCCTATCCTGGCCATAATACCACCGTAAATGCCAATGTAGATCTTTATAGAAAAACTGATCTTCACTATGCCTAGATTGATCCTCTCACTATAGTTTTTATCTACTGCTATTTCAAATGACACCCCAATCGTCAGGGAGTTTGACGTCGTTCTCATCATGAAACCTGCCTTTCCGACATACGCACCTAGTGGGAAGGTTAGTTGTCTTGGCCACCCCAGTTCAAGTCTGAACATGCCTGGCTTGGTTTCCAGAACAAAACTAAAAGGTGACTGAATCAGTGCTTTTGCCAGTGCCGGAGGGACTCCCTTCGGACTTGCTGCCGCTGGATCAACAACATAAGTAGCAAGAAAGTGGTTGTTTCGGGCAGAGTAGTACAGTAATCCAATGATTGCTGGCCGCAATCCACCTGATCCTTTTTTCAGCTCATCCAGTACTCCAAAAATCCAGCCTCTCATTGAGATCATAATGGTGAGGTCACTCCTCAATCCCAACAAAACATCTCCGACAATTGGTGCCGGTTCGTTTCGTTTTTTTAGTCCGTAGGTCATCCATGCGGAAATCACAACTGTCCATCTTGCTTGATCACCTTCAAGGTCATCAGACCAGGATGTAGGCAAGTGAGGGCCTACTGTGATTGTTCCCTTAGAAGGATTGTCGAGTACCAGATTGGGGTCGTCCATGACTAGTAGTGTTTTTCTCCAGCCAAACCCTACCCCCAAATCTCTTAGATAGAATTTATCAATAAATCGCTTGTCAAAATCAAGCCATTCAGCATAAACCATCCAGACTCTTACTTTCTGGTTATCCGATTCTCTTAGCACCATCGCAAACTCCAGTATGACGTTGATATTGACAGTCTTGTTTATTGTCAATTTACCATGACCGCTAAAACCTTTCCAAGCAGGAGTATCTACGTATTTGACTGATCCTGAGACCGACAGAGATGATTTATAGGCAAATTCAAGTCCAAGGTTTTCAAAAGCAATTTGTGGTAATAGTTCGCCAGGATTTGGTTTGCCAATTCGGAATTTATGGAATTCAGGATCCTTGTTTTGGAGATCATTGCTGCTAAAAAACACTTGCCCCCCTATGGTCAATGCGGCCTGCCCATCGTCAAAACCGGTTCCGATTCCGATGCTCCGGAGTTCAAATCCAAATACTCCGAAAATGCTAATTGTTTTAGGCTCATTTAATACAACTGATAATCTAATGCCGGGAGGCAAACTGTCAAATGCTTTGGTCAGCACTAAATCTTTAAACTCCATGCTGGCTGATTTAAGATCAGAAAGAATAAAGGTATCTGTCGAGCCTTCGGGAGGAACAATACTGATCTTTCCGGTGATCATAAGTATCAACTTTAGATTACCGTCGATCTTATGAATATCAATATTGACCGATTTAAGGTCTAATTCTACCCACCAGTCTGTTTTCAAATGAACGCCTAGTTGAAAGTCGGCTTGCACACGATCGAGTTCAAACCCTTCTTTGAAAGATAGAGTAATACTTCCTGTAGCGTTATCTATCCATGGAAGTGGCCCTTCCGCTTTGATATATCCACTCTGGAATTTGCTTCTGCTAAACACAACGTGACCCTCGGCACCTTTGAAGGACTCTCCAATACCTGACACTTTAGTCACGCCTCCTTTTAAAAACAGTTCCATATCGATGCCACCGCCATCAATCAGTAGATTGGAAACCTCCATTTCAAAGCCACCATCATCGCCGTCGGTAATGCCACCGTAATAAGCTTTTAGACTTGAAGCTGATAAAGAAAGATTTCCTCCTTCGAAGCTCACCATCAGGGTATTCAATCCGGTCACTGTGAGGCCTGCGACTGTAAACTCATTGAATTCGGTTTTGACCTTCAAACTTGCAGCAGGATCAAATGCCATGGTATCAGTATCCAGAGTAAAGAGCCAATCCGCAATTAACTTGATAGGTTCTCCTGTGTCAATTTTGATGTTGAGATCAATTACAAAATTCACCTCAAATACTCCTTCCAAATTCTGAAATCGTGCCTCCGCAATGACCATTTCTACTTGCGGTGCATCTCCATCCAGACTACCAAATTTAAATCCTACCAAGTCTGATGGATCGATTGACAAAGGCAGGTTATCAAACATGCCTACCACCGAATTGAATCCTGGAACAAAATCCCAACTCAATGGCAAATTGACTGAGGCCATGGTAATATCTATATCTTCCTCAAACAGGTCAAATGAGATCTCTAGCTTAGGAAACTCTGGGATATTAGCACCTTCTATGGGCAACATAGCCATGATTTCTCCAGCCTCTTCCATAGCGCCTTCCACCTTTCTTATAAATGGGCCGTGTAGTTTCAGACCAGCTGTACTGGAAAGGAATAGTCGCAGAGACAACTCAAGGTGATCGTCTTTGAATACCGATGAAACAAGAATTGCTGCGTCTCCGCTCAAGGATAGTTTTAACCCACCGAATTCGGCAATATCTATCTCATCCGGGGGTCCTATTACAATATCAAAAAATATTTGCCCGTCCTGATCTATCCCTGTCTCTAGCCTAACAAAATCATTATAATCATCTAGAAATCCCTCTACTGCATCTTTGATAGTGGTCAGATCAATGCTCCCTAAAGGGAAGTCTTTGAGGATCGCTCCAGCTCCATCAAAAACTGAAAGAATCTTTCTAGGATCGACAGGTGCACTCCATCGGTCTCCGGCACGCTTCGGTACACCGAGATCTAGCCTGCTATCTGCGGACAGTGGCCAGGGAATTTGAATTGTAACCTGTTGATCTTCTTCTCCTCCAAAGGCGCCTATTATAGATATTTCGCCTTTGCTGCTGCCTGGGAAATAGGCTGGATGAGCATCTATCATCCAGTCAGAAATCATAAACCATTCAAAACTAACTTCGCCATCCTGCTGAATCAATCTCAATTTCCATCCGGAAACATCTATCATATCCATAAACTTGTTGTCCGGCCCTTCAAAACCTTCAATTTCAACTATGGCAGATGTTAAGGAAAAGAAAGATTGGTCTTCCTGATTAAAGAGTATGGGAAACTCTAACTCTATCTCATCTAATTCAATAAGATTTACTGCGGCCTCATCGTCTGTGGCCGAATTGGCATAATTGCTCAATCTAATCGCACTTATTGTGCTGAGCTCACTTATGGTATTTTCTAAGCTTAATTCCGGCTCTTTCGTTTTACCATACAACTCGAGTCTGGAATCTGCAGACCCACAAGATATCCATATGTATTCTTGCAAGTTAGACATGCCTTAACCGATTAACTTGACATGTACTGCTCTGAATTATATGAAATAAAAACGACTGGTTTGAAATGCAGTTATTTGATTGGAAGGTTATTGAAAATGAATCTAATCTTCCAATGTAATTGTCCAGGAATTTCTGATGGAGAATATCGTTCCATCTTGGCCAAAAAGGAGAAAACGGTGAGGTTAAGTCTTTCATGAGTTAGGATCAATCGAATGACTAATCTCAAACTACTGCACAATAAATATAGTAAAAATTGCTTGCTCTAAAAAGAAAGAATTAACTGAACTCTTCTCCAATTATAAATTTTTGTCTTTAAAACGACGAAATATTCGTGTTGTAGCGACTTTCTTTCTTTCTGATTTTCCTAAATACAGTGAACGTACTAAGGGTATTAATTTTGTAATAATTTATAAAATAACCCGTGTCAAGCTATTGAGTTTCTGGATTCAAAGTTGAATCCAGGAGTTGGTGGAATCTCCCTTGAAAAACTTTAGGTTTACTTTACTCCATCAAAAAGTCTCTTGTGATAGACTGTGTCCTTTTGATTATCAAACAAATGCACTGGATCAACTACTTTTTCTTTATTTGCTTGACCACATTTCTCAGCTCTTCCTTTTCGCTTCTGAACATATCCATAAGAAAAATCATTTCATTTTGGTTTTTGATGGTGGAGAGCGCTACTTCGGGTGACTTGTATCTATAAATCTTCCAAAGTTTTCTAGAAACAAATCCTCCGAGAAAAAGGAATATTAGGGCGCTAGCTAACGTCCAGTATAATTTGGCTTGTTGCTGATCTTGTCTTTGTTTATTAAAATAATTGGCGGTAATTAAATCCATCTTATAGCCTTGCCCCTTTTCTATTAGGTCTTTTTGAACTTTTTCAAAGGCTTCATACTTTTCACCATACATGCTAATGTAGGCATAGGATTTGTCGATATCTACTGATTCAAAACACTGCGCTAATAGCTTGAATTGATCAAAATACTCTGATGTTTCCGGTAGCTCTGGCATTAGTGGGGTGGCCTTCTCTGCATAGGACAAGGCCAAGTTTGAATTGCCTTGAATCAGTGCCAAATTGGCCATATCCTGATAGGTGATAAACAAATCCTTTGCGTTGCCCAGTGGTTCTTTTTCTGCCAAAGCCTTTTCATAATTGCGCCAAGCCTCAACATAATCTTTCTGTTGCTGAAATAGATTCGCCAAATTGTGATATGCTTGTCCTCTAAAGCGGGAAGCGACAGATCCCGTTTCCAGATCAATCATTTGCTGGTAAAATGATCGCGCACTATCAAATACATTTAGTTCGTGATATACTAGGCCCAGTTCATTATAGGTTTTCAATTGCTGTTCTTTATCATTTGCTTCAATCATTTCAAATTTGCTTATAAGCAGCTGTTTTGCTTTCTCAGCTTCTCCTATCTTTCTTAAAATGATTGCCTTATTATGAAGCAATTGTATAAATGTTTTTTGATCGCTGGCCTCTAAGGCAAAGGTCATGCCCTTGTCATAAAAATCGATGGCTTCATTTATCCTATAATGTTGTCTGTAAATCACACCTAAGAGGAGACAAACCTTTGCCTGATCTGCCAGAGATTTCTGGTCGTTCATACCAATAAATACTGTGAGTGCATCCAATAAATAAGACACTGCCTGGTCAGTATTGCCTTCTCGATCCATCAAACTGCCAAGTATAAAATTGCTTTTGGCCTCTCCATAGTTATAGTTAGCCTCTTTAGATTCTTCAAGCGCTATTTGTAGCAAGATTATGGTACTGTCAGGATGTGTGACGTAGTAGTTTTTAGCCTGGCTATGGACTTCAGAAATTCTGTCTGCTATTTTTTCATTGGAAAATGGCCACATAGCCAATAGCAGGAAAGCCAAAAAGGTTTGCATGTCAAAAGAAAATTAAGGTTAGGATTCCAAATATAAGAATAAAGGCAATTATGAATAACATAATTGCCTTTTAAATAGAGATTATATTTTGCTAATTAACCCCAAGGATCAGGTTTCTCCTCATCTTCATCTGCTGTCATTTTTTCTGAGGTTGGCGTTTTCACTTCGATTTCCTCCAGCTTGTCGTCGCAGGCTGAGAAAGAAATGAGTGATACAAAATACAATGCAAGAATTATACTTACTCTTTTCATAATAATTAAGTTTAAATTTTTAGAAAAGAGTAAAGATCAGGGAAATAGATGAATTCTGTTTTTTGTGTTCGCTAGAGGATTGGCTGGCATGTTTTATCCGATCTGGTCAGTCAAGGCTAAAACAAGTAACACTGGCATGCATATCCTTGTTTATTCAAGGTATTTATTGAGAATATTACTATCTATCTGGAGAACGGTTGCAGGATACTTACGCATTAGAAACTCTATAAATTCTTTCTCCCTGTTGCTTTTCTCTATTGGGCTCAAGCTAAATATTTCAAAACCCCCTTCGTGTAGTTCAATTTTTAGTACCACTCGATTTAGAAAAACCAAAGACAAAGACATCCCTCCTATGAGAAGTATCAAACCTATACCTGTGATCATCCCGACAAACCCTCTAACACCACGCATTGTCAAATGGTTTAATTCTGGAATAGTTGTGAGTTCTCCTTGTGCCCAAAAAATTCCAACAAATCCGATTAAAAAGAATGCAGCACCAAATATTGAAGTTCTCACCGGGTGCTTGGTTAACGTCCCTTTATAAATTTTGATCCTTGAAATATCGGCTAAATCAATCTTTCGAAAAGGATTATTACCTCCTACAATTTGTAGCTGATCTTCTGTGATGGTAAGGTTCCCAATTCTAAACTGAGACTTCATTCTAATCGTTAAAAATCATTGATCCCATTCTCAAAAGCCTGATCGGGCGGTAGGTTGGGAGAAGTAGCGGCTTCAACAGCCAGCTCATCACAACGCTCGTTTTCTGGAATACCAGCATGACCTTTCACCCATTTGAAGGATACCTTGTTTCGCTTATATGCCGGAATAAATCGCTCCCATAGATCGCGGTTTTTCTTATTCTTAAATCCTTTTTTTACCCAGCCCCAGAGCCATCCTTTTTCTACGGCATCCACCACGTATTTAGAATCCGAGTAGATTAGTATTTCAGCATTGATGACTTTCAAAGCTTCGAGCCCTTTGATCACTGCCAGGAGCTCCATACGATTGTTGGTGGTTTTGCGAAAGCCTTCTGACAACTCCTTGCGATGACCTTTAGCCAACAGTACAGTACCATATCCTCCCGGGCCGGGGTTGCCCCGAGAGGAGCCGTCTGTATAGATGATGATGCTTGGGTTAGACATAGATTTTTACCAAATGGCCAGGCCATTTTTGAATAGTTTGATTGAAATCGCCAACAAAATAATTCCGAATACTTTTCGGATCACATCAAATCCGGCATGTCCAATTTTCTTTTCCAGCCAACTGGAAGATTTCAAAACGGCATATACCAGCAGGAGATTTACCACGATGCCAACCAGGATATTAGTTAGCTCATATTCGGCACGAAGAGAGATCAATGACGTCATGGTACCCGGGCCGGCGATTAGAGGAAAGGCTATTGGCACGATAGACGAGGAGCCTGATTCTTCTGCATCAGACCTAAATAGTTCGATCCCCAATACCATTTCCATACCGATCAAAAACATGATTAGGGCTCCGGCTATAGCAAACGACCCGATATCTATTCCAAAAAGTCCAAGAATTTTATCCCCTAGAAAAAGAAATATCACCATAATCAATCCGGCAACAATAGTGGCTCTGGCACTATGGATAGTTCCGGTTTTTTTCCTCAGATTGATGACGATTGGTATATTTCCAACAATATCGATGATGGAAAAAAGTATTAGTGAGACTGACAAAACCTCTGTAAAATTCATTTGCATTACCTTATTCCTATTATGTGTTTGATTGCTTCTTTATAACCATCCAGCCCCATGCCAATGTAATGTGCAATACAGACTGATTTCAGATAGCTATGGTGGCGAAATGACTCTCGCTCCATGATATTCGAAATATGCACTTCTATTACCGGAGTAGTCACTCCTTTGACCGCATCTGCAAGCGCAATAGAGGTATGTGTATATCCTCCGGCGTTCAATACTATCCCATCGTAGTGAAAACCCACTTCATGTACCTTGTCGATCAATATGCCTTCGTGGTTCGTCTGCAAGTACTCAAGCGATACCTCAGGAAACTTGACCTTTAGATGTTCAAAATAGTCTTCAAAAGACTCATGTCCATATATTTCGGGTTCACGTTTGCCAAGTAGGTTTAAATTAGGACCGTTGAGGATTAGAATTTTCATGCGCTAAATATAATGGGCGCAAAAGTAAGCCACAAGTTTCGATGTATTGTGTAATCAAACCTTTTATTCTCTTTCTTTTGAAGCTACGTCAAACTACTTTTACTAACTCATGTCCTGGAAATTTTACATCAGTCAATTCAAGTCGTATCTCCAGCTAGAACGATCACTGGCAGCCAACTCTGTGGATGCTTATGTGCAGGATATAGAGAAGCTGGAGCAGTTTCTTTTGCTCCATGGGTCGGAGGCCGGACCACTCACGGTGACTGACACAGATATTCGAAATTTGCTGGAGTACATTCATGAAATGGATATGTCGGCCTACTCACAAGCCAGGATTGTGTCAGGGATTAAATCCTTCTTCAAATATTTGGTGTTCGAAGGGGATTTGGACAATGATCCTTCCGAGCTGATCGAGGCGCCAAAGCTGGGTCGAAAACTACCAGACACACTGAATATACAGGAAATTGATACTTTGTTGGGCGCTATAGATCTATCGACTCCGGAGGGACCCAGGAACAGAGCCATGCTTGAGACGCTTTATAGCTCAGGCCTTCGAGTGTCTGAGCTAGTAGGACTACAGTTGAACTGCGTGCTGGATGATATTGGCTTCCTGCGAGTCATCGGCAAAGGCAACAAGGAGCGGCTGGTGCCTATCGGCCGGGAGGCACTCAAGCATATCAATATTTATATAGAACATGTACGGTGCCACATGGATATCAAAAAGGGCCATGAGCATTTCGTTTTTCTCAACAGAAGGGGAGCTCAGCTCACCCGGGTAATGATTTTTACTATCATCAAGAATCTGTCTATCAAAATAGGGTTGAATAAAAAAATCAGCCCGCATACTTTCCGTCATTCGTTTGCCACGCACCTTATCGAAGGGGGTGCAGACCTGCGTGCAGTACAGGAGATGTTGGGTCACGAGTCCATCACTACCACGGAGATCTATACGCATCTGGACCGCGATTTTCTAAAGCAAACCATCAAGGATTTCCATCCAAGGTCATAAAAAAGACTTGCACCAAGAGCGCAAGCCTTCTAGTTTCATCTAAATAGTTTGGGTCAATCCGTTTTTGCTAATTCAAGGTTTAAGTCACTCACGGCTGAGGACTGAACCTTCACTTCAAGACCTTCTTCAAGATATCCTTGCTTTTGAGCTACAATCCGATACGTCTTATTCGGTTGTGCTTTAAATTCGAAATTGCCCTGCTGATCAGTTTTGACCTGTGTTGCGTTGCGTTTGCCTTTTTCCATTACCGATATCAGCGTATTACCCATGGCGTTTCCTGATTCATCCGTCACGGTGCCGCTCAATGTCACGGTTCCACTTTCTCCGTGGTCCACAAACACGACTTTTTCTTTGGCATTTTGGGACATGTTGGCAGAAATATAATCTGGCGAAATCCACAACAGCGCTTTTTCCTCTTCACTTTCTACAGCTGGTAAGAAGCCAGTCACCATAAATTCAGCACGTCGGTTGATTTGATGTTCGTCCTCCGAACATTTCACGCCGTCGTCACACTTGTTGAGAAGTTTGGTTTCACCATAGCCTTTACCTGCCAATCTTTGTTTTGAAATACCGTGCTGAATCACATATTCAGCTGATGACTTAGCCCGTTTGTCAGAAAGATTAAGATTGTATGGATCGCTCCCTCGACAGTCTGTATGTGTGCTCAATTCCACAATAATAGATGGGTTCTCGTCTAGCAGTCCAGTAAATTTATCCAACTCTTCTGCTGCATCTGGTCTGATATTCCACTTGGCCAGATCGAAGTGAATATCATCAAGCTCGATGGGCTTACCTATTACTATTTCCTCCAATTGTATATCATGGATTATCTCACCTGTGTGTTGACTCTTAGTGTTGAGTTGGCTGTTTTTTGTAAAAAATCGATGTTTTTTGACTGTGTACGAATAGCTGGTGTTGGGCTGCCCAATGAAAGAGTATGCACCGTCTTCTCTTGTCTTCATCCCAAACTGGTCTCCGGTAGTTTCATTTTTGACAATAATACGAGCTGCATCTAGCGTATCTCCTTTGATCTCATCTGTGATGGTACCACGGATGATCAGCAATTCTTTTGTGATTCTCAAGATGATAGTATCCCCAGCTGGGATATCAGACGGAGTGAAGGTGAGCTTATCTTTTGTATATGCGGACTTGATTGCAGTAGCAGTGTAACTGCTTTCCCAATCATAAGGGAAATTGAAAAGTCCATTTTGCATAGTCAATACTTGACTGGTTGTATCTCCGTTTTGATTGAGGGCTGCAATATTTACGCTGTCCAATGGCACACCAGTAAGCAAGTCGACTACTTTGCCTGGAATAGCTCTTCTTTTCTCAAAACTAAACCCATAAATATCGTCCAATCCGAGGCCACCTATCCGATTTGAGGCAAAATACCCTGTTTGCTTCACTCCTTCATCCTTGATGATCACCCCGAAGTCATCTGTAGAAGAATTTATGGGATAGCCCATATTGACGGGTTGGTCACCAATTTTTTTCAGGTCTACTTTGAAGATGTCTAAGCCACCTAATCCTTTGTGTCCATCAGAGGCATAATATAGGATTTCGTTTTCGTCTACAAAAGGAAACATCTCATTGCCTTCAGAATTGATTATGTTTCCCAGGTTTTCCGGTTCGCCCCAGACATCTTCGTACCATATAGATCGGTAAATGTCCGTCTTACCGAGACCTCCCTCTCGATCTGATGCAAAGTAGAGCCTCTTTCCGTCCTTGCTCACGGTGGGATGGCCTGTTGAGTATTCGTTGCTATTGAACCAAAGTTCATCAGGGGTAGTCCAACTACCGTTTTCTTCTTTCTCTGAAAAGAAAAGCTTTAGTTTGTTGATTCCTTCTTTACTCTCTTCGGCTTTTGCTCCCTGTACGTGCAATTTCTTTTTGTTGAACCTGAGTTCTCCTTTTGTATAGTTATTTCTGGTGAATATGACTCTAGTGTCGCCATTATAGAAGGCTACAGGCCCCTCATGATAACTTGATTTGATCTTTCGATTAAAAATATGTGCATGATTGGCGGAATCAACTTTGAACAAGTTCAGAAAATAGGTTTTATCCCATTTATATTTAGGTTTTAGAAATTGTATTCCTTTGGTCGTTTCTCTAGCGGACACGAACAGTACCTGATCTTCAAAATAGCTAGGGCTAAAATCGTAAGTGGTGGAATTGAAAGCTGCATGCCAAATCTCAAATCGTACCGAGTCTTTATAAAACTCAAAAATTTGATCCAATCCTATTAGTCTATCTTTTACTCTTCGATCGTTAGGGTGTAGCTCTTCAAACTTTAGGTACCATTCTCGCGCTTCAATGTATCTCCCTTTACTAGTCAAAACCTCGGCGTAGTTGAGATAGTGTTCGGAGGATATTCCTTGAATATTGTTGGCGAAAACTCGATCATACCAGATGGTCGCACTGTCCAAATCATTGACCAAAAAGTAGCCTTTGGCTATATCCAATTTGACGGTGTCGTCAGACGGTAAAATATTGAGCACTTTCTTGTATACTAGTATCCCTTTAGCGTAAGCGTAATCGTCATAATAATTCGCCGCTCTGAGCTTGGTTCTTTCATATTTCTTAAGCTTCGTTACACTCAATGAGTCTCCCGTATGGGCAGACAATAGCGTGGGCAGAACCATGTTCATCCATGCGATAAGCACAATAGAACCGACAATAACATTATTTCTATTTTTCATCTTCAAGGTCTGTTGGGTTAGAAATATCGTGGCGTAACTATTTTATCACTTCGCGAATTGAACACATAGTTGATCATGATCTCATGAGATCCACTATTAACTCGTGATATGTCAGAAGTGGTGTAAAAATCATAGGAATATCCCAGCTGAAACTGTGGAGTAACTTGTAGCTGAAAAAGGGCATCAAAACTATCCAATGACCGGTAGCTTACGCCTAGCCATACAAGTTCATTGATCAAGAAGTTGACGTTCGCGTCAATCTGAAATGGAGCACCTTGAACCCACTTGAATAATAAATTGGGTTTCATCTTCAAATTATGACTGAGATCAAATACATAACCTGCGGCCAAAAAGTAATGCCTGATTAGCTTTGCATCCGGATCTGTCGCCTGACCAGTATTAGGATTGACAGGAACTTCCAGATCATCTCCTACGGTATAATTTAGCAACTGCGGTACAGAAAATCCAAGATAAAATCTATCGGAATGCCACATAATGCCGGCACCTCCGTTTGGAGAAATATCGTTGATATTTTGATTGGCCAAACTAGGATCGTTATTGACATTCTCTGTGAAATCAGCCTTGTATTGATTAAAACTTGCTTGTAAGCCAAATGAAAGTTTGGTATGATTGACAAAATTGATTCTATAGGCTGCACTAAAATAGGCACCGAACTGATCCGTAATTCCAATTTGATCACGAATCAATACGGCTCCAAGCGCAATTGATCTATATTTTATTGGGCTATGAATAGAAAACGTCTGTGTCTTAGGCGCACCATCGAAGCCGACCCATTGATATCTGGCTAAAATACTTGTACTGATTCCTTCGTGGATTCCAGCATATGCAGGATTGAGGGCTAGCTGATTGAACATATATTGAGTGAACATGACTTGCTGCTGTGCCTTTGATTCACGGCCTAGTACCAACAGCGTCAATGTGATGATAATAATTTTTAGACTCTTCATATTATTCTCTGTTGATATTATTGAATTCTTACAAAACCTTTGAGTGGTGCACGTCCCCTGCCCAGATCGATTACATAGAAATAGGTGCCGATAGGGAGTTTTCCGCTAGAGCCGAATACGCCTCCTCCATTTCCAACGCCCGAAAATGCATTTTCCCGATTATCATATCCTTCGATTTCCCATACCACATTGCCCCATCGATTGAACACCTTCACGGTATTGTCGGGGAAGTTTTCTATATCCTCGATCTGCAATCTGTCATAAGGAAAAGCACTAGTGGATGATATAACTGTATTGAGCACAGTAGCTTCTTGCTCTCCTTCCAGCACTGTAATAGTCACAGTAGCTGTTGTACAGGCCATGATTGTAGAATTGTCACAGACCTCGTAAACGAAGGTGTCTTCACCGATAAACCCGACAAATGGAGTGTAGGTAAAAGTTCCATCCTCTTCGATGATGACCACCCCGTTGGCCGGTTCTTCGATGGCCTCTGTAGTAAATGTTAGCTCATCTTCAATATCTGGGTCTGACACCAATGATTCTAGTGAGCCGACATACTCATCTTGCACCTCGATTTCCAAATCTTCTGCCTCAGGTGGGTTGTTAGGATCAGCTGCACATGCATCCGTAGCGGCTGGATAAGAAACCGAAAGTGTCAATTCAGGATTTACAGAGACTCGGATGCTCATCCCATTTCTCAATCCATCTTCTACCTGGACCCACTCACTATTGGTATAATTCCATCCAGGCCAATTGATACCATTGCCGTTTTCGTCTGTCTCTGCACCGGGCCACAGCAATCGCCCTGAAAGTGGTTGATCACCCAAGGTCTCTGCAACTTCATTGTCGCTTTTCACCCAATCTATTTGCGCCAGTCCCGTGGGAGTAAATCCAACTGGACTGATTTCATAATCAACATATGGCACATCATTCACACACACTTCTTGCAAAGTCAGCGTAACTGATCGGTCATTGGTAATGGTAACCGTAATAATTGCTGTGTCTGTTCCACCATTGCCATCGCTTATTTCATAAGTAATGAGTATGGTGCCAAGAAAGTCTTCCGGAGGTGTCAGCGTAATGGTCCCATTAGAATTGATCACGACAGTACCCTCATCCGGTGTGGCTGACGTAATTGTGAGTACATCATCGTCCACATCAAAGTCGTTTGACAATGGAGAAATAGTGACGGGTGTATCCTCTGCAGTAGTAGCTGTATCGTCTATTGCAACTGGTGGATCTTGCACTGGGCTGATGGTGATTCCGATAGAGGCTACATTCGAAAGTGCTCCTTCATTGTCTTCTATAGTATAGTTGATACTAGCATCTCCGTTGTACTCATCTTCTGGCGTAAATGTGACGTTGCCATTGGTATCCACAGTATAAGATCCTTTTCCGTCTATGACCAAAGGTGTACTACTATTTCCTGTGTTTGAAGCATCGTCTGGATCAATTAACGAAATGCTGGATGGTTCAACATTGCCGTCTACATCTGTATCATTGTCCCCTATAAGTGCGATGGCAATGGCTGTGTCCTCATCTTCAATATTTCCAAGGTCATCGTTGGCCACAGGAGGGTCATTTTCGGTGGTCACATCAATGTTGATCACATCTGTATCTGTACCGCCTTTAGGGTCTAAAGTCGTAACAGTAATCGTGGCGGCACCGAAGTAATCTTCAGTTGGAGAAAATATACATCCTTCTAGAGCGGTATTGATATTTGTCAACGACACATCCTCAACTGTGATACTTGCGGTTCCATTCCCAACTATGGTAACTCCTCCGACTTCTGTCAATGTCAATATCCCGTTGGTTATGGTGATGGTTACATCCTGAAGATCTTCATCCACATCGGTAATCAGAATTTCGTTGCTATTTGAAGTACTGAATGCTAAATCAATGTCTTCGGTGGTAGATTCTGAAACTGATTCTGGCTCTACAAATGGCGGTGTATCATTGTCTTCAATATTGGCGGTAGCTGATGCGGTAATGATAGATACGTCTGCCTCGGATATGTTTGAAATCTGTGCGATCAAAGTCTCAGTAACCGATTCTATGATCATATCATCTGTAACTGTCACGGTAATATCACCTGTAGTTGCACCTATATTAATTGCTATCTGAGCAGATCCAGCTATTGCGGTATAATCGCTGCCACTGGTAGCGGTACCTGTACCCAAATCTGAAAAGTCAGCAGTAATAATGGAACCTGTATCATTAGCCTTAGACAGCGTCATTCTAAATACAATATTTACTGGTCCAGTTTCATCTCCATGAGTTAAAACAGATAGGGACGCTGTCACACTATCATCATCAGATATATTAGCAGTAGCTGATGGAGTTGTGATGGTAACATCTGTATTGGATGCATTCGAAATGATGGCTGACATGGTTTCGATATTATCTTCAAGTTCACTATCATCAATGACGACCACTGTAAGTGTTCCAGTCGATGAACCATTAGCGATAGTGATGGTCGCTGCCCCGGCTATTGATGTGTAATCATCACCGTTGGTTGCTGTAGATGTCCCCAACAACTCATCATCAATATCAAAAGTGATGGCCGATCCGGTATTGTTCACTTTACTTAGCGTGACCGTGTAGACTATATCTACAGGGCCTGCTTCATTGCCATGCTGGGTCACGCTCAAGTCAGCGTCTGCTGCATCGTTGTCTGTGATATTAGCGGTCGCGGACGGGGTGGTGATGGTAATGTCTCCATTCGAAGCGTTGGATATCGTAGCATCCACAGTTTCTGTATCTGCCTCTAGTAACGCATCATTTGTGACCACTACAGTCAAAGTACCTGTATCAGAACCATTGGCTACGGAAATTGTTGCCCCGCCGGCTATCGCGGTGTAATCATTGCCACTACTGGCGGTGCCTGTCAGGTCGTCATCTATATCAAAAGTGATGGCTGTCCCGGTATTGTTCACTTTACTTAGCGTGACCGTGTAGACTATATCTACAGGGCCTACTTCATTGCCATGCTGAGTGACGCTCAAGTCAGCGTCTGCTGCATCGTTGTCTGTGATATTAGCAGTTGCGGACGGGGTGGTGATGGTAACATCTGTATTGGATGCATTCGAAATGATGGCTGACATGGTTTCGATATTATCTTCAAGTTCGCTATCATCAGTGACGACCACCGTAAGTGTTCCAGTCGATGAGCCATTAGCGATAGTGATGGTCGCTGCCCCGGCTATTGATGTGTAATCATCACCGTTGGTTGCTGTAGATGTCCCCAACAACTCATCATCAATATCAAAAGTGATGGCCGTCCCGGTATTGTTCACTTTACTTAGTGTCACGGTGTAGACTATATCTACAGGGCCTGCTTCATTGCCATGCTGGGTCACGCTCAAAACAGCATCTGCTGCATCGTTGTCTGTGATATTAGCGGTCGCGGACGGGGTGGTGATGGTAATGTCTCCATTCGAAGCGTTGGATATCGTAGCATCCACAGTTTCTGTATCTGCCTCTAGTAACGCATCATCTGTGACTACTACAGTCAAAGTACCTGTATCAGAACCATTGGCTACGGAAATTGTTGCCCCGCCGGCTATCGCGGTGTAATCATTGCCACTACTGGCGGTGCCTGTCAGGTCGTCATCTATATCGAAGGTGATGGCCGATCCGGTATTGTTCACTTTACTTAGTGTCACGGTGTAGACTATATCTACAGGGCCTGCTTCATTGCCATGCTGAGTCACGCTCAAGTCAGCGTCTGCAGATTCGTTGTCTACTATTTCACCTGCTCCAGTATCTAAGACGTCTACTTCGTTACTTACATTTCCTGTCCCTAAGGCTAACTGTGCAGTGAAGGTTTCGTCAATTTCCAGCAGACCATCATCCGTGGTCCCAACGGTAATAGTTTCTGTACCTGCAGTGCCTCCCGAAAAAGTTACGGTCTGGGTATTCTCAACGTAGTCATCGTTTGTTGTACTCACATTAACAAAACTGACATCCACCACAACATTGCCATCTACATTCTTATCCAATATGACATCAAAGCTCAAGTCACCTCCTTCGGTGACTGTGGCATCACTGATAGTTACGGTCGCATCATCACCATCGGTGATTGTACCCGTACCCTCGTCTGATACCACCACATCTGCATGTCCACTGTTGAGGCTGAGTGATGCGGTAAAGGTTTCATCTATTTCTAGCAGCGCATCATCGGACGTCGCGACAGTAATTTGTTGTGTAGCTGTACTTCCACTAGTAAATGTGACTTGTTGCTGAGTTGCTGTAAAATCCCCAGCTTCGGTCGTCACATTCGTGAAATCAATGTCTATTACTACATTTCCTTCTACCGGAGAACTTAAATCAAGATCAAAAACTATTCCTGATCCTTCGGTGTTATCTGCATCATTGATAGTCACTGTAGCGTCATCATCATCTGTAATTGTGCCTTCGCCGGTATCACTATCATCTACTTCAGAATTACCTCCAGTAAGGGTCAGACTAGCGGTGAAGGTTTCATCCAATTCTAAGGTACCGTCATCTGTAGTACCTACGGTCACTGTTTTAGTGCCAGCAGTACCACCAGTGAAAGTGAAGCTTTGAGTGCCTTCTACATAGTCATTAGTTTCGGCATCTCCTCCTCCAAAGCTCACATCTACACTGACGTCTCCTTCTACATCATTAGTCAAGGTCAGCGTAAATTCTAAATCTGAGGACTCTGTTTCGGTCTCATCAGAGATCGTGATGGAAGCTGTATCATTGTCAACGAGATCTGCTTCGGCTGACTGCAATCCTGCGGTAGATGTAATAGAAACACCCGAAGAAGCATTCGAAATTGTGGCAGTTATTGATTCATCAATTTCCAGCACAGCATCATCAATGACAGTGAGCGTTAGTGTCTGGTCATTGTCTCCACCGCTAGCTATACTTACTGTAGTCGAGCCCAAGCCACCTGTAATATCAGTGGTTTCTGCGTTGCCGCTAAAAGATACATCGGCAGTAATAGGGGCTCCGGAAGTATTAAAATAATCCGTGCCGGCACCATCTGTCAGTTGTATGGTATAAATAATATTAACCGGTCCTGTTTCGGCTCCATCCTGCGTTTTCACTATTTCTAACACGGCATCATCATCAATATCCGCATCGTCCTGATCTATTACAATGGCGACGGGTACTGTAGCATGCGCCTCGTTTGTAATGGTGGCTATTAGTTCTTCAATTTCAACATTGGTGTCTACCAAAGCATCAAAATCTAGTTCGACCGTCGATGATCCATCGGCAATCGTGATATCGGTGGGTAATGTTGTATTGAAATCTGCTTGCGTCGCATCACTGAAGGCAATATCTGCAGTGAAATCAGTACCAGTAGCATTGGTAAGATCGTTTCCATTTCGATCATTGGAATCGGTCAGTGTGACTTCATACTTGACATTATCGCCTCCTTCTACACCGTCTTGTGTAGTAGTAATTTTGATATGGACATTATCATCATCATCATCAATTACATCTGCATCCGCAGAAGCCGCATCTATGGTGGCTCCGGTAGGATTGGATATCGTTGCTCTTATTAGCTCATCTTCTTCAATTAATAGATCATCAACTACATTTAATGAAATTAAGACACTGCTTTCACCATCGGCAATCGCCACTGGAGTAAGAGATGCAAAAGTGGTTGAGAAATCAGCCTGAGCTGTTTCAGATCCAGTGATAAACGCAATGTCCACAGTAATGTCAATACCTGTAGCATTAGTCAAAGGATTGGTTCCATCATGAAGTTTAACTCTAAATTGAACAGGTACTGTTCCGTCTTCTTCTCCATCCTGAACCCATTCAACGTCTACTTTTACTACTGCTGCATCATCGTTATCAGCGATGATAGCATCTGCATCAGAAGTACCAAGCGAGACTCCCGTCGTTGGATTGCTGATTTCGGCATTTAAGTTTTCATCGCCCTCTACCAACAAATCATCATTTACCACGAGGTCGATCAGTGCTGATGAGCTTCCATCAGGTATAGCAATAGACGATGGGAAAGAGGCCGGATCGACATCTGCTGCCACTGCGTCATCAGAAAAGGTCAAATCCACGGTAATGTCCGACCCGGTATCGTTGGTATTGACTCCGCCTGCTCCTGTCAAGTTCACTGTATACTGAACATTGACCGGGCCGGTCTCATCTCCGTCCTGAGTCCATGCAATGTTAATATCCACATCATCGTCGATAGTTGCTGTAGCTGCGGAGATATCTATGCTTGGAGTAATTCCATTATTATCTACTGGCGCAGATATAGTGGCGGTTAGACTCTCAAATTCTACTGATGTATCTACAATAGGGTCAAAGGAATAAGTGGTGCTGCCTGTAGCATCCGCAATACTAAATGTTGTAGGAAATGAGGATTCTGTCAGGTCACTGAGGTCTGCCGAATTTGAAAAGGCAATGGTCCCTGTAAATGAGGCACCTGTTTCGTTTGTCAGATCTGTACCAGAACTATTCACTAATTTGACATTGTATTCTATATCATTTCCACCTTCTACTCCATTTTGAGTGGTCAATATCCTTAGTTCGGGAGCATCGTTGTCAATCACACTGGCTCCAATAGCGCCGGTGGTAATTGATCCGATGGATGGATCAGAAAGAATTGCCGTTATCGTTTCAGACAACTCTATGAGCAAATCGTCATCAATGTTCAGCGCGCGTGTATTCGAGGCGGATCCGTTGTTGATATTGATTGTTTTCTGTGTCACAGAAGTAGTAAAATCATCTGAAATGGCAGTCCCCATTGTGAAATCTATTTTTACCGAAAGGTTGCTTCCAGTCTGATTCTCTAGCTCATTGGCTGAGGCATCTTGTAGTGTAGCTCTATATCGTAGGGACTGTCCTCCTTCTATTCCGTCTCTGTCTTTGGTAAGAATCCATCTCACATCATCATCATCGTCATCGGCTATGGTGCCTGTGGCAGCAGCAGGAGTGTCAATACCATAACGGGTACCTGCAACCACGGTTAATTCCAGGGTTTCATCACCTTCAATGAACAGGTCGTCTTCTGGCGTGACATTGAGATCCACAGAGGTGCTTGATGCTGGTAAGGTGACCGTCCCAGACGTGTTGCTGAATGTGGTAGCGTCATCACTATTGATATCAGTATTATAAGTGGCTGTACCATCTACATCGAAATTGATGGTAAGAGGAGTGCTGATGGCTCCGTTGGACGTAAACGTATAAACCAAATCTGTGGCTCCATCTTCGTCTACTGATGCTGGCGAAACATTTATCTGAATCAATGGCTCAATAGTGACGTCCACATCCTCAGACATAGTACAGGTTCCATTGTCAACGGTCCAGGTAAAAGTGTAATCTCCCGGAATGAGATTTGTTATATCGCTTGTAGGTGATGTAGGGGTGCTAATATTTGGAGTTGCCGCCGCTGGTTTGGTTTTCGTTGTCCAGTTGCCCCCATCCGAAGCGCGAAAATCAGAATCATCTGCAGCCATAGCAACTGTCGAATTAGTTGTAGTCTGGTCTGGTCCTGCTATTGGCAACGGTGAAACTTCTACCTTGAGGCTTCCGCTTGTAGTTTCACAATTACCGTCAGAAATAACTATTCTCCTAAACCATGTATCTGTAATCAAGGTACCTGGGCTATAGGAGTTGGAAGTAGCGCCTCCTATATCGGTAAAAGTGGAGTTGTCTGAACTTTTCTGCCACTGATAGGTGAAGTTACCATTACTGCCTCCTGGAGCTGTGGCAGTAATACTTGCCGCGGCCGCATCTTCGCAGGATACAATATCAGCGCCGATAACATTGCCGGTAAAATCAGGCAGAACCGTAATAGTAGCCACGGCGGAATAATCCGCGTTACATACGCCATTCTTAACCTCAGCACGATAATAGGTCGTGGTGGTCAGATCGGTGTATGTCAAGGTGTGAGTAGTATTTACAATATCAACTTCTTCTCCTGCAAAAGCATTGGTGGTAGATGATTGCCACTTCACAATGCTCCCTGTTTCTCCGCTTAGCACTAGAATAGCTTCATTTTCTCCATAGCACTCTGTGGCATCGGAAGATAGCGACCCTCCGTCTGAAGTTACATCAGTGGTGATGGCATAATTGTCTGAAGTAAAATCACAAGGGCCAGAGGTAATAACTCTTCTAAAGTAAATCGTGGTTTCTGTTGATGGTGATGTCGCTGCGGGGGTATAATCTTCCTGGTCGTTGGTTCCAGTGGCATCCGTCCAATCCGTCTGATTATCACTGGTTTCCCATAAGTAGGTGTATGATCCAGTACCACCTGTAGGTGTAGCTGCGTCAAGTACTGCTGGGGTATCACCCGAACAAACTGTTTGTGTGTTGGCCGTTGTTACATCAACAATGCCAGGTCTCACGAGAATATCCTCCGTGGTAGAGGCCTCACAGCCGAAAGCTGTCGCTACAGTCAGAGTCACAGTAAATGTTCCGTCGGAGGTAAAGGCATGTCTCGGATTCTTTTCAGTAGATCCCCCTCCATCTCCAAAATCCCATGTCCATTGGGTGAGAGGATATCTTGGGTCGGTCAGTCCTCCATTGAGTTGTGTTCCGTCTGTAAACTGGATTTCTACATCTTCACATCCATTGCCGACAATAGCTTGGGAGCTAAATGATGGAACTGGCTCGGAGCTAATAATCACCTTGTCTGGTGCAGGAAAAATGTATGATCCACAAGCACCGGGTTGAGTCAAATCGTCTGTTAATGTCAGAATTGGAGTGAAGGTCCCAATATCTCCGTTGTGATTATAAATGTGTGACGTGCTTACAGAAGTCTCCAAATCAATAATCATATTGTCCTCGTTGAAAGCTGGTGCTCCATCTCCCCAATCCAATTGCATCTTGTCGACTTTCACCAATCCTGTAACATCAAAGTCAACCTCAGGGTCATCTTCTATACATCCGTTATTTGGTGTAAAATCATATGTGGTATGATAGGGTCCATCCACAGTTACCGTTTCAGCAGTAGAAGCCTGCTGACAACCGCCGGCACTTGTAGTCGTCAAAGTAATTTCATATTCTCCTGGCAAAATGTACATGTGCGTAGGGTGCTGCTGCGTGGAGGTCGATCCAAACTGATCTCCAAAATCCCACTCCCATGCTATTACATCGTTAGAAGTATCAGTGAAGGTAGCCATCTGTGGAGCACAGTCCAAGGTGGCGTCTGCCACGGCAAAACTGGCATTGGCTTCATACACTGTAATGTCTTTGGTGGTGCTATTAATACATCCATCTGTGGTGGTAACGATCAATGTAATTGTTTTGACCCCTGTTGAAGTATAACCAATAGCTGTAGGGTTTTCATCGGTTGAGGAAGCTGGACTAGCATCTGTACCAAAATCCCATGACCATGATGCAATTGAATTCAACACGGTTTCTGATGAATTATTGGTGATGCTCACTTCCTTATTGGAAGCATCAGTAATGATACAATACGAACTTGCATCTGTTTCAAATGATGCCAGGGGATCAGGTACAGATACCGATGTATTTTTGGTCACGGTATGTATACACCCTTCATTATCGGTGACTGACAACGAAATGGTTTTTTGACCAGAAGAACTGTAAGTTACTGGTGTACCAGATGGATCTTCCAAGCTAGAAGTAGCCGGACTCGCCCCATCACCAAAATCCCATGACCACGCAACAGCAGAGATTCCTGTTCCAAAAACAGTAGACTCATTTGAGTAAGTCATTGATTGATTGGGTTCTAAACACTGAACGGCGTCGTTGGTATTGGTAGACACAAAACTAAAATCTGCCACTGGCCCTTTGGCTTCAATGTAGTCACTGAGTGTACTGACCCTTACACAACCGTGTGATTCAGTTTGTGTCAAGGTAATAGTCTTCAGCCCTGGTGAGCTGTAGGATACCGATGGTGGCGTAAATCCAGTAGCACTAGCCGGGCTGGCATCAGAGCCAAAATCCCATAAATACGTGGTAGTTCCTGTGGTGTTTGTGGTAGAGCTATTTGTAAATGAAACAGTCTCGGAGGTGTAACATAATTCTGTAACGTCGGCAGTAAAACCAATGGTTCCGATCGACACATTGATTTCCTGTGTTGCAGAGTGCTCGCAAGAATTTGTATTGTTTTTGACAAATAGTGTAGCAGTAAAATCACCTGATGTAGAATACTCGTAAGTGGTCGAGGGATCTGTTCCAGTGGTATATCCAGAAGCTGGTTCTACACTACCATCCCCAAATTCCCAACGGTATTCCTCTACACCTTCGCTGGCTGAAGCATCGAAAGTTGTATTTTGCGAATCATTCAAACAGTTGAAATCGTCTCCGCTCACTGAAAAACTAGCAACTGGATAATTAATATCCAACTGCTGAGTGGTACTGGCTTCGCATCCATTGCTGGATACTTTGATTTCGACAGTATAAGCTATACCGTCATCCTCGGTATCGTCCTCATAAGTATGACTTGGGGTGTTCAGACCAGCATCATCAGATGGATTTCCAGTGACAACCGTACCATCGTCAAAATTCCATTCTACGTTGTCTATCAATAGAGCGCTTCCAGCATTGGCAGTGGAAGTACTTGTAAAGTCAACTTCAGTACCAATGCACAAATCAGTCTGGCCTATATTAAAACCTGCTGTAGGCACCAATCCTCTTTTGACATAATCACCGTACACCACTTCAGCTTCACAACCAGCATCGGTCACGATTCTTAATTTAACCGAATAGGTACCTTCTGAAGGGTAATTATATGACGTGGTGATGCCTGTGTCATCGTCATTGCCGTCATTATCGAAATCCCAATGATAAGATGCAATTCCACTATTGCCGGAAGGCAGAGAATTTGTGGAACCGCTAGCATCAAAATTTACAAGGTCTCCCACACAACCTTCCTCTTCATCTACTCCTATTACAAAGCTAGGAACAGGTTCAGCAAGCTGTATAAAATCACTTTCCAACACTTGCTCCACGCATCCAGATGCTGTTGTCACTTGTAGCAAGATATCATATTCACCAGCCGTACTATAGCTATGAGAAGCCAGGTTTGAAGCGGACGAGACTGTAAAATTTGGGGTGGAGCCATCATAGTCAAAGTCCCATTCATATAACACACCTCCGGCTGAAGCCGTAAAATTCACATCAAATGCCTCACAACCCTCTTGCTGATCTGCACTTATTGTAGCATTCAGCGCTTCATAGACAGTAACAAAATTGGATTTGACTAATGTCTTTTGATTACCATCGCTAAAATCCACAGTCAAAGTCACCTCATACGGGCTACCAGCTGCGGAGGAATACGCATATGTAGGATGCTCATCTGTACTAGTATTGCCGTCGCCAAAATCCCACAAATAGGTCATGGTACTGCCATTGCCATCCGTCGACGTATTAGTAAAGGAGACGTCGGTACCAATACAGATGACCTGATTGGTTGCAGGAGTGAAAGCAACAGTATTTTCGTTTAGAGAAAATGATTTAGAAACTGAGTGCGAGCACTCTCCCGGGGAGATGATTGCTGTAAGAATGATCTCATAATCGTCGTATTCTGTAAATTCTATGGTAGCATCCTGATCTGTACTACTAGCAATTGAGACCCCTGGGTCTGATTGTTTTTCAACTGACCATTCATAGAAGGCGATGGCATCTTCGTCATCAGTGGAGGCATCCAGAAAATTAACCGAAATAGGCAGATCTCCACTCGACAAGGTGCCAACACTAAAATCAGCCACTGGAGTGGAACTGACCGTGACTATTCCTGGCTGAAATAAAAACTGAGTACAGCCGTTTACATCAGTCACGGTCAAAAACACATTATAGGTTCCGGGTTCAGAGTATTGATGAGTAACGTCTCCATTGCTACCACCAGCAGCAGTGTATATCTCATTACCAGACCCATCACCAAAGTTGTACTCCCATTGTACTATGTCAGTGGTGGCGGCGGTATAATCAAATTCTGCAGTAAAGTTTGGATTCAGACATCCCTGATCAGTCTCGTTAGTTGCTTCAAATGCAGGTGATGGAGCATCATAGATATTGATGGTCACAGTTTCTACTACTGGGGTGGTACTGCCATTGATAGTCAGCTGAGCAGTATATGAGCCAGAGGTAATATATGTGGTGGAGGCATTTGTGCTACCTGCACCTGCATATGGGCCACCGACTACAGCTTGTCCATTTCCAAAATTCCACTCATATTCCAAAACGCCCGTTTCATCATCCATTGTGAAATCCACTTGGGCACCCCCGCAGTTACTGTCGCTCGGGAGGTTGGAAGTGAAAAGGGCTGATTGTGCATTTGCTTGTAAGGCTAAGATGAATACCAATATGGTTGTTGGTATAACGGCTATAGCTAAACTCCTGAAATTCTTCATAAATATTCGATTCGTTAGTTGGGTCATGCGCTTGGCACATTAAATATCTGGGTCTATTAGGGATTGAGAATTACTCTCAATTGACCCAAATGGAGACCCCATTCTGGTGACGAATTTGTAATCGGTACTGTGAAAGAAAAACTTAGAAATCAGTTTTCAATTAGCCTGCCTTTTTATCTCATAGCCTACCTGTCTTCCTATCATTGCGGCAATGATATGTCCGATAAAAGCTACATGCAAACCCACATTGGACTAGACATTCTTTATTAGACGAAAGTATATGAATCTTCCATGAACGTTCAAATTAATTCGACTAGGTAAATAAGAATATTTTAAGTAATTCTCTTATGTATAGTGAATTTTCATTGATATAATTGTATTATTCTAATATTACTCCAAGTAATTATGCGCCCAGTATTAAGCAATTAGAGCACCTCTTGACTCCAAAATCACCGCTCTCTGTACCACCAAATTCAATATAAAAATTTAGCTTTGCGACGCAAGAATCACACACCATGTACAAGATCTTCCTCCGTCCATTTTTATTTTTATTTCAGCCAGAGAATGCACATCATCTTACCTTCTTCATGCTGAAGTTTATTAATGCCTTACCCTTCGGTCGACAGGTGTTTTCTTGGAGCTATCGAAACAAGAGTAATTCGTCACCCACGGAGCACTTTGGGCTTCAATTTCCAAACCAAGTAGGCCTTGCGGCTGGACTGGACAAAAACGCTGAGGCCATAGACATGTTCGCCGCCATGGGTTTTGGGTTTGTCGAAATCGGTACTGTCACACCAAAGCCTCAACCCGGAAATCCCAAGCCCAGACTTTTTCGCCTGAAGGAAGATCAAGCGCTGATCAATCGTATGGGATTCAACAACGACGGAGTATCTGTTATCAAAAACAGACTGAAAAAACGAAAATCAAACATACTTGTGGGTGGGAATATTGGTAAAAATAAGGTGACACCAAATGATAAAGCGGTGAATGACTACATCATCTGTTTCAATGAGCTTTTTGATGTCGTTGATTACTTTGTGGTAAACGTGAGCTCGCCTAATACGCCTGGCTTACGTGAATTGCAGGAGAAGGAGCCTCTGGCCAAGCTACTAAATACCTTGATGGCTGATAATAAAAAACGACCAAACCCTAAGCCAATTTTGCTTAAAATCGCTCCAGATCTTACCGAAGAGCAATTGATGGACATAATTGAGATCGTGGAAGAAACCAAAATAGCTGGAGTGATCGCCACTAATACTACCATAGACCGATCGGGATTATCCACACAAGATTCACTTGTGGAAACAATCGGAGCCGGAGGTCTGAGCGGCTTACCCGTGCAGAAAAAATCCACAAATGTTATTCATTTTTTGCATGATAAATCAAAAGGATCCTTTCCTATCATTGGAGTCGGAGGAATAAACTCAGGTGAGTCAGCGTTAGAAAAAATAGACGCAGGGGCAAGTTTGGTCCAAGTGTATAGTGGCTTCATCTATGAAGGTCCCGCCCTGATCAAGGCGATCAACAAATGCCTCTCGCGATCTGAATCCAGATGATCCAAATTCAGAGTTAACATTTGTGTCCATTTTGATTAATTTACAATTCCAAATTCAAGTTAATGGCCAAGAATACTTTTAAGAATAAGACCAAAGAAAAAAGACAGTTTAAATTGCCCTCGTTCTCAATAGGATTTCTGAATGATCGGCGATTTCACTTGTCATTGGGTTTTCTGACCTTGATTTCCAGCTTATTCTTACTCACCGCTTTTATCTCTTACCTCTTCACTGGAAAGGCCGATCAAAGCCTGATGGGAAATATTGTGGACACGGGGCTCAAAGCTTCCGGTCTGGAAGCTGAAAACTGGCTAGGGCTGTTTGGGGCATATACCGCCCATTACTTTATATATCAGTTTTTTGGAATAGCTTCATTTTTGATCCCCCCATTCTTGTTTTTAGCAGGTTACAAGATTGTTTTTAAGCGAGAAATTTTACCTCTATCAAAATATTTCTGGTTTACGCTTTTCTTTCTACTGTGGATCAGCATTTTTATTGGATACTTCATGATCAATTCGGAGAGAATCAATATCTGGGGATTCCTTGGTGGTGGTACCGGATTTGAGTTAGCCATATTGCTGGATAGCCTGATGGGCTGGGGGACACTTCTATTTTTACTATTCGCACTTTCAGTATTTGCTATTTACTTTTTCAACATCACTCAGATGGTAGGACTTGGAGGCCTAACTGTCGCCACGGACAACACCAAAGATGAAATTGAAGAATCAGATATATCTGACTCTATGGAAGAAAATCCTGCTGAAGAGGACGATTCAGAAACCATCGCAGCAGTAGTAGAGGCCATCAAAGAAGAAGTAGAAAAAGAAGAAGCTGCTGCTCAATCAAATACAGAAACCGAGGACGAATGGAAAGTTGAAGTCAAAAAACCTTCTACAAAGAAAAAAGAGAAGCCTGATTTAGTACTGGATGTAAAGGAACCCGAAGCAGAACCCATGCGACCAGAAACCATAAGCCCTGCTCAGCCCAAACCACAGCCGGCAATAAAAGAAGATGATTTGGCGCTGGAAGTTGAGAAACCTGAGGTAAAGGAGCAGGTGACTGACAAGCTGGAGAATTATGACCCTACTTTGGATTTGGCCAAGTACGTATATCCTACTCCGGATCTACTCATAGACTACCCTGAGAAAAACGTACAGGTATCGAAGGAGGAACTTGAGCAGAACAAGGACAAAATTGTTGAGACACTTATCAATTTTAAAATTGGCATTTCCAGTATCAAAGCCACCATCGGTCCAACAGTGACTTTATATGAAATCGTGCCTGAAGCTGGTGTGAAAATCTCCAAGATCAAAAATCTTGAGGATGATATCGCCCTGAGTCTTGCTGCCCTTGGCATTAGGATCATTGCTCCTATTCCAGGCAAGGGAACTATCGGGATAGAAGTCCCAAACAAAAACCGGGAAATGGTAGATGTGAAATCTATTCTGACTACAGAAAAGTTCATGAAGAGTACTTACGAGCTGCCTGTAGTACTTGGAAAGACCATATCCAACGAAGTCTATGTAACAGACCTGGCTAAAATGCCGCACTTATTGATGGCTGGTGCTACGGGTCAGGGTAAGTCCGTAGGGCTCAATATCCTATTGACTTCGTTGATCTACAAGAAACATCCTTCGCAATTGAAGTTCGTGTTAGTCGATCCGAAAAAAGTAGAATTGACACTATTCAATAAGATTGAAAAGCATTTTCTAGCGATGCTACCTGGCACAGAAGAGGCCATAATAACGGATACAAAAAAAGTAATTTATACGCTCAACTCTTTGTGTATAGAAATGGATAACCGCTATGATTTACTCAAAAATGCAGGCTGTAGAAATCTAAAGGAGTACAACAAAAAATTTGTAGAGCGTAAGCTTAACCCCAACAAAGGGCATAAGTTTTTACCATATATCGTGTTGGTCATCGACGAGCTAGCGGACCTTATGATGACTGCTGGCAAAGAAGTGGAAACACCTATAGCCCGACTGGCCCAATTGGCACGAGCTATCGGTATTCATCTGGTAGTAGCCACTCAGCGTCCATCTGTCAACGTGATCACAGGTGTAATCAAAGCCAACTTTCCGGCAAGGTTATCCTTTAGGGTGACTTCCAAGATTGACTCCAGAACTATCCTTGATGCAGGAGGTGCGGAGCAACTCGTCGGTATGGGAGACATGCTCCTTTCACTCGGCTCGGATATTATCCGCCTCCAGTGTGGATTCGTGGATACGCCAGAAGTAGACAGAATATGTGAGTTTGTAGGAGACCAGCAGGGATATGAATCAGCTTATATGCTGCCAGAATATGTCGGTGACGAAGGCGAAAGTAATATTGGAGAGGTCGATCTGAAAGACCGAGATGTCCTATTCGAAGATGCCGCCAGACTCATAGTCATGCACCAGCAAGGAAGTACGTCTCTTGTACAAAGAAAATTAAAACTCGGCTACAACCGTGCTGGAAGATTGATTGATCAATTAGAAGCCGCCGGTATTGTTGGCTCATTTGAAGGGAGCAAAGCTCGTGAAGTACTTATCAGCGATGAGCATTCACTCGAGCAACTTCTCAACGAACTCAACGGTCTTTAATGATATTAATAAGCTTTTATATTTGGCATGAAATGTGCAATTTGTCGATCATTTTCAACTATTACTAAAACCAATTCTCTTATGAAATCTGTCCAATTTCTAATTATTCTTAGCACTGTATTTCTCACACAGGCCATAGCTCAGAAAGACCCTGCGGCTAAAAAGGTGCTGGACGCTATGAGCACCAAGTACCAAAATATAGAAGCCTTCAGAGCTGAGTTCTCTTATACCATGGAGGATGATAGCGATGATATTGACGAAGGGTTTAAAGGCACAATCCTGGTAAGAGGAGAGAAATATAAACTGATCATGGATGAGCAAGAAGTCACCTTTGACGGTACAGATATCTATACCTATCTAAAAGATGAAAATGAAGTAACGGTTTCCGCTTTTGATCCTGAAGACGAAGAAATATCTCTTTCCAATATATTTGATATCTACAAAACGGGCTTTAAATACGTATACACGGAAGCCAAAAGCAACGGTACCATCGACGTAGTAGATCTCGTGCCTGAAGATCGTGAGAAAGACTACTTCAAAATAAGAATGGAGATCACCTCAGCCACCAACGAACTTAAAAGTTTTAAAGTGTTCGATAAATCTGGTAGCAGATACCTATACAAGGTGTTGACTTTCAAAGAAGACAGTTCTATTACCGACAGCGTATTTGCCTATGATAAGAGCAAATACCCTAATGCCGAAATGATCGACTTTAGATAAAAAAAAGAAATATCAAAAATGGCTCCGAATGTTCGGGGCCATTTTTGTTTTAGCCTAAAAAAGTCCATCCATGTGTCTGATATTATTTAGCTGGAAATCACACCCTGACTATGATTTGATTCTCACCGCTAATCGTGACGAATTCTACAATCGCCCAGCACTGCCTGCACACAGATGGCCCGAACATTTAGAACTAATTGCTGGAAAGGATCTGACCGGTGGAGGTACCTGGATGGGAATAACTGCACAAGGACGCATGGCCGCACTTACCAATTATCGCGACCCAGAAAACATAAATCCCACGGCTCCAAGTCGCGGTGCGCTGACCAAAGATTTTTTGACAAGCCAGGTATCACCTGAGTCCTATCTTGAAGCACTTCGCTCAGAAAAAAAGGCCTACAACGGATTCAACCTGCTCGTGGGCGACAACAAATCTCTGTGGTACTACAACAATATCAATCACGAGGTCAGTGAGCTCGCACCTGGTGTATATGGATTGAGCAACGCATTGCTAAACAACTCCTGGCCAAAAGTAGATGAAGGTAGGAAGGCCATTCATCAATTGCAATCAATGTCTGAGCTATCCACTCAAGAGTTGCTGAATGTGGTACAAAACAAGGCTCTCGCACCTGATAAAACATTGCCAGCAACAGGGGTGCCCCTCGAATGGGAACGCGCACTATCGGCCATGCACATCACTATGGACGGCTATGGTACGCGATGCTCAACTGCCATTTTAAAATCTCAAGAAAAAATTCATTTTTCGGAGTGGACTCACCCGCTGGTTGGACAAAAAGAAGATCAAGTAGACTTTATTCTTTAATTAGACCAGTACTACAATCCAATATACCTAGCAATACGGATTGAAACCAGTCTCAGTTGGCTCTAATTTTAGTTTCTAAACAATCTAAAATTGGAATCATTATGAAAACGTACAGTCTAAAATATGGAATTTTGCTGCTCTGCGCATTCACCTTATCTGGCTCATTGGCAGCACAAGACGCCCTCTGGCAGTTGGATTTTGAAAGCGAGGTCGCCTGGAATAAAGTTACCGACTCTGGTATCTTATTAGTGGGCACCAACGACATGAAGCTTCACGGCATCGACTCTCGTGACGGCAACAAACTATGGAGTAACGACATTATGAAAACCGCAAGAGCGGTAAGAGGCGCAGATGGGAAAAAGCAAGACCCTGAAGTCCTATTTGATCAGTTTGTAAATGTAATCGAAGACGAAGAATACCCTGAAATGGGAGATTTTGTGGAGATTAAATATACAGATAACTCGACTTTTAAAAACTACGCCATTATCAATATTCAGAATGGAGAAGAGGTGGTCAGTCCAAGAAAGGCAGAAATGCCGGTAACTAAGTTTTTTGGAAAGGAAATGCCCACGTTCAATTACAACGGTACTGGCTACATCCCTGAGCTAAGAATGGTTATTATCTCTGCGGTATGGCAGAATGTAATGGAAAAAGGAACGCCTTGGTATCAAATGACAAAAATGATAGAGCTACCAAGTGCCAAAGTCATTTGGGAAAGTGATGCGATCTCAAGCGAAAACTTTCCATTTGTAGTAGGTGAGGATATTATTCTGCCTGGTAAATACAAAATCGCCAGGATGAACGCAAAAAGTGGTACGATCAAATGGGAATATAATACCTCTTTGAAAAATCAGACTTTCGAAAAATTTGACCTCAGTCTCGATCTTGCCACCGGATATTTCTTTGAAAAGAAAAAGAATAGCGGCACGCTATCAGCTGTGGATATGGCCTCTGGTAAAAAATTCTGGGAGCAAGAACTAAAACTGAAAAATGTACCTTCTCTGACCGCTATGAGCTACGGTGTAGTCACCAAAACTGATTCCGACCTAAGGCTTTATGATTTGAAGTCAGGTACCGAGAAGTGGAAAATCAAGAAGGTAGATGGTACTGTGATAGATCTAGGTGACAATGGAATAGCCATTACACAAAAAACTAAAAGATTGGTTCTTTTGGATCCCGAAACCGGAAAAGCCAAATGGGATGAGAAAATCACCGGTATCAACATCGACAGAATTGTCGGGAATGGTATTATGTACACCGACGCTAAAGGTCGTCTAGGTGTTATACAATATGACGGACAAAAAATCTGGGATAAAAAGGGTATGCTTGATGTACCTAGCGTAAGGTATCAAGTAGAACTAGGGCGAGAACTGATGTATATCGACGGGGATCTTTATGATGTTGACCTATTCTCAGGCGATTACAAAGTACTGGTTGCTAAACTGGACAAAAAATTTCAGGGAGACGAATCCCCTGAAAGCATAGAGCTAGTAGATGGTGGCTATTTGATCAGCTCTAGTCAAAACCTATTGATGCTTGAGACTGATGGTTCTGTCCGATGGCAAGAATACTGGGAAGCTCCAGGCATGAGTATGGCAGCAAAAATCGCCTTGCGAGTAGGTCAGGCGGCTATGATCGCTATGGCGGCGAGCGCCTCTATGGAATCCGCCAGAAACAAAAGCCCATATGGCGGAGATACTTACTACAGTAAAATGTATGCACAGCAGGCAGAAGATCTAGCCAAAGGAGCAGCCATGCTTGGAGCTGAAGCGAAGAAGCTATTTACCGCCTCCTTGACCAAGGGAAATATAAAAATGGTCCTTTCCAGAGTAGGTGCGGGAGGCCAATCCAAAAGTGCAGGATTAGTCAAGGTAGACAAGACTACTGGAGAAGAGCTTGCCACCTTACAGTTGGGAGACAAGGAGCCGATATATGATTTCGATCCTTACTCAGGTCAGGTTTTCTTTAAAGCTGACAAAAAACAGATCATAAGCTACGGCCTATAATATCAATCCATAGTTAAGACTGCTCCGGCATTTGCCGGAGCAGTCATTTATTATACCTTAAAATCTCTCCAAATGGTACGCTCACTCCTACTACTCGTGGCACTGATTATTTCTACAGTATCGGTGGCTCAAGACAATCAACTGATTATCAGACAGGGCCATACCGCAGCCATTAATAGTGTAAAATATGCACCAGATGGAAAGTCCGTTTACTCCGCAAGTGATGACAAATCGATCAAAATGTGGGATGTCAACACCGGCATCGATATCAACAATTTCAACGGGCATACCGCAGAAGTCAAATGCATGGAGCTGTCCGAAAATGGAGAATTGTTGGCCTCAGGTGATATGGACGGCAAGATTTTCGTCTGGAATGCAAAAACAGGTGAAGCTAAGTTGACTATAAGTGCCCACGAGGGGGGCGTAAATACAGTCAAATTCACAAAAGACCAACAATATATAGTATCCGGTGGCGATGACGCACAACTCAAAGTCTGGAACATGCAAGGCGATACACTTAAGACCATCAAAGGTTTTAAGGCCTCAATTCAGGCCATTGGAATTTCTCCAGATGGAACTCGTCTAATATCTGGTGGATACAAAAACAACGGAGTGGAGATGCTCCTGGTGGATTTGGAAAAAGGTAAAATCATCGACGATGTCCTAAATCATTGGAAAGGCGCAGCGGCAGCTCAGGCTTATGCTAAGACTATCATGACCCCGGTCGCATTGGCTATGAATCTGGCCAAAGGAAATGTAGGCAAAGGGATGACAACCTTCTACATTATGAACTATAGTAATATCCAGTTTACCAATGATGGGAGCAAGGTCTTGATCTCACAAAACACCTTCCTACCTCTGACAGCAGAAAAAGGAGAGGAAGAAAGTGTCGGCAGCTCCAACATATCTATAATCGAGCTATCCGAGGACATGAACCAATTCACTGAGGTGATGAAGCCCATTCGCTGGCAATCCAGTCATCCAAGGGCTGTAGCGATTTTTAATCAAGATCAGACTAAAGTCATTGTCAATGAAAAATATGGGATGGTAGTTTATGATATCGAAAATGCAGACTTTCCAGAGCCAGGTAAAAAAGAAGCCACTCAATATGTGCCCCCGATCGTGAAGGAAATAAAAGGAACCGGATTGACGCTAAATTCGCTGGCTCTCTCACCAGACTACCGCACTGTGGTGTCCGCTGACGACGACAGAAAAATAAAACTTTGGGACTATCAGTCCGGAAGAAAAATTAGAGACCTCGAGGGATTTGTCCAACCTGCATTGGCTATAGATATGATGCCTGATGGCAAACATGTGCTCGTAGGTTCGTTGGACCGGAATCTCACCCTGTGGGACATCACCACCGGACAGCTGGTGCGTGACTTCGACCGATCCTCCGATGTGTGCAGTATAGATATTTCAGAAGACGGAAAAACCTTCCTCACCGCCTCAGTCAATACGGAATTTTTCAAGATGTGGAATTTTAAAACCGGCCGACAGCTCAGATCATTTTTGGAATCTAAAAATCAAACAATCTGGGTGAAATACAATCCAGACAATGACGATCAGGTCTATGCTGCTACTGCAAATGGACAAGCCAAAATATGGTCGATAAGCGAATCAAAAGCAAAAAAGAATATAAAAGGGGATTACAAAATCCTAGAAGATAAATATAAAAAGGCCGGCTATGTGGTGAGTTGGAAAGATTATGAGCTGATCGTCAAAAAAGGGAATGCTACCTACTTCACGGACACCCAAAATGGACGCATCACTGACGCAGTCTATAGCAAAGACAATCAATTCTTGATTACAACCAACGAGAATGGCGAGATTGCTATGTATAGTCTGGCTGACAAAAAGCGAACTGTAAGTATGGCATTGATAGGCAACAATGACTTTATCACCTATACCCCCGATTTCTATTATACCTCATCCAAGGCTGCAGCCAAAGCAATTGCATTCAAATCAAACAATCAGGTGCTTCCATTTGAGCAACTCGAACTGAAATACAATCGCCCTGACGTAGTCGCTGATAGAATCGGATATGCACCGCAGAAACTCATTGATTCTTATAAAGCTGCCTACGACCGAAGGCTCAAACGTCTCGGTTTCGAAGAATCTGAATTAGGGAATAGTTTTGACCTACCCGAAGTAACCATTGACTATAGCGACATTCCACTCGAAACGGATCAAAAAACGATTACACTCAAGGTCAGCGCAAAGGATAAAAATCATCCAATCAAAAAATTGCAAGTATATGCCAACGATGTACCTGTATTTGGATCTGAAGGGGTATCGATTTCAGTTGCCCAATCCATAGAAAAGGAGCTTTCGTTTGAATTGAGTACAGGATTGAATGAAATAAAAGTGACGGCTATCAATACCAAGGGTCAGGAATCTATTCCTCAAAAATTTGAAATTCAATACACCGCATCCTATGACAAGCCCAGCCTTTATCTGGTGGCCATCGGGGTCTCCGATTATCAGCAATCCGAATATAATCTGGCCTTTGCCGCCAAAGATGCTCAGGATCTCACTCAAACACTTTCTGGCTCCAGCGCTTACAAGGAAGTGCTTAGCAAACTGATTGTGAATACTAACGCTACAGACGCAAACATCCTAGCGCTCAAGTCTTTTTTGGCTCAAGCCAAAGTAGATGATGTGATCGCCATCTTCATTGCAGGGCACGGTGTATTGGACAAAGATTATAATTATTTCTTCGCTACAAACAACATGGATTTCAACAATCCAGCCAACGGAGGGCTATCCTACGCACAAATAGAATCTCTGATCGATGGCATCTCATGTAGAAACAAAATCCTGCTGATGGACACCTGCCATTCAGGAGAGTTGGACAATGATGACGTCGTAACAGTGAACGCTTCCGCAAAAAGAAGTGGAGCGGTGGCCTTTCGGTCAACTGGTAACATTGTAAAATTGAAAGAAAATAGCTTTGGGCTTCAAAATACACTTGAGCTATCAAAGTCATTGTTTGGTGACCTGAAAAAAGGAACTGGGGCTACAGTCATTTCTGCAGCCGGAGGTACTGAATTTGCTGCAGAGGGTATGAATTCATCCAACGGGCTTTTCACTGCCAGTTTTATAGAGGGGATCACTACTAGACGAGCCGACCACGACAGAGACCGAGCCTACTCCATCTCCGAGATGAGAGCCTGGGTCAGTGAGCAGGTCATCAAAAAAAGTAAAGGCAATCAAGTACCAACCTCCCGGGAAGAAAATTTAAAAAATGACTTTAGAATCTATTAGGCCAATGATGAGACGCACATTAACTCTACTTCTTTTCCTGATTTCACACCAGATCATAGCACAGGACTATACAGTGATACATGTAATAGGAAAAATCTACGATAGCAGCACGAAATCATATCTAAAACCCGGAGCTAAGCTGGCGGAAAATGCTCAGCTTAAATTCGAGTCAGCCAACGCCAGAGCAGCAGCCTTGAGCGCTTCGCGTGGACGATACATCATCCAGCGCCAAGCCGCGCAGAGTACCTCCGGTGATTTGGTTTATACCTTAGCCTCAGTCCTGGCCCCAGCAAGAGGCAAGATGAGCACACGTGCAGGTGGTATCAACAACCAGATGGATTTTATGAAGAAATTTGGCGAGGGGCCTGTGGCTCTCATCAGTGGTCGCTATGAAGTTGCTGTTTCTCCGACTTCCTATCCTACTAACGACGTGAAATTTTTCTACGCCAGCTATTCTTTTAACGATGAATTGATTAACAAAAAACTGGAAGTTCAGAATGACAAATTGATATTTGATGCCTCATCGTTTTATAGCATAGATGGCATAGCTGTAGATCCTGCAATGACTTCGAATACCAAGTTATTTTATTACGACAGTGACAGTCAAGAGTCCACAGAGATCGCGCCACTCAATTTTTCGATTGTCGGCGCCACAGAAATCAAATCCATAAACAGCTCCTTGGGTGATATCGATTCCGAAGAACGAATTGCCAGTCTGGTTGATATCTTCAATAGTCTGTATGGCAAATGCGAAGAAAGTCAGGTTCGTGCTGCACTCAAGAATATGGACTAATGTCAAAAAAAAGATCCTTACTTTGGATTGCGATCATATGCAACACTTCTGCCATGATCGCACTTACTTTTTATTTCATGAGCCTTCCATGGCTTGCCGGAGATGAAAAGCTGCTGATATGGGGCAGCTCAGCGCTCAAGTTTGCTAATCGGGAGCTCCCCGCTTCTGAAGATTTCGCCTTGATCAACACCTCCTACGATCTACAACTAATCGATAGATTAGATGATTATGGGTTTCCTGTAGGTCAGCGAGCGATTACTGATCGCGAAAAACTAGCCTCCCTGCTGTCTATCATTGGCCGATCAAAGACTCCACCCAGGTATGTGATATGTGATATCCATTTTTTAGATGAAACAGCATCTGATAGCCTCTTAAACCTCGCTTTGGGACAGTTGGATCAAGTTATTGTTTCTTATCATTTGAATAACGAAGGTGTAGCCGAGTATCCAATATTTGATCAGATCAATCGTGGACTATCCGACTATGTGATCGGTAGCATATTCGATGGGGTATACAAATATCAACTTATCCATCATGACTCTTTATTGCTCACTCCATTGAAAGTCCATCAAGAGCTATCAGGAAAAGAAATAAATACAATTGGTCCATTGGTGGCACTGGGTGATGACTGGATGCCCAACAATTTCGTTATGAACTATCGCCTGCTTCAGAAAGACATAGAAGATATCGAGGCAGGATTCAATCCAGTCAGCATGGGTGAATTACTATACTTGGAGGAGGCCGACATTCAGGAATTCGTCGGCGGAAAAGTAGTAGTAATTGGCGATTTTTTTGAATCAGACATGCACGAGACCTTATTTGAGATTACGTCAGGGCCTCTTATTTTACTCAATGCTTATCTGTCCATAGCAGCGGGAGATACATTTGTCAATGTTTGGTTCTTTATTCTACTATTCATCGCCTATAGCTACCTCAGTTATATGGTATTTGTAGAAGGTGACTACATGGAAACTGTTATTAGAAAATACTTTGGTGCTGTGAAGATCGCCAACTACCTGGCGGGATTCATGAGTTATTTGATCATACTTACCTTATTATCAATCCTAACTTTTTCTTTCTTTAACGTGCACCTCAATGTATTCTTCCTAGCCATTGTTTTCTACCTTCTGGACAAATTTGTTGGATACTATCACTCCATATTCTTGAGCAAATAATCATCGAGGCAGGCCAGAGAAAATAGAACTATTCATCCAATGGCTTATGACAAGCTGATGTTGGCCATTTCGTGACTATTAATGTCCTGATCCAAGACCTCCATTCATAAGTAAATATTTACCTTGACAATCAAATTACGGCTATGAAAAAGAAAGTATTTGGTTTTCAAATGAGGGGTCCGGAAAAAGCTCCCGACACGCAATTAGAGCATTCGAGTTACAAGTATGAAATATTGTATTTATACAAAAAACTACTCGTTCCTAAAGGGCTAGTAGCGATCATTGGTTTTTCAATTCCGATCGTTTCTTGGCTTCAGCTTGCAATGCCAATTGGAAAGTCATTGATTTTTACAGCCCATTTGATCGGAATTTTTGTTGTACTCTTCCCTCCATTTTATCTCTATTACACCGGGTTTCTGGATAAGAAAAAAAAATCACAACACAGAAAAAACAACGTGATAAGAAAGAAGTACTAGTTACTTGCTGAAAGCGCTTCGGCCTGATCAAACAATCCAATGGCTTGCATATATATTTCATTGGACTGATTGAAGATCGGATAAAAACCGTCGTTGTTCCAAATTCCCCGTGCTATCTGCGCTTTTAAATAGAGCTTTATTTGTGATTTTGAGTGCTCGAACTGGGCTTGATTGAAAGGCAGTCCACTATCCTCGGCTACAGCAACAAGCTCTTTCAACATAGATTCACTTACCTCAAAGTCCTTTAGGTATTTTTCAAAACCTCTCGACTCCAATTTGTTTCTATTAGAATCCGAGTACTTCAACGAGTACTCTCGAATGGCGTTGGTGGTGAACAACCGGTTGAGATAAACGGAATTGCCTGTGGTATCAATAGGAATGAAATAGTCTGGCATGATACCTCCACCACCATATACAGTCCTGCCTCGTGCGGTTGAGTATTTCAAAGCGTCATTTTGATGAATACTATCTGCATTGTACATTTCACCTGAGCTGTATCTGTTGTAAATGTCGCTGTAATAATCATCTTTTCCGCCTTCATACGACCGCTGTATAGATCGACCACTTGGGGTGTAATAGCGTGATATAGTCAACCGGAGTTCTGATCCATCCGATAAATCTATGGGCATTTGAACGAGGCCCTTTCCAAAGGACCTTCTTCCTACTACCAGTCCCCGGTCATTGTCCTGTACAGCACCTGACACAATTTCGGAAGCGCTAGCGCTACCTTCATCAATCAATACGATCAATGGTCTGTCTTCGAATAAACCCGTCTTACCAGCTCTATGTTCTTGATTGTATCGGTATACTTTCCCTTTGGTGAATACAATCATAGGATCGCCAGGCAAAAACTCATCAGCCATTTGGATGGCCATATTCATATAACCTCCAGGGTTTCCTGTCAGATCCAAGATTAATTTTTGCAAGCCCTGCTCGTCCAATTTGGCCAATGCCTCTTTAAACTCATCATAGGTAGTAGCAGTAAACCTATTGACTTTGATATAGCCAATCTCGTCATCGATCATGTATGACGCATCCACAGAAAACTGAGGAATCTTGTCTCTTACAATCTCAAAATCCAGGAGCTCTTTGTTGTTTTTGCGCAGAATAGATACAGTCACTTGTGTACCTTTCGGTCCTCTCAATCTGTCTAACACCCCACGAGTCTTGATTCCAATACCTGCGACATTTTCATTATCTACTTTTACTATTTTGTCTCCAGTGAGCAGCCCTACTCGCTCAGATGGACCTCCACTCAGTGGGGCGACTACGTATATCGTATCTCTAAATATATTGTATTCTATCCCTATGCCGTCAAAATTTCCTTCCAGCTGTGATCTACTGTACTCCTGCTCCTCAGTCGGAATATATGCAGTATGGGGATCAAGCTCTTCGAGCATGTCACTAATCGCTTTCTCAACAAGTTTGTCTGTCTCCACATCATCTACATAGTGACCATCTACATAATTGAGTACTTCACGAAATTTGAGAAGAGATTTGGCCAATCCTGAGCTCGAAGAATTCGAACTGGTCATATTGGCACCAATGAATATCCCTGCCGCTATGGCCATGGATATAAAAAGTGGTAATCTGATTTGAGATTTGGTATTTTGAATTTTCATAGACCTTGAAATAAATGTAATATTCCTTTTACGAGTATCTGATCATTAAGATACTCAAAATAGGCCTTTATTCAACTAATGAATGGGTAAGAGGAAAGAGAAGACAAAAAAAGAGACGGGCCTACCAGGTATCCCAGTCTCTTTCGTGATTACTTACTTTCTTATTTGGCAGTATAAATGGGCACAGTGCAGCGCCAACAAATAAAACGCCAATCAAAATGATCATTACCATATTCGAATGTGATTTAATATTGAATGTCAAAGATAAGTGGTTCTGGCCAGACAGCAAACCAGATATCTACTATTGTAAGAAATTATACGTGTCCTTGTGCAAGCATGGCATCCGCCACTTTCACATATCCCGCAATATTGGCTCCTTTCACATAGTCGACATAGCTATCATCGATACGTCCATATTTCTCACAATTCTCATGGATGGACTTCATGATCTCTTTTAGCTTGTTATCCACCTCTTCTCTGGTCCAACTGATACGAATACTATTCTGCGACATTTCCAGGCCAGAGGTGGCTACTCCACCTGCGTTAGATGCTTTGCCGGGACTAAACATAACCCGGTGTTTTTTGATAAGTGCCAAAGCTTCTTCAGTAGTTGGCATATTGGCACCTTCGAATACTCCGGTGCATCCGTTGTCAATCAACGTCTGCATGTCATGCTCTGGCAGCTCGTTTTGAGTAGCGCAGGGAAATGCAAGGTCGACCTTTGCGTTCCACGGAGTAAGCTCAGGATAAAACGTTGCGCTTTTATATTTCTCAACGTACTCTTTGATACGTCCTCTTTTTTCATTTTTCAGCTCTTTGATAAAAGCCAGCTTTTCCTCATCTATACCGTCAGGATCGTGTATATATCCTTGCGAATCAGAAACAGTCACTGCGGTAGCACCGAGATGTAGCAGTTTTTCTATCGTATACTGAGCCACATTTCCACTGCCTGACACGGCACATATTTTTCCCTTAATCGAATGACCGTGAGCTTTTAGAACTTCGTCGGCAAAATATACGGTCCCATATCCAGTGGCTTCTGTTCGAATAAGGCTTCCTCCATACTCAAGTCCTTTTCCTGTCAATACTCCTGCAAACTCGTTTTTCAACCGCTTGTACTGACCAAACATGAATCCAATCTCTCGTCCTCCCACTCCTATATCACCAGCAGGTACATCAGTAAATCCACCAATGTGTTTGGACAACTCGGTCATAAAACTTTGACAGAATCGCATAACTTCTGCATCAGATTTTCCTTTAGGGTCGAAGTCACTGCCGCCTTTGCCTCCTCCCATTGGTAGCGTGGTAAGGCTGTTCTTAAATACCTGCTCAAAAGCCAAGAATTTAAGGATGCTCAAATTAACCGTTGGATGAAATCTCAGCCCTCCTTTGTAAGGTCCGATTGCAGAGTTCATCTGTACTCTGAACCCTCTATTAACCCTATGTTCGCCCTTATCGTCAATCCACGGCACTCTAAAAATAATTGCCCTTTCTGGTTCACACATACGTTCCAGAATATTGGTTGCTTTATATTTTGGATGATCCTCATTGAAAGGGATAATCACTTCTGCCACTTCCCTTACGGCCTGAATGAATTCTGATTCTCCAGGATTTCGTGCTTCTATGCTTTGCATAAATGCATCTATGGATTGGGTCATGCTCTTTGACATGGTTTTACTTTTTTGGGTTAATAATCTTGGCCAATATTAGCGAATTCCGAATGATATTTTTGAAATCCAGTTTGATATTTTGTCATACAACAGACATAATTATTTGACAGGTAGGTGGTGCGCTCTTGTTAATCATTTATTAAAATAATGATAATCTAACTATTCAGACCATTGAAATTGAAATTCGTTCTTTTGGTCAACTACCAAAAGAACGAAAAATATGAACACGTATCCCACTTCAACGGATCTCCTTAAAACCCTTCGGTTGCTCGAAAAGGATGATCAAAAAGATGTGCTGAATTATATTCAGAGCAGGTATTCAAAATCCATTAAGATAACTGATAGGTATAGGAAGAATGCTCTTTCTCAAATTCGTACAGCGTTGAAGTGCTGAGTCCTGCAGTGACTGGAGTAAGGGGCTTCTGTTGTCAAGCGGTTTTTACAGAGATCACCTAATTTTTAATTTAGGTAATTGGCGTATTTACAAAGCAGATGGATAACCGTAGTTTTGAAGTAGCTATTAATAATTCAATCAGTTTAAACAACAATCGAGATGGATCAATTAGCAACAGTCTTAGAAATCATGCAGAGTGTGAAATCATTGGACAAGGATCAAAAGAACAATGTGATGGAATATGTGAAGCAAATGTCTTCACTCAACGAGCAGACGCAGGAGTCTTATAGAAAAAAGGCTATTAGAGAAATACGCACTGCGCTCGTCAAGCAGTCGGCGTTCTAGTCTTCGGACAGAACAATAATCTCATCCTGTGCCGTCAGATTAATCATTTCTGATTTCTTAGGATTTACAACTACTCCATATGCCTCGTTGACGTCTTTGCTTTTGGCAAGTATACGGTAACCGAGTGCCACTTCATTCTTACGGGCTGCAGATTCAAGTATCGTATAGAAATTTACCGGTTGACCTGTAGTCACATATTCTGTGGCTGGTTTGATATAAATCTCAGAACCATCTGCGTCAAACAAATCTTCGAAAACTCTCATCAAAAATTTATTCTCAGACACCTGTGTCATTAGCAAACTCAGCAGTTTATCACTTACGATAAAATCATCAGCACTTGTAATATCGGCCAACAATCGATTTTTCATGTCGATCATTTCACTCACCAGATTGAGGTGTCTATCTGTGCGCTCGGCAATACTTCTGATATGTAGTAGTGTAATCAAAGTCTGAGCATCTGCCTCCTGCACAGGAAAGTGCTGTTCATAGCAGAGTAGTATGATATAATCAAAATCTGGTATGTTGAGCTTCTCTAGCGTCTCTCGTTCAGTAGTTTCAGCTCGTTTGAATTCTACAGTAAGGTTTTTTAATGAAGGCTTTATACGTTGAATAACGGTGACCGGATCTTCAAATTTTGAAACTACTTTGACCGTAGATCCGAATGGAGCGTAATGATCAAGCTCACGAATGATATTCTTAGCGCGGTCGTTCCAACCGATAATAAGAATCTGTTCTTCATGACTATCCTCTTCCTGACGTTCTTCTAGTCTATCGTTTTCAATTAGATAATCAGTCATTCCAGAAGGCACCAGGGTGTCATCATCCTCGGTGATTCCTATGACTTGGTCGCCTGCATTGAACACCGTATCCATCGGAGGGTTAATGGCAACAGTACCATCAGCAAACTGTAGTCCCATGATTGCTGATTCCTCGTAGGCAAAGATTATATCTCTAAAGGTCTTGCCTACCAGAGTCGGCTCCTCAATAAAATAGATTTCATCGCCATCATAGTCCATGAGTTCAATATATACTACACTCAATCCGGACTGGCGACTGGTCTGAACCATAATTCTTGAGATGAAGTCATCAGAGAGTATAAGCTCAACTTCATCCTGACCCACCATTTTTGCCACTTCATAGTTCTTACTATCTTGAATTTCTGCGGTAATGTGATAAGGCTCTTTTCTTCTGTTAGGATTAGTAACGATGGCTACGATTGTCTTGATAATTTGAGAATCAGAATTCTCATTATCCTTGTCAAGAATGATTATTGACTTAGAATTAAATGGATTGGCAATGTAGATATCATCCACATCGATGGGGCTACCTGTACGGCAAATAACTCTTGTATTCGCAGTTTTGCCTACTTTTAGTCGGATTTCGTCTTCCATCTCGACTTTGTCCTTTTCTGCAAGGATTACAATCACTCCTTCTTTGAGGTTCTCATTGGCTTCAACCAATTCAGAGATAATTGTAAAAATTTTAGATGACCAGCCTAATATTAAAGTGTGATTTCTCTCAATCACAAAGGATCGCCCTTTCCTCAATTCTTCAAGCTTGGTCAAAATACCGTTGGATACCAAACCAATCAGCGTCGAGAGTACAACTACACCGACCAGCGTAACGGCCAAAAGATATACTCTTAGTGGCCAGCCACCTGTGGTATTGCCAAGTGTACCTGGGTCGAGCATGTGAATCATATTCTGCCACAAAGATTCGGGATATCCGATGCCTTGTCCAACTTCAACTTCAAACCCGGTAGAAACCAATATTACGGCTAGTATAACAACTAGAATGAGAGATAAAAGACCCAGTCCCCCTATAAGAGTCATGGTACCCTTCGATACGTAGTTATCGAATTGGTATTTGGCCTTAGCAATTAAAGAAGAGCTATTATTCATTTATTCAGGTAGTAGCTAAATATAAATCTAATTATTGGAATAGCGGCCGAAAATATTATGTGCAAGATAAAATTTTTCAGCATATCAGGGCAAAAATAATCCAATAATAGAAAAACAAGCGCTTTATGTCCATTATATATCTAATCCGAAAGCCGCTGATGGATGAATGGCTAAATTATTGATTGGTTTAAATGTTTTTATCTTCGCAGAAGGGTGTTAATAATGTCTATAATCCAATTGAATTCGCTCAAATGAAAAGTTTAGTCAGGTTATGTATTGGTTTTGTTATAATCATCAGCTCTCAAAAAATTGTGGTCGCACAGTATTCTCTTGCCGTAAATTCTTCCACTTTTACTTTGGACGAACAGAAATTTGAAGGGTATTCGACTAGTTTTGAACAACCCTTTAAGGAAGTGAAAAAGGAGTGGTGGCGATATGCTAATAGTCACTCAGTGATTTTCAATAAGAAGACTCATTTGGTGCTGACAATTCCTGCTGATAAACGAGAGTCAAATTCTCCACTGAAATTTGTATCTCAATTCATTGAAAATAAGAATGGTAAAACGTCTGTGCTGCGATTGGCACTAATGACGGATGAAATTCCGGAAGATCAGGTCAGTGATTTAAAAATTCAAGCCAGAAACCTCCTGAAGGATTTTAAAGTCAAGTATTTCACCCGAAAGATTCAGGAAAGAATAAAGAATGAAGAGGCTGAGTCAAAAAAAGTGAGCATCACGATGGATAAATATCTGCTTCACAATAGTCGACTTCAGCAGTGGATAGAAAGAAAGCCGGAAGAAAAAGACAAATTTATCGAAAAGCTGGCTGCCAATACCAAAGAGGTGGAAGACCTACAGAAAAAGCTCAACAATCGACAAGCAGAACTAACGCAACTCAAGCATGAGCTCACCCTTATAAAATGAAAAAGGCAGCCATTCGGCTGCCTTAATTCTCTTGATTAATCTTACTCCTTAAAAAGTGTAAGTATATTTTAGTTCGAACAGTCTGCCTGGTGCGTACAAAGAGAAGAGCTCTTCCTCATTACCAAACTTGTAAACCTGCTGTTGTTTCTGATTGAGTAGATTTTTAGCTGAAAAGCTCAATTGAGAGTTTCTTTCCTCGCCAAACTGCTTAGAAACTTTCATATTCATGCTATGAAATGGCTTGGTGTAAACGTCAGGAACATTAGATATACCAATGAAGGCTACAGTTTCGCCCTGCACATTATAGGAAAGATTACCTGTGATGCCCAGTAGATTATTTTCATAATTCAAAAATCCATTTACTACATAAGGAGATTGTCCGCTCATGTCACGATACTGATCCACTCCCTCTGCGGAGCCTGTATATGCTACCTCACTGTCATATTCCGATTGGCCAGCTTCATTGACCACAACCGTCTTTCTGTTGACCTTAGAAACTACCAAAGACAAGTTACCGCCGACCGACATGTTTTCTAATACTGGGCTGAGCATTCCAAGATTTTTTCTAACCTCTAGCTCGATTCCATACACTGACGCTTCTCCTACATTCCTTGGCTTCAATTGTCCTGGACTGTTTGGGAAAAACACTAATGCGATATGATCGGTAAAGTCTTTGTAGAAGAACGAAAACGAGACCATTTCGCTAGCTGTAAAGAAGTATTCCCATCTCAGGTCATAGTTTAGTATTTCAGCTTGCTTAATATCCAGATTTCCTGAGAATCTTGTTCTTGTAATCGGGTCTTCGATAAACGCAGAAGACTTTTCTTTAAATGACGGTCTGGCCAAGGTTTTGTTGAACGAGCCTCTTAGATTCATATCATCTCTCAACGCATAAACCAGGCTTACAGAAGGAAGAAGGTTCGTTTCGTTCAATGTTTTTTGATTGTTTAGCTCTTCACTTGAATTGTCCTCGTTCAAGCGGATACCGCTATAGTACATTTGAACATTTTCTATTCTTACACCATAGATTGATTTCAATTTTTGAGTCAACTGCATCTCATTCATCAAGTAGCCTGCAAAGATGGTTTGTCTACCTTCATAGTTATTGTAGGCATTGCTATTGTCCTGTATATACAATCCATCGGTATTGGTATCTGAATACAAATTTTCTTCAGACAGAATCCAGTTGGGATCATTGTATTCAACATCAAATACTTCAAGCGGTTCGTAAGCGTATGAATTAACATTGAAGTCTCTGTTTCTGAAAGATACCAGACCCCCTGATTTCAATTTGTTATTGTCATTCAAATTGTATGTGAAATCCACTTTAAAGCTTTCGCTAACCTCGTCTAATTCTCTCCAGAATCTATTGACAGCGCCTCCATTTTTAAAGCCATATACTCCGTCGTCCTCATTTATTCTTGTGTCTCTGTAATCAGGATCGCTGATTTTAGAATAAAGCAATGAGTTTGACCATTCTATTCTAAGCTTATCAAAATTGTGCTTACCATAGGTAATATTGTTGGTCATCGAACGCTGCGTATAAGCCAAAATATCATTATTGATATTAGTTGGGTTGTTCAATGAAGTGAAATTCATTTCTCTCTTCAACGCAGTAGACACTCCATTCTGAGTATGTAAGAGGCTAGTTCCGATCGTATGATTGTCAGTTTTAGCGGCTAGTGTTGCCAACCCACTCCACAGCACATTGTTAGTACTCAAGTCACCTACAGCAGTAAAATCTCTAATCAATGATACCTCGCTAGTGGTTCTATCCTTTTCAAACCTCTTCCTTGTAAATCCTTCATAGAAGGTGTTTGTGTTTTTGTAATTGAAAATGGCATTGTATCCCCAAGTCACTTTCTCACCCTGAACCTGATTTCCATGCACTACAGACAGACCTGTATTCATGAAATTAGTAGTGCGCTGTACTCCAAGATCTGAAGAAAATTTTCTTGTTGTTTCGGCCACGAAAGCATCTGGTTGTGTCGGGATAGTTGTCCCTGCTGCGATTGGCATGTCTCGCTGTCCGTTGTCAAACCCTAAAAAGTCGCTTCCTGAGCCATTGTATGAGACGTTGTTGGACTTAAAGTGCATGTCAGGATTGTATCCAAAACCTAAAGAGACAGAAGTGGTTTTTTCTTCCGGAAAGGCCTTAGTTTGAATATCAACTAATCCACCTGCAAAATCTCCACTTAGATTGGGACTGAAAGTTTTATAAACCATCACGTTTTCCAATATGGCCGTAGGAAAAATATCAATCTGGACATCGTTTCTATCTGGGTCCAGGCCAGGTACGATCATTCCGTTCATTGAAGTTTTGGTATATCTATCACCAAGACCTCTTACATAAACATACTTACCACCTTGAACGGTCACACCCGTGACTCTCTTCATGGCAGAAGACAAGTTGCTATCACCTACCTTCTTGAAGGCTGCGGATGAGATTCCATCTATGGTGTTTGCTGATTTTTTCTGAATTGACATCAAGGCCATTTCATTGTCTCTGATCTGCTCTGCAGTGACAACTACAGCATCCAGCTGCTGTACATCTTCAGAAAGCGTAAGGTCGAGAGAGGTTACCTCATCAGACACGATCACTACACCTTCAATGGTTTTTGACTGGTAGGATACAAACTGAACCACGATGTTGTGAGTCCCTGGCTCAAGCCCTAAAGAAAAGTTTCCATCAAAATCGGCTACAGTTCCTATGGTAGTACCTTGTTTGGTAATGGTGGCTCCAAACAGACCCTCCCCGTTGGTGCCATCTATTACTTTACCTCTTAAAAAACCTTGCTGCGCAAATGACGTGCTCATTGCGCTGATAAATAATACTAGTGTTATTAATACCTTGTTCATTTTCTGATATTCTAATTTTAATGCAAAACTAGAGTGCCAATATTCCTTTAGGGTTCCTGTATTTTTAATAAATGTTTAAAAAATCGACCATTAAAATAGTATTCAATAACAATTAGGTAACATTGGTGCCGAAGGGATACCAACATTAGTTATTAACAGAACAGGAAGCGAACAGACTCTACTTGCCGAATGGCTATTTCGACATACTTGGATACTCAGGTAGCGCCTGCTGCCTTAAACCTGAAATATGCATTAGATAATCTATTCCAATCATAAAACACTTTGAAATAGACACTTAACATATATTTATTGAATCACCATAGCGGTGCTATGCCTCTTCAATATAAGTGCCTCTTTCTTT
>NZ_JBDVDW010000051.1:0-1597 GCF_039941815.1 Reichenbachiella sp.
GGTGGTCCCGCCGCTGGCGGGAACCACATCGGTTAGCAAGTGACCGGGCTTATTATAACTTATGATCATACAGATGCCGGTGGCCATGCCCAAAGCACGGACCACATATAGGATGCGGAGCAAGTTATATATGGTGTTGAAATATTGACAACCAAGCATTATGCTGGAAAGGGTTGCCAACAATCCAACACCCCAAAATCAACATTATGGACCAATAAAAAATAAAATATTAACTTTAGAGAACTGGACTAGGGCTTTTCATAGGAGCCATTGTTGGGTGTAGTTTTTATTATTCGGTTATTCTCCTTTTCAAATCCATTCGTTCGTGTAAAATTCTCGTGATTTCAATTGGGTTCACTTCTGATTTGCGATAGAATATTACGTGTCGATTTGCTTTTAGCCCGAAAAGGTCAGATTTAATTCCGTCATAATTTTTTCCAAGTTCTGGATTGTTAGCAATGTCTTGGCAAATATCCAGAAGCATATCGTAATATCTGTCGGCTTGATTTTCAGACCAATTTTCAACTGTATATTCCCAAATTCCATTTAAGTCAGCTACAGCCTTATTGGTCAATTCGTATTTAGCCATTCTGTCTGCGTTTAGCTTTTAATTCCTCAAGATTTTTTTTAGGGTCGAAATCGTGAGCAATTCCGCTATCTATTCCTTCTTGAATAGCATTTCTTAACGCAATAACTTTACTTTCTTCATTTTCCAATAATCGAAGTCCAGCTCTGATTACTTCACTTACGTTTTTGTAACGTCCAGCAGAAACCTGAGTTTGTACAAACTGGTCAAAATAATTTCCGAGCGATATTGATGTATTTTTCATTCCGTTTTAATTTTAATCAAATATACCAATTTTTGGTAAAATACTCAAATTTGTAGATTTTCGCTCAAATTACACCCAACGGTTTCGTATAACCGTCAGTTACGGGATTAAAGATAGTGATTTTCGGTTAAGAACTGGCGTTAGCAATTCCGAGTGGATTCGGACGTAGTCGAATCCGCCGTAATTGCGGTTAGCATCTATGTAAAAGCAGTAAGTCGAGTATCTTTAAGATGAACTAAAAATCAAAGATATGAACACTCAAATTACTGCTACACCTAAGTTATTCATTGGTATCGACATACACAAACGCAGTTGGAAGGTACACTGTGCGACGGATCTGTCATCCGGAAAGACTTTTAGCATGCCGCCCGATGCCGAACTGCTCAATGAATATGTAGCCAAGCATTATACAGGTTATGAAGTGTCCACCGCTTATGAGGCGGGCTGTTGCGGATACCGTGCACACCGGTGCTTTGTAGGTTATGGCTGGCGCAGCTTGGTGGTCAATCCGGCCGATATATTCAGGCGGGGCAAGGAGCGCCATACCAAGACGGATAGGATCGATGCCCAACTCATAGCACGGGAGCTCAAGGACGCCAGGTTGAGCGGTATTTGTGTGCCGGACAAGTGCAGGGAGCAACTGCGGAGCCTTTTCCGTCGCAGGAACGATCTGGTCAAGGATATGCGCCAGATCAAGAGCTATATCAAGATGCAGTTGCTGTATTACGGTATAAGGATACCCCAAGAATTCGATAACGACCATTGGA
>NZ_JBDVDW010000052.1:0-1713 GCF_039941815.1 Reichenbachiella sp.
TATACCAGAACAACGCCTGGCTATTGGATGACAAGTTCATGGTTTTTCAAACGATTCTAAGCGAGAAAAGGATGGATTCTGTTATCAACGCAGTACGACTCGGTGGAGAGTATACGGCAGAGGATGGAAGACCGGATATCGCAATGATTTTCTCTGCAGATCCAGCTGACGCAAAGGCGGTGGATGTAGTTGTTGTCGAGATCAAGAAAAAGACCGATGACGAGAAGGATAATATATACGCGATCAATCAATTGCTTGATCGAGCTGTAAAATTGGTGGAGCACTGTCCTAATATCCAGAGAATTTGGTACTACGCAGTCATGCAGGTGAATGACACGATGGCTCTTCGCTTGCGACAATTAAAATGGGCTCCTCTCTTTTCCAAAGGCAGTGTCTTTTATCAAGAATACGACACTCCACATCCTGATGGGCGAATCGTTCCAACGCCTACGTTTGTAGTGTCTTTTGACGCTATCGTGGCGGACGCGGAAAGTAGAAATCACACCTTCCTTGAAATTTTACGGGACGGTATGAAGAAGTACGCTCAGGAGCAAAATGCACGCGATTCAGCAGCTAGCAAATAATTGGGGCAAGTTATGAATATGGACGACTTATTTTCTGAGCAAGAGCAGTCGGTTGAGCAAAATTCGTCTGGTCTAGTGACTTGTCTTGGCATTACTTTTGAAGGCGATGAGGCTCGCCAAGCCCACTTTTCTGGTGAACTGAGAAAAAAGCTTCAAGACCCAGAGTTCCGTAAGATCGAAGGCTTTCCCATTGGCAATGATGAAGACATTTTGAATCTTAGTGATCCGCCATACTACACAGCATGCCCTAATCCGTGGATCCCAGATTTCATCGCCGAGTGGGAGAAGCAGAAACCTGAGCGGTCAAAAGATTATCATTACCATCGTGAGCCCTTTGCAGCCGATGTGAGCGAGGGGAAAAACGACCCAATTTACAACGCGCACTCCTACCACACCAAGGTCCCACCAAAGGCTATCAGGCAATATATCCTGCATTACACCGAGCCAGGTGACATTGTATTTGATGGATTCTGTGGTACTGGCATGACAGGGATTGCAGCGAGAGAATGCGGCGTCCGATTGTCTAACAATGAAATAGAATCGAATATAGGTATGCGACATAGTATTCTGTTAGATCTTTCGGTATTACCAGGCTTTATCGCGTCTAATGTTAATGCAGAGCTACATGGTAGAGATGTTGAGAGGCAGTTTGCGAGACTTCTTGAACTAGCTACGGAAAAATTCAAGAAATATTTCACAACTGTGAATGAAGATGGGCAGGAGGGAGTGATTCAGTACTGTGTGTGGAGCGATGTTTTTATTTGCTCGAACTGCTCTAAGGAATTTAATTACTGGGATGGTGCTGTAGATCTCAATAAAGGGGAGCAGAAAAATCCGTTTCCTTGTCCTCATTGTGGGACGTCACTGAAAAAGCGGACTCTGAATCGCGCATTCACGACCGTTAGCGATCCCGAGACAGGCGAAATATATAAAAAGCCAAGAAGGGAGCTGGTTTATTTGAATTACGAGTACGCCGGTCGTCGATTCAATAAAAGCGCCACGCAAGAAGACAGGAAAAAAGCTTATCAGTTGGAAAGTGGTAAGAGTGAATGCTGGGTTCCGACCAGCGAATTGCCGAAAGCAGACCGGTTTTATAAAGATGGCCTGCACCTTGTGTCTCTTACTAAGG
>NZ_JBDVDW010000053.1:0-1189 GCF_039941815.1 Reichenbachiella sp.
GTACCGGTTCTAGTCCATCTACCACTCAGATTCAACATGCACACTCCGTCAGTGTTACATGTCATGGACTTGCCGGCCCTCTTAGTCGACCCCTTTTGGGTTTGACCAAGAGGTTGGGATAGCCACCCAGGAGTTGAAATATATTTTACTCTGTCTTTAACCTGGGTAGTGCGAGACTTACCTGCGCCTGTTCATGTTTTATTTATGCATTTACTCCCTCAAGGCTCCCATTCCAGGGACTCAGTTACAACCATCTTCCGTTTTACCCCCAGATCAACGCCTAGATCCCAAGTTTCTAGAATCCCATATCGATGTATGGAACTCCCTAATATTAGATGGACCATCTCCGCCGTGTTCTTGAGCATCATCAACGTCCGCCCAACTCATTATCCACGACTATGTCAATATCCCCCCTGCTCTGGGCATGACAAGGCACGGCATCGCAGGGTTGATATATCGCAGTATCTTGACCAATTCATACATAACTCAGAAACACAAATCTTCAAAACCCGAACGTCAAAGTCTCAATTTTCGAAGAAACACTCAAATCATCAAGTATTTGTTTTGATACGGACCGGGCGCGCCCCCTTGCGTTTCATAGGCTCTGCAGTCCTATAAAAACCTCTCGCTCGATTCCGCACAAAATTTGTTGCAAGCAATGGAAAATATTACAGTATCTATGTCAATCAAAATAAAAGTGAAGGCCAAAAAATATAGTGCTAGATATCGCGATGAACCCCATTCCTCCGGACTAAAGTATCCTTTTATCCTTTACTTCCGCCATAGATTCACAGATCGCGACGGTAATGCGACATATCGATATATCATATGTCCCTTTTCACATAGAATTATATTTGACGTTGAAATTACTCAAAATAATAACCACTCGCGCTGAAGACACCACAAACTCTCGAAATCCATTCCCAGGGAAACGGCATCCTCATCGGAATTAGCCGAGGGAAAACGGCAGTATCTTCGGATTTATATTTCGAACAGTTTCTTAACTCTAAGATCATAACATAGTACCTTCTACACAAAAAACCTAATCGATTCATCACAAAATCCCGGCGGTAATGAAGACCGTATTGTCGAACATCTTTGTCAAGAAGTCTGCACGCTGCTCCTCTGACTCTACATGGGTAATGTCAAATTCCCCCATAAACATTAGCTGTCGTGAAGAATGGTGTCG
>NZ_JBDVDW010000054.1:0-3742 GCF_039941815.1 Reichenbachiella sp.
GGGGGCGGCCGCCCGCGACGACGCACTGTCCCGCGCCCGCTTCGAATTCCGCTGGGAAGACCAGTTCAACCTCGGCCTCGACCCGGACCGGGCGCGTGACTTCCACGACCAGACGCTGCCCAAGGACGCCCACAAGACCGCCCACTTCTGCTCCATGTGCGGCCCCAAGTTCTGCGCCATGGAGATCACCAACCTCGTCCGCGACTACGCCAAGGACGGCATGGACGAGATGAGCGAGAAGTTCAAGGAAGAGGGTGCGGAGCTCTACAAGGAAGACTACCTCGACAAGAAGGCGGCGAGCGGCGACGACGACTAAGTCTCCCTACTCCTTCACCGAATACGCAAAGGCCGGGCATTGCCCGGCCTTTTTCTTCTCATAGCCTCGGCAAATACGCCCTCACCCCTGCGTTTTCTGAAACAATCCCCGAATTCAGGTTTATCTCAGCAATAAAGGAAAATGACACTTTAAATTAATTGAAGTATTTCTGGTAGATCGCCTCAGCCATACGATTGTACTGACTGGAATGATAATCTTTAAATTTGAAAAATTTAAGGTCGGAAAGACTAGCCTTGTAGTCATCAACTTCGGCTGTCTTCCCGTTTTCAATCAATAGCCGCAAGCATATCAAAATCGCGTTGATATTCGTCGTCGTGAGCATTCGACCTTCAACATTCTTATCCGTCGTCCATGAACCAGGTTTTGATGTCATTTTCACTGCAATCAATAATTTGTTGATCTCCTGAACACAGAACTCAACGTATTTTGTAAGGGCTGTGCTATCTTCGGTTTCAACCATTTTTTCTTTTTGAGCGTCATCCCACAGATGGAACAGAGAGTCATCTCCGCTTGTTTTTACTAATGGCTTGAGACCGTAACTAACTATAGAGGTCGTTTTTAGCTTATTTTTATCAAACCAATACCGTTCGACCCGCCCATTAAGAGGGCCGGAACCCCGATCAAGTTCACCGATAACACGCGTGGCAATCGACTCGGCTGAAAACGGCTCCAAGACTAGACCGATGGCTTGCTTCAGGTTCGATTTTGCATTCGTTTGGGTTGAATTTATTTCAAGGAACAGGCGTGCCTCGAACTTCTCTTTTTCAGCATCGCTAATGCCTTTCGGATAAATAATACCCGTGACCAAAAGGTTCTGCTTCACGCGGAGCTTAGCAATTTCGGCATCGTCGTTGACAGCCTCATAATAGGAGTACGTTCGGTGTTGTCCATCTATCAACCCTACTGAATTACTTCGTCTTGGTAGTTGGATCGTCACTGGTTGGGTTTTAGTGATCGTCGCTGGATCCACCGTCTCCTGTTTTTCGTTAACAATTTTGGTATCATATGGAAGCGTTGCAATAATGTTATTCACAAACACCCGCTTATTCACTCTCAAATGTTTTCGAATTGCCTCAATTTTCGGTTTCGAAATCATCCGTTGATAGAGATTATGGGAGTCCTTCCAACCATCTTTTCTTAGGACGTAAGAACGTTTCAACAATGCATCAGGATCTACGTAAAAGGAGACGACGTTAAACCCTTTATTGAAGTTTGAATTGCTCTCAGGGAGCAAGAACCCGTTGTAATTCTCCAATTCGCTAGCCACACCAATTTTCCCTCCAGCACCAATCAAGGTGGGAGAGATTTCAAGAAAATCAAACAATTCGTATTGAGCGGTTTTCTTCGTGCAATCTGTTAGATTTGCAAAATATCTCAATTCTGCATAATCAAGGTACTTCGGGTTGGGTACGTTTTCTTTTAACGAAGCATCTACTGCATTGAGGCTACAATATACAATTTTCACTATTACTTCGGCGGAATTGTACTTGCTTAGAAGTTCAAATTTCAGGTCTTCGTTCAGGTCACATAAAAATTGGCAAAAACCTGCGGGATCCGTATGGATCTTTTCGTAAATAATATTCTTTGGCTTTAAGTGAGCACCTACGTTGGTTGTAGTAGTGTATTCAAGGCAGACAAGGATGTTCTCGTTGACGAAGACATCATCGAAATCTGTCGCCTGTCCTTTAAACGAAAATTCTTTATCGGCTAGTCCAGGTATTCGCTTGAATCCCGTCAAGCGAAACACACCTCGAACCATTTTTTTATGGCTCGACTGGATATTCTTTTGTTTTTTCTCTTCAGCCGTAAGTTTCGGCTTCCTTTTCTTTTTTTTCTTAGCAGCTATAGCCAACTCAGCCCCCCTTCGCTACTCCGCAGCAACACTGTTATCTCGCCACTCCTGGGGAATTTCGGATACCTTTTCCCCTTTTTTGGGCGTCCGAACGCTTTTCCCTCCAGGCCTAAATTTCAGAGTGCCGTTTTCAAATGCTTTTATTCTCTCTCTTGCAAGACCGACATATGACTTGTCTTTTTCAATACCTACGCCAATTCGCCCGTGCCTCATTGCCGCAATTACAGAAGTTCCTGCACCAACAAATGGGTCTAGGACGGTGTCTCCTTTGTCCGTGAAAGCCAACACACATCGCTCAGCCAATTCACTTGGGAATTGGCATGGGTGAGGGGTTTTTTCGGGATGGTTTGATTTAACATTAGGCAGTGACCAAAGAATATCTTCTCGAAATGCAACCTCTGAAGAAAAGACCCAAAAATCGGAAGGGTTTTTCCCCAACGGGTTGCCGCTTGGCTTCCCAGCCTTATCCCCTTTGTTACTAGAGTGCCGTTTCCCTGGATAGAGTTGCGGCACCCTTACAGGGTCTAAGTTGAATTTGTACTCGCAGGTCTTTGAGAACCATAAAAGTGTCTCATATCGGCCTGAGAAACGCTTATCAGCGTGTAGTCCGAAATTGAAATGCCATATGATACGGTTTCGCAACTGGAAACCTTGGTCGATAAAAATTTTATAAAAATAATAATCTAAAGGAAAAACCTCACCATCTTTAACATAATTTCCGACTTGCCAACAAATGCTACCATTTGGCTTTAACACATTACATAATTTTTCAATTATTGGTTTGAGCCATGAAATGTATTCATCAAGGCTTAATTTATTATCTTTTTCGTATTCTTTTCCAATATTGTATGGAGGAGATGTAACTATCAGGTCCACAGATTCGCTATCAAGCTGATCCAATTTCTTGAGCGAATCACCGTGAATAATTTTACTCTCACAAGCGACCGATTGCTTATTTCTCTTACGGCTCGCCATGGCTTCTTTCTATTCCTCCCTTCATCAAATTAAGACCACCCAATTCTGAACCAGCAAGTTCATAATTCTCCGGATAGTCGAATCAAACCTGAATCTGACACTTTTGAGAGCGCGCCAGTCTCGGACACCGATTCTCAATAGAGTATACTTTATGATTGTAGTTCAGGGGACCGAGTTCCCTGGAATTTTTTCTTACTCCTGTGAGCCTCTCTAGGCACTATCCCATCACGCGCCTGGGAGCATTCGATTACACCGAATCACTGAACGCCTGACGGCCGTATAGTTCCCAAGCGTCGAGCATAAAAAAGGCCGGGCACTGTTGTCTGTCACGCGTCGACGTCAGGCCCCCAGATAGGCGTTCCGAAACGCGATCCGGCATTCCGCCGGGTTGAAGTTGCGTTTGAAGGCCGTGGGGTCGCCGGGCAGCACGCGGCACCACAGGAAGCGCGGGCCGGGCTGGTTGCGGATGAAGTCATGAGCATCCGCGATCTGATCGGCCGAGGTGATTTCCTTGACGCTGGGAATGCCCGATCCCTGGGCGACCATGGCGAGGTTGGTGCGCTGGGCCGTGTGGCCTT
>NZ_JBDVDW010000055.1:0-15594 GCF_039941815.1 Reichenbachiella sp.
AATCATAAAGCACTTTGAAATAGACACTTAACATATATTTATTGAATCACCATAGCGGTGCTATGCCTCTTCAATATAAGTGCCTCTTTCTTTGCGCTTTATAGCTTTCATCACGATTCCTAATGCATAATCCAGGTTAAAACTAGAAAATTTGAAAGGATAAACGGTGCAGAATCCAGCGAAGTTTTCCACAATATTATAATTTCATTGGCCCAGATTTTTTTTTATAAACGCTACAACCTTTATCCGGCTATGATGTAATTGACTCCTTCGTGATATCCCTTTGCATTTAGAAAACTTCTGACTTCTTCTCGTTTGCCGCGATTAGAAATGTAGCTGATAATATAAGGTTGAAGATTTCTGTCGATTTCCTCAAAATGTATACATGGGTAGTCTGTCAGCTGCTTCTCTTTTTTAATATCAATATATCCGGCGATTTCGATTCCCTCATTGAGTAATAATTGGCTTCTTTTATACCCCAGTCTACCTGCTCCCCAGATCCAGACTCTGGTTTGATCAATAGTTTTCAAACGCTTCGCCAGATATTCAGTTTTAATCTGGAAAAAGGCATCAGACTCATAGCGTGAATCAGTTCTTGTGAGTCTTGTTTCACTGTCTTGCCAATCGAGTAAGGGGATTGGGAGTTTTTCGACTTTATGACCGATCTCAATAGCCCGTAGGAACCATTCGTAATCTTCTGGAAAATGACCATCTTTTAAATCACCTATTTCTCTTAGCATAGACCTACGAAACATGAGTGTAGGATTGATGACTGGAAACTCAACAAATAGATTTTGCTGAATGTCTTCCCACGAGGTTAGTGAATTGCTCCAGTCCACGAAGTGTGAAAAGTCCTTCAAACTTTCGTTTTCTGTTTTGTATTTGACTTGAGTTGCCGAAATAGAAATATCGAGATTAGATTCCAAATGGTCAAATTGTAATTTCAGTCTTTCGGGATGTGCCACATCATCTGCGTCCATTCGAGCAATATACTTGCCATTGGCCTTGAGCATGCCAGTGTTGGCTGCGAAGACTACACCTTGCTGTGGTTCTTGCATGAGCCTAATCCTTGGATCTGATGCGGCGAATCTTTTAGCCACATCGATACTACTGTCTATAGAATTATTATTGACCAGGATGAGTTCAAAGTCTGAGAATGTTTGGTTGAGTAGGCTGTTTATGGCTAATGCCAATGCTTTTCCAGCGTTGTAATAAGGGAGTATGACTGAAACAAGCGGAGAACCCATGAGGCCAAGTTATTTTGATTGGGTCAAAATAAAAAACGTCATTGCGACCTTGCCTGTAAGTAGACTGGAAATGAAACGATCTCATGATTTGCTGAGATTGCTTCACCGCGTTCGCAATGACGTTATTGATATTGTAAGATCTGCTAGATATTATCTGAGGAAGCCTTGGCTGCCAGATACTCTCTGTTCAGTCTTGCAATGTGAGTGACGCTGATCTCTTTTGGACAAACGGCCTCACAAGCCTGAGTATTGGTACAATTGCCAAATCCTTCTTCCTCCATCTGTGCTACCATGGCTTCCACTCTGGAGTGGCGTTCTACCTGTCCTTGAGGCAACAAAGCTAATTGAGAGACTTTAGCTGCCGTGAAGAGCATCGCTGATGCATTTTTACAGGCGGCCACACATGCACCACATCCGATACATTGAGCGGCATCCATTGCTTCATCTGCGATTACCTTCGGAATAGCAATCTCGTTGGCATCAGGTACGCCGCCAGTATTGACGTTTACATATCCTCCAGCCTGGATAATCCTGTCGAAGGAACTTCTGTCTACTACCAAATCTTTGTGAACAGGGAAAGCAGCTGCTCTCCATGGCTCTATCACAACTATATCGCCATCTTTGAATGATCTCATGTGAAGTTGGCAAGTAGTTACTGCGTCTTTTGGTCCATGTGGCTTGCCGTTTATATACAGCGAGCACATACCACATATACCTTCTCTACAATCATGATCGAAGTGTACAGGGTCTTTTCCTTCTCTGCTCAGATTCTCGTTCAATACATCAAGCATTTCAAGAAATGACATGTCCGGCGATACGTCCGAAACATCGTATGATTCGAAAGCACCTTTATCTTTAGCGTTTTTCTGTCTCCAGATTTTCAATTTCAGATTCATATCAGTTCTTATTTATAGCTTCTTTGAGTCAATTTCACATTTTCGAATTCGAGCTGCTCTTTATGCAGTTTTTCTTCATTGTCGTCACCTTGATATTCCCAGGCCGCTACATAAGAAAATTCATCATCTATTCTTAAGGCCTCACCTTCAGGAGTCTGCGACTCTTCACGGAAGTGACCGCCGCAAGATTCTTTTCTGTTTTGAGCATCGTCGATCATCAATTCTCCTAGCTCAATAAAATCTGCTACTCTGTTGGCTTTTTCCAAAGACATGTTCATCTCCTCGTTATCGCCTAGTACTTTTACGTTAGTCCAGAATTCTTCCTTTAATGCTTTGATCTTGCCTTTGGCAATTTTCAGACCTTCTTCGTTTCTAGCCATTCCACAGTATTCCCACATGATATGACCAAGTTCCTTATGGAAGTCATCTACAGTTTTCTCACCGTTGATGTTCAGAAGTTTGTTGATTCTTTCTTTTACTGCTGACTCAGCCTTTTTGAATTCTTCATGATCAGTCGGGATTTTATCGTAAGGGACATCAGCCAAATAATCACCAACTGTATAAGGCAATACAAAATATCCGTCAGCCAATCCTTGCATCAATGCGCTGGCGCCAAGTCTATTGGCTCCGTGATCAGAGAAATTGGCTTCTCCTGCTGCATATAGGCCCGGCACAGTGGTCATGAGATTGTAATCGACCCAAAGTCCTCCCATGGTATAATGAACCGCCGGGTAGATCATCATAGGCATCTCATATGGATTGTCTCCTGTGATCTGCTGGTACATGTCAAATAGGTTGCCATATTTGCCTTTGACCGTATCCAGACCGTCTCTCTTTATCGCATCTGCGAAATCAAGGAATACGGCTAGCCCGGTAGCACCGACGCCACGGCCTTCGTCACACATCTGCTTTGCATTTCTTGACGCTACATCTCTAGGTACAAGATTTCCAAAGGCTGGGTATTTTCTCTCCAGGTAATAATCTCTGTCTTCCTCAGCTATTTTGGCTGCATCGGCCGCTTTCAATCCTTTCATGGCCTCTTTTGGAACCCAAATTCTCCCATCGTTACGAAGAGACTCGGACATCAGAGTCAATTTTGACTGATGATCGCCTGACACAGGGATACAAGTAGGGTGGATTTGTGTGTAACATGGATTGCCGAAGAATGCACCTTTTTTGTGCGCTCTCCACGCTGCAGTTACATTTGATCCCATTGCATTAGTGGATAAGAAAAATACGTTTCCATATCCGCCAGTCGCCAATACTACTGCATGAGCACTGTGCGATTCGATTTTGCCTGTAATTAAATTTCTTGTGACAATCCCTCTGGCTTTGCCATCTATTACAACGACATCCAACATTTCAGTACGGGCCTCAAGTTGAACTTTACCAGATGCTACTTGTCTGCTTAGTGCGCTATAGGCACCTAATAAAAGTTGTTGTCCAGTTTGGCCCCGTGCGTAGAAAGTTCTCGAGACTTGAGCTCCACCGAAAGATCGGTTAGAAAGAGTACCGCCATATTCTCTGGCGAATGGCACACCTTGGGCAACACATTGGTCAATGATATTGACTGATACCTCAGCTAGTCTATAGGTGTTTGCTTCGCGACCGCGATAGTCTCCACCCTTGATGGTATCATAGAATAATCTGAATACCGAGTCTCCGTCGTTTTGATAATTTTTTGCAGCGTTGATACCGCCTTGAGCAGCGATACTGTGTGCTCGGCGAGGGCTGTCCTGAAAGCAGAATGCTTTCACATTGTAACCTAGCTCGCCCATAGAGGCAGCCGCAGAAGCTCCAGCGAGCCCGGTTCCGACTATGATTACATCGTATTTTCTTTTGTTGGCAGGGTTGACCAGTTTGCTTTTGAACTTATGTTTGGTCCACTTCTCAGCTAACGGTCCTTCAGGTAATTTGGAATCTAAAGCCATTATATATAGGTCTTAATTTTTTCTAAATTTATTTATCCTTTCAAAAACATGACTATCGGAATACTGGCATATCCTATTGCAATCAGGATAGAATAGAGTATTCCAAGATTTGTAATGAATGGCGTGTATTTTTTATGATTAAGTCCCATGGACTGAAATGCACTCGAAAATCCGTGTGACAGGTGAAATCCAAGGAAAATCATACAAATCACATAAAATCCAACATAGATCGGGTCCAAGAACAATGCCTGTACAATTTGATATACATCCTTGTATTCTACTCCATCGTAACTTGTAAGAGGGATTGTTCCAAACTTGAATTCATAATAGAATCCTTTTAAGTGAGCTATTATAAATACTAGCGTAATGACACCTAACAGTGCCATGTTTCTAGAAGCCCAGCTACTCTTTGAGTCCTTGGTTGGGACTTTGTATCGAACTTTTCTAGCCGCTTTGTTTTTGAAAGTCAGAATGAAACCATCAATTACATGTACCAAAATGAAAAAGAAGTTTCCATAGGAGACTACCTTGATAAACAGATTGTTAGCCATGCCATGCGCATACATATTAAAGGCTTGGCCATCGTCATTAAAAAGTAGCTGTAGATTTCCGGCCAGATGTACTACCAAGAACAAAATTAAAAATAGCCCAGTCAGTGCCATCAGTAGTTTTTTGCCGACGCTGCCTGTTAGTGTTTGTGTAAACCAACTCATACTATAAGTGTTGAAAATTTGGATGCTAAATGTTCCCCAAATATATAGGTGGGGTGGATAGCAAGCAATGGATTAGGAAATTGAGTTTTGGTATTTAGACTAATTATAAATTAGAGCGTCTATTTATAATATTTCATAAATATTGATACTCAAATTAATTTAAGATTGGCACATGATTTTAACCATGACTGCCGTTTATCTTATATCTTTAATGCTAAAGATTCTTTTGAGAATCAAAAGAGTTTGGAACAAAAATAGTAGGGAATGAGTTGAAAGGGTTGTTTCACCTTAGAACCTTGTTTATAAACCATTGACTTTGATGACATATCGTTCATTTCTAAGAATATTTGGGTTGTTGTGCTTATCACTAGTTTTCTGCATTCACAGAGCCCTGGCCACACATATTAGAGCAGGAGAAATAGTAGCCGTCCGGACTTCTAATTCCAGCTTAACCTACAAATTCACCGTAATCGGATATACAGATACCGGCTCTTCCGTGATTTTTGGGGGCGGAGATATTGACTTTGGTGATGGTACGGTAGTCAATCTCACGGAAGGATCAGATAGCAATGGTACGACACCTCTGGAGGATGAGGTCGCGTATAATTTCTTCGAAATTACCCATACGTTTTCTGCACCAGGCAAATACACAGTTCGTTACAATGAAAGAAACAGAAATGCGGGAGTTCAGAACATGTCCAATTCTGTAGATACTCCTTTTTATATCGAAACTACCATTTTGATAGATCCATTTGTAGGACTCAACAATACACCCATCTTTTTAGTACCGCCGATTGACAAAGGAGCAGTTGGAGCGGCTTTCCTGCATAATCCCGGAGCGTATGACAGTGATGGAGACAGCCTTTCATATAGAATCACAGTACCAAAGCAGTCTTTTGACCGTGAGGTAAACAACTATTTGTCACCGGCTGATCCCGAGTTCTACGATGGTAATTTTTTAACGGGTAACGAAGATCAGAATGATACTCCGGTCTTTACCATAGACCCAATTACCGGCAACCTTCTATGGGATGCACCAGGTGCTCCTGGTGAGTATAACATTGCCTTTATCGTAGATGAATGGCGAAACATTGAAGGAGAATGGTTTCTACTTGGCTCCCTGACCAGAGATATGCAAATCATCATAGAGGACACGGACAACGAACGGCCAGAAATCACACCGCCGCCAGATCTATGTGTGGAAGCGGGCACAACTATCAATGAAATTATCACGGCTACAGATCCTGATGGTCATCAAATAAAAATTGAAGCCTTTGGTGGCCCTTTCCAACAGGAGTCTCGTAGTGCGACGCTGTCACCGGATCCGGCCGTATTTCAGGATTCACCGGCTAGCGCCACTTTCAATTGGAACACCTCATGTCAACTGGTGAGACGCAGACCTTACGAAGTTCAACTGAAAGCTACTGATAGCCCGGAGCTTGGGCCGAAACTGGTAGATTTCAAGACTTGGAACATAACCGTGGTTGCCCCAGCACCAACCGGACTTTCAGGTTTAGCTCAGCCGGGCAGATCAGTGGAGCTCAATTGGGATTCATATTCTGGCTGTGTAGGAGCCAGCGATATACAAATCTGGAGGAGAGTAGATTCATACAATTTTCTTGCAGAAGATTGCAATGTCGGCCTTCCAGAATCTGCCGGGTATCAATTGATAGATACTGTAGATGTAAGCACCACGACCTATCTGGATGACAATGATGGACAACGCCTTGCACCAGGTGCCGAATACTGCTATCGAATTGTGGCTATTTTTCCTGAGCCGGCTGGTGGAGAAAGTTACGCTTCTATTGAGGCCTGTGTGGAAATGGGATTGACAGCACCTGTAATTGTGGAGGTAGACGTCGAAGAAACAGGAGATGATGATGGACAAGTATTTATAAAATGGCAACTTCCACAGGACCTGGATTTGGACGATTATGAGTATCAAATTGTGCGATTTGACGGGCAGGGTGGATTGACAAATCCCGATACCCTTGCCATTGATATCCCCAGAAACCCAGCGCTGGACTTTTTGTCATATGTGGATTCAGGTCTGGATACCAAGCAGAGTACGTATCATTATGTCATTAATATGAACCTTATATCCGATGCTGAAAATGATGTGGTGGATTGGTCGGCTCCCGCATCGACGGTATGGCTCGAGACCAGTTCGACCACTGAATCGATTACATTGAATTGGGAGGCACTCACGCCATGGTCCAATATTGTACAACCAGAGACTGGCGATGCTGCTGATACATATTATCATAACATATATAGATATGCAGACGACGGATTTATTGCAGAAGAAGATCTAACAATTGCTGATTTTGAATTACTAGCTACAGTAGATGCTTCTGTTACCGGTTTATACTATGAAGATCTAAGCACTGATGATAATCCGCTGAGTCCTGATATCCCATACTTCTACTATGTGGAAACCAAAGGAAGCTACGGCAATGATTTGATTGAGTCGCCGATTATCAATAAATCTCAGTTTAATTCAGCACAACTCGATGATGGAGTGGCACCCAATTGCGCGCCGCTGCTGACGTTTGATGAAGATTTTGACTGTGAGTCATTCCTCGCTGGTCAGAAATGTTCATTCTCAACTTATTTTAGAGATTTGAGCTGGAACTATGATTTTGATAATTGCGACAATGATGTAAAGGCATTTAGGATTTACTTCTCGGTAGATGGTACGGAAGAGGGTTTCGGTGTATTTGGAGAGGATTATGTGGCTGAAGTACAGGGAGATAGTTTTACGCATACGGGTATAGGTTCTTTCAAAGGGTGCTATAGAATTACCGCAGTTGACAAAGCTGGTAATGAGGGGAATTGGGACGAAGAGCAGACTATATGCGCAGACAACTGTCCCAATTATGTCTTGCCAAATGCCTTTTCTCCAGATGGTGATGGGCAGTCTAAAAATGAAACATTTACTGCCTTTGCTGATCGTGCAAATGGTCAGGATATTGCCAACTTCGACAATTCGAAATGCCTTCGATTTGTAGATAGAGTCAAATTCCATGTCTTCGACCGATCAGGGGGAGTCATATTCGATTTTGACTCAGATAGTCCAATTGGCGAGGGACAAAATAACGATGGCACCTTGATCAACTGGAGAGGTGTGAATAATAATGGGAGAGAACTTCCTGCCGGGGTATATTTCTATGGCGCAGATGTGACATTCGATGTGTTGGATGAGGAGAAAAAAGAAAAGACCATTAAAGGATGGGTTCAGATCGTGAAGTAAATCATCTGATTCTCTATGATGGTGTCTGCAGGTTTTGTAATCATTCAGTAAATTTCATTCTGGATCATGAGCGTAATGAAAAGTTACGTTTTACGGCACTTCAATCCGAGTTGGGTAAATCCATTTTGTTGAAATATAATCTGCCCGAAGACTACACTGAGAGTCTGCTGTACTTAGAAAATAATAATCTTTATTCCCACTCGAAAGCCGCGTTCAAAATCTCAAATTTTTTAAAAATGCCGTGGCGGATAGTTGTCGTTTTCAGTCTGTTGCCTTCCATTCTGACGGATTGGGGATATAACAAAATCGCTAAGCATAGATATGCGCTGATGGGAACGACCGATGCCTGTATGATTCCAGGGCCAGAATCGAAAAGCCGATTTTTAGAATGATTGTTTTGAATTAAGTTTGCGACCTAATATCATAATCTAAATCAAAATGAAAGCATACATTTTCCCAGGGCAGGGCGCTCAGTTTACCGGAATGGGTAAAGAATTATACGACAGTTCTAGTAAAGCAAAAACTCTATTTGATAGCGCAGATCAAATTTTAGGTTTTGGAATCACCAAAATAATGTTTGAAGGCACCGCAGAAGAATTGAAAGAAACCAAGGTGACACAGCCTGCAGTTTTTATTCATTCGGTAGTGTCAGCTCTAATCAAAGATGATTTTAAGCCAGACATGGTTGCTGGGCACTCGTTGGGTGAGTTTTCGGCGCTTGTGGCGAACAGAACTCTGACCTTTGAGGATGGATTGAAGTTGGTGTCTCAACGTGCGCAGGCCATGCAAAAGGCCTGCGAGCTCAACCCATCAACGATGGCGGCTATTTTGGGATTAGACGATGCTATCGTTGAGGATATCTGCTCTGGTATTGAAGATGTGGTCGTGGCGGCCAACTACAACTGTCCAGGTCAGCTTGTGATCTCCGGATCAAACAAGGGAATAGAGGTGGCTTGTGAAAAAATGAAAGAGGCAGGCGCTAAGCGGGCTTTGCCGCTACCGGTGGGTGGAGCTTTCCATTCTCCACTGATGGAGCCAGCCAGAGAGCAACTAGCCTCTGCCATTGAATCTACTAATTTTGCTGCGCCGATCTGTCCGGTTTATCAAAATGTGGATGCTGCTGCTCATAGTAATGTTGAGGAGATCAAATCCAACTTAATCATTCAGCTTACTGCTCCTGTTCGGTGGACGCAATCGGTAGAGCAGATGGTAGCAGACGGGGCTACTACTTTTGTGGAATGTGGTCCTGGCAAGGTTTTGCAGGGACTAGTCAAGAAAATTCATAGAGAAGCAGAAGTCAGCAGTATTTAACCTGAAATATGCATTAGATAATCTATTCCAATCATAAAGCACTTTGAAATAGACACTTAACATATATTTATTGAATCACCATAGCGGTGCTATGCCTCTTCAATATAAGTACCTCTTTCTTTGCGCTTTATGCTTTCATCACGATTCCTAACGCATAATCCAGGTTTAAACTATAAATACGATTTGACTATATCCCAATCCAGAGATATAGGTTTTTCTACAAAGTCATCAGGCAATTCAAAGTCTGATGACTTTTTTATTCTATCATTTCCAAGAGGGTGAGTACTGATAAAGTTGATCTTATCCATGATATCTGATTCCCCTTTGATTTTTAGCTTCAAGAAAAATTGTGCCAGCCGTCTTGGATTTAATTCACTTTTGTACGCCAGGTCAAGTGCAAAATCGTCGGCTTCCTCCTCGTTCATCCTGTCGAAGGAGGTCGACATAGTCAGCTTGCTTATCTCCGACAGTAGTACCGGATCCCCACCAGTAGCAATGCTAAAGAGAGCCTCAATCCCAATGTTTTTGATCAGTTTATTAATCACATGTCTGTTTTCTGCATGACCGATCTCATGGGCCATTACCAGGGCCAATTCCTCGGCCGAACTTACTTCTTCTATCAGGCCGGAGAAAATGTAAATATTTCCGTTTAGGGTGGTGAAAGCATTGGCCTCGGAGTCATTAATCAAATGAAACTGATAAGCATACTTGGGAGAGTCTAAGTGAGCGAGCAATCGATCTGCTATTATTTGAATCGACGAATCCAGTGCTGGATTTTCAACCCTCTCAAAATCAGTATGCAGAAAGTCTTCCATATACTCTGAAAGTTGAGCTTCTTTTTCTATCGAAATGGCAAAAGGGTTTTCGATGGATTCATAGTCATAATAAGTAAACCCCAGCCAAACCAGCAGAAATATACCTAAAAGGATACCAAGCTCTTTAAGTGCACTTGATCTCATAATCTTGGTGGTAGATTGACATTAGCCGAATCATTTTCATTGATCTCTCTGATCTGATAGACTTGATGATAGCAGAGTTTACCAAAGAAAAGGAAATAATACATCTTTCCGTTTCTAGCCTGTACAGCTCCTACGATGCTAAAAGCAAAGTAAATTAAGTTTAATACTACCATCATGATCAGATATCCGAAATAGAGATCGGAGGTCGAATGATTTTCAAAGAAAAAAATCTGTAGTGTCCAATACATTGCTCCGGCATTCACCAGGGTAGTTGGAATTTGACTCCACAAAGATTGAAGACTGTGAAATCGTACAAATCGAGTATTATTTTTCTGTACAAAGTAGTAGATAACAGAAGCGATGAGATTGATAATAGGAAGAGGAAGACCTGCTCCTATAGCAGCAAACATCATGAGATAAGCTCCCATGGCATCTTCCTTCTCCTTTTTGCTCAGTTGAGCAGGTTGTTCTAAATCATGGTATTCCATTGACTACTTCCCTGAAAATGGAGGATAATCATCTGACATATACCCAAGATATAGCTGTAGACGAATTCCCCACCTGAGGGTGCCTACGATAAACTCATGCCAGGCTTCAGGAAACTTACCTGTAAAAAGTACCGTCCACCAAGCCAGAAACATAAGAAACATTGTGGCTATCATTCTGAATAACAATAGAAATCCATGAGGAATGGCGACATAAATAACTCCAAATAATAATTTTAGAAGTTGAGTAGATCGACTCAACGTTTCTGGATAGGGAATGTCTAAGGTAAAGGCAGAGTCTTCGCTTTCCAGACCAAAGGCAGGATATCCATCGGCTAGATTATATATCCTTAGATTGACTCTGGTAGACCATTTTAAGAGTTTTACCTGATACTGAAAGAAGCTCTCAGGATAGCTGCCAGTGAACATAATGATGACCCACGAAATGAACGTGAGAATCGATCCCCATAACCCCAAAAAGGCCAAAATAAACATGTGGGGGATTACAATATAGAAGTATCCTAAAAAGGATCTCAGAAGAAGTTCTCCACGAGAATAACTCTCCTGATGTACTACGGTGAAATTCATAATAGTTTATTGTTTTGGTTGTTGAATTATTTCACCGAATATACATTTATTTTTTCTGTGCTCAAAAAAGCTTCAATACACAAAAAAAACACCGATTTTGATCAGTCTATGGTAGCCACGCACTTCAACTCAATGGCTATAGGAGTGGGAAGCGAGTTGATTTCTATCGTAGTACGACAAGGTTGGTTGCTTTTGAAGTACTCTGCGTAGATCTCATTATAAATTTTAAAATCATCCTTCATGTTTGTAAGAAAAACCGTGACGTCTATCAGCTGACCCCAAGATGATCCTGAGGCTTCAAGAATGAGTTTGATGTTTTTGAATACAGAATGACACTGTGTGGCGATGTCATAAGAGACCATGTCGCCTTGTGCGTTAACCTCTACACCAGGAATTTTTTTTGTGCCTTTTTCTCTCGGTCCCACACCAGATAGAAATAGCAAATTACCTACTTTTCTCGCATGTGGATAGAGTCCAACTGGTTCAGGAGCCTGATCGGAATTTTTAATAGATTCTTCTTTCATTTTATAGAATTATGGATTCATCAAACTTTCTATTTCTTCGGCATGAATAGGGATGTTTCTCATCAGATTTAGATGGCCATCTTTCTTGATGACCACGTTGTCCTCTAGCCGGATTCCTATGTTTTCTTTAGGTATGTAGATGCCTGGTTCCACCGTAAAAACCATTCCGGGTTCAAATTTCTTGTAGACACTGGCTACGTCATGGACATTTAGACCCAGGTGGTGAGAGGTACCATGCATGAAGTATTTCTTATAAGCCGGCCAATTAGCGTCTTGATTTTCTATGTCGGATTTGCTAATCAGACCCAAGGCCATAAGCTCACGCTCCATGATTTCTCCAACTGCCTTGTGATATTCTGGGATTGTATTTCCTGGTATCAGGAGATCGGTAGCTTCATTTTTTACTCTTAGTACAGCATCGTAAACTTGTCGTTGTCGTTTGGTGAATTTCCCATTTACAGGGATAACTCGACTCATATCAGCATTGTAGTTGGCATATTCTGCTCCTACATCGAATAGGATGATGTCTCCATCCTTGCATTGCATATTATTATCAACATAGTGTAGCACGCATGAGTTTGCTCCTGATGCTATAATAGGGTCGTATGCAAAACGAGTGGCTCTGTTTCTTAAAAATTCGTAAGAAAGCTCAGCTTCAAGCTCATATTCCCAGACCCCTGGTTTGGTGAATTCTAATATTCTCCTAAATCCAATCTCCGTGATATCACAAGCATGTTGAATCATGTCTATCTCACGCTGCTCTTTGACTGCTCGCAAATCGTAGATGTGAGGTGCAATTCTCTCATACTCATGTAGTTTATAGTTGGCTTTGCACCACTCGACGAATCGATCATTTCTGGTTTCCACCTGAGACCCGTTTCGAATATGCTCATTGGAATCAAGGTAAATATGATTAGTTTCGGCCAAGATCGTATTCAGAGTGGATTCGAACTCATTGAGCCACTTTACAGTCCGGATGCCAGATGCTTCACGAGCCTCATCTTTGGTATATTTATGACCTTCCCAAACGGCAATATTTTCGTTGGTCTCCCGAAGAAAGAGGACCTCTCGCAGTTTTTCATCTTGATAGTCAGGTGCAATCAATAAGATTGACTCTTCCTGATCTATCCCAGAGAGATACAAAATATTCGCGTCCTGTTTGAACGGAAGAGTGCCATCCGCTGAGGTTGGCATTATATCGCTGGAGTTGAAAATAGCTACTGATTTTGGTTTTAATCGGGCGCTAATCTTTTTTCGATTCGTGACGAATAAGTCTTTGCCGATAGGTAAGTATTTCATTTTGGATTATGTTCTAGGCAAATAGCATACACTCGCTATGCAAGGGTAAATCTAACTTTTCTTTTGAATGATTACAGCCTCGCAAATCTTTTTTTTCCACATCATGTCCTGACCCATTGAGGTCGATCGTCTCTTATTCACAAGCATGGATTAATGTCACGAATAGAAAAGAAATACAAGGTCAACACCAGCGCTGAGGCATTTCTTGAAGCACTCACCAATCAGACTATGGTAAGTCAGTGGTCAGGCGCTCCCGCTATAATGGGGAGGGACGAGGGTCAATCGTTTTCCCTATGGGGAGATAGTATAGTAGGCTACAATGTGGAGGTGAGTGATACTAAGCTGATACAGTCGTGGAAGGAAAATCAATGGGCGGGTTATTCCAGAGTAATTTTTAGCTGGACAGAATTGGAAAAAGGGATAGCTGTAACTCTGCTTCATGAGGATATTCCGCCAGAATCTTATGATAATTTAGTACGAGGATGGGATGATCATTATATGAATCCCTTGATTACTTGGCTTGAATCGAATAATTTATAATCTTAAACACATATACAATGAAAGAGTATCTTTTTTTATTTAGAGGCGGCGATGCCGCCAGATCTGATCAGACACCAGAGGAAATGCAGGCTCACATGGCAAAATGGGGCGTGTGGATGCAGGGATTGGCTGAAGACAACAAATTGGTGGGTGGCCTTCCACTCGATAAAGGAGGTAAAGTGGTGCGTGATGCAGGCGCTGTTATTACCGATGGTCCCTTTGCCGAAGGAAAAGAGGTGGTAGGAGGATATCTAATTGTGAAATCTGAGACATTGGATGGAGCTGTTGATATATCCAAGCAATGCCCAATCTTCGAGCATGATGGAATCGTAGAAGTGAGAGAATTGCTTCCAATGGACATGTGATCGGTACAAATATTGGGAAGAAGGAAGTGAAAGAATCTCACTTCCTTCTTGCATTAAACCTATAACTGGACCATCAGAGTAACATATTTAGTTTGACACATACAAAATTTTCCAACCGCTTAGTTGACAACTTATTCCGAACAGAATATGGAAAGATCGTGTCTCTGTTAGTCAATAAGTATGGATCTTACCATCTGACACTCGCAGAAGACACGGTGCAAGAAGCCATGTACAAAGCCATGCAAGTGTGGCCATATGGGGAAATACCAACGAATCCGGCGGGTTGGATTTATCGAGTGGCAAACAATAGAATGATAGACCAATTGCGTCGCCTGTCTAAACAGGAATATACCGAGGACAGCACCCATGAATTTGACAACGCCGTATTCGATTCGGATATTAATCCTGACGATGTACTAAAGGATGAGCTATTGAAAATGCTCTTTGCCTGCTGCCACCCGAAGCTTAATATTGAAAACCAAATCATATTAGCACTCAAGGTATTGTGCGGGTTAGGCGTGAAAGAGATAGCAGCCTGTTTGTTTAAATCTGAAGCAGCTATTGCTAAAGCTTATACTCGGTCCCGTCAGAAATTAATAGAAGAGAATGCAGATTTTGAGCTTCCTCCTCCAACCCAGCTAAAAAAACGAGTAGCGGTCATCTTGAAGGTTATATATTTAGTGTTCAACGAAGGATATAAACCGAGCTCAGGTGAAAAAATATTGAATTTTGATCTTTGTATTGAAGCTCTTCGTCTCAATAAATTACTGCTCGAGGCCGAACTGGGAAATCTACCAGAGGCGAATGCGCTGGAAGCACTTATGTATTTTCACCTTGCCAGGTCTGCATCCAGATTGAGCGAAGGTGGATTTGTGATTTCTTTGGAGGATCAGGATCGGTCTACATGGGATCAAGACATGATCAAAACAGGGCACTTTTATCTAAACAGGGCAGTGGAGAAGCCTGTATATTCTGAATATCATTTGCAAGCAGCCATCTCATCTATTCATTGCAGTGCCAGCTCTTATGCCCAGACCAATTGGGAAGCCATACTTAATCTGTATGATGCTCTGATTCTAAGATATCCATCTGCTGTTGCCCAACTCAATCGTCTTATACCATTATCCAAAATCAAAGGTTTGGAAATAGCCTTAGAAGAACTTTCAGAGATAGAGAAGACCGGATTTCTGAGCAATTATTACTTGCTTTACGTCGTTAAAGGCTATCTACTCGAAAAAAACGATTGCATTCAAGATGCCAAATTGGCCTATACTCAGGGGTTGGAAATGATTGAAAATGAATTGGAGCGAGCGTATATCCTGGAGAAGATCAAAACACTAGCTTAAACCTGAAATATGCATTAGATAATCTATTCCAATCATAAAGCACTTTGAAATAGACACTTAACATATATTTATTGAATCACCATAGCGGTGCTATGCCTCTTCAATATAAGTGCCTCTTTCTTTGCGCTTTATAGCTT
>NZ_JBDVDW010000056.1:0-1023 GCF_039941815.1 Reichenbachiella sp.
TTTATGCGCTTTGCTTCAGCTGATGTTAGTTCTGAGCTCATGTTGTCTGCTGATGCGCAAGAAATGTTATTGACTGTAACAAAAATGTTGACTTGTTTATTTTTTGACTGGTATGGTAGTCATACCAGAAGGCCAGATGGTGTTCATTTAGATCAATTTGTCTTTTGGCTTAATTTTAAAAAATGTTCGCTATTTAAGATGATTCAGTACTAGGGAGATATCGCAATGAAAATAACTAATGTGCGAGCGCGTACATTTGAGTGGAAAGGGCACACAGTCCCGCCTCAGGCTAACTTTTGTTCAAATGCTATGGATCAATTATGGGATCGCGGCGATTCCATGGGGACATTCAGATTTCATGGGTGGACTGTTGTTGAAGTAGAAACGGATACTGGTTTAGTTGGGATCGGTAATGTTGCTCTGGCCCCTAGAATTGCCAAAGCTATTATTGATCAATATCTAACTCCTTTGGTGCTAGGGCACGATCCATTTGATTATGAGTATTTGTGGCAGAGGATGTATCGGTCTACGCATGCATGGGGGCGAAAGGGGGTAGCAATGGCTGCTATTTCGGCTATCGATATTGCTTTGTGGGATTTGATGGGTAAAGAAACTAATAAGCCTGTTTTTAAGTTGCTTGGGGGAAGAACTAAAGAAAAAATCCCGTGTTATGCATCTAAGTTGTATCGAACTGACCTAAAAGAAATGCAAGATGAAGCTCAGAAGTATCTTGATCAAGGCTTCACTTCAATGAAAATGCGTTTTGGTTATGGCCCAAAAGATGGCACTCAAGGCGTTAGAGAAAACTTGAAAAGCGTTGAGGCTATTCGTGAAGTAATAGGTTATGACAATGACTTGATGCTGGAATGTTATATGGGCTGGAACCTAGAGTATGCCAAACGTATTCTACCCAAGCTTGAAAAGTATGAGCCTCGTTGGTTGGAAGAACCAGTTATTGCTGATGACATTGATGGTTATGCGGAGCTTAACCAATTGACATCAATTCCTATTTCCGGAGGAGAG
>NZ_JBDVDW010000057.1:0-183253 GCF_039941815.1 Reichenbachiella sp.
CTGAAATATGCATTAGATAATCTATTCCAATCATAAAGCACTTTGAAATAGACACTAAACATATATTTATTGAATCACCATAGCGGTGCTATGCCTCTTCAATATAAGTGACTCTTTCTTTGCGCTTTATAGCTTTCATCACGATTCCTAATGCATAAGTTTAACAAATGAATACACGCGCAAGTATGTATTCATTTGTTAATTCCCAAACGATGCACAACTTATGTTGCTCTGTCTATTTAAGTAGTTTAGTTACATTGCTGGCGCAATTTTTTGGAGAAAAGACGACTTAGTTGTACTTTGAAGATAGTATTGTCATCTGCGCTAAAAATGAGACAATACCAGGTCCAACTGGCTAAACTTTAAAATACCGACCAACTCTAACCTGACTGGAGTCCGTTTAATGGCATAGTTTGCTAGGATTGTCAGTCATGTTTAGCAGTGCTTGAACCTATGCTAAAGGTGTATAAGTGAGTATGTATTTTCAGAGTAAGGAGCTATTAGTCGTATTAAATCCTGTGATTCAAACAACGGAGACCGTTGGTGAGATGAATCTATGGTTTATACTTGGAATAGCCTTGATCGTCGTGATAGGGTCATATATCCTAATCCGATTGTACCTAAGAAGGTTAAAAATACAGCGTAGGGCCCTTGAGAAAAAGGTGGATAAACGAACCTCCGAAATTTCGAGACAAAAAGAGGAATTAAAAAAGGCCTACGAAGAAATCAAAACAAAGAACATTGCTATCGAAGAGGCTTTCGAGCATCTCACCAATTCGTTTGCCAAACTGTCAGATGTCAACAGAGAGAAGGATGGTATTATTGGTATAGTAGCGCATGATCTACGTACCCCTTTGAATAACATTGAAGGCCTGATTCAACTGGTCTCAATGGACGGAAATCTTACAGATGATCAAATAGACTACATCTCCAAAATTCGCCTGGTAGTAAAGCACGGCAATGAAATGATTCGTGATTTGTTGGACATCAGCCAAAATCAACATCAGGTTCGTGAATTATCACTATCAAAGTTCAATATTCACGACTTTATCGAAAACTGGCGAATTAGCTTTGCTGATGCGCTCTCATCCAAAAAACAGAAATTAGTGCTGGGAGGTGATTATCAATCTGTAGAGATGAATACCGATGCTGGTCTGCTGTCACGAATTCTGGACAACCTGATGTCTAACGCGATAAAATTCTCAAACCAACATAAGACTGTCAACATTGAAATCAATGCGGTAGATGATAAAGTCAAAATTATCATCAGTGATGAAGGTCCGGGAATAAGTGAAGAAGATCAGGCCAAAATGTTTAAACCATTTACCAGGCTCAGTGCACAACCTACTGCCGGCGAACCGTCTAATGGGCTTGGCTTATCCATTATCAAAAACCTAAGTAAGCAGCTTGGTGGCAAGATAGAGGTGAGAAGTCAGCTTGGATTAGGCACATCCTTCGATGTCACGATACCAATAGATGCAGAACTGATGCCCAAAAAGCCATCATGGTCTATGCCAACAAAATAATAAGCAAACCAAAAGACTTCGGTCAATTTAGCCCTCGTCGTTCTGTAAGTAATTATCTTTCTCAAGCATATCTTTGATTTCAAAGAGCACATCATCAAGGCTATTTGATTGACCTTTTAGCAGTTCTATTAGCTCTATCTTTTCTTCAGACGATTGCACAGTTTCAAAGAGTTGAATGATTCCCTTGATATTAGCTACAGGAACCCTAAGGTTATGAGCATTGACAAATGCGTAATCAGCGAGTTTTTTGTTTTTCTCAATTAACTCCATGGTACGGTCCTCTACCTTTTGCTCCAGAGCCAGATTGGCCTCTTCCGTGATTTGTTGCTGTCTCTTGATCTCTGCTGTACGCTCTAGTACTAGTTTTTCCAATTGCCTGTTTCTATCTTCGATATTCTCTTGTAACTCTTTCTGTTTGGTCAAAATTCTCACCGTGCGCCATCTGTCAAAACTCAATACTCCTATCAGCGCAAGTATCAGATAGATAACTCTGGCCCACCATTGATGCCACCAGGGCCTAACAATAACAAAAGGATAAGTCAGTGTATCACTCCATATGCCTGCAGTACCTATAGCTTTCACCTGGAATACATATTTCCCATAACTCAAATTCCGATATTCTGCCAAAATATTGCTACTCAGGTTACTCCAATTTTCATCCAGTCCTACCAACTTGTATTGATACTTGACCTTATGTGGAGCATGCCAATCTATAGCGGAAAAGTTGAAAGTCAAATGATTGAGGCTCTGATGAAGCTCCAGATTTATCGGATAATTCTGGTAAGGCATGACATCATCAAACGAGTCCGCGATTCGATCTCCGAATGGCAAAGTGGCTCTATATGACTCATCGTTCAGGTTTCTGAAATCGACAAACGTCTGACCGATGGAAAGGCTATTGAGTTGCAATACTGGCGCCGAGTTATTTGGCTTAATATTGTCTATATCCAACATGGTCAGTCCTTTACCTGTACCCCACCATATTCGATTTTGATCATCCAGGCATACAGAATTAATCACTACATCCAGTCCTTTGAGACCGTCAGACTGAATATAGGTGTTGATCTTGTAACTTTCAGTAGAGCCTGCCTCAGGGCTCAAACTGGTGATACCACCTTCTGTACCAATCCACATGGTTTGGTTTCTATCTTCAATTAGTGATAATGTGATGGGATTGACCAACCCATCGGTGTCGGTAAATGAGTACAACCGAAATTGCTGAGCCGATTCGTCGTACCTCAATGCATTGATTCCTTCATCTGTACCAATCCACATTTGACCATTAGTATCCTGATATATAGCATTGATACTATTATTTAGCAAGCCCTGCTGCTCTGAATAATTGGTAAACGACTGGCCATCAAAAATACTTAGCCCGCCACCAAACGTGCCTACCCATATTTTACCATCCTGAGACTCGTGTATATTCCAAATACGATCATTGGCAAGGCCGTCTTTCTTGCTGTATTCGATGAAATTTTCTCCATCATACTCTACTAAACCAGCACCTTGTGTACCGAACCATAAATGGCCATTTCTATCTTCGAGCATGGTATAAACATCGCGATGTGGAAATCCATCCTGTTCATCAAATCCGACGAACGTTTTCCCATCAAACTTAAAGACACCCGCTCCATACGTGGCAAACCACATGTCGCCCGACTGATCCTCCAGCATATCCATGACTGAATACTCCAAAAGACCTTCTTTATCCATATAATTACTAAAGCTACCTTGCTCATATTTATAAATACCCCAAAGATCGGAGCCAAACCACATGCTACCATTTCCGTCCTGAAATACTGACCATACAGAGTTTGAACTCAAGTGCTTCTGATCAGTAAAAGTGGTAAATGAATTAGTTCTAAACTTGGTTACACCTCCCCCATCTATACCAAACCACATGTTTCCATTTATGTCGGCATAGATCGACCTAATAAAATCATAGCTTAATCCTTCACCTTGTGAGTAAAAGGTAAATGAGGTCCCATCGGGGTCAAAATCTGGTTTATAACTCATTTTACAAACTCCACCACCATCAGTTCCCAGCCACATGTCACCATTGATATCCTGTTCGATATGCCAAATTCGATTATTTATCAGCCCTTGCTGTTTGCTATAGTTGATAAATTTTTCACCATCAAAAATGCTTAGTCCTCCTTCAGTTCCAATCCAAAGATTTCCATTATCATCCAGAAATAATGATTTCACATCGTTGTCCAGCAGCCCACAACTAGTATCAAAATTTTTAAAACTTTTGCCATCGAATCGGCTAAGACCGTCCCTGGTGCCAAACCATAGAAATCCCTTTTTGTCTTGTACTGTAGCCCATACGTTATTTCCGGCCAGCCCATGATTGGTAGAATAATTGGTAAATGAATCCTCTACTCCTCGAGAATATTTAGTCAATCCACCGCCGTTCGTTCCAAACCAAATATTTCCTTCCAAATCTTCAATGATAGTCTCAAGATAGATTCCACCGAAACCCTGAGCCAAACTATAATTAGTAAAGGTCTGACCGTCATACTTGCTGACCCCTGCTCCATCAGTCCCAAACCAAAGGTTGCCTTTTTTATCTTTGAGAATAGTGACGATGATATTGACGGGAAGGCCATGCCGCTCAGTGAAGGTCGTAAACGTACTTCCGTTATATCGTGTGACTCCTCCTCCATAGGTACCAAACCACATATTACCAAGGTCATCTTCATAGATAGCATCAACATAGGAGGATGGTAAGCCTTGCTCCACATCCAAAAACTGAATATCATAGAGAGCAGCATCCCTAAATCGCATGGCCTGTGCTGGCTTGGGTTCTGGCCACGAGGATAGAGTTACCTGTGGCGCGTATATGGTATCACCAAATTGCACCTGATAGCCGGATGGCGGAATGATCATGGATCTGGGTTTTGGGACGTTGGCTTGACCTGGTACTATCTCTTTAGCCGAGGCGGAATCAAACCGTGTATATGTTGGTCGCTTGGCTTTCACCTTCAGCAGTCTGTTACTCTTTGGTTTGGATTGATCAACGCTAACTACCCTTCCTTTTGCCTTCGTTGTTTTTAGTGAATCCTTATTGATGATCGTTGCATCAGGATTTCGCAACAATCCCTCATCGTTTAGTTTGACAATGTTAGATGATTTTGTAGATCGGCTCTGCTGTGATTGATTCGACTTCTTTTCACATGCTGAGAAGACAATCAAAAATATAAATACCGATTTGATGCATTTGGACATTATGTACTCTTGTGAACTAACTTTAATATAACCAAAAATGATAAGATGGTCAACCAGAGTTTATGTGATTTACCTGTTTCGCTATTTATAGACCTACGGAACAGCTGTGCCATAAATGATCAAAAAATGAGATAGCACTGGTTTATAGAGGTTATTATCTATTACTAATCAATTTGGTTGCAATTAAATAAAACGATTTTCTTGTCGTTAGTCTGAACTGGAACGCTATTTGTAGGTCCGAATCAAAAAAAATATTATCATCAATTAAAGAACACTTGTAAATGATCTCCCCAATGAAACAAAGTCGATTAATTGGCTCAGCAACCTCTTTTTTGTTCATCATTACACTACTAGTTGCTGCCAGCTCGTGCAAGAGTCGTAAAAACTTAAGTCAAATCAGCTCCCCTGTGGAAGAAGTAGAACCAGAAGTAGTTGAGAGCATTACTGAAGAGGTGGAAGAGATACCTGAAGTCGTGCCAAGAGTACCAGAGAAAATACCATCCAAAGAAGAGCGGCTATACAAGTATATGTCAAGTATAGCTTCATCTTCATCTACTGCCGCCGCCAATTCCAATATCAACGAAGCCATGACCATGTTTTCCAATGCTGAGGCGCCAGTATTGATCATGATATATAATGATGGGGCCTCCCCGGATTATGACGAACCTACTACGATCGCTAAATACCTTGATTATTTGAAGGATACTAAAAGCAAGCCCGCTACGGTCGAAGAAGTTGTCTATGACAGCAATGGTAAAATCAAGGAATTAGTACTAAAGAAATAACACTCATCAGAAAGCAACAAGAGATATGCAATTCATCAAATATATGATGCTGACTATGACCCTATTGTGGTCGATCAGCGCAACAGCACAAACAAAAGTAGACCCAAAAAGAAAACAAGCTATAGACTCACTTGCCTTGGAAAAGGTCAGAGATCTCAGCAAGTATATCAGTATCATTGGCGACAAAGAAACTCAGTTTTCTGAGGCTCAGCGTGTCATGGATCGAGCAGAAGAGCTATTTGCTACGGATAGTGAAATGGGTGTATCGTCACTCAGCAAAGAAGAAGTCACCTATTACAAAGTTAGAGAGTACTTCGAAAGACTGATGGCGCTAAACTATGACAAGGTAAAAATAGAATGGTACGATATCCACTATGTAAGCGACCTGGAGCAACAGCCAGACGGAACCTTCGTTGGAGTGATTACCATCTACCAAAGATTTGAAGGCAGCTCAAATGATGGTTCTTTGAACTACAAAGACACCACCAAAAAAGACATAACAATTTATGTAAAGAAAAAAGAGACTCAAATTGCTGGTAGAATTATTGAATTCTGGGATGTAATGCTGGGAGATATTCGAGTGACCGAAACTTCTTCATGAGAGCTACACTAATTGCAATTTTAACCATACTCAGTTTGCAATCCGCCTTTGCGCAAAGTCGCAGGGATGAGATGCGAGAAACTGAGAGCCAGCTCGAAGCTTCTACCAAACAGATCAATCAATTTTTTCGAAGATTCAATGGTGAGGAGGATGAAAAAGGGAAACGCTATTATGAAGGCGACAAACGCTATCGTGACCCTGCACTGAGAAGAAAGTATACACCGGTACTTTTTGATGCCCAAATCGCACGCAAGGACCCGGAGACTGTCAAGTCGTTCATAAAAACTGTTACAGATAAGCGGTCACCAGAGTATCTTGATTTTCACCATGATGATTGGTTTGCCGAAGTGCAAACCACCTTCGACTATAACGGCAAACGTATCACTGGCACTTTGTATATGAGATTGCAGCAGCAAGGGCAAGGATATGAATGGATCATTGAGGATGTATCGTTTCCAGTTTTCAACAGATGGTTTGATAAGGATACCACAGCCAATAAGAAATTTATGCATCCTATGAGCCATGAGCTAGGTTTTATGCCGCTAAAGAAAGCACTCAAGGATAATGATCATGCCGAGCAGTTTACTGCTAAAAACTATGAAACGGACTTCCTTAGCATCTTTCTTTTTGAATTGAATCAAGGACATTTGGAATTTGTATCAGTTAAAAATGTCAGCTTTCACTTTTTTGCGATTGATGATTATTATTTTGCTCTTTCCTATTTCAACCGACCTGGCTATAATTCTGGCTGGCTGATTTCAGGTATAGTGGAGCTTGCTAATCAGGATGAAAAACAACAAATGAAAGACTTTATCTATGGCAAAGGGTAGCTTAATCTCATCAGTATTTGAATAGTCTGCAACGTTCTACAAGATCATGTATCAACCCCAGGTATTTACAGCAAATAAGATGAAATACTATTTAACTCTCATTCTCCTTACTTGTTTTTATGTCGGTGAGGCTCAAACAGAAATTGATTCTGCGCAATTTGACGAAGTGCGCAGCATGGTCAAGTTCTATGAGTATTTTTTGAATACCCTGGGTGCGAGTACTACACCCTACCGAGATAAGCAAATCATAATCTCTGACAGTTATACCAAGATATTCAAAGATGATCAGGTACAAATCGAAGATGATCTACTTGCAAACCGACGAGTGACCACCAACAAGGATGTGACAGCGTATCTTAGAGACGTTGATTTCTTCTACGAAAACATCCGGTTTAGCTTTCAGGACATTCAGATAGAACAGCTCGACCACCCTAACGGTAATACCTACTTCCTTGCTAGTTTTGAATCCATATTGCAAGGAACTACGGTAGCAAATGAAGACTACAGCAGTGCAGGCAGACGGTTTATTGAGGTCAACCTTGACCAGGACAAAAACGACCTGAAAATAGTCAGCGTTTATAGTACCAAAATAAGTAGAGAAGAGGAACTTCGATTATGGTGGGATGGCCTGTCAATTTCCTGGAAGGAAATCTTTACGCAGCATGCCGTTTCCGATTCGGTCTCCACTGAAATCTTGCTACAAATAGGTGAGATCGATACCCTCATCATAGCTGGTAACTCTTTCATTTTCAACCTAGAGCCCTTGTCAGTACTCAAAGAACTGACACATTTGGACATCAGCAATACCAGAATAGATGATTTATCACCGCTGAGAAACATCAGAGCTCTGAAGCAATTAACAGCATCCAATACTAGAATCAAGCAAATTTCGCCCATACAATTTCAAAAGCAGCTCACCCATCTTGACTTATCCAATTCTGCACTCGTCGATCTCCAAGGCATAGAGGAAATGACAGCCATCGCATATCTGAATTTATCAGGTACCTCAATTATAGATTTCGAACCCATCAGGGCACTTAAGCATATAAAAAACATCAATCTATCCGGTACCACTCTTAATGATCCTACGATTCTAGCTACCAGCATGGCACTCGATACGGTGGATCTTTCCAGAACTGCTATTGACCACCTGTTTGTATTTCGGAGCCTACCAAACGTGCGATTTCTAAATCTGGCAGAAACCAAAATTGTCAACCTGAATGGGTTGGATAGCCATCCCAATCTGACCGAGCTGAACATCAATCACACAGCGGTAGAAAAACTGGATCCACTGACTAATTCTCCTCAACTAAGGACAATTAACGCGGATGCGTCAAAAGTATCCGAAGAGGTGGCTTCTGGCTTCATGGCCGATAATTCGAGAGTAGTGGTGATCACCAATAGTGCAGAGTTGCTCGAATGGTGGAAAACATTGCCAAAGAATTGGAAAACTGCCCTGGAAGCATATTTGACCAGTCACGTCACAATCGAAGAAGAGCTGGTTGTACTTTTGAATTTAGATTCTTTGAATCTGGCTAACAAGAATCTATATACTTCGGCTCCTTTGCAAAGATTCAAGCGCTTGCGCTCTTTGGATATCAGCCACAACGATTTTACTCAGCTGGATTTCACGGCTGAAATGTCAAACCTGGAAATATTGAAAGGACAAGGCTTGCCTATCCATAACACCAAAGGCTTGGGAAAAAACTTCAAACTGAAACATGTTGATCTGAGCGACTCAAAACTTAGGGAAATTCTTACGCTATCTTCATTGCCCAGACTAGAGGTTTTAGTAATAGATCAAACTTTAGTAGAGGAACCACAGATTGTGAAAGTATTGAGCTCTAATCCAGAGCTGGTCATTATCTATCAAACCGAAACACTCAATAATTGGTGGAAAGAACTCAACGAGACGTGGAAAAAGGGTCTTGGATTTTCCAGCCCATCCTCCTATGATTTACATCAAATGATTGAGCGGGATTCCATAAGTATAAGCAATCAAAACATCTCGACTTTGGCTCCTTTAAGAATTTTTATCCGATTAGAAAAAATCTCGCTTGACAGAATTAAAGTATTGAATTTGAAGGAGTTATATACTAATCAGAACCTGAAATCATTGACTTACACCAATAGTCCACTACAGGATCTCGAAGGAATCAGTCAGTTAGTGAATTTGGAATTTTTGAATATATCTAATACCGCCATAGAGGATCTAAAAGACCTCTACCATGTCCGATCGCTCAAGCATCTCAATTGTGCCGGAACCGGCATAAAAAACCTGCGAGGACTCGACGAACTCACAGGCCTTAGAAGCCTCAATGTCAGCAATACCAGAATCTGGCGGTTGGAGAGATTGTATCAAATGAAGGATCTCAAAACTTTTGTGTGCAACAATACACGACTCAGTCAGGCGAAAGTGGACCAGTTCCAGGCGATCGTACCAGAATGTACTATTACTTTTTATTAGTAATGATCACCTTGCCCCTCGCCCTACTTGTCTCGAGATAGATCATAGCTTCCCTGGCTTCGGCCAATGGGTAAGTCCTATCAATTACCGAAGAAATAATCCCAGTCTCCAAGAGTTCTTTAATTTTCAGCAAGTCTTCCTGATTTGCTTTAAAATCGACCATTTTGATGCGTCTGCCACCGAAAAGCCCCACTTTAATCAAATGCTCCATACCACCAAAGCCAACGACTGCACAATGACCACCAGGTGCCAGTAGATTCTTATAATCTCGTAGTGATAAATTACCTACAGCATCCAATATTAAATCATACTCTTCCTCATTCTCCGCTAAGTCATTCTGTGTATAATCTATCACATGGTCTGCACCGATTGACCTTACCAATTCGACATTTCTAGTACTACAAACACCTGTGACATGTGCTCGACAAGAATTTGCAATTTGTACTGCAAAGGTACCCACGCCTCCCGAGGCTCCATTGATAAGTACTTTTTTGCCCCATTTCTCAGTACCGAATTTCCTCAAGCCATGCCATGCGGTAAGTGCGGCTACTGGCACAGCAGCAGCGGCTTCAAAACTCAGATTGGCTGGTTTATGTACGAGTGCTTCTTCTGACACACAAGCATATTCAGCAAGTCCGCCAAGGCCAAAGTTAAAAATATCACCAAACACTTCATCGCCCACTTCAAACTGAGTGACCTCACTTCCGATTTCAATTACCTTTCCTGAGATATCAGCCCCAAGAACATTGAATTTTTTAGGTCTTAAGATTCCAGTCATCAATCGCATGAAATACGGCGTGCCACGCATCACATGCCAATCCAGCGGATTGATTGCTGTTGCATGTATATCAATCAGAACTTCACGTCCAACGGGAATAGGTGTCTCAATATCAGAATAGGTCAGTACCTCAGGCCCACCGTAGCTATAGTTAGTTATTGCTTTCATGTTTAAGATTAATCGGGAAGTACCTCACAGGTACAGCCGAACGTTTTCATAATGTCTATTACCTCTTCAGCATGTAGATTTTCTGTGGCTTCGATGCGCAATATTTTATCAACGTCCTGCAAGTCCATATTCCAAGTTATGATCTCAGGATGCTGGTTCAAAATCCATTCGAATCGTTTAATTCTGCCACAATAGGTGATATCCGTGCTGAAGACCAATATGTTGCTAATCATCACCGATTCCATATCAAACGCCTAAATAAGTCATGCCCTCATACACTAGAAATGCAGGCCATACGAGAGCTTTGAAAAAACCTCCTACTCCTAGCCAGAATCCAGCGGCTGTTGATATGAAGTAGTATGCGGCACCAATGAATCCCAGGAAATAGACGCAACTTCCTCTTGAACTAAAATTTTTATGACTGTCTTTCATGATGTATTGTATTTATGTGGTTTATAATATTTGAAATTAAGGAGCGGTATCAGTACATGCGAGCATGGCCTGACCGCTCCTGAGCTTTCGAACCCAATCAAAATGAACAAAGCGAAAGGTTCGAAAAATATTAGTGATGACCGTTTGATCGTTTGTCAAATAGACATCCTAGCCAGGGCATAACTATCCTGTACAGAGTAACTTCATGTTCAAATTGTTTAGTGGTTTATGTATTATGCAGCGTGATTATCTCTCTTATTTAAAAGGATCATCTACCTGTTCAATTCTGGAGTTTCCTGTGGTCTGATAGTAAGAATTGATAAATTCATTCTCATCACTTACCAGCAAGCTGGAATCCAGAGCAATCGAAATTGTATCTGATTTAAATTTCCTAAGCCACAACTCCGCACCTCCTGTAGCTCTGGCTCCACGGATAAAAGGTGTTACAATTTTGGCGTGTACCTCTGGTGTATTCTCACCATCGAGTCCCCTAATCGAGAGATACAAAGTATCATTCCTTTGTTCTACAATAGGCAAGTACCTGTTTTGGTCATCGAAGGCTACTTCCAGTCGATAACTTCTGCCTTGTCGCACTCGGACGTTCCAACTCCCTTTTACATCCAGATACTTGAAAGATTCAATTGAAAGCTCGGTTAGCCGATTTTGCTCTTCTTTTTCTGTATGTATCGACTTCAAATCTTTTCTAAGCACCATAAGGCTGCTTACAAATAATGCCAGCAATACCCCTGCTGCAGTCAATAATATTTTTTTACTCATTTGCATAATCTATTCGTTTTATTAGGCTCGTGCTAGTTAACTCCGGGCATTGGCCTTTTCGTCCTTCAAGTATTTTTGATAATACCTGTTCATGTCATCCATAGATAAATTGAGCAGACTCATGGTCTTAAAAAATCTAGGCAACTCCTGATTGATAAAATCTTCCTTTCTCAAGGTCTTCGTTTTGGTTAGCCCGTCAGCCGTGACAAAATATCCTATACCTCGCTTATTATGTATGATGCCTTTTTCTTGCAGGTATGTAAATGTTCTCATGACTGTATTAGGGTTTACTTCTATATTGATGGCCATCTCACGTACTGACGGAATGCGATCACCTGGTTTCCATTTTTCAAGTATTACATTTTCACACAGAAGGTCTGCTATTTGTAGATATATCGCCTGGTCGTCTCTAAATTCCATCTTATACCTCCCTATCTTTTAGTCCCAAATAGGTCATCACCCAACAGAATGGTGCAAGCAGCCACCAAAAAGACCAAGCAGCCATATTCCAGATACGATCAATTGCCATTCCTTCAAATGAACTGCTATCTGAGAAGCATTCATCACTCTCCAACATTAGATCATACATTGAGAAATACATGAGCAGGCCAACTATCAATCCGATGAGGATGATTGTAAAAAGTGTTTTTGGAAAAACATATCCTTTGAAATGGGCAGCCCCAACAAGAAATACCCCCTGGAGTACAAAATAGTATTTGATTGTAGACACGGCGTGTTTGCTGAGCGGATCAAAATTCTCAAACTTCATGTTGCCATCGATAAAAAGCCCAATCGGATTGGCAACAAGGGTATATAGGTAGTATGTGAAGCTATAGAGCACAATCCAGCCCATGGATGTCATTAGCCACATACTCAAAAATTTCTCGAAGATAGAAGCTGGTAGTGAAAGGTAAGTTTGGCTTTTTAATGAATCACTTAAGTCATTGAATGACAAGCTAGTAAGAACAAATCCTCCAACTATAAGTGTAAATGAATAGGCCTGTGTATGCTCAAACAATACAAGGGTATCATCCAATACAATAGTCAAGATCAACCCGAAGAAAAAGAGCATGCCAAAGGTGATTTCGAATGCCATGAATATCCCTCTTAAACTTCTAAACAATTCAAGTTTCAGAAGGTTAATAAATCGATTAATCTGGAAATAATTGTGCAACCCCATATTCTTAATTTTTGAATATTTGCTGAATTTTATCCTTGCTATTTACAACAGCATTAAACAAAATCTCAAGATTCATATTGGATTCCTCTTCGGAAGTATTCTCCTCAACTACCATGTGTCCGCCAAAGTTGGATTCTGTATAAACCACCTTTTCATGAGTGGGCAAAGCAGAGTGTTTGCTGACTTTTAGTTTCTTAGCAATAGCTTCGTAGGCCTCAAAAAAAACAATCTCTCCTTCGTCCAGTATGATGATTGGATCGATGAGATTCTCCATGTCTCGCGCCTGATGAGTAGAAATTACAAAACTGCGATGCTCATCTATGGCACTCGCCACTACTTTTCTAAACTGGCTTTTTGACGGAATATCAAGACCATTGGTTGGTTCGTCCAGAATGAGCAATCTACAATCTGTCGCCAGGCCAAACGAGAGCAGAAACTTCTTCTTTTGCCCATATGACATAGAAGACAATTTTTGATTAGAAGACAGATTGAATTCCCTGAGATATTCTGCGAAGAGATCATGATTGAAGCGTGGATAAAATCGACTGTACAAATCCACGTATCTATCCATACGCAGGGATGGCACATGAAATTCTTCGGTTACCAGATAGACTTCTTGAAGAAAGGCAGGATATCTCTCATGTGGAACAAATGCCCCAACTTGTAGGCTTCCAGATTTTGGAAAAATCAACCCTGCTATCAGTTTGAGTAGGCTGGACTTCCCTGCCCCATTCTTTCCAAGCAAACCATAGATGTTTCCTGGTGGCAAGGACAAACTAAGTTCGTCAAACAGGGTCTGCTTCTGACTATAACTGAATGTGAGATTCTCGATTTGAACCATAATTTATAGAACTAAATTAGTGTACTACCATACTAATACACCGCAATACTAAATAATGTTTCACAAAAACTCAATTTATTTTTCAACAATCATTCATATAAGGCCTGAAGCATTCTTGATCAGCTATGAAAAAGTATGCTTATTCATAATTAAGGCCACACAGTTAAAAAATGCATGGCCCTGGTAATAATAGTTTCGTGTTATTCTACCTTCAGACCTTCAACTGGATTTGACTTAGCCAATTTTTTGACCTGAGTCAAGACCACCAAGAATAGGATCGATACGAGTATGACTACGGATAATAGCCAAATAGAATGATTCATGGGCATGGGATACTCATACAACAGGTTTAGCAGGGATTCAACAAGAAAAAAACCTGTAGGAATTCCTATTAAGATTGCCACCATAAGCAGGGCCAAATACTGTTTGGTAATAATACCAGCTATGTTTTTCAATCCTGCGCCGAGTACCTTTCGAATACTAAACTCACGCACACGTCCTGATACATTGAGAGTGACCAGTCCATAAAAGCCCATGGTGGCCAGCAATACAGCAATCAATGCTACAGCCCGTACAAAATCACCCTGATTGGCCTCCATTTCATAATAATCTGCTCCCCAAACATCCGCCTGATGGCCGCCAAGAAATGGTGTTTCGGGAAAGAAAGTAGCCCACTCTTCTCGAAGTGCATTATAGGTATCGTACGAAGATCCAGGCTTCACACGCATAGATATATAGCTGAGCTTGTCTGTATCGGCCAGGGTAAAATAGGTTGGGCGAATTTTATCATAGAAGCTATAAATATGAAAGTCCTGAATGACACCAGTGATTTCATATTTGATACTGTCTACCTTGAATGTGTGTCCCACGGCATCTGTAATGTTCAGATTATTTATAAAAGATTCGTTTACCAGTACCATTCGCTTATCACTCTCATAATGAGCGTTAAACGTTGTACCCTCCAATAGACGGAGTTTCATGGTCTCAAAATATTCAGGCTCTACAGACATAAGCCGCACCTCATACCTTCTCTCGGGAGTTTGAATGATATCATAATCGACTTGGTGTCCCAAGTGATGTGCAGAACCCGCGAGCGACAATATATTCGGGTTTTGAGCCAAGAGATCTTTAAATTCCGGGAAGGCGCTGACATCAGGTAGCTTTAGATAGAGCACGTTGTGCTGATCATACCCCCAATCTCGCGTGGTTTGAAAATCCGTATTCTGAGTAAAGGTAACTGCCGAGATTATGAGAATAGAAGCCAGCATCAGTTGAACACATAAGAAGACTTTGGTCAACAGGTTCTTTTGACCAAATTTGACTACTCCTTTGAAAATATGAACGGTTTGGAATTTGGATATATAAAATGCTGGATAAAGACCTGATATCACACCAGTAATTAGCGTAAGTGCAATCACGAAGAGCCAAAGGTTTTCGTCCCCAAAGTTAAGGCTCAGTCTCATTTGAGAAATACCGATGAACCATGGAAGAAAAAGAGAGACAGCAAGAAAGATCCCTACCAACAGTGCAAAACTGGTTACTAATATATTCTCGCTCAAAAACTGAATGACAGTTGCCATTTTACTTGCGCCTATAGACTTTCTTACCCCTATTTCCTTTAGCCGCTTGGAAGCAGAAACAATAGCAATGTTGATGTAGTTGAAACAGCCAAGCACCAACATAAACAAGCCCAAAATGGGAAGTGTAATCCGCCCCGCCTCATCATAGTTATAAGTGATAGATTCAGAGATGTATTGTGACCGATCAAACAGCGTTGCCAGCTGTTCGAATTGGAAGGACAACATTTCCCAATCGTTATTTGTACTATTCACCAGATCTCGATATTTATCCATACCTGCATGGATCAGAGCCACATCAGTTGGATTTTCTATCTGTACAAAAGTCGCATCTACCAGCTTGTACCAGTCTTTGAAGTCGATTTCTGGGTGCGTGTATCCAAAATTTGAAAAGTTAATCAGAAAGTCGAACGAAATCTGATGTGCGTCAGGAAATGGTTCGGCCACACCTGTGATTGTAAACGTCTTCTTTATATCATCTCCAAACTTGAGCATCAAGTCATAGCCAATGGGATTGACATCCGCAAAATACTTCTCTGACATCTCCGCACTGATGATAATATTGTTCAACCCTTGAAGTGAGGAAGGTTCTCCCCACTTGAGTGGAAAAGTGAACATTTCTAAAAATTCAGGATCTACATATCGTACTTCTTCATGAAAAACCTTGTTTTTATATTTTACAACTACGTTTCGATCTTCAACTCTGGAAGTTTTGCTAATTTGTGGGTAATCCAGTTTCAAAGTTTCCGCAAGCATCACCGGGCTCTTGCCGTATTGTAGCGTCTCACCTTCTTTATCTACATAAAAGGTAACCAGATAGACCTCATTCTTATGCTCATGATGTTGATCAATACTATATTGATAATCCATAAAAGCGTAAACTACCAGACAGATTCCGATAGACATTGACAATCCGAAAATATTGATGAACGAACTGAGTGGGTTCCTCATCATGCTTCTCAGCGATGTTTTGAAATAGTTTTTTAACATGATTAAATGATTAAATTTTGAGTGAAATTGACCGTTATTATTTTTCCATGCGTATGACTGGCATCCTCGCAATACATCCATTAAGTAGAGCCATTGGGCTTTTCTAAGTCCTTTTTCTTCTATTCTATCATAGAAAAATTCTTCTATATCTCCATGCAGCTCTTCGTATCTATCGCCACGGCAATACCACTTGAAGAACTTGTGGGCAAGCTTAGGTATTTGTTTGGATGGCTCCATATCAGCTGATTTTCCAATTGAAGGCCATGTCAGGAATTTGGTTGCGCAATTTGGTTCTCAGCTCCATCGAATCATCCAGTGCTTTTTTACCAACCGGTGTAATCGAGAACAGCCGTTTTCTTTTGCCCCCTCGTTTTGCTTCCGCTTCTCCGAGGTGAGATTTCAACATGCCCTTTTCCTCCAATCGGTACAGAGATTTGTGTACCGCGCTTACATTGACAGAGCGTTTGGACTGATGAGATATTTCCTTGGTGATGGCAACAGCATAGGCATCTTCATACAATACCCCTACCGTCAATAATACCAACTCTTCAAACTCTCCCAGATGCAATCTTTCCATTATTATTAAATTTACATTTGCCTGTAATATAATAATTATATATTAAATTTACTTTTGCCAGTAAAATAATATTCCATTCAAAACAGTATCTGTGTTCGTAGAGATCATATTTACATCTCAAAACCTACACACAAATACCAGCCATCATTTTATCCCAGTATTGCTGTCATACACATCATGATTATGGCATTTCATCACATTGATTTTAGAGATTAACCATTGGATACTAAGCTTGTTGAAACATTAAATCATTCTGATATGTCTCTTAGTATTTCAAATCTTTCAAAAACCTATGCTAACGGTGTGCATGCCATAGATCAATTAAATCTGGACATGGGCGCTGGCATGTTTGCATTGCTAGGGCCCAACGGTGCTGGCAAGTCATCACTGATGAGAACGATTGCTACGCTTCAGCTTCCCGATACCGGCGAGATCAGTTTCAATGACATAGATGTCCTCAGTGATCCGATGAAGCTGAGGAAAGTTCTTGGATATCTTCCTCAGGAGTTTGGAGTATATCCTAAAGAATCCGCCAACAATCTACTAGACTACTTCGCAATTCTCAAAGGAGTGTCTTCCAGCAAAGAACGAAGAATACTGATCGAGAAAGTACTGGAATTAACCAATCTGACTGACGTTCGAAAAAAGCACGTAAGTGGCTATTCCGGTGGAATGAAACAGCGTTTTGGAATTGCTCAAATGCTGCTCAACGACCCCAAACTAATCATTGTAGACGAACCTACTTCGGGGCTTGATCCTGCCGAACGTACTCGTTTTCTAAATATTCTAAGAGAGATAGGTACAGAGAATACCGTCATTTTCTCCACTCATATCGTAGACGACGTGAAGGAGATTTGCAACGATATGGCGATCATCAACGGTGGACAGGTTCTCAAGCATGACACCCCTACCAATTGCTTAGATGAGATAAAAGGACTGATTTGGCTCAAACAGATTTCAAGAGCAGAGCTAGAAGAATCAGAGGCGACATACAATGTATTATCGTCCAACTACAACACAGATCACTCCATCAATCTTAGGGTACATGCCTCTGAGCCATCAGAAGGATTCGAACCGACCACTCCCCAGTTGGACGACGTGTACTTCATCGCCTTACAAAATGTAAATAATACCCACAACTAAGATTCAAATACTATGTTGAGTGTCATCTACTTCTATGAATTGAAATATTGGCTCAAGCAGCCGACTACTTATATCTATGCCTTTATTTTTCTAGCCTTGGCCACTGGGTTAATGACTGGTTTTGCTGGATCTTTTGATGAGATATCCACCGCCAACGGGCCGCTAAAATGGGCCAATTCACCCATCAACATCCATAAGATTTTTGGCTTATTCAAGGAACTCATCCTTTTTTTACTGCCTGTGATCATTGGCCACTCTGTTTATCGGGATTTCAAAAGCGAGATGCACAGTGTCCTTTATACTTACCCTTTTTCAAAAGCAAGTTACTTATTTGCCAAATGGCTAAGCTCGACAACTATAGTGATCCTCCTTACAAGTATGATTGGTTTGGGGTGCATGATCGGTAGTATACTACCAAGTGTAAATCCTGGCCTGATCGGCCCCACGCTACTATCAGTCTATTTGCATGAATATCTGGTATATCTGATCCCCAATGTGTTAGGATTCGGAGCCATCATTTTTGCAGTTGTTATTCTGACCAGAAGTGTCTATTCGGGATTTGTTGCTGTATTTGTGTTAGTGGCCTTGGAGCAAATTTCCACTAGAATATTCGTCAGTTTAAATCTATTAGATCTCCTCGCTCTTTTCGACCCTTTTGGGCAAATGGCTGTGCAATACTATACTCATTTGTGGACGGTAGTTGAGCAAAACACCTCAAGTCTACCACTCAGAAGTTTAATTATCTACAATAGAATATTCTGGTTAATGCTATCTGCCTCAATCTTCTATTTCGGCTATAGTCGGTTTCAGTTTAGTCACTCTGGGTCAATATTTTCATGGAGAAAAAGTCCTCGCTCTAAATCAAGAAAATCAACTTTTGGTAGTATCTCAAAGATTGCACTTCCAAGGGCCAATTATCAGTTCTCCTTTATTGATCATTTAAAATCTTGCTGGAAGCTATCGCAGATCGATTTTTTGTATATCATTAAGAACGGCACCTTTATGACCGTACTGGTTGTTGGATTCCTCCTGGTGCTATTCACGCTGGCGCAAATGAACCCACAGTATGCCACCAAACTGCTGCCTGTCAGTTGGTTGATGTTGCTATTCCCTACCTTCTTCTTTTTGATGGTAGTCCACTTGCTTACCTTCCTCTATGCCGGAATTCTAATCCAACGCGCCCGAAACAGCAAGATGAATCAGTTGGTGGATGTCACAGCAACTCCCAATTGGGTGCTACTGATTTCCAAAGTGCTGGCCATCATCAAAATGCAAATCGTGCTGCTCTCATTGATCATGATAGCTGGTGTGCTGATCCAGACCATCAACGGATTTTTTGAATATAATCTAGGCCTTTATCTCTTTCACCTTTTTGTAATCAACTTGACGGCTTGCGTGATTTGGGCCTTCCTTGCCATTTTCATTCAGACCTTGGTCACCAATATGTATATAGGCTTATTTCTTCTGATCTTAGCTGCCGCTGGATTTGGAGAACTCCACTTATTGGGGATTGAGACTGATTTACTCAAGTTCAATCAAAACCCAGACCCTGGCTTTATTCTTTCTTATTCGGATATGAGCGGTTATGGAGCTGGACTGGTACCCTATCTCCTGTACAAAACATATTGGACTCTTTGTGGTTTGCTCTTGATATTTGGTGCCTGGACACTATGGATTAGAGGATTTCCCGGAAATTTTTTGGCAAGGCTTTCAATTGCTTACAATCGGTTTAATAGAAACTCGAGTTTAGTATTTGCACTACTAGCTGCGGCATTCATAAGCATGGGATATATAATTCACGCAGGACAAGAAAGTGGTGAAACCGACCTCAGCCTGACCAGGACTGCAAGCAATGATTCCTTTGAAAAATATGCCTCTCTTACTCAGCCACGTGTTACAGACGTATATCTTGATATGCATATTTACCCTGAAAAAAGAAGTTTTAAGGTGGTTGGAAAATACACGTTGGTCAACTTGTCTAATATTTCCATTGATACGCTGATTATAAATTATCGATCTGATGTAAACACTACTTGTGTAGATCAATCTACCGTCCTGATGACTCTGGATGAGACTAAGAACATGGAATTGTTTCGATTGGCTACACCTCTTCAACCGGGCGATAGTATGATTTTCGAGTTTGAAGTGAAGAATGTAAGTAACACACTATTCAAGAAAAATTCACCCATTGAGCAGAATGGCACATTTTTGACCTCACACATGTTTGCCCCAGGCATTGGATACAAATCCGATGATCTCGACATGCCTCATCCGACTGATAGTCTGGCCAGACAGAATATGTATAGATCACAAGACGCAGACTTCATCAACTTCGAGACGATTGTAAGCACATCTGCGGATCAAATCGCAATCGCACCAGGGTATTTGCAGAAGGATTGGATTAAGGATGGCAGGAGATATTTTCACTATCAATCTACTTCGCCAGTTACCAACGACTATGTATTCAACTCTGGCACATATGCCGTTGCAAAGGAGACATGGCTGCATGGCAAGGACAGCGTAGCGCTTGAAATATACCACCATCCCAGCCATACTTACAATCTCGATCGAATGATGCGCGGATTGAAAGCTGGTCTGGAGTACAATTCCAAATACTTTGCCCCTTACCAGCACAAACAAGCTAGAATAGTAGAATTCGCAAGATCACTGGGCAACTATGGTCAGTCGTACGCCAATACTCTACCCTTATCGGAAGTGAGTTTTGTTGCAGATGTGCACACTGATCAAGTTGGAAATATTGACAAACTGTATGGCGGAATCGCTCATGAGATAGCTCATCAGTGGTGGGGCCATCAGGCTATACCAGCCGGCACCAGAGGATATGCTTTGATCACCGAAAGCATGTCTGAATACGTAGCACTGCAGGTGACAAAACATGAATATGGCTTATCTATGCTAGAGGCGTATACCGAGCAATCGCTCAGGACATACCTGAAACAAAGGGCAAAGGTAAATGGTAAAGAAAGTCCGCTGATCTACAACAATGGGCAGGATGAAGCTCATGTTCCCTACCAGAAAGGTTCTCTTGCACTGTATGCGCTGAGTGAGTATTTGGGTGAGAATCACTTCAATCAGATCCTACGAAAATACTTGCATCAAGTAAGGTTCAAGTCAGCTCCCTACACCACTTCCATTGATTTTCTAAAGGTCTTGAAAAATGAAATACCGGATAGTCTTCAATATTTGGTCTCGGACTTATTTGAAGAGGTCGTTTTATACGACAATAGTATTGAAGAGGTCAAAGTCACTGCACTAGATGATGGTACATTCGAAGCAACAGTTGATTTCAAGGTGAGCAAATATAACAGTGGAGCTCAGGGTATTCGTACCTATCAGACCACCGCAGCACCTAAAGTAGCCGACGAGGTGATGACACTTCCTTTGGCCGATTATATCGAGATTGTTGCCTATAGTTCTGAGGAAAATGGAAATCTAAAAATTATTCATCGCAAGAAATACAAGATTTCAGAAACCGAAAATAAACTCACCTTGACATTGAGCCAACGGCCGAGTCGAGTGGCCATCGATCCGGAGCATTTGTTGCTAGACGCAAATCTCAAGGATAATTTTAAATCGCTATAATTAGTTAACCAAAATGGCTATTTTGTAAAATGACTTGGCAGACACTTAGATCTAATTTATGGCGGCATAGAGAGACCGCAATTCACCTATTTTTTTTGAGTCTTTACCTCTTTTGGTCTGAATTCGGATTGGGTACATTTTGGGACCGTTTTCCAAAGCACTATCTAAGGCTTTTTTTTCTATCCTTACCAATCGTATTTTATATCAATTCCCTATGGTTAATTCCAACTTATTTGAGAAAAAAGAAATGGCTTGGTTACTTCATACGATTGGTTGTTCTCCTCGTCCTGATAGAATTTATCAGAGCCCTGGTCATCGCCTATTTCGAACACGATAATATACTCTTTGGCTTCTCCCAGACTTTTTCATTGAATCCATTTGCTGATCGGTCGCTCTACTCCTATTGCTCATTAGCCCTGCTGCTCTCCTTTGGGTATAAATTCACCAAAGATTGGATATTGAACATCGGAGAAATAGATCGCTTGAAAGCTGAGCGTCTGGCCATGGAACTGGCATTTCTCAAGTCTCAAGTGGATCCACATTTCTTGTTTAATACCCTCAATAGTTTATATGCGCTGGCACTGGAAGAAAAAAGCGAAAAAACGGCCGATGGCATTGTCAAACTCAGTACCCTGATGCGATACAATCTTCACGACTCTCAGGCCACGCTCATTCCGATGAGCAAAGAAGTAAACTACATTGAAAAGTATCTGGATTTGCAGCGCTTGAGAGCCACCAAGCAGACCACTATTAATTTTGAAGTGGAAGGATCTACGGACGGCATCGAAATTGCCCCTGTATTGCTTATTCCCTTCATTGAAAATGCCTTTAAGTATAGCCACAGTCCTATTGAGCCCAACTTTGTAGATATTGCAATGAAGTTTGATAAATCAAGCCTGCTACTCATCGTGAAAAATAGCATTTCACAAGTGGCATCACCAGATGATAATACCGGAATTGGCCTTGAAAATGTCAAAAACCGACTGGAGCTCCTTTATGCTGAAAGGTATCATTTAGAGATCTCACATCACCCGGATACTTTTTCAGTAAAACTTGAAATAAATCTAGACACATGATCCGCTGCATAGCCATCGACGACGAGCCAAAGGCCTTGGAAATTATCAAAAGCCATATTTCCAAAATCGATTCTGTTATCCTGAAGCAGTCGTTTACTGATCCGTTCAAGGCTATTTCTTATCTCAATGAAAATACGATAGACCTGGTTTTTCTAGATATCAATATGCCCAATCTGAGCGGCCTGGATCTACTTAATGCCATTGACAATAAACCGCATGTGATCTTTACTACAGCACACAGTGAATATGCTATGCAAAGCTATGAAGTGAAGGCTGTGGACTACTTGCTCAAACCTTTCGATTTCCCAAGGTTTGCACTAGCTATCAGTAAGGTACAGGAGAAACTAAAAGCTACTACTGCTGGCGATCAGGACTTTGTATTTGTCAACACTGGTACACAGAAGCAGCGACTGGTTTTCGATGATTTGTACTATGTGCAGGCGGATGGCAACTATGTGAGCTATTTCACCCGGCATGGAAAGCTTATGGTGCGATCTTCCATAAAGGAGGCGCTAAACCTATTGCCAACTGCTAAGTTCGTGCAGGTACATCGCTCCTATCTAGTCAACATTCGTCAAATTGATAAGATTGAAGACAACAGAGTCTATATCGCTGATCAGAAAATTGCGATAAGCGCCTCCTATCGCACCAGTTTTATGAAAAAAGTAGATTCGTATAATTCTTAGCTAGCGGCAAATCTTCGCCAAAGTATGTTGTTGATTATTCAGGCTGCTCTAAATACTCCTTCATGATTGTCCAATAGTTGTCCCGAAATTCATCTGCATCCATGTTGAAGTGCTTTAGAAAAGCCGCCTTATAGGATACGCCATCTCCAATGTCTTCGAAGTATGCTTTCAGGTTATCGATATTAGTGCCATTCCCTTTTTCTTCATCTAAAATATAACGGACCCCAAGTTCAAAGAACCCGTAATATTCTCCAGTCGTCCCACCGCTCACTACTGATTCCGGAAAATCGGACCATCCCACGATGGAAATAGGATTTCCTTCGCCTTCGACATCTTTCATTTTTTCACGCCAAGCCTCCAATTCTTCTACAGACTGAATGCGATGATTTCTGGCGCCATAGTTCCCGAAGCCTTCCCTCATCCACACAGAACTAGAATTGCTATGACTAGGAGTGCCTATGAGCAAAAACTCAATCACATGAGTGATTTCATGTTGGAATACATATTGCCAGGTTTGATGATCACCGAAAAAATTAGGGCCATCCTTTGATCGAATAATAATGCCATCACGATAGGCTAAAGCAATATTCCATTGATCATAGTTAGTCAGGATATGAATTTTCCTTTCGTCCTGAAGAGGAACAAAGTCAAAATCAGAGGATTTTAAATCAAACCTGGTCATTATATCTGACAGTGACTCTTCAGCCTTTACAGCTACTTCTTTACGCCACGTTTGACTGGACTTATCACTATACACTATAAAATTTTCGCCCTCTACCGGTTCCCCGTCATGATATAAATTGGGATAGCGGGGAGTCCAGCTTCCTCGCCATTTGGTAGCCGTAGTATTCTCTTCCTTTTCGTCGGAGCAGGCGCCGAAAACCATTGTTGCAATTAATACCAGCATTATTTTTTTCATGAATGGGGATGTTAAAGTTCAAAGATAATTTCATGATCCCATCAAGCTAAACATTCATAAGATTTGGATAGAATTTTTTTCCTGACTTTTCTCTGAATTCTTGATTATATGCCACAGTCGGCCATTTGATGCAAAATATTTTGGTGTTTTAACCTGAAATATGCGTTAGAAAATCTATTCCAATCATAAAGCACTTTGAAATAGACTCTTAACATATATTTATTGAATCACCATTGCGGTGCTATGCCTCTTCAATATAAGTGACTCTTTCTTTACGCTTTATAGCTTTCATCACGATTCCTAATGCATAATTCAGGTTTAATTGTGACTTTTCATACAATCTGGATTTAACAACTAAAAAACATGAAACTAAAAAAGCCCAAATTAGAACCAAAAGTATCCGCAGGGTCCATGGCCGACATCGCTTTTCTATTGCTTATTTTTTTTCTGGTCAGCACAAGTTTGTTACAAGAAAAAGGGCTTATGATGCAGCTGCCTCCTGACTTAGAACCTTTGGATGCGCCGGTCAGAAAGAGAAATTTATTCAAGGTGTTAATCAACTCGCACAATCAATATTTGATTGAAGGAGAAGTAAGATCTGATCTTAATGGATTGGAAGATGAAATCAAAAATTTCGTAGTGAATCCCAATTCAGATCCCAATCTGGCTGAAAACCCACAAAAAGCTATCATATCAATAAAAACCCAGCGTGGAGCAGAATATGCAACATTTATTACCGTCCTGGACAGAATCAAAGAATCGTACTATCAGATGTACGGAGAGCAGGTTGGACTGACCTCAAGCGAATTTAGGGCGCTAAACCGGAATAAAAAGAAGGACAGATTACTCTACGAAAAAGCAAGGCAAAACCTCCCAATGAATATATCAATAGCTGAACCAGACAAAATCAAAAATCTATGAAAATACGGAAAAAATCGCTCGTGACATCAGAAATTTCTACAGCCTCCATGCCTGACATTGTATTTCTACTACTCTTCTTCTTCATGGTCACAGCTACTATCAAAATACAACAAGACAATCTAGATATCAAGATTCCAAAAGCTCAGGCGATCACCTCAGTAGAGAAAAAATTTCTAATCAAAGAACTCTTCGTAGGCTTTCCTAAAGACACAAAACTAGGCTCATCTCCGCGGATTTCAGCAGATAACAAACTCATCTCGATCCCTCAGATTGGACGATGGGTACAAGAACAAAAATCTGATCTAGGAGAAAACTACAAGGATCAAATGATTGTAATGCTACGCGCCGATGAGAAGGTAAGCATGGGTATGATCGGTGACATACAGGCGGAACTGCGAAAACACAACGCTAGAAAAATACTGTACAGAACACTGGAACACTAATAATCAATCTTTTTGGTACTATCTGCCCACAGTTTGAAAGCCTGCAATGCCTCATCACGCATCATTTGTTGGGTGAATAGACGGCGCTTCTCTATAGGTCGCTCTAATTCTTCGTAAATAAACTGATCATCAAAATTGATATCAGCGGCATCCTCTTTGGAGTTAGCATAGAATATTTTCGCTGGTCTAGCCCAATAGATTGCACCCAGGCACATCGGACAGGGTTCGCAGCTTGTATAGATCTCGCAGTTTTCTAGTTGGAAATTTTTGAGATGAGCACAGGCTTCTCTTATAGCCATTATTTCGGCATGGGCTGTAGGATCGTTGGTAGCAGTCACCCGATTGAACCCTCGTCCTATTATCTTTCCATTTTTCACCACTACCGCTCCAAATGGGCCACCATTTCCCGAAATGACATTGTCTTCGGACATTTTAATGGCTGCTTGCATGAATGCCTTGTCTTCTGGTGTCATACAAATCAGATTATCGGCTGTAAATTTTTTCATTAAGGTAGTACATCGTCCTTGATGGTTTCTCCATTTTTCTAAGAGCATCCTGGCCTTCCTTAGGAAGTTTCAAGTAGTGCAAGCTACCCATCAAGTCTCCTTCGATCTGCCAATATTTTCTACCCGGAATATACATGGCATATTTACCTGTGAGTTCATTCAGCAGCAAAAATTCCTGAGCATACAATTTTATAACTTCCTCAGACGTCCAGTCTACATCTTTATTTGGCCTGTCATTCTTTGTAATACTTCCCCCAGCAGCTCTCAAATCCTGATCTGCACTCTCCATTGCAGCACCTGTCACTACATTGGCCAAATCCCCCCCAACACTTAACGTCTTCGGATGAGGGTTTCGAAAATGCACCAACCATCCGTCTCGATGAAGGACTTCCACATATTCGCCTTCGAAGTAGATATATTCTTTGGATACGCCATCGTTCACTTTCACGATTTTTTTAAGCATATCAGACGGACTGAAATATGAGGTCTCGCCGTTGGGTTCTGTAAGTGTAATGTGTCTAATAAACCATAGATTCGGAGAGGTGGATATCCCAATCTTTCCCATAATTTTTCGTGCATCAGCATCAATCACATATCCATTTACATTATCATTTAACCAACTGGTATTTAACATATTATCATCATAATATGGAACCTTATTATTAGACCTCTTTGAGACATCGACATCGGCTACTCTATCATTATTTCTCAAGCCAACACCAAAATTGGATAGCTGACTAGCTTCAAATTTAAATTTCTCCTTGCTTGGCGTTTTCACATCAATTTGAATGATTTTCTTTCTTACCTCTTTGATGTTAATCTTCCCTTGATAAGTCTTCCCTTCTTTAGTCACGACATACCCAAAATCAGTACTTCCTTTTCTGGTATTGCTAGGCTTGGGAGGTGCTCCCGTATTGGATCCTAATTTCACTTTGTCAACTGTGTACCACGAGAACTCTCCCGGAGTATCATTAATCAGATTTTCTGAAAGCCCAAATTCGATAAGACTCCGGAGTGGAAACTTATATTTGGTCCCATCCTGCATCTTAATATTCACCCCATATAGGTATTCATAAGAATTTCCTATAATTGATATTTCTCCTTCAAGTCGAGTACCATCTAGTAGTTGTACAAATCCTTTCTGGTAGTTAGAGGCATAGTTGTGAAACGAAGTTTTTTGTCCCTGATAGTTGCTTGCCTGACTCCGGTTGACCTGACAAAATCCTTGGAATCCAGAAATACAAAGAGCCAAAAAAAACATTTTGATAAATAAATTCATATTAAAATAGTTACATCAAGGTTGAATCCAATTATTTGAACATCTGCTCCCCCAATTAACACTTTTGCTATGCATAAAATACTGATTAACAGATGTTTTTAAAAAGATAATAAAATACTTCATTAAGTATTGAGCATTGCCTCACATTCTTATGCCCATCCATAAATAAGTATAATTTATACCTACACTGGTATTTTATTGATCGTCCTTTATTTCGCATGCGTTTTGGTTAATAAAAATATCCATTATATATTCGGGGTTTCGTAAACCCAAATATTATTCTTTAAACAACCTAACCGGCCGTGCATTTACCCTACTTAACCTACCTAAATGAAATATTCTATGGAATAGGTCATTTATCACCGAGCAACATTGAGAAAAAGATGACTACGCAACTCAACCCAATTTTATTCAGCGATCCACTTCAGAACTATCAATTAGAAATTTATTGTAGCCAAGAATGGGTCGTTTAGACCCTCAACTCACACATTTTATTGTTGTTTCTCCCTGATCAGGGAAAACTAAATCACAGGACACATGCGTCCATGCTGATTCAAAGGTATCTGATACTTATACTCAATTCAAACAATTGTGCTGACCAGAAAACGTCTGGTTAGTGGTTAGAAAACTTGAGTCCAACAGGGCCTGATTGCTTCTTTACTCACAACAACATACTAACTAAATATTCTAATTTATCTAAACCCAATTAAGATGAAAAAAGCTTTACTAACGCTATTTCTTCCACTGGTTTTTAGCCTGGGCTATGCCCAAACTAAAAACAACAGCTGGACCGCCAGTAGTCCTGGAGGCCCCACGCTCAATTCCAGGGTAATTACCCAGGAATCTGAAGTTTACGATCTGGATATCCACTCTTTGAAGCAAAACTTATTACAGGTTCAAAGCAGGGATGCCTCCAATGGTCGTACCAACCATATCATTAGTTTTCCTACCGCCAACGGCCGTATTGAGTCGTTTCGTGTAACTGAGGCTTCTGTAATGCATCCTGATCTGGCTGCCAAATATCCAGATATCAAATCGTACGCTGGACAAGGAGTCGATGACCCAAGTGCCACCATTAGATTTAGCTTGTCGGATCAGAAGGGATTTCATGGTATGATTCTATCTGGCACACAAGGACTAAGCTACATCGACCCATATACAGAAGATCTAAAGACTTATAAAGTCTACGCTAGAAAGAATATCGACAATATGGTTTCGGAGTTTCAATGCATGACGGATCAGGAAGTGGATCTGCCATCCCTGATGAGTGACGGACGAAGCAGCGCTCAAAGAACCGATGACAAGAAGCTGAGAAAATACCGATTGGCTATGTCTTGTACCGCAGAATACGGAAACATATTCGCTGGCAGTGGCACAGATGCTCAAAAGAAAGCGAATATTTTGGCTCAGATGAATATTACAATGACTCGAGTCAATGGTGTCTACGAGAGAGATCTCGCAATTACCATGGAGCTAGTACCTACCAATGATGCGATTATCTACTATGGTAGTACGAATGCTGATCCCTGGACCAATGAGTACAACAACAAAACTCAGCAAGTAATCGACGCAGCTATTGGAGATGGCAATTATGACATTGGCCACAATTTCAACACAACTGGTGGTGGAAATGCGGGATGTATTGGTTGTGTATGTACCAGCGGCAGCAAAGGAAGCGGATACACTGGCCGGTCAGATCCTACCGGCGATGCATTTGACATCGATTATGTAGCACACGAGATTGGTCATCAATTTGGTGGATACCATGTGCAAAGCAACTCGAGCTGCAGAAGCGGAAGCGGTGCCACTGAAGTGGAGCCAGGTAGCGGTAGCTCTATCATGGGTTATGCGGGAATTTGTTCTGCCAACGTGCAAAACAATAGTGACGCATACTTCAACTACGTGAATATCAGGGACATCTCCTCAAATGTTCAAACCGGAACGAGCTCTTCATGTGCTCAGGTGGTAAATCTATCCAACAATCCACCATCAGCCAATGCTGGTTCTAACTACTCAATCCCTAAATCAACCGCCTTTGTTTTGAGAGGACAAGGATCTGATCCTGATGGTGATGCCCTTACCTATACCTGGGAACAAAATGATCCGGAAAACCCTAATTCAAACTCAGCACCGTCTTCTACCAGAACCTCCGGGCCTATGTTTAGATCTAAAGAAGGCACTACTTCTCCTGACAGATATATGCCACAAATTTCAGACGTGGTAAGCGGCAACCTCACTCCTACATGGGAAGTCGTTCCCTCTGTTGCCAGAAGCATGGAGTTTGCTCTTACCGTCAGAGACAATAAAGCTGGTGGAGGACAAACCGATGACGATTTGATGTCTGTCACCGTGGTAAACGTAACCCCCTTCACCATGTCAGCCCCTAATACAGCTGTCACATGGAATGTGGGTCAAACAGAAACAGTTACCTGGAATGTTGGTTCTACCAATTCATCCCCAATCAATTGTTCGAATGTCAATATTCTGTTGTCTACAGACGGAGGATTCACGTATCCGATTACATTACTTTCGAATACTGCAAATGACGGTTCTGCCAATGTGACTGTTCCAAATAATGTATCAAGCAACTGCCGTGTAATGGTAGAAGCCGCAGATAATATCTTCTACGATATTTCTAATACTAATTTCTCTATCGAGGGAGCAATAGCATGTAATGCAACTACTCCATCAGGACTGGCGGCTAGCAATATAGGCTCTACGACTGCTGATCTTGCATGGACAGCTGTAGCTGGTGCATCATATGGAATGAGGTATAGAGCAACAGGTACTGCGACCTGGACTACTGCTTCGGCAGCAAGCAACAATTCGTCGTTGTCTGGTCTAACCGCACTGACCGAATACGAGGCACAGGTTAGAAGTGAGTGTACTTCTACCAACTCCTCTTATAGTAGCTCTGTGGTATTTACTACGACGGAGGTTCAACTCAACTATTGTGCTTCCAATGGCAACAATACGAGTGATGAATACATCGGTCGTGTTCAATTAGGTAGCATAGACAATAGCACTAATGCAGGATCTGGAGGATACAGCGATCATACGGCGATATCCACTACCATTACTAAAGGTGATGTGCAGTCGATTACCATCACTCCCACCTGGACAGGTACAGTATATAATGAAGGCTATTCAGTTTGGATAGATTATAATCAGGATGGAGATTTTGGGGACTCAGATGAGCAAGTATGGAGTCTAGCTGCATCCCAAACTACTCCTGTGAGTGGTGGATTTACAGTACCTGCCTCAGCTGCTACAGGCAACACACGCATGCGCGTATCTATGAAATATAACGGTATTCCTACCAGCTGTGAATCTTTTGACTACGGCGAAGTTGAGGATTATACTGTCAATATTCAAAGTGCTGTACTTGATACAGAGGCACCAAGCGTACCATCGAGCTTGTCTGCATCCAACATTGCAGAGACTTCCTTTGATCTATCCTGGGGAGCCTCTACGGACAATGTAGGTGTTGCTGGATACGATGTTTACTTGGATGGAAATCTTCAAGGCACCGTCTCTGGCACCTCGTACTCGTTTACAGGTCTAACAGCGAGCACAAATTACAGCGTCGGAGTCAGTGCATCAGATGATGCTGGAAATGAATCTGCCCAAGGAAGTACTAGTGTAACCACTCTTGATCCTCCAAGTGGTTGCGTAGGCGGTATCTCTTCATTCCCATATGCAGAGGGATTTGAAAGTGGAATTGGCGCCTGGTCACAAAGCTCGGCTGACGACATAGATTGGACTGTAGATGCAGGTGGTACGCCTTCCAGTAGTACAGGACCTTCATCCGCTACCGAAGGGTCTAACTATCTATATATAGAGTCCTCCGGAAATGGAACGGGCTTTCCTAACAAGGTCGGCATCATTACCAGTCCATGTATTGATTTGACTTCAGAGACTACCTCAACTTTCTCATTTTCCTATCATATGTATGGATCATCCATGGGTACTTTGGATCTTCAAGCTAGTATAGATGGCAGTACGTGGAACTCACTATGGTCACTATCTGGTAACCAGGGTAATACATGGTCTGCAGCTAATATCGATCTTGTGTCTTATACCGGAGGCACGGTATCCCTTAGATTCGTAGCGACTACCAGTACCAGCTATAGAAGCGATATGGCCATAGACAAGTTGAACATATCATCTGGCACCACTGGTGGATGTACAGATGTCACCTTGACTTTGACCCTAGATGATTATCCAGCAGAGACCAGCTGGTCAGTCACAAACGATCTTGGTAGCACTGTGATGTCAGGTGGTTCATACGATGCAAATAGTGATGCAAATGTTACGAAAATTGACACCAGTTGTCTTTCAGATGGTTGCTATACTTTCACCATCAATGACACCTATGGTGACGGTATCTGCTGCTCGTACGGCAATGGTTCGTATACCTTGGAAGACGCCAATAGCAACTTATTAGCTTCAGGTGGTGATTTCAACAGTACTGAAGCTACTAACTTCTGTATCAATGGATCATCTGCCAGAAATGCATCTGCCGTTGAGCGGTTTGTTCCTTCTAGTGAACCTAGAGTATTTCCAAATCCGACCAGCCAAATGTTATACGTAAATGCTCCGGCGGATCTTATTTCTATTAGAATCCTTACTGTGAGCGGTTTACAGGTAGGCGAAACTGTGTTGACAGATGGAGCTCTGGATGTCTCATCTTTGAATACAGGGGTGTACATCCTTTCTATTCTTACTGAAAAGACTACTCTAAACTCAAGGTTTATAAAAAAATAGAGCGATTTTAAGCTTATCAAAAATTCTGATTTTAGTAAAAATTTAAGGTTAATTAATCAGATAGCACCGGGTTTTCACTCGGTGCTATTTTAGTTTTTAATTAGATTACTGACTTAAAAGAATCGGATACCAACAATAGTTTTTGCCTTATGAAATATGGTTTTATTCTCTTAATAATTTTTTTGTCGTGTAATTCAACATCTGCCCAAAACAAAGAAATCTTGAGCATTGAATTTCAAACGCTTTCCAGAGGGTATTTCGAAAAAATAATGATCAATGCTGATAGTCTGATATTCGAAAAAAAACAACGCGGAGAAACAGAGATAACATCTAGTTTAAAATCATCTAGAAGGCAATGGAAGTCAGTGATTTCAGACTTGTCGTCTATCGTATTGGATTCGGTGCCTATACTGCAATCACCGACAAATAAGCGCACGTACGACGGCGCCAGGCATTCTGAGCTTATCATTAATACAGATCAGAAATCCTTCAGGCACCAGTTTGATGATGAAGCTCCTCATGCAAAACTCTTGCCCTTGCTGAATTGTCTAATAAGACTGAAAAATGAATTTTGATTCAATATTCAGGCTCTTATCCATAAGGGTCATTTGAAGTGAGTCATATTATTATTATTTTTCTAAAGTATTTTCATACTTTTGTAACAAGATTTTTGGGCCTATAACCTGATAGCATCAAGTTTAAGCATCAAATATAAAATAGCAATCAAACGCTCTAATCAACCTTTAATTGGCCGACTATCGACTCATTGAGACCCTTTTTATGGCTGGACTTGGTCAGAAAAAAGATTCTACCTCCAAAGAAAGAATCATTCTGGCCAATGTAATCTTTCTTGTAGTCCCTGCCATCATATTACTATCCTATCTGTTGGATTACAAAGAATATTTGAAACCAATAAATGAATTGAACTTTGATCAGTTCACACGTTTGATGTTTGCCGCTGCTTCTATCACATGTTATTTGATAAACAGAGTTGGACTATTTTATTTGAGTAGATGGTTATATCTATTGTCCTGGGCTGCATTCTGGCTGGTACTCGATCCTGTTATACAAGGTACTTCAACAGACTACTATTTTCATTTTGACCTTAGCATTATCGGTTTCTCAATTGTATCACAAATTCTTTTCTCCTATAAAAAGGAAGCCGTGGCATTTACCTCACTGATGCTTTTTAGTCTAGTCGCTATTTTCTACCAGCAGCCCTATCTACTTTATTTTGATTCTAACAAGGAATTATCTGAGGTTTTTCTTCAAAATCAATACACCTATTTGACCTCCATATACTACTGGGCCATCTTCAACCTTATCATTGGTTATCTGATCTATATATACGAAAAGTCTAATGCTCAGCTGGCCAACAACAACATTCAACTGGATAAACTCACTGTAAATTTGGAAGAAGTCGTATTTGAGCGTACAGCAGATTTAAGACAAAAACAGAACGAGCTGATGGGCATAGCTCATAAACTGAGGGAAAGTGAAGAGAAATATCGAATGCTTTTCACTAATAGCTTTGAAGGTATAGCACGATTTAGTCTAAAGCCTCCAATGAATGCTACTTGGGCTAAAGAAAAACAAATGACCCATCTGTTTGAAAATCTGAAACTAGTAGAATGCAATCATGTCTTTGGCCAATTGTATCTAAATAATGTTCCAGAATCTCTTATTGGGAATACCCTTGCCTTCATCATGGATGATGACAACTCTACTCGAATGTTGCTTGAAGCCTACTTGGATCGCAATTACAGCCTAAGTGGCAAGGTGCTTAAGGAATCAATTCTAGGTAGCGAATACTGGTTTATAAACCAAATCACTTCTCATATTGAAGACAACCGCATCAGCTGGATTTGGCTCAACAAACTTGATATCACTGAAAAAAGCAAGCAGGATCAGGAGCGTAAATTACTCCTGCAAGACCTGGAAGAATATGCTTTTCAGACTTCTCATGAACTTCGTGGCCCCTTGTCAAGACTTCTAGGGTTAACCAGTCTTTTACTCAACAAAAGACTATTTGACGAAAAGGAACTTCCTGAAATGCTAAAGCATATCAATAATACTTCCATAGAAATCGATGAAGTGATAAAGATGATGAATCAGGTATTGAGTCGTAGTAGCTATGAAAGCAAACTCTCTAAGAAAACTTCACCTAGATCAGATACTGAATAATATTCCTTCTTCGATCATATGAAGGGGATTTAAAGTATTCATTATAGACAAAAAGTAAAAAGTGCTTAACTTCAACGTTAAATATTCTTACCCCATGAAGTCAGCAGTAGCCAGTATCCTCCTATCCGTTCTATTATCAACCACCATTCAGGCACAATTCAAACTTGGCAAATTAAAGCTCAACGATCTGGTAGACAAAGATCGCCTCGAAGCAGCCAAAGATTTGTTGGGTACAGAGAATCAGGTTCAAAAACTACGAGCCGAACAACTGCAAAAAGACACTTCATTTTATAACTATATATTCTCGCAAGGGAATCGAGCCTCTTTTTTTGCCAACCGAGACAGTCAGGAAAGTTTCCTATATACTTTGGGAGCAGACTATGACAACGAGTCCGATGAGCCTCTAGAATTTGAAATATATGAGCAAATATTTGAGCTGAATCGCAAGGCGGAGTTCTCCATTTACATCAATCCAGAAATAGCCACCTTCAGCTTTATGGAGGCTGTGGCGCTATTTACCAACGACAACAGTTTTAGCAAGCTAACACTAGGTGACGGTTTTCACATTAGTGAAGCCTTGGACATGGACACACTTAGCATCGAAGAAAAATATGCAGTAGGCAAGACAATGGCTAATATTTCCATCATGGTGCATGCCGAAGGAAAGTACAATTTGTCTGAAGGGCTGATTCTGGAAACCATTGAATACTTTAAAGAAGAAATAGGTGAAGCATCTGGTGCGCTGGCCTCTCTCTATAATAACCTCGCGGTGATCTCGCAATCGCAAGGAAAATATACAGAGGCGGAAGACTACTTTTCAAAAGCTCAATCTCTGCTAATCTCTCAGGACAAAGAAAATTCGCTCTCACATGCCATCCTGACCAGCAACCTCTCGCTATTCTATAATGAGGTAGGACAAAATGAGAAAGCACAATCATATATAGGCAAGGCAATGACCATGGCAGGCGACGAGCTCAGAGCTAAAGGGAGAGACAACATAAGTTTTAAAATCAATCAAGGGCTGATTCTCTATAGTAGCAGTGAATACCAGCAAGCCAGCGAACTGTTCAACGAAGTACTTGAGCTCAAAAGAAAACGTATGGCTCGGAATCAAACAGATTATGCCAATGTGGAAAATTATCTGGCTAGTGTGCTTATGGAAACTGGTGAGGTCAATCAAGTGCAGTCGCTCTTGGATGATGCGCTTCGTATATTTGAGAAAAAGTATAACAAGAGTCATCCAGCCTATATTAAAACGAAACATAACCTCGGCAAATACCATATCTACCGTGGCGATTTTCAAATAGCCCAAACTATCATTCAGGAGGTAAACGACTCTTACTTACAGGATTTTGGGGCGTATCATCCGGATTATCTACAATCCCTGGAAGATCTCGCGGTTATCCACTGGAAAGTGGGTGAATACGATCAGGCAAATGCCAAATTTGAGAAAGTAATCGCCAGCAATATGGAGCTCGTTGAGAATAATTTCGCCGCCATGAGTGAGCATGAAAAAGGTCAGTATTGGGCAAAAATCAGGCCTTCCATTTTGAAATTTTACAACTATGCTACAAGCCGCCATCAAGAGGACCCCTCCCTGCTCACAGCTATGTACAACATACAGCTAAAGACTAAAGGAATACTATTTAGTGCCTCATCGAAAATTAGAGAGCAAATACTGAATAGTGATAATGAATCCCTCAAGTCACTGTATCTGGAGTGGAAACAAGCGAAAGAAGATTTACTGCTCTACTACACCTATTCAAAAAGCCAACGCTCTGATCTTGGGATTGACCTAAACACTGAGGAGGCAAAAGCCAATCAGTTGGAAAAGGAGCTCAGCAGACAGTCCACAGATTTTGCAGCTGCCAGTCAACTACCCACAACCACATTGGATGAAGTAAAGGCAGTGCTACCTCAGACCGATGTCGCTATCGAAATTATCGGTTTTCCAAAATTTCAAAATAGTTTTACTGAGGAAAAAATGTATGCTTTTTTGGTCGCAGATCCCAATGCTCAACATCCATCACTTGCACTCATTGAAAATGGAAACGATCTGGACGGAAAATATGCCAAGGGATACCAAAATATGGTAAGGCTCAAAGTAAACAATCCTATCTTGTATGAAAAATTCTGGGAAAAGGTAGATAGGAAATTGGGCGGTGTCAAAAACGTGCACCTCTCATTAGATGGTGTATATTTTCAGGTCAACATTAGTGCTTTACTCAAATCAGACAACAGCTATATATCTGATGGAATGGACTTTCATTTATATACCAGCACACGAGATTTGGTGATTAAAAAGCAAAAGCTCTCTGCAGTGAAAAAAGCTGACTTTTTTGGTTTTCCTGACTATGGAAACAAAGGTCTTTTGAGCCCTTTGCCTGGTACTAAAGCTGAAATAGATGCTGTCAGTCAGATCACAAAATCCAATGGGTTTGCAGTGAAAACTTATACCTCTACAATGGCTACAGAGACCAATTTTAAAAGAATTGCTTCACCTACTCTGTTGCACGTAGCCACGCATGGCTTTTTCTTACAAGAGAGTCATGCTAATCAAGAGACTGTGCTAGGGATCGACGTAAACCAAGCCAAATCCAACCCTCTTCTTAGATCGGGACTAATGCTGTCAAATGCTGAACAGGCAATGTCTTCCTCAGGGTATGAAAGCACTACCGAAATCAAATCGGCAGACAATGGAATACTTACCGCTTATGAGGTGCTCACACTTGATTTAAAAGATACCGACTTGGTGGTACTCAGCGCTTGCGAAACTGGATTGGGTGAAATCAAGTCAGGTGAAGGTGTATATGGATTGCAGAGAGCTTTTCAGGTAGCCGGAGCACAATCAGTAATTATGAGTCTCTGGAAAGTCAGTGATGAAGCTACAAAAAGCCTGATGACTTATTTCTATAGTGAGTGGGCCAGCGGCAAGAGCAAAAATGCAGCCTTTATCTCAGCACAGAAGAAACTCAGACAAGAGTTTACCGAACCTTATTACTGGGGTGCATTCGTATTATTGAACTAACATATTTCCCTCTCAAGTGATTGTTATAAAGAAATATGATGAGTCAGAGCCTTCCGTTTAAAGAATCACAAAAGACTGCCTCAACCAAACTGTGATCAATCATTTTCAACTATCAAATATCGAAATGGAAAACGACTATTTTTTCTTTCGATTTTGATTCTTATCTCCTCTGGTCTTAGGTTTTTTGTGCTTTGACGCAAGTTTTCTTTTATAGGATCCACCAAGGTTTACTTTAGTATTCTTCTCTTTCTTTTCAGCGTTTTCAGTTTTGATTGGCTTGAGTTTCGTATTTCTGTTGTAGTTGCTCTCCTTGATTCTGATGCGTTCTTCCGGTATCAATTCATTAGTAATTTCTACCTCTACTGGAAACTCAAGTAGTGGAACTTTCATATTCATTAGCTCCTCGATAGCCTCTTTTTTAGGCTCTTCCTTTTCAGTAAAAAACAACATGGTCTTGCCTATTTCCTCTGCCCTACCAGTACGACCAATACGATGCATATAGTTTTCAGGATAATCAGGCACATCAAAGTTGATCACATGAGAAACCTTGTCTAAGTCTAGCCCTCTAGCAATAACATCTGTCGCCACCAAAATTCTCTTTTGACCTTGGTCAAACTCCTCAACAGCTCTCAATCGAAAGTTTTGAGACTTATTAGAATGGATAATGCACACTTCGCTCCCCAATTCATCTTCCAACGCGTCGAAAAGCCTATCCGCCAATTTCTTGTTAGAAATAAACACAAGGACTTTACGATATTCATCTTTGTTTATCAGCAAATGAACTAAAAGGCGAACTTTGGTAAGGAAGTTCTTAACCGAATAAGCACTTTGATGAATATTATCCAAAGGAGTTCCACTCAGTGCCACAGCTATTTTTCTGGGATTAGTAAAGAAGTCATCTATCATCGCATCGACTTCATCTGTCATCGTCGCAGAAAACATGATATTCTGTCTTCGCTCAGGCAGTAGTTCGAAAATATTAATCAATTGGGGTCTAAAACCCAAATCTAGCATGACATCGACCTCATCGATGACTAATTTGTTAAGTTCTCTCGGTTGCAAAGCTCGATTGACCAAAAGATCATATAATCGACCTGGAGTGGCAACCACAACATCTTGGCCTTCTAAAAGAGCGGCCTTCTGGGATTTGATATTTGACTCTCCGAATACACCCAGGACCCGTAAACTTATGTATGTCGCATAAGATTGGATTTGCTCTACCACCTGCACGACCAGTTCTCTGGTAGGTACAAGTATTAGAATGCGAGGATTAAGCTGCTTCGAAAACTTAATTTGATGTAAGAGCGGCAACATGTAAGCCAGAGTCTTGCCAGTACCTGTCTGTGAAATCCCAACTACATCTTCGCCCGAAAGTATTACCGGAAATGCTCCTGTCTGAATCTCAGTGGGACTTTCAAATCCCAGCTCCTCAATAGCATTTAATAGAGGCCTTTTTAGTTCTAGCGAGTCAAAAGTTTGCATTATTTGTAGTTGCTTATAATTTCAGCAAAACTAGCAGATATTGAAGACAATAGGCCAATGATCGAGCCCACACTCAAGCGGTACTGCAAAAAAAGTTTTGTTTGGATTAATGAAAGCTCTTTTAGTTGGATGCCCAACTTTCGAAATCTCAAATATGCTCGATTTCGATCTTCGCTTTATAAGTTGTTGTTACAAGTCCAATCGAGTCAGCTTGGCCTCTGCATCATAGCACATAAGCCCGCAAATTGTAAGGATTGCAAGAGATCAGTTAGCACACAATACCAGAGAGTCTGGGGCATAGGGTAATGGAGAATGCATTTAGGAATAAATGACAAAAATCAGTTTTTCGGCTCCCATTCATCAATAAAACTATTGCATGAGAATCCTAAGTTTGAGTATAAACAAATCCAGCTGTTATGCGAATCAACAAAATATTAGTACCCGTAGATTTTTCCAATTGCTCGATCAATGCATTAAAAATGGCGGTTGGTATTGCCAAAACCTGTCGTGCAAGTATCGAAGTAGTAAATGCTTTTCATATGCCGGCCTACCCTCATGCTGACGTGGTAGCCGCAGACACCATCATCCAGCCAATCCTGGCTGAGTATGAAGAACAAATACAAGATCAATTCGATGAACTGCAGGAAAAGGTGCCTGGATTGAAAAGTGTGGATTTTACCACTCGAAAGTTTGTTTCTGCGACCAAAGATGCCATTTACACCTGTGTGGAAAAAGATGATATAGGTTTGATCGTCATGGGTACCAAAGGCAGTCATGATTCTATAGAAAAATTGATCGGCAGCATGAGTTCAGATGTGATCCGGTTTGCCAAAGTACCAGTTCTGATGATTCCAGAAAATGTAGAATCCTTCGATGTAAAATTGATTGGATTTGCCGCCGACCTCAACAAAATAGAAGAAATGAATAAGCTGGAAGTTCTTGCCTTCTTTGCCAAAATGACTGGTGCTCAAATCAAGATTTTCAATATTTCGTCTGATACAGACGAGCAAAACATTATTGACAAAGCTCGCGAACGCATGGCACTTGTAGAGTCACTCAAAGGAATCGATCACTCCTATGCGTGGATCAATAGTTCCAAACCTCTACAGGGCATTCTTGATTTTGTGGAGAGTCATAAACTAGACATGCTGGCCATGTTTCCAAGGCATCACGGGTTCTGGGATGGTCTATTACACAGCAGTGTAACTAAAAAAGTGGCGATGAAAATCAAAGTACCTCTACTTACTATTCACGAGTAGGTACTGAAGATTAGCCTCTGTACTCTTAGACGTTAGTATAGAGGCTTTTACGCGTATCGAACTGGTAGTTTTCCGGATTGCCAAAAAGGAGATTGCCGGGTTTCTTAGTTTCTACACTTTGAAAGAATTCCTGAATGGCTTCGCTTAGTTCTTCTTTGCTCAACTGCATATCACCGTTGCGGTCCAGTCGCTTGAAGCAAATATCTATAAACTTGATCTCAACACGAAGCGAGACAAAAAAGCACATATACTCCTGCTTAGAGAGTAGATTGTTTTTGTCCTTGTCGTAGATATAGAAAATATCTTCGGCAGCCTGTCGGGCTATTTCCTCAAAGGGCCCAAATTCTTCTGTGACCGCCACAGCCTCCATGTACTTGAGCCAGTTGTCCAGATTACATCTGTTGGGTTGTTGCTTGCTCAGAAACTGCTGTAGGCGTTCCCAAAAATCTTGTCCCCGTTTGGTGATGAAATCTTCGATCTCTGATGGAGGCATTAGACATCGGAAAATGGCCACATTCTCACCGAGGCTGTCAAAGTCTTGCTTCAGTAGCAGTCCATCATGATCAAAATCAAGAATCTTAAATAGATGAGTAAATTTTTGAGTAAGTGTAGAAGAAAGCATCAGATAATCTACAGTTTATTGGTCTAAATTCCTATTTGTTAAAACAAGAGCGCCAGAGGGCTCGTCAAGGTTAGGCTGGATAGATTATGCAATTCATGCAGTGTACTATTTTTCTTTGCCCTTAAAGTTAAAACCAAATCGCACATTAAAGGGACTATTGTACAGAGGATTTTTCTTGTGCATGAAGTTATATAGCAGAGAGATCTGCGCTTCTACTCGATCACCCAGACTAAATCGACGCTCTATCCCGGCCAGCAGGCTATTGTTCCATACAGCAGAAGTGCCATCAGCTGCATCCACGGGTTTTGCGGCAAGCGACTCAAACTCCACATGACCATAGAAGGACTTGTAAAGTTGGTACTCGGTAAATATCCTATATCCATAAATCTTCTGATCCTGAATCGCACCGAGCAGGTCCTCTACCGCGGCATTTACGCGATAGTTGCCACCGATTCCTACGTCCCATTTTTTATTTATTCTATAGGCTATTTCGGGATTTAGGTCAATGGATGATTGATTGTCTATATGGATCTGAAAGGTACCGCCAAAGACCAAGCGCCCCCAAAAACTAGTGCCTTCCAGAGAGCTTCTTTTGGTGGCTGTAGACAGGTCGTTAGAATTGACCACTTTCGAGTATTTCTGTTTGAGTTCACTGCTTTGACTCATGGCCTTTGCCAGCAGCTCCTCTTTGCCTTCAAAATAGTTGACTCCTTTAGCTTTGGATTGATTGACTTGTGTGGCCTGCTCTGCCATATCCTTGTATTGCAGTACTTGCTGCAGCTCAGGATTGTTTCCCGGAAAATTGATATTTGCTTGTGATTCGGCTTCTTCAGCAGCTCGCTGCTCCAGATCGCTTCCGTAGCGTTCGGAAAGTTCTTTCTTTTTGAGCTCGACCATATACTCACGTTTCTCTTTGTCGTCTTCAGTGGTCTTGAGGCTGTCACTATAGTCTTTGAGTTCCTTGTGATAGTTGCCAATCTTGTTATTCATTCCTATGTACTTATCATAGTAGTGATTGCCTTCGAGTTTGTTTTTGGAATATTCTAGCAGCTCCTTTTGAGAATGTTGTTTGGTACTATCCCAAGATGCAATTTCGCTTTCGTCATGCCATTCATTGGTATATATGAAATACTGCCTTTGCATCCGTTGAATACGAGACAGATTGTCTTTTTTTGACTTTTTCCCTCTCGCCGCTTTGATGCTGTCTCTATGAGCCTTGTACTTCTTGCGCTGTGACTTGAGAAAAGCTTTGTTCCCTTTAGTAGCCTTTTTGTACTCCTTTACATTTTTATCTACTTCACTGAGCTTCCCCCCCTTGCTGCCTTCAAAGATTTTAACATCGAAAGTTTGGGCGTATGTCCCCTTGATCAACAGCAACAAAAACAATAAAATTAGAAAATTTGACTTCACAGGTTAATAGAATTCCAAAATTGTAAGTGGTGGGACCTTCGATTGCAAATTTAGGCCAATATCTTCTTAACTAAAAGGTAAAATGTTCATTGAAGGGTACTACTTATGAAATCATTCAGCTTTACTCTCCTGTTGATATTTATGGTTTAGTATTTTGTAAATCTCCTTTTTTGCTTTGTTCGGTAAGTGAATAAAAATTGAACCTTGTTATATATGTTTAGCGCATGAAACCCCTCCCTATGAAAAAGCAATTTCTTTTAATGACTTTAATCGGTCTAGTGATTGGCGCATCCTGTGGATCAGATGATAATGATGACGGCACGGATGAGACTGCAGGCCTTGAGCCCTCGGTGGTCACGGAGCTACTCGACAATCACAACAAGTATCGGTCTGACGTAGGCATTGCTAACCTCACCTGGTCGACTGAATTGGAAACCTCTGCTCAGGCCTGGGCAGATGAGCTGGCTAGCAACTGCGATTTTCAGCACTCAGGGAGTGAATTTGGAGAAAATATTTGGCTAGGAACTTCCGGCGCCTTCGAACCCACGCAAGTAGTGGAAAGCTGGGGAAGTGAAATTGCCAATTACGATTATGACAACAACTCATGCACGGACGGTGAAGTTTGTGGACATTATACCCAGATTGTCTGGGAAAATACCACGGAAGTCGGTTGTGGTGTGGCTACATGCGACGGGCTAGACATCTGGGTGTGTCAGTACAATCCGCCTGGCAATTTCGTCGGTCAGAAGCCTTATTAACTCCTACCCTTTCCTCTCAGAATTTCGCTAGAGTTGAAAAATATAAATCCATTCTCCAATGAGTGTGCTGGAGTAGCGAGTAGATTCGCCCACATTGATTTTGAGTTCGAATCGCGTGGCTCCAGTCTCCGTGGTTTTGAAAGTTACCTCAGCAAATCTTTCAAAGTATTCGCCTTCATCTTCATCTATATTGAAGAGAATGATATCGGTGCCAGTTGGCTGAGCAAAGGCCCAAGTGCCATTCGCAGGGATGATATCGTCTTCTATCGTAGAGTAGATATACTCTCCGTCTGCCTCTAGTTTGATGGTAAATGCTTTCCACCAGCGTCGAATAGCTGTTTCGGGTTTAATCACGGAGAGCAGCCTTGCTTCTCGATTCGACCAGGCCTCGAGTGCTTCTGCCTGAGTCAATTCTATGACTGTTTCCTCATGTGGAGTGATTGTACTTAAAAAATCCTGATTGGCATTAGAGGTTTGAGGTGCTGGGTTGTCATCAGAACATGACGCAAAAAAAATGCCTAGCGCGAGTAGAGAGATGGGGATCAGTTTCATCATAATTTGGGTTTTGTTATGATACTCAAAGAGACTATTATGAGCATCAAACAAAACTTTAAGTGGAATAATTCCATTTTTACGGAATATTATTCCGACCTATCAGCAAAACGATCCTTGAATACTTAGCTTCCACCGAATTTCTGATCCATCATCTTTTTTATTTCATCTTTCTCTCTTTTAAACATATCTAATAGATACACCATTTCGGACGAATTTTTGATTAAGGCATGAGCCTTTTGAGGGGATTTATAATTATATATTTTCCAAAGTCTTATGGCTAGCACTCCTGAGAAGAAAATAAAGGCCACAATAAAAGCAAGGAGCCAAGATGTTTTGGCATATTGATCCCTTTCTGCCTTTTCTTTCTGATAATCTTGAAATTTGGTTAGTAAAGCTATTTTTTCTTCCTCGTCTTTAAGCCAACGATTTGTTTGCACGGCTGGTAACGCCATATCATTGATCAGCATGGTATAATGTAATAGACTATCCGGCTGGTTCAATTTGAGGAATGTTTTCTTCAATGCATTGTTGGTAACGATTAGTTCATTCATCTCGACCTTCTGACTATTATAAGCGAGGCTCTTTTTGAAGCAATTCCACGCTTTCTCATATTCGCCTTTCGCATTATACACCTTACCTAGATTGTTGTATGTCACCCACAGTTGATTCTCAGTATTTTTATACAACAATGACTTCTGAAGATACTCTTCTGCCTTATCAAAGTTTTGTTTAGAAAGATAAACGTTACCTAAATTATTATTGCCTAGCCAGAGGTATAAATCTGACTTGAATGTAAGCGGTGCAATTTTGATGACTTTTTCATAATGTTCAATGGCCTGATCATAGTTACCAACCTTTCTCATCAATACGCCTAGCTCCATATGGTCACCTGCTAGTGCGTCATTATTTCTTAGCTGTTCGTTAATATCAACAGCCACTAAAAAATAATCCATCGCCTCTTCAAATCTATTCAACTTTAATAGACTTTTGCCAACACCAAAATTGTAATATGCTCTATCCTGTGTGGTGGCTTCATCTGCTTGACTTAGAGCAAGCTTAAAATGGGATAGACTTTGCTCGAATAGCTCTTTTTCAAAAAAGATCTGGCCAATCTCATTATTTAATCTGGACGTCATCTTACCATCTCCTAGGTCATCGGCGATTTCCATCGCTCTCAAGTAGTCAGAAAAAGCTTCTTTCGCGTTATTCCGGAGATAATAAATAAAACCTCGCAAATAGAGCGATTTGGCCAATAACTCAGATGATATTTCATCAGAGTTTTGACCAAAAACGGGCTCTAGTTTAATCAATGCTCTTTCGTACTCTTGATCTCTATATAGACCAAGAGCTTCTTCATAGTTGGACTTTGCATCAAAATCTGCAAAATCACCACATGAAACTAAGATGGATGCCAATATGAAATATACAAATATTTTCATTTTCAGGCTTAAAGATAGTTAGGGTTATACTGATTTAGGGGTTGTCTCTTGTCGATTTTTAAAATAATAACTTCAATCAACCGGGGCCAGAAGTTTGGTGAGTTGAACCATCTCCGTCGTGAGTTTTTTCTGGTACTATGTTGTCATAAATTTCATCTGCTTGTGCATCAACACAACTTGTAAATACTGTACTTGCAAAAATTACTGCTAATAAAAGTGAACCTAGCTTTTTCATGATTTTAGTGTTTAGTATAACTGATTAAATTTCTTTGGTTGAAGTGATGACCAAAGTCATGCTTGGTATATTAAAAAATGGTTGAAAAAATCCTGCCGGGTCAGGTTGGGTAAAAATGGTTAGGTCGGCTTACCTTGAATTTCTTCTTTTAATACTACAAGTGACTCTGGCTTTTCACATATTATAAGTTTTTAATATTTTATTGGCGAGGTAGGTACTAATTTCAACTCCAACTGCGTATAACTACTAAAGTTTTTTCCTGACAGTAACATATCCTCATCATCGATTTTGTAATACCAACTAACATTTATTGTCATCCCCTCTTCTTGATATTCTTTCAGCTGAGACATCAACTGATACAGGCATCGCGCAGAACCCGTATTGAAGTAGTCAAAACTAAAGTTGACTGACAATGAGTTTCTTCCTTCTGCGATATAGTACGCTAGAAGCTTGTCCACTTTGGAATAGAAGTCATTTGGGTTCTCAGGGCACGATGTACCTTTAATCAACAAAGTACGGTTTACCATCTCCAGAGCAACGAAAGGGGTCAGTGAAGTTCCCTTAATCACATAGTTTCGAAACTTTTTATGATTCATTGAGGCGCTAAGGCCTTCATTTCTGGGAATTGCAATAATACCGTCCATAGCTGAGTTGATTACGTTTATGTTTATTACATCATCATTAGTTTGGCATAACAAAATCTTTAATTTGTTATGTTCCAAAACTAGAAATCAACAGCTATGTGGACAATAGGTATTGGTACCAAAATTTTATCTAGGCAAAATACTTAGATATCTGTTCTGAAAGGAAGCTGTTAAACTAGATACCGTGCTTAATAGCAAATTTGGTGAGTCCAACAGCATTTTTAACTCCGGTTTTTTGAAGGAGGTTTCTTCGATGTGCGTCAACCGTTCTGATACTGATGTGAAGCTCATCAGCTATTTCATAGTTAGATTTCTCCTCAACAATCAGTTTAAGAACATCGAGTTCTCTACTGGTAAGAAACCCAATTGGATTAGCCCTAATTTTCTCTTCCTTAGATTTTGAAAACTCAGACATGATCACTTTGGTGATTTCGGCTCCGTGATAGGCTTCACCTTTCCTAATCGTGTCAAGTGCCTCAAGTAAGACCAGCCTCCCGGCGTCCTTTGAAATATACCCATTGGCCCCTGCCTTCAGCATATTTACAATATGCTGCTCGTCGACATACATGCTCATAGCGAGCACCTTAGTGTCATAATCCTTATTCTTGATAGCCTTGGTGCATTCCACACCATCAAGATTGGGCATATTGATATCCACTACTACGATATCAACTTTATTTGAATCCAGATACTCTAATGCCTCTACTCCATCAGACGCTTCAGCGACTACTTCATACTCAGTTGATTCAGTAATTATGGCTTTAATGCCATCTCTCATGATCTTGTGATCATCGACTAATAATATTCTTACACTCATGGTTAGATTAAGATTTCTATGGTTATGATTGATCCGTTATTTGAGTCAAAGTCAATTTTTCCTCCGAGGTATGCTGCTCTATTAGCCATATTTTTCAAGCCTAGTCCAGCGCTTTCCCTTGACTTACCTTCAGAATTAAACCCGACTCCATTGTCTTCAATACTGACATATACTGAATTAGGATGTCGGATAATTTGAACGGTTGCCTGGGTTGCTTTTGCATGCTTTAGGATGTTATTCACACCCTCCTGGCATATTCTATATATGTTGGTTTCGAATTCTTCTTCAAAACGTTCCTTAATGTTATTGTGAAAAAAACTAAATTCCACATCTGAGGATCTATTGACTTGATTTACCATTGTTTCGACCGCCGGTATAAGACCATAGTCTACCAGTGCCGGCGGCATGAGATCATGTGAAATGGCTCTGCTTTCATTGATCGCTCCCGAGATGAGATTAGAAACGCTTTCGACCTTCTGCTTAAAATCTTCGTCTTCATATTGACCTAACAGAGTATCAAGCTCCAGGCGCGCTACTGACAATGTCTGACCTAGGCTATCGTGGATCTCTGAGGCTATACGTTTTCGCTCACCATCCTTGGCTTTAATCATTGCTCTGATTCTAAATATTTCGGCCATTTTTTCTTTGTGTACATTTTTGATCACTCCAATGACCCTTTCTGGGTTATTATTCTGATCACATAACATTACACCCTCTATTCGAAGCCAACTGTAGACTTCATCTTGATTTTTAAATTGAAAATCGAAGCTAAACTTCTCTCCAGCATTCTGATTTCTAATAATTTGTTCTTCGATCACCGCCCTGTCCGAGGCATGAACCCTATCAAGAAATCTTTCCAGCTCATACCCCATTTCTTGTTTGGGTCGGCCAAATACCTTGTTAATAGCTCCAAACCATAAAATTCTATCCTTAATCAAAGAATAATCCCAAGTTACTTCATCTAAGGACTCAAGTATCGAAGCATTAAACTCGCTTAGACTCTCTCTTTCTTTGATTACTCTACTCTTTTCCAATTCAACAGATAGTCGCTGTCCGACCACATTGACCAAGGCGTAATTTTCAATATTAAAGGATTCAATATCAGCAACAGGTATCAGGATGAGCGCAATCACAGTCATATGACTATCCAAACATGGAAATGCATAATAACTTGGTTCATTCATAACACCCACTATCTGAGTGTCTTCGAAAATACTTGACGATATTAATGCGGGCTCCTTCAATTTTATGATTTCATCTAGCAAATTATTTTTACCCTGGATAACCTGACTGCTTTTGTCCATTTTTCCATGATTGAGTAGGCGTTCAAGAAAAATTTGGGATTCATCTACTCGTAGAATAGCCGCACTCTCAATGTGGAGCACGTCCATAATAATCTTCAAAGTCTTGTCATATATCAGATGAATACTTCCGCTCACAAGATGTACATTAATCAATACTAGAATAAACCCAATAAGATTCATCAAAATACCCGTAGTAACGGTATTGGCGAGGAGGTATAAAGCTGGTCATTTTATTCAAACAATCTATTTTGAATTGAAGCAGAAATTAGTAAAATCCATTACATTATTTCAATGTTCGAACGAATTATTTACAATTTGTCGTAAATAAAAACTTCATTTCAGTTGAAAAACTTAATCCTAATGACTGATTGATATAGTTTCGCACTGCACCATCAATGTAACTGAAATTGTCTTTCGATTATAATAAAATAGACCTTCCCATTGTAGCCTCAATCGCAGAGGTGCAAAACAATTTTATTAATCACAACACACAAATTGTAAATGCACCTCCCGGTGCTGGAAAAAGCACACTCTTACCATTAGCATTCCTAAATCAACCCTGGCTAAACGGTAAAAAAATAGTGATGCTTGAACCAAGAAGGCTGGCTGCCAGGACTGTGGCCAATAGAATGGCCGAATTATTAGATGAAAAAACTGGTCAGACGGTAGGATTTAGAATTCGATTTGAAAATAAGGTCTCAGCCCAAACAAAAATAGAAGTACTGACCGAAGGTATTCTTACACGAATGCTTCATAGTGACAATACTTTGGAGGAGGTAGGGCTGGTCATCTTTGATGAATTTCATGAGAGGAGTATTCATGCCGATGTGGCGCTGGCCCTTTGTAGAGAAGCTCAACAAATACTACGGCCCGATTTAAAAATATTGATCATGTCGGCCACTCTAAATATGCCACAGTTGACCAAACTTCTCAACTGTTCTGTGGTCAAGAGTGAAGGCAGGCAATACCCTGTGGATATTAAATATACGGGGGATACAGATATCAAACTATTACCTGAGTTAGCAGCAAGAGTGATCATTCAGGCCGTCAAAGAAAATGATGGCGATACTCTCGTTTTTTTCCCTGGTCAGGGTGAAATCCGAAAATGCGAAGAGAATTTGAGGACTCGGTTAAAAGGATTTGCAATTCACCCATTATATGGTCAGTTGCCGCATGGCAAACAGATGGCGGCCATACTTCCAGATCGAAATGGCAAACGTAAGATCGTATTGGCCACTTCTATTGCTGAGACCAGTTTAACAATAGAGGGTATCAAGACTGTAGTCGATACTGGATACGGAAGAACATCTAAATTCGATCAGAAATCTGGCCTCTCAAGATTACACACCATACAAATATCCAAAGACTCTGCAGACCAACGAGCTGGAAGAGCCGGGCGACTAAGCCCGGGTGCGTGCTATCGAATGTGGTCTAAGGCTACACAAGACAGATTGGATGCTCATAGCACTCCCGAAATCCTTGAGGTTGATCTCTCTACACTAGCATTGGATCTTGCCAAGTGGGGTATTATGAACCCAAATCAACTGACATGGCTGACTCCCCCACCTGCTGGCACCATCAGTAGGGCTATTACTTCATTACATGAATTAAATGCACTGGACAAGGGTCGTATTACTCCACATGGTGAGGTGATGCATGCGCTCCCTTGTCACCCTAGAATTGCTCACATGCTGCTAGAGGCCGAAGATCAAGGGCTTTTGGCTCTTGCCACTGATATTGCTGCACTTATTGAAGAACGAGACCCATTAGGCCCAGAAGCAGGGATTGATATCAATGAAAGAATTAGTGTCATGCGTCGTCAAAGAGGCGAAGACCGACTTGGAAGAAAATTTAGTAGAATTGAGAAGATTGCCTCTTCGTACAGACGACTTTTTAATACTGAAGAAATAGAAAATTCAATAGTAGACCCTTATGAGACAGGGCTTCTATTAGCTCAGGCCTATCCCGAACGAATTGCGTTTGCCAGACCGGGAAATAATGCTCAATTCAAGTTATCCAATGGCAAAATCGCCATGGCTGGACATCGAGATGATTTAGCGCATGAGCCTTGGTTAGCCATAGCTCATATGGATGCCCGAGATGGTATGGGCAAGATTTTTATGGCCTCACCTTTGAACCCAAAGGATCTAGCCCCTATGGTCAAGAGTCTGGAGGTCATCAAGTGGGACACCAAGAATGGCGGACTGTCTGCGAATAAGGAGCTCCGCATCGGTAGCATTGTATTGCAATCATCTCCACTACCTGATCCAGATGCGGCACATTTAGAGCAGGCCATATGCGATGCTATCAAATCTGAGGGGCTGAATCTGCTGGACTGGAATGAAGAAGTGGTGCAATGGCAAAACCGGTTGCTGAGTCTCAAAAAATGGAACCCTCAGGACAATTGGCCAGACGTGAGTATTCCAACATTGTTGTCCTCGAATGAGTCTTGGTTAAAACCTTACCTTGGGCAGGTAAAATCACCCCAAGATCTAAAGAAGATAAACCTAAAAGAGGTACTTCAACATCAGTTGGATTTTGATGAGCAGAAGAAATTGAAAGAACTGGCCCCTCAGAGTATTGAAGTTCCTAGTGGTTCCAAAATCAGGATTCAGTATTTTGAAGATGGTGCGCCACCGGTCCTGGCTGTCCGTCTGCAGGAGGTCTTTGGCTGGATGAAAACACCGACAATAAATTCAGGAAATCAACCACTATTATTACACCTTCTTTCACCTGGACATAAACCAGTACAGGTCACGTCCGATTTGGCTAGTTTTTGGAGCAACACCTATTTTGAAGTGCGTAAGGAACTGAAAAGAAGATACCCAAAGCACGCCTGGCCAGAAGATCCGATGAAGGCTAAGGCCATCCGCGGCGTTCCGAAAAAAAAATAACCCTGAAGAAATTTTCTTCAGGGATATTACTTGTCATATTCAATACTACCTCAATATTTAGCCATTTCGGGATCAAGCTGGTCAGCCCAGGCAAGAATTCCGCCTTTAAGATTATACAGATTCTTAAATCCCAGTTTCTCCAGTTGCAGTATGGCATCAGCACTTCGCTTACCACTCCTGCAATGAACCACGACATCAACATCAGACCGGATATCGTTGACATGTGACGAGATTTCACCCAAAGGAATGAGCTGCCCTCCTAAATTGGCAATTTCATACTCATATCCTTCTCGTACATCAACTAGCTGAAAGTCTTTCTTGGTGACTTTCCAACTACTCAATTCTTCGACAGTTATTTCCTTAACCTCTTGGTCATTTTCTTTCTCTCCTAATCCACAGAATATTTCATAGTCTATCAATTGAGTGATTGCAGGTGTGTCTTTGTTTTTATGCACTTTCATTGTTCTTGTTTCAAATGTCAATGCATCAAACAAGAAGAGTCTTCCAGCTAAGGGATCTCCCACACCACTGATCACCTTGAGTACCTCATTGGCCTGCAAAGAACCAATAATTCCTGGTAAAACGCCTATGACCCCACCTTCCGCACAGCTGGGCACCAATCCCGGAGGAGGAGGTGTCGGAAAGAGATCTCGATAATGTGGGCCATTTACCCCGTCTACATTTTTATAATTAAAGACAGAAACCTGACCTTCGAACCTAAAAATCGATGCATAAACGTTGACTTTATCTAAAATTACACATGCATCGTTTACAAGATATCTCGTAGGGAAATTGTCAGTTCCATCTGCTACCAGATCATAATCCTTGATGATATTCAAGGCATTCTCTGATGTAAGCATTGTATTATGAACTGTAAAATTTACATGCGGATTAAGTTTTTGAAGTCTTGCTTTTGCTGCCTCTGATTTCGGTTTGCCTACATCATCTACTGTAAAGAGTACCTGTCGCTGAAGGTTACTATCATCAACCACATCAAAATCCAGAATTCCAATATTGCCAACACCAGCAGCTGCCAAATAGAGTAACAATGGACTACCCAGCCCGCCAGTACCTACCACAAGAACCTTTGCTTTCTTTAGTTTCCGTTGGCCTTCAATGTTGAATTCTGGAATAATCAAATGTCGACTATACCGTTCGAGCTCTTGCTTAGAAAAATTTACTTGTGCCATGTTTATTTGGTTATTGGGCTCCTCCCGCGATGGCGGGAATAATACTGATCACTGTGCTATTCTCAACCTTCGTATTTTCCTGGTTTAGTGCATTGATATCTTCATCACCTACATAGATTCTGATGAATTGTCTGATTTTACCTTCTGCATCAAAAATGTGCTTGTTGAGATCGGGAAATTGCTTAGCAAGAGATTCTACTGATTCTTGAACTGTACCACCAACTGTTTCTACAGATGCTTGATTTGCCGTAAATTTTCTCAGTGGTGTTGGAATTATAATATTTGCCATGATTCTTTTATTTGCTAGTTAATTGTTCTTCTTCAAATTCATTTTCTTCATTCAATTGCCAGGAAGTGGTTTTCTCTACATGTGTTGCATTTACTGAGGATATAATATAAGAAAAAAACGGCACTGCCTGCTTCAAGTCATGTTCAGAAGGAACGGCTGGATGAAGCGGATGAGAATGAAAAATTCCCAAGAGTTCGATTCCTTTTGCCAAAGCGTACTTTTCGGCCTTCATATAATCAATTGGATTAATCTCAAACCTTCTTCTTTGATCTCCTTCCTTGCTGTTTTCTAACGGTTCGTATTCAACAACAGTTTTCGTGGATTCATTGGAATGCCCATAGAAAAACCCTACGCATTCGTTTGGGAAATCTGCCAGTGCATGCCTATGCATTTCATTCATTATTTCTGACGCCAGTTGTATTCTTTTCATCAGAACAAGGACTTGATGACTTCGCTATATTTTTCTGCATTATCTGGGAATAGAGTGACAATTACTCCCTCGTCAATCTCTTCCGCAAGTTGAATTGCGCCTTTTAAATTAGCTGCAGCTGATGGACTGATCATCAATCCTTCTTTTTTGGCTGCCAATTTCAGGGTTTCATAGGCATCGAAAGTATCCACGCACATAAAGCGATCTACCAAAGATGGCTCATATATAGTAGGGACTTTTGCAGTCTCCATATCCTTCCAGCCCTCCAACCCGTGCAATGCCCCATCCGGTTGAAGAGCTATTGCGGTCACATTTGGATTTTCTTCTTTGAGTGCTTTACTGATTCCAGTAAATGAGCCGGTAGTACCCAATCCAGTAATGAAGTGTGTCAGATTCCCATTCACCTTCGAAATAATCTCCCTGCCTGTAGTTTCGTAATGAGATTTCCAGTTATTTACATTTCCATATTGATCAGCCAGGAAGTATTTGTCTGGGTCCTGATTGTATAGTTCAAGCGCTTTTTCTTGTGCTTCATCGGTTGAACCAAACTTAGACGTATACACTATGTTTACTCCTAATCCCTTCAGCAACATTTTGCGTTCCCATGAAGCGTTTTCAGGCAAGCATATGGTAACTGGTATCCCTAATCGAGCACCGATTGTTGCATAAGCAATAGCCGTATTGCCGCTGGATGCATCTAACAAGGCTTTACCATTACCTAAGTCTCCATTCAATACTGCTTGTTTTATTATGTTGTAAGCAGGTCTGGCCTTTACACTTCCACCGAATTGCATCCATTCAAGTTTCGCAAAGATGCGAACCGATTTTTTTGGTGAGATATGCTGCAACTCGTAGAGCGGGGTGTTGCCAATGTGACTGCCCAATGCGAGTACACTTTCGATTATTTCTGATTCCTGACTGATAACCATTGTAAATGTTAATTATTTAAACAAAAAAGGCCTTTCTCATGTTGAGAAAGGCCCTTTTTTATATTACTATCGAATGATATTCTATAAACTATAACTTTCCCACAAACACCAATTAAGTGCACAACAGCAACAACATGCCATCATCGCGTTTTGAATTGTGTTTATGGTACTTTGTGTCTTCATATTTTAATTCTGAATTCTTGAACGCAAGTTTCTCAGATTTGTTTATAAATTCATAATTAATCAGAAAATAAAATCGATAAAGTTTAATTTTTTAACACATTCATACTTTTGGACATAAAAAACTAACGAATTCAAAATCTTTGAATCACACGGCCCGCTATTTCCTGTCCAATGGCCAATGAAGAGGTAGCCGCTGGCGAAGGAGCATTACATACATTCACAAAGTGCTCATTTTCTAATATATGAAAATCATCAAGAAGTCCTCCCGATCGGTCACAAGCCTGTGCTCTAACACCTGCTCCTCCCGTTTCTAAATCAGACTCTCTTATATCCGGAATTAGCTTTTGGAGGGCTTTTGTAAAAGCGGCTTTTGAAAAAGATCTATACATTTCACCAAAACCTGTTTTCCAATATTTCATGGCTACCTTTTGAAAACCTGGCCATGCTAAAGTTTCGAATAATTCTGCAAGATCAATATTTGATTTAGTATATCCTTCTCTTGCAAAAGCCAACACCGCATTTGGTCCAGCTTCGACACCTCCGTCTATCATTCTTGTGAAATGCACTCCCAAAAATGGGAAATTTGGATCAGGTACAGGATAAATCAAATTTTTAACTAAATGTTGACTGGATGTCTTTAGTTGATAGTATTCGCCCCTAAAGGGCACAATTTTCAGATCTGGTTTTAAAGGCGTCATCCGTGACACTTTATCTGAATACAGGCCAGCACAATTCACCACAAGTTTACCGTGGTAATCATTGGTCTTGGTGATTACTTCTGTAGATGAACCCTTGTGACTGATTTTTATCACACGCTGGTTGTAGAATATGGATACTCCTTCTCCCAACAGCTTCTCAACCAACTTGAGACAGACTTGTTTGTAATCAATTATACCAGTTTGTGGCACAAAGATTCCTTTTACGCCTTTCACATAGGGTTCATGATCTTTTATCTCTTCAGCGCTCAACCATTGCATTTTGGTCAGACCATTTTGCTCACCTCTGGCGTACAGAGTTTCTAGATATGGGATTTCTTTTTCTTCGGTAGCAACTACTATTTTACCACATAAATCATATTCTATTTCTTCTTTTCTGCAAAAGTCAAGCAACAGGTGATAACCAGAAATACAATTTATGGCCTTCAGGCTACCAGGTTTATAATACAATCCTGAGTGAATAACGCCACTATTGTTGCCAGTCTGATGATGAGCTGGACCTGACTCTTTTTCCAAAATGGTTATAGAAAGGTGAGGTGATTTTTGCTTGATCTGCCAGGCAGTGGCCAGTCCTACTATTCCCCCTCCTATGACAATAACATCCTTCATACGCTGCTAATTTGTGCGAAAATAGCAAATGAATGAGAGAATGTAGACTAAGCCCTTATTTTTTGGTGAATTTCAGTGCGGCAGAATTGATACAGTATCTCTGGCCAGTAGCAGTAGGTCCGTCATTAAATACATGGCCAAGGTGTCCCCCGCATTTAGCACAAGTGATTTCGGTTCGAAACATCCCGTGTGATTTATCAAATGTTTCTTTGACCGCGCTTTTATCCACAGCTGAGTCGAAGCTGGGCCATCCACAACCTGAATCAAATTTTGCTTGCGAAGCAAAAACTTCATTTTGGCATCCACCACATAAATATTTCCCGTCCTCATTATGGTTATTGTACTGACCGGTAAATGGTCGTTCAGTACCTTTTTGACGCAAGATGTAGTATTGCTCCTCAGTAAGCTCTTCTTTCCATTCCTTTTCTGATTTTTCCATCTTAAAGATTAAAGTATACACCAAATGAATAGGCTGGACTTGCCAATATTAGTTTAGCCGAATAGACTGAGCTATAGTTTGCGGTCAGACCTACTCTATCAGTCAAATTGTAAGCAATCTCATAGGTATAGCCGACATATTCTGCATTGTTTGAAAATATACTAGCTCCATTTTCGATACTGGCATTTCCATTATTTAGTGAATTGAGCCATTGTAATTTATATGCCAATATTAGTTTCTCATTAATCACTGCCCCTAATTCAAAATTAACTCTTGTTTCATCTGAAAAACCATTCGTTCTATTGTTGAATTCTAATCCGAGGCTCACAAATGTATTGAACTTCCCAAAGGATCTAGCAGTACTTGCTGTCAGACCCACTCGCTGATTGAATTCACCATCTCCGGTAAGAAGTGGGACCTTAGAATTGTCGTCGAGATCAACATCACTTTTACCTGTTGGAAGTCCCAACCAAAGATGAGCACTTAGTACGATCGGTTTATTCTGAATCAAGCCATACTTAATACCAATATCCATATCACCTATAGAGTTGACCGCACGACCTTCTCTATCCACTTGTCCTGTCGCAAGAGAAACTTCTTCATTATTGAATGATCTGCTAAAAAAAGGAAAGTAAAGGTTTACATCCCATTTATCGGAGAGTCCATACTCCCCATAAAAGCTTGTATTAAAGGTACCAATTGTAGTATTTGGATCAGTACTTCCATCATCTATATAGTGTTTATCTGCGATTACCCACCACTGTCCAATTTTGAAATACCCTTTACCTTTGGCATGGACCCAGCCGCCACCAGCATATGATTGTGTTGTGGATAAAATAGCACATAACATGCCTATAATAAATACTGAAATTTTCATTATCATTCGTAGTTTAATCCAGAATTTCACCATGCCCAACTTTGACGTTGAACGGCTTGCAAAAATAAAGAAGATATACGTAGGTATCTACAGTCAGCTCATCGGCATCCACTTCATAAGCATGCTCTCCTGAGAACACGGAGACCGCTTGTATCTCTAATGCGCCAGTCGTGGTAGATGGGTTGTTTGACAAATAAACATAAAGTCCTGGAAGTGCAGACGAGGCTATATAGTTATCTGAAATTGTAATTCTAACACCGGTGTCTGTATTTGTGATTTCAAAATCTCCAGTAAGTTCATAACTACTGGTTGTATTGATTGTACCGGATTTGCTGTTCGTACTTAATACAACAGTCTCTTCTGCTGCTTCAATCAAGATTTTGTCCATTATCTGATTGTTTTCTCTTAGCACAACCGTAATTTCAGATTGTCCGCTCATAAGTGCAGTAAGTTCTCCATCTTCTGTGACTTCTAAGACACTTTGGTCTGTTGAGAACCAATCTACTTCAGCATCTTCTTCCATTCCTGTATTATTCAAATACCTATGCATTAGGCTGTAGGATTCGCCTACTTTGAGGCTGGCTATTGGAGTAGTAATTTCAATTTTTTCTTCAATGATATCATCAATGACATCGGTTCCAACGCAACCTTGCAGAATGATGAAAATTGTGAGGATATTTACTATTCTGTTCATAGCACTTCAAAACAAATAATCAATTAAATAGTTCCCACATGATGAGATTCTACTAAGATTATTCTTCTTCAAAGTGATGCCGCTTAAAAATATTTGTAGGAGTTACTTTAAACGTGGTAGTTCCTCTAAGGTGCTTACAACTCACCTCAAGGTCATCAAAGCCAAATACATAGACATTCATCTCAACATTGAGATCTACATTGTGCGTAAAAGCTTTTTTAAGCAAACCCCAATGACTTTTCATTATTTCTTTCTCCTTTTTACCTAATCCACCTATTCCTTCATGAATAGTATTAGTGGAGATAAAAGTTTCGTTCAAAACGAGTTGTACCTCACCCATTGTCGTATTAGAAATACTAAGAGCCTGGTCATAGATGTGAGAGGCCAAAAGTTCGTGATTTTTTATGGATAACAAGGAAGATTTAATGGAGTCATTCTTGAAATCATCGTATGGAAATTGTCTTTCCAACCATCTATCACTTACTTCAAGAACCGAAAATAAAATAGTATCATATACTGCCAGGTTATAGATACTGATAGGTACTAATATCATTGTAAAGTTTTGATGCTCTGTGAAATGTTTCACGTATATATCTACATCTCCGCCAATTCTAATGTCACCTTTCTTTAAATCTATGGAGTCCGCGAGAATATGCCGCTCCTTTTCTAAGAACTGTTTCAAAAACTCCTTTGAGGATGCCAGCTTGTGAACAATTTCCTCTACCTTCTCCAAATGGTTTTCATGAATATAAGTTTCCATGGACTCACCTAGCTCTTCGTATTGGCTCTGGGATTGAGCGCTGATGCTAAGCAAAAAAAACACCATGAAAATAGAATGAGAATACAATTTGCTGATCATTGTATGTAAAATCTATTTCAATAATTATGCAACAATGATACAAAAGATTTCATTGGGATGTACGTACTAAGACTAAGAACTAACATTAGGATTGCCGCCTCTGGACATTCTCCAAAGGGTATTTATTGCCGTTAGTCAAGCTTAATCGCAAGCATACATTTAGAATTGTCTCCGCTGAGTTTCTCATTGATTTTTTCCGATTGCTCTTTCAGAGCCAGCGTGGAGTAACCTTTTAACATCTGAAGGAAATTTTTTCCTTCAACTTTAGGGTCTTCTGATGGGATAATCTGTCCTATCATGTCCTTAGACACCAAATAAATGGTGGATACATTTTCGAATGTTTTTTGCTCTGGGCTTCCTTTGGATTCGTTCAAATTTATGTCCTCACCAGAACCTTTCACTGACTTCAGTTCGCCATCACTGCTGGCACAATAGATGTCTTGATTGGCACCAGAAAACGAAACCTTCTTGGATTTGTTGTCAATAATCACGACGGCAATATCGAATGATCCGATGTCAGCCTGTTCATTAAACCTGCTTTTTATGCTATTTGTAAGTTGACTAATAATCTCTGTGCTTTTGGTCACGCCTTCTTTATATACGATCTCAGTGAGACTCATATTGATAAATGAATTCAGTGCCACCGTATTTAGTTTGCAATTCTGTCCATTGTAAAACGCTACAATCGACTTATCACCGGCATTTCCAAACCAATAGCCGTGGCGATTGGTCTTATTCTTATCAAAGATGAGAAAGCCATCAGTAAATACTTTTTTGAGGTCAGTTTCCTCAGGAAGAAATGAGAATACCAGATCGGCAGGATCCATTCCTTCTTTACTTGATTTGAATTTATCCTCGAGATGTTTCTTTTCCAGAGCCTTATCAAACTCTACTTTTAGTTGATCCCGATCCCATGGCTTGACCAGATACTTGTCAAGTCCGAATTCGTTGACAGCTCTAATAATAGCTCCAATGTCACTAAATCCAGTCATGATCATTCGAACAATACTTGGGTGCTTAGGAACTATCTTGGCTAGTAAGTCCACTCCTGACATCCTAGGCATTTGTTGATCTGTAATTATCAAATCTACCTTCTTGTCATTGAGGATTTCTAAAGCATCAAATCCATTCAACGCAGTGAATACATTGTAATCTCTTTTGAACGCATGCTGAAATATTCTAAGATTTACTGGCTCATCGTCCACATATAAAATGCTGTATTTCTTGACACTTTCTTTTCTTTGTGGACGCTGTAATACTAATTCCATACTAACCTAATTTCAAGTTTTCTTCTTCCAAAATTTTATCGTCAACTTCTAACTTTTTAGGAAGGTTGATAATAAAAGTGGTTCCCACACCCATTTTGCTTTCAACTCTAATTTTTCCATTATGTTTCTCAATAATACCATGAGAAATTGACAATCCCAATCCCGTTCCTTTACCAATTTCTTTTGTGGTAAAAAACGGGTCAAATATTTTATCCTTGACATCATCTGGCATTCCAGAACCGTTGTCAGAAATTCTAATTTCTATAGACTGATCATCCAGATTGATAGTTTTGATGGTGATCACACCTTCATCATCAATGGCGTCTATTGCATTGTTAATAAGATTTACAAATACCTGATTGAGTTGGCCTGGAAAACATTGCACTTGTGGCATTGTCTCGTCCATATCTTTCACTATTTCAGTTTTGTTCTTGTATTTGTTTTTCAGGATCAATAGTGCCGAATCGAAACTCTCATTGATATCGGTTTCTTTCACCTCTGCTTCATCGTGTCGAGAGAAACTCCTAAGTCCATTGACTATTTCAGTGATTCTTAGAATGCCATACCTTACGTCTTCAAGCAGTTCTTTACTAGAGTCTTCTATTTCACTTAAGAAATCCTCGTCTTCTTTTAATACTTCGGCATATTTTTTTATTTCATCAAATGAATCCAGCGCTAACACTTTCTGATAATTGCCTAGGAAGCTTTCAATTTCACCAAAGTTTTTAGTCAACGATTGAACCCCACTCGATACAAAGTTGATTGGATTGTTGATTTCGTGTGCGATACCTGCGGTAAGTAAACCAAGAGAGGACATTTTTTCTGCCTGCACCAAGTGCACCTGAGTGTTTTTTAAATCCAGATTAGTTTTTTCTAATTGCTCCTTGATGGCTTGCTCTTTCTTCAACAACACCTTTAGATTAACATGAGCCTTCTTCAATTTATTGTTCATGGCCAGCATGGCTTCTGAACTCTTTTTCAATTGGATATTTCTATTGAGAATCGTCTTCTGCTGTTCAGCCAGATTTTGATTCTGTTCGCGAATGGTCTTACTATTATTATAAGTTCGATAAAAGGCTATACCAAGTATGGCTAGAATAAGAATTGTAGCCCCGATCGCAATGAAATAGAGCATTTTGGCTTGCCTGTCACTCTCAAGTTTTTCCGATTGAAGTTCAGTCTGTTGCCTCAGGATTTTTCTTTCCTTTTCGAGAAGTTCAAGTTCTTTAGACCTTTCGGCTTCACTCAGCTTTTGTAATTCTGCATCAATCTGAAGTCTTTCAAGTTCTGCTTCTCTAGAACTAGCTTCATTTGTCTTTTCTGTAATGAGTAGTTCTTGCTTTGCTCTTTCAGCTTCTAGTTTCTTTTTCTGTAACTCCTGAGCCTGTAGCCTGGCCTGTTGTTCAATAATTTCAATGTCTTTCAATTTTTGCTGAGCCTTGAGTCTCTCTCTATCCTGAGCTAGCTTTCTATTTTCTACTGTGGAAATTCTTGCTCTGGCTTCTTGCTCATAGCTTTCTGCAAGATTCTCTTTGGCTACTGACAACTTTGGTCTGATTCTATCGGGGTCTCCTATCTGCAGCTTTACAGCTTCATAAAGTGACTTATATTTTATCTCTTGCGTCTCATTACCTTTCTCTTGATTCACAAGTGTGAGCATCTTATAGGTATCAAGCAATGTTATTCTTGTATTTCGCTCAATGCCTATTTTTTCTGCCTTCTCCAGGTTATTGGCTGCCCCGCGTAAATCTCCTCTTTCAATAGCCAACTCTGCCATCTGATTATAGTTGCGAGCCATACCTTCTGGATTCCTTTTTCTTTCATTAGATGCCAATGCATTCTCAAAGTTTTGCATGGCTTTGCTGTACTCTTCACTAGACGCATACGCTTTACCTAAAGCTTCTAATGACATAGTGCTTTGTGCATCCTTGCTTACAGAAATATTTGCATACTTAATGGCATTTTTATTGTCTCCGATTTTGATAAACTGAAGCGCCAAATTTCTTGTGATATTCGAAAGGTTTGCATTATCACCTTTGTCTTTTATCCTATCATAATAAGCCAGGCCATATTTAGTGGATTGAGCTGCATTATTAGTTTTGATGTTATCAAGAAACAACTGCTTCTGTGCTGTACTTATATAGGAATATAAACTTTCTGAAATTGCGAGCTTAAGTAATGTTTCAAAAGTAGAAATGGATTTGTCGAATTGATTTGAGCGACTATAGTTATAGCCTAACTCTTGTATGGCGCTAGCCTTTTCTCGTTTTTTTCCAAGATCGTCAAAGTTCTTAATGGCCCTTTGGTAATAATCGGTAGCTTTTTCATAAGCTCCCATACTCGAATAGGTCTTGGCAAGAGCCAGATTTCCTTTTCCTAGATTATCCTGATCATTCTGCCGTTCTGCAGCCAAGATGATACCAAGATATGAATTGACAGCCTTCTTGTAATCTCTTTTAGACAAATAAATATTGCCTATAACTTCCTTAAATTCAATGATAAGTTCTTGATTACCAAGTGTCTCGGCCTGATCTAGTCCCAGGAGAGCATGCCCAATTGCTCCTTCGAGGTTACCCCGTTTCTGGTTATATTTTGTTTTTTCAAGAAGAGATTTAGCCTCAGTGTAGCTTGCCTGTTGTGCTTGCACTGTAATACTCACACACAAGAAGAGCATCAATATTAGGGCTGCTGAATTTCTCATAACTTTTTTGCTTCCGTGTCCCATTCCTGAGACAATCTTTAGGATACCAATTCAAACTGATCTAAATATCAATTTTCTAATATTCATTCGATCTAAATTGACCTTACAATTATGATCTTTTTATTCAGATTTCAAAAAAATAATAGATAATATCTAGCCATTATTCGACCAATTCTATGAATACTTCTATGAATTTGAATGAACTTCTAAATATAGTAATTCTTTAAATATATACTTAATGATATTAACTTGTATTATTCTAATAAGAATTGATCAGATACCCTAAAACTATTTTGATATAGTCTGAAATCATTTGCTTTAAGCTAATAGGACATTGATACTCCTAATGACATCGAATTGGGGTGTTTTTGATTTGTTGGATTTTCCCGTTAAGTTTATTCTTCTTAACTACTTATACTTATGAAAACTAAATTACTACTAATCTTGATGTTAGTTGGATGTTACCAAGTATCCAGAGCTCAGGATGAATCCGAGGATATTTACAAGGTCATTGATGAATTGACCATAAAGTGGGATACTGAAGCTGTAAACCTGCAGAAGTACGAAGGGTTGTCCAATTATTGCAAAAACAGAACGTACCGAGTAGAAATGGTGCGATTGCTCAATAAAATCCATCATTACGATACGGTTTTGTATCAAACCGTAAAGGCCAAATTCGATACGGGAAGTGACCCTGAGGCCAAAGCCACATTGGATGATATCGAACATGTAGAAATCAAGTACACAACAAAAAGTTTTTTGGATTTCCTACATAAGGAATGCAACAAATTTAATGACGTTGAAAAGAACTATGGGCAAAAGGGTGGTAACAAGTATATCAAGGAGACCCAGGCCCTGGAAAAGGAAGCTGGTAAATATATATTGGTCATCACTGAAAGGATAGACTTGATCGATGAACATGTACACCATCTTGAGGAGAACTAGAAGGATTTCAATCCTTGGACAATAGCTCCCGATCTATAAAAAGCAAAGGCCCGATATCATGCGATATCGGGCCTTTGTTTATTTTAAGCCTAAATAACTAGGATACAGATACGTGTTCCTCAATTCCAACAATACTTTCAGTCACGTTGATCACATGATCTCCTATCCTTTCACACCCAAAGATGATGTCTCGATAAACTATGCCTGTCTGCACATCGTAGTGATTTTCTTCAACACTCTTCCAATGCTTCTTGCTCAATTCCTTTTTCAACTTATTGATTGCGTTTTCCTTATCTCGGGCAGCATCGATTACGACTTCTGAATAATCAGATTTTAAATTCTTATGCATTTCAGTCAATGACAAATCGACCAGGTCAAATACCTTCTGAATATTTTTAATTTGATCTTCAGTGAATGATAGGTCATACTTATTTTTTCTGCCAATTTCACGAGACATTCTCATGAAAATATCTGCTACTCTTTCTAAGTCGCTTGTAACACTCATGATCGCTCGTATTTCTTCTGAGGCTGCTGTGCTGAGTCTTCCTTCAGAAACCTTCACCAAGTAGTTATCGATCTCCATTTCCAACTCATCGGTCCTGTTTTCATATTTGGAAATCTTCTCGGTTAAATAATCAATGCGTTTACTATCATTTGATTCTATCAGCTCCTGAACGAACTTGCTCATTTTCACCACATGCTTACTGAATTTAGCAACTTCTTTTCTAGCCTCCATCAATGACAATTCTGCTGTTCTCATTAATTGAGTACCAATAAATTCCAAATGAAATTCTTCGTCTTCGTCATCCTTAGATGATATCATTTTTGTAACTAAACTTTCAATCTGCGGCACGAACCATATCATGATCAATGTGTTCAAAATATTGAAACTTATATGGAAATAAGTCAAACCCCATTTAATGGCTGCAGTCTCAGTCAATGGCGAACCATTTCCTGTACTTGTCATTATAGAATCGATTCCATTAATATAAAAATGGAATATGAGCAGCATCCAGACCACCCCAAAGACATTGAACATGAAATGCGCCAGTGCTGCACGTTTTGCATGCACATTACCAACAAGAGCAGCTAGATTAGCTGTGATAGTTGTACCAATATTCTCTCCAAGTACTATTCCGGCAGCCATATCATACGGTATCCAACCATTATCACACATAATCAGGGTGATCGCCATGGCTGCGCTTGATGACTGTACAACTACAGTAAGTATAGTTCCAATCAATACTGCGATTACAACTGATAAGAATCCGAGATTATTTAAATCTGTAATCCAGGCTAGAATCTCTGGGTTGTGTTTCAAATCAGGAACGGCTCCTTTCAATGCGCTCAGCCCCATAAATAATAGTGCAAAGCCAATTAAGAATTCACCCCAATATTTTATTTCTGCTTTCTTAGCAAAAAGCATGGGAAAGCCTACAGCAATAATAGGCAAGGTATAATGAGAGATACTGAACTTGGAAAAGCCAAATACCAGTATGAGTACTGCAGTAATCGTAGTTCCAATATTGGCACCCATAATCACTCCTATGGCCTGTCTTAGTTTCAAAAGTCCAGCATTCACAAAACTCACTACCATCACGGTAGTAGCTGAGGATGATTGAATAATCGCTGTTGTTAGAAAACCAGTAAAAACACCACTGATTCGGTTCGAAGTAATGATGCTCATAACGGATCTCAATGAATCGCCCGCTACCTTTTGAATAGATTCACTCATCACTTTCATTCCATAAATGAAAAATCCAAGCGCTCCTATTAGTTTTAAAATGTCATAAATTCCGTATTCCACGAGATCGTTATTTTAATTTTCCTGAATTGATTTTAAATACGTGCAAAACTAGTAATAATTAGTCAGGCTCAATTTTAATTAAATGTTAAGCCTAATCCCAAATTGTAGCACCAAACCTCCAATTTGTTAACAATTACATAATATATCGCATTCTAAAGTAGTCTAATTTTGCAGCTTGAATTATGGGAGGTAGTACAAATCAAAAACAACTTAGTGTAATACAATTCATTCTGAGCATTTCATTAGCGCTAATAGTGTTTTTGTGGTCCCTAGATTTGATGACCAGCTCGTTTCAGGTCATTGGTAATGAGACTGTTATAAAAGTTTTGTCAATTACCTCAAATCCCTTCATCAGTCTTTTCATAGGATTGTTTATTACTGCGGTAATACAAAGTAGTTCTACCAGTACCTCGCTCATTGTAGCCATTGTGGCTTCTGGAGGATTATCGCTTGAGAATGCAGTACCTATGATCATGGGCGCAAACATTGGTACCACACTGACCAGTACGATTGTATCGCTTAGTTACATTACGGATAACAGAGAATTTAAGAACGCAATTGCTACTGGTGTGATGCATGATTTTTTCAACATTCTTACAGTTATCATTTTGTTTCCCCTTGAATACTATTATAACATTCTTTCAAGGCTTTCCATTTCAGTAGCTTCTGTTTTTAATCTTTCTCCATCAACTGATCTTGTGAAGTCAAAATCAGGAAGCAGTCTATTTGAATCAATCAACACTTTTTTAATCGATTTTGTAGATTACAAAATTTTATTAGTGATCGTAGCATGCATAAGTTTGTTTGCTTCAATAAAGATCATCTCAAAGATAATTTCCAACAGAATGATAGGCGCATCTAAAGAGCGATTTCAAGATGTGTTTTTTAAAAACAGGCTTAAATCATTCGGCCTCGGAACTGTATTAACTGCTGGAATTCAGTCAAGTTCGATTACAACCTCAATCATTGTTCCACTTGGTGCAACAGGCAAAATTCATCCGGATAAAATATTCCCATATATCGTGGGAGCAAACATTGGTACTACCATTACAGCACTCATAGCTGCATTCAACAAGTCAGAAGCTGCACTCAGTATTGCATTGGTACATTTTCTATTTAATTTAATTGGAACAATTATTTTCCTCCTCATACCATATCTCAATAAAGTACCGATTAGATATGCAAGGCAATTTGGACTCATGACAAGTCAGTATCGAATGATTGGTTTCTTCTACATTCTATTTGTTTTTTTCATCCTTCCTCTTGCCTTAATTTTCATCTACAAATTGTAGAATGACCTAACTAACATATATAGCAAAACAGTTTGAAAAATATTTAGATAAATAATTACATTGGAGTTTATATTCAGAAAAATGAAACTTACTTACTTTACTTTAGCATTCATGGCATGTGCTTTCATAGCCAATGCCCAATCTATGGAAGGCAGTAAAATCGGAAAAGGAATTCGATTTATGCCCAAGGATTCATCCTTTAGTATTCAGTGGAATACTCGATTTCAAAATCTTTATGAAGGCAAATACAATCTTGATTCAGAAGAATACAACGATAAGTTTTTGATTCGTAGATTCAGATTAAAATTCAAAGGATATCTGGTAAATCCAAAACTACAATATAAGATAGAATTGGCGATGTCTAATCGAGATCAAAAAAATGCTAACCCTGAAGATGGATCTAATATTGTGCTTGACGCCGTGGTTAAGTATAGATTTCATCCCAACTGGCAGCTTTGGGTGGGCCAGACCAAATTGCCTGGAAACAGAGAACGAGTCATTTCTTCGGGCAATCTTCAATTCGTGGACCGAAGTTATCTCAATAAACAATTTACAATTGATCGTGCCAAGGGAATTCAAATCAGACATGAGCACTCTTTAGGTAATATAGTACTAAGGGAAATTGGTGCGGTCACTATGGGAGATGGCAGGAATAACATCAACAATAACACTGGCGGGTATGATTATACCTTTAGAGGAGAAATTTTACCCTTTGGTAAATTTACCAACAAGGGTGATTATTTCGGTTCGGATCTGGCAAGGGAATCTTCCCCCAAACTATCTATTGGTGTAACTTTCGATTATAACCAGGACACTAAAAATACAGGCGGACAAATCGGCCAAGCACTTGAGGATACAGAAAGTACACTGGGCAACATAGTAATCGACGCCATGTTTAAGTACAAAGGTTTCTCATTTATGGGAGAATATGATGACAAATGGGTCGAAAGTGGTGATGCAACATCCGGAACCACCTCTGATGGCAGCGAACTACCATTCTATACAGGCAATGCCTTAAACGTACAAGCAGGCTATTTATTCAAGAGCAATTATGAAGTAGCTGGTAGATTTACTATGGTACAGCCAGAGAATACTGTAAAGGCACTCGGTACTGATTTCAATAGCAATAGGTATTCAATTGGATTTTCAAAATACATCGCAGGGCACACAGTCAAAATACAATCTACGGTCAGCTATGTTGATTATGAAACAATCAACGATGCAGATGATGAAATGCAATTTTTAATGCAGATGGAAATTGGGTTCTAGAAAATTTAGACGCAATCCTCTAGGGAAAGGCCATGCATGTAGCGTGGCCTTTTTTAGTTTGAATCTTTAAGTTTAACTATTTCGTTTTGAAGGTTTTTCACAATTCCGGAAAGCTCTTCGATTGTAAGGTCCTCTTTTCCCGTAGCATCTGGAAAGTCAATACTTATAAATGCTTTTGACTCCCAAACTTCTATTATATCTGATGCATCTATTTGATATGGGGAATAGGCTTTGTTGTCAGATACAAGAAATAACTTTCCATTCTCCTCCACATAGTTAAATACTCTTTTGTAAACAATTCCTTCTTCTCGACTCAGCAATACATAAGTTTTGCCATTCTTGATGTGAGAAATATTTTCAATATACTCTCCAATAATTACGGTGCCTGGCTGCAGAGGCAACATTGAATCTCCAGAAATCTCAAATGCCCGGTATGTAGCATTTTTTGGCAGCATAGGCAACTGAAATCTTGGCATATTCTCGATATATGATGGATCGGCATATCCATTCATATAACCAGCTGATGCTTTTTGAGGTATGAGTTCAATATTCTCATTTTCGTTTTGATCTACGGTAATAGCCAAAACTCTGGCTCCTCCATCTTGCGAGGTATATAACTCATCTTCAGATAGATCGCTTACCGTTTTACTAATCAAAGTATCCACACTTACATTGAACACTTCTGACATTCTGAGCAGGTTATTCAGCCTTGGGTCAGCTCTACCTTCTTCATACGCCCCAACCAGAGATCTTTTGATGCCTATGGCTTCTGCAAAGGTCTCCTGTGTGTAGCCGAATTTTTTTCTCAGAAATTTAATATTATTGTTAACCTTAGCTATTTCCATATTCAATTTTGTATTGATAACAAACTTAACAGAACCGTATGATTTATACTATAATCATGCATCGAATAGTACCATACCGGTGTCACTTTGGGCATGTTTGCCTATAGAATAAAGATTAATATGATGGAAATTTTCGCGATTTTTAACCTGGTCGAGTCTTTTCAAAATCTTTTCAACCACATGCTTCAAGGTCTCACCAGAATCTGCCAGAATATATCCATACATCTTCTTTGTCTTCTGTACAGATGCGTGAAATTTAACTTGACATTTACCTGATTTGAGCTTTTTTGATGTGAGTTTCAATTTGTACTCACCGCCTACCGTATATGTTTTCATTACTAATAATTTTATCATTAAATTAATTAAACCATTGATCTGATCAATTAATTAGCGCTAATGACAATAAAATTAGTATTTTAAATCAAGGTCACCAAATTAAATGCTAATTTTTTTAGTATTTAATTTATTAAACCTATTTCTTTCCGAATCTACGACTGTTTCGACCCCCACCTCCACGACTGGGCTTATATGTTTTCTTAGGATCATAGGCTGGGCCTTCACCTATATGCTCTGGTAACTTGATCTTCTGCACCTCTTTTCCAATAAGTGTCTCAATATTGGAGAAGTTGTACATATCTTCCTGATTTACAAATGTAAAAGCGACTCCATTGGCGTCTGCTCTTCCGGTCCGCCCGATACGATGCACATAGTCAGCAGGATCTCCAGGTACATTATAATTGATAACCATATCAATTTCTTTGATATCGATACCTCTACTCATCACGTCAGTGGCCACAAGTACATTGATTTTTTTATTGATAAAATCCTGTAGTACAGACTCTCTCTTGGCTTGCTCTAGTCCGGAGTGGATAGGTGCCGCATTGATTCCCAGACTACTAATTTCTCGTGCTATTTTATCAACTTCGCTTTTTCTTGAAAGGAATACAATGACACTGTCCATTTTCTTCGCTGAGAATATATGCTTTATCAAATCTGGTTTCTGACCATCATAGATCATGAATGCACCTTGCAGAATATTCTCTGAGGGCTTCGAGATTGCAATATTTATTTCTTCTGGGTCCTTTAGTATTTCTTTGGCTAGCTTCCTGATTTTAGGAGGCATTGTGGCTGAGAACATGAGTCGCTGGCAATCCTTCGGTATGTGCTTTATGATCTTCATCAGATCATCATAGAATCCCATATCAAGCATTCGATCTGCCTCATCAAGAATGAAGTGTTTTACTTTGGATAAGTCAACGTATTCCTGATTGATATGGGCAATCAATCTACCTGGTGTAGCAATGATAATATTTGCACCCTTGATCAGTGCTTTCTTCTGCACGTCCCAATTGGCACCATCTCCTCCTCCATATACTGCCAGGGAGCTTGTCTCTACAAAATACCCCAGTCCCTGTATCTGTTGATCTATTTGGACAGATAACTCTCTAGTGGGAACTACCACCAAGGCATCGATATTACCATGATCCGTTTGGTCGTTGATTTGCTGCATGGTGGGCAGTAGAAACGCGGCGGTCTTACCCGTACCAGTTTGCGCACATGCAATGAGGTCTTTGTTTTGTAAAACAATCGGAATAGCTTTCTCTTGAATGGGAGTGGTATTTTCAAAACCCATAGCATCCACTCCGTCCAAAACCGGAGGGTGAATACCAACTTCTTTAAATTTCAATGTATCTTATTGTTATTGATAATACCCAAATCTAATGGTTATTCTCCATATTCATTGGGATACCCTTAATTTCTAATTGAGAGTCTTGATTTGGATAGCTATTGTTCTCAAGATTGATATCTGACATACGTCTTGTTGGATCAATAATAATCGATTCTATTTCATCTTTATTAAGCTCAATCTCAAACGAATAATATGGGTTCACCCACCGCCAAGGAGTCATCAGCGTCTCATCTTCTAAAGATCGTGTTCCTCGGGTCATGCCCAAAGGAATATGGTACTTGTGGACGTCTCCCGATTTGGTCGTGATCTCTACATCTAAGGGCATTGGCATTAGCCCTACCCTTTCCATACTTATCTTGGTGCGATTCTCTTCACTACTCACTGTGCCAATTGCATAGTCGATGGTCTTGGTGGTTTTGATCCAATAATCAAAAAACCATGACAATTCCAACCCACTTTCTTTCTCCATAATCACCTCGAAGTCTATTGCATTTGGGTGCTTAAACTTCCAGGTGTTATAATATCTCAACATAGCACGGTCAAAAGCATCTTTGCCCATGATATATTCCAGATTCAAGAGTGTAAGCCCACCTTTCCGATAAGAAGCCATACCATAGGCCAGATTGGTTTCAAAATGATCTGCGTGAGTGGTCAATGGTTCTTCTATTCCTTTCTCTACTACATATTTATAATAGCGATAGGCCGATCGCATAAAATCCGAAGAAGGGAAGTCTTCATTGTACAAATAATCCATGGTCATGTCATCGTAGTAGGTATTGAATCCTTCGTCCATCCAATAGACAAGGCTTTCGTTAGTCCCTAATACCATCTGATACCAGCTATGAAGAAATTCATGAACGGTCACTCCTACGAGAGCTTTCATAGGACGGTGCCCTGTGAGCAAAGTGGCCATCGGGTACTCCATCCCTCCATCACCTGCTTGTATCACTTTATAAACTGGATATGGATAAACCCCACATTTTTGTTCTATAAAAGGCACAGCCTTTTTGATATAGTCTTCTAGCTCAATCCACTGGTGCTCCAACGTATCTGGCTGATAGTAAAAGTGGAAGTCAAGCCCTTCTCGAACGTTAAAAACTCTTCGAACATAATCTGGGTCTGCAGCCCAAACGAAATCATGCACGTTTTGGGCAGTATATCGATGGGTGGTCTTTTTGTTTTTCTTACTAGACTCCAGTAGTATTCCCGTGGCAGCTACTACATAGTCATTATCTATGCTGATAGATACATCAAAGTCTCCCCATGGGCTGTAAAATTCCCTGGCCACATAATCATAGGCGTGCCAACCAGAATAATCATACTCGGCTATTTTGGGATACCATTGCGCCATTGACAACCTGATACCTTCTATATTGTCTCTTCCACTTCGTCTCACTTGCAGTGGGACCTGGCTTTCAAATTCCATGTTGAATTTAACTTTCGACTGGGGCATTATCGGCTGGTTCAAAGCGACTTTCATCACTGTACCTTCGATTGTAAACTTTATCTTTTTACCATTTTGGGTCAAGGATTTGACCTTATGGAACCCGATTTCATCCTCCTTAAGATTATAAATACGATCTCCAACTCTTTTGTCCGGGTCCGGCAGAGAACGACTTCTAACGTCCATCATGCTACCCGGCTGAAATGCATTGAAATAAAGATGATAATAAACTGTAGTGAGTGTATCTGGTGAATTATTATAATAAGTGAGTTGCTGCTTTCCTGAAAATTGATTGGTTTCGGCATCCATATCAATGTCCATTTTGTATTCAACTCTCTGTTGCCATCTGTCTGACTGTGCCTGAGACTGTATAGTGAGAAAAATCAGAACACATGCAATAATCCATCTTGAGATCATATTGATAATTTGGTTTGTAAATAATTGCGGCAAAATAAACACAATTCTATAGTAAGTATGCAAAATTGTGATGGACAGATATATGAAGTGCCCGACGGTTATTGAGTGAGAATAAATCTTTTCCCTGGGTCATCATTTAGTTTAAGAATATGCTCTTTGTAGTTAAATCAGTTGATGTAGCACTTCTCTAAGCACTTCGTGTTTTCCTTCGAAACTTATGATCTCAGGTTTGATACCTATGGCATCTTCCATTCTATCCACTTCGGGTTGGTAATTTTTATCAAGTGCATAAAATTCGTCGTTTAGCCCCAATACAACCTTTAGTTTAGCATCATTGCCCAAGTGACTAAAATCGTCTCTGTTCAACTCAGGAGGAAACCCGCCTGCCCACAGTATCATGGTCTCAAAATCAATTTTGAAATGAGCTGCCATTCTACTGATCATCGATACTCCTTGTGAAAAACCCATCAAGTGAACTTTGTATGATTCAAAACTTTGTTCTTTAAAAGCTTCTTGTATTACCGAATCAAAGTAGGCTTTTTGATTGTGCATGTCTGTCTCTCGTCCCTCTTTCGTCATCCAGCTGGCTCCTACATTCTTTTGATCTGGCAGGTAGAATTTAGAAAGCCCTTGTAGCGCAATCACAAAGTGTTTCTCAGGGTCGAAAACATCAAATCTTCTAATAAAATACTTAGCCAGCTGTCCATATCCTGGGCAGGATATCCATACATCTGTCGTCTTAGATGTCAATTCATTAAGTGTATAATAAGGAGCTGAAAAATTAAAGCTAGTATGTTGCTCCATTAGTTTGCTGCATAGGTGATTCGATAGATGACTCCAGCTCGATCATCAGATACCAGCATGGCACCGTCTGGTGCGATATAAACATCCACCGGGCGACCGAACGCTTCTTGCTCTGACTTATCGAGCCACCCAAAAGCAAAAGGTTCGTATCCTGAAGCCTTGCCGTTTTCCATCTTGATACGCATGACCCTGTAGCCTATTTTTTTACTCCGATTCCATGATCCGTGTTCGGCGATGTAGATGTCACCTTTGTATTCTTCAGGAAACATATCACCAGTATAAAATTTAAGCCCGAGTGGAGCCACGTGAGGGCCAAGTTTTTGTGCTGGTGCCACAAAATCTGTACAGCTATATTCACTGCCATGGGTAGGGTCTGCAATATCACCGCCATGGCAATAGGGATATCCGAAATGCATGCTACTGGAAGGTGCGTGATTGAGCTCACAGGGAGGTATATTGTCGCCTAGCATGTCTCGCCCATTATCTGTAAACCACATCTCGTTGGTCTCTGGATGCCAGGTGAAACCAACTGTATTTCTTACTCCGTGAGCGAAAATCTCGAGGCCAGACCCATCCTTATTCATCCGAGTAATGGTAGCGTAGATTTTCTTTCTGCTTTCGCAAATGTTGCAAGGTGCTCCCACCGGGATATATAGTTTTCCATCAGGGCCAAAAGCGATGTATTTCCAGCCATGATGTTTGTCGCTAGGAAATTCATCTGAGATGAGCACAGGCTTTTTTACTTGATTCAGGTCAGCTTCTATATTTACAAATTTCCAAATCTTATTGATCTCTGCTACATAAAGATCTCCATCGCGAAAGGCAACGCCATTTGGAGTATTCATGCCTTCGGCTATTATATATTTTTTATCCGCTATACCATCCTGATTAGTATCTTCTAGCGCATATACCTTATCGTCTTGCCTTGTGCCAATATAAAGAATACCAGACGGACTCATTGTCATGGAGCGGGCGTTTGGTACATTGTCTGAAAATAGGCTTATTGAAAATCCATCTGGCAGCTTAATTCTCTTCAAAGCTTCGCTCAACTTTTCGTCCTGTTCTTCTGGAGTAGCCTCGGATGCTAAGGATTGTACTTGATTTTTGGTGATGGGATCGCATTGAAAAAATGTGAGCGAACCCACAATTAGGGTAAGTATTATTTTTATGTAGCGCATGATGTTAGGATAAGATCATTTCATAAAAATACTAGGGATGCCTCCGAATATCAAATGATCTGATAGTTTTAATTCCTTACGATCCTTTGCATATTTGCGGCATGATTTCTATCAACAATTTATCTTACTATTTGGGCAGCCGAGCCCTCTTTGAAAATGCATCCTTGCACATCAAGCCTAAGGACAAGATAGGCCTGATCGGACTCAATGGTACAGGTAAATCTACCTTGTTGAAGATTATCATGGGGCAGCTCCAAAAGGACGGTGGTGAAATCAGTATGGCGAAAGAATGCTCGATAGGCTTTCTGAATCAGGACTTGCTCTCTTTCCAATCCGAGGAGTCTATTTTATCCGTGGCAATGGAGGCCTTCTCTGAAGTCATCGATTTGCAACATAAGATAGACAAGATATTAGCAAAAATGGAGACCAACTATGAGGATAAGTTGGTAGAAAAGCTTGCTAGATTACAAGAGGAATTTGAAGCTAAAGATGGCTATGTACTACAAAGCAAGGCTGAAGAAGTATTGGAAGGGATTGGATTCAAGACAGAGGATCTGCAGCGGCCGCTCAAGGAGTTTTCCGGTGGATGGAGAATGAGAGTGATTCTTGCTAAACTGCTACTGGAAAAGCCTTCTATGCTCATGCTGGATGAGCCCACCAACCACCTTGACTTGCCTTCCATCCAGTGGATAGAGAATTATTTAAAATCCTACGAGGGTGCTGTGATTGTAGTTTCTCACGATCGTCAGTTTCTAAATAATACAATCAACAAGATAGTAGAAGTAAGCGCTCAAGTGCTTACCTCCTATCCTGGCAACTACGACAACTATCTCGAAGAGAAAACTTTAAGAAATGAGTTGCAAAAAAATGCTTTTGAAAATCAGCAATCAAAAATTCGTCAGACAGAAAGATTTGTAGAGCGATTTAGGGCTAAAGCGACAAAAGCGAGACAGGTACAGTCCAGAGTGAAAGCTTTAGAACGAATGGATCGAGTGGAAGACGTACTCGAAGAAAATGCGGCGGTCAACTTCAAGTTTAATTTTAGCAAGCAGTCCGGTCGACATGTAGCCACGCTGGACAATGTCTCCAAGTCATATCCGGGTATAGATATATTGAAAAATGCTAGTGGACTGATTGAGCGAGGTGACAAGATTGCATTAATCGGGGCTAACGGTAAGGGGAAATCCACCTTGCTCAGAATAATCGATGGTGAACAGGTAGAAGGCAAGGCTCAGATGGGATTTAATGTAAACCCGTCTTTCTATGCCCAGCATCAACTTGAGTCTTTGAATGTCGAGAACGATCTTCTCGAGGAGTTAAAACAGTTTGGATCAGGAAAATCTGAGCAAGAACTACGAGGTGTACTGGGGTGTTTTCTGTTCTCAGATGAGGATGTATTTAAGAAAATCAAGGTACTATCCGGTGGAGAGAAGTCTCGGGTAGCTTTGGCAAAGACATTAATTTCTGAAGCCAACTTCCTACTTCTCGATGAACCGACCAACCACCTGGATATCCAATCTGTCAATATTTTGATTCAGGCACTCCAGCAGTATCAAGGCTCCTTTATTTTAGTATCTCACGATAGATATTTTGTAACCCAGGTCGCCAACAAAATATGGTGGATAGAGGATCAGGAACTGAAAGAATACCCCGGAACCTACGAGGAATATACCTGGTGGTGTGATAAGCACAACAAGCCTAAGGACACCTTCAAACCTGCTCCCGCTAAAAAGGAGACCAAGGACGGACAGGAAAAGACAAAAAAAGAAAAGAAGCAAAAGTCTTCTGATGGGGATCAAAAGGAGCTTTCAAGACTTAAAAAAGAACTGACCAAGGTAGAATCAGAATTAGAGCAACTTGAGGCTGACAAGACTAAACTAGAAGCCGAACTGGCTAATCCTGACAACTTTAGTGATGCTGAAAAATTGAAGGAAATCAATCAGTCTTATGAAGCCAATGCCAAATCCTTAAAAACCAGTGATCAAAATTGGGAGCAGCTTGTAGAGAAAATTGAACAAATAGAAGGGTAACAGACTCATCATTTTTAGTGTAATATACTTTCGCAATTGATTGATGAATTCAATAATTCGCAACGTACAATATAGCTGGCACATAAAGGATAGCCATTAGTACCATCATCCATTTGAAAGTCTTCTTCTCATTAGGATGATATCTGCCTATCCAATAATTGGCTATAGCCAAAATAGGAAAGTAAAACATAACGATTATGTGACCTTTGTCTCCACCTACACTGAGTGACCTGCTAAGAAGCAAGCCAACCGCTATAAGATTGGCAAGAATGATAATCGTCTTTTTTAACATGTCAAGCAGAAACTTGGAGCTACTTCTTCTCTAGCGGTTTGTCCATCTTAAATATGATAGACTTTAACATTTCCCAGGTGCGATAAAAACGATAATGAATCTTGAAGTCAGAATCTTCTACCAAATTCTTATTTGCGTAGAATAGCATGAGGCTATTCAGTTTGGCGAATAACTCTTCTCCCAATCTGGTACGTTTTGTGAACCCATGAGGTACGAAGCCCATCATGGCGATTTGCTTGTTGGACATAGGTTCTACATAATGCTCTTCCACCAAACCGAGCCCTTCCAACCGGTCTAGAATATCCTCTATAGAACCACCAAAAAGTGAAGCATACTCAAATATAGGATCTTCAAATTTTTTACGAGTGGTATAAAACAACATGGAATTGAGCATTTCGAGCATCCCTTCTAAGGCCTCTGCCCTGTTGCTCCATCGGGTACGGTGATGCGTGGTCAGAGAATCCAGTGACATTTCCAAAAAAATCTTAGTGTCCTCGTCCGAAATATCCACTTTCTCAACAATGTAAGTCAGAATGGGAACCCACATGTATGACTGCTTTGAAGTGTACAAAATCTGTGAGGCAGGATCATCTTTGACCTCAGGAGGCAAATAAGGGGTCGTCATACAGAGCAATCCATACTCGTCTACTTTGAGTATGGCTTCGTTGCGCTCATTGATTAGTTGTTCGAGGCTCATTGAGTTGAATTAATTGTAATGCGTATAATGCCACCGTTCAATATTACGAAATATAGACAAGTTAACAAATCCTATTTTTTGAATACCATTTTATTCAGCGTCAGGCCAGAGGCTGGAGCAATAAAATATTCTGGTGATGTTGAGGGACTTTCCAATGAATCCCTAATTTCTTGTAATCCGATTTCATGCTTTCCCAATCTAAATAATCGACCCATAAAAAGTCTAATCTGATTTCTCATGAAACCAGTGCCTGATACGCGATAAACGAAACTCTGATCTGGGAAAAAGTTAGCCGTCAATACATCATTTTCACTGATTTCACTGGTCATTATTTCTCTTTCAAATTGAGTACCTTCATTCGGTTTGTAGCAATACTCACGAAAATTGTGTTTTCCTTGAAAAAGAATCGCTCCCTCTTTCATTAGTTCAATATCCAAATCCTGTTGGATGTAGGTAATAAATGGAGCAGCAAATGGGTGGTTTTTGGCACCGAAGGAAAATAGATACAAATACTCTTTGAGCTTGGCGTGTTGAATGACATTAAAGCTTTTATCTACCGCTTCGATCCTTTCTGCACGAATATCCGAGGGCAGGTTTTCATTGAGCGTAGCCAATAGCTGATCTGGATCCTCGGCTTCCTGTAGAAACAGCTCAAAGGCTGCTTGCGAGGCCGAAACCATGGCATCTGTACGACTCGCTCCAAGAATCTTGAAGGGCTTTTCCTGCAGAATAAATTTTAGAGTCCTCTCTACCATTTCCTGAATGGTTTTGACTCCTGGCTGTCGCTGCCATCCATGATAGCGAAAACCTAGATATTGCAATTCAATTAGATAAAAATAGTTTTTCTGCATGCAAACGAATAAGAATCGGATTTGGCCTGCAAAACTAGTCAAAATGCCTCTGCCACCTATAAGTTTTATACTGAATTAGTCTGAATCGAGACCCAGCATTTTTCTGAGTTCATTTGGGTTCTGGCTCGTTTTTGCAAAGTCATCGAATGTTTTTGAAGTGACCTCTATCAAATGGTCACTGATGAAAGGCGCTCCTTCCCTTGCGCCTTGCTCTGGAGATTTGATGGAACACTCCCACTCCAGCACAGCCCATCCGTCATATCCATATTGAGTCAGCTTTGAGAATATTTGCTTGAAGTCGATTTGCCCATCTCCCAGAGATCGGAATCTACCCGGCCTATCCACCCAGTCCTGATATCCACCATAGACTCCAGATTTGCCACTAGGACGAAACTCAGCATCTTTTACATGAAACATGCGGATGTGCTCATGATAGTAATCAATGAACTGAATATAGTCCATTTGCTGAAGCACAAAATGACTTGGGTCATACAGAATTTTGACAGAAGAATGGTTACCACTGGCTTTCAAAAATCGCTCGAAGGTGACTCCGTCATGTAAATCTTCCCCTGGGTGTAACTCATAACAAATCTCTACTCCTTTTTCCTTACAATGATCCAAAATTGGTAGCCACCGCCTGGCCAACTCACTAAATCCAGCCTCGACCAGGCCTATAGGCCGCTGAGGCCATGGATACATGGTGTGAAAGAGTAGAGATCCTGAGAAAGAACCCATTACATCTAATCCCAAAAAGTGACTTGCATTGGCTGCAGCTTTCAACTGCTCAATGGCCCAAAGTGATCTTTCGCGTGGATGGCCATGCAAGTACTCAGGTGCGAATGCATCAAACATCGCATCATAAGCCGGATGAGAGGCCACAAGCTGACCCAGTAGATGAGTTGATATTTCTGATATTTCTAACCCAGCCTCACTTACAATACCTTTAATCTCATCACAATAATCTTTGCTTTCACCGGCTCTCTCTATGTCAATTACCCGCTTGTCCCAAGCCGGAATTTGCACCGCCTTGTAGCCCAATCCCTGAGCCCATTCACAAATGTTTTTCAGGTTGTTAAACGGCTCATCATCTCCTAAAAACTGAGCCAGAAAGATAGCAGGTCCTTTTATTGTTCGCATATCATATGGTAATCCAGATGTTGTCTTCGCGATGCGAAAGCACCACTTTCTCGATAAATTTCATCCCTCTCAGTCCATCCGTCACCGTAGGGTATTCACCACTTTGGACAGGTAGATTTCTAATGGCCTTAGCAAGGCCTAGATAGAGATTTCCCATGGCATCAAATATTCCTTCTGGATGTCCAGGCGCCATTTTTGTACTATCCATGGCTAATTTAGAGTTGTAGCTATTTCCTGGTTTTAGGATTTGAGCTGGCTGATCTTCGGTGAGCCAGGTGAGCACTGTCGGCTGCTCTTGTTGCCACTTGAGTGCTCCAGTCTTTCCATACACCTGTATGGTAAGGTTATTTTCTTCTCCGGTAGCTATCTGACTCGACCTGATGACTCCCTTCGCCTGTCCCATTCGGATGAGTACGGTGCCGTCTACATCCAAAGTATTGTCATCATATAAATAATTGAGATCTGCCAGCACTTGATCAATTTCCGATCCAGTGACATACTCCGCCAGGTTGAACGCATGCAGTCCAATGTCTCCCATGCAGCAGGAGATTCCGGATTTTGCCGGGTCCAGTCGCCAAACTGATTTTCGTTTTTCGGTGTCATGAATCACAGGATTGATCCACCCCTGATAGTACTGTACATCTACACGCTGGATTTCACCAATTTGCCCAGAGGCTATCATGGATTTCATTTGTCTTACCATGGGATACCCAGTATAGGTATGAGTCAGACAAAACTGTTTTCCTGTCTGACTTACCAGATGGTCTAATTCTTCTGCCTCAGCGACTGTCATTGTCATAGGCTTTTCGCAAATGACATGAAACCCTCCTTCCAGCAGGCTTTTAGCCATGGGGAAATGCAGAAAATTGGGTGTAACGATTGAGACCACTTCCATCCGCTGATCAGCAGGTAGCTCATTTTCCTTTTCTATCAGCGATTGCACATCTGGATAAACACGAGATTGATTAAGTTCCAGAGTCTCGGCAAAAGCCATTCCTCTCTGGTAATCAACATCAAAGGCACCACCGACCAACTCGTATTTTTCTCCCATATAAGCGGCTATTCTATGAGCAATACCTATAAAGGCTCCTTCGCCCCCGCCCAACATACCTAGTTTGATTCTTCCTGTTGCCATTTGTTCTATTATGAATCTTTGTAAGCTATTTTTTCATTTTTAAACCCGAAGAGAAATAGGACTAATACAATCAAAGCAAAGCCTGCAGGAAACAGCCAAATCTCCTTCCATGTATGCAACCCTCCCTCCAGGATGAAGGCATCAGAAACCTGACCTGCCACCCAAAAACCAACCAGCATTCCGAGCCCATAAGTAGCGAGAGTGATCATGCCCTGCGCAGCACTTTTAAATTGCTCTCCAGCCTTCGAATCCGTGTAAATCTGTCCAGACACAAAAAAGAAATCGTAGCATATACCGTGTAGTGCGATCCCAAGCAAAAGCATAACACTCAAGTCGTCGGCATTGCCAAAAGCAAAAAGTACATAACGGATAGCCCAGGCCAACATGCCAAGCATGATAGTTTTCTTGAACCCATATCGTTTAAAAAATATCGGTAATAGCAACATAAATAGCACTTCGGAGACTTGCCCGATGGTCATTTTGCCTGTAGGGTTGGTCACTCCTATTTCTGTAAGAAACGGGTTGGCATTTTGATAGTAGAAGGCCAATGGTATACAGATCAATATCGAGGAAATGAAAAACATTAAGAAATTTCTGTCTTTGAGCAGCTTCAACGCATCCAACCCCAAAATAGAAGCCAAGCTTACCTTCTCACCTCTGTCTTTATGAGGAGGGGTTTTTGGCAGTACAAAACTGTAGACTCCTAGTGCTGCCGAAGCAAGCGCAGTCATCAGAAAAGTATTTTGAAGCCAGCCGTTTTGAACCCCATCTCTGGAATCCCATTGGAAAACGTAACTAATGGTCAGTCCTGCTACTATCCAACCTACAGTTCCCCAAACTCGAATAAATGAAAATTCCTTTGCTGGATCTTTCATCTGATTAAATGCAACTGCATTGACCAAAGCCAAGGTTGGCATGTAGGCCATCATATATCCTAAGACGTAAGGGTAGAAAGTTTGAAATTCTGTAGCCTGAGACATTTGATACATCAGTAGCGCGCCGATAATATGAAGCACGCCAAGTATGCGCTCGGCATTGAAAAAACGATCAGCGATCAACCCAATGATAAACGGAGCCACAATAGCGCCCCATGATTGCGTGGAGTAAGCCATGCCAGTTTCCGCACCCGTAGCGCCAAGATTATTTCCTAGAAAAGTCCCCAGGGTAACAAACCATCCACCCCAGATGAAAAATTCGAGAAACATCATGACAGACAACTGGATCTGTGTTGATTTTTTCATTTATTAGATTTAAATAACTTTGTATAAATTAGTTCACTATAATAGACTTCCTCTCTTGCAGAAGATATACTAGGCAAAATAGCCATACAATGAGATTTTAGTGTTTAAAATATTTCAATGAATAATATTAAACAAGGTATTGTACCATTTAAAAACGAAAATGGCGCTGTCTTTCACGCTGATACTTGCCTGCCATTAGTAGACGCGGTTGAAAGAAAGAAGGTAGAGTTTAAGGCGCTGGCACGTCACACGTATCCTGGGGATCGGTTGACGGCCGACACGCGTGGGCTGAACACGATTGGCTACTGGAGTGCCAATGAGGAACAGGATTGGGGATTGGACTGGCATCGAAATGAGGGTGTAGAGTTTCATTTTCTGGAATCTGGTCATATGCCTTATGCGATAGAGAGCACCGAAACGGAGTTATTTCCCGGAGACTTTACCATCACCCGACCCTGGCAGCAGCATAAAGTAGGAAATCCACATGTGGGTATTGGCAAGTTTTATTGGGTGATCATAGACGTGGGCGTGCGTAGACCCCATCAATCATGGGTATGGCCTGATTGGATCGTACTGTCAGATGATGATCTCCAAAGGCTCAATTTACTAATCCGACAAAACGAGCAACCTGTATGGAAGGCCACTCCAGAAATCAAAGCTTGCTTTAAACAAATCAATCAAACTATCCACAAGGACATCAATGGTTCTTCGGCTTCCAAACTTAGAATTCATATCAATGAATTGCTCATTCATTTACTTGACATGTTTGATCAGGGCAAAATGATCCTCAACGAATCACTGACCGATAGTATGCGATCTGCTAAACAGTTTATAGAAGAGCTATCCAACAATCTGGCTCACCCATGGACCATCGAAGAAATGGCCGCTTCCTCTGGTTTGGGAGCCACACGATTTACTCACCATTGCAAGCAGCTTACCAATCTCACTCCAATGCAGTTGCTGACTCATAAGCGTGTAGACTGGTCTAAAAGCCTGTTGATCAATTCGCCAGAATTAAGCGCCACACAAATTGCCTATAAATGTGGATTTGCCACCAGCCAATACTTTTCTACAGTATTTAAAAAACATGAAAAATGCTCTCCTCAGGAGTTTCGCAATAGCCAACTAGTACTCAAAGATTGACTCCTTAAGATGAGTCTCAATGTATAATTTTATTCATTGAAATATTTTAGACATGCCATTTATGTATATACCTTAATTTAGGTAAACTTTTGCGCGTTACTCGTGAGTGACATTGACACACTGACAGATTTTGTACAGAAGTAGATTATATAAAAGCATTTTTGAATGAATACCTATTACGCCCGTTTCACGAGATCTTTAGTGATAGTGAGTCTTATATTATGTATCACCAGTTGTGGAGGAAAATCTAAAGTCGACACCAATCAAGTAGATAAGGAAAAAATCCAATCACTTCTTCAAAGCAATACCTGTCTGGCTTGTCATCAAACAGAAAAGAAATTGATCGGCCCTTCATTCAAAGAGATAGCAACAAAAAACTATAACAACGAGCGTATTGTGGCTCTCATATACAAACCGGAGCCTGCCAACTGGCCGGATTATCCGCCTATGATGGCATTGCCTCATATACCAGAGAAAGAACTAATTGAAATCGCCCAATGGATAAATTCTTTGAATTGAGCCTTAAAAACCTGAGCATCTATGAAAACTAACATAACAAGACGAAATTTCATTAAGCAAACCGGGGTACTGTCCGGAGCTGCAGCCGTGGCTTCTTCCCCGCTCCTATCAGCCTGTACCCAAGCACTTACGTCATCTGATTTTAAGCTTTCGCTAGCACAGTGGTCGCTACATCAGGCCATTTTTGCGGGAGCAATTGACCCACTTAATTTCGCCAAAGTTGCCAAGCAGGATTTCGGCATCTCTGCAGTAGAATATGTCAATCAGTTTTTCAAAGACAAAGCCAGGGACAAAGGCTACATCAACCAAATGAAGCAGATCGCAGCGGATGAAGGAGTAAAAAGTCTATTGATAATGATCGACGGCGAAGGATACCTGGGAGATGGCAATGAATCACAAAGAATTCAAGCGGTAGAAAACCATTACCAATGGGTAGAAGCCGCCAAAGCACTTGACTGCCATTCTATCCGGGTCAATGCTGCAGGTGAGGGTACAGAGGAAGAAGTGCAGCAAAACGCCATCGATGGCTTGGCCAGACTGAGCACATTTGCCAAGGATTTCGACATCAATATCATCGTAGAGAATCACGGTGGCTATTCTTCTAGTGGAAAGTGGCTGAGTCAGGTGATATCATCGGTGAACATGCCCAACTGTGGCACCCTCCCTGATTTTGGAAATTTCTGTATTGCCAAAGGGGTTGATGGTAGCTGTGAAAAGAATTATGATCGCTATCAGGGTATGAAAGAACTAATGCCCTATGCTAAGGGAGTGAGTGCCAAATCACATGATTTTGATGAAAATGGAAATGAAATCAATACTGATTTCACTAAAATGCTCAGCATAGTAAAAGACTCAGGCTTCACCGGCTATATAGGTGTGGAATATGAAGGCAAGACTTTGAGCGAGTACGAAGGCATAAGAGCTACAAAAGCACTGCTAGAGAAAACGATCGCTAGCCTTTGATCTTCAGGCACATACATAATAGTATCCTAAAAACAACTTCCTGAAAATGACAACATTCAACATCAACTCCAACCAATCCAATCAATTCGATGTCATCGTAGTAGGCTCCGGCATGAGTGGCGGTTGGGCGGCCAAAGAATTTACAGAAAAAGGCTTCAATACTTTAGTGCTTGAAAGAGGACGAAACATTGAGCATGGAGACTATCCTACTGCTACTATGGAGCCCTGGACCGATGATCACGGCATGGCTATGGACCCTCAGGTCATTGCTGAAAACCCTGTACTGAGCAAATGTTATGCCTTTACCAAAGAGCATGAACATCATTTTGTAAAGGATAAGGAACACCCTTACATTCAGATCAAACCATTTGACTGGATTCGTGGATATCAGGTGGGCGGCAAGTCTCTGATGTGGGCACGGCAAGTCCAACGATGGGGCGAGCTAGATTTCAAGGCTAATGCTATGGATGGCAATGGTACGGACTGGCCGATTAGATATCAGGACTTGGCACCGTGGTATAGCTATGTGGAAAAATTTGCTGGTATCAGCGGGAATCGAGATGGTTTGGATCAAATTCCTGATGGTGAGTTTTTGCCTCCATTCGAAATGAATTGTGTTGAGCTGGATCTCAAAAAATCATTGGAAGATAGCTTTCCCGGAAGAAATTTGATTTCGGCAAGATCAGCAAACATCACAAAAAGACACAACGAACGAGGCCCTTGTATGTATCGAAATAGATGCGCACGTGGATGCCCTTTTGCTGGATACTTCAGTTCCAATAGTTCTACTCTACCAGCGGCTAAGAAAACCGGATTTATGACTTTGAGGCCACATGCTGTAGTGCACTCCGTCATCTATGATGATGCCAAGGGAAAAGCCACAGGCGTACGAGTGATCGACGCCAACACCAAAGAGATCACAGAATATTACAGTCGGGTAATCTTCCTCAATGCTGGCACGATCAATACCACAGCCATCATGCTCAACTCAAAGTCGGATAGATTTCAGGAAGGCCTGGGCAATGAAAACAATGTACTCGGGCATTATCTCATGGATCACGATTTTCGTGGCCGAGTAAGCGGTCAAATAGATGGATATCTTGATGCTTACTATAGTGGCCACCGCCCGAGCAGTTGCTACATCCCCAGGTTCAGGAATTTTGACAAGGACAAACAAAGTAAATTCTTAAGGGGATATGCCTATCAACTCAGTACAGGAAGGGGAGCTGGAAATCTAAAACCAGAAGACCCAAAACTAGGCGTGGGATTCAAGGATAAACTGCATGAATTAGGCGGCTGGGGCTTGCATATGACCCCGATGGGAGAGCAATTGCCCTACTTCGAAAATTATATGAAACTTAACGATACTCAGAAAGACGAATGGGGAGTGCCACTGGTAGAAGTAGATGCGGATTTTAAGACCAACGAAGATGAGATGCTCGACAATGCGCTCTCCACTGCCCGAGAGATGTTGGAGGCGATGGGTGTAAAAGATATTAGAACAGAGATCCGATCAGATTGGAAAGTCGGTCTTGGGATTCATGAGATGGGCACAGCACGGATGGGACATAGTCCAAAGGACTCCATTTTGAACAAATATAATCAGGTTCACAATGCCAAAAATGTATTTGTAACTGATGGCGCTTGTATGACTTCTTCTGCTTGCCAAAATCCATCACTTACCTATATGGCCATCACAGCCAGAGCGGCTAATTATGCAATAGATGAATTGAAAAAAGGAAACTTATAATCAGAGCTATGATGAATAGACGAGAAGTACTAAAATCTGTAGGCCTCCTGGTGGGAGGAGCTGTGGTGGGTGCCGACGCTTTTTTGGCGGGATGTACCTTCGAAGAGAAAAAATCTGGCCTTTTGGCGCTCAAGCAGATCAGTTTGCTGGAAGATATTGCCGAAACTACCCTTCCACATACGGATAATTCTCCAGGAGCGAAGGACGCTCAAGTGGGGCCATTCATCAATAGAATAGTCACCGATTTTTACTCGCAAGCCGAGCAAGAGGTACTGCTAGCCTCGCTTAGAGGCTATCAAGCCATGAAGTTTACAGAGTTATCTGCCATCGACAAAGAGAAACATTTACTTTCCGAGGAAGCCAGGGCCAACGCATATCCAAAAGCGGCTTTTGTTGATGAATCGGGAGAATCTTTTGAAACACGCCCCGGATATATCATGATCAAGCAGTTGTCCATATGGGCGTATCTCTCTTCTGAAATAGTAGCTAAGAGCAATTTCAACTACCTCCCTGTACCGGGAAAATATGAGTCCTGTGTAGAAGTCACAGACCAAATCAAGCCCATGTACAACAAACCTTCATCCAGAGGCGCACTAAGAAAGGTTTAACCTGAAATATGCACTAGATAATCTAATGCATAATCCAGGTTTAAGCATACGGAAATTAGAAATTCGAAAAGTAAATCTTTTCGCCATACCCCATCAGTCCGTCTTCAGAAATGCCGTTGATTCTGATAGCGATTTTAGCAGGAAGGTCTTGGTTTTTGTAGATCACTTTGGCCTGTCCGTTTTCATCAAAAGTCATTTTAGGATTCCAATATAAAGTAGTCTTCAGCATGGCTACCTCAGTCGAATCCGAATTGGCCACAAACGTTTTCTCCGGTTCGAAAAAATCTACAGAAACGGCACGATTAACATCCTTCAATAGATTTTGCTCCAACTCTTTTTGTGTCAACAGTTGCTGCTTCTTGATGTCAGAAGACATTCCCGTTTTGATGGCAATCACCCCTCCTACTGCTCGTGCGCCATAGTTGATCACTGCGACCGAACTTCTAATGACATTGACCGATTGGATATGCTCTACCCGTAGAAAATCTAAGTCATGATAATCGTGACCAAGAGGTACGCCATCCAGCACAAAAAGCGCAGGATATCCGCCTCCGCCAAATGTGGAGCCGGCAGTCTTAGGTGTGCCTCTAAATACTATATTTCCTCGAGCCGGTTTATCCACATGAGCGATGCTGGTCACCTGTCTCAGGACACCAAGAAAATCTTGCGTTTGCCGCAAATTCTCACCCTGTTTGATTGTCGACGTAAAACTTCCATAATTCTGTACTTTCTTAGATAAAAACTCCTGCACATAAATTTCATCTTCGACAATCAGATCGGGCAAAATCCTGGCATTTTGAAAGCCTTCAGTCCCATTATAGGTCTCTTGCTCAGCCATCAATAAGGGGAAGGACAGTCCCTGTACTGCAATAGGCACATAGTCCACATCTTTGATTCTAATCTTTAGGTTTTTTGCATTGTCATCATCTGCCAGGCCTATGACAAATCCTCGGTGCTCGTTGGACAATAGAGAGATCGGCAGGGTGAAAAAGCCAAACTTATCACTGGTAATGATGCTCCGATTCCACGAGCCTTTGACGATTGCTACCAAATCCACCCCTCCTTGCGGCACATTGTTTTTATCAATCACTATGCCTTGCAGGTATTCCTGATCGTCTGGCTGAGCTGTATTGGCAGATGTAGCTAGCGGTCGATTCCAGTTTCCTCTTTTATAGTTCAGCACCAGTAAGACGTCGTTGATATTATCTCCACCAAAAATATTGCCTGATAGAAAACTTTCTTTGTTGAGAAAGCGACTAGTGACTGCACTTTCCAGCAATAGACTGGACACAATATCCGTCTGCTTGAATGTCTTGTGAAACACAGAAAAATCCTCTGTGATCGAGAGCGAAAAATCTCCCTGCACCGGGCGACCGTAGCCATCCTTGGCATCGATCGTCAGCTCTACAGAATTTCCGATTTCCTCATAGGCTGCAGAAAAATTCATTTCAAACTTGACTCTCCTTTGGTTATTTACAAACACCGGTCTATGGATCAGTCGCTTTCCAAACCGATCGAACAAACAGAATTCTGCAACTCCCATTTCCATATCCTTAATCGGAATGACGACCTCTTCTGCTCCGTCCAAATCCAATCTGGAGAAGTATTTTACTTTTCCATGACCAATGAGCGCGGCATGTACGAGTGTATCTACTTCCTTGGATCCGAATACCTTGAATACCAGTTCGTCCATCGTATCCTTGGTGAGTTCTACAGCATACCCTTCCTCATTCGATTTTGGTAAAGTGAACTTCTTCGTTAATCCCGGAATTTTAAGATAATAGTCAGTATTGGCCTCAGGTATAAATTGGGTCGACCCAATACCGTTGTTTTGTATGATTACTTCGGTGATCAACTCATCATTTTCATCATATATCTTACCTCGAAAATTGATAGGAATCCCTTCCATATCTGTGGCTCTGATACCGATTCTGTTTTTGACTCCTGCAAGCATGGATTCACTCTCTGGGTAGAACGACACGGCCAACTCCTTCTTCTCAACAACAGGAATATCGTAATAAAAATTACTCTCATTGCCATCAAAATTAGTAGTGACCTGGATGATCGGTCTATGAATATACGCATTCTGATCCAGGGATAGTTTGTGTTGAGCAACGCCCAGCTTATCCGTACGACCAGCTCCCTCAGCAATCACTACCCCTTGATTATAAAGTCGATAATTATATTTTACCTTCCCTATGACTTCCTTATTGATATCCATGGTCCGCAGATCAATCTCTATCGGATCGCCTACATCATATATTTTTTTGTCAAAAACCAGCTCGCATTTCTTAAACAATGATTTGTATCCACGTATTTCTATCACTTGGGTGAATACCTCTTCATGGTCTTTCATTTCCATGGTATAGGCGCTTAGAATATAATTTTCGAATTTTAGCGTATCTGGTATGCTGATGGCGCCAGAGGTCATACCCTCGTCCAGCAAGAACTTGTAGCTCAGCACCTTGTTTCCCTTATAGGTAAGAATATCAGTATAGAGTACTTGGCTCAGTTTTGATGGTTGATTTGAATTTTGCTCAACTACATAGGCCTTCATCCAAATGTTCTGGCCCGGTTCTACCATGTTGTTATCGATATGAACAAAGAGCCTCTCTTTTACCATCGATTGATTGTATCCATTGAGCAGCCCCTTGATATGTTGCTTCACATCGAGCTCTTCTTCGAGCATAGTAAAACCTAATATCACGAAAGTGATGAGTATTTGTAAACTGTATTTCATAAGCGGGCGATTGTAACTAATAAACAGAACAGTGTTCCATTTACCTTATACCGTTCATCAAATTTTGATCAATGATACTGATTTCCAAATGGATTCAAAATCGACCTTACTTGATAGGATAAATATATCGAATTTAGCGGTCATGTTGGTTTTGCTAACCAGCAGGCCAGATGGCCCAGTTTACTGCACAGGCTTACTGCGTTGCTGTATCGGCTTCAGCATTTTGTGATCCAGTACAAATGTACCAAGCGGGACTAATGAGGCCATCAATACCAGAAAAGACTGCGTCAGGTTCCACTTATGGATGTATATATTATGAAAAGCAATCAAGACATAGGCGACAAAAAGCCAACCATGCGCCATGCCTACATAAAAATTGGGTTGATAGATTTCCATCAAATACTTGAGTGGCATGGTGATGGCAAACAATAGATAGCTGATCCCTTCTAATATGGCCAAAAATCTCAATCGGCCTAATGGAGTTTGAAAATTCATGTTATTCTACTTTACCTTCCTGTCCATCGAAGCTAACGGTGTCTCCGGCGCGCATTTTTTTTCTCCTACGTAGTTCTATTTCGCCGTTGACCTTCACCTCCTGTTGATCTATCCTGATTTTGGCCTCTCCGCCTGTGGCTACCCAGCCTAGCGATTTTAGCAGGTTGTTGAGTTCTATGTACTCCTCGTCTGCTTTCAACTTAAATGTTTCAATTTTACTGGTCGCCATGCTGGATTAATCGCTATTGATATGTAAGTGCAAAGATTAACAATTCTGTGGTCGGATAGAACCATTTGCCAAGTTAGATTCTCACCAGAGCCAACTTATTATTAAATCAAACTTATTTCACCTTTCCGGCAAAGGTATCATGGTGCTCTAGTAGTAGAGATCGCAAATAACTGCCGATGAAATTCACACCTTCAAAACCAGCTGCCTTGGCCGCCTTATCTTCTTCTTCGAAGGGTACGGCAGGGCCGGCGAAGTCATGCAGATCCTTGTACCATCCGATAGTAAATATATCCCAGGAGGGACCAAACACTCGGGTGAAAATGAAGTTGGGACGGTGGTCGATCCCGGCATAAAAATCGTTTTCAGCCTTCCGCTGTTGAAGTAGCTCCTTCTGCTTGCCAGCAAGCGCGGTAAATATCTCGATGTGAAATAGGTCATATCCTTGCATCGCAGCATCAAAAGTATCTTTGTCTGGCCCTTCGACTATTGCCTCCTCCTGAAAGGAAACCAGATCAAAAAAGTCATCTCCATATGGCTGCTCCAGCGTGACAGACTGCTGACGTTGCTCAGATTGGCTAGAAGAAAAATAGACCTCCATGCTTTCTATTGTATAAATAACCATCAGATCCCAATGATCGCCTTGACTATGCCTCAGCAAATAAGATTGCTCTTTTTTGTACTTGTCCAAATCGCTTTTGATTTGAGTAATCAACTCTAGCAAACTTCCGGGTTTGGCTCTGAGCAGGGTGACTTTGTACAGCTGACCGGCTTCTTGCGCTTGCAGCTGACTACTGAGTAGAATGAATAATACTAGAATGACTTTTTTCATTGGAATAGATCTGAGGTAAGTAGCTAAGATAAAACTTTATGGCATCCAAATCTCTACTTTACGAACCCTATGTCATAGAGTATGCAAGTTCTCCTGAATGGTCATTTTCAGTCGCTTCCCTACCTTGGCCTGATCTGCAAAAGTCTGCCAGTCCATGACTACTCTATTGATTTCATCGATGGTCTGCTCTGCCTTTTTTATATTGTTCGTTTTCGCAATCGACATCAAATCAGCCTTGGTGATCTCTCTATGTTTGCCATTGACACTCAGGGTCTGCTGATTCACCCATATATTGGATGGATCGTAGGAGTAGCAGACATCGTAGGCAGGTGCCAGTTCCCATCGCTCCCCTTTTTTCATTCTAAAAGAGAAGTTTTTGGTGTGATCATCACAGTTAGTCGCAAGCACATTGAACACCATCCTTTTGAACATCTGCTCAGCCTCCGGGTAAGTCAATTTCAATAATCTCATGGTTTGATATAGCTGCTCGTAGCTATAAGCATTGAGGTGATTGTAGTCATAGTGTTGTATACCGCACAGCGTTTGGATATGGTGCTTTGCGCCATTATCCTCTCGGTCAAATCTTTTAGTCATAAAATGAGCTCGATCTCCTTCTTCAAGCAGTCGGCACTCTGTCATCTCTATGTCGCAGGCTTTGGCCATGAGGTGGTATGCGTATTCTACTCTGCCCCATCCTCGACTATCACCAAACTGCGCGTCGCTCACTCCGTCCAGCTTGATCAGCCAATGCTCGAACCCGCTAGGCACGTGGCTCTGACCGGACTTTACTTCGCCAGTCGATCGATGATAAGCAATTACGGCTTTCGGTCTTGCTCCCCCTGCAGAGGTACCTATTTTCAGGATTTCTTTCATGGCTTTTTCCTCCTCCTTTTTCAAGTTGGTATGAAAGGCCTCCTTACTGGTGAGCATGCGACTGGCTACCTCTACCAGGCTGTCTATCTCTATGGTAGCGGCGGTCTTACTGACTGGAAGCTGTGCCGGTTCAAACTCCAGCGCACCCATGCCACGGCGGCCGATAAAACAGAGCTGCTCTACAGGATTCATACTGTTAGTCGTGCGGCCATTTTTTGCTAACCAGATGTTGATCAGCTGATTTCCATATCTGTCTGGCAAGGCGTCGGACAAGAGGCCTGGTAGTCCTTTGAAAGTGTCCACCGAATCAGTTTTAGCTTTTATCAATTCGGGGAACTCATAGATTCGAGTCGCTCCACTCAGCGGTATTTTGATTGGTGACAGCTCCCAGCCCGTACGCAGAAACTGGCTCTCATACTGGAAGCTAGCCAGCTGTCTGGCAGCATCCCAGCGAACAGCACCTACCGCCTGTCCCCATATTTTGACTTCTGCTACATCTACCATCCTAAATTATCTGGCTCTGCAACCTCGTTTCCTTCGGTGCTATGTCCTCCACTTGCTTTTTTCCTTTGCTGCTTGCGCATCTTGGCATAAGCTACCGGGCTAACCTTCTCTTCTACAATAAAAGTCTCTAGCACGTACAAAGCATCCAATGACCTCAGCAGCTGAATCAACGTAAGCAGCGTGACCGCACCACCATTTTCTATCTGGCTAAGCGTCCATCGATTGAGTCCTGCCTCTTTGGCCAATTGTGCCTGAGTCTTGTTGAGCTCAAGCCTTTTGGTCTTTATAAAATGCCCTATGGCTCGTATGATGGACAAATCATCCATGGCATGCCAGTTTGTGTTGGTATATCCAGTCATAAAGCTTAATTTTATGGTTTAATGATGGTATTTACCATCAAATATGAAGTTATTCATAAATGTAAGTAAATCCCATCAATTATACGCATTTATACAGTTATTGTTAGAAATTACCAACAAATTTTCAAAGTTAAAGAAGGTACAATCAATACAGCAAAAGCTCAGCTTCCCCTTTTTACAAATATGAACAGAGCAATAACCTAACCCTATAATTCCGATAATCCCATATGTCATATAAGTGAGATTTTGTATACTTACTGGATTGTTATGCTTCATTAAGTAACCATGAATATCAGACTAATTTTTAAGCTGAAAAGTCTGTTGACTGAACCATCAACCGAACAGGTCGATCATATAAAAATGCTTAACGATTTATATAGTGAGCACTCTTCCGATAATGATGCGCTTAATCCATTATTTCAATATTTGTTTAACGGAATTGACGACTTACCTCAATTGGAACAAAAGGTAAATTGGAACTTAGACAACTATAATAAATCTAGAATTCCGTTTACAGAATCATTCTCAGAACTAAAGGCAATTATTGAATCAATCCTTAATAATACGAACGCTGAACATCTAATTGAACTATACAACTCTATTGACGAAATCCTTTGGAATGATTGGGATCCAATTGGAGTAAAAGGAATCGAGCCAGAAGATGCGCGAGATGAATATGAAGATTATGTTTTAAGTACTTTTCAATTACTGATAGAAAATCCCGATAGCTCTCAGCTCAACGATCACTTGCACAGAATTGAAATAGAAACTATTGGCGTTTTAGGTAATGATAACGACCGGTCAATTGTAGTTTCTAAATTACTAGCACTTCAAAAATAAAACGAAGCACAAAATTCTGTAATCAAATCATGGTGGCTCAGCTGCAGAAAAGAGCTCTCTGCATTCTTCAAACTCCACCATATCTCAGGTTAGCTATAGATTTGAAAAGAGGTAGCGCAAATCTCAGATTTGGCTATTTAGAATTTGATACTTTATCTTCACGAATTAACACAACACCAGCGGTAGTGTTGTACATCATAAGTCACAATATCAGAAATAAACGGTGAACAACTTGCACTATTGTTTAGACCATTCTACCCAATCACAAAACAGAGATGAGTAATCTTAACCTATTTAATACAATACTGCTCATGGGCGTGATCCATGGATTTCTTCTAACTCTGATACTAATCAGAATCAAAAACAGAAGCGTCAAATCCAATCGGTTGTTAGCACTATTTATTCTGCTGATATCACTGACCATGGTAGGTCGATTGCTATCTGAGACTAAGATTATAAGCGCCTTCCCAAATTTTCTTGCACTACCAGACGCCATTATCTTCTTATACGGCCCACTCATGTTTCTCTACTTTCGAAAACTGTTGGTACAGGAATCTTTGAAAACAAAGAGCGTTTTCCTTCACTTTGTACCAGCTATTATATTTATCCTGTCGGAGATACCCTTACTATTTGATGACAATCACTGGATGAAGATTTTATGGCGTGAAGAGACTAGAATCAGGTTCATTTTAATAGAAGGTCTGGCGATCGGCCACAACGTCTTTTACTTTATTTTAAACAGAAATATGGCATTAGCCTATGTCAAAATTTCTGACAATAACTTCTCATTCAAACAGCATCCCTCCTATCTGAAAGCGATATTTATATTAACTGCACTCACGCTCTTGATCTGGTTGTTTTCTTACCTCTCCTGGGTTACGGGAAACTACAATTTGCTAAGTGTGATTGGATATAGAATGGTATGGTTGATCCTGGCATTCACCACCTATATTTTAGGGTATTTTGCAATGAAGAATCCTGATTTTTACAAAATGACAACGCATAGCAAAAAAGCTAATGTCATAAACAAGGATGAAAGGGATACCTTATTAGATAATCTTGACACGCTCATGTCCAAAGATAAACCCTATTTAGATCCAGCTTTTGATCTACAAGTGTTGTCCGAGCTATTATCAATAAATAAGAACAAGGCCTCCCAACTGATCAATTCCGAGTTCAACAAGAATTTTAATGACTGGACGAATGATTTCCGTATCGATGACGCCAAAGAATTATTGTCAGCGTCAGAAATGAGTATTAAGGAAATTTATTATAAAGTAGGATTCAACTCGAAATCTGTTTTTAATGACGCATTCAAAAAACGCGTAAAAACAACTCCTTCCGATTACAAATCGGGCGGTTGACTTTTTGAATTACAAAAAATTCTTCAGAATTGAAATCACCATTTCAAAATGTCGTCTATGAGCCATTCACCTAAGTGTTGGCAAATATTAGTCCTGAATCATAAATCAGTACCCCTTCAATTTCTTTATCTATTTCCTTTGTTTGAAAACAAAAGGCATGATAAAAATTTATAATTCTAGGCTTGCAGGGATAGTAATACTCATCTTTTTCATTTTCGTTTCGGGTTGTAGTTCTGACTCCAACGACATGGATCCAACCCTTACCTCAGATGTTAGTATGTCACTAGTGGTGGACAATAGCGAACCAGCTATTGATGATCCCATCAATATAAACCTAAGCGTATCTAATGCCGGACCAAATACTGCCACCGGCATAGAGGTATCTATTCCCCTTCCGTCGGGATACACCTACATAGGTGATGACGCTGAATCCTCCACATCTTATTCAGAATCTACAGGCACATGGACAATACCTTCTCTTGACAATGGTTCATCCGCAGATTTAGCTATAGAAGCAACCGTAAATCAATCCGGTGAATATTTGATTGTGGCAGAAGTAATTGCATCGGATAACGAAGACCCTGACTCCACTCCCAACAACAACGTGAGTGCAGAAGACGATCAAGAAAGTATTTCGGTACCTCCTGTTATTCCATCCGACGTAGTAGTCACCACCTATGCAGTGGTGAAAGGTGCCGATGGACTTGTGATGGATGCCTCCGGAAATCTATTTGCGGCTAACTATGGTCTGTCGAGTGTTTATAAAATAGACAAGGAGAAAGTAGTAAGCACGTACCTGACTAATCAACCGGGTGCTGCCGGAATGGCGGTTGACGACCAAGGCGGTTTGTACCTGGCAACATATAATAACAATCAAATAGTAAAAGTATCTACAGATGGTAGTACTGTTGACGTGTTTGCAAGTGCCGTTCTAGCCCCTATTGCATTAGATTTTGATTCAGAAGGAAATTTGTATACCAACAACAATGTCAATAGCGCTGTAACCAAAATAGATGCGGACGGCAATAAAACAGCCATTAGCGTTGATATATTCAACAATAGTAGCTTGACACTAGATGAAGAAGGCAACATTTATGTATCGGATTATAACTCAGGGAAAATTACAAAAATAGATGCAAAGACCAACGAGCTAAGCGAATTCACGAATTTATCCCTCAACTCGGGAGGTATCGGATTTATCATTTATTCTGATGGTAATTTTTATGCAACTGCCATAGCAGACAATGTCATTTTCATGATAGATAGCGATGGTAATGCTAAAACAATAGCCGGAAAAGCGGGAGTATCCGGAACTACCGATGGAGACGGAAATCAAGCCCGGTTTGACAGACCCATTGGTATAATAGCCTCCGAAGATGGCAACACCCTATATGTAGCACAACAAGGAGGATCTGGGGCTATAAGAATGCTTACAGGATTTAGATAAGATTGAGTATCCAGGTACTTTGCCGTTTAGTCAAATCCAGCAGATTCACGGATCTATTCTAGCTGATTTGAATATTGTAATAGCGCACGTTACAGATTTGGCTAACTTGCCACTGAAATTTCAACTAAACCAAAATACTACGCTTGATACAGCGGCGTAAGTCGGAAGCATGACTGAAGTAAAAACCATACCCTTCCAGTCTACATGGGATATAAGGCATTCGGTAATGTGGCCCAACAAGAAGGTAGATTACGTCAAACTTCCAGACGACGAACAAGGCCAACATTTTGGGTTGTTTGTGGGGGAAGAACTAGTTTCAATCGTTTCGACATTTATAACTTCAAATGAAGCTCAATTCCGAAAATTCGCAACATTAAATGAATTTCAAGGTAAAGGTCACGGAACAACTCTCCTAACTTATTTGATGACCGAACTTGAACTTCAGAACCTAAAAAGAATCTGGTGCAATGCCAGAGTAGACAAAACGAACTTTTATAAACGCTTTGGGTTAACCACAACTCAGAACACCTTCTCAAAAGGCGGTGTTGACTACGTGGTCATGGAAAAAATCGTCTAATAAACTGTCCAGCACATACCAGTACGCGTTACCAGGTTTCACAGACCGATTATAATAGCCTCCGCAGATGATAATACTCTGTACGTTGCACAACAAAGAGGATCTGGAGCTATCAGAATGACTTCTGGATTTCGACAAATCGACTTATCCAGAGACATCGCAGCTTAAAGAATCCTTACCAAAAGTCTGATTGACTCATGATCGAAAGGACCGATATTATTCGCAGTTGTTATCATAATAATGAACATGCTTGGCAAGGTCCGAAAATTTAGGATTTTTCCCAGCAAATTCTAAAACAGACGGACAATCATCGAATACGGAGCTAATGGCCTTGCCGTACTTCGATTTTTTCAGGTAAATACCATAAGAACTGCTCTTTGTCACATAGAATGATTTTTCTGCACCGCCAGTCAAGCCACCTGTGAGCTTGGCTCCTCCGGTTTCTTTGGCCTTGGGATCAATATATACCTGCATTTTATTTTCAAATCCTGGGTTGATCAGCTGTAAAATTCTTGGCTTTCCTTTTTTATCAACAACCCTTCGATAGATATAATAATCTGCATTGAGTATGCTTTTATAATCAGTATTTGCCATCTGTTTTATAGACTTAGTATTCTCAACAGCACTCATTAAAGCCGCCGCTTTCGTTCCGGTTCGAGCATCAATACCTACTTCTTTCATATCAGCAATCTTGAATTTGGTTTTGACGTCTGTCACGGTATCCTTGAGCACGATCCAAACCAGTCCATTCATTCCCACCATTCCTGCAGTTACTTTGCCTTCCATTCTAGAATTATCATTTTTGATCACATATCCTCTCTTATTCCATTGCTGTCCAAATTCAGGCATAAAGCTTTGAGCCAAAAGTGAATTTGAAACGAGAATAAGAACTAAGGCAATGTTTAAATTTTTCATATTAGTTGATATTAAGTGAGTTACTCTAGTAATATATATGATTAAGAGGGAATATTATGAAATAAGAAAAATCATTATTTAAGTATGTAACACATGTCGCAGTAGATTATTCGCTTCTCTCTCACTTCCCATAGATTTCCCTAAAAATAGGCCAGTTAAAAAAACGACAAATGATTGATCAAGGAGAATTTAGGCTTGATTACAATGAAAATCATCCTCATAAACCTCTGGGAAGACTATCCCAAAATGAATTTAAAAGGCAAAATAATACAGATAAATTGTACAAAAATTTGAATTTAGTACTGTCCGAAAAAGGGTCAGGTTACATTTTTAGGAAAGGCTACAAAAAGACTTAATACTCATAACAAACATTAAGTTCAATGAGCCAACAGAGCTATGAATAAATTTCATTGTAAAACAGTAATTTTAGAATCAATTTGAAGAGATATGCTCACTGAGCTTACCTAGATGTTAGCTATAATCAACTACAAAATGGAAAGACCGAAGATTAACATTAAACTAGATTTTTCAGACTACATAATAGAAATTATTGGAGCAGTTTTTATTATCCTGATGATTGGATGGCCTCTTTACTTTTTCAATGAGCTTCCAGATGCAATTCCAAGACATTTTAACGCAGCTGGGGAACCGGATAGATTCAGTCAAAAAAACACTATCTGGTCGATGCCCGCACTGGGGTTATTCAGTTATATTTCAATGTTCATTTTAAATAAATTCCCCCATATTTTTAACTACCCAAAAGAAATAACTGAAGAAAATGCTGAACGCCAATACCGAATCGCAACAAAACTTATTCGAACATTAAATATGCTAATTTCCGCAAGTTTTTTCTATATAAGCATAAGAACTATTCAAACTGCTCTGAATGAACAAGATGGCCTAGGAATATTTTTCTTACCCATCTTTCTCCTTACTATTTTCGGAACAATTGGAATATATATGTACCAAGCATTGAAGAAATAATCGCTAACAAAAGACAAATAACCATAGGGCTGATCTGCAATCCAAAGCCGATAGGATTCTGGAAAGTCCGCCAAGAATATAATTTAAATTCAGAAATTGGTGGGGACGCCTAGTCCTGGTTTCTTAGATAAGAAAAGCAAGGCGCTCTTCATTCCCAACATTATATATCAAGACGTTAGCTTTCATAATTGACTAAATGAATACCTATACACCGAAATTCAAACATTTAGCAGCAACCTTTCTTTACGTTTCATTCGGAACTCCAAATATCGTTCAACCTGGATAGTCTAAGAAATATTTTTAATTATTAAACAACATTTTATCACGCTGAAATTAGTTCCTAATTCTTCAGTGATTATATTTAAACATGCCAACCTCGTCCCCCAAGATTCACACTATATGTGTGCTGATTTTGCTATCCGGAGTAATTTTCTCCTTTGGACTCTATTATTCATTGAACCAGTCTATTCATCAAAAACGCGACGGAATACTCGGAAATCTTTATTCCAGCATACAAAGTAACATTCAAAGTGAGATCGACCGAAATTTAAATTCTCTATATGCCCTGCGCGCTAGCTATCAAACTTATCAGGGCTGGACACGTGCGGAGTTTACCAATAATGCGAGGTATTACACAAGCCATATTCGAAGTATTCAAGCGATAGAATGGGTACCAGCTGTGAGTGCACATGAAAGAGACTCTTTTGAAACTACCACTCGAAAGAACGGATATCCAAATTTTGAAATTTTCACAAGAGTTGATGGAAAAGCCCAAAGGGCAGAAGTCAGACCCGTTTATTATCCAGTTTACTACATTGAGCCGCTTGAAGGAAATGAGGCAGCATTCGGTTTCGATCCCGGAAACTCAAGTCCTACCCGTCAACACACTATTCAAAAGGCTATCAGTACTAAAAATGCGTCCGGCTCCGACGTGATAACAATAATTCAAAAAACTACTCCCCATAAAGCGATACTTGTATTCGTTCCAATCTTCAACAAGAATAACATTGAATTGGATGGGTTAATTGAAGGTGTCTATCTCATGAATCATCTTATAGAATCAGCTCTTGCTGATATTGACTTGCCAAAAGAAGCAAATCTGGTCATCACGGCGGAGTCAGAAAATCAAGAGCTATTTGGGAGTCACTTGTTGGGAATCGAGGATTCCAACGTGCGGGAAGGATTGCTACAGTTTGCAGACCGCAAATGGCAGCTTCGGTTGGAGTACGACGGCAACATTGTATCCCAACTAATTAGTCCAATTTGGATTCTCTTTGCCTCACTTGTTTTTACAACATTAATTGTAAAGATTGTTTACGATGCATTGACCGACAATCGAAAAGAATTGGAAAAAAATGTACTTGAGCTAAGAAGCAATAAACATGACCTCGAACAATATACTTATGCGGCTTCACATGATCTACAAGAACCATTACATATAATACAAAGCCTGGTCAGGCTTGTAAATGATGAATATGGAGGCCGACTTGATGCCATGGGCAATAAATACCTGGTACTCATAGATGAGGCCTCACAGCGAATGAGTCAACTAATTGCCAGTCTACATCAATATAGCCGTATTGGGCAGCTAGGGCCAGTCATGTGGACAGACTGTCGTACAGTATTGGAAAACGTAATCAAGGATTTGCATGACGAAATCGACAACAGAAATGCCGAGGTACTTATCGTTGGAACTTTACCAGTCTTGATGGTCTACCCTTCTAGTATCTATCAGTTGCTATTTCATTTGATATCTAACGGGCTGAAGTTTCAAAAGGTGGGTAACAAGCCCGTTATCAAAGTATCTGCTAATCAAATAAAAAATGAAGAGTGGGAGTTTACGATCTCGGACAATGGAATTGGCTTTTCTCAAGTCAACAGCAAGCGTATTTTTAGTATATTTAAAACACTGCACTCCAGATCGATTTACCCTGGTTCAGGCTTCGGATTAGCTAACTGTAAAAAGATTGTTGAACTCCATAAGGGCAAAATCTGGGTTGAGTCTCAACCTGGAAGAGGCAGTACATTTTACTTCACGCTAAACCTAACTGAATGATTGCAACCAGCTATATCTTACTAATTGACGACGATCAGATCACTAATTTTGTAAATCAAACCATCATTAAAAAATCGGAAGTTTCGTTGGACTCCAAAGCTGTTATTACCGGTTCTGAGGGTCTTAATTTTCTCATAAAATGTCTAGAGGTGAATGAAGAATTGCCACATGCTATTTTATTAGATATCAATATGCCAGAAATGAATGGATGGGAATTCCTTGATAAATTCTCCAAGTTGGACCAACGGATTCATGAAGAAGTGAAGGTGTATGTATTAAGCTCTACACAGAATGAGGATGATGTTCGCAATGCCAGGGCGAATCCATTCGTAACAGATTTTCTACCAAAACCATTAAATTTTGAGAAAATCAAAGAGGTATTTGACCACTAATACGTTTCCAAAAACAAGATCTCAATGTCTACTATCTAAATCAAGCTGTTGAAACAGTCTGCAGTGAGTCAATAAATAAGATGCTATTCAGAGGCCAAACCAGAATGCTGTAGAAAAGGCACAAAAAAAGGCAAGTCGATTAAAACTTGCCTTGACAATATTGTCTGATATCAAAAGTAGGATTAACCCAGAACTTTTACGTTTACTGCATTAATACCTTTTTTACCTCTTTCGGTGTCAAATTCAACTTCGTCGTTTTCTCTGATTTCATCCACTAGACCTGAAGTGTGTACAAAAATATCGTCTCCTCCATCTGATGGCTTAATGAAACCAAATCCTTTGGCGTCATTGAAAAATTTTACTGTTCCTTGCATTGTTTATTAAATTATTAAAAAATTTCTTTTGTTATTCTTAGTCGTTGGAATCTAATCTTTTTTATCTTCCTTTTTTTCGGGTTTTGGTTCAGGCGGCTCAGATAATATATTCCCGAACTCGTCTACGTATGCCATCATATCTGACAATTCACCTCCCTTATTGTTGTTTTCTTGTCTTTCCTTTCGTCGCTCCTCTTTTTCTTTCTTCTTAAGTAACTTTTTCTTGGCCTTCTGGTTTTTGATGAAGCTATTCTGGGATTTGGACATATCTTGTATTTATCATGAAAAACAAATGAACATCACTTGCTTTTGGAAGAAATAAAATCAATACATAATTGTCAATTAATAAGTGAATGGACAAATGCGGAATGAATCTTACTGAATTCCAGATACAAAGGTAGTTCTTTAATTTAAAATTACATCCTGTATCACGATTTATCGAAATAATTACTAATAACAGTTCACCGGCTAGAGCTGCGTGAAGAACAAGCTGTCCGAATACTTAGTCCAACTTTTTGTACATCACCTCAAGGTTTTTGAGAATAATAGTAAAAACACTGCCTTCTCCAACGACCGTCTGTACATCTATACCTCCCTGTATTTTGTCCAGAGTCTCCTCTACTATATAAAGCCCAAGACCCGACCCTTCGGTTGAACTGGTGCCGCGATAAAACATGTTGAACACTTTTTTGCCATGTTTTTTATCAATGCCTGGCCCATTGTCTTTCACTACTACTTTTACGCCTGTGGCGTGGTCGGTTATACTCAAATTGACAATGGCTTGATCTACTTTATCTGGTCTATGATGTTTGAATGCATTGGTAATAATGTTGCTGAGAACAATTTTCAATCGTTTTGGGTCACTATAAAACGCTTTAGTATAGTCGTAGTTGAGAGAATGTTCAATTTTACTAAAGTTTTGTGTGTGACTTATATCATCAATAATATCACTGACCATTGATTCAAAATCAATCTTATCTACTTCTATACCGAGGCGAGCATTTCTAGAATAGTCAACGATATCATGAATAAATTCATCAAGCCTATTTACACTTTTCTCAATATGATCAAAGTAGTCCATTCGTTTTTCCGCATCTCCCATTCGAGCAAGGTTGATAAGTCCTAATATGGATGATAGCGGGGATCTGATTTCATGGGAGGCACTATAGACGAATCGATCAAGCTCCGCATTCACCTTCTTGAGTTCGACATTTTGACGATTGATAAAAGAGATTCTCCATTGATATATAATAATGAAAACAACTACAATACAGACCAATATTAATAGGTAAAACCAAAACGTCTGGTAAAAAAATGGCTTGACTATAAATGCAAAACTGGTGCCTTCGGTATTCCAAATATTGCTTTCGTTTGCACCGATTACTTTAAAAGTGTACTTCCCCGGCCTTAAATTGGTATATTCCACACTACCTATGTAGTCCGACTCACTCCAATCTTTGTCAAATCCTTCAAGTTTATATCTAAATTGATTTCGTTCTGGGGCGGTATAGCTCATGACAGCAAAATCAAATATGTAGCGTAAAGCGCCTGCTTCTATAATGGCTTCAGGAGCCTCTGGATTGAAAGATTGATTATCGACGACCACATTCCTAATTCTAACCTCCGGGATAATACCATTCTCTCGTACTTTCTCAGGGTTAATTATACAAACACCGCCGAGAGTTGGAACCAGAATCTCACCTTCGTCGGAGCCTAGAGATCTCGTAGCCCCAGTACATTCTCTATTATTCATCCCATTGTTTTCATCCAACAATTGATAAGGCAGCTGCTCTATTTCTCTATTTAAATACTTACGCCAATTTGATTTAGAAATTTGAAGGATTCCCAAATTTGAGGTTACCCAAAGGCTACCCTTTTTGTCGTCAACCAGGTCGAAATACGTCTTACTTCTTCTATCTGAAACCAAATCCACTAACGTCAATTTTTCTCCATCAAAATAAATAAGACCGATATTGGCGGTAATCAAGGCGGTTCGATCAGTAAGCATATCAATATTGAATAGAAGTATACCAGAATCGTCATCTTTCAAATTGTAGGTAGTAGCTCTACCATCCGTCTCTATCACTGTCAGCCCACCGCTATGCGTACCTATATACATCCTTCCTTCGGCTGATTCGGTTACGCTAAACACGAAGTCGGATTGAAGTTTATTATCTTTATTTAGGACTTCCTGTATAGATCCATCCTTGAATTTGATTAGCCCGCCTGATCTTGAACCAAACCAAAAAACACCTTCGCGATCTTTTAGAACAGTTCTAAAGTTGTTGGCTGGCATGCCATTTTCTGTAGAATAGACTTTCTCTTCTTTACCTTTCTTATAAATCATACCTATATAAGTGGCAAGCCAAAAAGAACCATCGGAATCATGATATATGTCTCTAATTCCATTCCCTCTCAAATTTGTACTCAGTGGTAGTTTGGATAGCGTTTGTCCATTCCACACATCAATATTATTTTGGTCGGTTCCAATATAGAAACTTCCATCCCATGACTGATGTACGATGTTGACACGATCACTTGAGAGATTGGGCTCAGACAGATTTTTCATCATACTTTCTTTGAGCCTGATTAGCCCTGTCCGACTGGATGAGAGCCATAGACTATTTTCCTTGTCTTTGATCAATGAGCTAATACGAACTAAGTCTACTCCTCCCTTCTCTAATAGCCAATCTGTCCTATCCTGAGCCTTATTCCATCTGGCCAGTCCAATTTCAGTACCGACCCATACCGAATTCCACTCATCTACAAGCAAACTATTGATATATATATTTCTTAGTTCATCAACGGTTTGGAGTGATCCTTCTGTGTCGATATACTGCAATCCATTTGTACTTGCGATCATCAGACCATCAATAGAGCAAGCAAGGCCTTCAATATAATTATCGAGCAAGCCATCTTCTACAGTAAATTGCTTTTCCAGCTTTTCGTCGACCAAGCAGAATAAGCCCTGCCCTTCTGTGGCAACCCATATTTTTCCTTCTTCATCTTCTATGATTCGAGTGATGGTGCTTTTGTTCAAGCCTTGGACGTTGATTTTTTTAACCTCGTCATTTTCAAGTTTGAAAAGCCCTTGATTGTCACTTCCGGCGTAGAGTATACCGTTGGAACCCACACAAAGGGAAGGAAAAGATTTTGGGAGATTGGGCTGATTCACACCTACCAACTCAAATTCGCCGTTTTGGTACCTTACCAATCCGCTACCTTGTGATCCAATATAGATTACACCTTGCTTGGTTTCTACTGTGGTATAAAAACCATCTGTTTCCAGAATTGATAGGTTATTAATATCAAAAATCTCGATACGCTCTCCGTCAAAAATCATTATTCCATTGAAGGAGGTTATCCAAAGCAACCCTCTGGAATCTTGAAAAACGCTGGTAACATTATTAGAAGATAAACCGTCATCTGTGGTCCATTGTGAAAGACTTATATTTTGAATGTCCTTTTTTGGATCATAGCTATCATCTTGAGAATAAGAATCATTTATCAGGAAAAACCCCAGACACAAAACACCAAACAATATTCTCATAGAGATTAATTATTCACCAACTAAAAAAACTGGTTCTACTTTCACAAAAGATAGGTCAAAATCAATTGATATGAAAGTGCCAGCATTTTTAGTTGGAATAAATAATTTTCGAGTAATAACTAAAACTCTACTATCACAAATTCTGTTCGACGGTTTGCTTTTCTTCCTTCGTTGGTACTATTGTCAGCTATAGGTGTAGATTCTCCATATCCCTTTGCTTGTAATCTAGTCTCTTCTATACCTGCTAACTTCAAATAATCGACCACAGCATTAGCTCTAGATTGAGACAGTCTGAGATTGGCTTCTTCTGATCCCAAATTGTCAGTATGACCTCCTACTTCTATCACCATAGAACCATTGTTTTGTAGTAGTTCGGCTGCCTTATTTAATTCTACATAGCTTATCGGCTTGAGCTCAGCTCTTCCTGACTCGAAGAAAATATTGTTCAACACCACCTTGGTTCCTTTTTCTATAGGTTCCAGATTGATGTCCTTCGTGATTTCCTGGTAGGTTGTATCCTTAGGCAAATCAAAACTTTGGGAGTAGAAGAAATATCCATCCTTACTGGCCGATACACTGTAGTTTCTGCCGGCAGGAAGCACAACCAAATACTCACCACTTTCAGAATTACTTTTATTGATAGCAATCAGCTCTCCAGTGTCTATATCTTCGATCAATACTAGTGCTCCAAGAGGTGCACCTGAATTGGCGTTTGAGACGATGCCGGCTATGACTGCTGTAGGCTTTGGCTTCAGGTAGTCTGGAAGCTCAGTCTCATATATATTGTAGCTGTCGCTGTTTCTGGATGATGAGAAATATGCTTTTCCTGATCCTGATATACTGAAATTTTTGTCTTCTCCAGAAGAATTTATAGGCGCTCCAAGATTAATCGGTCTAGACCATTTCCCATTTTCAAATACGCTATAAAAAATATCTGCACCACCATATCCAGGATGACCACTGGTGGCATAGTAAAGGGTCTTGCCATCAGCTGCTAAAAATGGACTATTATCACTTAGTGGTGTATTGATGATTCCTCCCAGATTTTGTGGGATCCCCCAATCACCGAGGTGATTGATTTCGGTCATGTACAGATCTGCTCCACCATACCCTCCGTCTCTGGACGAAGTGAAAATTATACGAGTACCATCTGAGCTAATGGTTGGCTGCGATTCCCAATCCTCACTATTGACTACATTGCCCATATTTACAGGCTCTGACCATCTGGTGCCATCCAACGTAGTAATATATAGATCACAATTACCGACGCTTTCATCACCGCCACATCTGACGTAGACCATCGTCTGCCCATCACCCGTAAATGCTGAACCAAAATCATCATTGATCGAATTTATTGGTTCGGGAAGCATAATTGGTGGACTCCATGAATTGTCCAAAAGATTTGAGACATATATATCTTCCCCATAGTGATTAGCACGTGAGCTGTCTTGAACATTATCAAAACCTCCTTGTCTTACGCTAGTGAAATAGAGTCTGGTTCCTACTGGATTTACCTGCGGAGCGTAATCATTTGCGGTACTATTGAGTTGGGCAACCTGAACAGGATCTGAAGTAGTATTGGGCTGTTTTCTAATAATAGCACTGCTGACGACATACTCCAATCTATTTTTGGCCTCATGTCGTTTCATTGTATTCTTGGGTTTATCCGGGTATCGCTCAAGAAAGGTTTCAAAATACCTTTTGGCTCTAGACAAACTGTTGATTTCAATAAATACCTCTCCTCCTTCAAAATAAAAGGCAGGATTATAATTAGGGTTCACACCTCTTAGCTTTTCAAAAGCGATGGCCGCTTGCTTTGGTTGATTATTTCTTTTGAACGACATAGCCAAATAAAACCAGGCCTTGTCCGATCGGTTATTGTATTTTAAAGCTTCGTTAAATTTGGCAATGGCCTCCTCGAATCGAGCATGTTTGTAATAAGTACCTCCATCCTTAAAGGCCTCAGAATAACTCTGAGCCAATACCTCGCTATCAAGCAATGCAAAGGACATACTTAAAATAATTACATATAATATTCTCATAATTATAAATGGTTGATATAATTAGTAAAATAGGGAATCTTTGTCAAATACTGAATATTCTCGAACAAGCTATTTCGTAATGTGTTCTAATAGACATGGATTATTACTGACACTTAGGGTATATTTATCAATTGACGCTTTTTGTTTGCATGATAACCTATATTTTTGTTTTGCTTGATTGACTCTTTATTTCCAGTGCCTATGAAATACATATACTTTTTTTTCTTTTCAACCCTTCTCTTCAATACTCCACTAGTCGCCCAAGAGGACTCACAGAAGGATATAATTTCTATCATTGACGAGTTGCGTACGAAGTGGGACATAGAAGCTTTGAAAATGGAGTCGTACACTGGCATGAAAGAATATTGCCATTCCAACCCCTATCGAAGAGGGATTTCACAACTACTACGTAAGATTCATCACTACGACACTACGCTGTATTTTACTGTCACAGATAAATATGACACCAATGAAGATGCTGCAGCTAAAGAAACATTGGATGATATTTTGACCCTCGAGACAAAATATACGACTCCAAATTTTGTAGCTTTTCTAAAAGAAGAATGCAAAAAAGTCATTCATATAGAAAAGAATCTCGCCAAGAAGGACAGTGGCGGTTTTGACAAGGACATCGATGCACTGGAAGAAGAACTGACTCAGTATATTGATGCTGTCACCGAACGTGTTGACTTAGTAGACGAGCATATTCACCACCTCAAAGAATTAGATTCTGAGACGCTGGATCCAGTAATTGATGAAAGTGATGATTCTGGATTTTAATCCATTTCGTTTAAGTGAACAGTAAATTTAGCTCCTTGTTTAGGACGACTTTCTACATGCAATTCTCCATGATGATAACTCAGGATTGTATTAATGATATACATCCCTAGTCCGCTACCATTCACATGTGAATGAAGGCGAACAAATGGTTTCATTATTTCTTCTTTGTATTTAACCGCATCAAATCCTAGTCCGGTATCTTTTACCGTCAAGCTTACTCTGCCTTTGTTTATTTCTGTCTTCAGTTCGATAACTAAGGGCTGCTCTGGGTTTTTATATTTGACAGCATTCGTGAGTAAGTTTTGCATAATGCTTTTCAAATGTAACGGTGGGTAGTTGATTTGCTTACAAGCCGTAAAATCCTTCCTGAACGTAGCATTTGAATCTTTAATATCCTGAAGCATCCCTTGTGCTACCTCAGCCAATATTTTGTCAAACGAGACTAGCTGAGGATCTTGGCTCAGAGACGCACGAAGGTGATTTACATCATTGAGCGCATTGACTGTGGTGGACAACTGATCTGCACTTCTTTTTACATTCTTGAGAACCGTGTCATAACTGTTGTCTCCCATTTTGGTATTTTCCAACATCTCGATGAGCGACTTCATGTTATTGACTGGTGCTTTCAAATCATGCGCAGTGCTATAAGAAAAGTGCGTAAAGCGCTCAATTTCTTCTTGAGCTGTTTGTAGCCTATCGGCCATATTATTAAAAGCGTCTACAAGGTCTTCAGTAATACTCTCAGGTTTCAACTGAATTCTGGTATCCAAATTGCCAGCACCTAAACGCTCTGCGCCTTGTCGAATCTGCTCCAAGGGCACCCATATTTTATAACTAAAAGTATAAACAGCCACCAACGATAATGTGGTAAAAAATATGGTCAATACTACTATCCATTGCATGGATAATTCTTCTTCCTGTTCGACAGATTCCACTTGTGACTCCGTAAACATTTCGAGTCTCATAAGCACACCTTCGATCTGACCATTGAATTCGTTTTCTTCCTGTTCTACCCTTTCCGATTTGATCATAGCAGTATGAATATCCCCTTGCTCCAGGAGCTCAAGTACTTCCAGCGCATGGTTTTCATAACTTGTATGTTCTGATTCCAGTTTTTTCAAGGCTACCTCCAAGGTTCTAAGCTTCGAAAGTTGACTACTACTAGAAGTGTAGGTCAGCGCCTGCTTTACTTGTTCTTCGGCAGAAATGAGGTCTTCATCCACCAATTTAGCAAGGTATCTAAACGTACTATCTGACTGCTGGAATTCTACCAATGCGTATTGATTTTTATCAAATTCTTCAGCGTATCTAATCGATCGTTCAAAATTTATGGATTGTTCCAGCTGATTAGTTTCTATTTGAGTAAGGATCTCAACCAAAGGAAGGTCTATACGTGCTACATCGTCGATATCCTGATGAGTAAAAAGCATTCTCAAAAGTGCAACAGCACTGAGCATCAGTAACATGAGAATAATAAAGCTACTTCGCTTTAGTATGGTATCTCTTACTTTATTTTTCATCTTAATTTTTTATTCTTTCTTTCTTTATTTCTAGTCCAGGTCTAGTTTGGCATTCATCACCCTGATCACTTCATCCAGGTCCATCGTGGCGATTTGTAAGTTGGCCATGAGTTCTTCATAACTCTCACGGTTGTCCCAGGTCATTTTTACAAGATCCAAAATACCTAGTATCGATGAGATAGGCCTACGAATATTATGTGAAGCATAAAATGCATAGTCTTCCAACTTGGCTATGACTGCTTCCTTTTCCTCACGCTGCTTCTTATCTCTTGTGATATCTATGGTCACGGCAATTCTGGCATTCTTCTCTCTGTAGGTAGTGGAATGGCCAGATATTTCCACAGTAAAGGGTGTTCCATCCTTTTTATTATGTTGCCATTCCGAAGCTTTCCATTTGGCATTTAGTTTTTGCTCATAGTCCAGATCAGACGAGTTGGAAGCCAATCCAGCATCTGACTTCAGATCCTTCATGGTCAGCTTTTTGAATTCGTCCAGACTATACCCATACAGAAAAATTGCACCATTGTTTGCATCTAGTATTTCCCACGAGTTGGGGTCATAAATGAGCATGGGTACAGGACTATCATTAAATACTGAGTGATAATTGGCTTCTGTGAGCTGTCGCAATCCCTTTTCTTTGATTCTAAGTTGAGAACTGTAAGATTGAGAAAGGTAGGACGCTGCCGTTGTGAGGTATATTTTATCGTGGGTAGTCCAGCGTATAGCTTCTTGATTTTTCTCTACCAGGATCACTCCCAGCGTAACTTCTTTGTACCATACTTGGATACCAAGCAAGGATTTCACCGCATGATCTTTTACATAGCCCTGACGCAACTCCTCTGTTACCTTACTATTGGCTACGTCATCGACTTTGATGATTAGCTTAGTCTTTAGTGTCTCATAAAATCTCGGAGAACTGGCGACGTCAAACTGCTCGCCTTTGGACATTGAATCTTCAATACGGTCGTAGAGGCAGATATTTTTTAATCCTTTGCCTTCTTGACTAAAAATCCAAAATCCAGCTCGCTCCACATCAAGCTCAAAAGTAAGGGCCGTAAGCACTTCCTGCACCAGTTCCTTGAACCGTCCATTGTGTAAATAATCTGATCTAGAAAGTTGCAGTAAAGTTTTATGCTTTGCTTTTGTCCTTACCATTAAATTGCTGTTCACCGATAATGCATACCCCTGCCTCAGCAGGTGATACTGTGGGATAAAGGGGAGGTTCTAAAATAGACTAACTATAATAGACGCGCAAGATAATGATATTCTATTTTTAGGTCACCCGATGGCTAAAAATAATTTATAGGGTTAATGTCAGTTTTTTTTTTGTAGCAACCTCAATTGCATACTACTCGTCTCGGAGCGATCTTGCCGGATTGGCTTTCGCCACACGTCCTGCCTGATTACCCACTATCAACAATGAAAAGAGCAAGGCAATAACACCCACCAAAGGAAAAATCCACCAATGTACATCTATTCTAATCGGATAACGCTCCAGGTACTGATCCAACAAATACCAGGTGATCGGCGTCGAGATTAAAAATCCGATAAGCACGAGTTTTGAAAAATCTTTTGACATCAGCGCAATTAGGCCTAGAATACTAGCACCCAGCACCTTACGAATACCTATTTCTTTGGTGCGTTGCTCTGCCGTAAATGAAGCCAGACCAAACAATCCAAGTCCCGTGATGAAAATTGCTAATACTGAGAATACAGTTGCAAGATTCTGAGTCATATTTATTGTATCAAATTTGCGTTGAAATTCAACATCAGCAAACTGATAATCAAATGGATAAGCGGGATTGTATCTATTAAAAATAGCTTCTACTGTTTTCAGGTTTTCGTTGATGTTTCCATTGTTTTGCAATCGAACGGTTATCGCATTGATCCAGTCAGGATCTATTATCATAAACATAGGTTTGACCTCGCGATAAGGAGATCCCATGATGACATTATCCGCCACTCCTATTAGCTGTCGATCTTGCCCCCAGAGGTCAAGTGTAGTACCAATTGGATCTTCTAGTCCCATTAGATCAAGAGCCGCTTTGTTAATGACGATGGAGGCAGTATCAGTGGTGAAATCTTTTGAAAAATCTCTGCCCTCGAGCATTTCGATTCCCATGGTTTTGCAGTAGTCATATTCAGTGGCAATCGTGGTGAAAATTACTTTTAGATTGTCTGGCTTACCTGGCCAGCTCAAAAAATTATTTGAATTGATAGAGGTAATTCTGCTATTTGAGCGTGTGACAGCTTCGACTGCTCCAGACTGTAGAAGCTGGGTTTTTAACACGTTATAGTTTTCGGCCAATTCGTCGCTGTAGTCCACAGAAATAAGGTTGGCCTGATCATATCCAAGGTCACGATCCTTCACCAATTCAATCTGTCTAAAAATCACGATGGTACTCACCAACAAAAGTATAGCAAATCCAAACTGCATGACTACCAAAACCTTACGTGGAGAGGTAGCACCTTTGCCTACCTTGATTGTACCCTTTAACGTTTCTACCGGTCGAAAAGAGGAAAGATAAAAGGCTGGATAACTCCCAGATAGTACACCTGTGATCAGAATGATACCAATACCAATATTCCAGAAATCCAAAGACTGATAATTAATAAATAACTCCTTGTCTATTAGCTGATTATATACTGGTAATACAAGTTCTGCTAGTAGAATAGCCAGAACAAAAGAAACCACTGATATGATCATGGATTCTCCCATGAACTGAAGAATTAAATAACTCCTGGTAGACCCCAGGCTCTTCCGAATTCCTACTTCCCTCGCTCGTCGTTCGGAGCGTGCTGTTGCCAGGTTCATAAAGTTGATACAGGCAATTGCCAAAATGAAAATAGCAATAATTGAAAACAATTTTACATGATCATTTCTTCCTTCCTTAGTCTCTCCATTGATAAAGTTGGAATGCAAGCGCCATCGTTCCAATGGATGCAAAAACAACGTCCGTGGCATGTCGTCCTGACCGTTGTCAGCCAACATCGTAGCAATAGACTCATCCACATCTTTTTGTGCATCCTCTGACGATAATTCTACGAATACCTGAAATGAATAATTTCCCCAATTGGTTTTATTCCGTACAACCCACTCGCTAATAAGCTCTCGCTGCTTCCAAGGAACCAAAAACTCAAATTCAAACGATGAATTGCCTGGAACATCTTCAAGAATTCCTGTTACATTTAGATTGACTTTGTCTTCGAATCGAATGATTTTTCCCAAAGGATCCTCATTATTAAACAGAGTTTGTGCAAGAGATTGGCTGATTACTATGGAATAAGGGTCATCGAGTACTACGGCAGGGTCGCCAGTGATAAGCGGATATTCAAACATTTCCAAGAATTCTTCACTTACGTAATATCCTTTTTTAAGAATTCTGGTTTCTTCCACGGTCAGTAATCTATCTCCTCCCCATCCCGTCACCACTGAGTTGACCACACTGCTATGTGCTGTCTTCATTGCTTCGTATGAGGGCAGCGGTATAGATCGCCAGGTATTTATTTTACCATCGAATTCGGCATGCACCCACACTTGATGAAGATTTTTGTACTTAGGAAGGAATTTATCAAATGACAATTCGTCGGAAACCCATAACCAGATCAAAAGGCTACAAACAATACCAATGGATAGCCCCATAATATTGATTGTAGAGTATAATTTGTTCTTGAGAAGATTCCTAAATGCGATTTTGAGAAAGTTTCTTAACATGGTATGTTTGAGAATAGTTGACTTTCTAAGGATAATTCTAATAGTTAAATAGTTGCATTTATCGATAGATTTTTTAATCTGATCGAATAGATGTCCTCATAATCATTCTGTTTGGCCCTTTAAGTAAGAAATACCAGATATTTTCTTAGATTTGGCTCATCAAAAAAACCTCAGGAATCATGAAGCATTTTTCACTAACTCTTTTAGCAGTCAGTATGTTTTGCTATTGCGCCACAGGCCAGGCAAAAAAAGAAGCTGAGTTAGCAGATAATTCAGGTGAAATCACCGATTTTCAAATAGATGAAAATAATAAATACATTGCCATAGGCAACAAGATTGGAATTCTTTCTGTTTTCGATTTTGCTAGTAAAACTGAAAACTATAAAGTTCGGGCACATCGTGACAAGATTAACTTTATCAGGTTTTACTCAGAAGCCAATCAAATTCTCACCTTCACTGATTCTGACATTGTATTCTCTGACGCCTCCAATGGCTCTCAGCTGAGTAAAATTTCGATTTTCGATAAAATTAAGTGGGTGGATTTAAATAACTCAACTAAGCATTTGTACATCCTTGCCTCTAGAGGTGAGGTTGACCCCGTGCAGAAAATCTACAAAATAGAATTGGATAGTAGAAAGTTTGAAGTTTTTCAAACCAATTCGAGTGCAGTGGAAACTTTCAAAACTACGCAAGATGGAAAGTACATGTACATTGGCCGAAGTGAAGAGATTTGGATCAAAGACATCAATCTTGACATCATCGAGAAAAAATTCAAAGACCACGACGCACGCATCGAATCCATGGATGTAAACCCTGCCAAGCCGGGTTGGATGACCAGTACAGACCGTTATACGATAAGGTTCTGGAAAGTGGCATCTGGCAAGAGCTATCTGATGAAATGGAAAGTGGTCCCTACTCCCGAAGATTTTGATAAAATCTATGGCGCCTGGGTACTTAACGAAGACAACAAACTTTTGATCCATGGTGACGAAGGTGTAAAAATCAGAGACGTATCCAACCCACATGATGAAGTGGCCTTAATTTCATCCACAGGATTGAAAATTGATAAGGTAGCTGTGAGCCCGGACAAAGCAACCATCATGCTTCAGATTTCCGATAATAATATAGAAGTATGGAGCAATGGCGCACCCCAGGCAATGACGGCTTCTACTCAGACCCGATCTTCAGCCCCAGCATCAGCAATTGCAACCATCAGTAGCAGCGATGATGTATATAGAAAATATAAGGCAGAGATAGATAAGGAAATGAATCTCCGAGCTGAGCTATTCAGACCTCGCGGTGAGTTCGAACGTACTGCAGATTATGAGTCCAGACTAGAGCAAGCAGAGACGTATAAGGAAGGCATTTTTGATTATTACAGAAATCTGGCTAATAGAGAGGCTGAAGTAGCCAAGGAATTGGAAAAGGCCAGACTTAAAATTCTTGCTGAAAGAGAAAAAAGAGATAGCGAAAGAAGGGCATCTCTATACCGAGATAAAATCGAAGGATCGTATACTGAGTACTACACTCGAATCACAGAGCTAGGCACATACAATGCAGATACAGAAGAGTTTCCAATTACGATTGATGGGATGACGTACAATGTAAATGTACCTTTTGAGAAGGCTCGAGCATTTAAGGAAAATTCTCCTTTCTTTAAGGTAGTAGGAAATAGTCAGCTGTTGGATGATGCAGTGACTATGGATAAGTTTAACTACAAGATCGTAACAGATCGCAAGGATGTTTATGAATTTGGTAAGCAGAAGCAGGCGTTGTTTGTATCGTCTAGTAAAGCGGATGTGTTGCTGAACAACCTGACAAGAGTCGCTCCTGTAGCTGCGCCTGTGGCTTCAGCACCTGCAAACTCCGCTCCTTCGAAGCCGGCAGGTATCTCAGAGATGGACTCCAGAATCGTTGACTACTTTAGCACCAAAACCTATCATGCATTGCTTATCGGTGTAAATAATTATAAAGACCCGTCAATAACTCAACTAGACGGACCCATCAGCGATGCTCGTAAATTGAAGGATGTGTTGACTAGAAATTACACCTTCGAAGAGGAGAATATTACCTTTCTTCAAAACCCTACAAGAACTGAAATTATTGAGACATTTGATGAGCTACAGAGCAAAATAGATGAGGACGACAACCTTTTCATTTTCTATGCAGGTCATGGAGTTTGGGATGAAGATCTAAAACAAGGGTTTTGGTTGCCAAGTGATGCTAAACGAACTTCTAAAGCTGCCTGGTTGTCCAATGCCATGATCCGTGACTACATCGGTGGTATTCATACCAAACATACTTTATTGGTGGCCGACGCATGTTTTAGTGGTGGTATTTTTAAAACCAGAGATGTGTTTATAGAAAATATGGCTTCCCTTGAACTAGCCAAGTTACCAAGTAGAAAAGCTATCACAAGTGGTGCTATGAAAACAGTGCCAGACAAGAGTGTATTCATAGAGTACCTAACGAAGAGATTAGAAGATAATGAACGTAGTCTTTTGCCTGCAGAAATTCTTTTCAGTTCCTTCAAAATAGCCGTAATGAATAATAGTCATGGCCAGGTACCGCAGTTCGGAGATATCAAAGGAGCTGGTGACGAAGGTGGTGACTTTATCTTCCTAAAGAGATAATCGCTATAAAGCATTTTCAGATTTATAGGACAGCGGTGTCTGTCCTGTAAATTTTTTGAATGCCTTGTTAAACGATACCTTATTGTTGAATCCGGCTCGATAGGCCAATTGAATGATATGCTCTCCCTGGCATTCTGTCCGTAGAAACAACTCTTTCACGAATTCAATTCTAAATTGATTGATAAAATCAAAGAAGTTTTTCTCAAAGTATTTATTGATGACCAACGAGACGTTATGCCTTGTAGTGTTCGCCTCTAATGCCAATCGATCGAGTGAAAGATCATTATGAAGGAAGAGTTGATCTTCTTGCATCAACTTAAGGAGAGTGTTTTTCAACTCTTCTTCTCCCCTTTTTGTCAGACCAGAGTTCTTATATTTATGTCTCAACAAAATATTGGACAAAGGCTTCCCTGCCAACACCTGTGGATAGATATATCCCAAAAAACTAACGCAGAAAATAAAAAAAGACATAGCGAATGAGATCATGTAGTCCCATTCCACATTGAAAAAACTGAAATTGACCAGAGCATAGTAGAGTACTATGGTAAAATAATAGCCAGTATAACTCCAAAGTAGGTAATTGAACCAGGGTTTGAGGTATGATTCCCTCAGATTAGCTCTATAATAATGTCGGTAAGACAAAAACAGATAGACGCCAAGATAGGTCAGTTTTAAATAGGCATTGATGGCAATCGCAAATATCAGATAGAGCGTTTTGTTGGTGAGCAACCAGCGTTCGCCCAAGTAATTATCAATAAATAATGGGGTAAGCCCAAGAATGATCAATAATGGAATGATGAAATGAAACCAATCCCGTCGATTCAACTTTTTACCAGTCGTAATATTTCTAATGTAAAGATAAAACAGTGTACCTGACAGAAATATCAAGGGATGATACCAAGCATTGAGATATGGAAAAACCTGATTATATCTCGTCCAATACAGCACATAGCTGAATATCACAATAGAGAAGGTCAGAAGCAAAAAGGCGAGAATCCTATTGGCCTGGACCTGAGCTCCTTTCAGATTGAATAGTGCGATGAATACAAACAACCCTTGGAGCGCTACAAATAGGAAAAGAGAAGTCCAGGTATCAAAGGAAGGTGCGAGGTTTAGCTGAGATTCTGATTGGGCCAAGGCATGCAGCGTGCACGGAATGACCAATAATATTATAGTCAGTATGTTGGTTTTCTGATTAATCAATTCTGAAGATTAGTATTCTCATCAATGATATACTTGGTATAAAGTTCTATTAACATGATCAAATTAAGGTTAAATCTGATAATAATTTCCTTTTCGAATGTAGATCCTGGTTTGCGGAGTCAAAATAAGTTTTGCTACATCCAATTAATGTCTCAATGATAAAAATTTGAAATAGAAAATTATGCAGGAAGAAAGTCATGATCATTCTATTTAAATTCGCCACTCACGACTAGAAGTTTCAAATTAATGATAGCAGTAATTTCTCCAGCCAAAACTCTTGATTTCGAAAATGAAATTCAATTCGATTCACATACGTTGCCGAGGTTCTCTACTCAGACGAATAAGTTGATTAGAGAAATGCGCCAGAGAAAGGAAGAAGAACTCATGTCCATGATGGATGTGAGCGAAAACATCGCTCAGCTCAACGTAAAAAGGTACAAAAATTATAGGCAGCAGCATAGCCTGGACAATTCCAGACCTAGCGTTCATGCTTTCAAAGGAGATGTCTATATCGGTCTGGATGTAGATCAGTTGGATTCATCAGATTTCGAATTTGCTCAATCTCATCTGAGAATTTTATCAGGGCTATATGGCCTGTTACGCCCGATGGACATCATCCAACCCTATAGATTGGAAATGGGTACCAGCGTCTCTATCGGCGACTATACCTCACTCTATGGCTACTGGGGAGATCAAATTGTAAAGTTGATGCACAAGGACCTAAAAGAACAGGAGGATGAGATCATTGTGAATCTGGCTTCAAAAGAATACTTCAAAGCACTAAATAGAAAGAGACTAAAGGCCAGGGTCATCAATGTAGATTTTCTTGATTTTAATAAAAACGACTATAAAGTCATCTCCTTTTTTGCTAAGAAAGCACGCGGGATGATGGCACGCTACATCATTAAAAATCGAATCAGTAATCCTGAAGATCTCAAGGGTTTCGATTATGAGGGATATTATTTCGAACCTACCAATTCCAAAGACAACCATCTGGTATTTAGAAGGGATCAAACAAAGAATTAAGCGCTGGAAAGACCACTTTGAATTGCTCTGATCTCATCTGGTCCAGGGTCTGAATGTGAGTCTTTAGTTGTGTGATTTTTTTTGACCAATCTTCGTGATTCATATATTGAATAACTGATTCAAACTCAGAAATTAAATTTTCACTAATACTGAGCGGTTTCAGCCATTCCAAATGTCTTCTTATATTGGCCTCAGCCTGATGTTTTAAAGATTCGGTTAATATCTTGATATTGTAATAATCGGGTCTGGAGAGCACATTGAGATAGATAGAATCCGCTCCAATCAGTCCTTCGTTTACAAAATATTGATGCAGATCTCCAAGGCCAATTATATTAAATACGCTAATGGTCGGCGCTATCTCCAATTTGGCATGTGGCAATCTCGCCTTGATTGTTGACATATTGTCAATAAACAAGTCCCACTTGAGGCCTTTTCGTATGTACTCTGCCTGATCGTGCAATCCATCTATACTTACAGAAATAGTGAGGTGCTCAAATTTTTCCCAGAGGTCCAGTACAGACCTACTTTTAAGTTTGAGTGTGCTCAAATTTGTATTGTAACTAAGATGAACCGATGTACACGACGTCTGAATGAGTTGGTCGAGCACTTCATAGTGCTCGTTCATCATTAAGGGCTCGCCACCGGCAAAGTAGATCTCTTCAATTTCGTTAGGGTTCTTCAGCAGTTGGCCAATCAAGCTCATATTGTCAGTCGTAGCTTGTATTATAGCTTGCTGACCGAGATTAGTATTTAGCAATTTGGCCTCCTCAAACCAACTCGAACTTGCTCCATGCCAGCAGGTACGACATCTGAGATTGCACAGATTGTTAAATCTGATATCAAAATATATTGGTTTGGAATTTTTTGAAAATCCTGACTCATGAGTCTGCCCTACCCAATCCAGTTTATGGTCAAATTTCTCTAAGGTCTCCAGCCTCATGCTGCTTTTCCCAGCTTCTTCTTTTTGGAAGCATGTAGCACAACGGCGGTCTTTCCTGCCTTCAAGCATCAATCTGCGAAACTGGCGAATAGGTTCTCCATTCCAAATTTCTTCAACAGATTGAGTGTTGATATTTCCAAATGTGATATTGGCATTACAGCATGCCTTTACCATTCCATTTGTATCTATGTACAAATGAAGCCATGGCATAATGCATAAGTTTTGGTTTGGATTTTGCAAGAACTCGGCGACTATGGTTTAAATTAGTGTTTGAAGCTGTTAGAAGCATCAAATCTACGATTTAATGCGGTCAATTGATTATCATTGCTCACCCTAAAATGTGAAGTATGAATTTAAAATTCAGCAAATTTATATTACTGGTTACCTTGTTTTTGAGTCATGCTTTATATGCACAATCCAACGACCCCAACAAGCCAGAGAATAAAAACGAAAGCCTTAAGTATAAACTGAAGCTCGGATGGTTCACCATCGGTAGTGGAGAAGTCACCATAGACAATAGCTCCAACTGGAAAGGCGCTCCATGTTACAAAGTAGGTGTATATGCAGAAACCCTTGGTTTGGGCAATTGGCTAGGCAGCCTGGATGATCATTATACTTCGATAATCGACAAACGCACCTTAAAACCAATGTATAATGAAAAAAACGTAGCGAGTGGCAGTAGTACATGGGAGCAGTGGACCAATTTTGATTATGATTCTATGATCGTAAATGTGAAAGTCTTGGATCATAAGAGAGATGAGCCTAATCGATCCTGGCGGGTTCAACTTGAAAAAGACACACAGGATGTACTAGGGACTTTTATGTATTTCAAACACTACAACTGGTTCGGACTCAATCATGGGGATTCGGTAATGCTGACAACGCACTATGAAGACAAACTATACAAGGTGGGCGTGCGATATATGGGGCAAGAAATTCTAGAATTTAATGGGCGAAACGTAGGCGCTTATCGCTTGCATTTACTACTTCCTGAAAACGAAAAACTGAAAAAAGAACGGCCGGTGGAAATTTGGATTAGCTCAGACAAAAATCAATATCCACTTTTAATTCAAACCAAACTCCCCTTTTTGGGTAAAGGTCGAGTAGAATTGGTAGAACTGAATAATAGAGAGCCCCTTTTCTAAAAAACTATTTGAAGACTTCAAGAAACTGAGGCTTTTTCTTTGGGGATACTTCCAACTCCACATTGTTTTCCATGGTGACATACCCACCTTTTCCTTTGGTATAGCGGACTACGTAATCCGTATTGATAAGACTAGATCTATGAATACGTACAAACTTGCTGCTAGGCAGCATGTCTTCGAAGTGCTTCAGCGTTTTTGATATCAAAAGAGGTTTTCCTTCTGTCAAGTGAAATTTTGTGAAATTGTCGTCTGCTTCACAATAGATTATATTATCTATTGGTACAATTTCAAAACCCTCAAAAGTGGGCAGCATTATCTTCTTTGGTCGTTCGTTCTCCTGTTTGATATTATCAAGTAATACCTGTACATGAAACGAATCAGAATCCTTTTCCCGTTCTAGCTTGATCTTTTCTACTGCCGAAACCAATTCATCAATATCAAGCGGCTTGAGTAGATAGTAGGCCGCACTCATGTTCAAAGCCTGAATAGCATAATTATCGTATGCCGTTACAAATACAGTTTCGAAAGTGATTTCTTTCACTTTTTCCAGAAGGTCAAACCCAGTACCATAGGGCATTTCTATATCAAGAAAGACCAAATCAGGGCGGTGCTTTTCTATGGCCTTCAAGCCCAACTCTATATTCTTACACTCTTCGAGTAAGCTTACGTCAGGACAGTACTTTTTGAGGTAATTAGATAGAATTTGCCTACTATCCTCCTCGTCATCTACCAATATGGCTTTCAGTTTACCCATGTTTTAAAGGGGTTAGGATTTCTACTCTGGTACCGGCATGCTCACCATCCAGATCTGTAATTTTAATTTCGAAGTTAGTTTGGTATACCGCATTAATAATACTCACTCGCTCCAGGGTATTCTTCAAGCCTACCGAATTCTTTTTCTTTTGGTTAGCCGTCTTCAGTCGTCCCGACTCTTTACGGCCGATACCGTTGTCCTCCACACTGATTTGAATTCCGCCTTCATTTCGTATCATATTCACCTGCAAGTGTCCCCTTTCTTCTTTATATCTGAGTCCATGCCAGATGGCATTTTCTATATAGGGCTGAATCAACATAGGCGGGATATCCACTTCATCCAGATCTATTGATGGGTCTATCTCAAAGTCATAGTCAAATTGATCTCTAAATCGATAATGCTCTAGCTTTAGATACAGAGTAAGTAGCTCTTGCTCTTCGCGCATGCTTATAAAATCCTTCTGTGAATTGTCAAGTACCATTCGCATCAATTTGGAGAACTCGGCTAAAAACTTATTGGCTGCCCTTTCATCATTCAAGGCTATGAATTGATTCACAGAGTTTAAGGCATTAAAAATAAAGTGCGGGTTCATTTGCGTCCGCAGAGACTTTAGAGCCAGTAATTGCCCTGTTTTTTTAATTTTTTTAGCGTTTCTGTAGATCAATACTGAGCCAAATAAGACCAAAATCAAAACGATCAGAAGTCCATAAATCAGTATGCGTTGCGCATTCAATTGCTGCGCCTGAAGTGCTGTCGTTGTTTCTTCCAATTTGAAACTGGACTCGTCTAGTGCAAGATCTTTGGTTAATTCTTGAATGTCTTGCTGCTTCTTGAGTAGAGTTTCACGAAGACTTCTTTGTTCCTGCTCTTGTTGAAGGAGGCCTTCCATAGCGAGACTGTATTTTTTATAGGCATTCAGCGCCTTAGTACTATTTCCTGAATGGTTATAGGATTCTGCCAAAGAAGAATAGACTTTTGCCTGCTCCCTAAAATCTGAGGTTTTTTCGGCCAATACCGCCGCCTTCTCGAGCTGCTCAATAGCATCAGAAGTGCGACCTTGCGACCTGAGCACTTTACCAATGGCCTGTCTTTGTTTTGTCGCCTGTAGAGGAAGATTTGCATCCGCTTTATTCACGGCGATTTTTTCTCTGAGCGCTAGTTCCTCTTCCTTTCTATCTTGCTGTTGATAGATGTTGAGAAGCTCTTCTGCTTCTTCATCTTGCAAAAAGTCTTCGGCTACTACGATCTCTTCCATCACCTCATCTTCGTCATAGCTGACGTCCCCCTGATCTGATTTTATTTCACTAGGCACCAAAGCATTCTCAGCAGCCTCAAAATCTTCTTGTTGAGCGAAAGCTCTCGCCTTGATCGCTCGTCCTCGAGACTGCAATGAATTGGATTCTTTATAGGTGGTCGATGGTTCGAGTTGGCTAACTCTTTCTAGCGCTTTCGGTGAGTCGCCCAGTGCAACTTCTATCTCTGCTAGCTTCAGTTCTATTTCTAGCTTCTTTTGCTCCTCCGAGGTCTCGGTAAGGAGTAATTCATAATATCGATTTGCATCAACAAAATTTTGTAATTCGAATGCGGATCTACCCATACCTTCCAGAGCAACTCTATATTCTTTCGTCGTACGATAGTTCTTTTTCAGCCTTTGATAGGATTCAAAATAGTTTTGATATGCTAATTCCAGTTCATTGAGACTTTCATTGATCTTTCCCAAGGTGAGATAGCATCTGGCTTCTTCAAAAGTGCTCTTTAGTGTGATGCTTGTGGCCAGGGCTTGCTCGACTTTCGCTAAAGCAGCCGCAGCGTCCTGATACATCAGCTGCTCAGCCTCCAACAATAATGCTGGCACACTTTGATCGGTAGATATATTTCTTCTTGATAGGCTTTCATACTTAGACTTTTTACTCTTCTCCTGCCCCATTACTGTAGCAGTAGAAAGTAAGAGAAATAAAAAGAGCGCTATATTTTTTGAAATTCTCAAAGTGATTTTTTGACTATTGGAAACCAGATTTCTTCTTCAGAATTTGGATCTTGATTGATATACTTGTCCCCCAGGACTTCATACTGCGGTCGAGAATAATCAGGATCGTACTCACTATTTGGAAGCCATTCCTGAAGAATATATTGTAAGGTAATTGGAAAATCACTGGCCAGTCCTTTATGAGTAAAAACCGCATATTTCCCTCCTACAAGGTCGAATTGTTTCATTCCATCCGGAACACCCTCTACTTTGCTCACCTCCATGGTTGCCCACTTGGTAAAACTGGTATGCTCATCTGCGCTATACCAGTCAAAGCCTTGATTGAATACTTGTAAGGAAAATTTATCCTCTGATACCAGATACTGAATCTCCCTTCTTCTAGGCATGAATTGCCCCCAAAGCATTCCTGTAAGGTTTGACGCATAGGACATTTCCTTAGAGAATCCAATAAGTTTTTTTGGCATTAAATCTACAATCTGAGGCTCTTGCATATACTTCACTAAAGTAGGTGACTCAACAAATTTGCATACAAAACAATGGAATAAAAAACCCGTGATTCAATGATATAAGCTGAATATCCTCTGTCACTCAATTAAATACTGAGTTCCCTCAATCAAAAGGCCTATTCACTCATTTCAGCTATTTTCTCTCGATGGTAACGCTCAGATTTGAAGTATCAATTAAAAATAGAATCATGAAAAATTCAATCACAACTTCAGTTCGAACTATCGCTTTCTTTCTAATAAGTATTCTCGCTCTAGGCTGTATGTCTCCCAACAGCAAAGCCCAAGCTCAGCCAGCACCTGACAAACAAAAAATAATGCTCGCCTTGTTGCTCGACACCAGCAACAGCATGGATGGTCTGATCGATCAGGCCAAATCGCAATTATGGACAATTGTAAACGAACTATCCGCTGCCAAATGTTCTGATGGTGCCAGGCCGGAGATTCAAATCGCTCTCTTCGAGTATGGAAACGATGGCCTACCGAGGACAGAGGGTTACATGCGGATGGTCACAAATCTTACCTCTGATCTGGATGAGATTTCCGAAAAACTCTTTGCACTTACTACTAATGGTGGTGAGGAATACTGTGGGTATGCGATAGACAAGTCAATCAAAAAGCTAGACTGGTCTAAATCTAATGCAGATCTCAAAATGATCTTCATTGCCGGAAATGAGCCCTTCAGCCAAGGAAGTGTGGCCTATGAGTCTTCATGCCAGTTGGCCAAGGACAACGACATCGTAGTCAATACAATATTTTGTGGCAACTATAACGAAGGTGTTCGCACCTCGTGGAGACATGGAGCAACACTGACTGGAGGGTCGTATATGAGTATCGAACAAGACAGGAAAACGGTATATGTTCGCACTCCCTATGATGATGAAATAGATCGTCTCAATGATGAAATGAACCGAACATATATACATTACGGTAGAGATGGGAAAGATAAGAAAGAGAAACAAATGAAGCAGGATGCCAATGCTGCCTCGTACGGTCAGGCCAACAAGGTTAAAAGAGCTATTTCCAAAAGTTCTCATGCCTACAAAAACTCAAGTTGGGATCTGGTTGATGCCTATGAGGAAAACGATGAAGTAATAGAAACTATGATAGATGAAGAACTTCCTGAACCCATGCAAGATATGAGCTCGACTGAGAGAAAAGCATACATTAAAGAGTATTCGGAACAGAGAGCGTCTATCAAAAAACAGATTCAAACATTGAGTGTCAAACGAAAAACATACATAGCCGAAAATCAGCCAAAAGAGGCTAATCAGAACACCTTGGACAATGCCATGATCAATTCAATCAAGTCAGTAGGTAAATCCAAATCGTTAACCTTCGATTGACAAGCATTATTAAATACGACTTTCACACTAAAAGGTCAAGACTGATAAGTCTTGACCTTTTTTAATTTAGAAAAGGCCTAGCTTTGTGTCATGATAGAAATAGGTCGAAATAATTCCCTCTCCATTACCCGACTGGTTCCTCCCGGTGCCGTCCTTAAGGATGATGAAGAAAATGAAGTTCTTCTTCCAAACAAGTACGTTCCAGAAAATGCGAAAGAAGGTGATGAACTAAATGTATTTGTATATACAGACTCAGAAGACCGCCCGGTAGCCACGACTCTTGTACCCAAGGTCATGAGAAGCGAATTTGCTTGTCTTGAAGTGAAGGACGTCAATAATATAGGAGCCTTCATGGATATGGGATTGGAAAAGGATCTATTAGTCCCATTCAGCGAACAGCAAAAAAACATGCGTCCAGGTCAATGGCACATGGTTTATGTCTATTTAGATCAAATCACCAAAAGACTAGCAGCTAGCGCCAAAATCCATCATTATATAGCTACTGAAAATATACCTCTCGAAAAGGACGAACAAGTGGATTTGATCATCGGGGAAACCACTCCTATAGGCACTGCCGTCATCGTTAACAACAAGTATCAGGGGCTGGTCTATGAAAACGAAGTATTTGAAGAACTACTCAAAGGGGAAAAAATGATCGGCTTCGTGAAGGAGGTGCGTGAAGATGGAAAAATCGATGTTAGCCTGAGAAAAATTGGCTTGGAGCAATTAGAAGATGGTGCAGCCAAAATTCTCGAACGCCTGGAGCTCAACAACGGACGGCTGTCGATACACGACAAAAGCACACCAGAGGAAATCCAAATGATGCTACAGATGAGCAAGAAAAACTTCAAAAGATCGCTGGGTATCCTATACAAACAAAAAAAAGTCAAATTGAATGATAATGGCATCGAATTGATCAAATAAAAAACCTTCCCGCACCACCGGGAAGGCTACTTGAACTCAAACAGATCTGCAATTAACCTGCAATCATCTTATTTGTACCCAACTAAGATATATTGACTGATTCCTCAATTCAAGTAACCCGTGTCAGACCGTTAGGTCAGTGATGAGCGGTTCGCTCAGTGATGTGTTTTTTAAATGATCTGGATGAGCATACTTCAATTCCGTTTTTGAGCAAAAACTTAAACTCATTGTTTCCTTGATAAGTCTGCTTGCTGATCCAGTTTTTGTTCAGCACATAGGTTCTATGTATCCTAAGAAAATGATCTGGGCTGAGCTCTGTCTCGAGGATATTCATGGCAATTCTAAAAAGATAGTCCCGTCGCTCGGTAAACAATTTTACATAATTGCCTTGCGCCTCAAAATAGATTACATCATCCACGGGCACTTCGATTTCAAATCCCTTCTCTTTAATCAGAAAATTACTTCTGTATTGACCCGTAGGTGCTTCATACGATTGCAGCAAGCTTTTCATCTGTTCGGCCAGCTTAGATGTTTTATCTGAAGACAACCTCTCTTTAACCAACTCCAGAGAGCTGGCTAGCCTTTCTTCGTCGAATGGTTTTAGCAGATAGTCCAGGGCATGCACCTCAAAGGCCTGGAGTGCATACTGATTATATGCTGTGGTAAAAACGATATACGGTATTTTATTTAATTGATTAATCACATCAAATCCACCCAAATCTGGCATTTGAATATCAAGAAAAACAAGGTTAGGTGCTTTGTTTTGAATAAGTTCTATACCAAGAGATCCATTTTTAGCCTCGCCTACGAGTTCAAACTCCTGGTGGTCTTCCAACAGTTTTTTAAGTCTTTCGCGAGCCAGGAACTCATCATCTATTATCACGCATCTAATCATGTATCAAAGGGGATTCGGATTTCAGATTTATAGTTATTAGCATCCAATTTTTCAAATCTACAGAAATACTTTTGACCATAATTTTGTTCAAGTCTCATCTCGACGTTGCGCAGCCCAATGCCAAATCCCTTCGTTCCGATGCTGCTCAACTCAAGCTCATCTGAGTTATTGATTTCTAGCTTCAGCCACGGTTGCATCGATCCATTTTTGAACAGTGACGCGCATACCTCAATTTTGCTCAATCCTGTACTTTTTGCCACACCATGTTTAATGCAATTTTCTACCAATGGCTGCAAAATCAAGGCAGGAACTTTACCAGTAATTACTTGCTCTTCTATGGCAAAACTCAGCTCCATTCGATCCTGAAATCGAATTTCTTCCAACTCCAGGTAGTTCCGGATAAATTTCATTTCCTCCTGCAGCGTCACATACTCCCCTTCATCGCGAGCCAGCATACTCCGCAAGAGATCTCCCACTTTTGTAATCATCCGCTGCGCCTTTTTTACATCTATATCTATCATCGACGAAATAGAATGCAGCGTATTAAATATGAAATGTGGATGCAATTGCATTTTCAAGGCATCGAGTTCGGCCTTTGCAAGATCACGCTCTTTATTGGCGAGTTTTTTTTGATAGTCTATCGCCATAAATACTCCTATAATCACCAAGGCTTCAATCAAACTGGTAAAAGATCCCGTAATCAGCTCAGAACGATTGTTGCTACCGAAAAAATCCCTCATATATCCGCTTTGCAGATAATAACTGAAATTGTACAACCAAAGGGCCAATGTGTTTTGACTCACTGCGATCAGAGAGACCTTGAGTATAAATCTGACATGAATCCAATTGAGTATACCACTCCATTTTGACAACTGTTGACCAGTTCTAAACAGAAGTGGTGCAAGCATCGCCCAAATAAGATTTCCTATGAATTGTTTTATGGCAATCGTTACCCAGCTGAATTGAAAGTCAAATTCATTAGCAACATGATACGCGTATTGCTGGGTCAATTGAAATGTGGATACTCCTAGCACAATTAGACCTATTGTCACCCCTGAAAGGGGGAGCCGATCAAAGTATGCCTTTATAAAACGCTTAACTGACAACATCAATATCCATTATTTCTATGGTTAAAGATACGGCAAGGCAAGAGCTATCGCCAGCCTTGTGTGACTATTTGCATAAAATGTGATAGTCTGATTTGATCAGTAAAGAATCAGTTATTAGCAACAAAAAGACCAATGGTTTTTGTAAACCTATTGGTCTTCCTTCTCTTCTGTGGCCAGGTCTTGCTCTGTTTCTGCCACTACTACTTCCCTTTCAATTTCTGTGATATGAAGCATATACTGTTTGTCAAGAACAAATCCATAATCGCTATTTTCGATTAATTCAGTTGCCTTTGTAGATCTATCAAGAACTGCATACAAGCTTTTAGCGACTGCTGATCCATTGACAGCGCGATTTGGCCTGCCACCCAAGAACTCAACATCGAAAGTATGTCCGCCTTTTTCCTTAGGATTGATATCATGAAATTCATGTTTTAGAAATTGATAATCCTGAGGCCCATCTTTTGCGTTGATCATTAACCTCAGAATAACCGGGCGATATTTATTCCATAAGTACGAGTATTTTAGACTATCGAGAGCATGATATTCCATATCAATTTATTGTTTAATGTGTCCTAGTGTTAATTTTATGATGACAAAAAGCCTATTCCCATCCGGAATTTTAGGCTCGTAACATTTTTCTGCAAATAGATGTGGTGGCAGACGACAATTTAGCTTAACGAAAGGCTAAAATGACCATGACACAAAAAAAAGTGCCTATATCCATCAGCTGGCCGTCTATTTGAAGAGTCGTGCTCCGCTCCTATCAAGTTGAAAAAGAAGATCTCAAATCGAGCAAACAATAGTGCTCCGTCCAGCTTCTTGTCAGATTCATGGCTGTAAGTTAATAATTAAATGCTACATCAGCGGATAATCAGGCACGATATGGGTGTCAGGTCGATAAAATATAATCGTTATGCCTATTTATGCCTGTTAATTTTGGGCCGTCATTTTACAAATAATATTAACTTTAGCTAATATTACAGATATACAAGATTTACCCACATGATCAAACAGCTACTACTAATAGCCTTCATTTCCAATAGTTTGTTCTCCTGTACTCAGCGAGCTTCGGATCCGTCTGCTCCACCTGAGGAGAAGCATCCTAGCGAACTGACTTATATAGATATATACAATTTGGCTCTGGCAGCCGAAAACGGTGGTGGACTGGATTTTCACGGTGATGCCTTCGGAAATGAAGCTACAGGTGATATAAGTATCTATGCGAGTGGCAACTGCAGCAAAGATAATTGTGGCAAGTCCCTGATCATGGAAAACAAAAATACCGAGAAATCTATCGGAGTTGTAATCAAGGCAAAATTCAAATTGCCGGGAAATAAGATCAATGAAATGGTAAGGCTATATCAGCTCTCTGCTGGTCAGACTACTTCGATTGGTTGTTCTCATATTTGTCATCAAGATAATTCGTATATGATCCAGAGAGAGATTATATCAGCAGGATATGTTGAGATAGAAATCCCTAACAAGGCTTCAATAGATTCCACTATGCAAGAACCCAGCTGATTTCTTTTGTAAATAAACCAATTTTTACATTCATCCATCTGATCATGATAAAATCACTTTCCTTTTTGGTTTTGATGTTGATTTTTTCTCCTGCTGTATTTGCACAGTTGGATTCATTGATCGCACTTACTGATACCATAAAAAGCACAGATGAAAAAGTGGATTGGATGCTGGGTACCGCTTATGACTACTACACGACAGATCCAGACCTGACAGAAAAGCTTGGCTTGCAAGCTTTAGAAATTTCAAGGGAGACAGGCTATGAATTTGGTGTCGCCAGAGCACATCACATATTGGGAATAGCCTATTGGACCGTAGGCTTGCTTGAAAAAGGACTAAGAGAAAACCTGGCAGCACAAAAGATCTACGAAAATTTGAACGAGGAGAGATGGCTAAGGATTATCAAAATGAATACGGCCAATATTTATAGTGACTTAAAGCAGCACGAAAAAGCCATAGAATTATTGAAGACCGTCATAGAAATGGCGAAGATCGAGCAGGATAGCCAGCTGCTTGCTTGGATGTACAACAATATAGGCACTGAGTATCGCAAACTAGGTGATTTTGACTCCGCACTGACTTATCTGGTCTTAGACTTACCATATGTCGAGGCACTCAAGGATACTGTAGGTGTGGCACTGGTCAACAACAATATTGCAGTAGCCCTCAACAGCAAAAAGCAATTTGCAGAAGCTTTGGAGTATTTGGAGGTAGCTAGAAAGCAGCTAAAACTGAAAGAAAGCAAAAAAAGACTAGCTGAAGTGTACACTAACTTTGCTTCTAACTATGCTGAACTTGGCTATCTGGAAAAAGATAAAATATATTTAGACTCTGCCTTGGTGCTGGCCATAGAAATCAACGCTAAGGAGATTGAACAAGAAGTGTATTTAGGGCTGTCTGATTACTTTCATCGAATTGGTGATTACAAAAATGCCTTGGATTATTACGAGAAAAATGTAACTCTCAAAGATTCGATTAGCAGTGCTGATGTTCAAAAAGAGACTGAAATTTTGCAACTTCAATATGATGATGAAAAGAAGGCCAGACAGCTGGTAATCTTAGAAAAACAGCAAGCAAAAGATCGCTTTGATTTTTGGCTACTTGTCATTCTGTCGTCTGCTATCTTTTTGATTAGTGTACTTATTATGTACACTCTTCACCTAAGGGTACGAAATTCTCGCATGAGCCAGAAAGAGCTTCAATCGCAACTGGAACAGAAAAACAAAGAGCTTACCTCCTACGCACTCAACTTTATCCAAAAAAATGAGTTGCTCAATGAGTTGACGGATAAAATTTCAGAGCTCAAAAAACAATCTGATTCCAAATCAATAAAGGAATTGAATCAAATGAATGGCATTATCAACAGCAGCTTTCGAATGGATCAAGACTGGGACAATTTCAAACTCATGTTTGAGGAGCTACATGGGGACTTTTTCTCCAGGCTCAAAGAGAAGTTCCCTGAATTAGGTAATGCTGAACTAAAGTTGTGTGCTTTGCTAAGACTCAATATGAACCTCAAAGAATCTTCCCGCATACTTGGGATCTCTGCTGATAGCGTGAAAACAGCCAGATACAGATTAAGAAAGAAATTAGGGCTTGCCACTGAAGATAATTTGGTCGATTTTCTCATCAAATTCGATGGTGAATCGCAGCATCTCGCAATAGCTTAACAATTCGGAGAAAAACATAACGTTCTATTTTTCAGTGTGTTACATACTTATGTTTACCCATTGTTCACCTCACTCTTACAGCCTGTTCACCTCTTGTCCACCTGGATAATTTAAAAACCGTTGTCGACACCAATACATTTGAATCATCAAACAAACGAATGTATAATGAACAAGTCAACTACGCTGAATAGAGGATTTCTATTCAAAATGCAGCAAGCCGGCAGTGGCTTAGAGATATTTGCCGAAGCAGTGCTCAATGTGTTCTCAAAAGCAATGGGGCAATACAAACTGAGACGAATCAGGCCTCAGGATGATGAAAAAGTAAGCGAGCTAATCAAAAAAATATTGCTCGAAAGAGGCGGATTGGGAATAGAATCTCTGTACTATGATCGTGAGCTATCCTGCCTGTCCGAATATTACACTAGGGACATGAGCCGATTCAATGTACTCACCTATCAAGAAGAAATAATAGGTACGGTAGGTATAGGTCGTACGGAGCAAGAAAACATCTGTGAAATCAAGAAACTCTACCTGCACAAAGACAGCAGGCATAAAGGCCTTGGCAAAGTACTATTTAACAATGCACTAACACAAGCCTCTAGAATGGGATATGAGCATTGCCAAGTCACCATGGAAATAAGAAATGAATCTTTCTATTCTTTTCTCCTGAAAAATGGATTCAAGGAGCTCCCACACACTACCAACAACCCTTATGAAATTCAACTCTGCAAATCTTTAAACTAGCTATAAGTTGATGATCAACCTCTAACAACACTCGGAATAAGCAAGTCCGAGTGTTTTTTTTTGCTAAATAAATCCATAGAATTTAATATTGATTATATTAGTGCTTCAGACTTTTGACCAATCTCCTACTGAATAATTAATTGGAATCAGCTTAGGATTACATTTCTCTATGGACAAAAGAATCATCTCGGATTACTCAGAAATTTTCGAAAGTTATCAGGAATTTAAGGGCGACTTTCTCGAAAGTCATATTTCAAAACTCAGAGAACTTGATAAATACATGCCCCACAGTTCCACCTTCTTTTGTATCACCAATACTACTACACGCTCATTTGAGTATGTAAGCAAAAATTTTCATAGTTGTACTGGTCTCGACGTGAATGAAATGTGTGAACAAGGCATGACTTTCTGGTGGGAACGTATGCATAATGATGAAATGAATCTTTGGCTGGAATCCCTCAATGATCTTATGGCATTTACCATGTCAAAAGTTGACCTTCATGACAGAAAGAAAGTCAGCTACACCTGGAACTACCGCATCAAAGTTGCCGATGGCTCTTATCGCCCGTTGCTTCAGCACACTACGCCCATGTATTTTGATGAAGAAGGCAAGCCCGTCATAGGCCTTGCGCACTATAGTATACTACCTATGATTAGCTCCGCTCTACCTATTCAGGCCACCGCCAAAATGCTGAACAAGAATAATGAATATGAAACAATCTTTTTCAAGACTTACAGTCAGGTTAAGCTCATAGCAGATCAGATTACCTATAGGGAGAGAGATATTATCAGACTGGTTTCCTTTGGAAATAGCACACAAGAAATAGCTGATAAGCTGTTTATATCTGCTAACACCGTTAACTCTCATCGACGAAACATCCTTAAAAAAACTGACTGTAAAAATACTTCCGAACTGGTTGCACGAAGCATCCGAGAAGGCATGATTTAATCTTGAATAATATTCCGTCGATTGTTATTAATATTGCCAATTATTTTATTCCGACATTCCTAATTCATGATACAAGAAATAGTCAACTATGCCCTTGGTATAGATCTTTATGAGCTGCTAGGTTTGATTTTCGGGCTATTAGCCGTTTGGTATCTGATCAAAGAAAGCATATTGACCTGGCCAGCCGGAATTCTCTACGTGCTCGTATCCTTTGTTGTCTTTTGGCAAATCAAACTCTATGGAGACCTCCTGCTGCATGTGATTTTCTTAGCGCTGAATATTTATGGGTGGTATTTTTGGATATATGGAAACAAAAACAATTCAGACACACTACCAATCACAGTTTATGGATGGTATCAAAATCTAATCATATTAGCTCTGTCCATACTTGGCATCTTTGGTTTTGGACTCTTTCTTAGCAACATCCATCTCATTTGGCCACATATTCCTGAGGCCGCTCTTCCCTACTGGGACTCTACGACTTCCATTCTTAGCGTGACCGGTATCTGGCTCATGACAAAGAAGAAGCTTGAAAACTGGTATTATTGGTTTGTAGTAGATGTTCTCGCGTGTGGTATCTATTTTTACAAAGGCATTTATTTTTATTCAATCTTATATGGGGTCTACATTGTGATGGCAGTGATGGGCTACTTAGCATGGAAAAAATCACCCAACCTACAACTAAAATCATAATTACGGGGCCTGAATGTACTGGTAAATCTACATTGTCCAGGCAGCTCAGCGAATATTTCGAACAGCCTTGGCTGCCCGAGTATGCAAGGACCTATTTGTCCCAGCTGGATCGCCCATATCAGCAAGAGGATCTCCTTGAGATAGCTAAAGGGCAAATTGAATGTGAGAATACTCTGCTTGGTGAAAACCATAATCAGGTCTTTATGGATACCAGTCTGGAGGTCATAAAAATCTGGTCAGAATGGAAATATAGACACTGCGACAATCATATAGTCGATAGCTTGAAGGCCAGAAAAGCGGATTTCTACCTACTACTTTCACCCGATATGTCATGGGAACAGGACCCTTTAAGAGAAAACCCCGATGACCGTGAGCTACTTTTCGATATTTATAAACAAGAACTGGAATCACTTGGTTGTCCTTATGAAGTAATCTCAGGACTTGGCTTACTCAGAACAAGAAGAGCAATCAAAGCAATAAACAATTACTTTCGGTGGTAGAGTCTTAAAGATTTGTTTTTTACAAAACTATTCAGATAACTTTGCGCCTATTAAGGGGGTGCCTAAACGGTGAAATTACCTACAGGCTGAGATTATACCCATAGAACCTGATGCCGATAATGCGGTCGAAGGGAAATAGTGGTACGCTAAAGACAGAAGAACCCTTAGCTTTTGTCAAGTATTAACTGATAATTTAATTAAATGAAAAATGTATTTCTGGCCCTGACCATGTTCCTGGGCTTTCATACACATGCACAAAATGAAGCATCGTATGACTCTATCAAAACTGTAGACTTAAAAGAAGTAGTGGTATCATCTACCCGTGCCACAGAAAAAACACCAATGACCTTTAATACCTTGAAAAAAGAGGTCATCGAAAGAAATAATACGGGAAGAGACCTTCCCTACTTATTGGAAATGACCCCATCTACTGTAACCACCTCGGATGCGGGTGCTGGAGTTGGATATACCGGAATCAGAATCAGAGGTAGTGATGCTCAACGGGTAAACGTAACGCTTAACGGTATCCCATACAATGACCCCGAATCTCAAGGGGTTTTCTGGGTAAATCTGCCTGATTTTGCCTCATCGGTTTCCAGTATTCAAGTACAACGCGGACTTGGTACATCTACCAATGGAGCTGGGGCCTTTGGAGCCTCCGTCAACATTGAAACTGACGGATTGAATCGAGAATCTTATGTGGAACTAAATAATTCCATTGGTTCTTTTAACACACGCAAACACACCGTCAAGGTTGGCACAGGATTACTGTCAAATCAATTTGCTTTCGACGCCAGGTTGTCTCAAATCACATCTGACGGATATGTTGACCGAGCGAGTTCAGATCTGACTTCCTATTTTGTTTCTGGCGGGTACTATGGTAAAAAATCACTGATCAAATTCAACATTTTCTCAGGCCATGAGACAACTTATCAATCCTGGTACGGTGTGCCGGAGTCTCGAATAGAGAATGACGTGGACGGCATGAATGCCTATGTAGCACGAAACGGTTTGAGTTCAGCGGACTCACTCAATTTGCTCACTTCCGGCAGAACTTATAATCAATACACCTATGACAACGAGGTGGATGACTATGAGCAAACACATTATCAATTGATCTCTGCATTTGATCTTTCAAATACCTTAACATTCAATGTAGCTCTGTTCCTGATTCATGGTGAAGGGTACTTTGAGCAGTATAAAGAGGATCGAGACCTTGCTGACTATGGTCTACAAGAGATATCGATTGGTGGACAAACCATTACCAGCACTGATTTGATACAACGTCGATGGTTAAACAACAATTTCTACGGTACAACATTTTCACTTGACTATCAACCCAACAACAGCTTCAAGCTGACTCTTGGAGGAGCCTGGAGTGAATACGACGGCGATCATTTTGGACGAATTATTTGGTCTCAATATGCCAGCAATGGGAGCATCAGACATCCCTATTATGAAAACAATAGCGTGAAAAATGATTTCAATATTTTCGCTAAAGCCATTTATGATCTCACTGATCAGCTCTCTCTATTCGGAGACCTTCAGTACCGTAGCGTAAGCTATACCATGAAGGGCGATGACAATGATGGACTTGTGCTTGATCAGTCACATGACTTCAGTTTTTTTAATCCCAAGTTTGGTTTGAAATATAAAATTAATGAGAATTCAAGCGTTTATGCCTCTTTGGCAGTGGGATCCAAAGAGCCCATACGATCAGACTTCACTGATCATCCTATAGGCCAGGAACCAAAATCAGAAAAACTTAGAGACCTGGAAGTAGGATATTCAAGAGCGAGTGAAAACTACAGTTTTAAGGCCAATTTCTACTGGATGGATTATGAAGACCAGCTGGTGCCTACTGGCGAATTAAACGATGTAGGTTCATCTCTTAGATCCAACGTGGACAAAAGCTATAGAAGAGGTATTGAACTTCAGTTTGGCTATCAGCTACTACCTGAGCTTAGCGTAAGCGCAAATGCGTCTTTGAGTCAGAATAGAATAGATAGTTTTGACGAAACCATTTACAATTATGGCTTGGGCTGGGACGAATACAATGCAGATGTGGTCTCTCACAAAGCATCTGACATTGCCTTTTCTCCTAACGTAGTCGCTGGTGGAAGCCTGAACTATGCTCCGATTAAGGGGGTGAACATCCAATGGGTACATAAGTATGTAGGTAGCCAATATCTGGACAACACATCGTCTGATACACGAAAACTAGATGCTTATTATATAAGCGACGCGCTGGTGAGCTACTCGCTCAAAGGAGAGAAATTCCAATCCATATCGCTTAATCTAGCCGTTTACAACGTATTCAACAAGGTGTACTCAGCAAACGGATATACTTGGGGCTATAGAGGAGGTGGAGAAGAAATTAGAGAGAATTTCTATTACCCACAGGCTGGCACCAATTTTATGATTGGACTCAATATTAAGCTTTGATAATTGATTATTTTCTGATTCTGAATATCAAGAAATAACATTGAATAAGGCCATGGCAACACTGCGGTTGCTATGGCCTTATTTATTACCAAAGTATTTCATTTGGTCTGAGGCAAATGATATTTCTTCCTACCTTGAGTGATCTCAGATGCTAGAACTACAAGACCTCGGATAAGCGAACTACTTCTTTTTTGACTTCTTGAGCTCGGTCACTTCACCTTCGCTGAGTGCACGCATGTACTTCTCTTTTACCGCTCCTTCTCTTCCACTATGCCATTGACGTACCCAATATTTCTTTTTTGTCATGTGACTGTGTACCACAGCCTCCACTTGAGATCCGTCCTTCATCGTGACCATCACATGCTGATGAATATGAAATGCTTTTTTTGGTTTGGCTGATTCTTTTTTCGGCCTGTGATTCATTTTCTTTTGAGCAGAAGCAGAACCAGAAAAGAGAAATAAGAAGAGAACAGAAGCAAATATTAATTTTAAATACATGGCTAATTAGGTTTTGTTTATTCAAAAGTAATAATTACAATAATGGCAACCAGACAGGATCGAAAATTTTAAATTTTTTTTATCATGTATCTTAATATTTTAGAAAACTGGATGATATTTTCTGACGGGTTTCATTCTAGTTTATACATTCTCCACTAGCCATGTCCCTAAGGCACTGGCTGTACGACACCAGAACTGATTATTCGATAGAAGCAATTAATACTGTAGAGTCAAATCGACTATACGATGCTGCTCCCTTTTAAGGTAATTTTAAACTTCGATTCTAGGCATCACGACTTTTGTCAAACTCATTTCTTTTACAAAGACCCCCTACTTTTTTATGGATGTATTGTTTTGTATTATTTGTTGAAAGAATTTCTCTGATTTTGAGAATTTAACATACCGTCTCATTAGAGATGAGTTTTTTGAATTATTGATTCCATTTTTGAGTAAAAATTATTGTCGGATTACTATCTTGCGCCCATGGAAAATTTTGTAGTATCGGCACGTAAGTACAGACCACTCGGCTTTGATGAAGTCGTGGGTCAGGGCCATATTACAACTACTTTAAAAAATGCCATTGACAACAATCACCTCGCGCAAGCCTTATTGTTTTGTGGTCCTCGTGGTGTTGGCAAGACGACCTGTGCTAGAATTTTAGCACGCATGGTCAACAAGTTCGAAGAGCAAAGCTCAGGTGAATCATCCAACGCACTCAATATTTACGAACTGGATGCTGCCTCAAACAATTCGGTTGAAGATATCCGGAACCTAATTGATCAGGTACGATACCCTCCTCAGCAAGGAACTCATAAAGTCTACATCATAGATGAGGTTCACATGCTCTCCAACCAGGCTTTCAATGCTTTTTTGAAAACTTTGGAAGAACCACCCTCCTATGCCATATTTATACTGGCTACAACAGAAAAGCACAAGGTCATCCCAACGATCTTGTCCAGATGTCAGATTTTTGATTTCAATAGAATAGAAATTGACGACATTACTTACCAGCTCAAAAAAATAGCGGAGAAAGAGAATATTGACTGTGAAGAAGAGGCGCTACACTTGATAGCCCAAAAGGCAGATGGCGCATTGAGAGATGCTTTATCCATTTTTGACCTCATAGTTACCTTCTCCTCCGGAAGCAAAGTAACCTATCAGGATACGATCAAAAACCTGCACATCCTTGACTACGATTACTTCTTCAAACTTACCGATATGCTCGATCAGGGCAACGTATCTCAGGCACTCGTCACCTATGACGAAATTCTGAAAAATGGATTTGATGGTCACAATTTTCTCATTGGATTATCGGAGCATTTTAGAAATGTAATGGTTTGTAAAGACCCGGAAACAGTCAAGCTGTTAAATGTCTCAAAAAACATTCAGGAAAAATATCTTGATCAGTCGAAGAACATTTCGCTTTCGTTCCTAATGTCTGGATTGAATATTCTCAATCTGGCCGATCTTAACTTTAAGTCCAGCAAGAACCAGAGATTGCACGTAGAGTTGGCCTTGATGAAGCTAGGCTACTTGAAAGATGCCATCAATGTGTCAGCCCAACAGGGAGCTGACATAAAAAAAAAAGTGACGGCGTAGATACTACGACGTCAAAAGCGACTAAACCCGATCCCAGCTCCACTCATTCATCTGCTACCAAAACCACCACACCCACAATACAGGATGCAACTTCTGTAACCACACCCAAAGTTTCAATACCAAAGACTGCATCGATTGATGCGAAAAAAGACACTCCGAGTCTCAACAAGATATTCGACAAGAAGGAAGAAATAACTAAAGAATCCAAACCAGATTCTCCAACTCCATCTGATGAGCCACAAGCTGAAATAACTCAAGAGCTCGTTAGACAGCAACTAGATCAGTATATAAGTAAGAAAAGTATAACCGGAGCTGTTAAAATCATATTATCCAAGCCCATAAAAGTCGAGGGAAACAAAATCGCGCTCACCATAACCAACTCCGTGGAAATCGCAATGATTGAAAACATTGAAGTCGAACTTCTCGGTTTTCTACGCACCACTCTAAAAAATAGCGGCGTAGCCTTTAGTTATGACATCACAGAAGATGCAGAAGAACGTCGACCATACACCAGCGAGGAAAAATTTAAGGCGATGGCAAAGAAAAATCCGGCATTGATAAAACTTGCAGACGAATTCGGCCTGGATACCGATCATTGATCCAACTGGATTTCCTGGTATTAATCGGTCGGAATTTCACAAATAATCAATCGAATCAATGAGTAACAAGAAGTATATCATCACAGGCAAAGGACTTCCAAAATGGGATAACCCAATCAGTCATGCGGTAGTAGTCAACAATATGTGTTTTGTGAGTGGACAATTATCGGTGGGTAGCAATGGGAGGTATATTCCTGGTACTGCATTGGAAGAAGCAAAAAATGCTTTTAAAAATTTCTTTGCCGCCATAAGCAATAGTGGCTTTGATCAGAGTGACATTGTTTTTATTGACATTGCTTTTGACGATTTGAAAGACCAACCTGAAATAGACGAATTGTACAAAAGTCTTTTCCCGCCTAATCAGAGACCTGCTCGTACCATTTATCAAGCTGAGAGCCTTCCTTTCGGTGGAAAAATTAAAATCACCGGAACAGCAGTAAAAGACTTATAAGCGGTTGCACCAATTATTTCACCCGCAGGCGTTCTCCTACATCGAGATTAAAATTATCCTTTTGATTGAGTCTCAAAAGGTGCTCAATCGAAATGTCATATTTCTTTGAGATACCATACATGGTGTCACCGGGTTCTACCACATGAAAGTTGACAGATTCTGAAGACGGTTGCTGAGTATTTGACTCAACCGTACCATGAATGATCAATTTCTGTCCAATACTGAGTGAGGTGCCATACAAGTCATTCCATTCGATGAGGTCTTCTACTGATACTCCTGTTTTCTGCGCTATACCATATAATGTTTCTCCTTTCTCTACCATGTGTGAAGTTACCAGGATGGGTTCATCTAGTTCAGATATAGCCTCCACCACCTCATCTTGAATCGTATCTTCTTCCGTTTGCGTTTCATCTTCCTCAGTACCATGATCTATTCGTGTCTCAACGGAATCTTTGCTGTTTTCTATTGGCTGCAATTTCGATTCATTCTCTTCTGTGCCTACAACAGGAGTGGGTGATGATACAGGTATCTTTTTCAAAGGCACCTTAACTTTTTTGAGCGGAATGGCCTCGTCTACAGGTAGCTTTGGTAGCTCACGATATTCTATGGGCATATTGGCCGGTCTCTTTTTGTGCAACCACAATACACGGCCTGGAGCTATATCATCTATAATTGATAGGCGATTAAGTTTTGCCAGCTTTGCTAATTTGATTCCAAACTTTTGAGATACATCCCACAGGTTTTCATTCGGCTGGACCGTATAGAAATATATTTTACCCTTATTACGCTTTGGCTTCGTGTAGTAAATCTCTCCTTCCTTGATAATATCAGTCATTTTCAGGTCATTGTACTTAGCAAATCTCTCGGGCGATAAATTGGCTTTTATGGCCAGCACATTGATACCATCACCGGACTTGGCCAGAATAGACGGCAAGCCGTTGATCTTTATGTAAATGGTACCGGAAATATTGAGGTCTTTATCGATTGAAGGGTAAATTTTGACTGACAGCAGACCATCATCTGATGACTCGTCTTCGTCTTCCTTTGATACCGGTTTGGTCTTCCCTGATTTGAACTTTGGAGCTTTCCCACGCACAGGAATCATTACGGAATACTCTTTCTCTCCTGGTATCTTATTTGTCTTCAGCCATTTATTGTATTTCTTAAGTTCCGTTTCATCCACTTTGGCCTCTTTAGCTATGGAACCTAATGTTTTGCCTTTACCTTTTCTATATTCTACCAAACTTAGTCCCTTACTGTTTGGTCCGCTCGTAATTCCCTCATATGCGATTTTGTGAGCCAAAAACCTCACTACATACCAATGGGTTTTTCCATCAAGGGTCATTTTTTTTTTGCCAAAATTACCTTTATCGACATACTTCCCTGCTCCGCCTCGACCAGTCATGTGTGCCAAAATCGTGTAGACCCAATTATCAAAGTAGAAATTGTGACGTTTAAAATACTTAGCAGCTCCATGGGTAGAAGCCACAATATTTAATCTTTCGTCCACGCTGCGATCAATCCTAAGTCCGACTTCTCGTCCCGTAAAATCTTTGAATTGCCAAAAGCCCACCGCGTTAGCTGATGAGACGGCATCTGAGATCAAGGCACTTTCCTGTAGGGCCAAAAACTTGAAGTCAGTAGGAATACCTTCTTCTTTTAATACTTTCTCTATGTACGGAAAATATAATCTAGCTCGATCAGCCTTGATTTCCATATACTTAGGGCTTTTAATTAAGGCATCCACATCCTTCTGTATATTTCGTCTGGCCGCATCCGAAATTTTCAATTTCATATCTCCAAGAGTAATTTCGCTTGGTACACGGACTCTACGCACGTCGTCGACAGCAAGAACCATCGTCGAATAGAAGCACAACAGGAGTATTAGGTATTTGATCATAACACGCGCAATATCATCAGGCCATCTCGTACAGGCAATAGAACATTTTCGACCCTTGGGTCTTCGTGGATTTTTTGATTAAATTCAATCAAAGCTTTAGTGTCTTTATCTCCAGCTTTTGGTTTGGAAACAACTTTACCACTCCATAAAATATTGTCTGCGATAATAAATCCTCCGGTAGTCATTTTATCAATAACCAACTCGTAGTATTTATAATAGTTAGTCTTGTCTGCATCTATAAAAACCAAATCAAACTTACGATTTAGAGAAGGGATCAAATCCAAGGCATTGCCGACAAGGTATTCCAGTCGATCTGAGTAGACAGACTCTTGAAAGTATTTACTAACCAAAGGCTCCAATTCTTCATTGATGTCAAGGGTAATGAGGCGACCGTCTTCTGCCAGGCCTTCTGCCAGACAAAGGGCAGAATAGCCGGTATAAGTACCTATTTCCAAAACAGCCCTGGGCTTGATCATGTGAGAAATCATCGACAAGATTCTTCCTTGCATGTGTCCTGATAGCATTCGTGGTCGAAGCACGTTGAGGTTTGTCTCTCTGTCAATTTTCTCAAGTAGGTCACCAGCCTTTGAGGTATGCTGGCTAGAGTACTCGCTAATGTCTTTGCTGATAAAGTCCAATTCTGGTTTATTATTTATAGTTGGAGTTTGTTCAAAAATATATACAAATCTCAATAAGTATGGCAATCAAAGAATTTATCCACAATCGATAAATCATGCTGTGATTAATCGGTCGTCTATTAAATTTGTGATGATAATGACGGAACCCAAGCATATCGCGGTATCGGGCAACATAGGCGCCGGAAAAACTACCTTGACAGAAATGCTCGCCAAACACTATGGCTGGCAGGCAGAGTTTGAGGATGTAGAAGACAATCCATATCTAGCCGACTTTTATGGAGACATGAGTAAGTGGTCATTTCACCTCCAGGTATACTTTCTGAACAGTCGATTCGAGCAGGTGAATAAAGTTCGAAACGGAGAAAAAACCGTAATTCAGGACAGAACTATTTACGAAGACGCCTATATTTTTGCTAAAAGCTTACATAATCAGGGATACTTTAATGATCGGGATTATAGCAATTATTTGACATTGTTTGACTCCATGATCAATTTTGTAAAAGCCCCTGACTTGCTCATATATCTTCGATCCGATATTGACAAGTTGGTAAAGAACATCGAAAAGCGTGGCCGAGAATACGAAAGTGCTATTAGAATAGATTATTTACAGGGGCTGAACACGCATTATAACGACTGGATAAGCAATTACAAAGAAGGAAAACTCCTAATCATAGATGTGAATGACCTGGATTTTGTACAAAACCAGGAAGATTTTGCCGGTATTGTTTCCAAAATAGACGTAGAGTTACACGGACTTTTTAGCTAGCAAACATCTATTTGCTCCACTCAAATGATTTTCTATGGTGATTTCCTACATGAATTGTATATTGCGAGATTGTTTAAAAACACACACCCACTAAGATATGAGAAAGCAGATAACCTATTTATTATTATTAACATTGGTCTGGGCTTGTACGCCGTCTACAGTCAATGAAGAACCTGTTTCAAAAGCCGGAGATGATTTTGTTTGGAAAACCGAACAATTTGCAGATTTAAAAATCATCAGATACCAAATCCCTGGTTTTGATCAATTGTCACTTGACCAGAAAAAATTGGTCTACTACCTTACCCAAGCGGGGCTATCTGGTAGAGACATTATTTGGGATCAGAACTACAGACACAATTTGACTATCCGAACCGCACTGGAGAATATAATAACCAATTTCACAGGCGAAAAGGATAACAGCGAATGGAACGAATTGATGATTTATGCCAAACGAGTATGGTTCTCCAATGGAATACATCATCATTATTCAATGGCTAAAATCGAACCGGGATTCCGTCAAGAATATTTCCAAAGTTTACTTGATGAAACCAATACAAAGCTTGATGAAGCAATTGTCAATGTAATATTCGACCCAAGCATTGATAACAAAAAAGTAAACTTAGATCCTGACAAAGGATTGCTCATAGGTTCGGCCACTAACTTTTATGATCCGGATATCACTGCAGAAGAGGTTGAGGAGTTTTATAATCAAATCATCGACAGAAGTGCTGAAGAGCCAATTTCTTATGGTTTGAACTCTAAACTTGTAAGAGATGAAAACGGCAAATTGAGAGAAGAAGTCTGGAAATCAGGAGGCATGTATGGTCCCGCGATCAACCAAATCATGGGATGGTTGGAAAAAGCCGTGGATGTAGCAGAGAATGATGCTCAAAAAAGAGGTTTTGAGTTGCTAATCGAGTACTACAAGACAGGATCGCTGAGCACATGGGACGAATACAATATAGTGTGGGCTGCCGCGACCGAAGGAGATATAGATTATATCAACGGATTCGTCGAGGTCTACAATGACCCAAAAGGCTACCGAGGATCTTATGAATCTATCATTCAGGTCAATGATTTTGATGCATCAGAAAGAATGAAGGTATTGTCAGAAAATGCACAATGGTTTGAAGACAACTCTCCAATCATGGATAGTCATAAGAAAGAAAATGTGGTCGGTGTCAGTTATAAGGTAGTGAATGTTGCCGGTGAGTCTGGTGATGCCTCTCCTTCTACTCCTATCGGAGTCAACTTGCCAAATGCAAATTGGATCAGAGCCAAACACGGATCAAAATCAGTAAGTCTTGGCAACATAATCGACGCTTATGACAAAGCTGGTACGAGTGGATTTCTTGCAGAATTTGCATTCAATGAAGCCGAAATCGAAAGAGCTCGACAGCATGGTGAAATTGGTGATAAAATGCATACTGCCTTGCATGAGGTGATAGGGCATGCTTCTGGTAAGCTCAACCCAGGCGTAGGTACACCAAAGGAAACACTTAAAAGTTATGCCTCTACGATCGAGGAAGGCAGAGCTGATCTGGTCGGATTATATTTTCTGATGGAACCCAAACTGGTTGAACTCGGATTGATCGAGAGCCTGGAAGTGGGTAAGGAAGAATATGACGGCTACATTAGAAATGGTATGATGACTCAGCTGAGAAGACTCAAATTGGGTGAAGACATAGAAGAAGCTCATATGAGAAATAGAGCTTGGGTATCAGCCTGGTCATTTGAACAAGGAATGGAGGATAATGTGATCGAAAAAGTAGTAAAAGAAGGGAAAACTTATTTCGTAGTCAATGACTATGAGAAACTGAGAGAGATCTTTGGCAGACTGCTAAGAGAAACACAAAGAATCAAATCTGAAGGTGATTATGAAGCTGCTAAAGCTTTAGTCGAAGGATATGGAGTAAAAGTAGATACGGGGTTGCATGAAGAGGTGCTGGAAAGAGCGTCTAAACTGAAAGGAGCGCCTTATGGTGGTTTTATCAATCCCGAACTGGTACCAGTGACTGATGATGCTGGAAATGTAGTTGATATTGAGGTCCAGTATCCAATGGACTTCACTAAACAAATGATGGACTATAGCAAGAAATACTCTTTTTTGACTAACTGAGATAGCTTGAAATAAGCTTAGGCGCTAAACCGAAGTTAATAGCGTAGAGATAGATGAACATTCAAAGACTGAAATACGGAGTGAGAGTAAAACACCCTGCTCCGTATTTCATCTTAATTCGACATTTGAATTAACCCTTTAATAATTAGGAGAAATATTGTATAATTAATTAGATGGCCGATAAAAAAGAACAAATATTAGATGCTGCCAAGCAGCTATTCAATCGACAGGGATATTCGAAAACTAGCGTAGACGATATCTCTCAGGCCGTCGGGATGAGAAAATCCTCGCTTTATTACTACTTCAAGAATAAGGAAGACTTATTCATGTGCTCATTCAAAAATGACTGGGGAGAAAAATTCAAGCTTTTTGAAAAAGAAGCAAACAAGGAAAATAAGCCTTCAGAGAAAATTCTAACTTATATCACGCAATCTCTCAATTATTACGAAAAGGTAGTGATCGAACACAGAATACCGGTGAAGGCACTTATTGAGACCAGGAATCTTTATCGATCATTCGTAAATAAGATAAATCGTGGTGGTATTGAATTTTATATTACAGCCATCAACGAAGGGATTCAAAGTGGCGAATTCAAAGAATGTGAAGTTGAAAAAGTAGCTGAAGCACTGTTTCTAATCAAGTTCTCAATACAGTACGACCAGTTGAGCATGTTTCTCCACACCTATCCCAGTGAAGAAGATTGGACGCATATCCGAGAACAAATATTATATGCTGTAGGTCTGGTTTTGAATGGAATTAGAAAAATCTAGAATTATTTTTCGAACAAAACAACCTTTTGTTCGAATCATCGTTAAATTTGCAAAAGATCCCGTAAAGGGATTTTAATTTGACAGAAATTCGAACGTTTAACCAATTTGTTCTAAACATCTAAAACATGAAAAAATTAGCTTTACTCCTTATTGTAGCACTACTTTCGTCGGTGACTACGTTTGCACAAGAAATTCCTAAGAAAGAATTTACTATCACTGTATCAGATAAAAACATTGCTGTACAGCCAGGTGAAACAAAAAAGTATGAGGTGACTTTGAATAGATCCAAATCTTACAAAAAAACAGCTATAGATCTATTAATTGACTCTTCCCTACCTCAAGGCGTCACAGTATCATTTGAGAACGGTACGAACCCGATGATCAATAGAGTAATGATCGTATCAGCTGCAGACAATGCAGAACCGTTCAATAAGGCGATCATCCTCAAGGGTAAGTCTCTCAGAGCTAGTAAAGGCGTCATGCTTAAATTAAGCGTAAGCGACGAGACCTACACAGCCAACTAAGAAATCATTATTGTTTTGTTGATTAAGAGGACAGTCATTTTTGTGACTGTCCTTTTTTATATCCAACCAGATATGCCTGATAATTATCTGGTGATTGATGATCATTCGAAATACCTTTAACTTCCGTCTCGATGGATTCAATCTACCAACCTGACAATATGCTCTCCACTTATGCCTTGCCTTCTTCATTGCCACTTTTAGGATCTCGGTATTTCTCAAGGGCTAAAAAGGAGATAGTCGTCGTACTTTTTCTATGAGCTCATCAAGCTCAATTCTATAGTCATATTGCAAATCTTCGTGCATACTTTGGAGCGCCTTTTCTATTTTTTTCAATTGATTTTTAAGAAGATTGATCATGACTTTGCTGTGACCTAGTGGTAAGTCCAACTCAAGAAGTGACTTGCAAAAAAACATCAATATCTCCAGCTCAGTTTGCTTATTACCCGAGTACCGTATTTGCTTGGCAGCAAGGCGTAATGCCTTTCTAATCGTCTTCTTGGCCAAATACATGCTACTTGTATTTACCGTTGAGAATGCCTCTACAATATCTTCCTTGACCTGTTCTATGTAGAATGATTCATTATCAGACTCAAGCAACAAGTAATGCAACAGTTCTTTATTTTCCTTTTTATAACGTGCAAGCCGAAAACAGACCGCCAACAACTCATCAGCAGGCAGCATTTTCAGTTCTTTTTTCAATTCACTTAACGAAGCTGTGTACATCACCAGATTTTTTTGTAATAACTTTAGACATCTTTCGTCTAACATGCAACCAAAAAGGAACTCACTGCATCTTTTAACGAAGATCTAATTAATAGCGGCAAGTTCAACAAGAAAACTCAAATCAAAAACTCAATATCATGCTTAAAAATTTTTATCTCACCGCAATTAGAAATTTGCTTAAACACAAAAGCTATTTTCTGATTAACATCAGTGGCCTTGCCATTGGTATCGCCAGTTTCATTTTTATTTCACTTTACATCATCAATGAACTCAGCTATGACAAATTTCATAGCCAATCAGAGAACACGTATCGCGTGCATGTTCATGGACAAATGATGGGTCAAGCCATGGACATGGCAGTGACAGCCACACCAATGGCTCAGGCTTTAATCAGTGAATTTCCTGATGTGTCCAAAGTCACCCGAATCAAAGAAAGCGGTGCCTGGTTTATTGGTCGGGGCAATAAGAAGTTCAACGAAGACGGGGTGCTATTTGCAGACTCTAGTTTTTTTGATGTATTCGATTTCAAGCTTTTGTCTGGAAATAGAGAAACTGCATTGGTAAAACCCAGATCTGTTGTACTCACAGCGTCTTATGCTAAAAAATACTTTGGTGATGAAGATCCGCTGGGGCAAAAACTTACGGTAGAACAAGACACCATTTTCTATACGGTCACGGGAGTCATGGAAGATGTACCTGATCACTCACACATCCAATTTGATATGATGGGTTCTATGAGTACCTATCGTCATTGGTTGAACAACAATCAGTGGGTCAGTCACAACCATTATACTTATGTCGTTCTCAATGAAAACGCCAATGTTCAAGAATTTGAAGAGAAGCTTCAGGGTTTAGTTTACAAATATGTGGGCCCACAGGTAGAGCAATTTCTAGGTACAACTATGGATGCATGGGAAAGTGCCGGTAATTCATTTGGGTATTATCTAATGCCATTAGAGGACATCTATCTACATTCAAGTGTAGATGAAGAAATGGAGGCTAATAGCGACATATCCTATATCTACATTTACTCCCTGATTGCCATTATTCTACTTTTTATCGCGATCATCAACTTTGTAAACCTGGCGACAGCGCAATCCTCCTCCAGAGCCAAAGAAGTAGGCATCAGAAAGGTAGTTGGCTCCAGCAAGAAAAGATTGGTGACTCAGTTCATCTTCGAATCAATAGTAGTCTCTTCTATCGCCACTATATTGGCCTCACTCCTGGTTTTCTTCCTCACTCCGTATTTTATTGAATTGATCGGTAAAGAGATCGCATATTCTTTGACCTCAAGTATGTGGAGCGTTGCAATACTTGCCGGACTCGCCATTGTGATCGGTGTCATGGCAGGATTTTATCCATCATTTGTTTTAGCAGCCTTCCAGCCTGTACATGTACTGAAAGGTACAATGAGTGCTGGAGCAAAATCCGGTTGGATGAGAAATCTACTCGTGGTGATACAGTTTACGGCGGCGATCATTATTATCATCGGAACCATTGTAGTATACAATCAAATTGATTTTATGCTCAATAAAAATCTTGGATTTGACAAAGAGCAAATAGTTGTGATTAGACGCTCTGATGTGTTGAGAAAGAACCTGGAAACCTTCAAAAACAATCTACTTAAAAACCCTAACATCAAAGAGGTGGCTAATGCTATGTCGTTGCCTGGAAAGGATCGATACAACAATAATGCACACATGACAGAAGAGAATCCTGATTCTCCGTATTTGCTTTATGAAAATCGCGTGAGCTTTGGATATGCTGAACTCATGAATTTAGAATTGGTGCAAGGAAGGTTTTTCTCAAAGGACTATCCATCCGATTCTAGCGCTGTGGTGATCAACGAATCCGCGGTTCGCACCATTGGTTATGTTGATCCGCTTGGTAAAAAATTCTTGGACCCTAACTCTGATGGCACCAGTTCAAGACCGATGACCATCATAGGTGTAGTAAAGGACTATCATATTGAATCACTCCATAAAAGAATCGAGCCTGTGATGCTGAGACTCATGCCTGGCAACTGGGAGGGCTATGTGACTGTAAAACTGAGCAATACACACAATGTCCGTGAAACGCTACAATACATTGAAAAAACATGGTTTGATCACTCTTACAACAAACCGTTTCAATATTTCTTTTTTGATGATGACTATGCCAAGCTCTACAATTCTGAGTCTACCACTGCTCAGGTATTTGTAGTCTTTGCAGGGTTGTCAATATTCATCGCTTGTCTGGGTCTGATCGGTCTGGTGACGTATACCGCGGCCATCAGAAAAAAAGAAATCGGGATTAGAAAAGTACTCGGTGCAAGTACAGGCACTTTGATCAAACTACTGTCTAATGAAATAGTGAAGCTGATCGTAATCTCTACATTGATTGCCTGGCCGCTCGCCTACTTCGCGACAGACTACTGGCTTCAAAATTTTGCCGACAGGCTGGCGATTAGTCCCTGGATCTACATCACATCTACTTTTGTAGTTGTATTTATTGGAAGTCTTGCGATCAGTTTTCAAACGATCAAGGCTTCGATGAGCAATCCGGTGGATTCTTTAAGACAAGAATAATCTACCATTAGGATCATCAGAATAAAATAGGGTCATAATCTACAAAAGGTTATGACCGTTTTTTATTAGATCATAGAACAACTACATCATCCGTTTTTCGAGTAATTTTTGATAATGAATAGATAAATACTCTTTTATACTATCATAAAATTCCTCCAGCTCCATTTCATCCAAGTCAATTGTGACCTGACTTTTGTCAGTCAGTGAAACTCCCAATTTGCTAAGAATACCATCATCATCGTTGATCAGTTTGATTTGCCGAATATTGCTGACCAGTAGGATACCTTCTTTCTCATTGTTTTTGTATTCTATCTCATTATCTGTCAACCGTAAAAAATCATTATAGTTATTGATTCCTGATACGAGTTTACTCGCCACAGGTGCAGTTAGACAGACGGCGGCCCAGGGGACAAAACTGTATAGGTTCAAATCATAGTTAGCATAGAGAAAAACCACAATAACTGGTATGGACAGGTAAATCAAGACCTGAATTCGAAGTTTGCTTCTGTGGTTTCTAAATACAACTTCTGTTTCTGATGGGTTGATCTGGACAGGAAACAGAAGCTCTTCCCATAGAATCAAAACCATAACTGTGACTGCACTACTGACCAGAAACATGCCTAAATACATGTTCGCCCCTGCTTCAGTATCTGGCATTGGGGTTTCAAAAATGCGTCCTGCCAAGAAGAAGGACAAACCAAAAATCAACAACAGTATGCCTATGCTATACTCTATAGGTAACTTAGCTCTTATTATTTTTCCCATTGGTATTTGTTTTTAATGATTGTTGAGGAGCGTCTGGTCATTTTCGATGGACAGACGCTCCTTGTGTAATTTTTATAACTAGCAGGAATTATTGCCAGCCACCTCCCAGGGCGCGATAGACATTGATCCAGGCATGCATTTGCTCCATTTTGGTCTCAATCAACTCAAATCTGGATTCTAAAGCATCTCTCTGCGTAAGCATTACTTCCATATAGTCAGCCCTTGCTGATCTGAAAAGATTGTTGGATATGACGATGGACTCGTTGAGTGCTTGCACCCGTTGTAGCTTCAAATCATAACTGTTTTGCAGGTTATTGATATTTGAAAGCTGATTAGCCACTTCTATATAGGCATTCAATACCGTTTGTTCATAATTATAAACAGCCTGTATCTGTTTTGCGTTGGCATTGAAATAAATGGCTTTGATCGCATTTCTGTTAACCAAAGGAGCAACTATATCTCCAAATAAAGAATAGGTCAAGGAGGTCGGTGTATTAAGCAGATATTTAGGGTTGAACGCCTGATACCCTATACCTGCAGAAATTCCCACTGTTGGATAGAAATTGGCTCTAGCCACGTCTATATCCAATCTGGCCGCCATCAACTCCAACTCGGCTTGTCTAATATCCGGTCGGTTTTTCAGCAACTGAGATGGAATCCCTGCCTGGATAGAATCAGGGATAATATTGACAAATCCGTCCGAATCGCGCACAATAGATTGTGGATAACGACCCAGTAGAAAATTGATTTTGTTTTCTGTTTCAATGATCTCCTGCTGAATTTCAAACTGGATACTTTTTGTATCAAATACTTCGGCTTCAAATCGCCTGACCGCTAACTCTGTGACTCTTCCTGATAGTTTTTGCAGCCTCACAATTTTCAATGCATTCTCTTGAATTTCGATGTTCTGCTTCACAATATCCAGCTGATTGTCCAGCGCAAGCAATTCGAAATATGAATTGGCTATTTCAGCAATCAAATTGGTACGCATGAGATTTCTTCCTTCCACGGAAGACAAGTATCTGGTATAAGCCGCTTTTTTGGAATTTCTGAGCTTTCGCCAAACATCAACTTCCCAAGTAGCCTGCGCGCCAATCATAAAATCACCGAGTGGTTCTGGAAACTCCTTCCCTTCTTTGATTTCATGATTTTCTTCCACTACCCCATTTCTAGTATAGTGGCCCGATTTCTCAACACCAGCACCGGCCCGTAAATCCACAGCCGGTAAAATTTCTCCTTTCCTTGCTTTCACTTCATTTCGGGATACCTCCATCTCCTGTAAGAAAATGTTCAGCTCCTGATTGTTGAACAATGCGGTATCAATGAGCGCCACCAGATGTTGATCTTTGAAATAATCCTTCCAGTTGATATTAGCGGCATTCAACGTGTCAATATTCCCAGAAAACTGATCCGGAATCACCGTGCCGGCTTCCTTTACGACTAATTGAGGAGCACATGCATCTATGACAACTGCTAGCATGGCTATAGCCAAACTTCTATATATGGCATTTGTTTTCATAACTCTCATTTGATTTTTTCTTCTTGATCCTCACCTCGATTTTCCTGCTGTATTCTCTTGAGCATCGTTTCTCGATCCTCCATGGTGTGCACATACTCCTCAGACAGTGGCTCATGTTTCTCATCTCTGATGAGATCACGTCCTTCTGCGAGGCTTCCAAATATGAAATACAATCCTGGTATGATTATGACACCAAAGAGAGTGCCCATGAGCATACCTCCCATAGCAGAGGAGCCTATAGTTTGATTACCAACTGCTCCGGCACCATGCGACAGCACCAGCGGAATCAATCCGGCTATAAACGCAAATGAAGTCATCAGAATAGGCCTGAACCTCACTTTAGCACCTTCTATAGCGGATTCTAAAATTGTTGCACCTTGCCGATGTTTTTGCACTGCAAATTCAACAATCAAGACTGCGTTTTTCCCCAGCAATCCGACGAGCATGATCAAACCCACTTGCGCATATACATCGTTGGCCAACCCCATCATCTTCAGCATAAGAAACGAACCAAAAATGCCCATAGGGAGCGACAACACAACTGCAAGCGGCAATAAGAAACTTTCATACTGCGCTGCCAATACCAGATAAACGAAGATTAGTACGATGACAAAAATGAATAGTGCTTCATTTCCACGTCTGGCTTGATCATATGACAGATCCTCCCATGCCACATCATATCCTCGAGGGAGCATATTTTCAGCTACTTCATGAATGGCCTCTATCGCATCACCTGTTGTAAATCCCGAAGCTGGAAGGCCTCTGATCGCGGCGGAGTTATAGAGATTGTATCTGGTAATCTCGTTGGGACCCTGCTTCTTGATGATTTTCATAAATGACGAATAAGGCACCATATCTCCATGTTCGTTTTTCACATAAAGATTGGCGAGGTCCGAGGGATATCTTCGATATTCTGGGCCAGCCTGCACATATACTTTGAAGAATCGTCCAAATCGGATAAAGCCCTGCTCATAAGTACTGCCGATCATAATATTTAGGTTTTCCATCGCCTTACCAATCGTCACTCCCTTTTGCATGGCCGCTTTGTTATCAATCTCCAACTCATATTGAGGATAGTTGGCTGCATAAAAGGTAAACAGGCCTGTTAGTTCTTCCCGACTACGGAGTGCATCCATAAAACGGTTGTTTATCTTTTCAAACTCCTGATAATCAGTGATATTGGTCTTATCCAGCAGACGAAGCGAAAAACCGCCCGAAGTCCCAAACCCTGGCACTGCCGGTGGCTCAAAGAATTCTACAATGGCCCCAAGGTTCTCTGATTTCTCTTCTAACTCTTCCATGATTTCATGCACGGAATGTTTGCGCTGTGACCAGTTTTTCAGATTAATCAGGCAGGTACCTGCATTAGAGCCTCGACCCTCGGTCATAATCTCATAACCTGCCAACGCTGAAACGGATTCTATACCATCGACCCCTTCACAAATTCGTTGAAGTTCGAGTGCAAGTTTATTTGTGCGTTCGAGTGTTGCCCCAGGAGGAGTCTGAATGATAGCGTAGATTGTCCCTTGGTCTTCATTCGGAATAAAGCCAGATGGTAGGAGATGATTTTCTACAACTATGCCGATTCCAAACGCTAACAAAACCCCAAAAGTGATCAACCGACGATTTACAATCAGCCTTAGTAGACGGACGTATTTGTCGGTGACCTTACCAAATCCACTGTTGAACCCATCAAGCAATTTGTTCATCACGGATTTCCTTTTTGGTTTCCCATGATTATTTTTCAAAAGCATGGCGCACAGCACAGGTGTAAGTGTCAGAGCCACTACGGCTGACAAAACAATAGAGCTCGCCATAGTGATAGCAAACTGACGATAAAAGGTACCTACCGGTCCGGGCATAAAAGTAATAGGTAAGAATACCGAGGTCATGACGAGTGTGATGGCGATGATAGCACCACTGATTTCTCCCATCACGGCTTTTACCGCAAGGAATGGTGACAAATTCTCCTCTTCCATCTTGGCATGGACAGCTTCTACCACTACGATAGCATCATCTACCACTATACCTATGGCCAATACAAGGGCAAATAGTGTGATTAGGTTGATAGACAGACCAAAAATTTGCAGCACAAAAAAAGCTCCAATCAGAGAAACCGGCACAGCCAATATAGGAATCAGCGTAGAACGCCAATCTCCAAGAAAAATGAACACCACGAGCGCGACCAAAATAAACGCATCCCTAAGCGTGTGAATGACTTGCTCAATCGAGGCATCGAGAAAATTGGATACGTCATAGCTTACCTTGTAGTCCATCCCCGGAGGAAAATCCCGTTTCATCTCCTTCAGTCTACCTTTGACTTCTTCGATGACATCTGAGGCATTGCTCCCGACGGTCTGTTTCAAAACTATAGAAGCAGCCGGATAGCCGTCTAGATTGGAATAAATATCAAAAAATTCGCTTCCTAGTTCTACTTCAGCAATATCCTTTAGGTGGATAATTTGTCCCTCTTCGTTTTCACGAATGATGATATCCTCATATTGCTCAGGTTTGTTGTATCGCTCCTTATAAACCAAGACATACTCCAAAGACTGAGCTTGCTTTCCTGAACTCCTCCCTAATCGACCTGGCCTCCCAATAATGCTCTGCTCCAGCATGGATTCCATCACCTCTTCTGCAGAAATTCTGTACGCGCGCATTCGATCAGGCTTCAACCAGACCCTCATGGCGTACTGACGACTACCCAATATCTGCGCTCTGGCAATTCCTTTGATCCTTTGAATCTCAGGTATCATATTGACGTTGGCATAATTGTACAAAAACTTCTCATCAGAATCTGTATTCTTACTATACAAGTTGACGTACATCAGCATACTCGGCTGTATCGGGGTTATAATGACCCCTTCTCTCTGCACCAATGGCGGAAGCAACGGCATCACCTGATCTACCCGGGTTTTGACCCTGACTACTGCTTGATTCGGATCTGTACCAGGTTCGAAAACCACACGAATCGTAGCTTCACCAGCACTTGTTGCATCAGAGGATATATATCGCATCCCTTGTACGCCATTGATGGCGCGTTCTACCGGGATCAATGTTGAATTTACCAGCACCTCTGCACTTGAACCGGGGTAGGCAATAAATATATTCACCGAAGTCGGTGCGATTTGCGGAAACTGTGAAATTGGCAAATGATTGATTGCCAATGTACCAGTAAATAGAAGGACTACTGAAATGACTATCGCCAAAACAGGTCTACGGATTATTCTGCTCAATAACATGATCTTACTATTTATTCAGCGTGTAATTGAAGATCTGCCAATGCTACTTTCGGAGCTATAAACTCAGATCCGATTTTGTCACCATCCCTTACCTTTCGTAAACCTTCTAATAAGATGATGTCCGTATCCTTTAGCCCAGCTTTGAGCACATATAAATGAGGCAATTCTGCAGCTACGGTGATTTGTCTGGAATGTGCCACCTGGTCATCTCCAATCACATAGACATACTTTCTATCCAAAATCTCAAAAGTGGCCTTCTGAGGGATCAACAGCGCATTTTTCAGCGGAGTATCGACCAGTACATTACCTGTCTCCCCATGTCTGAGCAGCCCTTTTGGATTTGGAAAAGTAGCTCGAAAGGCTATATTTCCCGTTTCATTGTTAAAATCTGCTTCTATGGCTGTCACCTTGCCCGGAAACTCAAAAGCTTTGTTATTAGCCAATGCCAATCTTACGTTCATCACACTGTCGGACTTGGCTTTCACCTTGTAGTCCAAGTATTCCGCTTCTGGTACATTAAAGTACACCCACATTTCATGGTTGTCTGACAGCGTGGTTAGCATATGGCCTTCCTCAACCAAGCTGCCCAGCCTGACATGGAAATGATCTATAATACCGTCGAAGGGGGCCCTCACTTGCGTGAAATCTAAATGTACCTGTGCCAATGACAACTCTGCTTTGGCTTTGTCCAGTTTGGCTTTGGCCAATGCCAATTCATTGGGGGCTACCACATTGCTCTCAGTAAGTCGTCGCGTATTTTCATACTCGATTTTGGCATAATTCGTTTCTGCTTCTGCTCTCTCTAATTCGGCTTGGTAAAGTCGTGGCATGATTTGAAACATCAACTGACCTTTTTTTACAAATTGGCCTTCGTCAACAAATATTTTCTCGAGATAACCTCTTTCCAGAGCTCTCAATTCTATGTGCTGTACGGAATGTATTTGGCAGACGTAATCTCTTGTGACAAGCGTATCTTGTCTCATTGGGCTTGTTACCAAAAATTTGCTTGCCGGCTGATGATGCTCTTTATGTGTTTCACAGCTTAAAAAACCGATAGGTATTGTCAAGACTATGAGTATATATAACTTATTCATAATATTCTTTTGGATGGGGTGCTACATTCCTGATGTGATATTGAAAATCAGAATGGATTGCTCTATGTTGAACATGTTATCCATGATTCAAATCAAAATTTGTAAAAAGGCAGGGTTAAACACCGTGTTAATTTTATTTCTGATGGTTAGATGAAATGCATCACCTAAACCTCTACATGGCTAGTAGATTGGGAAAAGACTCATTGGCTCGAAAAGTTCGAATTTCGAACAGAGTCTTTTAAACCAAGAAAAAATCAACAATCCAGCCGAAGCTGACAGAATAGAATATATAAGCTGGGGTCATTGCTTTTGATGATCGGACGAAAGGAGTTGCCATGCTTGACAATGCCCGAAGCAATATTTTGAAATATGAATGAATATGAGGAAACAGAACTATGGTAAGAGAAATTATCAAATTCGTCAGATTTAGACTCTCTGAGTTCTTCCCTAAGCTCTTCCTTTTCCTCTTTTTCTACCTCCAGGACTATATACTCGTCTTCGAGCAGTTCTATCCAGATGTAGTCGTTTACTGCAAGCGTAAGCAGCAGAGAAAGGAAAATATGAAACCATCTTATCTTCATATACCGACAAATGTAAGAATTTTATCAATAAACTAGTACTTCTTAATTCTCGTGAAGAAGATTTAATATTCGATCAACATGAATTATCCTTGCTAATACAAAAAAAAGCATCGGGTTTTAAGCCGATGCTACTATCATATTCTTTTTTTAGAAGTGGTCTCACACGAGGGACACACTCAATTGAGTACTACTTGTTTATCTATTGAATACATATCTGATATTCAAACCAAAACTATCTCCTCTGAAATCAGTTTCCTCGATCAGCCAAAATGTTGGCCTCCAATCTGCTCCAATAGCCATGGGGAAGTCAAAGTGGTATTCCAGTCCGATTTCGCCGCTTGCTCCTAAAAACAAATCGTCTGCAAATAAGGCAGAAGGCCCCACGCCTACATACCAGTTTAAATTTGGTGTGTCGCCGAGTCTTTTGTATAAAAAATCGTATAAAACTTCAGCTCCTACATGATCACCAAAGCTCACATCAGCGTGTAATCTGCTAGAGTTACCAGTTGGCAGAACAAAGTCCACCGCAGCATCGTTACCAAGGACATCGCCAAGTCTGATACCAATCTCCTGAGCTTGAGAAGTGAAAAGCGGAAGCAAAACGATGGCGAGTACTAGTATATATTTCTTCATTTTTGTCTATGATTTTTTTATATCAGTTTTGAAATAACAGCTTTGAAATAACAGCAGCAAAGCTCAAATAAGCCCATGAATAATACAATTATTTACAAGTATATTTTTATAAAAATAATCGGTATAAATTCTACTTTTTATTGGATTATTAATATTTTCGAGCACTTTTGATTTAAGGAAAATTCAAAAAAAAATGCCTACTCGATTTAATGCAAATTGATTAATCATCGAATAAACCAGTCATTTTATCGATATTTGAGGCATAGTCCCATTTCTCGGTAATAAATTTAAGCTTTCTTTTGAATGTCTTTGACTTAGAAAGGCAATCGATCCAATTCTGCTATGAAAAGAGCCCTTATCTGTATATCACTCGTGCTATGGATTATGTCCAAATCTCAAGCACAGGTTCAGGTCATTTCAGGCTCACATGCCACCGTCAAAACTACCTATAACGCAGGCTCAGGTTACAATAGAATGATAGTGGTAAATGTTGGTGACGAATGCAACAATTGTGTCGGCACGGTGTCAAGTATCACTTATGGCTCTACAGCCCTCACATTCCAGACAAGAAGACAGCGAGGCGGTGATATCGTCGTTGAGACATGGACGCTGGACGAAGCAGGAATTGTAGCTGAGTCGGGTTCAGCAGCATTTACTGTCAACTGGAGTGCTCCCCCTACAGATGAGCTTTTTTCAGTAGTAACACTTGCAAATGTAGACCAATCAGATCCAGTTCCTAACAGTCGTAACGCGGCTGGTAACTCTAACTCCCTTACACTAGGTGCATTAAATGCCGGAGACAATGACATGGTCTTTTATGTCACAGCAAGTCGAGCGGTGACGACGCATACCCCGTCTACTAATTATACTGAATTGTCTGAACAAACTAGCGGATATACGTTTGCCAATGCCTATCGTGTGCTTACGACAGCCAGTTCTGAAACGCCTACATCTACTATGTCGACCAGTAATAGCATGGTTATGTCTGGCATGTACTTTCAAGTCACTTCTTCTCCGATTCCAGCCGCTGTGGACGGTGATTGGAATATCGGCACTACCTGGGGGGGCGCATGTGCCGTAGGGTGTACAGAAGGCATAGATTATCCTGGAGTTGGTTGGAACGTGGAGATTCCAGGCGACATCGATGTCACCGTACCTGCGGGGCTATCAGTCCAATGTAATAATCTAATATTGAATAGTGATCGAGGTACAAACCCAGCTTCGCTGACTCTCTTTGACAATACATCAGACGTCTCTGTAAACAACAATATGTTTGTTCAGGCATCCGGTGCTTCTACTGCTACTGGAACTACACAAGTGAATATGAATGGTGGGAATATTAACGTCTCCTCAGGTCTGACTTTGGACGCATCAGTTACGTCTGGTATAATCTCTGGATCGTTATCCAATTCCAAAACTTCATATACCCCATCAAGTGGAACAGACCGGCTCATGGTAGTAGTTGTTGGGGATGAAAACAACAACAATATAGGCACAGTTTCCAGTATCACCTGGGGTTCTACCGCACTTACTTTTCAAGTGGGCGAAGATAGAGGGAATGATATCAGGACAGAGATATGGACGTTGGACGAAGCCGGCATCACCGGAGAAACAGGTGCTCAGGATTTTACTGTGACCTGGAGTACTGGACCTGCAGCTGAAAAATTTAGTGTAGTCACTCTATACAATGTGAATCAGACCACACCGGTAGCAGCTACTAAGGCAACCGGCAATATCAATAGTACCACCGTGCAAGCCTCACCCGGTCTCAGCGTCTCCGCAAATGATTTGTATTTCTATACTACAGCTACACGTGCCAACAACCGTACACATACTGCGGCTACAGGATATACAGAATCAGACTATCAAACTGGAAACGGTTGGTCTACAGCCACCGCCTTCAATCAAATCTCTGCAGCAGCTACCGAACAGCCAACTGCAACTTGGAGTAGTTCGTCAAACCTGATCATTGCAGGTATGGTGGTCCAAAGCTCTGGTGCAGGATCAACGCAGCAGGCGCAAATCCTCACTGCTGGTGGGATGCTGACAGTTGGTGGTGATATTACCCTATTTTCGGATGGCAACAATGTTGAAATTGATCTTTCTACAAGTTCAGGAAGCACACTCGTAACTGGCGGTGGCTTGGTTGAGGATGGTGCAAGTTCTACGGCCCAAATCTGGAATGTCAATAACAACAGTACAATTGAGTATAGCTCAGCTACCGCCCAAACGATCCAAACAACGGTAGGCAATACTACAATTACGACTATGGGCACATTGACACTATCAGGAGGTGGAGCAAAGACTCTAGAAGGCAATCTGACCGTAAATGACGCCCTCAACCTTGATGGTACAGCTACATTTGCCAATGGGGGCAATACACTTACGTATGGCGGTACAGCCGTACTTACCTATAGCGGTACTGCTGCACAGGTGACCGGCCCAGAATTACTAAGTACCATAGAAGGATTGTCCATCAATAACTCCAACAATGTTACGCTCAATAGTGATGTCACAGTAAACGACGATATTAGTTTTAGTGATGGAAAATTGATTCTCGGGTCAAGTGATGTCATTGCCAATACTATATCCGGATATAATCAAGATCGATACTTCGTGACAGATGGTACGGGGTATTTACAGCGAGATCTGGCAGCTGCAGCCAGCGTCGATTTTCCGGTAGGGATCTCCACTACTTCCCTTTCTAATCTTGTCCAGCTTACTCCTGGTGACATCAGCACTTTTCAAGTACGTGTGGGTGGCTCATTTAGCAACGCTCCCAATGATGCCGCCAGAGTAGCTAATACCGAATGGACTATCAATAGAACTGCGGGTACGGCGGCTACCACAGTTCGACTTTCATGGAGAGATGATGGCACCATGAGTTTTGGGGGTTCTTTTACTCCGGGTGATACCCAAACTGAGATTGGCAGATGGGATGGGTCTGAGTGGGTCGAAACCTCTACAAGTAGTAAAGATGCAACTGGTCCAGACTACTATTTTGAAGCTTCCGGGTTCACTACCTTTTCCCCCTTTGGCGTAGGAAGCGGAGGCATGTCACTACCAGTGGAATTAATCAGGTTTGAGGCCAACTCGACGTTGGACCAAGTCATCATCGCCTGGTCTACTTCGTCAGAGATCGACAATGATTATTTTTTTATAGAACGTTCTATAGATGGCGTTAACTTTTCAGCCATAGGCACTGTCGATGGTAACGGCACTACTAATACAGCACAAAACTATCACTTTGTAGATTCGGATCCTTTTGCGGGCCTCTCCTACTATCGTCTTGTACAGGTAGATTTCGATGGGCAATCAGAAACGTTTGATCCTGTATCTGTTGAGCATCGCTTCGGTAGTATGATTCAGGTTTATCCCAACCCGATTCAAGATAGAAAGACACGATTGATGCTGACTGGAATCAATTATGATCAAACCGTCAACTTAAGGCTCTATGATCTATCAGGATTGATAGTTTTCGAACAACAGATCAACATATCAGACGCTCAATCTTCGGTCATTCTAAATTTTCCAGATAAAATAGCACAAGGACTATATCAGCTGCAAATCAACACGCCTAACTATTCGGAGGTGATCAAAATTAAAGTGGACTAAAGTCTAATCACAGATATCAGTGGACTTCGTGCATCAGCTTCTTCATGAAAGGAGCTAATACCAGTGCCAGTAATCCTAAACCAAGACCGAAGGTACCTATCTGCTCGAATCCCTGAACATAGACATTAAGTGATTCTAACCCAGAAGCCTCGCTTACGTCATCAGTATTGATGGCCATGGTTCGACCTATCAATCCTCCAATGTTGAATGCATAGGCTACAGCCAAAAACCATATACCCATCATGAAGCTCACCAATTTTTTAGGAGCCAATTCAGTGATTTTTGACAATCCAACTGGCGACATATTTAGTTCACCGATGACGAACAAGAAATAAGCTGCAACCAAAAATAGCATTGGCACTCTTCCTTCTGCATCAGCAAATCCGCCACTCAAAGAGAGGACATAAAACCCAATTCCTATTAATACAAGGCCGAAAGCAAATTTGAATGGTGTTCTTGGGTTTAGATTAATTTTCTGTAGGGCGATCCAAATGGCTGAGAATGGAATGGCGAGTATTACAACAAAGATAGCCGTGATTCCATTGGTGCCTGCCGCACTAAAACCAACTAGATTAACATTCCGGTCTGCGAACAAGGTCAACAAACTTCCTGTTAATTCATAGAATGCCCAGAATATGGTCATGAGAAGTGTCATCCACAGCACCATGATCATCTGCTGACGCTCCTTGCCGGATACCTGAAGAAACATCCATATCAAATATACTGCTACGCCAAGCACCAAAATATTGAAAATGAAAGATACGATCGTGCCTTCGAACATCACGTTGCCAAAAGCAGTAAGGGCAATATCCCCAAATTGGATCATAAAGGCAATAATTGGAACAAGGGCTACAGCGCCCACGGGGATCCAGTATTTTATTTTCATTCCTAGAAATGTCTCGTCCAATTTGTCTTCTGATGGAGCAAGACCATGATCTCCAAATACGCCATTTTTTGTTCCATTCCAGAATACTAGCAAACCGGTAAGCATACCAATACCTGCAGCTCCAAACCCATAATGCCAACCATAGTTGACACCGAGCCATCCACAAAAAATGGGCGCAGTTGCCGCCCCAACGTTAATACCCATGTAAAAGATGGTAAACCCAGAATCTCTTCTCACATCTCCCTTTTTATAAAGCGAACCTACAAATGAAGAAATGTTTGGTTTGAAAAATCCATTTCCAATAATCAAAAACCCTAGAGCAGTATAGAAGAAAATCGGATGCTCAATAGCCAGTACAAAATGGCCAATAGTAAAGAAAACAGCGCCCAGCATCACAGACCGTCGAAGCCCAAGTAGTCTGTCGGCCAAAACCCCTCCTAAAGCTGGAGTTGCGTATACAAGCATCCCATACGAGGCATAGATACCAAAGGCTATTGAGTCCCGTTCGGCAATAGCGCTAAACATTTCGTTCACCATGTACAGGGTAAGTAATGCCCGCATTCCATAGAAGCTGAATCGCTCCCATAACTCTGCGAAGAACAAATAAAACAATCCTTTTGGGTGGCCAAATAGCTCAGGCTCTTGCGTTGTATTCATGTGTTTGGAACTTAAAAATTTGTCGAATATAGCAAGTTTGTACAATAACAACTGTCGGGATTGTACAAATGGTTAAAAATTGCAAATTTTGGAACATGTGTAAGCAAAAAAACCACAGGTTTCCCCTGTGGTTTTTTTGTACTTTTTCTGTTGGAGATTAATTCACTCCGTGCATACTCTTCTTCATAAAAGGTGCTAATACAAAGAGTACGACGCTTATGGCTACTCCTACCCACATAAGGGAAGAAAAGAACTCGGCATATACAGTACTGGCTGCTGCGACATCTGTTACAATTCCGGCATCGGTATCTATGGCGGCAAATTTGGCGATTTGTGCGGCGACCAATTCGGAATATGCAGTCGCAAGGAACCAAACCCCCATCATAAATCCTACTACCTTAGGAACAGATAGCTTAGTCACTGCCGAAAGCCCGACTGGAGAAAGGCAAAGCTCGCCTGTAGTGTGGAGCAGATAAGCCAAGACGATCCAAATATAAGCTACCTTACCAGAAGCATCTGGCATCGTAGCCCCGAGCACCAAAGCACCAAAACCTAATCCCGCTTGAAGGATACCCAAACCAAATTTCAACGGTGTCCCTGGTTCAATTTTATTTTTACCCAAAAATGTCCATAACCAGGCAAATAATGGAGCCAATAAGAAAATAAACATGGCATTAAGTGAACCAGTCTGCACGGCTGTAACTTCCCATCTTACAGGTAGCCCGGAAGCCGATTCTGCTACATCTCCTGCAAAGCCAATTGCGTCTATTCCAAAATAGATCATTGTCAAAGAGGTTATAACAAACAATCCACCTGTGATTTTTCTTTCAGAATCGTTCATCTCCTGAAACTTCTGACGTCCCATAAATCCAGTGACTAACGGGATCATTATCAACAAGAAGGCCATAATATAGAGGCCGGTCGTTTCTGTAGGCAAGAATGTGGTATTCACTAATACTCTATCTACCACCCTGTCAGCATATAAGGTCATGGATGCAGCTGATTGCTCAAACAAAGCCCAAAATACTACCGTGAATAGTGTGAGTGAAGCTAGAACAATCATTCTACCTCTTTCCACTTTGTTACATTCCTTATATAAAAACCAAATTAACCAGATCAAAACAGCGAATGCCATTAGGTTGAGCGTACTGTGAACAATTGAATTTGACTGCACTAAGAACCAAATCACAGGAACACTGACAAATGAGGCAAGGTAAATAGTCATTTCCTTATTGATACCAAGAAAACCATTCTCCTTGAGTACTTCTGGATTATCAGGATCTGCATGTCCATGAAGGAATTTTTGACCCCACAAGAATACGACAAGTCCCAGAAGCATTCCGATTCCAGCAAGTCCAAACCCGTAACCCCATCCGTAATTTTCTCCCAGATAGCCACATAGTAAGGTGGCAGTAAACGAGCCCAGATTTATACCCATATAAAAAATGGTGAACCCTGAATCCCTTCGCTCGTCTCCCACTTCATATAGCTTACCAACAATGGTTGAAATATTTGGTTTGAGAAAACCAACGCCAACAATTATTAATGCGAGTGATAAATAGAAAATATTTAAGGCGAAATCGTCCTGAACAGTTACATCGTTGACGATGGTAGCCTGCTCGCCTTCAAAAGCCAAACCGAGGTGTCCAAAGCAAAGTAAAATTCCACCAAATATTACGGCTTTTCTCATTCCTAAATAACGGTCCGCAAGCATCCCCCCAATAACAGGAAGTGCATATACCAAACCAGCGTAAGCGCCAAGAACATCAAGGCTGCCGCTATCGGTAAAAAGGTGGTATTTAGTGAGGTATAGAAGAAGTAAAAATTTCATTCCGTAGAATGAAAAGCGCTCCCACATTTCTGTTAAGAAACAAATGTAAAGCCCTTTAGGGTGGCCAAAAATTTCCTGTTTTTCGTTCATATTGATTTTAAGAATTCTAAGTCAAACTTCTCTCTATCAACAACGCTCTTCTTTTCAACCTTTACCTCTTCATTAGACAGTATCCTAGTATGACAAACACAAGCCAGCTTGCGCAAATATTTGTCAACAATGGGGTCCATAAATTTGTGGGAGGTAGTTCAATTTTGAATGTTGTTTGGTATAGAATGAACTGCCAAAATAAGAAGAATATCTTGAAATAAAATAGTGACCAATATTTAATCCGAATAGGCAGACTTGATACGACAAAAACGTTAAGGCCAAAATCAGATTTAAAAACAAGACGGCCTAAGTCTATGATCATCCAAAATTTAAGTACCTGTCCTTCGACTAATCTAGAAGATTCTTTCAGCGTGGTAAAAATTAGGCTTTTAAGAAGAAAAGCCAATTAATACTTAAATTGAAAATAGTTAAAGTATCTGATTAATAAGAATTTATACTCTTATTTTTAGACGAGACTAAACTTTAGAAAACTGAGTAAATGGCCTCTTATTTGAACTGACTCATGAATTTTTGAATGGCCACAGTTATCGTATCCTCTTGAGGTAGAGCCTTGACAAATGCACTTCCAATTATCCCTCCTTTTGAATGGATACACACTCGATCAAATGAATTTTTATCTTTGATTCCGAATCCTGTGATGAGTGGATTTTGTAAGTTCATAGCCTTCAAACGTAAGGCAAAATCTTCAAAATCCGATTCGAAATTCTTGTTTTCTCCGGTGGTACTGGACGACGAAACCATGTATATAAATCCGTCTGTATGTTTGTCGACCAGGTGTATTCTTTCGTTGGTAGAAGCAGGTGTTACCAGTATGATATTTCGCAGGTTATAGGCCTCTACTATTTCTTTATATTGGTCTATATACTCTTCGACTGGAAGGTCCGGAATGATCAATCCATCCACGTCTATAGTTTTGCATTGCTTGCAAAAATTCTCAAAACCGAATTGCAAAATTGGATTCAATGAACTCATCATTATGATAGGAATATCCACCTCTTTTCTGATGTCCCCAAGTTGTTCGAAGAGCAGCTTAACAGTCATTCCATTAGCAATAGCAGCAGTGTTACTTTCCTGAATCACAGGACCGTCAGCTACCGGGTCAGAAAATGGCACGCCCACCTCCAATAAATCAGCACCGGTTCGTGCCAATTCTTTAATGATGTGAGTGGTGTCATCCAGCGCCGGGTAGCCGGCGGTAAAATAGATAGATAGGATATTATCCTTCTTATTTAATAAGTTATTTATTCTATTTTCCATTGGAATAGATTATTACAAATGTGAATTTCATTTTAGATGTTTTGAAGATAGGTCTCAAGATCCTTATCTCCCCTACCTGATAAATTGACTACAATTATTTCATTAGGTAGCATCTCTAGCTGGTCAAGAGCAGCAAGTGCATGCGCTGATTCTACAGCCGGAATGATACCTTCCAGCAGACATAATTCTTTACCTGCCGCCATCGCTGCGTCGTCTGTGACCGCCAGGTATTTCACTCGCCCTGATTCAAACCAATGCGCAAGTGCAGGGCCAATACCTGGATAATCTAACCCAGCAGAGATTGAATGTGGTTCTACAACCTGTCCGTCATCCGTCTGCATAAAAAGTGTCTTACTTCCGTGGAGAATACCACTTTTGCCTTTGAAAGTAGCTGCTGCAGTAAAACCAGAGTCAAGTCCTTTGCCTGCAGCTTCAGCTGCTACCAGCTCTACATTTTCCTCTTCTATAAAGTGAAAAAAAGCACCCGAAGCGTTGCTACCACCACCAACGCAGGCCACCACCCGATTTGGCAAAGCGCTTCCGGTCTTCTCTAGTAGCTGATTTTTGATTTCCTCACTGATGATTGACTGAAATCTGGCTACCATATCCGGATACGGATGTGGCCCTACGACCGACCCGATAATGTAGTGCGTATCGTATGGATTACTAATCCAATAGCGCATAGCCTCATTAGTTGCGTCCTTTAGAGTTTTGCTACCGGAAGACACAGGTACTACTTTTGCGCCAAGCATCTTCATTCGTCCTACATTTGGAGCCTGTCGTACTACATCCACCTCTCCCATAAAAACTACGCATTCCAGCCCCATCAGTGCACAAGCTGTAGCAGTGGCTACCCCGTGTTGGCCAGCCCCGGTTTCGGCAATAATCTTCTTTTTACCGAGCTGCTTAGCCAGAATAATCTGACCTAGGGCATTATTAATCTTATGAGAACCTGTATGATTCAAATCCTCTCTTTTAAGGTAAATTTGAGCACCGTATTTTTCAGATAACCTTGTGGCCAAATAAAGTGGAGAAGGCCGTCCTACGTAGTCTGAAAGCAATTTTTCATACTCAGCTTTGAAGGAAACACTATTGAGTATAGCTTCGTAGTTCTCTTTGAGCTCGACGACGTTGGCTTGCATCATTTCTGGAACAAATGCACCACCGAAACTACCAAAATATCCTTTTTGATTGGGCCTCAACTTAGTTTCCATCTCTTTCTTTCCTTTTGAATTCATCAATAAATTTTCTTAATAAGTCTTCATCCTTTAGCCCTGGCGCTGATTCAAAACAGCTATTCACATCTATAGCAACTAATCCAGGATGATCCATCTGGGTGACTTTGTCTACATCTTCGGGTCCTATTCCGCCACTCAGGAAGAAAGGTGTTTCTCCGACGTACTGGCCTAGCAGTTGCCAATTGAATTGAACGCCATTTCCTCCGTAGGACTGACCTTTCGTATCGAACAAAAAATAATCAACATATGGCTCGTATGCCCCAAGATTTTGTGGAAGCTGATCAATAACCGAAAACGCTTTTATAATCTTGATTCCCTCCAGCTTCAATGATTCGCAAAATCCAGGCGTTTCGTCGCCGTGCATCTGAACATAATCCAGCTGATAAGCTGCAACTATTTGTTTTATCGTTTCAGCTGATTCATTCACAAACACACCTACAGTATGCTTTCCACAATCAGCTACTTCAGTTATACCCAGTTCGCCATTTTCAAAATTTCGCTTGGACTTTGAATAGAAAATAAAGCCAACAAAATCTACCTCCTGAGCACTCAGAAATTCCAGATTGGATTTAGTTCTTATACCACATACTTTGATTTTCATGATTTCTCCGCAGTCATGGACATAAATTTCCTAAGCTCATCGGCAGGATCTTCGTGCTTCATAAATTGCTCTCCGATCAAAAAACCTTTGTATCCTGCTTGAGCAAGAAGATCCATTTGAGCAGTAGTGGATATCCCACTCTCCGATATCTTAACCTGTTCCTTAGGAAGAATTTTGGCAAGATCGATGGAGTTTTGAATGGTAGTTTTAAACTGCTTCAAATCTCGATTATTCACTCCTAGAATATCTACAGGCTCATAATACCCTTTGTGAAACTCATCCTCATTGTGTATTTCGAGCAACACCTCTAATCCAAGATCATGTGCCAAGTCTGTAAATCTGGCAATTTCCTCTTTGGTTAAGATTGCCGCAATGAGCAACATCAAATCAGCTCCTATTGCCTTGGTTTTGTATATCTGGAATTCATCAATAATGAAGTCCTTGCGCAGAACGGGGCAGTTCATGTGCTTTCTGGCACGTTGCAGATCCTCTATATTCCCTCCAAAAAACTCTTGATCGGTAAGAATAGAAACCGCGGCAGCTCCAGCTTCGCAGTACCCTTTGGCCACTTGAGCTACATCAGCCTTATCATTAATCACTCCCTTGGAAGGTGATTGTCTTTTAAATTCTGAAATAATCCCGTACGGAACTGCTCGTGTTAATCTCTCAACTGTAGAATGACATTGGCGATCAAAATAGTTGGATTTGGTCAAATCATCAATTGAAATAACCGATTTTTGAAAGGTGACTTCGTCCCTTTTCTTTTGGACTATCTTATCTAGTACGTTCATGGTTTAGCGAGTGAAATGTGAGTTTTTGAAGGATTCAAGAAGGTTTTGAAGCACTGATATGCTTTACCTGAATCTATTGCCTCGCGAGCCATTGCCACTCCTTCTGTGATATCAGATAGCCCCTTACCTATGGTCAAGGCTAATCCTGAATTGGCCAGGACAACTTCGGTCTGCGATTTGGTAGCCTCTCCTTTGAGGACATTCAAAAATATAGTAGCGGCTTCTTCAATTGTTTCGCCTCCATTGATTGACTGTTGCGTAACCTGAGTCAACCCAAGGTGATCCGGATAATAGACCTTCTCGGCGTGATTGGTGATTACTTTGAATCCACCGGTCAGTGATATTTCATCATATCCGTCCAGCGCATGCACGATAGCGCAATCTCTGTTTTCACTTTGATGTAGATACTGATACAGTCTGGCTAATTCTAAATTATAAACCCCGATCAATTGTTTTTCTGGTCGACTGGGATTTACCTGAGGCCCAAGCATGTTAAAGAATGTTTTCAAGCTAAGATCCTTGCGAACAGGAGCTACATTTTTCATAGCCGGATGAAACAACGGCGCATGTAAAAAGCAAATACCGGCTTCATCCAAACTGCGTTTGAGCTTGTCCTCTTCCGATGTAAATTCATACCCTAGACCCACCAATAAGTTAGACGAACCGCACATGGAGGAAACCCCATTGTTGCCGTGCTTTGCCACTTGCTGCCCTGCTGCGGCTACCACAAAACTAGAGGTCGTTGAAATATTGAAAGTGTCTTTTCCATCTCCTCCCGTACCGCACATATCCATGGCATCATAGTCCGACAGGTTGATTGGTTTGCACAACTCCAACATAGCCTCCTTGAAACCGGCCAGTTCATGTGTTCTGATGCTACGCATAAGATATACGGTCATGAACGAAGCCATTTGGCTTTGATTGAACTCGCCATTGGCTAGTCTAATCAAGATCTCTTTAGCCTCACGCTGGGTGAGAATATAGTTGTTGGTTAATTTTTGAAGTATTTCTTTCATCCTTGTCGTATTAAAGGTTATGCGTTGATCCAGTTTTCCATCAGTTTTATTCCATGTTCGGTCAGAATAGACTCTGGATGAAATTGCACACCACGTACATCATATTTCTTATGTGCGATTGCCATCACTTCTCCGTGATTATCTACTGCCGTCACTTGCACATCACCAGTCTCCATGGGGTCGATTGCCCAACTGTGATACCTGCATACCATGAAGTTCTCAGGCAGCCCATTGAATATAATATCAGAAGTCTCCACGTTGACATTGGTAGCAATACCGTGAAGCACGGTAGGCAAATTGTATAGTTTGGCTCCAAATACCTCACCAATAGCCTGATGTCCCAGGCATACCCCCAAAATGGATTTATCCTGAGCATAAGTCTTGATCACATCCAGAAGGATTCCACTCTCAGCAGGCAATCCGGGGCCAGGTGAAAGCAAGATTTTATCGTATTTTCCAACTTCTTCAAGTGAAATCTCATCATTTCTGAATACGTCCAGATCTTCTTCTCCCTTGAGCTCTCTCAATATGTGCACTAAATTGTAAGTGAAAGAGTCGTAATTATCTAAAACTAAAGTCTTCATGATTTCTTTGTTTCTAATTTTTGATTGATGCTATCAGCCTTGATTATAGCAGATTGAAGCGCTCCTATCTTGTTATAAACCTCCTGTACTTCACTATCCGGGTCTGATTTAGCTACCACTCCAGCGCCTGCTCTGAAATGCAGCGTGTTATCTTGGCTCAGAAATGATCGAATCAGAATGGCATGATTGAAGTTTCCATGAAAGTCCATCAATCCAATCATGCCTCCGTAGTAGCCTCTTTTAGTGTTTTCGTATTCATCAATCAACTGCATGGCCCGATGCTTGGGTGCTCCTGACAAAGTGCCTGCCGGGAAAGTGTCGGCTGCCAGGTCAATCGCCGTTTTGCCCTTTTTCAGCACTGTTGATACTTTTGAAACCAGATGAATCACGTGTGAAAAAAACTGAATCTCCTTAAACTTTTCCACATTCACTCGTTCTCCCGATTTACTCAAATCATTTCTAGCTAAGTCGACTAGCATGACATGTTCTGAATTCTCTTTGACATCTTCAAACAAAGCCTTTGCATTTTCGGCATCCTGCTCGTCGTCACCAGATCTCTTGTATGTCCCAGCTATAGGAAATATGGAAGCTTTGCCCTGGTTCACTTCTAGTTGAGCCTCTGGGGAAGAACCAAATATTTTGAATGACCCGAAATCAAAGTAAAATAGATATGGTGAAGGGTTAATACTTCTTAACGCACGATAGAGCTTGAATTCATCACCTTTGAATTGTGTGCTAAAATTGCGAGACAGAACCATCTGAAACGTATCGCCGCGTTTGCAATTAGCGATGGCTTTCAGCACGCTTTCTCTATACTCAGAATCTGTCATATTGGATTCGACCAGACCATTGGTCTGAAAGCCATATTCAGGAGTGTTATTGGAGGAAATAAGCATTTCGATCTCATCCAATTTCTGATTCTGATTACTATCCTTTAATCCATTGTGAGTAATGAATATTTTATTGGAGAAGTGGTCAAATGCAATTACATACTCGAAGAAAAAATACTGCATAAGAGGGATCTCAAATACCGATTTTTTCTTTTTGTTAAATTGAATAGTATCGAATAATTGAACACCCTCATAGGAAGTAAATCCGAACAATCCTGCCTTTGTATATCCATTATTGGCCTCCTTACCAGCATTAAAATACTGGCTGAAATTATAGAATAAGTTTTTAACATTTGTGCCATTTATAGGTATGGTTTCCTTTTTGGCACCAGGAAGCTGCTGATAGACAGATCTATCATCCACCATAAATTCTGCTAAAGGGGAAAAAGCTATATATGAGATACTGTTTTCCTTGGCATGATAGTCAGAACTCTCCAGCAAGAAAGAATTTGGGAATCGATCTCGCACCTTTAGATAGATACTTACCGGAGTCAGAATATCCCCGAGCAGTTCACGGGTTTTAGAATAGATATTTATTTGTTTCATCTCGATTTTAAGCAAAAAAAAAGCCCCGATGATCGGGGCTTTATGTTTATGTCTTTCAATACATACTAGTGCCGATCACATTTTGCTTGCAAAATGCTCCACCACCAGTTCGTATTGTTGTTTATCATTTTCATTAATGCAATGATATTTCATCATTCATTATAACCAAAATTTATTCGCAGTTTTCGTGAAAAAAATATCTCGAACATAGATTTATTAAATATAATATTTCAAAAATTCATTTTATTTGAATAATTCAAACAAATTACAGAACTTGTACTTTGTTTAACAATCAGGAACGCAGCCTAAATCATTATATATGTCTTCAGAGTTAGATGTAAAGCAGCAATTGAGTTTGCTTGTCCACCTTTCAAAGGTTGATAATTTCATAGCCGAGCCAGAATCGAAGATGATTCACTACTTGGGTAATCTGCATGGGCTGACAGAAGATGATATAGAAACGATAATTGATAATCCACTCCCTATTCCTGATCTAAAGGATTTGCATCCTGATACCAAGTTTGAGTATCTTTTTAATATAGTGCAACTAATGAAGGTGGATGGCAAGGTTTTTCAATCAGAAATAGATTTCTGTGAAAAAGTAGCACTAAAATTGGGATATAAGCCTGGTGTCATTGCTGATCTTTCAGCTTATGTTTATAGTGACCCAACGATCAACACGAGTAAAACCTTTCTTAGAAGTATTGTTGATGAGCACCTAATGCCAAGGAAAAAGTAATTAAACAAGTCCGTTTCAAATCGGATGTGGTTGCGATTACTTCTTGTACTTTTTCTCCTTCTTTCCTCCTACGTTTGATGAGCTTTTTCCCTTAGCGGTCAGTGCTGGATTATATCCAAACATGTAGGCTATTGAAACCATAAACATATGTGATCTATACTCTGTATCCTCATTGTATTGCAAAATATTGGAGAACTGAGTACCATCATTGAACGCCATGTTAGAATGAGCAAAGCTGATTTTTGAGTCAACAATTACACGCTGTGAAGGCGTGATATCAAACAACCAACCTACCCCAAAATCCAATGAGTATTGCAATCTGTTCGGTTTTGTAACTATGAGTTTATCGGTGTAGTCACTCACGTTGACATCTTCTAAATCTCTATTTAGAAATAGAATATCATAATCAACTGATTCACCTGGAATAGACGCGTTTTCTTCCGTTTCGTCGGAAACAATAGACCCACTACCTGCTACCCAATAACTTAGCCTTGGCCCAGCTTCAACAAAAACTTTGAATCGGCTATTTTTCATAAACACCACACGCGCCATCAGTGGAGCAGTGATAAAATGATATACTGTTTTATTATCTAAACTTTGATCGGGGAAAATTGATTTGGGGCGAACCCTATTATTAACTCTTACATATACTATTTCGGTATGCACTTCAAAGGCACCCTCCGTAGAATAGTCCATGGCAATTCCAGCATGCCAGTTGAGTTTACTTGACACTCTAAATGAGTCAGCATGAGCTGCCGCTTGATATCTGGGCACTATGATCTGTCCACCGATTTTAGGTCCAAACCAAAACTGAGCATGACCCGAAAACGAAACAAATAACAATCCTATAAATAATAACCTTTTCATGTTTGTTGTATTGACAATCATTGTTTGTATCAAGATTTGCAAATTACAATTTTTAAATCATTATCATTATACAAGTGAGATAATGAGTAAAAAATATTCACACTTCAATAATAATATCCATTTTTTAGAATTATTGTATTGAGTTAACTCTAATTTCCATACTTTGTAAATTTTAAATTAGATTTGACCTTTACTAATGTTAAAGTGAAAGCTAATATTTTGGCCCTTTTATTTTAACAATCAGGTGTGTAACATATGAAAAAAAGAATTCTAGTATTCCTGCTTTCAGCATTTTTTGCAGGATATGACCTATTGGCTCAGGATCAGAAGATCTACAGTCAGTTTTTTATGAATCCCTATGTAGTTAACCCGGCATATGCTGGTGCCACAGGTTATACTACCTTTTTTGGGGTCTACCGCCAACAGTGGCTAGGACTTGAAGGAGCCCCGTCCTATTCTCACCTTAGTTTTAGCACACCTCTTGAAAACAATATCTCATTTGGTGCTATGGCCTTTAATAATAATGAGAATGCAATTAAAACGTCAGGTGCCAAAGTTACTGCGGGATATCTACTAGAGCTTGACCGAAGACAGTTTATCAGATTTGGTCTTTCTGTCGGAGGTGGCTATACTAATTACGACGTGGATGCAGGCATAGACCCAACGTTGCTAGCATTATCTAATACTTCATTTCTTATGGCAGACTTAGGAGTATCTTATTATTATGACAATTTTAACGTCGCCCTTTCAGTACCTAACCTTGTCGGACGCAACACGGTAGATGCGAGTGGATTTAGTGAGGTAAAAGTAGCTCCATATAAGGACTTGACTCTTCAGGCTAATTACAAGCACCTGGTCAATAAAGATTTTGCCATAGAGCCACATTTGATCTACAGATTTTCTACCGAGAATCTTTCACAATTTGAAACCGCCGTAGTCGCTCACATCGGCCATGTAGTGTGGACAGGACTGAACTTCAGACAAGATTATGGATTTGGTGCGCTTTTCGGTATTAAAATTCAAGAGAAAGGAGCGATTGGTTTCTCATATGAGTATGGAAAAACAGAACTGGAGGGATTTACTTCAGGTACGTTCGAACTTAGCCTTGGATTACAACTCGGAGAGAAAAAGAAGAATCAGCGTCAGGCAGTTTCTTTCATACATACATTCAAAAAGTCGAAAAACGAGAAATCGAAAAGCTCAACTAGAAGTCAGTATCTGGCACAGCAGCGAGCTAAAGCTGCTGAACAACGTGCTCAGCAGGCCGCTGCAGCCCAGACAGCTCAGAATACCACACCACCAGTCACCTCACCTACTACGACTCCGACAACTGATACAAGTGGTCAGGCAACTGCCTCTACTGATTCTTCAAGCAGTCAGGCAGCCATCGTAAAAGAAGAGATCGATCATGATACTCCGCTTGAACACAGGACAACTAACGGCGGTATTTGGGAGATAGGTGCTACATATATCCAAACCAGAGTTGATAGCACTAAAACTTCTGAGGTCAAATGGCACGATGCACTTACCGATATGCCTGATCATAGCGAATTACCTCCAAATACACATAGAAGAATACCTGGCAATATTTTGGAGCTGCCTGCCGGACACCATGTAGTAGCTGGAGAGTTTGATAGCTATGAAGAAGCTGAAGATTATAGTGACAGGATTTTTGAAATGGGATTTCATGGTTCACTGGTGGGACACCTGGAATCGCTGGAAGAGAAAAAATATGTAGTAGTCGTACACAAGGGAGCAACCATGGGCATTGCAATGGAGGAGCAAGAAAAGTGGAGTAAGCGACAAAACCTGGATCATGTGTACATATTAAATGTAGTTGAATAGTCAAGTATGAAGACAAATAATCATTTTCAGTTCAAACACTGCATCAGCGTCTTATTGATTTTTGTAAGCCTAATTTCAGCTCGTGCACAGGCGCCTTATATTAATAGCGTCACTCCTGCTTTTGCTTCTGCTGGTGAAACAGTAAACATAGCAGGTACAAATCTAACAGGCGTAAGTATTGTATACTTTGGCGGAGCACAAGGGTCAAATGTCACTGTTGTCAATGACAATTTGATTACTGCTGAAGTTCCATTCGGGGCATCCTTTAACCAAATCAGCGCGCTACATACTTCCAATGGATCTGCATTTTCCATAGAGAAGTTTTATCTATCATTCGACGGAGCGTCTATTGCAGATGGTTCGACTGTAATCTCAAACTTGAGTAGCCAAGAGACATTCGCTACGTCAAACACTCAGACTCAAGACCTATGTGCTTGTGATTTTGATAATGATGGACAACTAGACCTCGCAGTATCCAATGCAGGTAGTACCGAAATCTCAATTTTCAGCAATACCTCAACTCTTGGAGATGCAGACTTCAGTTCATCTTCCATTTCTAATTCATTTCCTGTTACTAATGTTATTTGTGGAGATTTGGATGGCGATGGTTTTCCCGACCTTATAGCAAACGAACTTGGTGGTGAAGGTAAGATTTACACTTATCGAAACAATCAAGCAGGGGGATTCGATACCAAAGAAACATATGCAATTCCCAAAAATGGATCCTTATTTAGAAAACCAGGCAGAATAGCTCTGGGAGATTTGGACCTCGATGGTTTTGCTGAAGTTATTGTTAATGTTGAAGACGACAATATTGTATATTATTTTGAAAACAACAGTACCAATGGCGACATTGACCTTGCCTCATCTCCTGAGTCTTTGTCTTCTACAGAGAATGCCGGTTCTGCTGGTCTAGGTGGAATCGATGTTGCCGATTTAAATAATGATGGGTTTCCTGAAATCATTACCTCAAACTTTACCGAACAAGGTTTTTACGTATTTCAGAACAATAGCCAACCCGGTTCCTTCACTTTCAAAGACCCGATATTCACTAATACAAATAGTAATATAAGGGCACTCAAAGTTGGTGATATGAATCAAGATGGTTATTTGGATGTAATTCTTACAAACTCTGATATCAGCAGTAGTGACATAATAGAGATATCAGAGAATACTACATCAGGTACAGGTCAGGCAATAAGTATGGACGCACCAATTCAAATCTTAGGAATAAATACAAGCTGGGGACTAGATCTTGGAGATATTGATGGTGACGGAGACCTGGATATTGCTGTTGGCTCGTTCGGGTCGAATAACGGTTTTTATGTGGTAATGAATACCAACCCAAGTTCAATAGCAGCTGCTTCCTACAGTGTTGGCTTGATCGCAGAATCAAATGCCGATAATTCAAGAAATATCAAAATAGTTGATATAGACTCTGATGGAAGACCAGACTTTGTATATACAAATAACTCTACTGCAGAAGGTAATGGAAACCTTGCCACTCGTTTAAACGAAATTTGTTTCGAGCCTGTGATTCGTCCAAGTGGACCTGTTGTGTTATGTACCGGAGAAACTGTTGACCTGGTAGCACCTGCTTCTGGATACAGTTACGTTTGGGAATTGGATGGTGTTGTTGATGGCGGCCAGACAACAAATACCTTTGCTGGAATTAGCACGGCTGGCAGCTATACTGTTACCGTCTCGGATAACGCTGGCTGCAACGTAGAATCTGCGGCGATTGAAATTACCACTCCGGCAGAAACTTATGACGCACCAACTTTCGTGATATCAGATGATTCACCATGCGAAGGTGACAATGTCACATTCACCGTGACAGCGGATGCCGATACAGACTCATATCTTTGGACAGGACCCAATGGATATTCAAGTACCGATGAAAACCCAACAATTAATGACTTTCAGGTTAATCAGTCTGGTGAGTATTATGTCACCACTACCTCAAATGGTGCCGGATGTCAGAAGTCTTCTGCCTCTAGTGCAGTATCGACCATTGGTCTTCCCGTAGTCACAGTCAACAATAGTAATCCAGATTTTTTCTGTACCGGAGAATCTTTGGACCTTTCTACCAACGAATTCACTGGCTACACTTATGACTGGAAATTGGATGGTGCAAGCTTCAGCCCGGCAGAAACTGATCCCTCACAATTGACCGCCACGGCAGAAGGAGACTACAGTGTAACCATTTCTGGCTCAGGTTGTTCATCCACCAGTGAAGCCAGGTCTATCACCACAGTTGCTCCTCCTACTTCGATCTTTTCGGCCTCTGACGATATTACATGTGAAGGAGTAGCTATAGATTTTACAGCCGGCTCAACAGGTGCTTCTGGTTTGGCTGTGGTCAACAATTGGGATTATACAGATGGCTCTGATGTTGAGGTCGGTGATCTGGTCAATCACGCATTTAGTAGTGCAGGGTCTTATGACGTTTCCTTGACAGCCAAATATGATGGCATTGATGACGCAGATTGTACATATACACCTGTCACATCATCAATAACCATAGTTGCACCACCATCAGGGACTGATCTCGATTTAATAATTTCCGATAATAGCGATCCACTTAGTTTTGAAAAGTGCGACGGGGTAGCATTAACCCTAAGAGTTGAAGATCTTTATCCAGCTTATGAGTGGAAATCAGGTACCACCCCGATTAGTACTATTTCTATTGCTAATGTCACTGATCCACAAGAGGTGTTTGTGACATTGACCAATGATGATGATTGTGTTTTTGATTCCAATCCGGTGACAGTATCTAACTATACTACTGGCGGCATTCAAATTAGTGCCTCTAGCCCTAATACAGTAATTGACAATCCAAATGATGATACCAAGAATCTCCTCGAGTCTCTTGGAAAATACATAGATCTCGAAGATGGACAAACTAGTATCAATTTAGATGTTGTAGACGCCACAGAACCAGCTTGGGAGCCCTCACTCTATATTAATGACACCACACTTACTTCTGTAGTTGTGACAGTTGCTAACAAACAACTTATTACGGTCTACGGCACAGATCCATTAGGATGTCAGGAAAAGGACACTGTGACGCTTATTGTCCCAGGAATTCAGGGTGCAAAACACTTCACTCCAAATGGTGATGGAATCAACGATTGTTGGGAGGTATCTAATATTGGATTTGCATCCTCTGACTGCCAGGTGGTTATTTTTGACGCCAAAGGAAGAAGAATCAGAGAGATTTCTTTTGGAGCCAATAGCAATGAAGAAGATTGTGTTTGGGATGGCAATCAATCCAATGGTTCTTCGCTGCCAAATGGTATGTACTATTATTTTATCAGCTGTGCGGATAGTGGAGAAGGTAGTAGCGGATCAATATTTATGGCCAGATAGTGGACGTATTTTTTACCTAGTTGATAAGTAAAATCCGTAAATTCATCGAAAAACCACCTTCCATTAGTTATATTTTTTATAAAAAAAGTACACTTCAAACTTTTTAAAGTACCTTTAATGCAGAAATTGGCCTTCTTGAGTAGAAAATTCAGCCCAAAACAACAATTTGTCCATTTGGTTACTTTTTACTTCATTAGGGCATTAAAAAGTGGAACCTTGTCTACAATCGTATGAATAGCTATAGAAAGATATTAATCCTTACCCTGTGCATGATACCCAACCTACTCCTCGCTCAGGAGATTTGCAGTGATGGGATTGACAATGATAACGATGGATTTATTGATTGTTATGATAGTGAATGTTCGACCGATGAGTATTGTGACGACTTCTATTTTGGAAACTCTGTACTCTGTCAAGATCCAGCCACACAAAACCCAGACTTCAATATTAAATTGCAATGGAGCTCAGCCAATCTTACAGCATTCAATTCTGTAACGCCAGCCATTGGCGACATTGATGGAGATGGCACCCCTGAAGTTGTAGTCACCAACAGATACCTCAATACAGTAACTGTTCTGAACGGTGCAGATGGAAGCACAGAACACGGACCATTAAATGTTGGGTTTGATATTGCAAAAACAGTTGCCATAGCAAATCTAGATGAAGACGATTGTGCTGAAATCTTTGTAAGAGGTTTTAAAAACAACAACCTTCGAATGTATGATTGCCAGCTCAATGAAATTTGGTCAGAAAACACAAACACCGGCAACAAAGTAAGTCTTATATCTCTTGCTGACTTCAACGGCGACGGTGTGGTTGAGCTATTACATGGAAACGAAATAAGAAACGCCCATACTGGCGAAATAATCATCGCAGGTACAGGTGATTTTCAAGATGATGTGATTCACGGAACAATCGCTATCGATATTTTGGATGACAGTGATTGTAATGATTGTGAAGGTTTAGAGATCGTTGGCGGGGGCAAAATTTGGTCTGTTGATATAGCCACAAATACTAGAACACTTGAGCGAGAAATCAACGATATTTTACCAGCAGGTTCTGAATTTGCCATAAAAAATGGATGGGGATGGAATTTTAATACAGCTAGTGTGGCTGATTATAATCAAGATGGCCACATTGACGTTCTGATTAGTGGAGGTCAATATGTAAATGGCAATATCAAAACAGCTGTCTATTTTTGGGATGTCGAAAATTTCTCAGCAATTAGTTATGTAGTACCACAAAATTGGGGTGCGGGTACTGGAAGAATAAATATTGCCGATATTGATGGAGATGGCAATCTCAATTGTACTTTCGTTTCTAAAGAAAGACTGTATGCGCTAGACGAAAATATGGACCCCTTGTCAACTTGGTTTGAAGGCAGCGGCACAGGTTATAAAGATATTAATGAAGGATCGTCAGGATTTACAGGATGTACAGTTTTTGACTTCAATGATGACAAGGCCGCAGAGATTATTTACCGTGGTGAAACATATGTTCATATCATTGACGGTGCAACTGGAACCTCCCTAAAACAGATTAAATGTACATCCAGAACCTTTGAAGAGTATCCTGTCGTTGCCGACGTGGATGGTGATGGAGCCAGCGAAATCTGTGTATCATGTTCATTCGATGATAATACCTCTTTTACACCTTATAGTAATGGTCAGTTTGGACATATCCGTGTCTTTGAAGCTGACGGCGGTGAAAATTGGCAACCATCCAGACCAATTTGGAATCAGCATGCCTATTTCAATGTTAACATCAATGATGACCTTACGATTCCAATCGTACAACAAGACCCTGGAAAAATATTCTCAACGAACGTATGTACCACGGGGCCCAATAGGCCCCTTAATGCGTTTCTGAATCAGGCTCCTTATCTTAACGAAACAGGCTGCCCGTCCTATATATCTCCTGATATTGAATTAATTGAAATATCAAGTGTTGGTGAAGCCCAATGTCCTGAGGGTGAATTTGACGTCACAATACGAGTTGAAAATACAGGTGATACAGATCTTACAGGTACGCTCCCTATTACATTCTATAATGGCTCTCCGGATTTACCTACTTCAGTCAAACTAAATACTGTCACTGAAGACTTTTCTAATTTTGCCGTAGGTGACGTTATTGACATTACTAAAGCTGTTTTTGGAGAAGGTGGTGATTTTGATTTATACGTTTCGATCAATGACAACGGTTCGCAAGATCCTCCAGTTGTGAGCTATGTTCGACCGGTTCCTGAGTGTGATGACAGCAACAATCTAGATTTTGCTGGAGTAACCTCGTTAAATTTTGATCTCGAACATGAAGTAGTCAGTGATAATATTAAGTGTGATCCTACAAAACCGGATAATGGAGATGCAAGAGTCTATTACTTTGGTACTATCTCTGAGACCAGAGAAGAAATTTGGAATGAGGATTTTGACGATTTATCCCCCGGTGATGAAGTTGACAACGGGTCTACCGCTTGGGAATTTGTTAGCACCCCTTCTGGTGCTGATAACCTGGAGGTTTCATTTACAGGATCATCTAATGAGCTCTTTTTTGCAGACGTTGATGGTACAGCAAAATGGGAAACTGAGGATTTAGATATTTCATCCTATCAGTACGCAAGTGTATCAATGGACTTACGGTCAAGTGCCAAATGTGATAACAGCAATGACTTCTTAAGAGTATGGGCTATAGTCGATGGAACATGGATAGCGCTTGAAAATGGAATTAAAGCTGGAAATTTTGGATCTGTAACTGCGAGTCTTGATAATATAACTGGAAATACCTTAAAGCTAAGAGCACATGTTAAAAATGGGAAAAACGATGAATTCTATTACATAGACAATATTGTCGTTGAAGGAATTACAGATGAGCAAAATGGAGAAATCACTGCAGGATTTGATTTTCACTGGTTTCAAAACAACAACTTCAATGATACCATATTCACTGGAAATAGATACACCGCACTTGCAGAAGGAAACTATCAAGTCATAGCTTCCGCGCAAGGTAATTCTTGTACTTCAAATGTGGAGGACATTACAATTGAAAGAGTAGAAAACTTGCCCGTGGTTGGTATTACCAAAACTCAGGATCTCATTAATTGTGATACGCCTGATGGTATTCTTGATGCCTATGTAATAGAAGGAGGTTCACAAGTGACAGCTGGATATGATTTCACTTGGTATATTGGAAATGATTTCACCACTGTAGTAGCAGTTGGATCCACAGCAATAAACCTTGAGGCAAGGACATATTCTGTGGTAGTTACAAATGAAGATTCTGGTTGTGAAGCTACTCTTTCAGAAACTGTTGATACCGATCAAACTGCTCCTGGAATAACCAATGATCTAACCGTGCATATTACAGATTGTGTTGACTTTCAAAGTGGAGCAATTACAGTCAGCTCTGATGGGCCTGCGTCAGACTATACCTTCAACTGGTATGACGGATCGCAAGTAAAGGCTGTGCCAGATTTTACAGATTCTGGAACTGATGGAGCAACTTATTCTAGTTTGGAAGCAGGATTTTATACCGTTGAAGTTCAAGACAATACTTCGAAATGTATATCCGCCTCAATTACTGTGGAAGTAGAAGATCAGTCTGCTTCTCCCGATATTGTAATGACCTTGACAGATAATAATTCTTGTACTGACAATGGAAGTGGATCAGCAACTGCCGAAATTAACGGTGGATTACTTTCGGACTATACATTCACATACTACACAGGTTCTAACACAATTCCAGCAAATGAGATATCTACAACAAGTGGTACACAAGGGGAAGTTGCTCAGCTGCTTTCTGCAGGCAACTATCTGGTAACAGCGGAAGAGATTTCCACTGGTTGTGTCGGTAGAACATACTTTACAATTGATGACGATATTAGTTACCCTACTGCCCCTCCATTTAATGAAATTACTATAGTTGACGTTACCTCATGTAATGGAGTTGGAGATGGAGATGGAATTATTGACGCAACAGGTGTCAACCTTGATGCTGTTGATACCGATGAATTTGAAGCTATTGAAAACGGAAGTTTCGAAGTCCCGGACATTAGCGCTCCACCATATAACAAAACGACATGGACTTTACTGGATCAATCTGAAGCCGATGGCTGGTCTACTGACAACGCCTCAGGAAATTTGGAGTATTGGTTAAGCGGATTTCAGGGAGTCCCTTCAACTGAAGGAAATCAATTTGCTGAAATTAATTCTGATGGAGAAGGCGCCTTTTATTTTGATGTAGTTACCAAACCCGGCGTAAGAATGTTATGGTCCTTTGATCACAGAGGACGATCCGGAGTTGATGTTGTTGCTCTTGAAATTGATGATCCTGCAGCAGGTTCTCCTGTTGAAATTGGACAATATAGTACAGGAACTTCTGATTGGTCTACCTACTCAGGCGAATATACTGTTCCAGATGGTCAGACCATTTCAAGATTTTCTTTCCGTGCAATCTCAACTGCTGGTGGAAATATCACTGTCGGAAACTTCCTCGACAATGTGGTTTTCGAAGTTGCACCATACTATTTTCAACTCTTCGCTGGAACCAACTCTTCCGGTAGTCCATTGGATGAAAATACTACTGGGTATTTTGGCGACCTGGATGAAGGAAACTATACGCTTTCCATAGTTAACAATATTACCGGGTGTCCTACTGAAGACATTCCAATAATTATTAATCTTGACGAGCAAGAGCCCGTCTTGGTCAGACAGACCAAAACAGCCGATACTTATTGTATAGATGGCAACGGTACGCAGCGAGTTACCGCAACTACTGCATTAGGAGATCCTGTTGATGGATATAAATATGAAATTTATGCTGGTACGGATACCACAGTAACACCTTATGCCGGTCCATTTATAGATGCAGATGGAGACTATACATTTACCGACCTTGAAGATGATACTTACCGAGTATTAGTAATAAGCCTAGATAATGCGTGTACTGCTTTTACAGATGTTACCATTTTGGATAACTCTGAAGAGCCTTCATTTGCCAATACTATAGTAAACAACAATACTTCTTGTGATCCTGGCGCTGCAAATGGCCAAATTATAGCAACCGTATTTGGTGAAAACAAAGAGGACTTCACTTGGTCATGGCTTGATGATGGTGGCAACCCAGTAGCTGGTAAGACTGCTGTTGATGGAGCTGTTGACGGTACCGCAAATAATTTAACAGGTTTGGCCGCTGGTACTTATCAGGTCTACGCAATCCATACAGAAACAGGATGTGAAACAGGCTTCTTACCTGTTGATGTTATTGATGATCCATCGGGAAATTTCCCAACTATTGTAATTTCGGAAGTCGATCCAAATACAAGTTGTGGAGTGGGCAATGGATCATTGACAGCCTCGATAGATGAAGGAAGTGGTCCAGGGATCACCGCAGGTTACACTTTTGAGTGGTTCGTAGGGTCAGATGATTCAGGATCGGTACTTACTGTTGGTGATAATGCTGGCAACAACTCTGATGTAGGTTTCTCTGGAGCAGAGTCCAATACTATTACTGGGCTAAGTGCTCCTGTTGGCAATAATACTTATACTGTGCGTATAACAAATGCTGACCTATGCTCTAATACTGCTACTTTAGACCTCTCCAGTAATCCAACCACGCCAGTTATTGATGATACTGATCTTGGAGATGTAAACACTTCTGACGTTACAACATGTGTTGGTTCTGTTACTTTTCCTGAAGGATCTATTGAATTGACCGACGTCACTGACGGAGCTTTCACCGATGAGGTCAATGACTTTACTTATGTGTGGTACATCGGATCGGATAACACCGGAACGGTCATCACCAACGGTACCGATATCGGTACACAAAAAGGTGAAACGGCTGCCACTGTTGTAGTTGCGGGAGCGACCACCAA
>NZ_JBDVDW010000058.1:0-1526 GCF_039941815.1 Reichenbachiella sp.
TGGCACTGCTGTATATGTTCATCAAGTACGTACTGCAGTATATAGTGGTCGTGGAATACATGGATTTAATGTGGGACCAGGTATTCTCGTCGACAGGTAACTGTTTATTTGCAGTAGCATTTGAGAAGTTGAACTATAGTGGTAAAGAGGAGTTTGCAAGCTGTGAATGCGTGAAAAGAGCGAAACACCCAATGCAGACCTAATCGCTCGAGTGCACGTCCCACCCCTTGTGTGTGCTGGGTCAATGCTGCGGAGCCGACGTTCGATTTCACCCTGGAGGATAGCTGGATGACCCCAGCTGCGGTGACGCCATGAGACCGGACGGAGAGGCAGCCGCGGCGGAGGCAACAGCAGTAGTGTTCGGGGCATCGGGGTGATTCTTATTGAAATGTGGTTGCCTGTGAATCTGGATGAATATTTTCATTGCTCGTGTTTTTGAATTTTTTTCTGGTCGATTTGGATTCCGCGAGAGTTATTGGAGTTTTCGAGTAGTTTCAACGTCAAATAAAATTTAAGTGAAGGAATGTATGATATCTCGCGTTACCGTCGCGATCCGTGTATCTATGGTGGGAGTAGAGGATATGGAGAGACTCTTGTCCGGAGGAACGGGGTTTCTTCCGATCTCTATAATTATATTTGCTTGGCTTAATTTTTATTTTTGATGAGTATGGTTACTGTGATATTTTCTATGATTTGCATTAGTTCCTCATTAATAGCGAGACAGGTTTTAAATAAGGCCGAAGAGAGGCTATGAAGCGCCTGGCGGCGTTTGCGGTCCATAGTAAATATTTTTTGGCTGGGAAGGTTCGGGTAGTACTTCGGAAATTGAGAGTTTGATTTTTTTTGGTTCTTGAAAACTTGTGCTTTAGGTCAGAGTCAGTACTGACTGAGTGGTCTAGCAAGTAGTGCTATACAATTCCCTAGGGTGGGTCGGGGGTTCAAGTCTCGGCGAATTCCTAAGTTGATATTTTCGAGCGTGCGCGCTGGAGACAATACGAATGATTATGACAGTGTGCTTGTAGACACCAGTAACGTTTGGCGAGGGGAGGGCCCCGGATATCACTGTTACGAAGTAGACGAGATTCTACTGAATATCTTTGGACCATTTCCGCGGAAAATGACGTTTTACCTGACTGAATCGGAGAAGAATGCCGTTTTACCTGGCATTGGATTTCGAGAGTTTATGTGTTTGCGATAGAGAGGCTGTGGATTTGAGCATTTGAATACCAGGTACTGATTTGAGGATTCGAGTGTTGATTCGAGAATTTGATTGTTGAGTTACACAGATTGATTCTTGACTTTCTGGGTTTGGTTTGAGTTTATTATGATTTTGAGATGTATCAGCCCTGCGATGTCGTACATTTTCATGTACAGAGCTGGGGGGAATATTGATCATGCACAGGAGCAGGAGGGATATCAGTATGGGCGTGTAAAATAAGTAGGGGGATGTTGATTGTACTCAGAAACACGACATATAAGATCCATGGTAGATTGGGGAGTTCCATGCTGGAAAGGGATTCCGGCAG
>NZ_JBDVDW010000059.1:0-349685 GCF_039941815.1 Reichenbachiella sp.
CAATCATAAAGCACTTTGAAATAGACACTTAACATATATTTATTGAATCACCATAGCGGTGCTATGCCTCTTCAATATAAGTGCCTCTTTCTTTGCGCTTTATGCTTTCATCACGATTCCTAATGCATAATCCAGGTTTAATACGCTCAAAAAAGGCTGTCAACGCTTGCATTTGAAGCGATACACACCAATTTCAATTCGTATCAGTGACTTTAATTTACTGGTAAGCTATGCTGAAAGAGTCTTCTATACCATGACTTCGGTCAAAGGGCATTCTGATCATTGTCACCGAAAAATACCGAGCCTCATAACCTCTGAGATGGCTAACCAAAATCCTAAACTAGATTGATAAATGTCATTCGTTTTAAGGTGCGACAGTTGTAATTTGCCCGTGTCTGATAACAATCTTAATTCCTCCTAGGAATACAACAGACTACATAATTATCAAATGGAGATGGACTACAAGGACTACTATAAAACACTGGATGTAGCAAAAAAAGCCAGTCAACAAGAAATAAAGAAAGCCTATCGAAAACTGGCCGTGAAATACCATCCTGATAAAAATCCAGACAATAAAGCAGCTGAAGAAAAGTTCAAAGAAATCAGCGAGGCTTACGACGTGTTGGGTGATGCGGAAAAGCGAAAAAAAATATGATGAACTCGGACAAAACTGGCGTCATTTCCAACAAGGCAACTCACAAGGTGATTTTGACTGGTCTCAATGGCAGCAGAATCAGCCTGGAGGAGGAAGTTATTCGTTTGAGGGTGATCCTACTGGTTTTGGACAGGGTGATTTTTCTGACTTTTTCAATAATATTTTTGGAGGACGTGCAACGGGAAGAGAAAGAAGTCAGTCTGCAGCTTTTAAGGGGCAGGATTATCAAACGAAGATGGACCTGACACTAGAAGAGGCTTATCACGGCACCACAAAAATTCTCCAACTACATGACCAAAAAATAAGAATGACACTGAAACCAGGTGTGAGAGATGAACAAAACCTTCGCGTAAGAGGCAAAGGAGCTCCAGGTATCAATGGTGGGCCAGCAGGTGACCTTTATGTTCGAATCCATATTCCGAAACATCATCTCTATCAGAGAAAAGGTGCTAATCTCGAACAAACCGTAAATGTCGATCTATACACCGCGATTCTCGGGGGGAAAGTGCAGGTAAATACATTTACAGGTAGTTTGAATGTTACTATACCTGCTGGTACGCAAAATGACAAACTGCTCAGGCTCAAGGAAAAAGGGATGCCTGTTTATCAAAAGAAAGGAAAATTTGGAGATATGTTGGCGAGAGTAAAAGTAAAAATCCCAACTTCTCTTAGCTCTCAAGAAAAAGAGCTTTTCAAAGAATTGAAAGAAATTTCTAACCCAAAATCTAAAAGTTATGTTTAAAGTAGAATTTTATGATGATCTCACCAGGCACTTATATTCACCGTGGTGGATGTATTTGGTTTTGGGATTGAATTTTATGCTTCTGGCAGTATTAATTTTCATGTTTCCAGAATTTCTTTCCTGGCTGGTGGCTGCGTTTTTACTAGCCAACGGTTTCATTTTTTTGGTTATTGCCTGGAACGTTTGGCGTATTCGCCGCAGGTATCACAACTGGAAGAGAAAACATACTATTCCTGTGGAACAATAATCAAGAATCTCTTCACTCTTAACTATTTAGGAACTTGGTATTCTGATTTCTTTCATCCGGTGAATTGATGAAAGTCATTCCCATCCTACATGGTGTTCAATACATTTGAATAGAGTTAAAAAAGACGATTATGGCTACCTATCCGATTATCCCTACATCAAAGTCTTATGGCACGCCAAAAGCCATTGAGCATTTCATGGAGGCGGTCAGTCAATCCTACCTCATATTTTATGCATCTGATCTGTTATCGGATTTAGGATATTCTGAACTGTCAGAACTGAATGAAGGCCTGGCACGAGCAGTTGCCATTTGTGAAACTGTAGATATACCAGTCGATGAGAATATAAAATTAGTATTTAGAGATAATCAGGCCCAGCTCTTTCAAGATTGGAAACTGTCCAGGTTGAGTCGCTATCTGCTGATGGTAAATGGTCAACCATCCAACCCTACTGTAGGACACACCCAGGTTGATATGTATTACAAATTAGACAAACTCAATAAAACACTATCAAAATGAAAAATTTAAAGCATGCAGGCTATGATTATCTTCTTGAAGAAAGCCTGGAAGCCCTTCACAGAGAAAGCCAAATCTGGTCATCAGAATTGAAGCTGTGGGAAATTGAATTGGCATTTTTCCAAAAGTTATTGGATAGAAACTCTCAAAATTTCACTTCTAACGAGGAGAAAAAAAAGATGGGTCATTTTCAAAATCTGGTCTCCTACTATACTGGAGAGGTCTTAGACAGGTTTGACCAAAAGATAAAACAACACGAAAAATACCTGGCCGGAGAATTGGCAAACAAGGAACAACTCGATGAGTCGGTTTATAGAAAAAAGCATGCCGAGATTGCCAGCCATATTGGTGCTTTTCGTATTGAGTTTATTATGTACAAACGTGAGTTTTTCAATTTTATAGAAAGGGTCATGTAGCGATTAATTCATTAAAATATTGCGTCATGCAACGGATCATATTCATCAATACTCTCGCAATCGTATGAATAGGAATTCGACATTGAAACATGGCTGAAAATGTAAATTATACACTCATGAAAATTAACAACATACTAGTACCTACAGATTTTTCTGACTGCTCTATTCGTGCACTCAAATTTGCCATAGAATTGGCCAAAAAAGCTGATGCACACGTTCAAGTCGTTCACGCACTCTCCATGTCTATTGCCTATAATGAAATTGCCATACCACAAGAATACGAGTATACCGAGGCTCAGGCGTTTGACAGGTTCAACGAACTGAAAGAAGATTTGACTGAGCTGGATTCGATCACGCACAGCTTTTTAGTGAATAGCGCAGCTACGGCTGAAGTCATCGGCGAAACCGCGGAAATGAGAAAAGCAGATCTGGTCATAATGGGAACTTCTGGTGCATTTGGCTTAGATGAAATTCTACTTGGAACTAATGCCTTTAATGCAATAAAATCCACTGACTGCCCAGTAATTGTTATTCCCGAAAAAGCCAGTTTCACCTCACCGTCGAGTATTGGTCTGGCAGCTGACTACCACAAAGTGCCTGTAAAATCAGTATTTGAACCGATCATTGTTCTTGCCAAAATGTATGGCTCACAAGTACATATATTGAATGTGAGCAAGACCAACAAAATAGGTAATCAGGAATCTCATCAAGCCAAAAAATTCGAACAGTACTTCAAGAATATTCAACACACGTACCACTTCGAAATAGAAAAGAACGTGGAAGAAGGTATCAATAATTACTTATCAAATCACAAAATTGACTTGATGGTGATAGTAAAGCGCCAACACAGCCTGATGGAAAAACTATCCAAAACCAGTGTACTGAAAAAAATGGTTTTTCATACCCATATCCCTTTACTCATATTACCTGATCGTCCAGAAGATTAGGTGTTTTGTAGGTCGACATTCGGCCTCAATGCTGATATCAAAACAGTAATATGATGTTTAGAATTTTATTTGCATTTGTGCTTTTAATACACGGCATGATCCATTTTTTGGGCTTTGTGAAGGCCTTCGGTTTTTTTCCGGTGGATCAACTTTCTCAGCCTATCTCCAAACCTCTCGGTCTGATTTGGTTAATACTAGGTACGCTTTTTCTAGTCGGTATATTCAGTCTTCTGACCAATAAGGAGTGGTGGATGTTGTTGCCAGTAGTCGCCGTACTTTCGCAAATATTGATCTCTATCTATTGGCAAGATGCTAAATATGGGACCATTATTAATGCACTGATCCTTTTGGTTTGTATAGTTGCGTATGGATCATGGAGCTTTGATCGTAAGGTGGACAATGAAATAAGTATACTTATGGACCCGAACGGTAACTCAGAAAAGGTGATTACGAAAGAAAGTATAAATCACTTACCTCCTATTGTCCAAAAGTGGATGGACCGCTCGAAGACGCTTGACAAGCCTCCAATACAATTGGCATATATGAGGCAAACAGGAAGAATGAGGACTACTCCAGACGGCAGATGGATGGTTTTTTCGGCCCGACAATTTATCAACGCCGAGAAGCCGGGTTTTGTCTGGCAAGCCCATGCCAAGGTCTTACCGCTTCTTCATATTTCGGCACGAGACAAGTATATCAACGGCCGTGGTAACATGCTAGTTAAATTTCTCTCATTGGCTAACCTTGCCGACGTAAATGGAAATGAAATAGACCAAGGGGCCTTGTCCAGGTTCCTTGCTGAAATGATCTGGTACCCATCGGCTGCTCTAAATGAGGCGATCACTTGGAAAGCAATTGACCAGCATACTGCTGAGGCGATCATAAAATACAAGGATGGGTCAGCATCCGGTATATTTAGTTTCACACCTCAAGGGGATGCAATAAGTTTTGACGCGCTTAGATACTACGTTAACAACAATCAATCTTCACTAGAGAAATGGCACATCGAAATAGATGAAAACAGCTATCAGGATTTTGAAGACAGAAGAATACCAACAAAGGCCTCCGTCACCTGGAAGCTGAATTCAGGAGATTTTACATGGTACAAACTTGAAGTGGAAGAGGCCATATATGATGTCTCCTACGACGACTAAGCGTACTCATTGTATCTAAAAGCTCTGATCATAATCATCCCTTCACTTGACAGTTATCCTTCAAGAGAGGGTTTGCATTTCCTAGCTTTAAGCTAAAAAGTCATGGACAATATCAACCACTTAATCAAGCAATCAGAATCACCGGTCTTGGTAGATTTCTATACCAACTGGTGTCAACCGTGTCATCATATGACCCCGGTAATAGATGAGATAGCCCATGAAATGGCTGGTAAAATAGAGGTTCTTAAGGTCGATGTGGACAGAAATATGACCTTAGCTACGGAGTACAAAGTGAGAAGTATTCCTACTTTCATCCTCTTCTACAAAGGAGCCATATTGTGGCAGCAATCCGGCATCATCGCCAGACACGTGATGGAGGCAGAAATTCGGAAATCCCTTATCCCACAATCATGAATAGAATATTGATACCTGTTGATTTTTCCTCTAGCTCGGATAAGGCTGCAGCATTTGGCATTCGAATAGCCAATGCCATCAAAGCGGACGTTACCTTCATCTACGTAAGTCCTGTTCCGGCTGGAGGGGATGTCACTTTCTTCATCGATGAGCCTATCTATGAAGCGAGTAAATCCAGAGCCACACAAGAATTTGAAAAACTGAAATCAAGAATACCCGAGTTAAAGGGCACGAACTATGATTTCAAATTTGAAATTGGCTTTCCTGTAAAGTCTATTGCTAAAACCGTGGAAGACATTGATGCTGATTTGATCATATTGGGTTCCTCAGGTGTCAATAATAAACTCGATGAAATATTCGGTAGCACTGCCTACAAAACCATGAAGCATGCCCGTTGTCCGGTACTCATTGTCCCTGAGGGTTTTGAGCCCACTGTGACAAAACACATTGCAATTGCCACAAATTTTAAGGCTAAAATTGACTTCGATATTGTTGAAATCATGTACTTAATTGCCAAGGCACTGAATTCAGAAATTCATGTAGTAACAGTTGTAGACGAGCCCAAACCTCATAGAGATAAATTCATCAAGCAGCAAATGACACTATGGGCCGAAATACTAAAGGAGGTTCGCCATCATTTTCACTTTATCGAAAACGGAAATGTGGAAGAAAGAATGCTTGACTATGTGGAAAAAAATGGTATTGAAATGCTTGTAGTAATGCCTTCCAAACTCAACTTTGTAGAAAATCTATTTCACAAAAGTGTCTCCAAAAAGCTGGCTTATCATACGCAGGTACCGTTGCTTGCCTAAATGACAACCACCCCTTGACCACTACCGAATACTTTGATAGTCGATCGGGGCATCGATTTTAGAGAATACAATCTGCCAAAGCTGATTTTGCCCTGCTTTAAAGGTACCAGCACTGCTCAGCAAGTAGAAGTTCCACATTCTCTTAAAACTGACCCCGTATTGGTCTTTAATTTTTTCCCAATTGTTGTTAAAATTTTGATTCCAGGCATGCAACGTTTTTTCATAATATGAGGGAAAATTATGCCAATCCTCAATTTTCATAAGATCCACTGATGCTTTCGTGATCTGATGAGCAGATGGAAGTACGGCATTTGGAAAAATGTACTTATTGATCCATGGATCTAAATGTGTAGACTTCTTGTTGCTGCCAATGGTATGTAGTAAAAATAGACCATCATCTTCCAAACACCGATCTACCGTTTTGAAGTATTCCCGGTAATTTTTATAGCCGACATGTTCAAACATGCCGATAGATACCGCTCGCTCGAATTTCTCATTTAAATCACGATAATCTTGCAGCCTGATGTCAACGTCCAATCCAGCGCAATTCTCTTTGGCCAATGCCAGTTGTTTTTTGGATATCGTAATTCCCGTGACTTTTGCCCCATACTGCTCTGCAGCATATTTTGCAAAACTACCCCAGCCGCATCCTATGTCTAGGACCTTCATACCCGGAGCAAGTTGCATTTTTCGGCATATTAGATTCAATTTGGCCTCCTGCGCCTCATCCAATGTATTGGCGTTTTTCCAATAGGCACAGCTATAGTTCATTCTTTTGTCTAGCATGAGTTCGTAGAGATCATTACCCAGGTCATAGTGCTTCTCGCCTACCTGGAATGCTCTATTCCTACTCTGAAGATTAAACAACCTGGCCTTGATAGTATTCCATATTACCTCTTTCGAGCGTCTTATTTTTTTGTCTAATCTGGCTCGCCAAATACGATCAATTAATTGGTCCAAAGCCTCACAATCCCACCATTGATCCATATAAGATTCGCCAAAAGCCATAGATGATCCAGCCAACAATCTGGAATAGAAGTCCGGATGGTATACCTTTATATCCCAAGGTCTTTGTCCGTCTATTTTCACATCTGAGATCGACAATATGTCTTCAACCGTTTGCTTTACTGATTTATGTTTCATGATCTTCAATAGTCTGTTTAAACCAAATTTAAGCCTGACATTAACACCTTGAAATGACAGAAATCAAACGATTCAATGATTTCTACAAGGTTGATTCCTAATCTGGATGGCAGTTTTATTTGATCAAATGCGACGATTCAATTCCCTACTTGCTATCAACTGATACATCTTGGCTCTCTGCCTGACAACGGTCATTGTCGCTCCTATGATTACATTTTATATTGTATAACAAAATGGAAAAATGTCTACAAAATGTTAAGTGTTAAAAAAGAAGGCATACTGCTTGAAAAAACGAACAATGGATTTGAAAATGAATCGGTTTGCAATCCCGCAGCCATCAGAGAAGGAAATCATGTCCACTTGTATTATAGGGCCATAAGACAGGGCAACTACTCTTCTGTTGGCTACTGTAAAATGGATGGGCCGCTAAGAATTATTGAGCGAAGAGAAAAGCCTATTCTATTCCCCGAAGAACCTTATGAGTCGCAAGGCACCGAGGACTCTCGTATCACAAAAATCGAAGACACCTATTATCTCACCTATTCTGCCTACGATAAAGTCAATGTTTTTGGGGCCTATGCTACTTCACAGGATTTAATCACCTTTGAAAAGCACGGAATCATTACTCCTAAATTTACTTATCGTGAATTCAAACATTTCATCGAATGCTGTAGTGGTCTCAGTGACAAATATCTCTTCCATTATAAACTGTTCAAAGAACACGGATTGGGAGAAGAGCTATCAAGGAAACTGTTTGTGTGGGATAAAAATATCTTTTTCTTTCCAAAGAAAATAAATGGGGATTATGCGATGATACATCGCATCCACCCTGGTATTCAAATTGTCTATTTCAAAGACTTCTCAGAACTGACCTACGACTTCTGGAAGGATTATATGATGAATCTGGAGCAATACATTATTATGGATCCCAAGCTCCACCACGAATCCAGTCATATCGGTGGGGGCTGTCCGCCCATAGAAACCGAAGACGGGTGGTTACTTATTTACCATGCTGCCGAGGACACGCCCGAAGGATTGGTATATCATGCTTCTGCGGCATTATTAGATCTGAAGGACCCTCAAAAAGAACTTGGCAGATTGTCACAACCGATGATCTCCCCTACCTATCAATGGGAGAAAGAAGGTGTAGTGAAAAACATCATTTTCCCGAGCGGTGCAGTCGTTTTTGATGATGTCGTCTACATATACTATGGCGCGGCAGATTCGAGAGTGGCCACAGCGTCTGTAGAGTTGAGTGAATTATTAAATGAATTGAAAAAACCTGAAAATCAAAACCATGAATAACACTAACCTAAACACCGGAAACGAGATACTGTTTATCACATCTTATCCTCCCAGGGCTTGTGGAATAGCCACCTATAGTCAGGATTTGATTGAGGCGATAAGAGAAAAATTTGGTTCTTTTTCCTTGAAAGTATGTGCGCTGCAAGAAGACAACACGACCAGAAATTATCCCGAGGAGGTAAAGTACATCCTCAATTCATCGGATTTTAGCGCCTATCTACAATTGGCTAAAAAAATCAACGAAGATGAAGCGATTAAGATCGTATTTGTTCAGCATGAATTTGGCCTATATGGTGGTCAGTATGGTGAGTTTCTTTTGAGTCTACTACACGCTCTTGAAAAACCTGCTTTGGTTACATTTCATACCGTCCTTCCAAAACCCGATGGCAAACGGAAAAAGACTGTGCAAGCCATAGTTGATGCCTGTGCTCAGTCGATCGTAATGACCAAACACTCGTCAGCTCTCTTGCAAAAAGCCTACGAGATTGGCGAAGAAAAAATCACAATAATACCTCATGGCACGCACATGGTGTCATGGAAAAACAAACTACAAGTCAAAAAAGCTAATCATCTGGAAAACAGACTTGTACTAACAACATTCGGGTTACTAAGCCCGAACAAGAGTATTGAAACAGCCTTGGACGCACTGCCCAAAATCGTCGAAAAATTTCCCAACGTACTCTATTTGATTCTGGGAAAAACACATCCGGGCGTGGTCCGCAATGAGGGCGAAATCTATAGAGAATCTCTGGAATCCAAAGTAGATAAATTGGGGCTTAGAAACAATGTGCAATTTGTAAACAAATACCTCAGCCTTGCGGAATTGTTGGAATACTTACGCCTGACAGATGTCTATCTGTTCACTTCAAAAGACCCCAATCAGGCGGTCAGCGGAACTTTTGCATACGCCATGAGTAGCGCATGCCCCGTGATCTCAACGCCGATCCCTCATGCCGTAGAAATGCTAAATGACAATGCGGGTATCATTGTAGACTTTCAAAATCCGGAACAGTTGTCCAATGCGACTATCCGATTGTTGGAAAACAAGGCCTTGAGGGAAGAATTCGGGCTAAACGCTTTTCATCAGACAAGAGCTTCCGTCTGGGAAAATGCTGCAATTTCTCATGCTAAAGTTTTTAATCGATATCTGGATGACAAAAAGCCTCTTTTATATAATACGCCAAAGATAAATCTCGATCACATCCATTCTCTGACTGATCAAATGGGGATGATACAATTTTCTATCATTAGCGATCCCGACATCAATTCCGGATATACACTGGATGACAATGCCAGAGCACTGATTGCCATTTGCCTACATTATGACCAAACCAGAGATGCTAAAGATCTAGACCTTATTACCACCTATCTAAATTTCATTGATCATTGCCAACAGCCTGAGGGAGATTTCCTCAATTATGTAGATATAAAGGGAAATTTTCACGATCAAAATAATTACACCAACCTGGAAGATTCTAACGGGCGCGCCATTTGGGCACTTGGTACCACGATCGCACATCATGAAGTGCTACCCAGCGCATTAGTCGATCAGGCCGAAGCTATACTTCGAAGGTCACTAGTCGCTGTCTCGAAAATAAAATCACCGAGAGCCATCGCGTTTGCGATAAAGGGACTGTATCAGGCCTATCAAAAAGATAGAGCAGAACAAATCTTGCACTTGCTCGACGGACTGGCCAGCGTGTTGCAAGACAAGTACTTCACGGTATCTGATTCAAAGTGGAAGTGGTTTGAAGAATACCTAACCTATGCTAACAGTGTACTACCGGAAGCTATGTTATATGCATATTTAGCCACAAAAAGAACATGCTATAAAGAAACCGCAATCACTTCATTCGATTTTCTCCTGTATCACTTATTCAAGGCGGGATCTATCAGGGTAATTTCAAATAGAGGATGGCTCCAAAAAGGAAGCATTCCCAATAGGTATGGTGAGCAACCCATCGAACTTTCCTATACGATCCAGGCACTGGACCTGTTCTATCAAGTATTCAACAACAAATCCTATCTAAAAAGATTGGAAATAGCCTTCAACTGGTTTTTAGGTAATAATCACCTGAATCAGATCATTTATAATCCGTTAACCGGAGGGTGCTGCGACGGACTGGAAAAAGATGGTATCAACCTAAATCAGGGAGCCGAATCCACTGTATGCTATTTAATCGCCCGTCTGATTGTTGAAAAGAACAAAAATGCTCTTCGAGACAAGCGAGCAAAAAGGGTTCGATTAAACAAAAAGAAAGTCTTTGGCACTCACCAACTGGTACCTAAAATCCCACAGGAGGCAAAGGCTAACCCCGTAAGAAGAGTATAGACTCTAATGCAGACATCTACGATGCTGGAACGACAGAAGCATTTCAGCTGCTCAGTTTTTCTCATCTCAAAAAGAAAGAAAAACATAAGTCAATACTGGTTTTTGACAGGATAGGAAAATGGCAAATTTATCTTATCAATTTCCATATAAGCATCAAATAAATTAATTTTCATTTTTGACAAAATGCGCATCAGGAAAGATATTAGCTATTCGCAGAGTATCTGACCAATTATCGGAGAAATCGCATAGTCGTCAAACCCTTCTGACGGTAATTTGAGAAGGGATAAAACGATCAAAACACCTTTTTTCCATATTGGCTTATTTTGACAAGATTTTTACTTTATGACACAAAACTGTCATGAGTTTCAATACAACCAAATATGGACTTAGACATAGTTGAGATTATATTAATCACTAGTCTGGTGAACTCTATTTTGCTTATGCTAATGGTATTCCTCAATAAGAGGAAGCAAAATAAAGTCAATATAATCCTTACCCTCTTTATTTTCCTGACCTCTCTCAACTTCGCCAGTTGGATCATTGTTCCTTACCTGAGCTATACTTATCCTTGGTTTTGTCTGGATCACTTTCCGGTCGTGTTTTTTCTAGGACCGCTGTTTTATGAGTTTTCTAGCATTATCAATCCAAAAAATCCCCAAAGAAGGAATTTTTTGAGCTCTAAAATTCTGTTTGTAGGATATTTTGATGTCCTACTGACCAGTGCAGTTTGGATCTATCTATACTTCATTGATCCAGAGAAAAAATTTGAGGTCCTGTTTGACGTTTTCGCCTTGCATATCTACGAAGCACTGGCTGTTTTGTACAATGGATACTTCGTTTATAAAGCCATAAAAACTTTCAACAGAAGTACCAGCAAACCACAGAATCTTAGACACGTGTTTATGGTCATAGTAATCATCTTTTTTTTGTGGATCGGTTCATTCCTTGCTGATCTTTCAGTTTACCCATCTCAGATTCCAGATAGCGCATTTTACCCTTTGTGGTTGATGATGTTTTATCTGAATATATACTTGGTCTATAATTTCCTATTGGGTCCGACGAAGTCCATCCCCTCCGCCTCCAACTCCTCAAGAAAGGAATCTGAGAAAGATGGTGCCCTGGCACATCAGTTGGAAATACTCATGACAACAAACAAGCTCTTTAGAAATCCAAAGATTACACTGGCCTCACTGGGTGCCGAGCTAGGCGTTAGTTCTGCGCGTACTACATCAATCTTGAAGGATCATTTCAAAATGAACTACTATGATTTCATTAACAAATATCGAGTTCTGGATACGATCGAGCGTATTAAAGCAGGAGATAATGAGAAGTTTACGATTAAAACTATAGCGGATGCATCCGGATTTAGATCCAAGACTACCTTCACCAAAGCTTTTAAAAAAGAAACCGGTATGCTCCCAAAGGAATATATCGGTACAATCAATACATAAAAGTCCAACTAAAGATGAACTGGACTTATTCCTGTTTCAGTGGTAAGAAATAATCGATTTGGCGTCTATAGCTTTGTCAAAAAGCAACCAAATGAAAAAGACCTTAGCCACCCCGATTGTATTACTTGCCTTGTTCGTAAATAACATCTCCATATTTGGGCAAGCAATATCAGCCGATCCCGAAATAATTAATGAACTTATCAATCGTACGCTCATTGTAGAACAACTTGAGCCTGATGAAGAAATAGTGGCTTCATTTGATAAAAGGATAGCTAAAGCCAAAAAACAGGTTCTCGTAGACAAATATGCAGCCGAAAAGGAAGAGTACTTATTGTTCGCAGAACAGTATAATGAGCTTATCTCTCGTGCAGCTAGCGAGGTGTTGAAATCTCACGAGTCGATTGAATATAAAACATCATCTGAGGTAAAAAAACTACGTGAAGATGGCTCCACAGATTACACAGTTTTGTATTATTCTCCATACACCATCGCAATTTCCAATCTTCATATTAAGTCATTGAAGTATTCGAGAATAGAAAACAAGAAAACAGACTATTCTTTTTTCTTACCTGCTATTGCTCACCGCGATGAGGCGGAAATAATGAAATACGGTGATTATAAAATTGCCCTAAAACTCATGGTGAATCACCTCGAAGGGATCCGAACGACACAGAAAAAGAATTACCCATTTATTAACTACGCAAAAGATCAGGCAAAACTGAATTGTGAAGAAAAGGCTGGGAATGTCTTGACCATCGATCAGCAAATGATACAGAAGAACCAATCTGAAGAGGCAATGAGCAAGGCTTTTGGAAATTCGGTCAATCTAGGGCCTACCTCTGCTCTCATGGACTTAATCGAAAATGATACAGACCAGTTGGTTGCTCTGGCAATACCTCTTAGTATCGTTACCGGGACATCCCCATCTGGTTCGGCGCTGAATGTATCTACGTCCAAGATAAATGTGATCAAGTGCCTGGTGAATGCCAAGACTGGAAAGATTCTGGCCTCAACAGGGCAAAAGGCATTTGCATATTTCAATGCCAAAGACTTGAAGAAAATGAGTTCCTGTCAATAAGAACTGAAATTGATTTATACTGACTCAGATCAGAAAATGATCTATTTGTAGAGGTCAGAAATTCTGAGGCTAACTCAAATCTTCTTTGGCCTGATGTGAGTGTTTTGAAACCATGACAATAAGGTTATCGAAAACGATATAACAAGCTGATATTCAATAGTTTGAAAGTAATAATATTGATTAACAAGCAACCATCCCAGCTCAAAAAAGCAGAAGTTTTTCTTTTCATTATCCCCGTTGATTTAAGTCATTGAGCCTATTGATAGACGTCATTGTGTGCTATGATTAAGGCCCTTACATTTAAGCATAATTAAACAGTATGTGCTCATATAATTTGAGCTCATTGAGCAGTGAAATGTAAATTAACAATCAATAGATTCTTTAAAATGAAAACTATAGCGCTTCTTATTATGACGTGTTTTTCAACATGGTCGTTTGCACAGTCTGAAAGAATTATTATTCAGAATAAACAACAAGATGATACTTATCGCGCAGGAGAAACCATAAAGGTAAATGCTGCCATACAAGGGGACTTAGTCGTAGCTGGAGGAACTCTTACGTTCAATGATAGTATCAATGGAGACTTGACAGCAGCTGGGGGCGAGTTATTTCTCAACGGCTATATAGAAGATGATGTACGTATAGCTGCGGGAAGGGTAACTATAGACTCAGAAATAGGCGACGACTTAGTTGTTTTTGGTGGAGAGGTCATCCTTGCCAGGGACGCTATTGTACGTGGGAATCTTATTTGTTTTGGAGGGAATATTGAAATAAATGGCGAGGTACATGGAAAACTTGACGTTAGAGGAGGCGATATTTTGATTGATGGAACCATAAGAGAAACCTCAAAAATAGTCGGCGATGGGATCACTATCGGATCGAACGCTAAGTTCTACAAAGAACTTCAGTACTGGAATAGTGAGGGGGAAATTGATTTTGAAGAATCCCTGATCAATACTAATGCCCAGTTCAATGAAGACCTCAAGGAAGAAAAATCAGAATCATCCTTAACCACTTTTGGTACCACTTCGGTGAAACTATGGGTGTTCTATGTTTTGTCCGCCTTTCTAGTTATCCTGGTATTACACGCACTCTTTAGAAAAGCATTTTCAGGTGCAGTCGAAGGTATAGAAAATAACTTATTGAAAAGTTTTGGTTTTGGGTTGATTTATCTCCTTGGAATTCCACTATTAATCATCCTTGCCCTGCTCATGATTGTTGGCATTCCCTTGGGACTCTTCGCGACTGTTATATTCATATTTAGTCTTCTTTTCGGACATTTAATCGCTGCTTTGCTTGTAGTTTATTATTTCAAGCACAAAAATGAAAAGGATTGGGGTTTTTGGAGCATTACGTTCCTAGCCTTGTTGTGCGCTGTCCTATTGCGTCTGCTCACCATCATTCCGCTTGCTGGAATATTACTTTCTGTAGTTATACTTTCAATCACCTATGGTGCATTGACTTTGAAGGTACTGCAGTCTCAGAAAGAACTGATTACAACTTAGTATCGTGAATGCTGAACATCCAAATATCAGTATTTTAAAGAGGTTTGATCCTGCCAGTCCGAGAACTGCTGCTGATTTATTAGCTGAAGATTTCGTCTGGCATTATATCAATCCTAAGCTGCCTGAGATGCAAGGAGACTATTTTGGCCTCGCAGGACTGACAGACTTATTCAAAAGAATAGCAGGTCATACCAGCGGTTCCTTTCAGGTAAATCCTATATCCATAGCTCCAATGGGAGATCATCTGGTCATCACACATGTCAAAGACAAGGTGATACTAGAGGGCAAAAACACGGAAATTGATGCCGTGGTTACCTGGTGCATTATTGATGGTAAGATCAAGGAAGCCTGGGATATCCCGGTGAGTCATACCGCAAAGTTTCTAAAATGATAAAAGAGAGGCCATGAATTTAGTAGAGGTAACACCAAAAAATGTAATTAAAGAAACATTCTTCTGTATAAAGGACACAAAAAAACAGGGGTTTGAAGATAAGCTCCAGTGGTTTGAAAAACGCCACAAGGAAGGTTTGAAAATTAAAATCCTCAAAAATGATGAGGACAAAATGATCGGGTTCATTGAGTACGTACCAGCCAAATATGCATGGCGACCTATAGATGCCGACAATCACATGTTTATTCATTGTGCATACATATACTCTAAATCAGATAGAAATAACGGCTCTGGTTCTATGCTGATAGAAGATGCCGAACAGGAAGCGAAGGCCAAAGATATGGATGGTGTCTGTGTGATGACGAGTAAAGGTGGATGGCTAGCTGATAAGTCTCTTTTTGAAAAGAATGGCTTCAAGCAAATTGAGGCAAAGGACAGGTTTGAGTTAATGTCAAAAACATGGAATGACGGTGCTAGAGAACCAAGATTTCACAATTGGACCAACCAGCAAAAAAGGTTCAAGGGCTGGCATCTACTTTATGCAGATCAGTGTCCGTGGAGTGAAAAGTCTGTTGAAGCCTTACTCAACGTAGCTATGGATCATGGCATTGACTTGAAAGTCTCCAAAATCAATACCGTAAAAGAAGCAAAGATGGCCCCCTCAGGCTTTGGGGTTTTCAATCTTTTGCATGATGGTGAATTATTAGAAGACCATTATTTAAGTGCCACTCGATTTAAAAATATTTTGAAAAAAGAACTCAGTATTTAATAATCAAAAGCAACCTAAGGTCATGAACAATCTTACGGAAAAACAACTGCGACAGAATGCAATAAAGCGTGTTAAGTTCAAACAGCACTTTTCAATCTATGTAGTGGTTATTGCCTTATTGTGGATTATCTGGGCAATTTCGGGAAATCAATATATGTGGCCTGTTTGGCCAACAGGAGGTTGGGGAATCGCAATTTTTTTTCATTACAATGGTTTTTTCAACTCCTTTGGTCTTTTTTCTGTTGAAAAGGAATTTGAAAAATTTAAAAAGGAAAGAGACAAGCAATAATCAGAAATAACGTGATGATTGAAGGCCGCACTTATAGTACCCATTGATGTTGCATATTGAGTAAATAATAATACGTCATGAGAACAGAGAAAGAGTATAAAACGATATTCACATTAATACTTGTCTTCGTTTCAACGTCAGTTTTCTCTCAAGAGATGAACACAATCATTTCAAAAGAAGATTCAAGCTGGACTTCTATTAGCGCTTATGGAGGCCCATTTATTGGCGCAACACAGTTAAACAAAAATTGGGGTGTTTCTATAGGAGGCAAAGGAGGATTTATTCTCAACCGGAAGTTTGCTTTTGGTGGAATAGGTATGGGGACGGCAAGTGACTATAGTTTCGTGGGCAACAATTTGACTGGCAATACGGATGCCTCATTAGAGGTAAGCTACGGTGCCGGAGGAGTTTTTGTTGAATACATTTCTCAAATCACAAAGGCCGTTCATTTTTCTGTGCCATTAAACTTAATGGTGGGGGGAGTTTCAATTAAAGATAGCGATATGGATGTTGAATCATCAAGGGCTTTTATTCTCGAACCTGGTGTCAATCTGGAGTTCAATCTGACAAAGTCTTTTATTCCATGCATCAACTTTTCCTACAGACGATTTTTTGGCAGTTCTTTAGACAATTTGGGAGACCAGGATCTCTCAGGGTTTAACCTGGGGTTAGTATTCAAGTTTGGATACTTCTCGGATGACCAACCATGACGTTTTTCTATTGAAAATTATTTACCTACAGATGTTCTATATGATGAGTCTGAGGTCACATCTGGCTACGCATGCTCCCAGATCATGAAAACGGTGCCTTAGTGCATAATCCCCTTTTCTTTTAGGAGCTTATACTTCTCCCCGCAATTCATACTTGTCAATTCAGAACTACCAGAACCTTTGGCCTTACGATATTGAGCTTTGTTTTCGGCAACGAAAGAGACCCAGAAAGCCTGAGCCTCCTCTCTAAAAATGTCAATCACATGTCCATCTACCTCCTGGTTGTGTGCATCATTGTCAGGATAGGTTTTGATTAGTTTGGTCAGTTCATTGTCTATCTGATTCAGGTCATTTATGTTCAGTTCTCCATGATTAAATCTTGGTACACCAAGTACAAATTTGGTAATATACTGAACGGCATAAATATCTGAAGCGTCCAGCGCAGTTCCTTTTACTTCTAGTTCCTTTTGCATCGGTAGCGCAAATGTTTCTGCAATAAATGAGCGCTCCGTACCATCGAGTACTACTAGCTCATCGTATTTTTCTTGCAACTTCTTTGTTCCCGATAATGGGTCTTTGCCTTTCTGCCTGTTTTCTTTCTTTTTGATTTCCAAAACTTTAGCTGCAGGTTTTAGTTTCGGAGCTGTGACATTCCATGTACTTAGAAATTCATAGAGCGGTTTTCTGATTTTGCTTTTTTCAGAGTGATGAAGTGTGGCTACTTTATCCGAAATGGTCTCCTGTCCGTAACTTTGCCATGCAAAAAGGGAAACCATCAAAAACACTATTGGGGCTTTAGCGCTAATCATGAGTAAACGTTGTGAGATTCGAATGATCAATTTAAAAAAGAATAATAAAAACGTCCTCTTCTTATAAGAAATTTCCTTTCAGACTTCCCATCTTTTCATCAGATGGGAAATGAATGAGAAATTGTCCATACCTATCAAACCAGCAAGATCAAAGGCGTGGCATGCACACGGTTAGCCCAGTAGTATGACAAAGTAGAGAAAGCTGGATTTAAATCATTTCATAGTGTGGCCAGAACAATTCAAAACCACTACATTTCGACCCTCAACTTCTTCTACAACAGAGGTACCAGCGCCTCAGCAGAATCTTTCAATGCTAAAATTAAAGCCTTCAGAGCGCAGTTCAGGGGTGTTACAAATGTGGAGTTCTTCTTGTTTAGACTAGTAAAGAATTATGCATGAATTTTCCAATCTCTCAGAAATACCGACTGATTCGTGCTGCTGCTTAGCGTCATATTTTCTATTAATGCATCAGGAGTTGCCCAAAACTAAAAGACCCTCACCATGCGGTGAGGGTCTTAATCGGAACGAATTTTTATGAACTTGGCAGCTCTATAATTATCCATTCAATTAAACCTATCTTTTATAGTTAGGTAGGTTAAACGAGCAGGTAGTTGAGAAATATAATTATAGCATTTTGAGAGATTCTACCTGCTAATCATAATTCAAAAGTAGGTGGTGTCGTTTTGAAGCGCAATAGGTAAAAACGCCCAAATTCATACTAGGCATAAAGCTTAGAACGGATCTAAAAAAAATCCCTTACTGTGCGAAGCAAGGGATTTTAGATTAACAAGTGGTTGGTGTGATTTATAGTGGTTGTGATTTAGAAGTACTATGCTTATCACTCGTAGACACAAAAGTAAAAATCAATAATACAGCTGTCAATAGGTAGTACTGCCAGAATTGGATCTAGGCAATTGACTTATATCATTAGTGGGTAGTAAGCTATTGTTCTTTTTTTACTGGTACTTTTTGACCCACCTTATGCAAACCTACTTCCGGAGGAGAAAAAGAAGTTAAATACTTGACTATCATTCATTTACTAGAGAATCACCTAATGCTCTTTCTAAGTTTTTTATTGTTTTCAAATTTTCACTGAAATCAAAAATTGTTGTTGGCAAAATGGGTTTGCTGGAAACCTTCAACTGAAGATTTTTTTTACCATTCGATAAAAACTCTACTATCGTTTTGTTCCAGCCATACCAATTAGAGGTTTTTATTACAATCATATTATCAGAAACATGGATTGATTTCTTATTGAAAAAGTTTTCTACCTTTTTTATACTTTCTTCACGAGAATATGAAGTATTAATCATTGTGGTTTGGGAAGTGAGAAGATCTTCCTTGGTTAAATCGTTTATACCAATTTTTAATCTTTTAAGTCTATAGTAATGAATAACTGAAAGCACTAAAGCGACACATGATCCCATAATTAGGGAGCCAAACACGTAGAACTGCCAACTAAACCATTCATTGGAGATCAAAGAAGGAACTAGTTGCGCTGTGGCGATTATTGAAGCCCATAAAAATATGGACTTCAATTGTTTTTTATAAAATTCCATCAGCAACCTCCTAAATAAAATTGGCAAGGCGAAGTGATCAATTGGCCTTTGTAGGTCGTAGAACCGGTTGGTGTAGACGGTTTTATATTTGAAATATTACCCGTTGACAATTGACATCTTATATCATAAGAAGCACAAGCAGGGACAGTATATTCCCAAAGGCCAATAGTCATTTCATTGTGTCTTTCACCTGCATTTTCAATGGTTAATTCTGAATCTAATGACTGTGGATCTAAACTGGACTCGCATTGAAAAAAAATCAAAGAAACCAATAGATAGGTTGATTTTAAAAAAATGTTCATTTTAAAGTTAAAAATTATAGTTTGCCCTACCTTGTTTTCTAGAGTGATCAGGTCAAATTTTTCTCTATTGTCATAGGGGCGATGAACTTAATGAAATACTAGAAACGCGCTAAACCGCTTCAAATAGTCTTCATATTTCAAAAGTAGGCGGTGTTGTTTTGAAGTGCAATAGGTGAAAATGCCCGAATTCATGCTAGGCATAAAGCTTAGAACGGATCTGAAAAAATCCCTTATTGTGAGAAGCAAGGGATTTTAGATTAACAAGTGGTTGGTGTAATTTATAGTGGTTGTAATTTAGAAGTTCTATACTTATCACTTGTAGACACAAAATCAAAAATCAATAATTTATGAAAATCAGACTCACACTACTCGTACTTATTCTTCTCTCCTATTCATCATTTGGCCAGGACCTCTCCTATGCAAAGGAGATTGTGGAGCAACTCGCCTCGCCCGATTTCTATGGAAGAGGCTATGTAGCCAAAGGAGATAAACTAGCAGCTGAGTACATTAGTAATGAATTTGAAGGCTTCGGTCTCCAGACCTTTGGTAAAAATTATTTCCAGAAATTTAAGACTTCGGTCAATACCTTCCCATCGAACATGAAACTGGTGTTGAACGATGAGGAGAAAATTGCCGGCACTGATTATTTGGTTCATGCAGGTTCACCCGCCATTAAAGGGAAGTTTTCTACCGTTAGGTTAAGCATTGATGAGATGTTAGACCCGAATACTCTTTCTCAGAAACTGAGAAGTGCAGCAGGCCAATTCCTTGTAATTCCAGCCTACGATCCAAAGGAATTCAGCAAAGAACAGCAAGATCGAATCACGGAGGTACTCAACTTCATCCAATATCATCCGGACAATCCTGCGGCTGGGACTCTTCTTCTGACCAAGGGAAAACTGACCTGGAGTGCCTCAACTACCGTATACTCCAAACCAACCTTCACTGTGAAAATCAATGATTCACAACAAGGAATTCAAGAGGTCTCTGTGGATGTGACTAACAAGTACTTTGACCAATACCAATCACAAAATATAGTAGGATACATTGATGGTCAGAATACCGATTCGCTGATCGTCTTAGTTGCGCACTACGACCATCTGGGTATGATGGGATCCGCTGCCTTATTTCCAGGTGCCAATGACAACGCCAGTGGCGTAGCCATGCTACTCAACCTAGCTAAGTACTATAGTACTAACAAGCCAAAATACAACACCGTATTTATTGCTTTTGGCGCAGAAGAGCTCGGATTGATTGGTGCAAAATATTTTGTGGACCACCCACTAATTGAATTATCAAAGATTAAATTTTTAATCAACTTTGATATCTCCGGCACCGGTGATGATGGCATTCAGGTAGTAAATGGAAAGGTTTACAAAGACAGGTTTGATCGCCTTGTAGAAATTAATGCCGAACAAGAATTATTAAAGCAAGTAAAAATACGAGGAGAAGCGTGTAACAGTGACCATTGTATGTTTCATATGAAAAAAGTGCCCTGCTTTTTTATCTACACCCTTGGCGGTATACAAGCCTACCATGATATTTACGACAAGTCAGAGACACTTCCGTTGACCGAATTTGAAGACTATTTCAAGTTGATTACCCTATTTGTCGATGAATTGTAAGGTGTCCTATTTCTATTGCAACCAAAATAATTTGATGATCTTCTAAATACAGTTGGTAATAACACACCCATCAGCTGTTTAAACGGACTGTTCCTTAGCCACCTTTCTAACTTCCTGATTCATCTCATCGCTTTCGATCAATCCATCTCGAAGTCGAATTACTCGATGAGCATATTGAGCAATATCCTCCTCGTGTGTCACCATAATAATGGTATTGCCCAAATTGTGCAATTGCTCAAATAGTTCCATTATATCATAAGAAGTCTTAGTATCGAGATTTCCGGTAGGTTCGTCGGCCAAAATAATACTTGGCCGATTGACTAGCGCCCTGGCTATCGCCACCCTTTGTCTCTGTCCACCAGAGAGCTCATTTGGCTTGTGCAATGCACGATCCCCTAAACCGACCCCCTCTAGCACTTCCATCGCTCGCTCCTCTCTATCAGATTTACCCATACCTGCGTAGACCAATGGCAAAGCCACATTCTCCAACGCAGTAGATCTGGGAAGCAGATTGAAAGTTTGAAATACAAATCCTATTTCTTTGTTTCGGATTTCTGCCAGCTCATTTTCATCAAGATCCGATACATCATGGTTGTTGAGAATATATAGGCCTGAGCTAGGCGTGTCCAAACATCCTATGATGTTCATGAGTGTAGATTTTCCTGAGCCAGAAGGCCCCATAAAAGCCACATACTCGCCCTTATTGATAGAGATACTAATCGATTTGAGTGCATGTATGGTCTCTGCCCCCATCACATATCTTCTGGATATCTCTCTGGTTTTAATTATTTCAGACATAAATATTCTTTTTTAAAGGACGAAGTTTAGTTCATTCCGTTACTCCATGTTACCAAGCTCATCGTCGGGTTCGGTAAATCCGGAAATCATACTACCAAGTAGATCATCGATGCGCAAGCCATTCTCTAAAGGATGTTTGCTCAAATAACTGTATTCTACAAGGCCAAACAGAACAAATTCCATCAGAAAAAGTTTAAAGTCTTCATCACGATTATCATGAATCTGCTCTTTCACCAATTCTGCGAGGCCTGGTACTTTGCTCAATTCTTTCTCATATTCTTTATTTGAATAATCATGAAGTAGGTCTAGCATATTGCCATTACCAAACCAGTCAGCAATTGGTTTGAAAGGATCACGCATCTCGCGATTCTTCCTGACCTGATCCGGATCGGTGAAATAGTCTACAAACAAGCTCCTAATCGCCTTACCGATAAGATTCTGAGCGACTATACCAGCACCTTCTTGCTCGCCTTCATAAACCAGCTCAATTTTGCCAGTAATAGATGGTACGACACCCACGAAGTCAGCTATTCGAACGTGTCCTTCAGACTCCTTGTTCTTAAGCATTCTGCGCTCAACAGCACTCACCAAATTCTCATACGAAGATATAGTCAGACGAGCCGAAACACCGCTTTTCACATCTACGTATTCGCTGGATCGAGCCTCGATCGCAATTTGTTCTATGAGTAGCTTCGCCAGTTCATTTATTACAATCGGCCCGGTAGAATTTTTAGCCAGGCTGGCTTCTTGCTGAGTTATCTTCAGTCCAGTTTCCACAGATTTTGGATAGTGCGTAATGATCTGACTACCCAATCGATCTTTGAGAGGAGTCACTATACTTCCTCGGTTGGTATAATCTTCGGGATTCGCAGTAAAAACAAACTGAATTTCCAATGGCAATCTCAATCGGAATCCCCGGATTTGAATGTCGCCTTCTTGTAAAATATTAAAGAGCGCCACCTGAATTCTAGGCTGCAAATCTGGTAGCTCGTTGATCACAAAAATGCCACGGTGAGATCGAGGCACCAAGCCATAGTGAATAACTCGCTCATCAGAATAGGGTAGTTTTAGTGTAGCAGCCTTAATAGGGTCTACATCTCCAATCAAGTCGGCGATAGACACGTCAGGTGTAGCCAATTTCTCGGTAAATCGATCCTCTCGATTTAGCCACTCCACAGGCGTATCAGCCCCCATTTCCTCGATCAGGTCTAGGGCATATTTCGATAGTGGGTCCATAGGGTCATCGTTAAGATCGCTACCTTGTACTACCGGCACCCACTCATCCAATAGCCCCACCATCAACCGTGCTATTCTGGTCTTAGCTTGTCCCCTTAGCCCAAGTAAATTGATATTGTGCCGTGACAATATGGCTCGTTCAATGTCGGGTATTACCGTGTCCTCATATCCCCAAATCCCCTCGAAGACATTGTCCCCAGCTTGAATGGAAGTGATCAAATTAGATCTTAATTCATCTTTTATAGACTGTGGATGATATCCCGAAGACTGTAGCTCGCCCAAGGTACTGATAGCCTGCTTTTCATCGGCTTTCAGGTTTGCATATGCTTTTGCCATTTATAAATTCTTTCTTCTGTTTTTTTTGAAATCTTCGAACACCAGGTTTCCTAATCCCTGCAAGTCGCTATAATACGCGTTGCCATTGTTCACGGCAGTGAATTCTTTTACAAATTGCTTGAGGTATGGATCAGAGGCGATCATAAAGGTGGTAATGGGAATGTTCAACCTTCGGCATGCGGCACTCAAATTCATTGTTTTCTTCAAGATTTTGGGATCCAGGCCGAAGCTGTTTTTATAGTATTTAATTCCGACTTTCATGCACGTGGGTTTTCCGTCAGTGATCATAAAAATCTGTTTGTTTTGATTTTTTCGCTTTCGCAAAATATCCATGGCTAGTTCAAGCCCTGCTACTGTGTTGGTATGATATGGTCCCACGCTTAGATAAGGCAGGTCCTTTATGCTGATTTGCCAGGCATCATTACCAAAGACAATGACATCAAGTGTATCTTTTTTATACTTACTCAAAATCAACTCAGAAAGCGCCATGGCTACCTTCTTTGCGGGAGTGATTCGATCTTCTCCGTAGAGAATCATAGAATGACTGATGTCTATCATCAATACCGTAGAGGTCTGTGTTTTGTATTCATTGTCTACTACCTCAAGATCATTTTCTGTAAGCATAAACTCACCAAAACCGTGATTGATCTGAGCATTACGCAAGCTGTCGGTTACCGAAATATGATCAGGTGAGTCTCCAAACTGGAAATCTCTTATATCCACCCCTTTCTCTTCGCCTCTTCCTGATATAAACGTATTATGATCTCCCTTTCCGGATTTTTTTAATTTGCCAAAGACCTCTTCCAACGCACTCTTTCGAAAATCATTCTCAGTCTTGGCGGTAATTTTGAGCTTACCGGTTTTCCCCTCTTCATCTAGGTATCCCTTCTCTCTCAGTTCAGATATAAAATCTCCAATGCCATAACCTTCACTTGTTATATTGTACTGCTTGTCAAGATTAGTGAGCCAGCTTAGCGCCTCATTTGGATCGCCGGAAGTAATCAGCAGTAGCTCTCTGAAAATATTCCAAAGGTTATCGAACGTATCACTCGATTCCTTCTTTTCTGGTATGTATTCCGTAAATCTGTAGCCTTTCATACTCCTTCTATCAATATAGACACAAAACATTAAACTGGATAAACCATTTAATGTTGGGTAATTTTAATAAATTTAATGAGCCTACCCTGCAAGAAAAAATTCAGATGAGAAAATGGCTGGACGCAGACCTATATTAGCCTCACTTGTACAAGACACGATCTTGTTTATAAGGGATTACACATTTAAGCTCCTGCTTGAACCCAAAAAAAAATCAAAGAAGGACAGCTAATCTAAGTCGAACTACTTAGTCGGCATAGTTTTAAAGATCAAATCCCAAATTGGGGTAGTCACACCAAACGCTCGCTGAGGTTGCTTGTAATGATGGATGCCATGATGAACCCAGAAGAACTTGAAGAATCTTTTGGGTGGTTGAAAAGTATGAATCATGAAGTGCACCCAAAGGTATCCTGCATATCCCATAAGGAAACCTGGCAGGAATCCCCAAACTAACTCTCCCATGATTAATCTAAAGAAAAGGAAAAAGACAAAAGAAATAGTCAAACTCAATGGCACCGGCATAGCCAATCTTTCTTTGTCTTTTGGATGATCATGATGTACACCGTGCATAGTATAAACCACTTTTTTTCTAATCGGTGTGGTTTCAGGCATATGAAACAAAAATCTGTGCATCAGATACTCAACAAAAGTAAAAGCTAGTACGCCACCTAAAAATAATATCATTAGTTGAATAGCACTAAGTCCATATTCCGTACTACCAGTATATATCAAATAAGTCGATACGATAGAAAAGGCTATCAGCGGCAAGGAAATATGCGTTCTGGTCAGCCTTTCCAAAATTGGGTTATTGAATACCCTCCCAGTCCCTGTATTTTTTGCTTTATTTTCCATTAATCCTAAAGACTATTTAAATTGAAATGCAAACATATCTATAAACCTAAAACAAATACAATATCCGACACCCATTTTTGATCCATGATGTTCATCATATTTCACTTTACAGACACTTTATCCTTATAATCCTCCACCACTTTATTGTAAAAATCTTCATACATAGGTAGTATGTTGGACAGTTCAAATTCTTGTGCACGCTTTAGTGCCGCCTTCTTAAATTGAGGTAAATTGTTATCATCAAGTATTATCAAGGCCTTTTTGGACATTGTTTCCACATCTCCGACATCACAAATAAAGCCCGTGATTCCATCCTGATTCAGCTCCGGGAGCCCTCCTGCATTGGTCGAAATCAGTGGAACTTCACATGCCATAGCTTCGAGGGCTGCGAGGCCAAAACTTTCTTTTTCCGAGGTCATCAAAAACAAATCTGAAACGCTAAGCACTTCCTCTACAGCCTCCAACTTACCTAGAAACCTGACATCATCAATACTACAAGTCTGCTCAGCAAGCTTCTCAATAGCCGATCTCTCAGGTCCATCACCCACCAGCAATAGCTTTGCAGGCGTGGTCTTTCTAATTTCATTAAACACTTTGACCACATCATCCACACGTTTTACTTTTCTAAAGTTGGAAGTATGAACGATCAATTTCTCGTCATTTGGGCAAATAGCCTTTTTGAAATGATCTTTCTTTTGTTTTTTAAATCGATCTAAATCAATAAAGTTTGGAATAACCTTGATCTCTTTTGTTACTTTAAAGTGGTCATACGTATCTTTTTTCAGATCACTCGATACTGCGGTAATTCCATCAGATTGATTGATCGAGAAGGTAACCACCGGCTCCAAGGAGGCATCCTTTCCTACAATAGTTATATCCGTGCCGTGCAGTGTGGTAATGAAAGGGATGTGTACGCCTTCGACCTTCAATATTTCTCTTGCCATATATGCAGCAGAAGCGTGAGGCACCGCATAGTGTACATGAAAAAGATCTAGATTTTCTTTCTTAGCCACATCCACCATTTTGCTAGACAAAGCGATTTCATAAGGTGGATACTGAAACAATGGGTAAGGTTTGATATCTACTTCGTGATAAAAAAGGTTCTCATTGAAGAAATCAAGACGAGTGGGTTGAGAGTAAGTGATAAAATGCACTTTGTGTCCTTCTAAGGCCATTGCCTTCCCCAACTCCGTGGCCACCACTCCTGATCCACCGTAGGTCGGATAGCAAACAACTCCTATATTCATAAATGGCTAAATGTTTTGTTCATAATTATGGATTGGTTTGCTCTTCTGCGAAATTATACCTGTTAAACTTAGCAACATCAAAAACACCAACAATAAATCAACTTCCATCGTTCGGCTGGTCCCCCAACTTCAGAAACGATTTGTACATTAAATCGTGAATTTTAGTACGAGTATTGCTTTCTATTAGTTTATAATTCTGAGGATCGGGGTAAATCCTGTTTGAAAGGAAAATGTAAATCAAATTGTATTTTGGGTCTGCCCAAACTAAAGTACCAGTAAAGCCTGAATGCCCATATGACTCATCAGAAGCATAAATTGAGGAATTTCCAACTGATCGATTAGGTTTGTCCCAGCCTAATGCTCGCCTATCTTTTTCGTTATTTTTCGAAGTAAAAACTTTGATCAACGAATCTGAAAAATACTGAACCCCACCGTAGTATCCGTTCTGAATCATCATTTGCATGTACTTTGCCAGATCATTTGCATTAGAAAATAGACCGGCATGGCCGCTTACCCCGTCAAGAAGAGCAGCGTTCTTGTCATGTACCACCCCTTGAAGTAAAGTAGATCTAAAACTCCGATCTCTCTCCGTAGGTGCAATTTGATTTTTTTGAAATTTTTCTAGCGGATTAAAGGAAGTATGATCCATGCCCATCGGCCCATATACCTGCTCCTGAATAGATTGATCCAAAGGACATGAACAATGTTCTTCAACCAGATCCTTCATCGCCATAAATCCCAAATCACTGTACAGATATCTATAGGTGCCATCCTCATTGGATAGGCTATTGTATTGAGACCTCCCTATCCATGACTGAATAGAATCAGACCAATCCACTGAAAGATAATTATGAGTTCTTTTTCTTTTTTTGTAGAGGAAGGTTGCGCTGTCAGCATCGTATTTTGCATATCGCCAAAATGGAATGTAAGATTTAAGACCTGATTTGTGAATCAGCAAATCATTAACGGTCAACTCTGACTTATCCGTAGATCTATAGGCGGTAAGATAATCTCCCAATCGACTTGCTAATGACAAACTACCTTCCTGCATGCGATCCATCAATGCAGGAACTGTCGCGACCGTCTTGGTCACTGAGGCAATATCATACATATGATTCCATTCCACCGGGGTAATACTATCATAAGTCAAATAACCGAAATTTTTGTCATAGAGCACCTTTCCATCCTTTATCATTAGAATCTGACATCCAGGTATCATTCCTTTTCTAATGGCAGAGGCGACTAAGGTATCAATACTGTTGAGACAGGTTGTATCCACGAGGCTGAATCGCTCGCGCTCATAACTGATTCTGCCGATTGCATTTCTTGTATGTCCTCGATTGACAGCACTCTTGTCAAAATATCCTGGCAAAACTCCCTCTATTGTATGCACTCCAAATGCCATTTCCACCATCATGCCTAAGTGATCCTTGGGTGATCGAACTGTCCACATTAAAGCAGGGAGTTCGTCTCGGTTTTTGATGAAATTTGCATTTCCACCGTAAAACAAAATCAGGGATCGGCTTCGATTTAGTGCTACGCATTGAGACTTGATCCGCTCAAACATCTCATCGTCTTCTATCGAAGTCAGATCAATCAAGACTAAGGCATCTGCCGGAAAAACATCAACAAGTGAATCAGTTGGAAGGTCCAATATGGCGAGTGAAAAGTGTTGTGCGGATTGATATCGATCTACTCTAGACTGAAAAATATTATTATCTGCTGAAAGCGTATAAAGCTTTCTGTTTTGTAAATGCTGTATTGGAATCAACTGGTAGTCATCAGCGACCAGGGTGATAGCGGACTTTTCAAAATCATCTCTCAGCTCGACAGGTAGCACTTGCTCTTCTATCGGAAGACGTAATTGGCTTTGAACAAATCTCAACAAACCAAAATACTCTTTTACACTTCGTTTGAAATACCCCTTAGCAAGCATGTTTTCTAATAGGAGGCTATTGATCAGCGATTGTGATTTGGCATGTCCGGATAGGACTGTGAGGTCGACGCCTCTTTCGATTTGTATCAGGCTTAATTCTTCTTGCCTTACCTTATCAATGACCAATCGTTTGTCTTCAGTAAGTTTTCTATATTTCTTAAGTGACTTTTTATCCAATAATCCACCGGACGCCACTCCTTCTACATGCAAAAGAGAAATTTGATCAGTCGATACTAACCCACTCCTATCTAAGAAATCTTGCCAGAGCTGGTCTTGAAAAAAAAAGGATACATTGCCAATTTTCAGTCCATTGAGATAACTCAATACTTTCTGCAAATCATCTGAAGTATAATGTCGGGGAAAAGCTGGAAGCTGAACCAGAGCCACACCCATACTTCGTAAAACGGTGGCGTGAATACGACCCAGCTCATGAGTTTTGGCAGTATCTCTTTGACATTCTACAATAGATTTTGTAGGAAAGTCCAACTCGTCAAAAGGGAGCTCAAAAATGCTTGACATTTTCGTTATGTATAATAGCGGTGACGATCCCAAAGCCTGGTTCTTCTCTATCCATCGTTTGACATCCAGATGATTACCATCCTGCAGCACTATGCCACCAATACCGTAGGTGCGAATCAGACTTTCAGCTTCTATACGGTCTGCAAAGTCGTTAAAATCTTCTATTTGGTATAGCAGTGTAGGCAATCTAGTCTTGTCCTTTGACCATTGGGCGTAGAGACTATCCCCATCCATAGGATTAGGAGTGAATTCGAGTGCCCACGCCGAATAGTTCAAAACAATTAGGCAACTGATGAAACCAACTCTATTCACAATTGTCCGTAATAAATTAGAAACTAAGTAAGTTTGCATAGTGAATAATAAAAGTAGTTACTACAGGTGGATATTTGCAGTCATGCTAAAATTATTCAGATAATATTTAACCAACGAATGCCTTGCATAAAGAGTGCCATTTTTTCCATAAATGGTAATTTATGATTTGATTTGTTGGACACATAGAACCATACTTTATGAAATTACCCTCTTTGATTCGTACCAGTAAATTTAGCCGCTTTCATTACGAGCCTCGCTATTATGATCCGATCAAGGAGGAGATTGAAGGCAAGCTAAGAGCCGCAAGGGCCAACCAAGGCTCAGATAATCAGAATAGTTACGACACCTCCAGTATAAGTGCCGCTTTTAGTAAGAGGCAGAGAAAATCGAGTCATGCATCTGTTGTTCAGCTGCTTTTTGCAGCAGCCATGATAGGCACAGCTATAGGATGGTATTTTTATGGCAATGATATTTTCTATGTCTACCTGGCGCTCTCCCCTATCTATTTTTATTTTAGAATAAAAGGAAGAAATAAACCAAGAGATTAATGCCTGACATCATCAATCTTCTTCCCGACGCTATTGCCAATCAAATAGCTGCTGGTGAAGTAGTACAAAGACCCGCCTCGGTAGTAAAAGAATTATTAGAAAACAGCATTGACGCTGACAGTATGACTGTACAACTGATTATTTCAGATGCGGGGAAGGTATTGATTCAGGTGATCGACAATGGTTTGGGTATGTCTGAGACCGATGCTCGGATGTGCTTCGAGCGACATGCCACTTCCAAAATTTCGACCTCCGAGGATCTTTTCAAAATTAGAACTATGGGTTTTCGTGGCGAAGCACTGGCTTCTATAGCAGCAGTCTCCCGAGTGGAACTCAAATCCAAAACTGCGGAAGCCGAATTGGGCACCTTTCTCCACATTGAAGCTTCAGAAACAAAAAAACAAGAACCTGTCTCCACAAATCAAGGCACTTCTATTGCTGTTAAGAACCTATTTTACAACGTACCAGCCAGGAGAAATTTTCTTAAAAGCAATCCTGTTGAGATGCGCCATATCCTGGACGAGTTTCATCGAGTAGCTTTATCCAACCCTAATGTCGCATTTACCCTGACGCAAAATGATAAGGAAATCTATCAGCTGCCAGCTGGTAAACTAAGCCAACGCATTGTTTCAATCTTTGGTAAGAACTATCAGAAACAATTGATTACTTGCCAGGAAGAGACTCATTGGCTAAAAGTTCAGGGTTACATCGGAACACCAGAGTTCTGTAAGAAAACACGCGGTGAGCAATTTTTCTTCATCAACAATAGATTTATAAAAAGCAGCTATCTCAATCATGCGGTGCAAGGAGCCTATGAAGGCATGATTCAGGAAGGTCAATTTCCTTTTTACGCACTATTCGTTGAAATGGACCCCATTCATATCGACATCAATGTGCACCCGACCAAAACAGAGGTTAAATTTGACGATGAGAGAAGTGTTTATGGAATTATAAAGGCGGCAGTCAAACAAGCCCTTGGTAAACACAACGTCACTCCGAGTCTTGATTTTGGATCAGATGTAAACTTTAAAAACCTCGCCATTGACAACTCCCATTTCAATACTCCTACACGTTCGGAGAACAGTTATGGAAGCTTCAAATCCTTAGACAAACAAGGCAAGAGTACGAGATGGGATGAAATGTATGAGCAAGCCATAGATGAATCCAAACCCACTCCGGCCGAAATCAGACAAGAGGAATTGGCAGGATTGGAAAATCAAATGACATTTCAGAGTGAGGCCAACCAACAACAATCCGTTGAACTCGACCTCGAAGAATCAAGTGCGCAACCGATGCTTATGCATGAACGGTATGTTCTAAAGCAGGTGAAAAAAGGCGTGATGGTGGTGGACGTTATTTTGGCTCATGAACGAATCCTGTATGAGAGATATTTGGAGCAACTTCGTAAAAAATCCGGCGCGTCTCAACGCAGCCTATTTCCCGTGAGTCTAGAGCTGAATCCTGCCGATTATTCGCTGGTTGTGGAACTGCAAGATGAAATCGGTGCTTTAGGATTTGAATTCGAAGAGTTTGGAAAAAATACTATTGCCATCAATGGGATACCAGCCGAAATAAAAAATGTAAATGAGAAAGAGCTTTTCGAGGGCTTTCTGGAGCAGTTCAAATTCAACAAATCAGAATTATCACTCAGTACTCAAGAAAATATGGCGCGTTCTATTGCAAAACGCTCCGCAAGTAGAACAAAAATCTCAAATGACAGTATAGAGTTAAGGACATTGATCGATCGATTATTTGCCTGTCATCAACCCAACTATACGCCGAGCGGCACCCCAACATTTATTATATTGGGACTTGAAAAAATTGTAGAGTTTTTTAATCAGTAACTCATGTTTCAACTGACACCTATTGTCAAAAATATTCTAATTATCAATGCGGTTCTTTTGCTGCTGGAGACTATTGTCAACATCAGTCTTGCTCCAATATTTGGAGTACACAGCCTGTATTCTGACCAGTTTTTTATATTTCAATATGTGAGCTATATGTGGCTCCATGCTGGTTTATGGCATTTAATTGGCAATATGATCGTGATATTTTTCTTTGGTCCAATGCTCGAACGCATTTGGGGACCCAAGCGATTTCTTACTTTTTATTTGATTGTTGGTATCGGAGCCGGACTAATCTATGGCATCGCTGATCTAATCGACAAAAATGGGATAAAAAACGATGCCATCGAGTTTTCTGCCAATCCCAATCCAGATGATTTTTATATATACATTCAAAATTATGGCGAAGGATACGATATCGCTGCGCTAACAGATATTGCAGACACCTACTTTGACAATGCAGAACATCCAGGCAGAATCAACGAGGCTGTGATGATCGTAAATAAAATCTACGACAACAAGTTGAATAATCGAATGATCGGCGCGTCTGGTGCTGTTTTTGGCGTGCTGTTGGCTTTCGCCATACTATTTCCAAATACAGAGATCATGTTGTTGTTTCTTCCTGTGCCCATCAAAGCAAAATATTTAGTGTTTGCGTATGGCTCTTGGGAAATTTATTCCGAAATTTTTAAGAAGACAGGAGACAACATTTCGCATATCACGCATTTAGGTGGGATTATTGTCGCTTTTATCGTATTAAAAGTTTGGCAAAAACAGCGTGGTGATTTTTATTAATACTTTATTTGTATAAGAATATGATGGACAATATGCTATACGAGTTTAAAGATGCATGGCGCAAACCCAACAACGCCCTGCCACAAATTATCATCCTCAACGTGGTGATATTTTTGTTCTTAGTCATATTAAACTTGTTTGGAAAGATTAGCGCACTAGCCGAAATCAATCTATTCATCCAAAGACAATTTGCAATTCCTGCTCAATTTTCAGAATTCATCTATCGACCTTGGACAATTATTACATATGCTTTTGCTCACAGTCTCAGTGGAGTGATGCATATTCTGATGAACATGCTTTTTCTATACTGGTTTGGTAAACTGATCGTGGAGTACCTTGGCAATCAGAAGCTTATCAATATCTATGTAATGGGTGCAATAACAGGTGCTCTCTTATATTTATTAGCCTACAACACCATCCCTGGACTTGTAGGAACCAGAGCACAGATGGTAGGTGCATCGGGTGCTGTCTATGCAGTAGTTCTAGCCGCGGCTACCTTGATTCCAAACTACACCTTCTTCCTTTTCTTCTTTGGACCTGTAAAGATTAAGTACATCGCTCTTTTCTTCCTGGCCACGTCGCTCATAGACTTAAATGGTCCCAATATTGGTGGTAACATCGCACATATTGGAGGGGGATTGATTGGAATCATTTACATCAAGCAACTTCAAGCAGGAACGGATTGGGGTGCCTGGGTGGGTGTAGTCATGAGATTTTTCAAAAGCTTCTTCGTCACCCAGCCGAAGATGAAGGTGTCGAGTCAAAAAAAATCAAAAGCTTCCCGAGGTACATTTACAGGAAGCTCAAGTTCGACCGCCAGCAACATAGCTGATCAGGCAGAGATCGATAAGATTCTAGACAAAATTTCACAATCAGGATACGACAGTCTGAGCAAGGAGGAAAAGCAAAAACTCTTTAATGCTAGTAAAAAAGGATGACCTTCTTTTTTGAAATCAGAAATCTGTCAATCGCAATTTTCCTTTCAGGAGTAATAGTCTTGTCATTTTCTTCTTGTAAAGAAGAAGGCGATGTGATCTTCCATGACAGTTTCGAATATTATGACATAGGTGTACCCCCCACTGGTCCCTGGACAGGATCTGGTAAGGGGGTAATCAGAGTAGATTCGACCAGGAGTCATACTGGAGACTTAGCCATATATTTTGAATCTGGCGAAGGTTTTAGTGAGCGGGCTTTTCTGAAATTGGTAGGCACGCCTGTGTTTCCTTTTGCATACAATCGAATGAGAGGGTCATTTTACCTCTGGTTGGAAGAAGCCTCTCCAGACGGCATACATTGGACGATGATTCAAGCGAGTGGCCCAAATAAAGATGGGTATAGCAGTGATGTTCGCTACGGTGGTCAGCACGAAAAAAGACTAATGGCTAACTATGATACGAAAGGCCGCAATACTGACTGCTGGCAGCACTCGGCTGTTTCGATTCCTGAAAGGCAATGGATCAAAATAGGTTGGCAATTTGATGGATCAAAAAATTCTGCCAGATTTTGGCTGGATGATCAATTGATTGAGGATCTTTCAATAGATGGCAAAGGACAAGACTGTCTTGCTGATGACTTAGCAGGTGATTGGGTATTTCCGAGGTTTGATGAGCTGTTGATTGGATGGGTGGACTACCAAACCGGTGGCGGGACTCGACGATTTTGGATAGACGATGTGAAGCTCTACCACTGAGTTTTCGGTTTGATCCGAACAGTAAATGTAAATTTGGTACCTGCTCCGAGAGAGGATTCTACCCATATATTGCCTCCCGCCTCATTGATGATCTTCTTTACCGTGGCTAGTCCTACACCTGAACTGTCCTTGGCTTTATCTTGATTGACTTTATTGAATAGTTTAAACATTTCTTCCTGATGCTTTTCAGCCACCCCAGGCCCATTATCAGCTATTGATATATGGTAGTAATGATCATCCATTCTACTAGAAAATTCAATCGTACATTGTTCTTTATCATTAAACTTGATGGCATTGCTCATCAGGTTGGAGATGACCTGTCTCAACACGGTAGTGTTATAACTAATTTCTGGCAGATCATTCTTAAAGATAATTTTCGCATTGCCTTTGGCAGTAAGCGTATCCCCCACTTCTTGAATGAAGGGCTGCAAGTCGATCCTATCGAGTTTGGCATCTCGTCCGCTTGCCTTAGAATATTGCAATATCCCGTCTATCAAAGAGCGCATCTTATCATTGGTCTCATTGAGTAAGCTCAGGTATTGTCTCACTTCTTCGGGTTGATCTTCTCCTAGTGAGCTTTCGATAATGGATACCAGGCCTTTGGCGTTATTGAGTGGGGATTTTAGATCGTGCGAAACGGTATGAGCAAACTGCTCCAGGTTCTTATTGATGCTTTCGAGCTGCAAATGGTATTCCTTGGCCTCCTCTTCCTGTAGTTTGCGCTTTGTTATATCATGGCCCATCGAAAGGTAGTTCACAATTTTTCCCTGGCTATTAAAGAAGGGCACTATTGTAGTATCTACCCAATAGCCGATACCCTCTTTATTCAGGTTCATGATTTCGTTGTGCCAGATATTGCCTTGACTGATAATCTGCCACATCCCATCCCAAAACATTCTTTTGTGATGATCTGATTTCAGCAGGTTATGATTTTGGCCAATCAACTCACTTTTGGTATAGCCAGATATCTGGCAGAACATATCGTTGACATAAGTGATATTACCGTTTTCATCCGCAATACTTACAATGGATGATATGTCTAAGGCAGATTGATAGCGGCTGACTTCCTGTAAGGAAAGCAGTAAATCCTTGTTGGTTTCTTTCAGGTTGTCAATGTCCGACTGTCTGTCTTCGAGAGCCACAGTGACTATATTGAGCGCATCAACAATAGAAGCGCTGGCATCATTTTTATCAAATTGGGGGATCTCCTTTTGGGATCGAACCACCTCCATATTGACTATGATATCAAACACCTCCTTTATCGTCTCTTCGCTCATTCCGAAATAATTAACCCATTGAAGCCTCACCAGGAATGGCGCGTCCTTGCAACTTCTTTTATACCTACCCTAATTACCGCATTTTTTGAAAGCTTTCAAAAAGAAACATTCAATTCTTTACTAGCGACGTTCATTTTCTTTCCAGTACTCAGTAGCGTATCTATCCACACATAACCCTAAAGTAAACTGAATCCAAATAAAGGCGTCCAAAGCCAATACTTTATAAACATTGCCTTCCTGAAACCTTCGAGCCGACGTCAACACCTTTGATTTTATCAATCCTACTCTTCCGTATTTTCGCATTGCTCTACAGAAATATGCGGCTTCCATAATTGGTTTGGATGGGAAGCCTTTCGTCTTCTCAAATACACTCTTATTACAAAAAATGGCTTGATCACCAAAATATTTACCATCCAGTCGATATCGAATTCTATTCAGCCATTCTGTGAATCGATAAATTACCCCTTTGCCGTCCATTTCAAATTCAAAGGCTCCACCCACCGTGTTTGGACGATTGAGATACTCAGAGATAAGCAAATCAAAATCTATAGGCACGTGGCTATCAGCATCCAAGAATAGGAGCACTTTCCCATTGGCTAAATTCCCTCCTCTGTTCAGAGACTTGTATTTGGCACCCTTCAATGCAGGGTCCTGATCTAGGATATCAACTTTGCCCTTTACCATACCCATGGTATCATCGCTACTCCCGGCATCTATTACTATTATCTCTAAATCAAGTTGTCCGGATTTCTTCTGATGAAGCGTATCAAGAGTTTTCCCGATATAACCAGCTTCGTTCAACGTAGGAATAATGATACTTAGATCCATGTAATAAAGATAATCAAGATAAATAGAGATTGATCAAACAAGGAGAGGTCTTAAAGAGTTGATAGCAGTTTCAGAGAATAAATCTCATTGTCATTAAAATGATTTAGTTGTATTAGGTTTGCCCAGATGACTAAGGCAACGATACTGGATCTGGATAAGGTAGAACAGGAAGAAAAATCCGGCTCAATATTCTGCCTCCGTGGATCTCAAAAATTCGATTCTGTTCCTGAACTTGAAGATGGATTAATCAAGGCGATAAACTATGAAGTCCGCGAGGAACTTTTGAAACTACCTGAGCAAAAACTCGATGGGCAATCTTTTCTCAGAGCTTTAGGCTGGAACAACACCAGTATTTGGTTTTACCACAAATTTAGATTGTATTTTGATGTTAGAAATGTGCTTTATGACATAAGGAGAATTGAAATATTAGCAGAGAAATTTGATTCATTACTGATTATCACGGAGCAGTCACTATTCAAAGAATATAACTTTCCAAATCATGTTGTTGTAGAGTATCGTCCAAGAAAAAACAGAATCAACAAGGTCGCATTATTCAACTTTCTTTTTACCTCTTTCCTAAGATTGTTATTGGGGTGGGTAAATCAGAAGACGATTTCCAATAAAACGGTACTTATTGACAATAGAGCTAGCTATCGACATACGCTATCAAGTAAAGGCACGACCGCATTCCTAAACTCATATTTTTTTGAATTAAGCTCACTTTTTAAGAAAAGTGAATTGATCAATCTGGATATTTTGCCTATACCCAAATTTGACAAGGTTTTTCCGTTCTCTTGGAAGAATATTATTGCACCTGATGATCGTCATAGAATTTTTGAAGAATCAATACTGTTTAGAGGTTGGTTTAGCGCGTCAGTCAATCAGTTAACTGAAAGTACAAGCAGTACAATAAAAAGTCAGCTTGAAAGTGCTAAAGAAACGGTTTCTTTCACGTCTATACAAAAATTATTTATTGCTCGATTGCTAGAATTACAGCCAACCACTCGTCTATATCTAAAAAAATACTTTTGCTATGATAAATATTTGAACCGAAAAAGACCGAAAAAGATTGTTGGCATAGATGAGTATAGTCCCAACATGAGACTGATTCATGAGTCGGCAAAACAAAATGGTTCTACTTCTATCGGGGTTCAACATGGCACTATGCATGAACTACATCCAGGCTATTTGTATTCAACTATTGAAATGGATATGATGCCTATTCCTAATAAAACTTTGGTTTGGGGGGATAGATGGAAAAGATTTCTTACTTCTGATGGAAATTATCCTCCGGACAGACTATCAATAGTTGGTCAGTTGAGAACTGACCTCATAAGCACTCTTCCCGAATCCGAACACAAGGATCAGTTGGTGGTACTTTTTGCCAGTCAGCCTCAAAGAGATTTCAGGCTAAGAAGGCTGACTGCTGAAAGTGTCTTTAAAGCCGCTAAACAATTCACCAATTGTACGCTGATCCTAAAACCACACCCATTGGAAACTGACCTTGACTACTATAGACAAATTGCAGATAAGTGTGGATGTCAAAATTATGAAATAGACCAGAAAACCGATTTGTATGTATTATTAAAAAAATGCGACGTGCTTATTACAAGTTTTTCGACTGTCGGAACAGAGGCAGTATACTTCAAAAAACCACTTATTATTTTTGATCCTCTGGATCAGGATGTAATGAAATACATGTCAGATGGAGTTGGACTACAGGCCAAAAATGCATTTGACATCGAGCAACACCTTCAACACATTAGTGACGGTAAAATAGTTGTTTCACCGACTAGTCAGAATATTTTCATAAGCGAAAACGCATATAAAATAGATGGCAACGTTGGCAATCGTGTGGTTCAAGAAATCAGCCTTATCTGATTTTCATTACTCTTGATAGTGCTTCTTCTAAGAGTCCGTGTTCTTCCAGGAGCGACTCAACAAATTCCCTAAACACGCCCTCTCCTCCTTTTTTGGTCAAAACCTTATCTGCAAATTTTGCAAAATATTTAGGTGCACTTGAAGGCAGGGCAGAATATCCAACCTTTTCCAAAACCTTTAAATCGTTGAAATCATCTCCTATATAAGCCACATTTGAAAGGTCTATTTTAAGATCATTACACAATTTGGTCAAAGTTTCCAGTTTGTTTTTCTGTGCTTGAAATACGTAGTCTATTTTGAGCTTTGCAGCTCTATTCTCTACTATGGTAGTATGTTCTCCTGTAAGGATACAAACTGGAATATCCATCACTTTGGCAAGAAGGACACCTCCTCCATCGTAGACATGGAATTTTTTAAGCTCTCCGCCTGCATTATCATAATACATTCCACCATCGGTCCATACCCCATCAATATCAGTTGCAATAAGTTTAATATTCATACTACTGGATTTGATCCTTATATATTATTTCATCCTTTTCAATGTCGTCAAGTGCAACTTTACCTATAACCTGATCTTTGTCAATCCATTTAAATCCATCTCCTGGGCTCAAAAGATGTAAATCACTTTTTTCGATTTTCTCGCCCTTCCTAATTGGCCGCTTACTTGCTATAGAACGCTCAAGTTTTGTTCGAGTAGACTTGATGGAATTTTCCACATACATTTCATGTTTTCCAAAACTCATTTCTAGATTTCGAATATCTCTCATCATCCGATGAATTCCATCTGGGGCAAGGGAGCCTGCCTGATCTGATCCCTTCATTGATCTATCCAAAGTGATGTGTTTTTCAACAATCTCTGCCCCCATAGCAACCGCTGCCACCGGCACCATTATTCCAATAGAATGATCGGAATATCCAATCTTATATTCGGGGTAATTCTCTTTTAAATAGGGAATTGTGTTCAAATTAATATTTTGGTACTCTGAGGGGTACTGAGACAAACAGTGCAGTATTGAGATTTTTTCGTGAAACTTATTAATTACTTCCAAGGCCTGATCGAGTTCTTCTTTACCGGCCATTCCTGTCGACAGAATTATTGGAATCTCAGTCTGCGCGAGTGCCTCAAGGAGAGGTAAATTGGTTAGGTCACGTGAGGCCACTTTCAAGAAATCTGGTTGGCACTTATCTAGTAAACTTAAGCATCCAATTGCACAGAACGTTTCGATGAAATCCAAACCTTTTGACTTGGCATATTGATAAAGTTCATAGTGTTGGACATCGTCCAATTCTAACGCCGCTCTATGCTCACCATAAGTATTACCAAAAGAGTGCTCAGATGTATAAGGTTGGCGCATTGCACTACCAGACAACTCTTCTTTGAGATCTCTTTTGGTCAACTTGACGGCATCCATTTTCTTCAGTTCTCTATTGAAGAGATCATCTATCACAGGTCGTGCCGCTACATCAATGAGCTGGCGTGCCACATCCATAGAGCCATTGTGATTTTGTCCGATTTCGCCAATTACATAGGTCATAATTATTTCTTATTCCTTTCGATTTCAATTTTCATACGTGACGACAATTCCGGACTCTGATTTACTAGCTGACAAATCTCTGCAGCTGTGGCCTTCAAAGGAGTAGTAAAGTTTTGCAATACTTCTTGAATGTTTATCAAATCTATTTCTGAATCAAAGGTAAGTCTGATTCCTCTATCTTGATCTATGAACAATGGGGTATTAAGCCATTTAACCCTGAACCTTTCAGGATATTCATAAAAATAATTAGTCACGTGTTCCAGATAAATTACTTCGTTAGTATCGTGCATGATCTTTTCCAGTCCTTCTCTAGATACAAATTCTGCAAAAAAACCATAATGCGATTTTATAGCAGGTAAATCTCCTTGTAGCTTGTACCCCAGATAATCAACTGGGTCCGATTTTCCGTGGTGAAATAAATCTTTGAGCAAATCCACATCCAAAAAAGGATTATCCGCACAGACCCTGATGGCATGTGTGAGTTTTTTCGAATCCATCGCCATAGCAAATCTTTGAAGTACATTGTGCTCACTTCCCCTATAAACATCAACCTCCATTTTTTTGGCTATATCCACCAATACATCATCCAGTTTGTTGACTGTGGTGGCTAGTATAATGGGAAGCTTCTTGTCGACTCTTCTAAGCTTATCAATTATTAGCTCGATCAACGTTTGGCCAGGAACAATTTCCGTAAGCATTTTCCCTGGAAACCTGCTTGATCCCATTCGAGCCTGGATTACAAAGCCGTAGCTAGTTTTCATTAGATGATTTAACCTGCATGAAAATTGATCCAAAAAAAGCAAGAATAATCAATACACTAAATAGGAGTGTGATTGTATTTCCTATGGCATAAGAGCTTGGCTCAAATCTGAATTCAATAATGTGTTCACCTTCAGGTATTTCTAAGGCTCGTAAAACGTAATTAGCTCTTAAAATGGGTGCTTCCTTACCATCAATGGTAGCTATCCAACCTTCAGGATAGAAAATTTCAGAGAACACTGCCAATCCATAACCTGTATTATTCGATTGATACTTCAGGTAGTTGGTTTGATATTCCAGGAGGGAAATTTCTCCATCGACTGATGTGACCTGGTCTGATATACTAAACTTCGAAACATCAATCACGGCAGTAGTTTTTGTGTTCAAATGACTGAGTTCATTGATTTCCTCGTCAGCAGATTCCACTTCTAATATTTCTTCAACAAACCAAGCATTACCATTAGCTGAAATATTTGGCAAAACAGCTTCAGCAGAAGTTCCTGCAATTAAATACTTCGTATTAAGCATATTCAACACACCAAGATTGCCGAAGTTGTAAGATCCTGATTGCAAAGCGCTTATAATTCTTGATTGTTCTGGAGCGATGCATCGCTCAATGAGTTCTTGATACCGACCTAGCTTGGCACCGTGATACCCCCCTATTGATTTATGATAGTATGAAGTTTTTGCATCATTAAAAGGGTTAAGAAGATTCATTACTCTGTAGTTTGAATCTGTATCTCTCAATATGGATTTGTCGGCTTCGGTTAGCTGGAATTCATTGTTAGCAGTCTTACGAACATATGAGTCGCTATCAATAAATCGCTTCGCAACCCCGAACATATCAATAAATACCAATAGAATCAAAATTGGAAAGGCAACCGATTTCGAGATTTTATTTTTTATCATCAACCAAACAACTCCGGCAAATAATAAAACGAAAATCAAACTTCTTAGCGCATCCATTCTTAAGAGGCTTGCCCTATCTGCTCTCAATGCAGTCAAATACCAGTCAGGGTAATTTGCAAGTTGAACATCTATTGCTCCACGATAGCTACCCAGACCCGCAAACAATACACATAGCATAGCAAAACCTCCCACTACTGCTATTGATAGAAAAAAGTACTTTTGATTTCGTTTATTAAAATCTGAAAGGACTTTCTCTAGCCCTAAAGCACCTCCTAAGATTATGGCAAAAACAGCCATTATAATTACGAAGGTCACCGAGCGGAATTTATTGTACCCTGGTAAATAGTCAAATATTACATAGTTGAGGTTAAAGTTGCTACCCCATGATAGGATAATCGCTATTAGAACGACAAGTCCCAACCATATTCTGTATTTGTTATCCAACACAAATAAGCCAAGCACAAACAAAAATATGACTATAGCTCCGGCATAATATGGGGCAGTCAATGGCTGATCTCCCCAATAAGCTGGAGCAGACTTTACTTGTTGTTTGATTTGTTGGCGATTAGCTCCGTTTTTCCTCAATGCCTCCTCTAGGTTCGAATTTTTACCAAGGTCCTCGCTCGCAGAGCCACCGTAAAAATTTGGTATAAATAGAAAAAGGGGTTCGAAAATTCCGTTGCTGTATTGAAACGCATAATCCTTATCCAGACCTGATTTTGCATCACCAGCTACCGTCAATTCTGATTTGCCTCTTGTGGAATATTTACCGTATTCAATTGTAGTAATTAATCTTCCAAAATTAGCTCCCACTGCCATCAATGCAGCAATAATTAGCACTACAGATGTCTTAGCAAAATCTGGAAGTGTCTTTTCTTTTATTGCATAAATTAATTGAGATACCCCAAATGCCAGCACCATCAATAATAGATAATACGTAATCTGAAGGTGATTTGGCCTGAGATGTAGGGCTAATCCCAAGGCGGTGACTGCTAATCCCCACAGTTTTTTTCCATCAAAAGTCCATTTCATACCAGCTAAAACCAGCGGCATATACGCTACTGCTACCACTTTTGAATTGTGACCAGCCATAATTCCTATTATCGAAAAAGCAGTAAACCCAAAAGCCAACCCTCCAATAATTGCTATCCATGACCGAACTCCAAAGGCAATCAACATAATGTAGAAGCACAGACATGCCACAAATACAATACTGGCAGGATGAGGAAGGTACAAACTGACTAGTTTATGTATTGGTTTTGTAAGCTCACCTGAGAATTGGGTATTGACCATGTAGCCAGGCATTCCTCCAAACATGGAATTAGTCCATAGCCCCTCCTCTCCGGTCTTCTCTCTGTAATCCTGTAATTCTTTTGCTCCACCTTGCCACTGTGTAATGTCATGTTGGGGCAATACCTTGCCTTCGAAGACAACGGGTGCAAAGAAAATAATGGAAGCAAAAAGAAATATTAATGGACCTAAAAGGTGCGATAGAATTGTTTTATAATTGCCAATCATTGAACTGTATTGAATGAAAAGCAATAATAACTTATGTTCTTTAAAGATCAATATCAAAAGTAGATTGATTGTACCTCTACAAAGCGGCTATATATTTCTTCGTTTATTGTTATTATTATTTTGTCTAAACGGTTCTCTTAAGACTTACTCGCAATCCAGTTTTCTTCGTAGTATTGGAGATAGTCAAGACCAGGAAGCTTCTATCGTCAAAGTTGGATCCGACGTCTTTGCTTTCGGTATTCAAGGAACAAATCCAAGCTTATTTGTAAGTAAACTTGATGCTAATCTCCTTCCCATTTGGACGAAAACCTATTCTTCAAACAATGCACTTCATCGTGATTTTGTCCTTTTACCTGATGGAAACCTCTTGTTTTCAGGTCTCGAGAACAATAATTTTAGTACTAGTCTTATAAAAATTGATGAAGACGGCAATGTACTCTTAAGTCAGAGCTATGGCTCGTTTGCTGACCGGCTAAAAAATCTGCTTGTCTCAAGTGATGGTTTCATTTACCACTCTGGAGAGTTAGAGGGGCTCGTCTCGGGTAGAAATAAGGTTACAGTACAAAAACTGAATTCCAATTTAGAACCGCAATGGGGGTTCTACTTGAACTATGAAGATGTCGAGTCAAATGTGGTTGACTCTGAAGCGTATGAAAGAGATATGGTTGAGCTGTCAGATGGGTCTCTAATCTTGGTTTTTACCTATTCTAATATAAGTGGAACCAATAGAAAAATTAGATTGGCCAAATTCAATTCCGACGGAGACGTGGAATGGGTCAAAGGCTATAATGGAGGTATATATGACCTACCACAAAGAATGGTCCGATCCGACGAAGATGATTTATACATTGTTTCGACCAGCAGCAGTTTTTCGCCTCAATTAAATATTTTACTCACAAAAGTAGACTCCAATGGCAATCATTTATGGTCTAAAGAATATCAATATGCCGGGGATCAAAATCCAGTGGAACTCATAATTGATTCTAATGATAATATTGTGCTAACCGGTAATACCACGAGTGGCACCCCTTTCTGGATGGGTATCAACCTTGAAGGCGTTCTACAATTTGCTTATCAACTCGAAACGGACGAGCAGGTCCAAGCAACGAAGATCATCGAATATGACCCTGGATACATTATATCAGGATCAATCTCTGATGGAGACGAGGATGTGCTATTGATAAGATTGGATGAAAATGGTGAGCTCACTACTCGTTGTATTTCGAATATTCTAGGAAATATCACTACAAACTCTGTCAATCTCACCACTGTAAATCTTAACTATACAAAAACTGATATTTCAGTGGCTGCAACTTCATCGTTAACTACCAATACTCTAACATATACTGATTCAGATATAGAATGTAAACTTTGTAATCAGCCGAACTATCTTGAGTATAATTTTTGCGAAGGAGAATTTGTTGAGTTGGATTATTCCATTTACGGATCCGACGTTGAGTGGAATGATGGCTCTACTCTAAAAATAAGGAAGTTATATGATCAAGGCTTTTATTGGGTCGAATATACTAATTCAGGTTGTTTGATTCGTGATGAAATTGAACTAATAGTCGCAAGTGTCGTTCCTGATTTCACTTTAGGTAATGACATCACATTTTGCACAGAAGGCACTATCATTCCCGATCTTATCAGTAATCCTTCTTTTACATATAATTGGAGCACCGGTTCAAATCAGGAAAACATCAGCGTTTCAGAATCTGGTGAATATTGGTGTAAGGTGACAGGTGAGTGTAATTCTAATTCGGACACCATTATAGTAACTGTGATTGATCCCATAAACTATGAACCATTAGAAGATACATTTTTATGCAAAGGTGATCTTCTAAATCTAACCCTGCCAAATGAATATAATTATGAATGGAGTAATGGCTCATTCTCATCATATCAAATATTCGATTCAGAAGGGAATTATTGGGTTGAAATTAGTACAGTCTGCCAATCAATTGTTGACAATTTTTCAATCAGTTTTAACCCAGAGGTTCCTTCGTTTTCATTAGGCAATGACACCACCATATGCACACAAGGCATAATCAGTCCGACCTTAGACAATGAGCCATCATTTTCATATACGTGGAATGTTGGCTCAAATCAAGAGAGCATTTCTGTGACTGAATCAGGACAGTATTGGTGCAGGGTCAGTGGTGAGTGCAATTCAATGGCTGATACGATCTCGGTTGAGGTCATTCCTCCAATTGTTTATTCTGCAATTAATGACACTCTCATCTGCAATGTTGATGAATACCGCCTCGACTTGCCAAAAGATTATAATTATTTATGGAGTACCGGATCTGTTAGTTCTGAAGAACAATTTGAGTCCAACGGAATGTACTGGGTTGAAATTAGTACTTATTGTGAAACAGTTTACAATGAATTTGAAGTTAAAATCTCCAACACCAAAGAAATCATTTTACCAAATGCCTTTAGTCCTAACAGTGATGGGATCAATGACTTCTTTGAGTTGCCAGAAGATTTATCCGGCTCAGATTTTACTGTTATTAACCGATATGGTAAAGTATTGTACAAGTCTGGGGACTATCAAAATGACTGGAATGGTAAAGAATTGGAATCAGGCAATTACTTTATTCTGATTTCGCACATTTGCCTTGAAAAAGACATCAAAGGGTCGCTCAATATATTAAAGTAATTGATCGATCAAATAATTAATATCCCCCTCATCATTATAAAAGTAGGCTCCCAACCGGATCAACCCATGTCGATGGGTAAACTCTACATCAGCATTCTTTAACTTCTCAATACGATCATCTGTCGCTTCTATCATAAGAATATTTGCACTTGCAGGATTGGGACTCATTATCTCTACGCCATTGGCCAGCAACTTCTCTCGAAGCAGGTTTCCAAGCTGGGCAGTTCGCTGCAAGATGTTGCTAAAACCTATGGCCTTAAGCTCGAGTAAGGCATTTTCCAACGCAAGGACTTGTTGGATTTTTGCATGACCCAGCTCAAAGCGCTCTATCCCCGCTCTATAGTTGGATAAGTCGTTGGCCTCCTTTTCAGCACTGATCATTGTGTTTTGCCCTGCGGCAATCACTTCATATCTGGAAGTGAATTCATGACTTGCAATGGCCAGAGCGATCCCATATCCTGCCACCATCCATTTGAATGCTGAAGCGAGTAGTACATCCAGATGCACTTCTGTCAGATCCAATGGGTTGGCAGCCAGTCCCTGAGTGGCATCAACAATAAATACAACGTCATATTTCCTACACAGCGTGCCAATGGCTCGTAGGTCAAGAAGGGCACCTGTATTGTACATCACCCAGCTCAGTACCAATACCTCCGCTCCATTTATGATCGCCTGCTCTATATCTTCGATTTCATATCCGAGCTCGTTTCTCTCAATCCACTCGATATCAAATCCGCGTAACATCCATGGCGCACTAGTCGCAGGATAGTCGGATTTCAACAGGGCCACTTTCTTCTTTTCGCTAAGCATTTCAGCCAGGTGATTCATGGCCGTACTTACATCAGGGATAATGGCAATTTCGTGATGCTGAGCGTTAGTCATTTCATGCATAAGTTGCCTCACGACTTTGGATGCTTCAGCAGCTCTTTCATTCAACTGGTTGCCTCGCGTCTGCAATAAATCGATACAGTCCTTCTGGACCTTTGCAGTCTGATCCGACATGGCACCAAAGGATGGTGTATTAAAATATATGCGTTGATTAGCCAACTGGTATTTTGCTCTAATTTGTTCCCAATTTGTGGTCTGCTGCATTAGGTATGTTATTTGATGGCCGTTTGCTGCCGTTGATAAGTCAAATACGGTTGTACATCACGAAGAAATAAATTTGCAGGCTCTTTTTCTTATATTTATTGAGATATTTTAATCAATAATTAATTGCACAAAGGTAATATGACTCAAAAATTCAGGATCGTCGGCAAATACAATTACTTGCCTGCACTAGTTTCTGTGATATTACTTTTCGCAAATGTGATGATCAGTCAGGCTCAGACTTTGAAGGAAAGTATGGCTCGGGGCCAAGAAATATATGGTAACGAATGCATGGTTTGCCATATGGAGAACGGGCAAGGATTGTCAGGCGCCTTTCCTCCGTTGGCATCATCAGATTATTTTGCAGACGACGTTTCCAAAGCCATAGATGCAATTGTAAATGGATTAGAAGGTGAGCTAACTGTAAACGATAATACGTACTTCGGTGTAATGGACCCGGTAGAGCTATCTGATCAGGAAATAGCCGACGTGCTCAATTACATTAGAAATAGCTGGGGTAGTGCCTCTTCAGCCATTTCAAGCGAAGAAGTAGCAAGCATTAAGCAAAATTTATGAGCAAAAAATCGAATTGGAACTAACATATGAAGGAATTTAAAACCATACTAGAAGCATATAGCAAGATAGATTTCTCTCAACGCAAGGCTGCCCTTGCTACAGTAGTTCAAGTGAAAGGATCATCCTATCGAAGTCCTGGGGCCCGAATGCTCATGATGGACAATGGCCGATGGGTAGGCTCTATTAGTGGAGGCTGTCTTGAAGGCGATGCGCTAAGAAAAGCACGGCAGGTGATTTTGAATAAGACCTCACGTACGGTGACCTACGACACCTCGAACGACGATGACAATCAATTAGGTATTGGGCTGGGTTGCAACGGGATCATCGATATTCTAATAGAACCTATCGACCCAGAGGATGAGAACAACCCCATATCTCAACTGAAGTCCTTTTTAGAATATGGGAATCTCGGAGTCAGTGCTTCCATCTTCGAATCCGACGATTCAGAATTGCCGGTCGGCACCAAAATAGATTTAAATGACAAGAACGAGATCGTAAGCAGCTCAATGCTTCTCAAGGAACTATTGGCCAACGATCTCACCAAGGTGGCCATCAATCAAAAGCCAAAAGTAGAGACCTACAAAACAGAAAGAGGAAATGTAAAAATATTTCTAGAGTTGATTCAACCGGGAATAGATCTACTTGTATTTGGTGGTGGATTCGATGCTCAGCCGGTGACCGAGCTGGCACATGTGCTCGGGTGGAATGTACGTGTCACCGATGAATGCGTCGCACACCTTGTACCCATTAATTTCCCTAAAGTAGATCAGATGCAATCTTGCAAGCGAGAGTATGTACAAAAGGAAATAAAAATCACTCCTTTCACCGCGGTGGTGCTTATGTCTCACAATCTCAAGTATGACGAAGAAGTGCTAAGCCAAATCATAGATAGTCCGGCCCCATACATAGGGATCCTTGGTCCAAAAAAACGGGCAGACAAGCTCTTTATAACACTAAAGGAAAAGTATAAGATAGAAGTCACTAACGAACAATTGGATAAAATTCACGCACCCATTGGATTAGATATAGGTGCTGAAACACCAGATGAAATCGCAGTTTCTATTATCAGTGAGATTCAAGCAAAATTCACCAATCGATCCGGTGGGTTTATCAAATATAGAACCGGCCCAATCCACCAGCGCGATGGAAAAGAGGATCAAGTATTCAAACAGGTCTATTTAAAGAACTTTTTTCCAAAACGAAAGACTAATTAATCAAGCACCAACCATATTGATACTAGCCGCAGGCAGCTCGAGCCGATTGGGTCAACCCAAGCAGTTGCTCCATTTCAAAAGCAGAACGCTCATTGAAAATGTTGTGGATATTGCAACCGGCTTATCAGATAAAGTCTTTGTTGTATTGGGATGTCACCACGAGCAAATTGCTCCAAAAGTCTCCGGTAGCAAAGCTACACTGGTCTGCTTTGATGATTGGGAGTTGGGTATGGGAAGCACCATTTCATATGGAATTCAACAAATACTCAACAAGGATCGATATACCAAAGAGGTGCTCATCCTACTCTGCGATCAGTTGCATGTGACATCACAGATGCTAACCGAGCTGATCTTCTTCCATGATGAGTCTGATCATCTTATTACAGCCTGTGGATATGATCAATCCTATGGTGTACCGGCTATCTTCAACAGAAAGACATTCATCGATCTGTTAAATCTAAGTGGTGAAAATGGGGCTAAAAAAGTTATTCACAAACACTTCAAGAATGTACAGGTCATTTCCTACCCAGACGCGCAAGTAGATATCGATACGCCTAAAGATTTGGCATTACTGAAGTAGTCATCATTTCTGTTTTTAAAGAATTGATTATTTTCACGTCGAACTAAATCCGATCTAAAATGTCGAAATGGGATAGCGATAAAATATTTAGTGTATCAGCCTTTCTAATCAGTGTAGCCACCTTGGCCACCTTAGTATATCAATCGCAGATCATGCGTGAACATCAGGAGAAAACCTCTTTTCCCAAGTTGGAATTGTGGAACAACAATAGTGACACTAGATATCAGCTAGAGCTAAAAAATACAGGGATGGGGCCGGCTATTCTCGAAGAAATTAAGGTAGTTTTCAATGACTCCACCTACGAGTTGGATCCGGCACAGTTTGCCCACCGATACAAGGACACACTCAATGCATTGTATCCGTTGGGCACCTCATCGCTAAGAAAGGGCAGAGTAATCGAGCCTGGAGTTAGAGCGTGGCCCATCAACATCAGTTATGATTCTATCAGAAATCATCCTATAGCCAATATTTTTAGAAGCGAAGAGGCAACTGTAATTATCAGATACTCATCGGTCTATCAGCATCAATGGGAAATCATAGGTACAGGTACCGCTCCTACCTTGTTGGACGAAGAGCCTCAAGTGATAAAAAAGCTATTGGGTGACTAAAAGAACCAAAGCTTGACAGCCATAATCAGGACTGTCACGATCAGAAAGTACCGAATCCATCGATCCCCTTTGTCCACAGACCATCTGCTCGCAGACCACCCGCCTATCGACGTCCCTGCTGCAAGTGTAATGCCCAGCACCCAATCTACCTGACCTTCCCATGCAAATACACCTAAAGCAAAAATGGTATAGATCAGAGCTACAAAAACTTTAATACTATTCGTCTTTACAAGTGAGATATTATTGATTAGTGTCAGTGAAGCTATAATAATAAACCCTACACCCGCCTGAATAAACCCACCATAGATGCCTACGAAAAAGAAGGCAAAGACACTTAATGCTTGTCTACCTCTGCTCATAAGCTCATGGCCTGAATTATTCTTCTTCAAAGGATTCGCTACCGTAATTCCTATCACCATGACCATGACAATCGCCAGTATTCGATTGAACAATTCTCCACTGATGTCAACTGCAATCTTTGCACCTATGATTGCGCCGACTAATGCTGATATCGAGAGCCAGATAGAGAATGGGAAAGCGGACACTCCTTTGCTTTTGAATCCACCTACAGCAAATACATTTTGAAGGAAAATACCCACTCGATTAGTTCCATTGGCTGTCGCTGGTGGGAGTCCCAAGAATATCAAAATGGGCAAAGTAAGCAGTGACCCTCCGCCAGCCACTACATTGATGAAACCAGCAATCACTCCAGATCCGAAAATCAGTAGGTACTCATAGTAGGCTAAATCTGTTGCTGCTTCCATATTTTATTGTTTAGTCACTGTGAGAAGGTCTGTGCAATCTTCAAGCAGCGTTAGGTTTGTTTTTTTCAATTTCGGGTGATAAAAATCTGGCGCTATTTCTACCAAAGGTACAAGTGTGAATCTTCTATTTTGGAGTTCCGGATGCGGAATAGTCAAATCATCCTGAGCCACTACCCTATCTTCAAAATATAAGATATCAATATCAATAAGTCTCTCACCCCATCTTTCAAATCTGATTCGACCCAACTGTTTTTCTATATTGAGGCATGCATCAAGTAGTTCTTCTGGTTTGAGTATGGATTCAATACAAATTACCTGATTAAGAAAATCCTCCTGATCCTCTTTCCCCCATGCAGCAGTTCTATATATAGAGGAGACCCTTTTCATGGTCCCAACCGTATTAGATAATAATTCCTGTGCTTGTAATAAATTAAGCTCTTTGTTACCAATATTGGTACCCAACAGCAAGAAGCATTGGCTCATAAAATAAAATTGAATAAGAGTAAGCGTAAAGCTGAAATTAATAGTTTTGCAATAATAGAAAATAAAAGAATTTAACATCTATGTCCTTCTTTAAATCTGTCTTATCGACAATCACTGCGCTGATTATTTTCAGCTTCCTTTTCCTAGTTCTAATCGTTCCGGTAACCATTGGAATATTAGCGGCTGGGTCGGATGAGGTGCCAACTGTAGAAGCTAACTCAGTGCTCTACATTAACCTGAGCGGCATGATCGTCGAAAGAATACCGGAAGACCCACTGGCAGATCTATTTCCTGATGAAGGAGATACTCAAATCGCATTGCTGCAAACGTTGGAGACTATTGAAGCGGCTAAGTATGATGAAAACATCGAAGGTATCTACCTCGAACATGGTTTTGTCTCAGGCGGATACGGCTCATTAGAAGAAATCAGAATGGCTCTGGAGGACTTCAAAAGTAGTGGAAAGTTCATCTACAGCTATGGTGAATATATATCAGAAGCCAACTATTATGTGGCCTCGGTAGCAGATGAAATCGTCCTTAATCCTATCGGTTCACTGGAATTTAATGGACTTGCGGCCAATGTCACTTTCTTCAAGGGACTTTTTGAGAAATTGGATATAGAAGCACAAATATTCAGAGTGGGGACTTATAAAAGCGCCGTCGAGCCATTCTTTAGAAAAAGCATGAGCGAGGCGAGTAAAGAACAAACTGCTTCTTTTATCAACAACATATATGATCACGTACTACAAAATGTGAGTGCTTCGAGAAATGTCGAGATCGATCGATTAAAGACTATTTCGAATCAAATGATGGTGAGAAAGGCTGAAGATGCAAAAGAGTTCGGATTGGTCACGAAGATCGCCTATGAAAATGAAGTCAAAGATATGATCAGACTACAGATCGGTCTCACATCCGATGATGATATCAATTTCATAAACATAAATAACTACATGAAAACTGTAAGTTCAGGCTATTCTTCCAACAAGGTAGCTGTTATTGTGGCGGACGGAGAGATCGTTTCCGGCAACGGGGATATAGAAAGTGTAGGGTCCGACAAATTTGTAAAGGCTATAAGAAATGCAAGAGAAAGCAAGCGGGTAAAGGCAGTAGTCATCAGGGTAAATTCACCTGGTGGGTCTATGATTGCTTCAGATGTAATCTGGAATGAAATCATACTTACCAAAAAAGAAAAACCCGTAATCGCTTCGATGTCCTCTGTGGCAGCATCAGGTGGCTATTATTTATCCATGCCTTGTGATACCATTGTCGCACAGCCCACCACGATCACCGGATCAATCGGTATTTTTGGAATGATTCCAAACCTGGGAGGTTTTCTTGAAAACAAATTGGGTATCACCAATGACGGGGTGTCCACAGGAGAATTCTCCGATATCTATCGAGTCTCCAGCGCACTAAGCGACTATGAAAAAAGCATCATTCAGACTTCTGTTGAGCGTGGTTACGAGACCTTCACATCCAAAGCTGCAGAAGGTCGGGGTATGTCTCAAGACGATATCAAAGAAGTAGCATCAGGGCGAGTTTGGACTGGCAGTCAAGCCAAAGAAAAAGGATTGGTAGATGTGTTGGGTAGTTACAAAGATGCCGTGGAGTTAGCTGCAAATGCAGCAGGTATAACTGATGACTATGCTGTCTCATATTATCCTCAACTCAAATCTAAATGGGCAGAATTATTTAGCAATGTGATGGAAGAAACAGAAAGTCGGATCTTCCATAAAAACTATGGCGAAATGGCTAAGTACGTAGACGCCATCAAGCAGATAGAGAAGTATCAAGGTATTCAGGCTAGAATGCCCTATGAGCTGGAACTGAGATAAATCATTCCGATTCATTTTTAAACCTGAAATCTGCATTAGATAATCTATTCCAATCATAAAGCACTTTGAAATAGACACTTAACATATATTTATTGAATCACCATAGCGGTGCTATGCCTCTTCAATATAAGTGCCCCTTTCTTTGCACTTTATGCTTTCATCACGATTCCTAATGCATAATCCAGGTTAAACCAAAAATTGCTTAATCCTCTCGGCCATCAACCTTGATCAAAAAGGCAATCCGTATCTCTGATTCTATAAAAAATACTCTTAATGAATTGGAAGATGCCTTTCCTCCCTGTGTTTGTCCAGATGAAAATCTAAATGATGATATAAACTCAGTCTGAAAATATGGCGATTTTCATATTTGTATGGAGCTCCATAGTGCCTAAAGCTATACATATATCCGGCCTGGACCTGTAGTTGCTCGCTCAGGTTGTAACCCAAACCAGCGAAAAGTCGGTTATCCTCGAGGTGATTGTAGACTATTGATTTGCCCGCCTGAATAAATATCTCCTCATACATACTCAAAAACAACGTGTGATTTTCGAATGCAGGTTTGTTGAGAGGCACATACAAAGTAAGCTTATATCTAAACCTATGCGTCAATTTAAATTCTGAGCCCTTTTCATAATCTCGTTTAAATCGTTGCTCGATTCGAATCTGATGAAAGAGCTTGATATGATCAAAAGGAGTAGCAAAAACCATCTGCTCCCAGGTTCTAAACTGCGGAACCACATTGTCTACATTTGGATCATCCTGATCTGGTGCCCAATAATAAGGATTCACAAACCCAACTGTGACATCAACATATTTGGCAAGTGTATAGGTCGCTCCAAATCTTAGATAGATTTGAGCCATGTCATTAAATCCGTCGCGCTTACGAATATGATATTCGCCGTAGTAAGCCCATTTATCATTGAAATGGTATTTGGTATAGAAGCCTAGCCATACACCATTGCTTGTAATCTTTTCTTTTTCATCAGGCAGCGAGCCTACTTGTGCTTTCGTAGTAAGGGCAATTGCAAAAATTAGAGTTATGGTAAAGAAGTGCTTGAGTGAGTTGATCATCTAAGAATAGCTGGAAATATTCTAATGTTAGTTTGACTTATTTGAAGTAAATAAATCAATAATTAAGTGATAAGAAAGCAATTCAGTTATAATGTCGCATTTCGGCTAACCAATACATTACAATTCGCCCAGGACAAGATGGTCTTGCTAATCCGATTACTTGAACCTAGAAAATCTGGATTGAATCTATAAAACCTAATTTGACCAGGGAACAAGAATAAAAGATTGTACCGGTCTTGAAATTCTGATCAACGTCCCCAAAGAATTAGATTCTCTCGGTGCAAGAATCAGCTCATGCTAGTGTAATTCAAAATATCTACATAATCTTCATATTACAAGTAAGGAATCAGGCAAGATTAGGACTTGAAATAAGCAAAATATTCTAATTTAGCGCAACCATAATATTAATCCTCAACAAAAGAATTTTTAGCATGATCATACGAAACGACTGGACCAGAGAAGAAATTAGCGAGATATACAATACATCCATCATGGATTTGGTCTATCGTGCTGCCACAGTGCACAGAGCCTATCACGACCCAAACGAAGTGCAGGTATGTACGCTTCTCTCTGTAAAAACCGGTGGATGCCCTGAAGACTGCGCCTACTGTCCTCAAGCTGCCAGATATCATACAGATGTAAAGGTGCACAAGCTGATGGAAGTCGATGAGGTCCTAGACTCTGCCAAAGCTGCAAAGGACAGCGGAAGCACTAGATTTTGTATGGGAGCTGCATGGAGAGAAGTCCGTGACAATCGCGATTTCGACAAAGTGCTAGAAATGGTAAAAGGTGTGAATGGTATGGGCATGGAAGTATGCTGCACACTCGGAATGCTGACCGAAGATCAAGCTGAAAAGCTTAAAAATGCAGGACTATACGCCTACAATCACAATTTGGATACCAGTGAGGAACACTATGAAGAAATCATCTCTACGAGAACGTACGACGACAGATTAGATACGCTTAACAATGTAAGAAAAGCCAAAATTTCAGTTTGCTCTGGTGGAATTATTGGGCTTGGCGAAAGCCACAACGACCGTGTAGGCATGCTGCACACTCTGGCCACACTTGAAGAGCATCCTGAATCCGTGCCAGTCAACGCACTCGTGCCTGTAGAAGGCACTCCACTGGAAGACCAACCGCGAGTGTCAATATGGGAAATGATAAGAATGATAGCCACCGCTCGTATTATTATGCCCAACGCCATGGTGAGGCTATCTGCTGGCCGGGTAAGAATGAGCGTAGAAGAACAAGCGATGTGTTTCCTTGCAGGTGCCAATTCAATATTTGCCGGTGACAAACTGCTCACAACTCCAAATCCTGAGGAAGATATGGACAAGCAAATGTTCCAAACCTTAAATCTAAAGCCAAGAGCCTCTTTCAAAGACAACGAAGCACCTGTAGAATTTCAGACTATTCCGCAGTAAAAATGAGACCTCTGCTCGTAGTACTTTTCTTGACTTCACTGATTTCCTGTAATGCGAAAATGGAGACGAAAAGTACAGTTGATAAATATGAAAACATCAAAAAAGGCCGCTACAATGTGGCCTTTTTGGTAATGGATGGTACATTCAACACCGAATTGACTGCACCATTTGATATCTATCATCACACCATATTCAGGGATAACATTAAACCCATGAATGTGTTCTTGGTTGCAAATACCTCTAATCCTATCACTACATTCGAAGGCATAAAACTGTTGCCGGATTTCAACTATCTACAGGACAGCTTGCCTCCTATCGACATACTGGTGATACCCAGTGCTGATGGGCATCTTACCACGGATTTGGAAGATGAGAAAATGCTAACCTTCGTAAAGAATGTTTCTAGTGAGGCAAAGTTTGTCACCTCACATTGTGACGGAGCATTTGTACTTGCCGAAGCCGGATTATTGGATGATGCTGCTTCTACGACTTTTCCGGCAGATATCGATGCCTATAGGGCTAAATACCCGAAGCACGTTGTCCACGATTCTGTACTTTTTGTTCATGATGGAAAATACATTACCTCAGCCGGCGGAGCTAAATCTTTTGAAGCGTCCCTTTATCTTTGTCAAGTGCTTTATGGTAAAAGTGTAGCCATGGAATTAGCTGAAGGATTGGTCATCGAGTGGGACCTTAGTAAGGTGCCACATCTCGTAGTGGAGTAATACTGTCAGGATTCTATTACTGAGGCTACTGATACTATATAACTATCAAAAACCGACTTATTATCTTCTAGCGGAAGTTGATAAAAGATAGCATATTCCCCTGATTCCGGGTTTTCAATATGTAGCGTATCCACAATTTCTTCTTCGTCAAAATTGATTTCTACGGTCGTTTGTTTCTTGGCTCCCGTCAGCTGTTTTGCTGAAACGTAGGGATAAAACTCTGTGCCTAAGGGTATAAAATACTTCACGCTCAAATAACGAATTACCAATTCAAAAACCTTATTCGCAAGAGCAACCATCTGCAGAAATATCGCGAGCAAGACAATTTCTGAAAATGATTGAATGAGACGGTAGTTCGATTTGTCCATTAATAATCATACTGGCACCAATTTTAATATGGTTATTCATTTCTCAGAACACATAAAATTCAGTACCTTATTATACCGTCCAAAAATGAGCTCAGAATATAAGTCAGCTATGAGAATTCTCTTTGTCCTCCTATACCTAGTTTCCATACTACCCGCACCCGCCTATGGTCAGGAAAGTGGCCTTAAAAAAGGGTTCAACCCTAAGTATCGGATCAAAGATCTAGCCATGGATACCTGGACCAACAAAAATGGACTGATATCCAACAATGTGATTTCTGTGCTACAGGCGGAGGATGACTATCTATGGATTACCTCCTACAACGGTCTTCAAAAGTTCGATGGTGATAAGTTTGAAATTTACGATCAGACCAACGTGCCCTATTTGTCCTCCAACACAATTTATGAAGGCACACAGGATAAAAATGGCAATCTATGGTTTTGCACCGGATCTAGCGGAATCGTAGGCTACAACGGCAAGTCCTTTATCAAACTGCTTCAACAGGATTCCCTTCCCATATCTGTCGTTTCCATTTTTTCCGATAGCAAGGATAATCTTTGGGTTGGCACCAAAAACAATGGATTGTATAAGATTAACACATCAGGTGGAACCAACAAGATAAACCAAATACCAGATCTAACCATTCATGATATCGCTGAAGATGAGATGGGAAACATCTGGGTGGCAACAGACACCAAAGGTGTGTTCAAAATCACAAGCAAATCCATCCATCGATTTGCTCAGTCCAATGGAATGTCAAGCAATCTCATCAGTACCGTATTTCCGAAAGAAGGGACCCTATATGCCGGCACTCTCAGTGGAGTGAACCTTATTCGGAATGGCCAAGTCGAAAATTTGAAAATTCTAAAAGGAGAAATTATCAATGATCTGTTGGTGGATGATTATGGTGTCTTGTGGATAGGGTCAGAGCGTGGCCTGATCCGACATATGCTTGGATCTGATACGTATGAGCTATTCTCCGAAGAAGATGGACTTCCCAGCAAAAGAGTCGTAGATCTGTTCTTTGACAACGAAGGTAGTCTATGGGTCTGTACCTATGAAGGTGGGCTTGTTCGGTTCAAAGCAGGGATCATTACTAATCTCACCATCAAGGACGGTCTTCCGACCAATCAGGTACATATTATCAACAAGCAAGATGACATACATTATATAGGTACTCAGGATGGTTCAGTAAATCTGTATGACGGCGAAAAAATAAGCCAACTGAAACTGAATGATGATTTCAAAAAAGATGTGATAAGAGATATTCTATTTGAAGATGACGTCACCTGGATAGCTAACTACAAGGGATTAGTAAAGATTCAAAATGACAAACAGACCTATTTCAATGAAAAATCTGGTCTTCCCGACAATAATATCAGAACCATATTCAAGGATTCGCAAGGCATAAAATGGCTAGGGTCGAGAACTGGAGGCTTGATTAGATTTGACGAAGCGGGCAACCACGAGGTCTATGACAAAGATTCAGGGCTCTTGACCAACTATGTCTTGTGCGTGGATGAAGACAGCAAGGGCAATTTGTATATAGGTACAAATGCCGGTGGACTCAGCATACTATCCAGATCGGGTGAGTTGGAACAGCATGCTATTTTAAAGGATAACTCCGGTACCCTGATTTTCAATATGCAAGTGGACGAGAATGACAATGCCTGGCTGTGTACAAATCTGGGACTATTCCGCTATGCAAATGGAAAGATCGAAAAGGTGAACTTTGATCCCACCCTTAAAATGGAGAAGTTCTTTGATATCGTGAATGATCAGGAGCAGCACTTTTGGCTGACCTCACCAATAGGAGTATTAAAAGTCAAAAAATCAGCACTAAATCAGTTCTTTGATAAAGCCGAACCATTCGTCGGTTATGAATTATTCGGAGAAGAAGATGGTATGGAGAGTCAGGAGTGTACTGGTGCTACAAAAGGCTACTATGACCCAGAAACCAAGAAAATATGGGTACCAACCTTTGAGGGCGTGGCGATCATAGATCCAAATCAAAAAATCCTGAACCAAAAAGTACCAAAAGTTTATATTACGAAGGTGCAAATTGACAACAGTTCCATCTTTCCAATTGAAGATGGTGTGAAAATCAAACCTGGCACCTTTAGATATCTATTCGACGTAACAGCACTAAGCTTTCTTGCTCCGTCAAAAGTAAATTTCAAATACAAGCTTGAGGGTATCGATGAGCATTGGAGCGAGCCTACGAAGAATAGGAGAATAGAATACACCAATCTTCCTTATGGTGACTATACCTTGCTGGTCCAAGCTTCCAATAATGATGGTATATGGAATTCTACTGGTGCAAAGTTATCCTTCACCGTCCTGCCCCACTTTTTTGAAGCGTTCTGGTTCAGATTTGCCGTAGTCGTCTTCCTAATCCTGCTCATATGGGGCCTTTACACCTGGCGTGTCCACGACATCAAAAAAACCAATCGCATGCTCAGAAAGATGAATAGCGAGCTCGATCGATTTGTTTATAGTGCCTCTCACGACTTACGAGGCCCGCTGACATCCACCATGGGACTGGTAAACTTGGCCTTGGACGAAGACGATCCTAAACAAAACAAAGAGTATTTTAGACTCATCAAGCAATGCACAGATAAAATGAATCATTTTATCAACGAGCTTATTAACTATTCAAAAAATAAGAACGATGCCGTAGAGTACCGAGAATTCAAACTTAAGACACTCGTCGACAATATATGGAGTGGCTTGAAAGAGCGTGGAACACTTCAACAAATATCACTTGAAAGTGAATTCAATGAGGAAGAAAGCGTAACTGGAGACGAAACAAGAATAAAAGTGATTCTAAGAAATTTGATGCACAATGCAATCATTTTTGCTGATCCCAAAAAACCTGATCCAACGGTGAAAATTGAGCTCAGTCAAACCGATCGCTTCGTAACACTTTCTGTATCAGACAACGGACTGGGAATTCCTAAATTCGCAATCGAAAGAATCTTCGATATGTTTTTCCGAGCCAACGACAATAGCATTGGTTCGGGACTCGGACTCTATGTAGTTCAAGAAACTGCACAAAAACTTGACGCCTTGGTTGAAGTTAAATCTGAAGAAGGTAAAGGCTCAACTTTTACAATCAATATTCCTAAGCCAAAAAAGCGATAATCCTCACTTATGAGTCGTACAAAAAAACACTATCTGGTCGCTGTTTTTATAGTGACGGCACTGTCAATGATTACTCGAATTGGATCAGCTCAGCAGTCTCCCTTGTGGAAAATTGTGGTACTAGGTATGGCTCAGGATGCCGGATACCCTCAAGCAGGCTGCAAAAAATCCTGCTGCGAATCATATTGGACCGGAGAGCAGGAGAAAAGAAGTGTCACATGTTTAGGCCTACTCAATACGGCGTCAAAAAAAGCCTGGCTGTTTGAAGCTACACCTGATATTAAACATCAGCTGCATGTGCTGGATACCCTGGGTTATGAGCTAGAGGGTATATTTATTACGCATGCGCATATTGGTCACTATGCAGGCCTCATCCATCTTGGTCGGGAAGTGATGGGCGCGAACAATATTCCAGTTTATGTCATGCCCAAAATGAAGAACTTCCTTGAGAGCAATGGCCCTTGGGACCAACTGGTCGCCCTACAAAATATATCCCTGATTCCGCTTCAAAATGAGCGTGCTGTAAGGCTGGCCAGCAACATGAACGTGACTCCAATACTAGTGCCACACCGGGACGAGTATTCGGAAACGGTCGGATACAGAATTAGCACGAGCAACAATAACCTACTTTTTATTCCCGATATCAACAAATGGCAGACCTGGGACAAATCGCTGGCTGATGAAATCAATGCAGTAGACTATGCGCTGCTAGATGCAGCCTTCTTTGCAGATGGAGAGCTACCAGGTCGGGATATGAGTAAGATTCCACACCCATTTACTACAGAAACCATGAATCTTTTGAAGGAGCTGCCAAAAGAGCAAAAATCCAAAGTCCACTTCATTCATTTCAATCATACCAACCCTGCAATGTTTGAATCTCCACAGAGAAGTCAAGTACTGAACCGAGGCTTTAATATAGTCCTTGAAGGCATGGTTTTCGATTTGTAAAAACTGCCTTTCATATTCACAGCATTTGAATTTTCAATGATCGTCCTTGAGTAGTTCAGGAAATTTTTGTTTGAATCGATTCAATCGCGGAATAGATACGCCTCTGATATATCCCTGGTTGGGATGCAGCCTTTCATAGTTTTGATGGTAGTCTTCCCCGATCCAAAATTTATCAAATGGCATGATCTCGGCGGCAACCTTTTGAGGACTTAATTGGGCATTGAGCGCCGCAACTTTTGATTCGATGATATTTTTTTCTTCCTCAGACTGATAGAATATAATCGAACGATACTGCGATCCTCGATCAGGTCCTTGTCCATTGACCTGAGTGATATTTTGCGATCCAAAGTAGACATCTACCAGTGTACTAAAACTCACGATCTCCGGATCATAGTATATTTCTACTGCTTCCGCATGACCTGTTCTTCCCGTGTTGGAGTCTTCATAGCTCGGGTTTTTAGTGTGCCCACCAGCATATCCAGATATGGATTCCTCTACTCCTTTTACACTTTCGTAAACAGCTTCCACGCACCAAAAACATCCAGAGGCAAAATAGGCCTTCTTCAGCTTGGAGTTCTTGGAGAGTTTTTTAGCCACTTGCGTAGTTGCAACATTGCTCGCTTGATTTTGTGCCTGTGTACAACTAGATGAGACAGCAAAAATTATTAGGAGGACAAATGTGGAATATTTCATATCTATTATAATTTCAAAAAAGGTAAAATAGTTAATTATGAGGCAAGAATACTTTCAAGCGTGCCTTTCATACGGTCATAATCAGAATATCCCATGCTCACAGCGAAGTACTCATCACCCTTTTGCATGACAACAGCTGGAAACCCACGAACACCCATTTGCTGTGCTCGAGCAAAATCCTGATAAACTAGCTGTTTATAACCTGCGGAAAGAAACAGTGACTCAAACGTCACATAGTTCAATCCCTGTTCATTGCAAATAAGCTCATAAGTTTTGAGATCATGAACGTCCTTGTTCTCAGCGTAGAATGCACTTTGCAGTCGCTTATAAAACTTCCATTCTTTCGAAGCATCCAAATCTCTGACCACACGTACTGCCCTTGCCGAAGGTTCTGTGTCATAGTCAAATTGCTCACGATCAAAAAATCTGTAATCAAACGGTTGGCCAGAAGCCGACTCAACATGCTCCCAATGCGACCTGATCATGCTTTTGAATTCATCAGTCCACTCTTCTCCTCCGCCTGGGCGTAGTCCACCCATCACAAGTTCAAAGTCCAGCACATCAGCATATTCTTTTTTTATTTGATCCAGATGATTCGTAATACCCCAACACCAAGAGCACATCGGATCTCCGATGTATATAAGCTTATTTTTTAGAGAATCATGATTAGCCACTGTAGACGTAGGTGCCCCGTCAGGCACTTCGCACGATCCATCTTCGCAATTCAATTTTTTTTCTTTCACGGGTTCTTTTATTTACTAATCAGAATACTTCTAAATCGAACTAAAAGTTCATTTCTGTAAGAAAATTTACCAATTCGCAACCAATCATAAAAATATTTTAGTACTCATTGTAACCGCACCCTACCGCAGGCGTCTCCTTAGCAACATGACTACAGAACAGTTTAAAAAAGAAGTCTTATCAGGCAAGAACAAATTGTATCGATACGCCCTGAGTATCGTGTGCAATGTGGAATTGGCTGAGGACATTGTTCAGGAGGTATTCATGAAGCTTTGGAACCAACGTGAAAAGCTTAGCAAGATTCATAACATAGAAGCCTGGAGCATGACGCTTACTCGCAATCAATGTTTGGATAAGCTAAGAAAAAAGAAGCTGCAAGTGGTGGATTTATCAGAAGCAAAATACCAGATTTCAGGGCATCAGGTAGCCGACCACCTCAGCATCAACAATGATTTAATGGAAAAAATTGAATCTACGTTGGCACTGCTTCCCGAAAAACAAAGAGAGATTTTTCGGCTGCGGGAATTACTGGGATACTCCAATCAGGAAATAGAAAAAATCCTGAATCTGGACGATTCACAGGTAAAAGTGTACTTGTTCAGGGCAAGGCAAAAAGTAAGGGCATCATTGAGCAAAATATTGGACTATGGAGTGGAAACAAATCAAGCAGCTGGCTGATAAATATTGGAAGGCTGAAACAACGCCGGAAGAAGAGCGCGAGCTAAAAAAACACATCACATCCTCTTACGATTCTACAATGGATCAGCGGGAGGTCGAATACTTCAAGACATTAAGTCAGTTCTCTTCTCAAAAGCTTACAGATGATTTTGACGATCGCTTTTTCGCAAATATCGAAAAAGAATCAAAAGTCAGAAATATCTATCAGCACAAATGGTTTCAATTAGCCGCCTCCGTACTTCTGGTTTTAGGAGTGGTTGGTGGATTCGAATTCCAAACCTATAGAAGCGAACAACTCGCTCGGCAGCAAGAGGCTCGTGAAGCCTTCGAAGTTGCAAAAAGTGCCCTTTTTATGGTTTCTGAGAAAATGAATAAAGGCAGTCAATATACCATGGACGGTCTTAGCAAATTCGAAGAAACCCATCAAAAAATTAAGATTCAGAATTATAACAATTAATAAAGATGAAAAAATTAACGGTAATAGCCATAGCTATGATGTGGAGCGTATCCAGCATGGCACAAGACAATGCCATCACTAAGTACTTTTCAAAGTACGTGGCTGACACATCCTTCACTAAAGTGACTGTCACAAGTAAAATGTTCTCTTTGTTTACAGAAATAGAAGGTGAGGACGAGGCAGAGAAAGAAGTCTTGGAAGCATTAAGCAAATTGAAAGGCATCAAAGTGCTAAGAAGCGAGAATCCAACTAATCCTAAGTCTTTGTACATGGGAGCCGTAGGCACCATTGATAAAGACAGCAGCTATGAGGAACTGATGTCGGTAGAAGATGGAGATGAGAACGTGAAATTTCTAATTCGGGACAAAGGCAGCATCATTAACGAGCTACTCATGGTCGTAGGCGGAAAAGAAGAATTTATTATCATGAGCCTCTTTGGAGAAATAGATTTGAAGCAAATAGCCAAGCTTTCCAAAGTAATGAAAATGAAAGGAATGAATCATCTAAAAGTATTGGACAGCGACGATGAATAGAATTTTTAAAGGTCACTCACTCATATACTCTGCTCTTTATAAAAGGGGCAGAGTATGCCTGCTTATGGCACTTTTTATCATTATCGCTCAAGGATCGCAAGCCCAATGCGATATCATAACTGATCTCAAAAAGGATAAGCTTACAGAATTGAGTTTATATTTCTACCCAAGCACACTGAGAATGGCTAACCTCGACAAAAACGAGGAGTTTAACCGACTCATTCAGGACATCAAAAAACTGGTTTTCTATCGTATGAATGGGAAGTTCGAAATGATAGATCTTTATAACATTTATCAGGAGCTTCAAAGCAACGACTTTGAAGAATATGTGGTAGTAGACGGCCCAAAGCAAAAATTTTACCTACTCGGACGGGAAAAGCCCACCGAGACTATCGGGCTTGCCCTTATAGAAGGTCAATATTACATATTTGATATCGCAGGTAGCCTGGAGGTAAAAGAGATACCGAAGCTCTATAAGTATATCTCACAAAACGACTCAACATTCAAAAACAAGTTTTCGCAACTTCTAGATCTGGCCGCAGTTGGTCAGAACATGGCAGAAAACAATCACAGATAAAATCAACATCTTTGGATTACATACTCGAAACAAAACAACTCACCAAGCAGTACGGCAGACTCACCGCGCTCAATCAGCTGGACCTGAGCATCAAAAAAGGAATGGTCTTTGGATTGCTAGGGCCCAATGGTAGCGGCAAAACAACTACGCTGGGTATGATACTCGATGTCATAAAACCTAACTCAGGCAGCTACGAATGGTTCGGTAAAGCTCCCCATGCGGACAGTAGAAAAAAAATAGGTGCCATTCTTGAAACACCCTGTTTTTATCCATACCTATCAGCAGAGAGGAATCTTCAAATCATTGCAAAAATCAAGGAATGTCCGACCTCTAGAATAGATCACGTCCTGAAAGAAGTAGGTCTATTTGAGCGTAAAAATGACTCATTCAAAACCTACTCACTCGGCATGAAACAAAGGCTGGCGATTGCTTCTGCCCTGCTGGCAGACCCACCAGTAATGATCCTGGACGAACCTACAAATGGATTGGATCCACAGGGCATTGTAGAGATCAGAGAAATCATCCAACAGATCGCAGCCACTGGCAAGACCATTGTGTTGGCCAGCCATCTACTGGACGAAGTTCAAAAAGTATGCACTGATTTTTGTGTGTTGAGAAAGGGAGAAAAGCTATATCAAGGAAGCGTAGAAGAAGCCCTGTCTGATCAAAAAACCATAGAGGTAGCCGCCTCCGATCTTTCATCGCTAGCTCAACTACTGGAAAACCTTGAAGGTGTAAAAAAAATAGAAAAACTGCCAGAGTCGTTATCCTTGACCACAGATCCATCAATCACCACTGAGCAGATCAACGCCTACCTATTCGAACATGGAATCACCGCATCTCTCCTGGCCAAAAAAGGCGGCAGTCTCGAAAAACAATTCCTCAAAATACTCAACGAAAATGATTAGACTCTTACAGATAGAATGGCTCAAATTAAAATACAACAGAGCCTTTTGGATCCTGATAGCCATGTATACCATCAGTGTCACCATAGTATGCTCAGGAGGGATGCTCTTTCTCGAATTTCTAAAAAATCAGGGAGCAGATTTTAATGGCATAGACCCGACCATCATTCCGCTATACGATTTTCCCGATGTGTGGCACAATATTACCTACGTTGCCAGCTTCTTCAAGGTGCTGCTCGGATTCATTATGGTCATATCAATAGCCAATGAATCCGTCTATCGCACCATGCGGCAAAATATCATTGATGGACTCAGCAAGAGAGAGTTTTTACAAACTAAGCTACTGATCAGTTTCATAATAGCATGCAGTGCCACTCTCCTTCTGTTTCTAATCGGCTTAATCACCGGAAGTATTTATTCACATGTGATTGGCTGGAGTTACATCTTCTCCAATTTGGAATTTCTACTCGCCTATGGGTTTGAGGTATTCGTCTATCTCACTTTTGCTCTGATGATCGCATTGTTTGTAAGAAAGGCCGGATTGGTTATCGTTGGGCTTCTGATGTACACCTTGATCTTCGATCCTGTACTCTCCAAGTTGCTGGAGCACTTTCCCTACTTCTGGGATGAAATACGATTTCTTAAGGACTACTTACCTGTCACGGCACTCAACAACTTGATTCATGTCCCATTCTTGAAATATGTCTTTCAGGAAATACAGGATTATATCTCGCTGAAAGAGTTTGCCATTGTCACTGGATGGTTGATAGTAAATGTCAGCATGAGTTATTGGATATTGAAAAAAAGAGATTTGTAATTAAGAGCCTTTGACAACGATCATACTTGTAGATTCTTGATCAAACAAAGAATGAGGGATACACGGACATTCTATTTATTATTCTAAGTAGACCAAAGGTGGCCATCCTTTGTCAGGAGGTAAACAAAAGATAAAAAACTTATTTGACGTCTCTGAGGAAGATTTTGCGGTTTACCATATTGGAAGAAACTCTAATAGCCGAACGACCAATTTTTTAACCTAAATTATGCATTAGATAATCTATTTCAGGTTTAAATTCAGATCACTCATAATCTTGTAGACTAATATCAAATCATAAAAAAACCAGCAATTCGATTGCTGGTTTTCAAATTCTTTAATTTTGGTTTTGCTTTAATTAAGCAGCTACACGTTGAAGTTTGCGGTATTCTCTAAAAGTGATCATCCGCTGAGAATCTTCATCCCAAAGCTTATGATTCATGTATTTCAAGCTTTCCCAGAAGGTAACTATTGTGGTATACTTACTAAACTGTGGATTCTCTTTGATGCATCGAATCAGATTGTAATTAGGAATGGCAGCATACAGATGATGGATATGATGTACACCAATATTACCAGTGAGCCAGTTGACCAGTGAAGGTAGTTTGTAATAGGTGCTTCCTTTGACAGCCGACACAAAATGATCCCAATTGTTTTCCCATCTCTTGTACCCATCTTCATGCTGGTGCTGAACAAAGAAAAACCAGATAGCTATGATGGAGAATAAATAAAGTACAGTCACATACGTGGCCAAAATTGCCTGCCAATCAAAGATCAGACATAAAGCAATTAACCCTCCTATGACCACCACGTTGTTGATCATTACGCTCCAAAAGGCCCTGCCTTTTTTCCCATCCAGTACCACCAACGGAAGTCTCATATTTCTTACAAAATAGATGATTGGGCCTATAAAAAATGTGACTATCGGGAATCTGAAAATTTTATATTTCATTCTATCCCAGCTTCCCATCTCTTCGTACTCCTTTACCGTGAGTGTATTGATGTCTCCTATATCTCTAGTCTCAAGTTTGCCATTGTGATTGTGATGGAAAGCATGAGCATCCGCCCAATACTTATAGGGCATAGCGCTAAACACACTGCACAGGAACCCAATAGCATCTCTCCACTTTTTGGACTTTACAAAAGAATGGTGTCCGCAATCATGTTGAATAATGAAGATCCTGACCAGGAAAAACGAATTAATTATTCCCAATCCAAAAAACAACAACAAATTGTAAGAGAAAGCCCAATACATAGCAATCCATATGCCCACGAAGGGAATCATAGAATTGCACATTTGCCAAATAGCCTTACGATAAGACGTCTGCTTATACTTCTGAAGTGATGCCATCATCTCCTTCGCAAAAGCCTTAATTTCAATATCACTCATATTTAAAAATTCCTATTAATCAGTCAATATCAAGGACAAGATTGCCCCTTTGTTGTGACAAAGATCGCACTTTTTTTTATGCGTACTTAAATTTCATCAGCCTATATAACCGTTTATATGAAATATATTGGTTCAGTTTAACAAAAGTAAATTGGACTCATTTTTGCAAAGCCCTTTGCATCCTAAATTGAAAAGAATAAAAAAGATGAAAAAGTTAATCCTACTCGCTCTAATCGGTTTTCTAATAAACCCGGCTTTTGCTCAGCTCAATATCACCGGCACAGCAACTATGAATGTCGCCCCGGAAGAGACAATCGTCAGCTATAGCATCAGCTCTACTCATGACAATTATGAAGAAGCGATTGGCACCATGACTTCCCGAATTGATGCACTAACAAGAGCATTGAGCAGAATCGGATTCAAAAAAGAAGAAATCAAAACCGCAAATTTCAATATCAGACAGAGTAGAAAGTACAAACAAGGTGAACTTAGAGGTCATGAGTACACGGCTTCACAGCAACTGGAAATTCAATTCGACTACTCTACCAAGCGACTGCTGGAAGTACTTAACAGCACGGCAGCAGACGATGCATCCCCTGCTGTATCTATCACCTTTGGCATGTCCGATGCTCAAGAGAAAGAAGTAAAAACTCAACTCCTAAAGTTAGCTGTTGCAGATGCGAAGGCCAAGGCGGAGCTACTTGCTCAAGAAACAGGCTACAAGATCACTGGAATCCGTGAAATCAACTACGGTAGCTCAAGTCCACAGGTCCCAAGGCAGTCAGCCAATGTAGGAATGATGAAGACCTTCGCGGAAAGTGATATGTCTAACTTCGAAGCCAAGGACCTTACTGTATCTGATCAAGTCTATATTTCCTATCAGATCGGCAATGAATAGCGTTTGTCAATCAGGATGGTGAATCAAGGATTTCATTCAAAGGTCGGATTACCTGGCGTAATCTGACCTTTTTTATCCTAAAATTCTTCGGATATCATATATTTCGGAATTCGAAAGGAGCTCGCAACCAAATTCAAAATTTTTATTTTTTCCACCCTTCTATTGCGAATCGTCTAATTTTTATTCAAAATGTTGTTCGCACAATAGATTCATCTATCTTTGTCTCACTTATCAAGAAAGACTGAGGGACTGGGCCCGATGACGTCTTGGCAACATATCCAAAGCCGCAATACTGGATGTTGTGCCAAATCCCATTCCAATTGAAAAATCAATAGGAAGAAGATAGGTTATCTCAATAAGATTTCTTTTTTGATAAGCAGCGTGCCAGAAGGCAGGCTAATGGTATGAAAATGAGTTGGGCTTTTGGCTAAGCTTTGGTTGAGCTTTTGGTCGGACTCTTATCATTTGAAAGAATTGAAAATTATGAATATTCAAGATATTCTAAAAGAAAGAATATTGGTATTGGACGGAGCCATGGGCACGATGATCCAGCGATATGATCTGTCAGAGGAAGATTTTCGAAACGATAGTCTGAAAGATCATCCCTCCTCTTTGAAAGGCAACAATGATTTGCTGGCACTGACCAGACCAGATGTACTATTCGAAATTCATTGTGAGTACCTCGAGGCCGGAGCTGATATTATCGAAACCAACACTTTTAGCAGTACGACCATAGCCCAAGCCGATTATGGATTGGAACATTTGGCCTATGATCTAAACTTCGAATCAGCCCGTATGGCTAAAAAGGCCTGCGATGAGTATAACACCAAAACGCCTAATAAACCTCGCTTTGTAGCCGGATCAATTGGGCCGACAAACCGTACAGCCTCCATGTCTCCGGATGTAAACGATCCTGGTTTTAGGGCTGTGTCGTTCGACGAGCTCAAAGTCGCCTATTTGGAGCAGGTAAAAGGGCTCATCAAAGGCGGTTCGGATATCTTGCTGGTAGAGACCATTTTCGATACACTCAATGCCAAAGCAGCCCTCGTTGCCATACAAGAAGCGTTCGATGAACTGGGAACTGAAGTTCCAATCATGGTATCAGGGACAATTACGGATGCCAGTGGGAGAACGCTTTCCGGCCAAACCACTGAGGCATTTCTCATTTCTGTTTCGCATTTCAACTTATTAGCCGTAGGCCTCAACTGCGCCCTGGGTGCTAGTCAGCTGAAACCCTACCTCGAAATTCTGGCCAAAAATGCTGACTTCAATGTAAGTGCGCACCCTAATGCAGGACTGCCCAATGAATTTGGCGAATACGATGAGACCCCAGAAATATTAGGTAAACAGATTAAGGATTTTCTGGACGATGGGCTAGTCAATATAATCGGTGGGTGCTGTGGCACTACTCCTGATCATATCAGGGTAATTGCTGATCTGGTGCAGAGCTATCAACCAAGAGCAAGTGAGAGTCAAAAACTAGCAGAAACGAATCCAGAAAGTATCATTGATACTTGAAAAAAGAAAATAAACGGTTAGCTCTGCTAATAACTCCGCGAGATAAATAAAGCTACTAAATGGCATACAAATTCGAAATATTAGACACTTGGCAAAACACAAATCACTATTCATTTGAGGTGTGCCAATTGACTGAAAAAACAATATGAGTCTACATCCAGATTACAACGGGAAATATGAATTCAAATGGCAAAATTATGCGCCATTAAAACTGAGCGGATTAGAACCGCTCATTTTCACCCCAGAGACCAATTTTGTCAACGTTGGTGAAAGAACCAATGTGGCAGGATCAAAAAAATTTCTTCGCTTGATCATAGATGAAAACTATGAACAAGCCCTTGAGATAGCCAGACATCAGGTCGATGGTGGAGCACAGATCATAGACATCAATATGGATGAAGCCATGCTGGATGGAGTGAATGCCATGCGAGAATTTATCAATCTAATCGCTGCCGAACCGGACATTGCACGTGTACCAATCATGATTGATTCATCCGATTGGGAGATTATTGAAGAAGGACTAAAATGCACGCAAGGCAAATGTGTAGTCAACTCTATAAGCCTGAAAGGCGGCGAAGACGAGTTTATCCGTCAGGCCAAAACGATCAAACTATTTGGCGCCGCAGCCATAGTAATGGCTTTTGACGAAGAGGGACAGGCTGACAACTATGAGAGACGGATAGAAATAACCAAACGATCCTATGAAATATTGACTGGTCCGCTGGTCAACTTTCCTCCACAAGATATCATATTCGATTTGAATATTTTCCCTGTGGCTACAGGTATGGATGAGCACAAGCTCAATGCGCTAGATTTCTTTCAGGCGACTCGGTGGGTACGAGAAAATCTACCTGCTGCACACGTAAGCGGCGGAGTAAGCAACGTGTCCTTTTCGTTTCGGGGCAATAACACGGTTCGTGAGGCCATGCACTCAGCTTTTCTGTATCATGCAATCAAAGAGGGGATGGATATGGGTATCGTAAACCCAGCCATGTTAGAGGTCTATGATGACATACCCAAGGAGCTCCTGGACAAAGTAGAAGACGTACTACTCAACCGGACTGAGGATGCAACAGAAGTGCTACTCGAATATGCCGAAACGGTGAAAGGTTCGAAGAAGGACGAAACTAAGACGCTGGAGTGGAGAAATGATTCTGTAGAAAAAAGATTAGAACATGCCCTTGTCAAGGGGATCATTGAATTTATCGAAGAGGATACCCTCGAAGTCTACCAGCAGTACAAGGATGCATTAAAAGTGATCGAAGGGCCTCTAATGGATGGAATGAATGTCGTGGGAGATCTTTTTGGCTCAGGTAAAATGTTTTTGCCTCAGGTAGTGAAAAGTGCACGCGTTATGAAAAAATCAGTCGCTGTACTCCTGCCATATCTAGAAGAAGAAAAGAAGAAATCTGGCGATTCCGCTAAAGCCAAAATCTTGCTGGCTACAGTTAAGGGAGATGTGCATGACATTGGCAAAAATATAGTCGGCGTCGTCATGGCGTGCAACAACTTCGAAATCATTGATTTAGGAGTGATGGTACCCAAACAGAAAATTCTTGAGACTGCCATTAGTGAGCAAGTAGATGTGATTGGCTTGAGTGGGTTGATCACCCCGTCGCTCAAAGAAATGGTGGAAGTGGCCGAGGAGATGGAAAAGAGAGGAATGAAAACTCCGCTGTTGATCGGTGGAGCCACCACGTCACGTATTCATACTGCCGTAAAAATCGACCCGGTTTACTCTGGCCCGACTGTACATGTACTGGATGCATCGAGAGCTGTACCTGTGGTGAACGATCTCGGTAAAAAGAACAGTACCTTCGCCGCCGATGTCAAGGAAGAGTACATAGGTTTGAGAGAAACGCACCAAAACAAGCAGAACGAAAAAAAGCTGATCCCGATAAGTCAGGCCATTAACAACAAATTTCAACTGCCTGCTACAAGCATCAAGCACCCAAACTTTCTCGGAAATCTAACATTCAAAGATTTTGATTTGAGTGAAATCAGGAAATATATCGACTGGACGCCATTTTTCTCAACCTGGATGCTGAAAGGAAAATATCCAAAGATCTTTCAAAACGAAACGATTGGTTCAGAAGCTAAAAAACTCTTTGATGATGCTAATCGGCTATTGGATGAAATCATAGAAAAAGAGTTGCTGCATGCAAACGCAGTGATAGGTATCTATCCTGCACAGAATGTAGGTGAATCAGTCAAAATATTTGACCCCAAAAACCCGGAACAGGAAGTCGAAGTATTTCACTTCCTAAGACAGCAGGGCAAAAAATCCTCCAGGCTGCCTAATCTATCCCTTGCTGATTTTATTTCATCTGAGGCGCAAAACGATTATCTCGGATTCTTCGCTGTTACTGCCGGACTGGGCATAGAGCCTCTGATTGAAAAATATCAGGCCGACCACGACGATTACCACACCATCATGATCAAGGCGCTAGCAGATCGACTAGCAGAAGCCTTCGCTGAGCTGATGCATGAAAAAGTCCGAAAGGAGCTTTGGGGATATGCTGCTGATGAACATCTCGACAACGAAGCACTTATCAAGGAGGATTATAGCGGCATCAGACCCGCACCTGGCTATCCAGCCTGCCCTGATCATACCGAAAAGGCTAAACTTTTTGAATTGCTGAATGCAGAAAAAGAAGCCGGTATCATTCTAACTGAGTCCTACGCGATGTACCCAGCTGCCGCGGTATCTGGGTTCTATTTCGGAAGGCCGGAAGCAAAGTATTTTGGGTTGGGCAAAATTGGGCAAGATCAGATTACTGCTTATGCAGAACGAAAGAAAATGAAAGTGAATGAAGCTGAAGATTGGATGAAGGAGAACTTGGGTTACTAATATATATCCTCACTTCTCAGACTGAAAAAGCATTTTAAAAAATAACAAAGGAAGGCCTTATAAGCTGCTATAGCATGAAAGTAACGGAACATATTAAACAAGCCAACGGCAATACGCTCTTTTCATTGGAGATAATTCCTCCTAGAAAAGGAGAGAATATTCAAAACATTTTCGATCATCTTGATCCGTTGATGGAATTCAACCCGCCGTTTATCGATGTGACTTATCATCGTGAGGAGTATGTCTACAAAAAGCACCCGAATGGCCTACTTGAGAAGAAAACAACTAGAAAGCGACCAGGAACAGTAGGAATTTGTGCGGCTTTAAAACATAGATATAATGTGGATCCCGTACCTCACATTATCTGCGGAGGATTTACAAAAGAGGAAACTGAAAATGCGCTAATCGATCTTAACTTTCTGGGCATTGACAATGTATTGGTTTTGCGTGGAGATGCCATCAAATCTGAACCTAGTTTTATACCTGAACCAGGGGGCAACAATTATGCAATAGACCTTCTACATCAAGTACGTGGAATGAACGAAGGGTTCTACCTGGATGATGAAATGGAAAATGCAAACCCAACAGATTTCTGTATTGGTGTGGCCGGATATCCAGAAAAGCATTTTGAAGCACCCAGCCTTAATTCTGATTTAAAATTTTTGAAGCAAAAGGTAGATGCAGGTGCAGAATACATAGTGACACAAATGTTCTTTGATAATCAGAAGTTTTTCGATTTTGAAAAAAAATGCAGAGCCATTGGCATCGAGGTACCCATTATACCAGGATTGAAGCCCTTTAAAACCAAAAGCCAGCTTAGCGTACTCCCTAGTTTTTTTAAGATAGACTTACCGGATGCGCTTGTGGATGCAGTGGAAAACTGCGAAGACAATAAGGAAGTACAGCAGGTCGGTGTCGAATGGGGTATTCAGCAGTCCAAAGAGCTCAAGGCTCACGGAGTCCCCGTACTCCACTATTATTCAATGGGCAAGTCTTCAAGTGTTCAAAAAATAGCTGCAGAGATTTTCTAATTTTTTTTAGATATTTACTCGTGATGAAAACGACTTGTAATTTTTTATTATTTTGTGTACTAAGCCTTTTGTCGTTCCAAACAATGGCTCAAAATCCAGATTCACTGGATCAATTGTCCTTTACCGGTGATTTTAGAATCAGAGTTGAAGAAGACTGGAATTCTCGGAAGTCTGATGGCTCCTATCGAACAGACCGAACCAGACTACGATATCGAATGAGGTTTGGTGCGGCCTATCAATACAATGAGCACTGGAAGCTAGCGACTAGAATCAGGACCGGTAATCCACGTAAGCAACAAGACCCGCAACTAACGCTTGGTGACGAAAGTGAGTTTGGCACACTCTCCCTTGGTTTTGAGAAACTCTATGTTAGTACCGTGTATGGAGGTTTTGGTGCTTGGGCTGGGAAAAATACTTTTCCTTTCACTAAGCAGAACGAGCTTTTTTGGAGTGATAATGTATATCCAGAAGGACTATTTGCCTCACAGTCCATCGATCTGCAATCAGCTTGGGTGGATAGAATCAAATTAGGGATCGGCCACTTTATAATTACCTCAAATAATGAGTCGTTGGGTCAAGACAACTACTTCCAGGGCATCCAATTTACCACCTCACATTTCAACGAACGTCTCGAATTATTCCCTTCCTTTTATTATTTCAAAAACACACCTGACCTGCCCGATGGAGGTGCAAACTATACGTTTAATTATAGTTTCTTTCATTTTGGATCTTCCGCTAAGATTTCAAAAAAGCCCATAATAGAAGTTGAACTGGACTATTATTTAAACTTACAAGATTATGAGTCTAACGATTCCATTCCCCAGGTCCTCAAAAATCAAAAAACGGGATTTACGGCAGCTATCAGTATAGGACAACTCAAAGAAAAAAACGACTGGAAGGTCAAACTCACATATATCTATTTGGAGCGATATGCAGCTGTAGATTTCTTGGCTCAAAACGACTGGGCACGCTGGGATTATTCTGCTGATAACTCGCCAGATGGCCGTCTGACTAATTTGAAAGGTTTAGAGCTCATGATGGGTTATTCATTCAATGAAAAGTTCACCCTCAACATGCGCAGTTTTTTCGTAGATCAGCTCATAGCCATGGGACCGGTCAAAGAATCCAACAGTCGTATCAGGCTTGATCTTGATATTGGATTTTAATTGCTAAAATTTTGATCAAAGAATGAGCAAGAAAGACCAGTTAGAAATGTACAAGCCACTCATTTTCACTCCATTCCAAAATGGGATCCGCATGAATTTTCCAGCAACATACTGCTGAAAAAATAAATCGTTGTTGCCATGGCACATCGAGTCATTTTGAACAAACAAGCGCAGTTTTTCGAATATCTGCTTATTTTACTTCCAAGTCAATAGGAAAACAACACACAGAATGGATAATGAAAATACCTATCTCTTTGAATCGGAAAGGCTTGGTTTTCGAAACTGGAAGGATAGTGATTTACCTCTTATGTCGGCCGTCAGCGCAGATCCAGAAGTCATGGAATTTTTCCCTTCAATAACTACCACTGAACAAAGCAAGGAGTTTATCTCTAGAATGAATACCATGTTTGATGAAAGAGGCTATTGCTACTTTGCGGTAGAGGAAATTAGTAGCAGTAGGTTCATTGGATTTATTGGACTCTGTTACCAAAATTATGAGTCAGAAATTACTCCATGCGTAGATATTGGCTGGCGATTAGACAAGAGATTTTGGCAGAGAGGTTATGCTACGGAAGGTGCTCAGGCTTGCCTTAGATATGGATTTGAGGTCTTGAAATTGGAAAGCATTAAATCCATCGCCTCGCTCATCAATATCAAGTCGATAAATGTCATGAAAAAAATAGGCATGAAAAAGATTACGGAATTCAATCACCCCAACTTGATCGAACATGAAAAATTGAAGCGTTGCGCTTGTTATGAAATACATAGATAACATACCAGCCAATATGTAATCCAAAACACCACTGTCTATCTCATCTCATAAATAGAAAGCGTACTAACTACTTCGCCCCTATTTCTCCAATCATTTTAAAAGAGACAAAAGCGAGTATCAATCCTACAGCACCTATGACCACCCAGATCAAATAAGGAGAATTGAGCAGGCCATCTTCGGTGTTCTCTACTACTTCTTCCTTGAGACTTATCATATTTCCATGTGTTATCCGCTTTGCATCATTAGGTATTTGATTTGCAAATTTGATTATATCATAATCCGGAGATTTTAAATTCTGATCACCAAATTTCAGTGTATACTTTTCTCCAGGATTCAGCGCTACTACTAAGTAGCGGTTCAGAAAAGAGCCTTTGATACTATCCACTTTGAGTGGTTGATTGTCACGATTTTCCATTTCAACGTACAAAGTTTTGACCGATTCACCACCGAGATCAACTTCGTTTATACTGTTGGAGTTGAGATTAAATGAGCCTAAAGTTTCAAAGTATTGGATGGTCTTCTTTTTTCTATTCAGACGCTCCTTTTTCATTTTGATAGTCGTATGTCTGGAAAAAAAGTCCGCCTCACTCACTTCAAAATTGAGTTTTTCCACATAGGTATCTTCTGGAAATTCTATAGTGAAATATGATTTTTTCAGGCTGTCCTTTTGCTCTGAGATAGGACATATAAAACTAGTCGTCAGTCCTTTTTCTCTTCTAGTATCATAGTTGCCAACTTTGAGAATATTGATTGGCAATTTCCAATTGTCATTGATCTCAAGTTTAAAATATGAATAATCACTCATGGGGAAATTAAGGATTTTAAATTCCGAGGTCTCCTCTTCGCTCCTCATGGAATGAAGTAAGTAGTTGTTCTTTATCACAAACCAACGCTCTCCATCCTCGCTACCGCTAAGTCTCGCTCGTTTTTGTACGTCTGTATTTTTCACCAAAAATGTGATATTATCGATAGGTTCATTGTCAGGATTTTTGAAAATGAGATGGGAAATTTGATCCTCCTTATAAATCTTCTCAGTAATCTCATATTCGTTGAATAGCGAAGTAGTCGATACAGCTTGTTCTTTTCGCAAGAGATAAGGTTGCTCTTTGCCATCTGCTGTATAAATTCTAATATCAGAAAAGTCTGCCCGTAACTTTGCCAGTAGCTCAGGGGACAAGACCACAGAATAATAACCTGAAGCAGATACGGGTTCAATACCAGCCTCGTAGGTAAACTCTTGTGCTTGAGAAGAAAAACTTATTAATAGTCCAAACAGCCAGCTAATCTTTCTTTTCATCATCTTCGATAATAAATTTTAGTTTCTGATATAGGAAGGAGATCAACAATAAAATGACTCCCAATAAAATGAAGGATATGATTTTTCCTGTCGAATTTCCGGCCAGGTCGTACAAAAATAATTTGAGGATGGTAACAGAAAACAAAACCAATGATCCTATCCTGATCGGTTTGAGTCTAAACTTCATCCCGGCAATCATCAGGATCAGCGCAGACAGTGCCCATACTGCCGGATAAACTGACCTTACGGCTGCTTCATGAGCTGCAATTTCGGAGCGACCCGATCCAAATTGATACAACATAGAAAGATGTCCTATTTCGGCAGAACACACAAAAACACCAATAAATGCGAGGATATAAAGTGCTATAGTTCCTTCTTTTGATTTAAATGAATACTTCTTCTGAATGTGTTGATACAATCTAATCAGTATCACAATAAACAATATCAGCAAAACATAGTGCCAATAAAATCCAGTATTCCCTCCTTCGGTCAAAAGATAATAACTCCGGGAAATGCTGACCTGATTTAGATAAAAAGTCAAATAAGAGAAGACGGCAAGGACAGACAAGACGAAACTAGCCTTATTCAACCATTCACTTGGTTTAACTCGATTCGCAACCAAGACCAAACACACATATGAAAAGTTGTAAATCCCAAGGAGTATGATTCTAGAAGAGTCTAAATATTCGAAACGAATAAATTGATAATTCAACTCCAAAAGAAATCCAAGGTAAAGAACCACTGCGAAAATCACCCTGGTATTGATTCGCTTCCATAGAAGACTTATTCCTTTGAACTCTATGGTTATGTCTTCTTTCATTAAAAACATTGAACTCAATAGTGAGCCTACAGCTACCAGTGAGGTAATAAATACCTTGTTCAGGAAGACATGGAGGACTACATAGTCGTACCTCGGAAAGTAACTTTGTTGCCAATCCATGCTAAGACTGATCAGCATCAATAGGGTAATAATTAACGAAGCAGTCGCCATCAGTTTGATCCCTGACTTCTGAGAAAGCCAGAGGAGTAATACACTTTCAATCGCCCAAAATAAGGTGATGTAATTTCCTTCTAGTTGGATGGGTGCTATCAGACTGACAAAAGTCAATACGAGACCTATTAATAGGAATAACAGATTCCTGTCTATGTCTTTTCTTTTATAAAGAACGAAGGCAAATCCAAAATTAAATACGGCCACGAGTGTAGTAAAAAGTCCGCTCAGTAAGCCGTCTTTGTAGCCATGAACCAACGCCAGCCCTAATCCAAAATACAACCCTGAATTGGTGAGTAACATCCCGATCTCAGGTGCTCGGAATTTTATGGCATTTCTTACATTGTGAACAATGGTCATCAAAAAGAAAATCAAATAGAAACCAGTCAAAAATAGAAATAAGGGCACTCGCGTATGCTCTTCATTCTCAATAAACTTGGAGAAGAAGACACCTAAAAATAAAATGTAGGTAAACCCATAGGCCAGATAGTTAATTATATTCCACTTCTTGAAATAGACGAGCGTGAGCATGCCAATGTCAAGAATTAAGATGTAGGTCAATAACACAATGAAATTTCCAGATCCGGTACTGATGAAAAAAGGTGTCCCGAACCCCCCGATGATGGCCAAAACCGCAAGCTCTTTACGATCATAAGCAATAGAAAGTAGCACGCCAAAGGAGGTAATAATCACCATGATAATGAACGCAGCAGTTTGCGGCAATAAAGCATATTCGTGAAAAGCCAGCGCAATGGTAAAATATAGCACTGACAAAGCACCTCCGATTAGGATAGAGCTAAATTTCGCAAAAGAAGTCCTTAAATAATGAGCTAGACCAATCATGCCTCCACCGATCAATACCCCTATCACCACACGCATGCTTTCTGTGATTATCTCATTGTCAATTCCTAGTTTCACCAGAAACCCCATGCCTATCACAAAAATCACTATGCCAATTTTGCTTAATAAGTTTTCTCCGATGAATTTCTCTAAATCTGGATTGCGTTCCATAAAAGACGGTCTTGGAGGCCTGTCAGGCTTGGTCTTTTTTGCAACAGGAGCAATATTTCTTGCCTGAGATTGAGCGACTACTTGTTTTTCAACCGCTCGTGTTTTCTGCTCTAGAGGTTTCTTCTCTTCATTTGGAACGTTCTCTACTACCCGAGGAGCAGACGATTGATTCGTAACCTCAATGCTTTTAGATACACCGGGCACAACTTTTTTGGTTGATACGGCTTCTCCTCCGACTTCTTTTTGAATGGTTTTGACTTTGGAGTCAATTTGGTCGACTTTGTCCATCAACTTGACAACCATAATCAAGAGAACAATTAAAAGCAGTATAATAAATCCTTCCATACTATTGATTTTATAGGTGTCTTTAAAGAAATAACCGTGTGATCAAAACTTCAAATACTCCTATTTAAAATTGAATTCGACAATTTAGCTTTTTCTTCGTAATTGTTGTGCCACGTCGCTTCCAACTCTTCCCCTTTTGGCGATCTGTCCTACAATTAATATCGCTAGCTTTGCCAGCTAATAGCAACACGTACCATGGATAAGTTTTCTTCGAGCAATATTAATTCGGACATCAAAAAAGCAATAGACGAAAAAGGCATAGATGTACCCAGTGAAATCCAAGCCCAAACCATTCCCGTTCTGATGTCCCACGAAGGAGACTTTATTGGAAGATCAGCGACAGGGACAGGAAAGACCTATGCCTATGGAGTGCCTCTGCTCTCCAGAATCGATACTACGGTAGGCAAAGTGCAAGCGGTCGTATTGGTGCCTACAAGGGAGCTGTGCGAACAAGTGGGAAAAGAGCTCAGTTTTCTTTCAAAATACATTCCAGAGCTAAAGACAGAATCCATCTATGGAGGTGTCTCGTTGAAAACACAAATTCATGATTTGAGCAACGGCACACATGTAGTGGTCGCGACGCCTGGTAGACTCATGGATCTGGTCCAGAGAAATGTAGTACATCTGGAAACACTCAAGTATGTGGTCTTTGATGAGGCTGATGAAATGCTCTTTCGAGGATTTCAGGGTGATATTGACAAAATTTTGGCTACAGCCAGCCGCAGTTACTCGTCCTGGCTGTTTTCAGCTACAATGCCGGATGAGGTGAATACCATCATTAAAAAATATCTCAATAAAGACCTTGTAAAGGTGCTCGTTGGGAAAGCCGAAACGCCAAATAAAGGAATCAAACATCAGATGATAGAGCTGCCCGCAGAGGCAAAACTGGATGTATTGTTGCACTATCTGAAAAAGTATAGCAACGAAAAAAGCATCATTTTCTGTCGTACCAAATCTGGTGTTCAAAAATTGTACAAGCAACTCTCTGCGAATAAGTTTAGCAGTGGCGCCATCCACGGTGATTTGCCACAAGGCCTTCGAAACAAAGTGATGGATCAGTTTAGAGCAGGGAGTATCAACACACTCATCGCCACAGATGTAGCCTCGCGTGGGGTGGATGTAGATAATGTTGGCGTGGTCTTCCAATATCACCTTCCCGACTCCAAAGAATCATATACGCATCGTAGCGGACGAACATCCAGAGCTGGCAAAACAGGCGTGAGCTTGAGCTTTGTTTTTCCAGAAGAAAAAGAAAAACTCAAACTGATTGAAAAGGAATTAAACCTAGATTTTCATGTTCTTGCGCTGCCCAGTGCCAAAGATCAGTTGGTCAACAAAGCAATCTTATGGGGTCGGAAAATTGCAAAATCAAAACCAGTAGGTGACAAATTAGATATCCAAACCAGGCAGGAGTTCAAAGATCAACTCAAGCATCTTTCTAAGGAGGAGCTGCTAGAAAAACTATTAGCCACCTATCTAAGAGAGCAACAAGGGTAAGCATACGATGGCAGGCAAAAAGAAAAAGGAAAAGAAGGCAATATCACGCTTGCATGTGCGCAACAAACATGTGGGACGATATGATTTTGATGCACTTACAGCATGCGAACCTGACCTGAGTGCATTTGTAAGGCCGAATCTATATGGGGACGATTCTATTGATTTCGCCGATCCGGCTGGGGTGAAAATGTTGAATAAAGCGTTGCTCAAATATCATTATCAAGTTGAAGGTTGGGATATTCCTGATGGCTATCTCTGCCCACCTATTCCAGGACGAGCAGACTACATCCATCACATGGCGGATCTTTTGTGTAGCCACAATTTTGGCAGAATCCCAACAGGCGATACTGTACTTGCCTTAGATATAGGTGTAGGTGCCAGCTGCATCTATCCAATCCTTGGACAAAAAGAGTATGGTTGGTCGTTTATCGCTACGGATATTGATGAAAATGCGCTCGCGTCCTCTGGTCAGATTATAGAAAAGAATCCTACTTTGAAAAATAGGGTTGAATTCAGGCTCCAGAAGGAGCCGAAGGACATTATTTATGGAATTATCACTAAAGAGGAGCGAGTAGATTTGACCCTTTGCAATCCGCCTTTTCATGCATCGGCTGAGGAAGCGCAAAAAGGATCACTACGAAAGGTAAACAATTTGGGCAGCAAAAAATCAAAGGTTCCTGTGCTCAACTTCGGAGGTCAAAGTAACGAGCTTTGGTGTGATGGTGGCGAGAAGAAATTTATCCGTGAGATGATACGCCAAAGTAGTAAATTTCCTGAATCCTGCTATTGGTATTCATCTTTGGTGTCTAAACAGTCCAGCCTTACCAGCATCTATGATGCACTCGACAAAGCCAAGGCGACAAAAGTTGAAACCATACCAATGGGTCAAGGCAATAAATCAAGTCGCATCGTAGCCTGGAGCTTTCTTACAAAAGAGCAGCAGAAATCGTGGAAGGAGTTAAGATGGAAAAAGAAATGAAGTTGGCCCTATTGACTATCTGTGATCACTCTATTAACGCCAATCTCATTCGTACCCGATTGGAGCACGATGGTATCCCATGTTTTCTATTCAACGAACATTTTACTAATCTGATGCCTACCTACTACCACATGCTCGGTAGTGGTGTGCGAGTCATGATTCCCGAAGAGCGTCTGGATGAGGCCAAACAACTACTGCAAATATCGGATGGTAGAATCACTTGTCCGAATTGCCATTCAGAAAACGTAGTCAACGAAAACGAATCATTCTTCAAAAAGGTGGTTTTGTTATTCATTGGTATATTTATGGTTTCACCAATAGGCAATCTTATAAATGACTTCTTTTGTAAAGATTGTGGTTGTGCATTCAAAAAATAATTATGATTATTAGCTACATTTTCAGTGTTGTGCTGGCTTTGACTATAGCCCCTACTCAATCAATCTCTACAGATCAGGACACAAAAGACTGTGCCAGATTCAAAACGGGCACGTTTGACAATATCGATCCTGAAGATGAAATTGTAAACACTCGAATCATTAGATCCGAAAGATATCAACTCGAAAAATACTACAAATATGAAGCTGAGTGCAGATTTAAGATCAAATGGTTGGATGAATGCACTTACGAATTGGCATTCGATTCGGGTAATGAAGGGTGCTTGAAAATAGTAGATCCAAATATAAAAGTGATAGTTGAAATAGTCTCTACCTCGGAAGATTCTCACATCGCTGAGGGATGGCTTGATGGCTCTACACAAAGAATGAGAAGCAAACTTGTGACGGTCAAAAAATAGTGTGCACTCTACGCCTAGAGTGGACTGAGGCGGTCGTCATTTGTGGAAATAAGTTCGCTTGAGATTTGTAATATCTGAGCACATTTCTTCAGCAATCCTTTACTTGTAAATGGCTTGTTTAGATATTCGCTGGCTCCTAGTTTCAGTGCTTTGGCTCGATTTTCATCATCTGCCAGAGAGGTCAGCACAATCACTGGAATGGCTTGCAGCTGAGGGTCGGACTTCATATGCATTAGCAGCTCAAAACCATCCATTTCAGGCATTTTTGCATCGGTGATTACCAAATCCATGTTTCCTTCATTGGCTTTTAGTAGTTTCAATGCCAGTCTGCCATTAGACTCAGCCAATACTTCGTATTCGTCTTCTAACACATCTGTGATGTATTCGAGCATTTCGAGGTCGTCATCGACAACTACTACTTTGGGTTTTCCTGACCCCAGCTTGTCGGTTGCAGGCTTTATTTCTCTTACTACTTCCTGGTTTTCCTTGACTAATTCTATCGAACGAGCCTCCGGTTCAAAAATGATTTTGGGCAATTTTACAACAAATGTTGAGCCCTTACCCAGCTCACTTTGCAATTTTAGTTTGCCTCCCAGCACTTCTGTAAGCTCCTGCGCTAAAGACAACCCTATCCCTACACCTCCCCGCAAGAGTTCTTTGGCATTTTGAGCTTGATAATATCGCTTGAAAACATGTGACTGATCCTTACTCGGTATCCCAGGACCGGTATCTTCTACTTCGAATACCATTTGCTCACGATCTTCTCTCACCCTGAGGGTAACTGTATCTCCTCTACTGCAATATTTCATGGCATTGCTAATGAGTATAGACATGATCTTTTCAAATTTGATTTTGTCCATCACCCAAATAAAGTCCTCTTCTATCTGCTGATCAAAGAAATAGGAAATTTGCTTTTCTTCTGCTTGCATTTCAAAACTGACATAGATACTCTCCAACACCTTCCTAAATGGTATTTTTTGCGAATGCAGTACCACTTTGTCTGTTTTCATTTTAGAAGTCTGAAGTATTTCTTCAGCCATCACAACCAACTTTTCACTGTTCTTGGTGATTCTGTTAAAACACCTTTTTTGATAGTCAGTAAAATTATCTCCGTTCTTAATATCTTTTAATGGCCCTAAGAGCATGGTAAGCGGCGTGCGCAGTTCATGCGCAATATTGAGATAAAAATCAGATTTCATCTCCTCCAGCTTTTTTCTATCCTGGATCCTATTCCAAATGTATACGAACCCGCCCATCGCAAAAAACAAAACCAGGGCTGCAATTGATAAAAATATATTTCGCTGAAATTCTGAAAGTTGTTTTTCTTTTTCAACCAGCAACTTTTCACTGGCAAGCAGATCAATCTCCCTTTTCTGCTGGACTAAAGTATGCGCAGATTCCATTCTGCCTATCGCCTGTGATTTGTTAGTGCTCAGCACTTGTCTTTTCAACGCCATAAGCCTTCGATAGGAACTGAAAGCGCTATCTATCTGCCCCATCTTCTCAAAGATTTTGATGCGATGGTTCAGAATCGTAGGCATCTTTTCCTGCGAATGATTTTTCTTTGCCGCTTGATAGGCCGTATCAGAATAAATCAGCGCTCTAGAGTAATCCTTCAGAGCAAAATAAATCCTTGAGGTTTGATACCAATATTCCGGTTCTCTACGAAAATTACGATTCGATCTCGAAACTATTATAGCACTATCAAAATACATCAGCGCCTTTTGATGATTGCCTAGCTCAAAATTAAACTTCCCAAGAGCAGCCAACGTCGAGGCTGTTATCTTCGGATTGTTTAAAGAAGTACCCAAAGCCAGAGATCTATTTAGATATTGTTCTACCAGATGATACTTCTTATTTTCATTATGCATCTTAGCTATTCTAAAAAACAATTTTGCCATTTGTTTATGGTTGCCAATTTCGTTGGATAGGGTAAGTGCCCGATCATAGAGCTTTAGTGCCTGATCCAGGTTGTTTAAATAAAATTGCAAGTTGCCACATTGAATCAGGGAAGAAACTATTTCCGGTTTATTGGTGATCTGGTTTGTGGTCTCCAATGCATAATTAAAATAGGTCTCCGTCTTCACCGAATCACCTAATTTTTCTTGAATCCTGGATAGAATAATCAGCGCCTTGACCTTAGCTATATTATGGAAAGCGTTGGACTCTGCTATCGATAGGGACCGCATCAAATATTGGTTAGCTTCTAAAAAATAACCTTTTCTCTTGTACAAGACTCCCACATGAGTGCATATTTTTGCCTCTTCCATTCTCATGTCATATTTTTTGCATAGTTCTAGCGCCAAGTTATACTTCCCAAAGGCCTCTTCAAGAAGGTTTAACCTTTCATATTGTCTACCCACTTGGAATAAGGTATGAATCTTACCCCGATGATCGCCCAGCTCTTCCGATAGAGCCAATGCTTTCAAACCATAAACCAGTGCTTCAGCCAATTCATTTTCACTATACAAAAAATGGCCGATATGAAAATTGCCTAAAAACATTCTTGATTTTTCTTTTCTGGATTCATAGATCAATAGCGCTTTCTGGAATAGCTCAAGGCTATGGTCCTCATTGACTCTGTAGTAAATTCCCTCCATAAACGTAGCATCCGCCAGTGCCCCTGAATTATTGTTTCTTTTGCCCCATGTCCTGAGGGACTCTGCTTCGATCCGAATCGAATCATAGATACCTAACTCATAGTAGGCTAGTGCACGATATAGGCCAATATCTCGCACCCCATTAGAATCGGACGGGTTGGCTGTTAATAGTTTGGCTTTTTCTGAATAGACTATTGATTTTCGAGGATAGTTTTTGTAGCTGGATTTCATCAGACCGATGAGCTCCTCCATCTTTTTTTGACCCATATGATCCACAGCGGCTGCTTGTGAAGTTTCTACTCCTGCAATGGCGACATGCTGCGAATCATATGGTCCATACTGAAGTAGACCAGACAAAATTATGATGGTTACTACAACGATAATAACCAGGAGGTACAACGAGTTCTTAGAACCGTTGAATGCTTGGGGGCTTTTAATCAATTTTCTCAAAATTGCTTTTCCAAATGACCTATGTATTGAAATCTCCGGGCTGCAAAACAGAGATTTCAATCGTTACTTAAGTTAGACAGGTTTTTGGTTCATACCTGGCTCTACCAGCCTGGATTATTGTTTTTCAAATTAGGGTTTAAATCCAATGCTGATTGAGGAAGAGGTAATAGGTAAAATTTTTCATCCCACAGTCTTGTGGTATTGGCAAAGGTGGTTCTCGGTCCTGTCAAATCTCCAGGAAGAGCGGCATCTACGGGCATTCCTTCTACTATCCCATATACTTGATCACCCAGTCGGTAACGCCATATATCCAACATTCGGAATGGAGCCTCGCCTGCAAATTCATAACGTCTCTCTAATAACACGGCGTCAAGGAGAATCTCCCCTGTAGTACCATTCATTAGATTTGTGGGGACATCTGATACTGATCCGTATCCGGGCATTCCCACTCTCTCCCTCACCTGATTGATATAGTCCAAAGCTTCCGGATTGTTATCAGCGGCCAATGCCTCTGCCATCATTAATATGACCTCTGCCAATCGGATAACTTTAAAGTCAGCATGAGCCAGATACAAGTTGGTGTATTCCTGCGTAACATTGTCATCGACACTCAATCCTGAATACTTCCGTATTAGATATCCTGTATCCATGCCCTTGTTATTGTCACCCTGATCTTCCTTCACGGTAGCCAAATCGGGGTGCGGTTGGAAAGAATAAAGGCCTGTGCCGCCGCCTTCTAAAGATTGAAGTTGATCTCCCGGTAAAATCAACGACCCTGTCAATCTTGGATCTCGATTGACAAATGGGTCTGTCTCATCATATTCGGAATCGTCTGCAGGTGCCAATCCGTTGATGGTCTGAAAGGCTTGCACCAGATTCCAGGTAGCACCGTATTGTGCCTGATTCTGATCAGCGGACTCACCAGTGCCGATATATGAGCCCTGAGGTAGACACTTAACCGCAATCTCTCCTGAAGGAAGCTCAACATCTATATAATTGCGGGATAAAATTACCGCATTGGAAGGCGAACTACCGCCCACATCTGAGTGATGAGTAAATAAACGCCTGAATCCCTCCACTCCACTGTCAAGACTCAACCCACTATTGGTCAATATTTCTTGACAGGCGGCTTCGGCATCATCATACAATTTTTCAGTGCTCGGATGCCAACCTACAGCATTTAAATTAGCTCTGGCTAGTAGTGCCAGAGCAGCCCACTTTGTAATTCTGCCCTCATCCTCATTCTCATATTGTTCTGGGAGGATTTCGGATATTTCGGTTAAATCATTGATTACAAAGTCGAACACCTCTAATCGGGCTGTCTTTGATGGAAAGAAATCCAAATCTTGAGTTTCTGTTACCAACGGGACATCACCATGCACAAAAACCATTCGCTCATACAACATGGCTCTGACAAACCGCGCTTCTGCGATGAGTCGTTCTGACAATGCATCAGAAGAAAAGGTAACATCGGCAATTCTACTTATGAATTCGTTACAATCCCTTACTTCTTCGAAGTGATAAAAATTTAGAAATGCATCATCAGAAAGCCAATTTAAATCCGACCCTTCACGTCCAGCATTTCTACGCCATCCATCATCTGTCCAGAGCCACAATCGTGACTCACCATATCGTTGATCCAAATGAGGTAGCAATGAATAAAGATGATTAGACGCCATAATCATGTCATTTTCGCTAGTGAATACCGAAAAAGTCGAATAGGCATCTTTGGGTTCCTGATCTAAAAAATCATCAGTAGTACAGGAATTTGCGAATGTAACAACTGCCAAAGACACGAACAGGATATGTAATGTTTTAGATATATTCATTTTTAGGTTTTTAAAATGTCAAATTCATTCCAAGAGAAGTAGTGAGGGGCATAGGATATCGAAAATTTCCCGTCCCCAATTCAGGATCCCATCCTGATTCGTGTGCTGGGTTATTGGTCCAAAGGACACCCAGATTTTCTATCGATAAATAGACGTTTAAGTCTTTGATCACCTTTGATTTATTCAGCGCTTCAGGCCCAAAGGAATAAGTCAGGTTAATGTTTTTGACCTTGATATAGGCATTTTTTTGTATCAGGTCCGAAACATCTTGTTCGAACGGGATGATATTTGAAGCGGAAGATTGTGGAAAAGTGGCGTTGGTATTATCAGGAGTCCAGGTATCCGTTTGAAATACAAACGGGGCCAGATCGCCAGTAAATTGATTCAGATGTCTGCCAGAATTCCACCATTCATATGACTTGAGCACACCAAATAATCTGACCGAAAATGAAAAGCGTTTATAGGAGGCACCCAGATCAAATCCAAATCGATAATTATCGACCGCATTTCTCATTAGAACGACACGGTCATCGGCATTTATAATTCCATCTCTGGCATCCGCGATTCCATCACCGTCGGTATCTACAGTAATTTGATCCATATACCGGTAGCCTCCTAAATATCGACCTAAGTCATCGCCTGTCGATACTGCCGACTGATCCAAAGGAACTCCCTGCTCATTGGTATGATTGTCTATATCTTGTTGAGTATTAAAAAAACCATTGGTCTCATATCCATACCAGTTGCCGAAGATGGGTAGCCCCTTATCTTGATAGTTGCTTGCATTAGTACTAATTGGACCCAAACCATCAGTCTCTGTTATTTCACTGTCATAATAGGACAGATTGAAATTGGAGAATATTTCTACTGGACCGAGATGGTTTTTATGGCCCAATTCCATTTCCCACCCCCAAGACTTTGCACCATACACATTGTCCAAAATACCAGTCGCCAAGCCCGATTCTAAGGATGTCAATCTAGTGGTAATTATATCCTCTCGCTTGTCAATAAAATAATCGAGTGCAAAACTGAACTTGCCTCTCCAAAGCGAAAGGTTGACTCCAAGATTCATTTTCTTGGAAGTTTCCCATTTCAAATCCTCATTTACCGCATTACCAAGACTGATTACGGGCACCACTGTTCCTCCTAAAGAGGCACCGTTGGGTGAAAAATTCGCTCTTTCTACTACGCTTACGCTACCGTCATCACCGCTCAGTCCCCAAGAGGCCCTTACCTTCAGCATGTCCACCAGGGATAGACCGGACATAAAGCCCTCTTGGTCAACATTCCAACCCACGGAAAATGCCGGAAAATATCCCCAACGGTTGCTCTTTGAGAAATTTGAGCTGGCATCGGCTCTCATGCTGAATTCAGCCAGATATCGACTATTGTAGTCATAACTGATCCGCCCGAAATAGGAAAGTGTCGTTCGGTTATCCCATATTCTGGAGGTATTGCCACTTGGGTCCACGGCACCTTCAATATTATCCAAGTCGCTGACATCCAAAGTAAGCGGTTCCCTACCTAAGGATAGGTCCTGCACATTTTCAAGAATAAAGTTTGATCTCCCTGCACGTTGCTCGCGCTTCTCTTCGATAGTGGTTTGAATACCCACCAAGGCTTGTATATTGTGATTTTGATTAATCTGCTTAGTGATCTGCGCAGTCGTCAGCGTGTTGATGGCGTAGGATCTGCCTGATCGAATTTCAAGATTTCTATCTGCCGGGGAAATTGGTATTGTTTCTCCTACCTGATTTAGCTCCAAATCCAGAATCACATACTCATAAGGATTGTTCCAGATATCTCTACTGGTATTTTTTCTGACGTACGACAGTCTCTCCTCCAAAACCAGCCAAGGAAGAGGTTTAATCTGTGTGTACAATTGAAGGTTGGCCACATCCTGTGTTTGTCTATCGTATGATCCTGAGTTGGTCATTGCTATCGGGTTGGGTATCCCATCAGCGGCTCCTTTTTGCACATAGCTGCCGTTGGGCAATTGCACCGGGAAAAATGGCCTGCCTCTAATCGATCTATCCTCTATGGTGGGTACATTATTTAATTTTCTTTCCACTACGAATAGATTAGCTCCGAACGTCAACCAATCTGTGAAATCAGTTTCGATATTCAAGCGCAGATTAGATTTTTTCAGATTGTCGGCTCCATTTAATAGTCCGTTTTGATTCATCTGATTAATGTTGATGAAGTAGGCGGTCTTCTCCGTTCCTCCGGTAATTGCAATGTTGTGAATGATTTGTCTTGCCCGTTCGTTGTATAATTTATCCACCCACTGGTTTTCTGGATAGAATCCATTGGAAGCTCTATCTAAGTCTGCTGATGAAAACGGAAGCTGAATAGACTCGGGAAGTGTTTCAGGCGAATTCCTCAAAGTTTCATTTAGTGTAGCCTGATTCATCGATTGCATAAACTCCTCTGAACCTACAATTTGTGCCGTCTGTGCCGGGCGCTGTAAGGCATAGTTAAGGCTATAGGTAACAGAAAGTGGCTGATCACGCTTTGGGCTTTTGGTTGTGATCAGTACTACCCCATTAGCTCCTCGTGCGCCATAAATGGAAGTAGCTGCTGCATCCTTAAGCAAGGTAACTGTGGCAATTGCAGCTGGAGCTACATCAGCCATTGAACCTTCAAACCCGTCGATTAAGATCAAAGCCCCGCGCTCTGAAAGAGCGCTTGTCGCTCTAACCATGACATTTACGTCTGAGCCCAGTTTACCGCTATTTTGATTGATGATCAGTCCAGGCATGGATCCGACAAGGGCAGACTGAATATCCATCACTGGCCGCCGATCGATTTGCAACTCCTGATTGTTTGTTTGGACAATTGCCGAACTTACTTTTTCGTTTCTTCTGGTGCCATATCCAGTAACTATCACTTCAAATAACTGAGATATATTTTCAATCAGTTGAACATCAATAACTGATCTGGCACCTACAGTTTCAACTTGCGTGTGGTAACCTAAATAGCTGAAGGAAAGAACCGATTCTTCTGGTACTTCAATAACATACTTACCATCCAGGTCCGTGATGACTCCAATATTTTGACCCTGAATGGCCACACTAGCTGAAGCCAGGGCCTCACCCTTTTGGTTAGTCACTGTGCCAGTCACTTTTATGTTTGGTGGTATTTTCTGATTCACAATGAGTGGCTTTTTTATTGGTAATTCACTCGAAATGTGTACTTCTTTTATCTTGAAGACCTTTGCCGTGCTTGATGACAGGGCGTACGAATAACTCAAGGAACTAAGTATGAGAAATATTGGAAATAAAAAAAGAAAAGTAGTGTGGTGTCCTTGAAATAGACGATTTGATATGATTAATTGTGTTTGTCGAGATTTTCTTATCCATAGAAAATCTAACGTTTTTAGTTTTCGCTGAGCCATATTGAACTTTCCGTTTGTTTGTAGCAACGACCCATAAAAGTTACATCAGGACTCGTACGAATAACTGCAGTTAAATTATTAACAGTAGGGACAAAAAAACTTAAGTTGCTCTAGCAAATCTTAACCATTGAAAATCAAATGGCATCTCTCAATTCTGCTGCTGAGGCAAAAAGAATAAAATTAACCAGAAAAATAAATAAGGAGAGGCGGCTGAATTAGGAGAGGTGGCTGAAAATGAAAGTAAACGCTGAAGACCAGATTCGTTCAGCATAAACTAATACCTTATGCCATTACCGAATAGTGACGCATAACACGTTCATCAATATACTTATTTAAATCGAATTAGTTAATATTAGTAGATAAATAATTCAAAAAAAAATAATTTGACAAATGAATACTGCGAAAATAATATTCCAATTATTTAAATGTTAGGTATTATATATCAATAAAAAACAGCAGCCTCATCCAGCGATTTTCTAGTAAGTCTGGGTACATAGACTTCCTCTTCTGCATAGCCTACGGGGAGCAGCAAAAAGGGTCTTTCATTATCGGGTCGATCAAGGATATTCTGAAGGAAATTCATCGGGCTTGGTGTGTGAGTAAGAGTTACTAATCCAGCATTATGAATTGCAGATATCAAAAATCCACTTGCAATTCCAACTGACTCATTTACATAGTAATTATTGTGCTTTTTACCCTCTTCATCTCTTTCGAATACACGCTTGAATACCACAATCAAATATGGAGCTTTTTCGATAAATGGCTTTACATCATCCGTACCGATTGGCTTCAAATCATCGAGCCATCTATCACTCATTCTATTGGCATAACTCTCTCGCTCCTCTTCCTCAGCTGCTGCGCGAATTTTGCCTTTAATAACATCATTCGATACGACACAAAAAGTCCAAGGTTGCTTGTGCGCACCTGACGGCGCGGTAGAGGCCGACATTATTATATTTTCGATAACTTCCTTTGGCACTGGTCGATCTGATATTTCACGGACCGTTCTTCTTCTATCTATCCACTGATAATGATCCTTACTGCGTTGGATCATCTCTGCCTCTTCGTATCTATCCGGGTGATACTCTTCGTGTAGATAACCGTTTACGTTTTTAGTTTTCATGATTCCAATTTATAGGCGGTTGTGAATTTATCTCTGGACAATACAAATTGACTTTTTACGTGCGCTATATTGGAGTTCACAGACAAGTTGGCCAATATGAAAGTTTGAAAAGTCTCGATATCTCGGGTAACTATTTTCAGCATATAATCAAAATCACCAGCTATATGATAGACTTCCTGTACCTCTCTATGCTGATTCATTTCTTCTATGAATTTCTCCAAATACGAACGTGTATGGTTCTTGAGCGAAATGGAAACAAATACGGTCAGCTTACGATCAATTTTCTTATGATTCAGTAAGGCTACATATTTGGCTATTACTCCATCTTTCTCCAACCGTTTCATTCTTTCGAAGATTGGAGTGGTAGATAGACCCAACTTTTCGGACAAGGCCTTGTTGGTTATTCTTCCCTCCTCTTGCAAAACATTCAATATTTTGATGTCCGTCGCGTCTAAGTGAGCCATTATCCTTTAAATATTTGATTATTTATAATTTTAAATCAATACAATGATATATCATAAAATTATATTCTACAATACCATACATTTTATAGAATTATACTACTTTATCATTTAGCGCATATACAAGTGATATAGGCGTGTTTTTATGTTTGGAATGGAAATTGTATCGCTCTCGATTTTCATTATTCATTTAACCAAATCTTTAACTATGAATTCAGCATCATTGATTACCAGGCCTAATTATCTTATCATTTTTACGCTTCTTACTCTTCAACTATTCACAATCGGATGTAGCGAAGACGATCCAATCGAACCTACTATCTCTTCAATTGAACCAATACAAGGAGAAAAATATACTCTGGTAGAAATTACCGGAGCGGACTGGCCATTTACCGAAATCGGAGAGTTGAAAGTTTTATTCAACGGCATCGAATCGACTAGCATCACATATTCAGACAATCAAATAACCGCGACTGTTCCTAGAAAAGCCGGCACTGGCCCAATCACAATTGAGTTCGGTGATCAAGTCGTGATTGGGGATACATTTAGTTACCTGATTGGCGACGTAGCCCTGCCGTTTAGTGGAAATGTTTGTGACATATATGGACCAAATACTGCATCCCCAGGTGATCAACTGGTCTATGAGCATGAATCAAATAATGAAAATGAAACTTTCACATGGGAAGTCATCTCCGGAGATATGCAAATCATATCGGGAGCCGGTACCGAATTTGTAGGAGTCGAGTTTGGTAGTGAATTTGATGGTGGCTCCCTCTCAGTCACTGGCACAAGTGACATAGAATGCGGCAATGTTCTAGACATTTCACTTGAGTAGTTGAATAGCCTATATTTAACTACAGTAGGTTATTTATAGCTTGTAAAGAATAATATATTAATTCAGATTTGATGTAAACCCAATTAAAGGATTTATACCTGCCCATCTACTCAAATAAATATTAATATTCTATTTTTATATAAAATAAAAGAATATTATCATATAGGATAGTGCGCTATCATAACTTCGTGAATCAAACCACAAGATCGATTCTCCATGTGGTAGAAAAAGAAACGACAGATAGATAGATGAAAGAATTGCTAGACAAATTTGAATCAAAAAGACCTGAGATAGTCTTTGAATGGAAAGACGCTGAGACAGAAGCAGAAGGTTGGGTAGTGATCAATTCACTTCGTGGCGGAGCAGCTGGCGGCGGCACCCGAATGCGAAAGGGTCTTAATAAACGTGAGGTAGAATCTCTAGCTAAGACAATGGAGATCAAATTTAGCATTTCAGGTCCTCAGATTGGCGGAGCAAAATCTGGAATCAATTTCGATCCAGCGGACCCGCGTAAAGAAGGTGTACTGCAGCGATGGTATGCAGCAGTGATGCCATTACTCAAATATTACTACGGTACCGGAGGTGATTTGAACGTGGATGAGATTCATGAAGTCATTCCTATCACAGAAGACAATGGAATCTGGCACCCGCAAGAAGGCGTATTCACCGGGCACTTCCACCCGACTGAGGCACAAAAAGTAAATCGTATAGGTCAGCTCAGACAAGGGGTAATTCAAATCATTGAAAATGAAAAATATGCTCCTGATCTGACCAAAAAATATACTGTAGCTGATATGATCACAGGATATGGTGTATCCGAAGCGGTCAGGCATTATTACTCCTTATGGGGAGGAAATATTGCAGAAAAAAGAGCTGTGATTCAGGGCTGGGGCAACGTGGGGGCAGCAGCCGCATTCTACCTTGCTCAGATGGGCGTAAAAGTAGTCGGCATAATCGATCGTGCGGGCGGACTGATCAATGAGTCTGGTTTTTCGTTCGAAGAAATCACCGAACTATTTGTAAACAGAAATGGCAACCAGCTGAACAGCCCCGATGTCATTCCGTTTGATGAAATCAATGCCAAAGTATGGGATCTAAAATCCGAAATATTTATTCCGGCCGCAGCTTCAAGACTAATCACCCAAGATCAACTAGATCGCATGGTCAAGTCCGGGCTTGAGGTGATCTCCTGTGGTGCCAACGTACCATTTGCAGATGAAGCCATATTCTATGGGCCTATTAGTGAATATGCAGACAAAAATGTTTCTGTGATTCCTGATTTTATTGCCAACTGTGGTATGGCGCGTGTATTCGCCTATTTGATGTCGGGAGAAGCGGACATGAGTGATTATGGTATTTTCAATGATACTTCTGAGATAATAGGTAAGGCACTGAAAAATATCCATGATAGAAATCAAAACAAGGTACTACTCACTAATACAGCGTTTGAGAATTCGCTGGGACAGCTGGTGAACTAGTATCAGAGTTTGTAAATTTAAGAGACGGATGAAAAACTTGCCGTCTTTGTGAGTAGCAAGTACAGATGGCAAAGCAAAGAGCATAAAGACCTCATCAGTTTTGCTACGCCGAAAGAATGAATAAGAAACGATAAATAATTAGCCATGCCTCAATATCATCAACTGGGAAAGATTCCGCATAAGCGTCACACCATTTTCAAAAAGGAAGATGGCAGCATTCATTATGAACAGCTATTTGGCACTGTTGGGTTCGATGGGATGTCGTCTTTGATGTACCACTTGCACCGTCCGACTATGGTCAAGGAGGTCACCAGGTCTTATAGCGTAGCGCCGAAGATTGCTGAAGAGAAAAATATGCTATCGATAGCTTTAGAGGGATTTAAGGTGCCAGCCGAAAATGATTATCTGGACAGCCGCAAAACTATACTGGTAAATTCGGATTGTCATATCGTATTGGCTTCACCGAAACAGAGTCAAACTGGATATTTCTATAAAAATGCTGACTGTGATGAGCTTATTTTCATTCATCGTGGGACGGGTACGCTAAAGACTCAGTTGGGAAATATCGATTTCGGATATGGAGATTATCTTCTGGTGCCCAGAGGTATGATCTATCAAATGCACTTTGATTCTGATGACAATCGCCTGTTTATAGTAGAATCTAAGCGACCTATCTACACGCCAAAGCAGTACAGAAATTGGTTTGGACAATTGCTAGAGCACTCGCCCTTCTGCGAAAGAGATTTTAGAAGACCATCCGCCCTGGAAACGTTCGATGAATTGGGCGACTTTACTATCAAGGTCAAAAAGGAGGATATGATGCATGAATATATCTATGCGAGTCATCCTTTCGATGTGGTGGGTTGGGATGGGTACAACTACCCATATGCATTTTCGATTCATGATTTTGAACCAATCACGGGACGGGTACACTTGCCCCCTCCTATTCATCAGACTTTCGAAACAGATGCGTTCGTGGTCTGCTCGTTTGTACCCAGACTATACGACTATCATCCTGAATCGATACCTGCTCCTTACAATCATAGCAATATTGATTCGGATGAGGTATTGTACTATGTGGACGGTGATTTTATGAGTAGAAACAATATCGAACAGGGCAACATTACATTACACCCGGCGGGTATACCCCATGGCCCGCATCCGGGAGCTACTGAGCGAAGTATTGGTCAAAAGGAGACGCAAGAACTTGCGGTGATGGTCGATACCTTCAAACCACTGAAGGTGACAGAAGAAGCAATGAAAATATTAATTAAAGACTACCACAAAAGCTGGTTAGATTAAAAAAACAACACTATGGCAACAGGACTTGAAAATACAAACTTTGGGCTTGAGAAAATTTTTGCTGACGCAGAAGACTTTCTCCCCTTGAATGGTACGGACCATCTGGAATTATATGTAAGCAACGCCAAGCAGGCAGCGCACTACTACAAAACAGCCTTTGGATTCCAATCTTTGGCTTATTCCGGATTGGAAACGGGCAACAAGGACTATGAATCTTATGTACTAGTACAGGATAAAATTAGACTTGTGCTCACTTCTCCACTGAAACCAGGCACACCTGTAGGTAAGCATATCGATGAGCGAGGTGATGGGGTAAAAATGGTGGCACTCTGGGTAGATGACGCGGAGTACTCATTCAATGAGACTGTAAAACGGGGAGCGAAGCCTTATATGGAGCCCGAAACCAAAACTGACGAGCATGGCGAGGTAAAAATCTCGGGCATTCACACTTATGGTGAGACCATTCACCTGTTTGTAGAAAGAAAAAACTACACTGGTGTATTTATGCCTGGATTTATAAAATGGGAAACCACATATAATCCTGAGCCAATCGGGTTGAAATTCGTCGACCACATGGTGGGCAATGTCGGATGGGGAGAAATGAACACCTGGGTAGATTTTTATGCCAAGGTCATGGGTTTTACCCAGCTGATCTCTTTTGATGACAAGGACATCTCGACTGACTATACCGCTCTGATGAGTAAGGTGATGAGCAATGGAAACGGGAGAATAAAATTCCCAATCAATGAGCCAGCAGAGGGCAAGAAAAAATCGCAAGTAGAAGAATACCTGGATTTCTATGGTACTGCCGGAGTTCAGCATATCGCTGTGGCCACTGACAACATCATAGAGACTGTCACTGCTATGCACGAAAGAGGTGTAGAGTTTCTCAGAGTGCCTGCTACCTACTACGAGACGGTACTCGATCGCGTGGGTGAGATCGACGAAGACTTAGAGCCCTTAAAAGAGCTTGGCATCCTGATCGATAGGGATGACGAAGGCTATTTGCTACAAATATTCACTAAGCCAGTTGAGCCAAGACCTACGATGTTTTTCGAAATTATTCAAAGAAAAGGAGCTCAGTCGTTTGGAAAAGGCAATTTCAAGGCACTCTTTGAAGCGATTGAAAGAGAACAGGAAGTGAGAGGAACGCTATAAGGTTTGAGATTGGCTTGCCATTTCGATGAAGGAGAGATCTATATTCGGCTTTTCGCTGATAAAATTTCTCCCTTACGGAAATAATAAAGTGATTTGAATAGGCTGCCAAATTATAGGCAAAAGCCAATCCTAATATTACCTTTGATTCTAAATAAAAATTACCCAAAAATTAAAAAATACAAGTAGATGAAAAAATCCTGGATTGCGGTAACTGCTGAATCTGACTTTCCTATTCAGAACATACCGTTTGGAATAGTAACTAGTGGCAAAGGCTGGTACGCGGCCTCTAGAATTGGTGATTATGCCATCAACCTTGCAATCCTACAGAAGGAAGGATACTTCAAGGGGCTTGCTCTGCCAGATGGTATTTTCGAACAGCAGTTTCTTAACGATTTTATTGCTTTGGGAAAACCGATTACCAACAAGGTACGAGAAAGGATTCAGGATATTTTTGAAGATAGCTCTAACATGGGGTTGCGAGAGAATACGGTTCATCGCAACAAAATCATGAAGGGTGTCAAAACAATTGAATTGAGCCTGCCCGTGCAAATCGGAGACTATACTGATTTCTATTCTAGCGAGCAGCATGCGTTCAATGTGGGGTGTATGTTTAGAGATCCAGACAACGCCTTGATGCCCAATTGGAAACATATTCCTGTAGGCTATCACGGACGTTCTTCGTCTATTGTGGTCTCGGGTACAGATTTTCATCGACCTAAAGGGCAACAAAAACCGAATGCCGAAGAACCTCCCGTTTTTGGGCCATCTAAACTGCTAGACTTCGAACTGGAAATGGGTTTTATCGTCGGTAAGGGCACCGAACTGGGTGACTCGATCAATACGGCCAACGCCTCTGATCATATTTTCGGCTTGTGCGTATTCAACGATTGGTCTGCCAGAGATTTACAAAAATGGGAATACGTTCCTCTAGGGCCGTTTTTAGCTAAGAATTTCGCTTCGCATCTCTCTCCATGGATTGTGACTTTAGAGGCCTTGGAGCCATTTAAAACATCAGGGCCTGTTCAGGACCCGAAGGTACTTCCCTATCTGGAGTATCAGGGTGAGCATCATTATGATATCGAACTTGAAGTGTCTATTGAGACGGCCACTGGTGAGAGCAAAACGGTGAGTGAATCAAATTTCAAATACATGTATTGGAACATGGTTCAGCAGCTTGCCCACCATACCGTAAATGGCTGCAACGTAAAGGCTGGAGATATGATGGCTTCTGGTACAATCAGTGGACCCGAGCCGCATCAGTACGGATCCATGCTGGAAATCGCATGGCAAGGAACCAAACCGGTTCAAATGCCTGATGGGACAGAACGGAAATTTATTCAGGATGGAGATACCGTGGTGATGAAAGGGTTTAGCAAAAAAAATGGAGTTAGAATTGGCTTCGGTGAGGTCAGAGCAAAAGTTCTTCCTGCCAAATAAGATCACGTTAAATTATTAAATTATAATCCCTAATGGCTTCCATTGATCCAAAATCCGTATCTACAGCTCATTTTCATTCTATCCTATTGGGTGCAGTTGCCCCCAGACCCATTGCATTTGCCAGTACGATTGATGAAAAGGGCCATGTGAACTTAAGCCCGTTTAGTTTTTTCAACGCCTTTAGCGCCAATCCTCCGATTCTCATTTTCTCACCTGCGAGAAGGGTACGTGACAATTCCACTAAGCATACGCTGGAAAACATGTTGAAGGTACCTGAGGTAGTAATCAACATTGTGGATTATCCTATCGTGGAGCAAATGTCGCTTGCTAGTACAGAATATGGAGACGGTGTGAATGAGTTTGTAAAAGCTGGTTTTACGGAAGTGGCCTCAGAAAAAATCAGACCGCCGCGGGTGAAAGAATCACCTGTATCGTTTGAGTGCAAAGTGCTGGAAGTAAAACCTATGGGCGACCAGGGAGGTGCCGGAAATCTGGTTATTTGTGAGGTGGTGATGGCCCATGTCAAAGAAGAGCTGCTCACGGATGATAATAAACTCGACCCGACACGGTTGGAGCTAGTGGCGAGAATGGGTGGAAATTGGTACACAAAAGCAGATAGCAAAAGCATGTTTGAAATACCTAAGCCTTTGACAACCATGGGTATAGGATTTGATCAGCTACCTAAGCATGTTCGCAATAGCGAAGTCTTGACCGGCAACAATCTCGGCCGACTGGCGAATGTCGAACAGCTCCCTACCAAAGAGGAAGTAGCGATTATGGCTAAGGAGCCAGAAGTAAGCGCTATCCTCCAGAGTTTTGCTGATGACGATGTGGAGCTGGAAAAAGAACTGCATTTGCATGCACAGAAGTATCTAGACGCAGGCCAAACCCATGAGGCCTGGCAGGTGATATTACAAGGAGAGTACTTGTAATTATTGCCTAGTGCGAAACCTCTAATTCATAATATTTAACCTTCGCAAAAGCACCCTCATCAAGGGTAGTTAGATAGTTGCCTGCTTTAAAGTAGTTTTCGAATATCCCCCATCTTTCTATGTGAATGTCATCGTAGACCATGGTTTGATCGTCATTAAGCGTGATTTCCATTTTGCCCTCAGAGACCTCCACCTCAAGTGTGAATTTGTCGAAGTCTACCTTTTCGTCAAAGTTGACACCACCTACATCACCCCAGGCATCAGTTTCCAACGCTTCTGTGTCGGTAGCATCCAAATCTTTTAGATACTTGAGATGGACACGTACATATCCATCGTTCCAATAAATCTTCAGAATAGGAGGTGCATTATTGTCATCTTCTCCGATCAGATCCCGCTGATCGTTGGTCAATCGGCCATGGATTTGCATAATGATCGTTCGGTGATAATCACCGTCAGATTCCTTGGTGATTTCTTCTAAGGCCAATGTACCTTTCATGTAAGCGCCTTCGGCAAAGGTCCAGTTGGTATCGTTGCTACCTGGCACCATTTGCTCCCGTAGCTCTGTACGCGAATAGCTAGTATTGGCGGTGGTGGCACCTGGGTAGGTATAAAACACTAAACTGCCGTCAGTAGAGTCATTGTACATAAAGGGCAGCAGCGTCTCGTTTGTCGCATAGTCCAAAATCTCCGGAGGCTTCACTTCTGTAGGATTTCCTATTGGCAGGGTCACTTTCCAATTACTCAAATCGATATTTGGCAAGAAATAATCCACACCTTCCACTAATTCCGATTCCTCTTCTTCCTCTTCCTCCTCCTCTTCTTCCATTTCTTCCTCTTCATCGACTTGTTCCTCCTCTTTTATCGGATCATCCTCCAAGTCATCTCCTCCACATCCAACACCCATAGTCATAAGCATAAAAAATGCTACATAAATAAAGTACTTCATCCTCTCAATTCTTATCATCTTCAATCTTTTTTTCTTTCACTCTGGCTTCAAAATTTCATAGACTATATTAAGTCTACTCATTAGCTTTTCTCTTTTTTTTCTTTCTTTTTTCTGGTATAGTAATATCGCTGTGTGAAATTTCCAAGGCATAGTATTTCACCTTTGCAAAGCCATTAGGGTTTTTGGTTTGCAAATAATTACCTGCCTTAAAATAATTCTCGAATACTCCCCACTTTCGCATGTGAATGCCTTGATATACCTTCGACGTTTTTTCATTAAGAATTACTTCCAATCTCCCTTTGGTTACTATAACCTCCAGCGTGAATGGTTTGTTCCCAACGTATTCGGGAAAATTATATCCCTTATCATCTTCCCAGGCTTCTTTAGGTAAAAGATCCTTACCTATACCGTTGATATCTTTGAGTTCTTTGGTCTTGACACGTATATATCCATTATGCCAGTATATTTTCAAAACAGGAGGCGCATTATTATCATTTTGACCAATAGATTCCTTTTGTTCATTGGTCAACCGACCATGAATTTGCATCACTATTGTGCGATCAAATTTGCCTTTAGAAGTTTTAGAAATTTCTGCAACCGCTAAAGTGCCTTTCATTCTTGCCCCTTGTTCGAAGGTCCAGTTCACCTTATTGCTCCCGGGAGTCATTTGCTCACGCAGTTCGGTCCGGGAGTACTTCGTGTTTCCGGTCACGGCACCAGGGTAGGTGTAAAATACCAAACTTGCATCGGTAGAATCATTGTACATGAAAGGCTTTAATTCCTGAATTGAAGCGTAATCCAAGATTTCCGGTGGTTCTACTTCCACTGGTTTGCCCTGACCAATCGGTAGGGTCACCTTCCAATGCGAAAGATCAATGTTAGGCAGCAGGTAATCATTGTTTGACTGCGCTACTACGATCTGGCATGCAAGAAGCCAAATCAACATACAAGTAACGCTCAGGGCAATATGCCCTGAGTGATTTCCTATTGGTTTGTTGCGCATTGACTTATGAGAAAAATAGACCCCCATTGATATCAATATTGGTACCTGTCACAAATGAGGTCTCTGCGGAGGCCAAACAGGCCACCAGATTAGCTACTTCACCGGCTTCTCCCTCTCTTCTTAAAGGTGTCCCTGCTGCTACATTTTTACGAACTTCATCTTTGGTGAAGGTGTCGTGAAAAGTGGTAGAAATCATTCCGGGACACAAAGCATTTACTCGAATATTTTTAGGCCCTAGTTCTTTAGCCAGGCCTCTGGTAAATGTCATTACAGCTCCTTTTGCAGTCGAATAGGCTACAGCTCCAGGTCCACCACCGTCTCTTCCTGCTTGAGAGGCAAAGTTGACAATAGAAGATCCATTCGGCATATAAGGTACGATGGCTTTAGTGACTAAAAATGTACTTGTAAGATTTAATCTTAGCACAAAATTGAAGAAGTCTTCGTCCATTTCTTCGATTGTCTTTCGGCCTACCAGGCCTCCTGCTATATTCACCAAACAGTGAATTTCGTCTCCGTAAGCCTCTCTAGCCTCGTGCACCAGCTTATCGATATCTGCCTGCTTGGTCATATCACCCTGAACAAGAATTGCTTCTCCTCCTTCAGCTTTGATCTCGGTCAGTGTTTCTACTGCCTGATCTTTGTTATCGAAGTAATTGATGACAACCTTAGCTCCTTCTGAAGCTAATTTTTTAGACACAGCTTTCCCAATATCTCTAGCACCACCAGTTACAACAGCTACTTTATCTTTCATCATGATATTAATTTTAAATTCCAGTTATAATAATTTATTGACCTAAGTCCCTTTTCCCCTTCCAGGAAAATGGATCATTGTCACACACAAGTAGGACGCCTATCTTTCTTAAGTTTCACCAGCCTAAAGGATCGGCATCTAAATAGATCCTTTGGCTTTTTGATTCGGTATCACCAAATCAAGTAGTGAAACTCAAACACATATGCTTCCAACCATTGGTTGAAAACCAAAAAGAATAATCATTTCTTCTGTAAACATTTTGAAACTTATTGGCCTAAGCCTCAATCAGCATTCAGAACAAACGAATAATTCCACCAATACATTTAGCAGCCTTCTTCCAAGGCCACTGTTCTCTTTAATATTTTTAATCTACTCATCCACAGGTTTAATTTCCTTGGCAAAAAAGTAGATAGATAATATGCACATAGGTACAAATAGTGCAATCATTATGAAGATCGGTGTATAGGAATACCTTTCGGTAATAACCGGCACCAGAAAGTTCATAATGATCACAGAAAAGATCCCAACAGTCCCCCCCAGTCCAGCTAGTGAGCCTACAGATTTGCCACTAAACAAATCACTCGGAATAGTCTGAATGTTGCTGATCACAAACTGAAAGCCGTATAGCACAAATGCAACAATGGCTACAAATTTGAGTGCCGTGTCTCCGGCAAGAATCGTCGCGACCAGACCTAAGAACATGATCACACAGCCTATCAGTATTGTCTTTTTTCTAGCTTGATCTACTGAGGATCCTCTGATCAGCAGTTGTCCGGAAAAGTATCCACCAGACAGACTACCCAAAGCGGCTCCTACATAAGGTACCCAGGCAAAAAATCCGATTTCCTTTACATTGAATCCGTACACATCGGCCAGGTAGATTGGCATCCAGCCAACAAATAGCCACCATATGGGCTCCACAAAAAATCTTGATACCAATACTGCCCACGACTCACGTTTGGATAGGATCTCAGTCATGCTCAGACCTGGCTTGTTGTCTGCGGCGCTTGTCTCACTGAGTCCGGACAATATGTGTTCTTTCTCTTCATCAGTAATCCAAGGATGTTTTGCGGGAACGTTTTTATTCATCATCCACCAGGGTATGATCCAGATTAGACCTAATAATCCAAGTAGGACAAATGTCATTTTCCAACCGATCATCACCCAAACAATAGCGATCAGCGGAGGGGCTACAATAGAACCCAATGCGGCCCCGGAGTTGAATATCCCTTGAGCAAATGCTCTCTCTTTCACTGGAAACCATTCTGCATTGCTCTTGACGGCTCCTGGCCAGTTTCCTGCCTCGCCTAAACCCAATAGGACTCTGAAAAAACTAAAGGTCAATACTCCTCTGGCAAAAGCATGAATGGCTGTAGCCAACCCCCAAACGGTAATCGAAACGACAAATCCGAGCCTTGTTCCAATTTTATCAAACATTTTGCCTGATAAAGACTGACCTACCGCATAGGCGACGAGAAATACATTTAAAATGATTGCATAATCAGACTTAGTCATTCCTAAATCTTTTGAAATATCCGGCCACATAATCGCCAGCGCGGATCGATCAATATAATTGATCACTGTAGCCAGGCAAACCAGCCCTACTATCCACCATCTAAGTCCTTTTATTTTCATCATCTTTGCATTTAGTCTTTATCTCCAAAATACGATACGCCTCCACCACTCAGAAAATCTTCTCTCACCGGACTAAACGTGTCTATCAACACTCCTTCTTCCAGGCATACAGCGCTGTGCAAGAGGTTAGGCTCTATATAGACCCCATCTCCTGCAGTTATTACTTGCTTTACACCGTCGATTTCAAACTCAAATTTTCCTTCTGTACAATAGGTGGCCTGTGTATGAAAATGACTATGAGGAGCTCCTAAGCCTCCTTTTTCAAATTTCACAAGCACCATCATGATCTGGTTGTCATAGCCAAGCATTTTTCGAGAAACACCTCCTCCGAGTTCTTCCCACTCCATTTGCTCAGTCAAAATGTACTTTTCACTTTTTCTTTCCATTGCCTAGTTAATATTTTTATTCAAGTCATAAATCCCCTTCCATTGCAGCTTTCCCGTGGTCGTTTCAACAGCATGGTCAGCTGCCTTGCTATCATCCGATAGGGAAAATGCAAACTGATACTTCTCACCTGTTTTTACCTCAAACTGTACTACAACATATGCTGCAGATTGATGCAAAACTTTTATATCCTTAATGGATGTGAATGAGTTCAACGGGCGTTCTGAGGCGTAGTCATAGCTTCCATGTATTTCGTAAATACTTGCAAAAAGGGTATTGCCACCAGTTCTACGATGTATCAGTCCGGGATCACGACGAAGGTTGAAATTGGGATCATTGGCCCCAATTCGAGTCAAAATCATTTCATCACCTTTTTTGACAATAGAGGAAACAGTATAAAACCTCTTCTTATTGAACCAGGTCATTCGGTACACATCACCCTGAAGGTCTGTTTGCGCTTCTGCCCACAGGTGTTGATAGCCTGATTCTCTACCCATCGGGGTTAGGTCATTGTTCGTTTCAAATTTCTGATTTGACGACATGAATTCACCTTGGTAATACAATGGTAAATCATACCTGGTTCCTGCAGGTGCCCGGACCGAAAACAGGTCTAGTACGAGTGGCTTTTCTAGTTCTTCAATGGTCAACACTGCCATTGTTCTTTGCATTTGGATACCATCATAGGCTTTCAGTTCTTTGGCGCTTACAATCTGCACTGTATCGTCGGCCATGAAGTAATATGGTGTGCCGGCGGTCATATCTGCTTCCTTGACATTCCCATCAAAATGTGAATCTTTATCTACCACTAATGTGTTGTGCGCCACCGTCTCTTTGGCCCAGCTGTGGTTTTCTTTGAGATATCCTCCTCCATCTTTATGTTCGATGTTTACCCAGCGAGCAGAACCGTAATCCTGAATGACTTCACCGGTTTCATCATAAAGCAAGAAGCTTAATCTATCGAAATGCCCATGCCCCATGCCGTGTTTGGCATATTTCATGACCAAAGTCAAATCATCAGTCCGTATTATTCCCAGAGCTCCCTCATCTCCCGCAGCTCCATCTGAAAGCTGCATGCTCATGTATTCAAATTCCTCAGTTTTATTGTCGGCTATTCCTTTAGCGGCTGCAAGGCCGGAATCGTTCAACGGGACTCGGCCCTGGTCCTTCACTATGGATAACAATCCCGGATCATTTCCACCAAAGTGATAAGCCATACTGACTGCATTCACCAGCTCTCTGGAGGCAAGTGACATCCCCTTTTGTGAGTCACTGATTGGAAAAAATTCTCCTGCAGAATTGGTTTGATTGATCAAGGCTGTGATTGCCCTGATTAGTAGTTCGTCTCTATATTTCAGAATTTCTAATTCTGGTTTCATGTTGGCCAATGACTGTGCAAAAATAAGGAACGGATAGATGGCGTATCGCTGATAATATGGTCCCTCGGTATAGTAGCCATCAGGAGAAAATGAATGATCAATCTGTGCGAGAAATCCTGCTTCCTTTTGTCCTTCAAGCTGAATATCTCCTCCATCATTGTCTTTGATCACGTCACCTGGAACTTTAATATCCAGTCCGTAGAGCGCCCACTGTACTAGCTCCTGGTCACCCATGACGAGTCCGATCATACCTACGGCAGCATTGCCCCAAGTGCTGTGGTTATGAATTCGATTAAAAAACTGCGGGTTCTCAATAGAAATGTACTCTGCATAGGGGCGAAATAACTCCTTGTTCAGCTTTTCTCTGGTGTCCTTATCCAACCAATCATATATACAATCATATCCCTGACTGGTATAGACCAACCAATTGGCGTCATTCAGACATTGCCAAAAGATCTTGCCACGTGCATAGGATCGCTGAGCTGGATGTTTATCAATCGTCGGCCACATTTTGGCATATGCCAACAGCATGTCTCGAATATAAATCGCATACTTTTCCTTTCCTGTAATTTGAAATAGGACACCCGCTTTTTGCATTGTAAAGAAGTTGGACTTGTGCCTTTCGTGCGTATATCCTCCTGCCAGATCTTTTGGTACCGGCACTTCTATGCCATTGGAAATTTCAGTATCAACTTCTTGAATGGCAAGATCTAATGTTTGATCGAACAACGGCACCTTACCTAGCTGGGCTCTGATGTCTTCTACTCCATTCGGCGTCAAAACCAGGCTGGGGTGTACATCAGAAAGAGGCTGTTGCTCTGCGGACGCTACTTTTCCTACACATGAAAAAAGCGCCAAGGCCATTGCCACACCAAAACTTATGCTGATATAGTAAAGTTTATTATTCATAGTTTATATCCCACTATTTTACCATCACTGCCTTTAGCATTTTTTGCCAGTTTCAGATTTGACAACTTGGCTGTCTTGTCACTGATCACGAGTTTGGATAGATCCATACTACAATCTGATATTTTGGTAATTGGCTCTCCCACTGTGTGATAGATGTCGAATGTTTTGATGTCGTCAAAAACAGAATTTTTTATAATTGTTTTTTGCACGCCATGTAGTGTAAATGCTTTTCCTCCTTTGTTTTTAGGTCCATATCCAACCCGCTCAAAAGAGCAATGATCTACGAAAAGCAAGGGGCCAAACGTGCTTTCGTCGCTTCCGCCTCGATGTAGATTTACCACCTCTTTGCCAATGTTTTTGAAAGAATTATTTTCTAGAATTACAAACTCAGCATTATAGATTCCTATGTCATCAGATTCCTGATTCAATTCGAGAATAGTCCCGCTCACGTCACTGAATATCGAGTTTTCTATCATAATACTATCAGCGAAGGTGTTTTTATAAACTTTTAAGATATTGAATGAATGATTGACATCCAGATCTCGGAATTCACAATTATTGATGAATAGTTTATAATTTCTATTCATAGAATATCTACTCGTGGAGATGACTGCATTGCCGGCATAATCCGGAGAATCCGCCCCGTCTATGGTCAATCCGTCCAATTGAAGCGCTCCACCATTTTCAATGACAAACAGGTTTGATTTTTCAAACTTAATAATTGCTGCTTCTGTTGATTGCACTGTAATAGGGACTGACACAGGCACTTTCTTTTCTAATAGGTACTCTCCGCCGGCCAGCGTATAGACATCACCGGCTTGAGCATCCGCCATGACTTTGAAAAGGTCCGCTCCAGCCTCTACGGCTATTGCTCTACCATACCCAAAGGTCTTCCCATTTGTAGGCTTTTCGTACCAAGATGGGCCTGCCGCGTCTTTCGATACCACTGAAAAATCCTTAGTTATTCCGGCTGTAATGGACTGATCCTTTAGGCTGTAGATCCCTGCATTTTGCACGAGTTCGGATTCAACGGCTTCAAAACCATCTCCTAATGATTTGATATTGGAGCTTAGAATATTTCCGTCAAATGTAATCCCGGAAATATCATCGTATGCTGTGAATACATCATTCTTGGATTCATTCCAGAAAATGTTATTTGAGATGGAAGTAGTTTGTGGAATCGCACTTCTTTCTGCATCACTACCTGCACATAGCTGCACATAATCACAGTTTATGAAGGTATTGTTGTTGATTTCTGAGTCTTTGACCGGGTGGTATCTGTTGATAGGTGAATTAGGCACACCATTCATTACGACCAAAGCTCCGCGGAATCTATGTCCGGTCAGGCCATAGCCATAATTGTTCAATACTTTTTGTTTTTCATTGATGACCCTGATTCCTCCGGTGTGTGGTTTGCCATTTCCGATGAAAGCATTGCTTTCGACAGTATTTTCATTGCCATGTCTGAAGGTCAATGTTCCAACACATTCTTCAAATACATTGCCTTTGAATAGGTTTCCACAGGATTTGTTAGAGATGATTTCATGCTCTCCGTCACATCGATCGAAGTAGTTGTTTAGTACTTGGGTATTGGAAAAGGAAAGTGAATAGTGGCTGGTACCGATTCTCAAAGTTTCGCCTCCGTTGGCACCTAAATTCTCTCGGGGGCCAAAATAATTGTGGTCGATCAGGTGACTATTCTCCAAACTTTCTTCTGAGTTTAATCTGACAGCCATAGTCACTCCCTTGTTGCCTTTGCCGACGAGTGCGTTATGATCAAATCGATTGTTTTTGCCATACATGCCTACCCAATAGTCACTTTCATGTCTCTCCGGATTAGAATAATTGCTTATAACGGTTTGGGTGACTCTGCAATTATTAGCCAAATCATTCTTCTTAATTTTGAAAGAAATTACTTCGGCTGTTGGGGTGTATCCATCTGTGAAATGTAATCCACTCACTACAACATACTCTCCCCCAAGTTTCAGGTTAGAACTGCCTGTCAGTTTTACTCCGCCAAAAGTCTCCGCCATTACTACAATGGGAGCCTCTTTTGATCCTTGTGCTTTAATGACCAGTTCTGCATTTTTCCATTCTCCGTTAGCCAGTTTTATGGTATCGCCGGGATTAGCAAGAGCAAGTTTGGTCTTCAACTCTGCTGCATTTCCGATAGTATCCTCGGCTTTAGCTTTGTAATCACATTTGGTGCTTATCATTCCAAGTAATAGCATGAGGCAGATTACTATTGGATTAACCCTCAACCGTATATTTGTGTAATTCATTCTTTCTTTCAACTTAAAATTTTATTCAGCTATAGCAGTAGCGTAGCCTTGGTTTATGCCAATTTTTTACACCAACTAATCAAAAGTTTAAAATAACTACCCGGAATAAATCCGGGTAGTTGATATTATATAAATCGATTGATTTCTCAATCAGCATCGGTAATAGTTATGTTATCAAAGAAGGCCTCCGCCACATCATCTACAACGTCTATGTTCCTCACATAAATCACGATCTCGTTTGTAGATGGTGTGAAATCAAATGTGTTAGTAGCATAGGCATCACCACTTCCTGCGAAAATATTCGGTATTGCGAAGTAATGATCAATAGCTGCGTCAGATGTAGAGGCATTGATTCCTGTCTCATCTGCGATTTCGGTGTTTAGTATAAATACCTCAGAGGTTATCCCTGCAGCGGTGGTCATGGCATCGATGGAGAATGTATAGGTCTCTCCCGCTTGAACCTCAACTACCTGATACAATCGACGACCTTTCTCATCCAATTTAGCACCTCTGGTTCCATTATTTCCATCACTAGAAGATCCTGCTTGTTCGCTGTCGTCGCCATACTCGGTATCAAGCCAACTATCCAAATCTCCATTATCCCATAGCGGATCATATGGGCTATCAATGGTATTCCCATTATTGTCGACCACAGTACTGTTAGGTGTCATATCCCACGCGTCTGCGTTGTCACCAGTTTCAGTTGTATACTCGTCAAAAGTTCCGTTTAGAACCTGGACAATGAATCCTTCGGCTACAGTCACCTGAGCCGTTTCAACATCTTCAAAACCTGTCAGACTGGTAGCGGTGAGCGTAACCGTATAAATACCATCCTCTGCATAGGTATGTGTTGGATCCATTCCAGTAAACTGGAATCCATCTCCAAATTCCCATAACAACGAAACCGCATCTTCGGAAGCATCCGTAAATAAATAGGTTTTGTAGTCAGCATCGTCCTCCTCGTAGGTGAAAGCGGCTGTGACCGGAGCTTGAATATCTATATCAGCGGTATATTCAGCTGAAAGTCCAGCATCATTGGTTGCTACAAGTTTCACTGAATATACATCAGCCTCTTCGTACACATGTGTCGGCGTCTCCTCTGTCGAGGTGTTTCCATCACCAAAATCCCATTCATACGAGGTAGCATTTACAGAATTATTAGTGAATGTATAAGAGAGATAATTTGCATCACTCTGCTCACTAGTGAATGAAACTGAAGGAGCTACTGCACCTTCTGGTGCAATATCTATTGATATGTCGTCCAATCTTGTTTCAACTGATCCACCGTTGTAAAAATATATGGCAATCTCAGTACTCGTACCAGAGTTGAATGATACTGACGCTGATTCATACGTTTCCGGATCATCCTGATTATTGACAGTAATAGAACCAATCGTAGCTTCGAGTGCATCGTCATGTGATGAAACCGGACCGGACAATATCGCAACTGTCAACCATCCAATCTGATCATCTTCCATTGTATAGTAGAAATTAACATCATAATTTGATTCTGCTTCTACCGTTACGAGCTGATAACCAATTCTCTGATCTGAAGTCAAGCCTGTTAATTTCGCAGCTTGCTCACCACTCCGTACCGGGCTTTCGGTAATCTGAATTACGCCACCCAAATCTGAATTTCTCCAGGAATCGCGACCATCACCTGTGCCGTCTGGCAAAGAAAGATCTTCAAAACCTAGTTCTAAAACAAATGGCTGATAAGGCCCTTCGACCACCTCAACATCTGAAGTCGTGGTAGCAGATACACCCAACTTATCTGTGGAGACAAGAGTAACTGTATAGGAGCCAAAATCAGGGTAAGTGTGTGAAGGGTCCTTTTCATCAGAACTCTCTCCATCTCCAAAATCCCATGTAAAATCAGTTGCACTCTCCGATTGATTTGTAAATACCAACATCAACTGATCAGTTGGGTCCGAACTATATGAAAATCCAGCATTTGGAGGAGTAATATCTGGTATTGAACCTGCACCTGGTAGGGTTTCATCCACACATGATGTGATGAACAATGCACCTAACGTTAATGAAAATCCAGTTAGCAGGCTCATCACTTTGATGAACTTGCTTGTTTTTATATTATGTAGTTTCATTGATTTCAATTTTAGTTGTATCCAGCGTTTTGACTCAATGCTCCTTTGCTCAAGTTGATTTCTCTTTGAGGAATGGGTAGCAGCAGGTCATTGGCTGTAAATGAATGCCCGTTAGCAGTAGCAAATGCACCAAGTACACTTTCGGCCAAGTCTAAACGAATCAAATCAAACAGTCTGTGATTTTCGAAAGCAAGTTCTACCCTTCTTTCGTTTGCCAGATCTTCTTTCGAAATGCTTGTCACAGGCGTCGTAAGTCCCGCACGATCTCGTACCTCCTGGAATGAATTAATAGCGGCTGCCGTGCTAATTGGTCCATCTCGTCCAGCCAAAATAGCTTCTACATGCATCAATAATACATCTGCATATCTCAATACTATCCAGTCGTTGCCTGCCAAGGTAGGGTCACCTGAAGTCGGTTCTATGCCCAGTGCTTCATCACCATTTGGCAAATACTTAACTACTTGATATTGGGTGGTCTGAGCAGCATCTAGTCGGTAGGAATAACTTGTTCTCATCGCACCTCCGTACGTCGTAAAAGCTGTTCTTACATCACTGGTTACATAATTCAAGCCACTTGATCTTCCGACTGAATTCAACCACTCAGCCGAAAAGTTCTGACTGTCGTTTGAATTGTCCGCTACATATCCAATGGCAAAAATGGTTTCACCATTGCCTTCAGAATAGAAGATGTCCTGAAAATTAGCTTCTAAACTGAATTCGTTAGATGCAATGATCTCCTCAAGCAAATCTTGCGCATCAGAGTAATTACCTATGGTAAGATGCACCTTAGCCAATATCCCCTGAGCTGCTGCTTTAGAAGCTCTGTTTTTGTAGGTATTATCCAAATTGGTAACAGCTGTATTCAAGTCGCTTACAATCAACTCATATACCTCACTGGTAGCCACTCTTGTAAAAGCTGTGGCTTCATCCGTTGCTGATATAACCTCTGTTGCCAATGGAATGTCGCCAAACAATCTTACGAGATTGAAATATGCATACCCTCTAACAAATTTAGCTTCACCTTCAAACTGAGCTGCTTTGGCATTAGAGGCGTTCTCCAAATTCTCTAAGATGGTATTAGCTCTAAAAATTACATTGTAAAAGCTTGCATAATAATCCGCAACAACACCATTGGTAGACTCAACAGTAAAACTATCAAATTGAGAAGCTTCTCCTTCACCACTTTTGGTTCGGGTATTGTCACTTCTCATTTCTGTAAGTTGATATTCGATCTGAATTCCGTGTAAGTCACTTGTCGTTGTGGAGTTGATGCCTTGAATACCGTCATATAAACTAACGACTCCAGCTTCCAACTCTGTATCATTTCTGTAGAATTCATCTGCACTAATAGCTGAATTAGGCGCTGGTGATAAGAAATCGTCTTGACATCCATATAGATGCATTGCAAGTACGAACAGCGCTATGATTCTTATATTTTTCATGATATTTTCTTTTTTGTTAATGATCTTCACCCTGATTAAAATTCAATGATTACACCTGTCACCACAGATCTGGCTATAGGAGCTCCAGCTCTCTGGTACCCATAGGTTGTAGGTGATGTAGTAGTCAATGATTCAGGGTTAAATCCTGTATAGTTATCTCCTTTGATATACATCAAATTCGATCCACTTACATATAACCTTGCACTTGTTATCCCAATTCTAGATATAATTCTAGAAGGTAAGTTGTATCCCAAATTCACGTTTCTAAGTGCGATGTACGAAGCATCTTGTACGATTGAATTGGTGAAAATTTTCTGTTGGATAAATTCCTGATCTGGAGTAGTCAGCGGGTCAAAACCTTGCGAGCTATTAAAATGATTGTACAGGTATTGGTCACCCATATTTCTCACTTCTGCGCCATGGCTTCCCTGAAACATAAAAGACAAATCAAAATCACCTAGAGAAAATGTATTGGTGATACTCCAAATAAAGTCTGGATATGGGCTTCCCAAGATGGTCTTGTCATCTTCATCAATCTGACCGTCACCGTTCAAATCCCGCACATAAACATCCTGCGCTTGCCCACCTATAGGGTGATAAGCATCTACCAGATATTCCAATGGAATCTCTCGATCAACTACATAACCATAGAATGAAGAAATAGGATTGCCTACTGAACTTATCCACTCGGCGGCTCTTTTCTCATCTACACTCTGAATTAGTCCATCCGAATTGGCAAAATCTGTCAGCGTGTTTTTGTTTCTAGATCCTAAAAATGTAGTTGTCCATCTGAACTTATCAACTCTAATGTTGTTGGTTCTCAACTCAACCTCTACACCCTCGTTGGTTACCTCTCCGATATTGACCAATGCGTTGTTGAAGCCAGTAACTCCTGAGACATCCACGTTCAACAACAAATCATCACTCGTTCTTTTATAGTAGTCAATAGAACCAGAAATAATATTGTCGAAAAAACCAAAATCAACTGCTGGGTTAAATTCAATGGATCTTTCCCATCCTAATTCTGGATTCGCAATGTTTTGAGGATTAAAGGCAGTGACTGTACTACCTCCTACTATTGCTGTTCTTGAGCTAAGTAGAGCAGTAGGTGAATACCAGTCGTTCAATCTGTCGCTAGTCTGGTTCCCTGTAGAGATTTGATCGTTACCTGTGATACCAAAACTTGCTCTAAACTTCAAATTGTTGATGATGTTAGATCCTGCCAGAAATGATTCTTCAGAAACTCTCCATCCTACAGATACAGCAGGAAAATTACCATACTTATTATTTGGCCCAAAGACCGAACTACCGTCTCTTCTAAAACTGACAGAAGCCAAGTACTTGTCGGAGAATGAATAATTCACTCTTGCGATAAAGGACAAGAGTCTTTTTTCTCTTTCGAACGATCCCCATGCCGAAGCTTCTGCTGCTGCATCAAGAGTAGGTACAAAATCGAATTCATATCCCGTACCAGACACGTTAGAATATTTTTCTTCATATCGTTCTGCGATAACACCAGCTGTAGCAGAAATATCATGATTACCAAAAGCTTGCTTGTAATTCAAAAACCCTTGAGTTACCACATGCACTTTATTCTCATTATTTACATCCAATGAAGCAGCTGAAGCGCCATTTCTATTGGACTCTACTCCTTGCCATCTCTGTCTTTCTGTATTCTGAATATCTCCTGACAATGCGGCTTGAACAGAGAAATTATCAGTCAATTTGTATTTAGCATAAAACTTACCAAACATCTTGAATTGAAAATCTCTTCTATCTCTTTCTAAAACTTTCGCAGCTGGATTAGTATTGGAGGTATTACTTATATCGATCAGGGTGCCATCACCATCCAAATCATAGTTATCGAAGTGTCGTTGCAAAGCATAGTCACCTACTTGCACATCAGGATATACCGTTCTATCTACATACTGAATTGTATTTTCATCGTGATATACAGGCAACCAAGGTGTTTGTCTCAAAATATCATGAGTAGATCCATCAAACCTTCTTCTTTCGGTAAAAGATGGATTTAAGCTTACACCAAAGGACAAATCATCATTTACTTTGGTATCAACTTTTGCTTTCAAGTTATATTTTTTGAAATCATCTGTGAGTAACACACCCTCATCGTGCGCATAAGTCATTGCTGTACTAAAAGTAGTTGACTCATTTCCTCCGCGAGCACTGATTGTATGGCTTTGTGTATTGCCACCATCAAAAATGATATCCTGCCAGTTATTATCCACGCCGATCAGCTGCTTGTATCTTGACCTTGCGGTCAATCCATCGTTAGCTGCCATTTCCGCAGCAATACCGTCAGCAACTGAAGTGTTGTAATCAGGATTCTTCTGCACGTCTTGCCACCCGTAAAATCCGTTATAGGCAAATTTGGTTTTACCGGATTCTCCTGTTTTCGTAGTAATCATTACTACACCGTTGGCTCCCCTCGACCCAAAAATTGCAGCGGAAGCGGCATCTTTCAATACTTCTATTGAAGCCACATCATTCATGTCAATATTGGTCCAAAAATCTGAATCCACTGCCACTCCATCGATTACCAAAAGTGGTCCTGAACCGCCAGTAATGGATCCAACTCCACGGATTTGGATGGTAGGCGCACTACCAACTCCATCAGGACCAGTAGATTGTACATTCATACCGGCTACTCGACCTACTAAAGCCTGATCGGCTCTGGACATCGGTATTTGGTCTATATTAGTATTCTCTACTTTGGAAATTGCTCCCGTGAGATGAGACTTCTTCTGCGTACCATATCCAATTACAACTACTTCCTCTAGTTGCTCTATATCCGGTGCCAGAGCTATATCAATGGAAGATCTTCCACTTACATTTACACTTTGTTTTAAATACCCAATAAAAGAAAAGTCCAAAACTGCATCAGAAGCTACTTCCAATGCATAGTTTCCATTAATATCTGTAACCGTTCCTTGCGTGGTTCCTTGTATTATGATCGTTACCCCGGGTAATGGCTCGTTGTCTTCTGAGCTGACTGCTCCTGACACTTTGATGTCCTGAGCAAATACCGGAGTTATTATCATCACATGCAACACCATCAGCAACAAAGCAAAATTGTGCTTCTGGTAGCGTTTAGATAATAGTAAAATGTTTTTCATTTTAAATGATTTTGTTCACACTTAGTATAATAGTTAGATGCTGATGCGGGTAGTTAAAAAAGACGATCCTTTCCTGTAGAATAACAGTAATTGGTTATCTTTGTATCAGCAATTGATCGCTTCAATGGAAATACCGATGGCCAAATTGATATTTTATACATTGATTTGATCGATCCCGCGACGGATGGGTTAACCCTTGGTTAATCCATCTTTGTTTTTGGTTTTGCGTCAGTTCTTCATTAGCCTCTTTTTTTCTTAGTTATATAATTGTTCTACTTGTATCGTTTTCGAATAGTCCAGGATATCTCCTAAATGCTCTCGCATCACCTTCCCTACTTCCGTAGCATCCTGGTTTTTTATATGTTCTAATATTTGTTCGTGCTGCTCCACAGCCTTTAAGGATCTCCCATCACCACATACATCGTGTTGCTTGAAATAGGACAGTATATCAGGCGTAATAATCAACATCAGCGACTTCAGTACAGAATTCTTACTGGCTTCAGCTATTTTGAGGTGAAACATCAAATCTTCTTCTACGGCATGATCCTTTTGCTCAATTTTAGCTCTGTGAGCAAACAAGGCCTTTTCGATTTCTCTAATATCATTACCTGTTCTGCGCTCTGCAGCCAACACTGCACTATTGGTTTCGAGAATTACACGCGTTTCCACTAAAGAACTGAAATCATTTCCTTCCAGCTTAAGTACATCCGAAATCAACCCCTCTAAAGCAGTAATTCCCATTCCTGCCACAACTGTACCGCTCTGTGGCAAGGTTTTTAGTATTCCGTAAAATTCCAGTTTTTTGATAGCATCTCTCAAATGAGTCCGTCCAACCCCAAGCACATCACACAATTTTCTTTCTGAGGGTAGCTTATCTCCCGGTTTTAGCTGCCCTGATGTAATGAGTTGCTTGATCTGATTGATGATCTGATCAACAGGTGTTTCGATAACTATCTGACTAAAGTTCTTAAGCAATTCCATTGATTTGTTTTAATACAATTATTAATTGGTCGACCAATCTAATATTATTTTTTTTGAAACACAAGGAATAGCATATAAATACCTGTCTTTTCGCAGATATCAGCATTTTAATTGATCTCTATAAATCGGCCAAAGCATTTCATTAAAAGCCATTTAGGATAAAATAGGGTCAATATTGGCTGTTTTTATAAAAAATTTCAAATTCCTGTTTGAGTTACAAAAAAACACTGATCAACCAGTTGATATTTTGAAAACGAGTTGTTAAAAATGGCGATTTTCTACTTATTACTAATTGGTTTACCAGTTAGTCATCGACTAAAATAGACCAATCTAAATACTTATTCATCTAACTAAAACAAAATGAAAAACAATTCAATTTCTTCTAAAAATGGGGCGTATACCCTTTTTATGAGTCTTTTTCTCCTTCTTTCTACCAGTTGTCAAGAAGAAAATCTAGAGCCTGGAGCCTCAGGAATTCAAAATGAAAAAATGGCCGCTGGTGACATCGTTAGTTTATCGAATGCTGGATTTGAGAGCAGCTGGTCCGGATGGAATGACTCTGACCCATCAGCGATTTCAAGTAGTGCAAACTCGGGATCAAAATCCGCTAAAATCACCGGCTCAGCGGGAAGATTTGAGCAGACAGTAGGCGTATCTGAAAATACTAATTATGTCTTGTCCGCCTATATACTTGCAAAAGGCACAATCGGTGTCACAGCAGGGAGCAGTGATCACAATGATGGCGGTGACTATAGCGAATGGACACAGGTCAGTGTTTCCTTCAATTCAGGAAGTAGTACAAGTATCACCATTTATGGAAAGTACAACGGAGGTACAGGCAGATTTGATGATTTTAGCCTGGTTGAGGGAAGTAGTTCTGGATCAGGATCATCAGGAAAATTGGCAATTTCATCCTCCTCGGCTAGTGCTAATGATGGCAATGTACCATCCAATACTTTGGATGGTAATTTGGGCACCCGATGGTCTGCCAATGGAAGCGGCCAGTATATCACATATGATCTGGGAAGTAGTAAGAGTGTCCACAGCATGAAAATTGCCTGGTACAAGGGAGATCAAAGAAATTCATATTTCAAAATACGTGCAGGAGCAAGCACATCCAGTCTTAGCACAATATATGATGCTTCTACCTCTGGCAGCTCTGGGAATACCACCGCATTAGAAACTTATTCTTTTGATGCCATAAATGCCCGATATGTGAGAATTACGGGATTTGGCAACTCGAGTAATACCTGGAACAGTGTAACAGAAGCTGAAATCTGGGGGGCTACTGGTGGCGGTGGAGATAACACTCCCCCTGGAGCCGTATCGAACCTTAGTGCTACTGCTGGCTATGGTCAAGTCAGTCTGTCCTGGAGCAATCCATCAGATTCGGATTTTGACCACGTATTGATATCTTATAGCGGCGGGAGTACCATTTCATCGTCTACTAGCAAGACAATTACAGGATTAACTAATGGCACCCCTTATACTTTTAGCGTAGTTGCCTTTGACGCCTCAGGAAATGGGTCGAGTAGCAAGTCTGTTACTGCTACCCCATCTGGTGGAAGCGGTGGAACAGCCCAATATCCTTCTGACTTGATGGCTAACTACAATCAATGGAAAATCACCTACCCAGATGGAGTCGAGGATAAAACACTCTATCAGGAATCGAATGAGTACTTTTATGTAAATGATGATAAAGATGCCATCGTCTTTAGAGTACCGATCAGAAGCAACAACGGCTCAACTCCCAATAGCGACTACATCAGGTCTGAACTGAGAGAAAGAAAAGCTGACGGCTCATCGGACATCTATTGGACGACCTCAGGAACACACGTAGTGTATTCTAAGCAAGCGATTACGCATCTCCCAATCAATAAAGATCATCTGGTCGCCACGCAGATCCATGGCAACAAGTCTGATGGCATTGACGATGCCATGGTGCTAAGACTAGAAGGTTCTCATCTATTCTTAAGTTTTAATGGAGGCGTACTCAGAAGCAATCTCACAATCAAGACTAATTATACTTTGGGCACTCAGCATGAGGTGATATTTGAAGTGGTGAATGGTAAGCACTATTGTTACTATAGCGAAGACGGAAATCTAGCCAGCGCATATGCCAATGGAAGCGCATCCGGTTATCTGGTCAAAGATGGAAGCAACTCGTATGTGATGAACCTTAACTATGATCAATCGTATTTCAAAATCGGAAATTATACACAAAGTAATCCAAACCAAGAGGGAAGTGATACAGACAATCCCAATAATTATGGAGAAGTATTGGTATACGATTTCTGGGTTTCGCATGACTAGAACACATCATCAGTGAGCTAGGTCATGCGTGGCTGCTCATTGATTGCAACAATTTAGAAGAGGCCATTTCAAAAGTCAAAACAACCGTCATCGCAGTGAGCGCAGTAAACTCAATCTTCGCTTCACGTCGTTCGCAATGACGAAATACTTTTGAGATGGTCTCTTTGAATTTAACCTGGATTCAATGCCGTTTAGTTAAGAGTTTAATTCGCAAACTCAACATTCTCTTTCGTGAGTATATCCAGAGGCATGTATTGGAGTGGTGCAACTTCTCCTTTGATTATCAGATGTTTGTACAAGGCCTGGACGCCCAAATAGCCTTGTCTATACGGATTTTGATTAATTATAAAATCGACCTTATTATCTTTTAGAACATCTACATTCAACTGGATTTTATCATATCCGATGATTCTGGTCAATCCTTCGTATTGTGTGCTTTCCAGGCGTTTTACAATTTGATGTGTTCTCGAATTCGGAATGAACAGGTGTAACCTGCCATTGTTGATAGTCCACTCTTTCACTTCCTTGATCTCAAACCCACTAGGAATCTTTAATTCGCTTATCAAACTTAATGGCCAACCTTGTTCTAAATAGAATTTTTTAAACCCGGAAATTCTCTCATCTATCGTTTTGTTCAAGCTGTCAAAGTCCGTATATATCGTAATTACAGCTTGGTGTCCATTGTCAAATCCAATATTTAGCAGCTTAGCAGCTAAATATCCGCTTTGAAAGGTATCCTGACCAATAAATGCCAACGGTTCTGCAGACTTCAGATTAGAATCAACAAATACGTATGGAATATCACCTCGCTTCAACTGCGCACAGATCTGTTCCGCCTCATCAGTTATTATAGGCGCTAGTATTACCCCATCCGGCTTAGATTCAATGGCCAGGTTCGACTGCTCTAGAAAAGAATCACGATTACTTCGATCGAAAGTATAGAATTGTAACTGGACACCCAAGGATTCATATTCACTGGCAGCATCCTCTATTCCTTTTCGCTGAGTCTTCCAATATTCGTTGTCCTCCGGTAGTAAGATCGCCAAATGATAGGTCTTATTGAGCTTTAGGTTTCTTGCAAATACATTGGTTTGATAATTACCCTCCTTGGCAATTTTCAAAACCAACAGTTTTGTTTTTTCCGCTACCTCTCCCCTTTTATGCAATACCCGATCCACAGTTCCTACGGATACTCCAGCCTGCTGGGCGATTTCCTTTATAGTAATTCTCTTCATTGACAGCAAATATTAAAAAAAAGCACCAATCATTTTGTAATTACCAGCAATATACTACATTTGTATTCATCGTTAACGAAAACGGTATACAAATCCTTCTTCTGAGGGATTTATTTTTAAACAGTTCCGTTAACGTACACGGCAAAAGCAAAACATTATAAGATTATGAAAAAAGTGGTGACATTTGGAGAGATCATGTTGAGATTAGCTCCTCAGGGATATTTAAGGTTTTCTCAAGCTAACAACTTCGATGTGGTGTACGGCGGAGGCGAATCTAATGTAGCTGTATCACTGGCCAATTACGGTGTTCCAGTGGATTTCGTGACACGACTCCCTAAAAATGATATCGGCGAATGTGCTCTGATGGAAATGAGGAAAAGAGGTGTAAACACTGAAAATATAGTCTTCGGTGGGGATCGTCTTGGGATTTATTTCTTAGAAACAGGTGCTGTGAGTAGAGGAAGCAAAGTAGTATATGACCGGGCTCACTCTGCAATGGCTGAGATCAAAGCTGGCATGATAGATTGGAAAAAAGTATTCAAAGAGGCCGAATGGTTTCATTGGACGGGCATCACTCCTGCCATCTCACAAGGTGCAGCAGATGCTTGCCTGGAGGCGGTAAAAGCTGCTAGCGAAATGGGTATCACTATCTCCACTGATTTGAACTACAGGGCTAAACTATGGAAATTTGGTGGCGACAGAGAAGCTATCATGACAGAATTGACTTCTTATTGCGATGTCATTTTGGGCAATGAAGAAGACGCTGAAATGCACTTCGGTATTAAACCTGAAGGCCTGGACATTACTACTCAGGGGCACGACGTGAAGGCCGAGGCTTTCTTATCCGTTTGTCAGCAAATGATGAAAAAATTTCCAAAGGCTAAAAAAGTAATTACTACGCTCAGAGGGAGCATATCCGCCTCGCACAACACTTGGGCAGGCGTCCTGTATGACGGCAACAAAATGTTTGAAACCCGTCAGTATCAAATCACAGACATTGTGGATCGCGTGGGTGGCGGAGATTCATTCATGGGTGGTCTCATCTACGGTCTATTAAAATATCCTGAAGATGATCAAAATGCATTGGACTTTGCAGTAGCAGCCTCATGCCTAAAACATACTATTAAAGGAGATGCCAATCTGGTAACGGTAGCAGAAGTTGAAAAACTGATGGGTGGAGACGCATCAGGTAGAGTAGCAAGATAGTGCATCGGGGAGGGTTCAGTTAGAACAATAGTTTTTTCCTAGAACTCTAAAATAAACCATGACTGTCCCTCCCCTTATTAAAAAAGAAATTATGTCAAATCAATCAATAGCTATCATATGCGGCGGCGGCCCGGCACCCGGAATCAATACTGTGGTCAGCACTGTTGCCAAAACCTTTTTAAAAAGTGGCTATCGAGTACTTGGCGTACACGGAGGCTACAAAGGAATCCTGTCAGAAAAGCCAGACCTGATTGATTTTGACTTTGCATACGCAGATAGAATATTCAGCAGAGGTGGATCTACCCTGGTCATGAGCAGATTCAAACCTAAAGAAGAAGATTTCAATGCTAAGTTTTTCATTGATAACAATGTAAAACTGCTGGTAACTATCGGTGGTGATGATACGGCCAGTACGGCCAATCGGCTAGCCAAATTTCTAAAAAAGAGCCCTGCCGATGTAAAGAATATTCATGTACCTAAGACTATAGACAACGATCTACCTCTACCTGACAGGAATCCGACATTTGGATTTCACTCTGCTAAAGATGAGGGCGTGAAAATCGGCAATACTATATATGAGGATGCCATCACAAGTCAAAATTGGTTTATTATGTCTGCCATGGGAAGGTCGGCTGGTCACCTCGCTTTTGGGATCGCTTCAGCCTGCCACTTTCCCATGCTCATTATTCCAGAGATGTTCAATAAAACAAATATCACTTTGGACAAAGTGGTCAACCTGATTATCTCATCGATGATCAAAAGGAAGATAGAAAATATCAACTACGGCGTAGCTCTGGTAAGCGAAGGTGTTTTTCATTTGATAGACGAGCAAGAATTGAAAGATTCTGGCATCCTTTTTACTTATGATGCACATGGCCATCCTGAGCTGGGCAATGTGAGTAAGTCAAACATATTCAACGTCCTCGTTCAGGAAAAACTGAAATCGCTAGGCATTGAAATCAAAAGCAGACCTGTAGAATTAGGTTATGAACTTAGATGTTGTCGGCCCATCGGCTATGATCTGACGCTTTGTACGCTACTTGGAATCGGCGTGAAAAAGTTATTTGACGACAATATTACCGGCTGTATTGTAACGACCAACTCGAGAGGAGATATAAAACCAATGTTTCTTTCGGAGTTTGAAAATAGCGATGGCGTAATACCGCCTCGGCTTGTCGACATCGACGCAGAAATATCAAAGTTAGGTTTCAAAAATCTACACTTCCTGGAAGAAGCAGATTCAGCGAAATCCAGTAAACTTATTGACAACTCTCAAGAATTCGAATTCAACAAAATATTAAACTGGAACTAAAAAATGGCACGATTTACAAGAATAGAAGTAGCACAACAGATGAAGGATACCGGAATGGTACCTGTGTTTTATCATCCCGATATTGAAGTCTGTAAAAAAGTACTAAAGGCTTGCTACGATGGTGGTGTCCGTGTATTTGAGTTTACCAATAGGGGTGACTATGCTCACGAAGTATTCAACGCCCTAAATAAGTATGCCGCAGAGAACACGCCAGATATGATTCTTGGTATTGGGTCGGTAATAGACGCGGGTACAACCTCTCTGTATATTCAAAACGGTGCTAACTTTATCGTATCCCCTATACTCAATGCAGATATGGCAAAGGTGTGCAATCGCAGGAAAATTGCCTGGTCTCCAGGTTGTGGTTCCCTCACCGAAATTTCATTTGCCGAAGAGTTGGGTGCAGAGGTAGTCAAAATCTTCCCTGGTACACAGGTGGGTGGTCCATCGTTTGTGGCCGCAGTAAAAGGACCATTTCCATGGAGCAGTATCATGCCTACCGGTGGTGTAGAACCGACTGAGGAGAACCTAAAAGGTTGGTTTAATGCAGGCGTTCATTGTGTTGGGATGGGCTCCAAACTTTTTGCTAAAAATGCGGATGGTGAATATGACTACGTCAAACTGACCGCTACGGTCAAATCTACCCTTGCGATGATAAAAAATTTAAGATAGGATTTTAGTGTGTTTATTAGAAAATAATCCATTGCCCGGTGGATTATGCATCAATGAAAAGCCCTCTTCGGAGGGCTTTTGTATTGGTTTATGATGGCAACTAAAAATCCCTACAAATAAGAAAGCTATTTAGAGTATCTTTTTCATAAGTCAATCGTTATTAGCATTTTTGGACATCAATAGTTTAGATACTGACTGTGATCAGCATAGAAAAAAACGAAAGATACTGGAACATTGGATTTGGCTTATTTTCAATCCTGTTTGTAGGTTACTTATTTGATTTTAAATATCTCACAAAATTTGAGCCTCCGCTTGAGTTTTTTTCGATTATTACAAATCCTCTATCTGCCATTTTTTATCTCGGTGCCTGCCTTATAGCCTTTCGGCATAGCTATATGCTTATGAAATTTGTGGCCAAAAAAACTCCGAGTTTATCGTTGGCCTTCGCCCTGATTTTTGCTGCCGTCATCTTTGGATGTATAGCGCTGATCTACTTGAGCTTTGGATATAATATCTCTACCCTCACTTATCCATTTGAATGGTATGTGATGATCTCTCTAGAATTTGTAGTCCTCTTCTGGCTTCTGATGATTGAAATGATTTTGATAAAAAACATTTCCAAATCACCCAGCAAGTAGAATTATTATTCAATTCCTTATTTGTTCAAAAAAAGATATTGATCTCGAATCCTTCTCCCTTGTTCATTGATTATTCATATTTCAGGGTCTTCACCGGATTGATAGTGGAAGCTTTAAGAGAATGGGCGCCGACAGTAATCATGGCAACCAAAAAAGTAGCTATGCCTGCCACCAAATACGGCCATGCAACTATTTCGACTCTATAGGCAAATCCAGCCAGCCACCAGTCAATCATCAAATAAGCAATAGGGACCGCAATCACAAAAGAAACGCCTACCAGCAGCATAAAATCCTTGGACAAAAGCATTACAATCTCTCCAGTCTGAATCCCAAGTACTTTCCTGATTCCGATTTCTTTAGTGCGTTGCTCCATTGTGAAAGTCGCCAATCCAAATAGACCCAGACATGCCACCAATATGGCCAGGCCAGAAAAGATAGTCGTAATAGAACTCAATTTGGTTTCTGCCTTATACGAATCGTTCAATCTGTCTTCCAGAAAGAAATATTCGAATGGTCGGCTGGGAATGAATTTTCTCCAGGTAGACTCTACAATCGCAATCGACTCTTGCAAATGCTCTGAATCTACTCTGACTGCCATGTATTTCATAAATAGGTTGAAAGTGAACGGCTGTGCCCACAAATCAATAGCAATCGGAGACATCGGATGATGTTTGGATGTAAAATTAAAATCCTTCACCACTCCTATTATTTTACCATCTCTATTGCCGATGAGATTGACTGATTTGCCAAGTGCATTTTCGGCAGTCCCATAACCCAGCTGCTTGATCATAGTCTCATTTACGACAAGGGCCAAACTATCGTCAGTCACAAAATCCTCGCTATAAGTTCGCCCAGCCAAGAGAGGTATATCAAAAGTTTTGAGAAAATCATGTCTTACAAACATTCTTGGATAGGGTCGGGATTTTTCGGTGCCTTCAAACTCGTAGTTCATCACTTGATGCTTTGCGCCAAGCACTTCCTCCATCGCCGTCACTGATTTAATCATCTGCTGAGCCAGCATCTCGCTTTTCATGTTTTCATAATGCTGGGCAATCGGTGTACGAATGACCGGCACCATCAGCACAGCTTCCTTATTAAAACCCAAATCATCACTTTGGAGAAACTTCAATTGTTTGATCGCCATAATCGTCCCCACAATCAAAACCATTGATATTGAAAACTGAAGTACTACTAGCAGCTTTCGGAAATTCATTCCATGATTGTTGAGCTTCCCTCCCTTGATCACTTCTGTAGTTTTGAATGAAGACAATACGAAAGCCGGATAAAAACCAGCCACAAGCCCTACAAACAACGTGAGCGAGGCAATAGAACCAATATATAATGGAGACCAGAATACTGTGAGACTAATAGATTTTTCGGCCAATGCATTGAAACTTGGAAGAATAAACACGATGGCAACGAGTGCAACGATAAGCGCCAGTACGGTTTGTAAAACCGACTCAAATATGAACTGATATACGAGTTGTTTTTTCAGGCTTCCCAAGGCTTTTCTAATACCGACCTCCTTGGCTCGTTTGGTGGCTCTTGCGGTGGACAAATTGATGAAATTGATAACGGCTATGAGCAGAACGAAAAAAGCTACTGCTGAAAACACATAAATGTTGCTCTCGTTGCTATTGGCCTGAATCTCATAATCGAGCTTCGACTTAAGGTGAATGTCTTGTAGTGGCTGCAATTCCATGGTGATATCATCTCTAATATTTTCCTGGAAATACTTTTGCACAAAATCGGGGAGCATCTCTGTCAATGTAGCAGCGGAAGCGTTCTCATTGAGCACAAGGTATGTCCAGCATGGATTCCAGTACCAGCCTCTCATCGTTCGGCCTGGATAGTTGGATCTCAAGGTGGAAAACGAAACTAAAAAGTCAAACTGAAAGTGTGCGTTCAGTGGTGCATCAGCCATGATCCCCTTGACTACAAAATTTTGCTCTCCTTGAAACTGTAAGATCTGCCCAAGTGGGTTTTCGTCGCTAAAATATTTCCTTGCCATTGTTTCGGTGATCAATATAGAGTTTGGCTCGTCGAGGGCCGTCGATTTTTCTCCTACGATCATTTCAAAATCAAAGACATCAAAGAAGGTAGAGTCTACAAAAAACAAGTTGGACTCATTAAAATCACGCTCCAGCTTTCTATTAGCCAGGGATAAAAATGGAGACTGGAAATTGAATAGCCTCGTCATATGGTCAATTTGCCCGGGATAGTCGTTGACCAAAGTAGGCCCCACTGGAAACGGCTGACTGGCAGAATGCTCTCCAACTCCGTCGCTCTCGAAATGCTCTATTATTCTGTAAGTACGGTCAGATTTAGAATGAAATTGATCGAAGCTCAATTCATTATGAATATAGAGAAAGATCAAAAGAAAGCAGGCCACGCCTATAGCCAATCCGGCTGTATTAATTATACTATACACACGCTGTCGCATGAAATTTCTGTAGGCAATTTTGATGAAGTTTTTGAACATGGCTGTAGTATTATTATGAGTAATTGAGTTTTTTTTGAGTACAAATGGTCTTAGCAAATCAAGGACGTCGAACAGCACCAATAATTTGGCCCGACGCTCACCCTTTCTTTTGCATCGCTCTACATAGAGCTCGTGTAAGTCACCTTTGAGCATTTCTGCGTGCTCCTCCTTACAGCATCTATCCAGCAGGCGGATGGTCCATTCGGGTGGTTTTATTGATTCATCCATGCAATTGTCAAACGATCAAATGATAAGCTAGGCAGCGCCTGGTACAATCCCGTACGGAGATCGTGTGCATCGCGAGCAGCAGCTCGTCCAGCCGAGGTAATGGAGTAAAACCGTTTTCTACGTCCGCCTCTTTCCTTGGTCGCTCCGCCTTCTTCTGAACTAATAAACCCTTTCTCTGTCAATCTATTGAGGGCAGAATGTAGGGCTCCTATACTTGGATTTCTTCCCGTACGCTCCTTAAGTTCATCTTTTATAGAAATGCTGTAAGCGTTATCATTGAGTACACCGATGACAAGTAGTACCAACTCTTCAAATTCACCGAGGTAAGTTCCTTTCATAAGTCAGACAATTTTGTTAGAGATAGCTTCATTTTAGAATCAGGATTCATTCAAATCATTCATTAATGGTTGTAAGTCTATTTATTCTACAATTAGGAGTTTAATACGCTAATTAATCTTATTAGTTTCCTAATTGCAAATCAAATGTCAGAAGAATATTCCTGGTGCTGATTGCAGCACAAAAAGACTACCTATTTATTCGGAAATTCAAGTGTAAATGTCGTGCCCGACCCTAGCTCGCTACTGACATGAATAGACCCATCGTTGAGAGCAACAAACTCATTGACGAGCACCAGGCCAAGGCCTGTACCTTTTTCGTTGTTAGTACCATAGGTAGAATGAGTAAGCTCGAAGATTTCCTCTAGTTTATCGGAGGAGATACCTACCCCATGATCTATGATTTTAATGGTTGTCTTTTGATGATCACAGGAATATTCCACATAGATGGCCGAACCTTCTTGCGAAAACTTTATTGCGTTATTAATCAAGTTTCTGATGACAGTGGACAGTGAGTTTCTATCCGCATGAATCAAGCATCCTGAAGAACCCCGTAGTTCAATGTTTATCTTCTTCGACTTGGCTGATTCTTTCAGCACTGAGACAATTTCCTGAAGAAAATAATCAATTTTGATTAGTTCAGGGTTGATTTTGAAATTTCCTGACTGGTTCATAGCCCAGGTCAGTAAATTGTCGAGCAAGTGCCTCAGTCTTTTTACCGAATCGGCCATATGATTAACCATTTCGTCCACCATTTCGGGCTGCTGCTCCACTTGATAATGATGGATCAAATCTGTAAGTCCCTGAAGCGAATTGAGCGGACTACGTAGATCATGACCGATAATGGAAAAGAGCTGATTTTTTGTGTCATTAGCATTTTGCAATACCAATCGCTGGACTTCAATGTCTCGTTTTTGAGCTTCTACCTCAGCTGTGCGTTTGGAAATCAGTTTCTCGAGTTTGTTTTTGGCCTGCTCCAGACTTGTCATTCTTATTTTGAAAATCCCGTAGACTAGGGCTACAAGAAATACTATATATCCAAATATGCTCCAGTTGGTGAGATACCAAGGTTTTTGTACAAAGAAATGATAGGCGTCTACTTCGCTGATTTGATTAATGGCATTTTTTGCCCTTACATGAAAGATATACTCCCCTGCGCTCAAATCTGTATAATCTTTCTTAAACTCTCGGGACCAGTCGGACCATTCACCCTCTCTACCGACCAGTCGGTACTGAAAGGAGGTTTCACCAGCAGCATTATTTTCGTTAGTAAAAAAGGTGAATCGAATATCTGTCTTGTCATAAGGTAATTTGACTGAACTCACGTTGAATCCATTTTCAAAAATCAAAGAATCTTTACCCCAGATCATTTTGTCAATATGGCATTTGAAGCTCTCATTGGGATTTTGTATAGGTATCTTCTGATCATATCTAACTACTCCTCCATCACCAATAAACCAAATCACATCATCTGTATCAGCAAAGGATGAGCTGACATGAAAATGTGATCCAAAGGCAAGACCTGTCGCGGAAATACCATTTTCACCTAACGTGACATGTTCATTGTAATTAATTCTCATGTTGTCCTGATAGCTCAACCAGTATTTGCCGTCGCCAATACCTACCAGCTGTTTGATTTTAGCTGGCGTATTTGACAATCTCAATGGCTGCTGGTCTACGATTTGATTTTCATCATCCAGAAAAAATGAGGAGGTACGTGATACCACCAAGACCCTGTCTCCGGCAAGAACAATATCTGAACTCCCGATCGAATATTGCTCCTCCAACTTAAGGTAAGGCATGTTATTATTGGATTTGATACTCACCACACCGAGCGTTCCGTACTTGGTCATAAAGACTATTTTATCATTAATCTCCACCACCTTATTTATGGGCTCATTCATCCCGCTGAGCTTAATCAAATTCCAGCCATTTTCACTCCTTAGATAAACTCCCAGTCCAATCTCTCCCGTCCCACAAAATATTTTAGTTTGATCCCTGGCTACTTTGGCATAGTGAACTGGAAGCGGAGATATGACTTCAAAATTGGAATTATCATAAGTTATCAGTCCTTTCTGAGTGGCAATCAGCATCTTATCCTCAAGCAGGTCAAGCGAGTATACCTCATTGAAATCCTGCTGATTAAATCTCGAAAAACGAGCTGCGTTTGGGGATTGATCGAGCTTATATAAGGCGCGTAATGTGCTGGCATAGATACTTCCTTTGTATCGTATAATGTCTGACCCCACATCTATCAGTCCTCTCCTGCGGTCAAAATATGACAGCGGTGACAGCACTTTGACTTTACTGGTACCTACACCATTCGCAATCCACAAATTGTTGGCGTCATACATTCCGACAAACAAATACTGATAGTCAATCAAACCAGACGTCTCATCAAGCATTTGCAACTGTTTGCCAGATGGATCCAATACTACTACCCCTTTGGTGTAGGCAGCAAAAGCATAATTACCATCATAGGTGACACATCCATGATAGATTTTGTATTTTTTCAAAAAATCATCCGCCTCTGTTTGAAATACTTCTACTTTACCATCAGCTACTAGATAGAGACCATCATAGCGGCTACCCACCAATAGCTTATCACCATAGGGCAAGAAAATATTCACCTTCATGTCAGCAAAAATTTCTCCTCCAGGCACTCTATGCATCCCCTCTTCTGAGAAATAAACCAGACCATGTTCTACGTCTCGGCTATATACAGTGTCTCGCACGGTAAATGCAACATCAAATTCCTTACTTGTAGGATGAAAAACAGTGATCTCGTCATCCACAAGTCTAAAAATGTATTTTTTTGATCTAAATATAGTTTCCCGGCTGGTACACGCTACTTCCCAAACCACACCAAACTCGTGATACTCAGTATCCAGCTTGTCCATGAGTGACACGTAGGACATACGACCACTCTCAGAACTTTTGAGGTAACCAAATTCACCTGTGGCTCCGACATAGATGGTTCCCTTAGAATCCTGCTGCAACCAGAACGCGGTTTTTTCATCGGCAATTCTGATCAGATTCCAATCCAGGCCATTGTAAACCAATACACCATCATCATTTGAAAAATAATAGATGCCTAAAGAATCTCGAATAACATTGAAATTGAAGCTTCCAGCCCTGTAGTCGGACGGTGCGTAGTAATCTATAAATGGCAGACCCTTCTCGTTCACTTGTGCAAATGAAGAAGAGAAAATAGCGGCACGTATGACTAGAAATACAACTGCTAACTTTATTAAACTCATCAAGCTTTATAGTTAAATTAAAGACAGGCGGACGAATTTTATTAAGTATAGTTGGTAGGACGGTTTGCTAAAAATAATAGAATCTGATTTAATTCACCTAACATATGTCAAAATTAAATGTCGTGACATGTGTTCCGGATTACGAATCAGGCTTATTTAGAATAATTCAAGCTGCTCAGGTAGGAGTCTGAAGCTCTTCCGATGATGTGGTGTGATTCCATAATCGCGTATGGCTTGCCGATGTGCCATGGTTGGATAGCCCGCATTTGTGTGCCAGCCATACTCGGGGTGCTCTTGGTGCAGCTCGTTCATCAGCTCGTCCCGGTGTGTCTTGGCTAACACCGAAGCTGCAGCAATCGAGAGGTATTTACCATCTCCTTTTACCACTGTCTCATGAGGCAGATTTTCATAGACCTTAAAGCGATTGCCATCGATCAGCAACAATTCGGGTCGTACTGTGAGTTGATCAACTGCTCGATGCATGGCCAAAAACGAAGCGTTTAGGATATTGATTTCGTCAATTTCAAGATGTGAGACTACACCGACGGCCCAGGCAATGGCATCTCTGCGAATGTCCACTTTCAGCAAGTTGCGTTGTTTTAGACTGAGCTTCTTGGAGTCATTGAGAATGTCGTGAGAATAATCTGCAGGCAAAATCACAGCGGCCGCCACCACTGGCCCGGCGAGACATCCTCTACCGGCTTCGTCACATCCGGCCTCTACTGTATTCTCTCTAAAAAAAGGAAGTAATGGCATACGCCAAAAATAGGAATCTTAGTGATTAAAATTCATGTTTTAAATGTATTCTGTACCTTCGCATTTCTTTTATTCTCTATGGCGAAAATAGGAACAGACATATCTCATGCAGCTGAGCTCCTCAGCGCAGGAAAACTGGTGGGCATACCTACCGATACCGTCTATGGTTTGGCCGGGCATGCGTTAAAAACAGAAAGTTTAGAGGAGATATTTCGCGTAAAACGAAGACCTCAGGACAAACCACTGATCGCACAGGTAGATCATCTGGATAAAGCGATCGGATATGTAAAAAACATCCCAAACTATGCTCGAATATTGGCAGAAAAATATTGGCCGGGAGCCCTTACTCTTATATTCGAAGCAACGGATGAGGTATCACCAGTAATGCTATCAAATGGCAATACCATGGGACTGAGAGTGCCCAATCATGAGATGGCTTTAGAACTGCTGAGCCAGCTCGATTTTCCATTGGCCGTGACGAGCGCTAACATCAACGGGATGCCGAGCCCTACTACTGCTGGCGAAGTAGAGGAGCAACTCGGTGACCAGATCGAGTACATCCTGGACGGAGGACAGAGCCAGCACGGGCTGGAATCTACTATCGTGGCGTTTGAGAATAAGAAGCCAAAAATATTGAGAGCTGGTGCCATTTCAGAAGCAGAAATTCTGGCTACCTTAAATTTGAATTTAACTCCTTGAAAATAGAAATTTACAATTCATAATAAATGAACGCTTGACCCAAAAGCAGGACGACTGCCATGATAGCTTAAAATTTATTAGATATTAAATAAGATAACAATGAACACACTAGATCAATTCAATTTCGAAGGCAAGAAAGCCTTAGTCCGAGTGGATTTCAACGTGCCCTTGAATGCCGAATTTGAAATTACCGATGACACCAGAATTAAGGCGGCTACGCCTACGATTAAAAAAATATTGACAGATGGCGGCTCTGCTATTCTGATGAGCCATTTGGGAAGACCCAAAGACGGCCCCGAAGAAAAATTCTCGCTAAAATATCTGGTGAATACACTTTCGGAAAGATTGGGTACCACGGTAAAATTCGCTGAGGATTGCATAGGACAAGACGCCGTAGAATTAGCCGGGTCGCTTCAGGCTGGCGAGGTGTTGCTACTAAACAATCTTAGATTCTACAAGGAAGAAACTAAAGGTGACGAAGCTTTTGCTGAGAAGCTTTCCAAACTGGGTGATGTATATGTGAATGATGCGTTTGGCACCGCTCACCGCGCACATGCTTCTACAACTATAGTAGCAAAATTTTTCGCTGACAAAGTTTGTGGATATGTGATGCAGGCCGAGCTGGACAATGCAGAAAAGGTCCTTAATGATCCCAAAAGACCATTTACAGCCATTATGGGCGGAGCCAAAGTTTCTGACAAAATACTGATCATAGAAAAGTTGCTCGACAAAGTAGATAACCTCATCATTGGGGGTGGGATGTCTTATACTTTCAACAAAGCTAAAGGAGGAAAAATAGGAAATTCACTTTGCGAAGATGACAAACTGGAGTTGACTAAGGAGCTCGAATTAAAGGCAAAAGCAAAAGGAGTAAATCTATATTTGCCTACAGATACGGTAATCGCTGATGACTTCAGCAATGATGCCAATATCCAAACAGTAAGCAGCGAAAACATCCCTGACGGATGGATGGGACTCGATATCGGCCCGGATACCCGCAAGCAGTTTTCTGAAATAGTTGAAAGCTCCAAGACGGTACTTTGGAACGGTCCTATGGGTGTATTCGAATTTTCGAATTTCGCAAAAGGCACGGATACCATAGCCGAATCAGTCGTGAAAGCTACCGTAAACTACGGTTTTTCATTAATCGGTGGTGGGGACTCTGCCTCAGCTATCAACAACCTGGGTTATGGCGACAAGGTATCATACGTATCGACAGGCGGTGGCGCATTGCTCGAATACATGGAAGGCAAAGTACTGCCCGGAGTAGCAGCACTGGAAGACTAAGCAGTAATCAAAGTATATAAAAAAAGCCTGAGTAGATTCTGATAACCATCGGAGGCCACTCAGGCTTTTTTGATATTGCGCGTCCCTGGTTTATTGATATTTCTAAATATAACTACTAGATAACCTACTAGCCAATACATCCGTCATATGGCTATTATTATCATAATATGAATCATGCAAGCTGCTTATCGCTATTAAAAGATGCTATTGATAGCTACTCGCCGATCACTGATCAAACCTGGTCAGAATTTCAGGCATTCTGTACTATTCATGAGCTCAAAAAAGGTGACCTGCTGCTTCAAGCCGGACAGCGAGCCAGATACATGTACTTTATAGGACAGGGACTCGCCCGAACGTACTTTACTGATGCGGATGGTAATCACTACAACAAGAATATTTTTTCTGAGGGTCATTTCCCAGCTTCTATGGTCTCTTTGCTGGAAGGCTCTCCATCTTACTTTACCATAGAGCTCCTGGAAGATACCACTTTGGTGAAGGTCAATTTTGAAAAATACCGTCAATTGATAGATCAAAGGGACGATTTGAAGAACTTCTATATTGCCTATATGGAAAGACGCTGGGTCATAGAAAAGGAGAAAAATGAGCTAGCGATCGTCACACAGCATGCAAAAGATCGATACTTGACTTTTTTAGAAAAAAATCCTGGCATTATCCGCAGAGTAACGCAGAAACACATAGCAGCCCATTTGGGCATTACGCCTACCCAGCTCAGTCGCATTCGTGGTGAGTTAAAAAAATCCTCTTGAATCAACATATGTAAATGCAAATGGCAAAGTCCTCTGCTAGTTTTGCCTGATGAATCAATTAATAATATCAATTCTGGCTTTCGTTGCCGGTATTTTGCTAACCATACAAGGTGGATTAAATACCCAGCTCGGCATCCTATTGAAACATCCCTTGTTGGCCACACTAGTCGCTTTTTTCTTCAGCATGTGTTTCTCTATAATTTTCGTGCTTTCCAGTGTAAAAAGCTATCCGACAACGCAGCAAATCAAGGCCATACCCACCTACCTCTGGTTTACGGGCGGATTATTTAGCATGCTGGGTGTGAGTCTATACTATTATACTATCCCAAAATTAGGGGTATCCACTATGATATCATTGGGTCTATGCGGTCAGTTGTTCTTCTCCGTCATCGCCGGGCATTTCGGGTGGTTTGGACTACCCGTAGAACCCATCACTCTCAAAAGATCACTTGGTATATTGGCAATGGGATCAGGAATATTACTAATTAATCTCAAATGAATAAAATTGATCTGAACATCGATAATTTGACCTCCCTTTGGGAATCAGTAAGTGCACCTTTTGATGGGTTTGGCCAACAGCCTGAATTTGACTACGCCTTGCTCAAAGATTCAGAATGGCCCAATCGATTGTGGTTAAAACAAGACCTTAGCGAAATCGATCTTTCACAACTGCGTCTACAATTGATTCATCAGGGCAGTAGTGTGAAGGTTGCCCACTGGGTACGGCAACAAACTAATCAGCAACCTACCTTCGAAAAAGCCGGGTTTGAGTTGATAAGCAGTCAGTTGGGCATGTCCCTGTCTCTAGAGAACCTAAAGGCTTTCCCCAAAGAAAAATTGACCGTCATACCCGTAATCGATACCTCCACAGGTGAGATTTGGAGTGAGCTATTTCAGGAAGCCTTCGGATATTTCATTCACCCAAAACAATTGATCTTATCAAACAACACGCTAGCTTTTGTGTATTCTTTTGAAGGTACGCCAGTAGGCACGGGACTGATCCACTACACCGGAACAGTAGCTGGCATACATGCCATCGGAGTCCCTCCAGCCCATCGTCGCAATGGATATGCCGCAGAAATCATGCATCACTTGCTCAACCTAGCCTTGCTCAAAGGGTGCTCCGTATCTACACTTCAAGCTTCTGATTTAGGAAAAGCTTTGTATCTGAAACTAGGTTATCAAGAAGACTTTTCGATTCAGAACTATAAGCTCAGACATTGATCAAAACTCCGCTGGCAACTCAAGATGAACTCTCTCCCCTGTGACCGGATGCGTAAATTCTAGCGCTGCGGCCTGTAGGTGAAGTCTACTGTCCGTCTTGCCATACAGATCATCACCCACCATGGGTGTATTCAGACCGTCCTGATGAGCAGCATGCACACGGAGCTGGTGCGTTCGCCCCGTCAATGGCCAAAGATGAATGAGTGTCCGATTGTTAATGACTTTAACTACTCGATACTTTGTAGTAGCGGGTTTGCCATACTCATGACAGACCAACTGTCGGGGTCTATCTTCGATATCGGGTCGTACGGGAAGATTGATCATTCCCTCTTGATTATCTATATTCCCTTCTAACAAGGCGACATATCTTTTTTTGATGGAGCGTGTTAAAAATTGATCCTGTAGAGACTTATGCACTTCTTTGGTCTTAGCTACCAACAACAATCCTGAAGTGGCCCGGTCCAATCTATGAACCAGCAGCGGGCCAGTGGCCTCGGGATATTGTTTTGCCATCCGAGCGAGTACAGAATCAGCATTGCTCTTGCCTGGAACCGACAAAAATTCATGAGGTTTGTTGACCACCACTAAGTAATCGTCCTCAAAAACGATTTTCAGTCTTTTCTCCTCAGTAGAAACGGTCAGCATCGGACTTTGATCTACAGCCATACCTGCAAGCATGTGTGATAAAATAGGCTCACACTTACCCTTGCAGGATGGATAGAAATATCCGTGCTTACGTATTTCTGAACTTGGCGACTGGCCCCACCAAAACTCTGCCATCGCCAGAGGTATCATTTTGTTTTGAAAAGCATACTGTAGCAGTTTTGGCAAAGCGCAGTCACCTGCACCAGACGGTGGGATTTTGAAAGCAGTCGTTTCAAAAATCTCACAAACACTTTTTGTCTGACCCTCTATATTTAGAAATTGATATTGATCAAATATCTTCTGCTGGAGCTGATTGGACAATGCCCTTCTCCTGTCCTTCAAGCTCGCCAACCGCTGTTCAAAAGCTCCAAAAATCGTTTCTAGTTCGGCAATCTCACCCTTCCATTTTCTTTTAAGATCCTTGCACTCATAGTGCATTTTCATGCTTTCGGCCTCCAACTCTGAGGCCACCGCTTTGTATTCCTCTACAGTTAGCGTTTTCGATGCTTCTTCCCTTCTCGCCTTTCTCGATTTCTTAGCATTTTTTAGTATTTCCTTAGACGAAGCCAGCTCCAGTTCGGCTGTATTTTTCAACTGCTCAAGCTTATCCTTAGCTAACTGGTATTCCCTGGAGTCAACCAAAGCCATTATGTTTTCGGTCACTTCTTCTATTTCCTTTTCTCCTTGACGGAAAAAACTGTCCACCTGAAGATAATCCACTATAGGAGGAACAAATCCAGGTAGATTGTGCTGTTCAGCCAGTTTGCCGGAGAAAGCAGACAAAAAACCTATCTCGCCCCGCGCATTTCGAACGATCAAAACACCAAACATTTTGCCAATATTGACACCTTCTACATAGTGGTCGATCCCAAAATCATGCTGCCAGTCTGTTTGCAAAAGAAGCCTTTTTTGTAACTGCTCTACTGCCAGACGACAGAGCGCATGAGGCTCGTAAAAGAAAGGAAAAGTAAATCTATCTGGTAGCGCAATACCCTCGATCGACTGATCGAATTGTGTAAAGTATTGATCCTTAAAAACTGCCTCCTGATTCATGGATACAAAGGTAGAATTTTTCTTTCAGGTTGAAGATGATTAATGATTGGCAGTGTTCGCTGAAATCAACTATTTCCTGAGCATTTATGGATTTTTTTGACCATACTCTCATTTATGTGCGATTCTAGACCGTACAATGGGAAAGTAGTGTCTATAATCCCTGTGTATTAGTTGTATGGTGGATCGACTCACTCCACTATCGAACAAAGTCAGAACCCCATATTGTTTTATTTGCTGCCAAGCGTAAGGATGAGTACTCATATCTTGTCTGTCGGCACATTTCAATTTCGGTTCATTGGAACTTAATTGAGCCACCAGTCTTTATTCTGGGACTTGCTATCTTCGCTGTAAATAATGTAGTAAAACCACTGGTATCAAGCACGGAGAATGAATTTCAAGAACAAACGTCGCTGGCAGATCATCAAACAATATGGCTTGGGCTGGACGCTGGCGTTTATCTTTTTATCTATCGTACGAGGTGAAGGCACACGCGAGCTGGGCTCGGTTCAGTTTGAGATGTGGAAAGCCATCTTAAATGCCTTTTTTATGGGGCCTCTGTTTGGGAGTATTTCTGGTCTCGCTCAGATACTCATGGAAGAGCATGGCTATAAACGCATTTCATTTCGAAAATTGATTTTACTCAGGCTTATTTTCGCCGTTGCATTCGTCATTACCATCGTTCTACTTGCTTTTGCTATCCACGCCGAAAATATCAGCTTATGGCAATTTGCCTTCGAGCCTGGAAGCTTTGCCATCTACTTTTATATCATCAGTGTTGACATATTCATGGTTAGCCTCCGACAGGTCAACCTTTTTTTAGGAAACAATAATCTCTGGCAGCTACTAAAGGGCAACTTTTATACACCTCGAGAAGAGGAACGAATATTTATGTTTCTCGATCTTCAATCTTCAACGCAGCATGCCGAAAGACTAGGCCATATTCGGTATAGCAAAATGATTCAGGACTGCTTTGATGACCTTGGGGTGGTCATAGAAAATGAATCTGAGATTTATCAATATGTAGGCGATGAAGTCATTCTTATCTGGAGACTGGAAGATGGCCTGCGAAATCAAAATTGCTTAGAAGCATATTATGGTTTCCAAAATCAACTCATCAAACGAAAAGAATATTATGCAAGTCAATATGAATGCCTCCCACACTTCAAGGCTGGGCTGAATGAGGGAGTGGTGACCGTCACGGAAGTGGGGAAATACAAAAAGGAAATTGCTTATCATGGCGACACGATCAATACGGCCGCCAGAATCCAGAGTAAATGCAACGAGTACAAAAAGGAATTGCTCATATCTGAAAATTTGTACAAAAGGCTAAAAACCGAAAAATTCGGTTTTGAAAAGCAGGATGAATTAATTCTGAAAGGAAAACAGCAAAAAGTGACCATATACGCGGTATGCCAGAATTGATTTTCAGGCCCTTGATTTCAGTTCTTAAATTAGCTCTTGCTATTCATATAGCTATGAAGTAGCACCAATACATCTCTCGGATTGGATTCAACTGAGCCGTCTTTGACCTGACCATGATGAATATAGTAGAAGTCACGAACAGCTCTAAACAAGGTCCAGGATTCAGTCGAGTCATTGCTTTGCTGATTGAATGCCGACCAGAGTTCGTAAGTTTTAGCTTCTGTATGCTTCCGTGCTTCGTCTGAGCAAGATTTGTATCTAGCCACAGACTCGTGGATCAGAAGCTGACGTTGAAACGCCAGCTCATCTTTGTGCTGCATGACTTCATCTTCGAATAGCATATCAAATTGATCATAGTCTTTAATCAGATCGTAGAAAAATGCATATCGTGAGATATGATAGGTGAGCAACTGTGACTCAAATACCTCCATGTCACCAAAGTAGTGATAGAAACTAGACCGGTTGAGTCCAATAATGTTGGAAAGTTTCTCCACATTCAAGGCAACCGGACCCATTTCACCAAAAAGTTGATATCCGGTAAGTATCCATTTCTGCCTATTATCAATGTTTTTGTCCATGGCGACGAATATGAGAATCAAAGGTTCTGTACAACACTGTCTACAAGGAATAATTCTACGCCTATATTTTTGAATTTCAAAATCAATTTATTCATTAAAGAGATTATTATGACACAGAAAACATCAAGTGCCTTTGTCGCAGCTTCGTGGGTTGCACTAGGCACAGGTATCATCGGTTATCTAATTGGACTATTCAGAGCGGATATGATGCTCAATGAGAAAGGTTATTATTTTACCATACTCATGTTCGGTTTGTTTGCCGCTGTATCCTTGCAGAAAAGTGTACGCGATAAGCTAGAAGGAATAGCGGTGACGGATATCTACTACAGTATTTGTTGGTTTGGGACTATTCTAGCCATCGTTTTACTTGTGATTGGGCTCTGGAATGCCACGTTATTACCCAGTGAAAAAGGCTTTTATAGTTTTGCCTTTTTGCTCTCTATGTTTGGGGCCATCACCGTGCAGAAAAATACGCGAGATATCCTTCAGCAAGAACGTGAGTCAAATAGGACATCATAACTATATTTGAGTTAACGGCGGGAAGCGAAAGCATGGAATCATGATTCGGTTCCTGCCTTTTTATACAAAAAACAATATATGATCAAGCATCGAAGATCTATTCTCCACCTACTTTTGATGGCTGTATTTACTAGTTTGTTCATCAAGGGATGTACTTCCAAAAGTGAATCTCTGATTCCAGCTCAGGCCAACTATTGCGAGCGGCTCCGACCTACAGATTCGATCCGTCTGGCCCAATGGCTTCCAACCATTCTTCCAAATTCCGAAAAGGAAACTGCGGCTTATGTATTGGAAGATGGGGGTACTTCATTGGTGGCTAGAGCTTGGTTTACGGCTCATGCCGAAAAATCCATCGACATCCAATACTTCATCTTCTCGATGGATAATATTGGCCTTATTGGATGTGACTATCTTGTGAAGGCTGCTGATCGTGGGGTACAAGTCAGGATTCTAATCGATGACATCATGGTGGATGCCGAGCTTGAAGATGTATTAAAATTAGATTCTCACGATAATATAACTATCAAAATCTACAATCCGGGTATCAATCTGGGCAAGTCCATATATAGCAAAATCACCAAGCTAGCCACTGATTTCAGATCAGCCAATCAGCGCATGCACAATAAGACTTTCATCGTAGACGACATCGTGACCATCACGGGAGGGCGCAATATTGCCGATGAATACTTCGACTATGACCATGAGTACAATTTCAGGGATCGTGATGTACTCCTACTGGGCAAAGAAACTCAGTCAGTTAGCAAATCCTTTGAGCAATTTTGGACGAGTGACCTTAGTGTTCCAGCGATTTCGCTGTCTCAAGATTCGATAGACAAAGCTGAGGTCAGATTTGACCGGCTACATGAATATGCCTGTAACCCTGAGAATTTTTGGGAAAGTGTTCGGTTGAAAGTCGAAGCATTTCCAGCTACGCTAAAAAACCTGCAGAGTCAAAATCAACTCATCAGACCCGATAGTCTGATTTTCGTATCTGATCTACCCGGCAAAAACGATGGCACCAGTGGGCTCAGTGGTGGTGGAATCACAACTACGGCATTGATAGAATTGATTGAAGGAGCAAAATATACCATTGACATACAGACCCCATATTTGATCACCACGGACCTGGGCAAAGCGCTTTTTCGAGCGGCGGCTGACCGAGGGGTGAAGGTTCGAGTTCTCACCAATAGCCTGGCTTCTACTGACAACGTGGAAGCCTTTAGCAGCTATCAATCTGATCGAGAAGAATTACTGAAAACCGGAATCAGGATCTTCGAATTCAAGCCAGATGCTGCCATCAGAAAACAAGTTATGTCCGGTGCTCTCCAAAAAGAAATCGACTTTGCTCCTATTTTTGGGCTTCATGCAAAATCAATGGTGATAGATGGTAAAATCACGATAATTGGTACCTTCAATCTAGACCCACGCAGCGCCAATCTCAACACAGAATGTATTGTGGTGATGTACAGTGATAGCATCGCCGAAGGTGTACTTCATGGGATGGAAGAAGAGTACAAACCTGAAAACGCATGGGAAACCACACTCGAATTCAACCCAGACAGTCAGGTTGGTCGATTAAAACGAGCCAAAACGTGGACAAGAAAAATATTGCCAAAAGCTATTCTTTAGTTGGTATTAAAATAAATTATCAAACCTATTATTACCAGTACATTCGATTTGAACTAATGGCGATTGCCATTCCGGTTTTGGTATGTTATCTTGCCACAATTATTTGGTAATAGACTTATTTTTATCCCCCATTTACAATTCATAATATATTGACCGATACATTCAATCAAAACATCATCTCTGTTATTTGATTGACTAAACGTGAGATTATCAGACTTGTAACAACTAACTACACATGAAGAAGATTCTAATCGGAATTGCACTGATCAGCCTGTCATTCCACCCCACTTTCAGTCAAGAGCAACAAGTCGACATAATGGATCTCATCAGAGACCTACAGCAATGGAAAAAAGAAGACAGCAATATGAAAATGGTTTGGTGGATTCCCACCAAGTATTGGGAAATAACCGCAAAGGGAACTCCTAACTTCACCCCTGAGGCACTCGAGGAGATCATAAGTAGTGTTGATGACTATACTATAATGGCCTGTCTGGACGGAAATATTGGTACTCTCGGTTTTACTTATCAGGAAACCACCGAAATCAAGATAATAGATAAGGATGGAATCGAATACCAGTCTATAGATAAAACCACACTCCCGGACAACACAAATAATCTTCTCAATATTCTAAAACCAACATTGGCCAACATGATCGGTCAGATGGGGCAAAACATTGAGTTTTATGTCTTTTCCAACAAGAAGATTAATGGCGATGCAGTGCTAGACCCTGAAACGGCTGGGAAGTTTTCGGTTGTCTTCAACGGTCATAAATTTAACTGGAGATTGCCTTTGGGTTCTCTGGTTCCGAGAAAAAAATGTCCAAAGGGTGATGAACTACACAGCGGTAGTTGGAGCTATTGTCCATGGCACGGTTCTAAACTAGTCAAACAGACTAAATAGAATTCAAAACCAGCCATCAAATTAAATCCTATGGAAGAAAATGAAATTGTTGACGCTGAATTCAGTAGGCGTCAAGTCAAGAGAAGAAGTTTGCTTCCGTGGTGGATCAAATTCTTTACTTGGGTTTTCATTGTCATTGGTGTTTTTGCTCCGGCAGGATTAGTAATGGGAATTCTGGGATATCAATTCAATATTTCGCTCTATGGGCTAAATTCTAGCCAACCGCTGTCCATTGTGGGATTAGGCCTAACAGCTATAATTGTATTGAAGTGGATCACTGCTATCAGTCTATGGACAGAAAAGGATTGGGCCATTTCACTCGCTCAGGTAGATGCTGTTGTCGGTATTCTCATCTGCGTATTTGTAATGCTCATTATCCCATTCTATGAATCTGGATTTCGGTTTAGTTTTCGTATTGAAATTGCATTGCTCATTCCCTTCTTAATTAAAATGAATAATATCAAAGAAGTATGGGAGAATTCCATATCCACCTGATACGATATAAAGTACTCTAAACACGAATTATATATCTTCAGCATCAATAATTTCTGGTAGATTTATTATATTTCATAAAAATAATAACCTACCTAACCATGTATGCCAATCCGAAGAAGTCGTCCGAATCAAAGGCAACTACCACTACTCAAAAAAAACAGTCCGACTCATCTACGCGCATTTATGATCTGCGTCCGGAGCACACTATTCAAAGAAAACTACAATCTGAAGCTAATCAAAGTCCGCAAGTCCAAGCCAATCAAACTGGCCTGCCTGATCAGCTAAAAGCTAGTATTGAGGGGCTTTCTGGTCACTCACTGGACGATGTGAAGGTCCATTATAATTCTGCCAAACCAGCCCAGCTTCAAGCGCATGCTTATGCTCAAGGGTCGCAAATCCATCTCGCATCGGGACAAGAGAGGCACCTGCCACATGAGGCGTGGCATGTCGTCCAACAAAAACAAGGAAGGGTAAGACCCACCAAACAAATGAAAGGCGGTGTTGCCATCAACGATGACGCGGGATTGGAAAGAGAGGCTGATGTGATGGGAGCCAGAGCTCTGCAACTAAAGAGCACCGGTAGATTACAAACTGAACCTGATACTATAACAAAAGCAGCACTTCACACTTCTCAACTACGAAGTGCTGTGATTCAGCGCACCATCACTGTGGACCACATTGATTATGACCCGGTGGCAGGTGCCTACAGAGATGGTATAATTGAGGTAGATCCGTTTTTCGATGCCCTGAGAGTATCTCTTTGGGCCATGGCCGCATTCAATGGTTTTCGAGCACAATGGCAAAATGTAAGAGGAGTAGTTTCTCTCATGAATTTCAACAACCCGGATATCCCGCAACTCGCCACCGCCATCAGAGCTGCAATAGTTGCTGAATACGGCAATCGAGGTTTGGTCATAGCAGGCGGTTTACTTGCCGGAATGACTGCTCCCATAACAACCGCCCTTACTACAAACATTAGAGCCGATCATCAAATGGCGATGGATGCCGGAGAACAAAACGTTTTCGATGCCTTGATCGCTGCGGCTGGAGTGGCTGCCTCTCGTGCAAAAGGTGCCCCAACTCAAGTGGCACAAAATCAATTGAATGGAGGTACAAATGGTCAGGTCAATGCCCGATTAGCAGAAATAGCTGCTGAAAGAGCCAGATGGAATATTGCGATGACCAATGCTGAGTACAAGAATTACTTCTTCTCCTCAGTAGACCAGTTCGCCCCGGAAATAATAGGCCGACAGAACGGGATAAGATATCAGGGAAATCACACCAATCTCGCTGGATGGCTCCCAGCTGTGGCTGTACCTGTAGATGTAGTACCTGCAGCCAGAGCTGCCATTCGAGCGGCCATGTCTAACAGACTAAAACGTGTATTGAGAGATCCTGCATGGTCTGATCGTCTAGGCTTCACCGGTCCACATGCTGCCAGACCTAACCCTCTTGGAGCAGAATTCAATGCACTCGTCGCAGCCCATGTAACACCGATCGGTACACCAGCGCTTCAGCAGAGCGCAATCGATGCGCTTTGTCAAGGTGTATCTGCCTATATAGAATTTAGTATGGGTGGAGGATTTAGCAGATTTGTATACGATCCGGTAAATGATCGAAAATACATTACAGCTCATTACAAGTGGCGGGATGGCTACAACCCTTTCTTTAGAGTGAATTAAGTACAATTTGATCGTACAGACATCACATTCCTAGTCGCTTCATTATTAAACCATCCACCTGCTGACAGAGCGTTAGGGGTTTTAGTGTACGCCAATTGGAGATTTCAAGTGGCCCACCAAAGTTGATATAACTGTCTAGATTATAATTAGTCATTTCGTCAATGACAAAGTCCCGGAAGCCGATACCCACAAGCCAACCGTCGTCTATGTCTTCAAACCATTCCTCATAGTAGCTATCATCCGATCCATGAAAGTTGAGCACATTTTCCCCAATCAGTACAAACTTATTTATCCCTTCCAAATGAAGTTCATCTATTACATTTCGTTTGAGATGCATCACATCGTTGTGCACAGCATCATTCCACTCACCGATGAACTCTATCACCACATAGCCAGCTTCATATTCTGCGAATAAGATTTTAGCGTAGAGGGTTTCGGAGCCTATATTGTCCCATCCCGGATCGATGTAATAACCATATATAGTCTCGGAGTACAAATCATAATTGTATTCTAACCCATGAAATGGTGAAAACTCATCGCTGGATGACTCATAATATTTTAACCAGCCGCTATAGGGTTCTATATTATGCATCAGAATTTCTGAAGTGATCAACTGCTTTGCGAACTGAACCATGTTCGGCCACCAGAACTTCCGCTTCGGCCTGTCCGAGCTGGGTCTCCTCCATGACCATTCGAATGGCACGATCGACCAATTTATCATTGCTCAATTGCATGTCCACCATCTTGTTGCCCTGCACATGACCGAGCTGGATCATCGTGGTGGTAGAAATCATATTGAGAACCAATTTCTGGGCTGTACCTGCTTTCATTCTTGTACTACCGGTGACAAACTCGGGTCCTACTATCACTTCTATTGGGAATTGAGCAGTTTTTGCCAGTTGACTTCCTTCATTGCATGTAATACAGCCTGTAACCAAGCCCATTTCATTGGCTTTAGACAAGCCTCCTATCACATAAGGTGTAGTGCCTGAAGCGGCAATTCCTATCAGCACGTCATCTTGATTGATTTCATATTCCATTAAATCCTGCCAGGCTTGGTTTGGGTCATCCTCCGCATTTTCCACCGACTTGCGAATGGCACCATCCCCTCCAGCAATCACCCCTACCACCTTGCCGTGCGGCAAACCATAAGTCGGAGGTATCTCTGAGGCATCCACCACTCCTAATCTCCCACTGGTACCTGCTCCGATATAAAAAAGCCGACCACCATTAGACATCTTTGCCACCACCTGTGTCACCAATTCTTCGATCTGTGGAATGGTCTTTTGTACAGCTAGTGGTACACCTTGGTCCTCATTATTGATGTTAGTCAACAATTCGTTAACTGTCATTTTTTGTAAATCACTGTACTTGGATGAGGATTCTGTGGTACTATTCATGATTCAAAATTGAAGGAATAGAATGGAAAAACTAAATTAATTGCACAGAAAAAATAGAAACCTTTTCTATTCTATGCAACTGGCGGGTTTATTGACTTAAGCAAACTAATGAATGTACAGCTAATTTTGAATTCGAATTATCGCTTTGGCTGGTGATATTGAGTTAGGCCATCGATTGGCCCGACAACCACCTCCTGGATGTTGATACCCAGATCATCGCCTACTTTGCGTAGCACCTCTCCATAGTGAAAGGCCACCGACCCGGTAAAATGCACAGGCAAATCAGCGTAGTTGGTGTATTTCATTACATTCAATTCTACAAATTTTTTGAAGGCCTGGTAGACCATATTGTATATCATTGGGTCCTTCAAGTACTTGAAAATGAATTTTGAGAAGCTCGACAGATAAAGAATTGGCATGTGGTGGTGGTAGATATTTTCCAGAATATCATGAGGCTCAAGATTGAATTCTTCATAGAATTGATTAGCAACCGCTTCGGGTAATTCCTTCTTAAAATAATGAGTTAGAAACTGCTTACCCAAGTAGTTGCCACTCCCCTCATCACCCAAAATATATCCAAGTGATCTTACATTTTCTATGATACCAATACCGTCATACAAACATGAGTTTGATCCTGTCCCCAGGATGCACGCAATACCTTTCTCTATCCCACACAGAGATCTCGCGGCGGCCAGCATATCGTGATTGATCTCAATTTTAGCCTTAGGAAAAAGCTGCATGAAACAATCCCTTATCGTCTGTTTGTTTTTCACAGATGAGCACCCTGCTCCATAAAAGTAAATTTCATTTACCGGTGCGTCTATGTATTCTATCAATCCCATTCGCATGACCTCCAAAATGCCAGAGGCGTCCAAATAGTATGGATTGATCCCACCTGATCGTGCATGAAAAACACTTTGTTTCGAATCAATGATTCTCCATTCTGTTTTAGTCGAGCCACTTTCTGCAATTAGAATCATATAGTTTCTAGAGATTTAGCGCATCCAATCGTCCGATGCCAGGTTCGAAAATAACAAATAAATAAAGATTCATTTCTAGTTGTTAGAAAATAATGAAAGGTATTTCAATTGTCCCTCGCACCCTTTATTATTGAATCAAAATTCAAAATACTCAGATGATCCGTCAACTCATATTTTCCATAGCCATAATTTTATTCAGTTCTTTAGCTTTTGCTCAGAACAAGGCAGACGCCAATGAAATTATGAGTATTCTGGAGAATTTCGAAGGACGCTGGCAAGGTACAGCGACTGCATATTTTCCCAGAGACAAAAGCCTTGAAAATCGGAATGAAACAATCGAAGCTGTAGGTGAAAAAGTCCTCAAAGACTCGTACGTTGAACTGCGATCTACCTGGACTCAGGCCAATGGAGACTATCGAAGTTTAATCACCTTCTGGAATTATCATATCAAAAAAGATAGCTTTCAGATATTATATCTCTATGACAACTGGCCGGGTCGAGTAGATTACGCCTTGGACTATGATTCTGCCACCCGTACCTTCAAGGGGTATGACACCTTCGTTGCCAAAGGCGGAATTCAGGCCGAAGAAAAAGTAGAATGGGTCATCTCCGAAGATGGCAATGAAATTAAAAGTACCGAGTATAATCATTTGGCCACCGACCCTGACGACTACTGGCCAGTCACTTTTGAATTTGTCCTAAGAAGAGAAGAGTAAGGTATTCATACTCTGACGACCTCATCAAAATAATACTGAAAATTAGTAGCTAGGAAGTTCAAACCACCTGTCATACCAACAGCAGCAAGCCCTTATTAGTTTTTGTTTTAAAACATAAAAAAAGGCTTTTTAATCTTAATTATGTATAATATTGTAAATAAGACTATTATATAGTTCTTATTTATAAATAATATTTATTTTAAGATGTCATTAAAATCAGTATCTGAGAAGCAAATAATTGATAGGTTAAAATTCGAAAATCCATGGTGGGTTCGTAAAGAAATTGAAGATTTCTACAATGAAATGCCTCGTAGATTATATTTTGATCTTTTCAAACCTCAAGTTTACGAAACTGAAATAAAGCGGGCTCTCATTCTGATGGGGCCCAGAAGGGTCGGTAAGACGGTGATGTTGTATCATACAGTTCAGGATTTAATCGATTCTGGCATTCCACCGAACAGGATAATATTTATTACTGTAGAAAGTCCTGTTTATTTTAATATAGGATTGGATGAAATGCTGCAATATGCCATCCAGGCAGCAGGGGTGGATGAGGCTTCTGAACTATTCGTTTTCTTTGATGAAATCCAATATCTAAAAAATTGGGAAGTGCATCTCAAATCCCTTGTGGATAGCTATAAAAAATGCAAGTTTATCGCTTCTGGCTCAGCGGCAGCTGCACTAAAGTACAAAAGCCTGGAAAGTGGAGCAGGGCGATTTACAGATTTCCTGCTACCCCCACTTACATTTAATGAATATGTCCATCTAAAAAATTTAGATACTCTAATCATTCCTTCAAAAGTGCAATGGAAAGGTTCTGACAAAACCTTTTACTCTACTACTCATATTGAAGAATTGAATCGACACTTTATTGATTATCTCAATTTTGGAGGTTATCCGGAGGTGATATTTTCTGAAAAAATACAAGCAAACCCCGGGCGTTTTATAAGGCAAGACATTATTGACAAAGTATTATTGAGAGACTTACCTAGCTTGTACGGCATTAGAGACTTGCAAGAATTGTATTCGCTATTTACAACAATAGCATACAATACTGGTAACGAATTTTCCTTAGAGACCTTAAGCAAGGAATCTGGCGGAGTAAAAAAACAAACTATAAAAACATATATCGAATATCTGGAATCTGCATTTTTAATCAAAACAGTGAAAAGAGTTGGGCAAAACTCAAAACGATTTCAAAGAGATAATTTTTTCAAAATTTATCTAACTAATCCTTCTCTTAGAGCAGCTTTATTTTCTCCACTTTCCGCTACAGATGACATGATTGGAAATATGGTGGAAACCGCGATTTATGCACAATGGATGCATAGGGACTGGTTCACACCTTGGTATGCTAGATGGCAAAATGGAGAGGTGGATATGGTTTCGCTATCAGAATCCAATTTTCGACCGATTTGGGCATTGGAAGTAAAGTGGTCGAATAGGTATTTTGAGAAACCAAGAGGGTTAAAAAGTCTCTTGAAGTTTAGTCAGGAAAATAAATTATCGAATGTGCTGGTCACTTCGATTGATAAAGAAGGAAGCCAGCAATTGGAAGGTATCAATTTACACTTCTTTCCGGCAGCCACCTATGCCTATACCGTCGGGAGGAATACCCTGGATATGAAAGGCGTATGATCGGAGATCCAATAACTAATAATTTGACGTTAGACCAACCTTCCAATCACCTCAAACTTCTCAAAGACCTTACCAGTATGTGGAGCGTCGGTGAGTTCTTCTGTCAGGTCTTGACCCGCCCAGTGCTCGTAGTGCTGCCCTTTTCTCCAAAGCCTGGAGGCGGAGACATCATAAATATTTTTCTGATAGGCTACCCAAATTTCTTCACGATCCTGGCCATTGCGCAAAGCCAATTGTTGGCGACTGTAGATGGGAAGTTTCATTAGTTTTCCAGGGTGACTACAGTGATCCCGGCACCTCCCTGCTCCACGTGCTCATCTTTTGCGCTGATGATTTTATTGTTTTCCCGGAGGACATTACGTACCAGTTCGCGAAGTACACCATGGCCTTTTCCATGAAGGATTTTCACCTCTTTTTGACCTAGTAAAAGTGCCTCGTCTATGTAATATTCAACTTTCCCAATCGCTTCCTCTGCACGTACACCTCTGATATCGAGCGTAGCCTTAAAGCCAGTCATCTTTTCATTCAGATTGATACCGGACATTTGCTGCACTCTGCTTTCTGTAGATTTTTTAAACTCTTTGGAGGAGATTTTTAATAGATCCTTGAGCTTCACTCTGGATTTCAATCCCCCAAGAGAAATTTCTGCCTGATTTCCTTTGATACTCTCGACTTCGCCAACGGCACCAGATTTCACCTGCACCTTATCTCCTACTTCAATTTGACTGGTATCTACTTTTTTAGGCTCTTCTGTTTGCTGCGCCGGTTTAGCTACTTTTTTGGCATGTACTTTCAGCGCTTCCCTGGCCTGGGTGGTTCTTTGCTGATCTGCCTTCGATTCTTTGATCTCCTTGATAGTTGCCTCTATTTTCTTATTCGAGGTCTCTATCATTCTTGAAGCCTCCTCTTTGGCCTGCTTGATGACTTTGTTTTTTTCTTTGTCTAAGTATTTTTTCAGATCCTCGTAGTCCTTAATGGCTAATGTCAATCTGGAATTTTTGGCCTCAATCGCCTTCTTTTCTTTTGCTATAAGGTTCTTCTCAGATTCTAACTCGCTCAGCAGTCGATCAAACTGCACATGAGATATCCCGGCTTTCTTTTTTGCTCTGTTGAGCATGTCAGGATTAAGGCCAATCTTGCCTGCAATTTCTAACGCAAAAGAACTTCCTGGCTTTCCTATCTCCAACTCATACATGGGCTCGAGCCGTTTGACATCAAACTTCATGGCGGCATTTACAATCCCTTTTTCTTTATCCGCGGCCTTTTTCAAGTTGCCATAGTGCGTTGTAATCGCGCCAAAAGCCTGAGCACGATTCAGTTCCAGCAATACCACCTCGGCTATAGCGCCGCCAAACTGAGGTTCGGTGCCTGTACCAAATTCATCAATCAGAAAGAGCGTGTTGCGCGTGGAGTGTTCGAGAAAGTACTTCATATTCGTAAGATGCGAACTGTAAGTACTCAGATCATTTTCTATGGACTGCTCATCACCTATATCAATAAAAATCGATTGGAACGTTCCGAATTCCGACTGCTCTCCCACAGAAACCGGGATTCCACACTGTGCCATATACTGAAGCAATCCAAGCGTTTTGATACACACAGATTTTCCACCTGCGTTGGGTCCGGAGATCAGCAGAACCCTGTTTTCTCTGGATAGTGTCAGGTCCAACGGAACAATTTTTTTGTTTTGTTCTTTCAAAGCAGCCTCCAAAATGGGGTGCCTTGCTTGCTTCCATTGTATCTTTTGCGACTTAGACAGCACTGGACAGGTACAGCTAAAATCGAGGCCAAACCGAGCTTTTGCACGAATAAAGTCCATGGTGCCCAGTACCTTGATGGCCTTTCTAATCTCAGGTAAGTTGACACGTAATTGATCTGTAAGCTCGGTCAGAATTCGAATAATTTCTCGCCGCTCTGCATATTTCAATTCACGGATTTCATTATTGATTTCCAGTGCCTCTGCTGGCTCCAGGTAGACCGTCTGTCCGGTGGCAGACTCATCGTGTACAAATCCCTTGATATGTCTTTTGTGCTCTGCCAGTAGGGGAATCACCATCCTGCCATCACGAATCGTCAACGAAGGAGACTCTGGGCAATAGCCGTGCTTCTGCGCATCTTTCAAGATTTTATTGACAGCCGTACGAGCTCTAATCTGACTTTTAGAAATCGCCGATCGGATGGACATCAACTCCCGGCTGGCATCATCTCTGAGCTTCCCTTTTTCATCTATTTTCCTATCCAGAGCGAGGTAAAGTTGATCATCCAAAGAAATAGGAGTTACCCGAATGGCCAGTACAGGGTATTCCTCCTGATTATTTTTGAAAAATTTAATCATTTTCAAGAGGGTGTCTATCACTAACTTGACCTCAAAAAATTCGTCTTCATCGAGGAAATTACCTTCTAATTCTGATCGTTTGAGCGAGGAGCTAACATCTGTATAATTGGATTGAGGGAAAGAATCTCCACTGGTGAGAATTTTCATGAATTCTCTCGTTTGATCCATCCATTCATTTATTTTATCCGAACGGATAGATAGCATTAGTTTGTCGACATACTCTTCTCCCAGGGAGCTGAGGCATCGATCCTTCACCAGTTGCTTCACTTTATCAAAGCCTAATTTTACTTCTATATCGTTTGGATATGAATTCAAAATTGAGAGTAGTTCTAGATGTTATTTTTCTTGAATTGGCTTTTCTACCAAACTTCTTGTGGTGCTGTTGACTTTTGTAGAATCTTTGGACACTTCAGGATCATTTATTTCTTGAAGTTCGGAATCCTCCTGGTAGCCTCTTTTCTGAATCACGTTGAGGCTGTCTACCACCACATTGTAGATACCGTCGAACACAGCCGGCTCAGACAAGTAATACTGATAGCTCTCCTCGTAACTGGACTTGTCGACGCCATACTTATCAAATATCTCTTGCTGCAACGTATTAAAAATCATGTGTGCAGAATCACTTGGCAGCCGAAGTTTATCCACTCTGGCCTCCAGGATATGGATATCAGTCAGCAGCTCTACCATCAATTCTGAAGGGATGGCTGCTTTCTTTTCTACCGTTGAAGTACATCCGAATCCGACGATAACATTTATTAACAAAAAATATTTTTTCACAAACCCAAATTATTAAGTAAAGCCTTAATTTTAGCGCCTCAAAAGTACAATGAATGAAGGACATCCTCAAGAAGCTTAGGAAATATGAGATCAGGATCAGGAAGGCCATCAATTCCCAGATGCAAGGGGATTATCATTCTATTTTTAAAGGCTCTGGTTTAGAATTCGACGATGTAAGATCCTACCAATATGGTGACGATGTCCGCAGCATAGATTGGAATGTATCAGCCAAAGGTCATGGAACTTTTGTAAAGACCTATAAAGAGGAGAAAGAACAGAATGTATTTTTCATCCTGGACGTCAGCGCTTCTCAGAATATTGGCAAGGAAGGGCAACAGAAGCTGGATATTTCCAAAGAGATTTGTGCGCTACTAAGCATCTCAGCAATTAAGGAAAGCAGCCAGGTAGGTTTGATTTGCTTTTCCGATCAGAAAGAAAAATACGTAAAACCAGGCAAAGGACTCAAGCACTCTTTTAATATTTTGTCAACGATTTTCAACCTGCAACCTAAATCAAAACAGACGGGTTTGGCCAATGGCATCCGTTTCACTCTGAATCTTCTGAAACGAAAGAGCGTGATTATTCTGATCTCAGATTTTGTGGATGAAAACTATGAGCATGATCTAAAGGCACTAGCCAAATCACATGATCTGGTCGTGATACAGATCTCTGACAAGCGTGAGTCTACATTTCCCAATCTTGGGATAATCCCTCTTCACGATCAGGAAAGTGGTAGAACCATCTGGAAAAACACCTCCTCAGGATCATTTCGAAAGCTGCTGGATCAGACATATGGCGAAAGGCAGCAAGAGTTAGAAAGATTTTGCCTGCGAAATCAGGCCAACTATGTCAACATTCTTACAGATGAAGATTATGTACCTAAACTAATTCGACTGTTTAAAGTGAGAAATAAAATGAAGAAAAGTGGGTAAAAGCATTTCAGTTGGCATATTATTCAGCTTAATTCTTTCTTCTACTTTCGCACAGGAAGTTTCGCCATATGGTAAATTCCAACAGGACAGCGTGATGATAGGAGAAGAAATACAGTATTCTTTGTCGGTGCGCTACCCGAAAGAGTGGAAAGTCATATTTCCTGATTCTACACATGATTTTGCTCCATTCGAATTCTACGAGAAGCAATATTTCCCGTCAAGGACAGACAGCACTCATGTATTTGATAGTGCAGTGTATAGGCTCTCTACATTTGAAATAGATCTAGTCCAACAACTGCAGTTGCCTGTCTATCTGCTGAATGGCAACGACAGCACCATTATTCGCTCCAATACTGACTCTGTACTTTTCAAAGAGCTAGTCGTACAGGTCCCTGACTCATTAAAGTTTAGAGAAAATCTAAGCTTTCAAGTTGTGGACTATGCCTTCAACTATCCTTATTTTATGTTGGGTTTAGGCATTTTTATTGTACTTGCCATCGGTTCTTTTTTAGTTTTTGGAAAATCCATTCGTGACAAAATCAAGCTTTATCGCATGAGAAAGGCCTACGAGAAGTTTTCGCTGCAGTTCGAAAGAGGGATCATCAAGATCAAACAAAGTGAAACCAACACCGCTCTAATAGAGGAGCAATTGGTGATTTGGAAAAAGTACATGGAAAAAATTGAGGACAGACCTTTCACCAAATACACCTCTAAAGAAATATTACAAATGGGATTTGAACAAGAACTCAAAGAGGTGCTGCAAAATATAGATATGTCCATTTATGGGGCCATTGACAGCGAAGAAATGCACAAAAACTTTGAGGCTCTTGAAGATTTTACTTTAGTTAGATATCAAACCAAGGTCAAGGAGGTGAAAAATGGGTGAACAACTGGATCAATCTAAAGATTGGTATGCCTGGCATTGGCTAAAACCAAGCACATTTGAAAATTTTCAATGGGAAAACCCGATCCTCCTCTACTGCTTTTTATTGCTGCCGTTGCTCATTCTTATATGGTGGGTGTGGAGTCTGAGCAAAAAGAAAAATCTCGCTATTGCTCTTATTAGCAAGGATATCAAGTGGAGTCCATCTGCAATGCTTCGTCATATTCCCAATCTAGTTTTTTGTCTTTTCGTCTCCTTTATCATAATTGCGTTAGCCAGGCCTCAAAAAACTAATGAAAAGGTGGAACAGTGGACAGAGGGAATCGATATCATGCTGGTGATTGATATTTCAGAATCCATGCAAATTGAGGATTTCAGGCCCAATAGACTTGAAGCAGCAAAAGACGTAGCACGCAAGTTTATTGGCGGTAGATTTCAAGACAGAATTGGATTGGTGGTGTTTTCTGGTGAAGCCTACTCCCGCTCTCCCCTGACTTCAGATTATGAACTTCTTGGAGAGTATATAGATGGTATTTCGTTCGACTTGATTGAGAAGGGAGGAACGGCTATTGGGAGTTCGCTGGCAGTCGCTACCAACAGAATGCGTGAATCAGAATCCAAATCCAAAGTGCTGATTCTACTCAGTGATGGCGACAATACTGCAGGGAATATTGACCCTATCACCGCGGCTGAGTTAGCCAGCGCTTACAATATCAAGATCTATACGATAGCCATTGGCAAAGAGGGTAAAGTGCCGTTTGGCAAAGATTTTTTCGGTCGTACTCGCTATGTAGAAAACACGCTTGATGAAACAACACTTAGAAAGATTGCTGAAATTGGTCAGGGACAATTTTATCGAGTATCTGACAACAAAGCGCTGGAAAGCGTTTTCGCCCTTATCGATAAATTCGAAAAGGCAGAAATCAAAGAAAACAGATTTAGAGACACTACAGACTTCTACAGTATTTACCTCAAGTGGGGCATCTGTTTCTTCCTTCTTTGGATGCTGCTCAAGTCTACCTTTGTAAGCAATATCCTTCAGGATTAGCCATCGAATTGACTATTTATAATTCGCCCACCAATTAGACTTTCGAACTTCTGCAGGAATAGAAATTATTTCTCCGACTTGTGGCGTATGCGTCTGTAGCTCGTTGGTATTGGCTGCCTCAATAAATCTCTCTACTGGGTCTTTCCATAAATGCAGAGCCAGATTGAATTTTCCCCAATGAATCGGCATAGCTACTCTTGCTTTCACATCCAAGGCTGCTTGCACGGACTGCTCAGGTTGCATATGGATATCTGGCCAATTGTCCTCGTTGTAGGCTCCACATTCGATCAGTGCCAAATCGAAGGGTCCAAATTTATTGCCGATCTCTTCAAAGCCATCGAAGTATCCAGAGTCACCGCTGAAATACATCTTTTGAGTCTTGCCTTCAATCACCCAGGATCCCCAAAGGGTAGCAAATTTATCCGTAAGACCGCGACCTGAAAAATGTCTCGTCGGCGCAAATGTCAACTTCAGACTATCTGCTAAATCAGCCGTATCCCACCAATCAAAGGTCTTAATGTTGGATGATTGGACACCCCAGCTTTCTAGATGAGCAGCTACACCAAGTGGCACATAAAACAGATTGACCTTGTCTATCAGTTGAGTAATCGTCGGATAATCCAGATGATCGTAGTGATCGTGAGAGATAATTACCAAATCTATTTCTGGAAGCTGGCTTACGTCCATGTGCTGAGAGTAGTCAAATTTTTTCGGCCCCATGAATGAAAACATAGAGGCGCGATCACCGAATACCGGATCAGCCAAAATTGTCTTCCCCTGCATTTTTATCAGAACCGAAGAGTGTCCAAACCAGCTCATCATAATCTCATCTTCAGATCTGGACTCCCACTGCTCTGCATCAAATGCAACTGTTTTGATTTGCCTCTCGGGCTCTCGTCCTTTGGTGTTGGTCATCATTTGATACATCACTGTGAAGTATTTCAAGAATGGGAATTCGGTGTTGGTTTTTACAGCATTGTGAAATTTATCTTCCTTATACTGTTTCGATGCCACGACCCGCTCAAGCAGTTCGCCAGATGGCTTCTCTCCTATTTGCGGTGCGGTATTAAAGAATATGATCACGAAGATCACTAAAGCCACGATAGCAGCCAGAATAGAAAATAAAGTCATTTTTAAAATTTTAAACATGTTAATTTTTTTTAATCCCATTCCATAAGATTTCAAACGAGGTTTGAATCAGTGCCTCTTGTTGGTCATTATTTTGCAGCGTGAGGTATTGGATGATTGATAAGAATTGGCTCGTAAATAAGGCCATCAAAAACTCGAAAGGCTGATTGATTATCAATCCATCAGCAATTGCCTTTTGCATCACCTCAGCTACAAATTTGTGATCCTCGCTCACCTCATCCATTGTAATTCTTGTCAGATAGGGTGAGTTTTTAAATTGCATGAGAAATTTAAATTTGTCCGGATTGGCAAGTCCCCAGTGCACAACCTCAACCCAAAAAGTATTGAGCTGATCTTTGAACGCCAGATTTGAATTTGAGAATACATGATGGTAGACCTGCATCTCCTTCTTTATTTCCAGATAAAGGTCATTCACGAGTTGATCTTTCGATTTAAAATAAAGAAATAATGTTCCGGTACCAACGCCAGCCTCTTTTGTGATCTTCGTGGTCGAAGTATTCTGAAATCCCAATGAACAAAACAGCCGAATGGCTGCCTCCATTATTTTTTCTTTTTTAGTCATAATGAGTGATTACTCAGTCAGTGAACGGATGATCATCATGTAAGTTGCTTACCTTAGAATAAATTAAATAATATTAACCTCAGGAATGATATCCACATTGAATTGGTCAAGGACCGACGTTCGAATACGGCCAGCCAAATCCTGGATCGCCTGACCCTTACCACAGCCATGATTCACCAGCACCAACGCCTGTTTATCATGTACACCGACCTCACCTTCTTTTTTACCCTTCCAACCGCATTGCTCTATGAGCCACCCAGCAGGGATTTTGACCAGTCTATCAGATTGTGGGTAGTTTGGCATATTTGGGTAAGTCTGACGGAGCTCTTCAAAATGACTCGTGGTAATCACTGGATTTTTGAAAAAACTGCCGGCATTTCCAATTTCCTGTGGATCTGGCAGTTTGGAACGTCTGATACTTATTACAGCATCACTGACCTGTTTTATCGACGGATTAATTATGCTCTTTTTGCTAAGTTCGTTTTCTATAGCTCCATAACTCGTATTCACCTTAGGTTGCTTACTTAGCTTTAAGGTGACTGAAGTAATAAAATATTGGCCTTTCAGCTCTTTTTTAAATACACTTTCTCTATAGCCAAAAGAACAGTCCGCTTTAGAAAAGTCTGAGATTTCCAGTGTAGATAAATTCAGTGCGGACAAAGATTCAAATACATCCGTAATCTCCACTCCATAGGCACCAATGTTTTGCATAGGCGCTGCTCCTACGGTACCGGGAATAAGAGATAGGTTTTCAATACCACCCCACCCATTTTCGATGCAGTGTAATACCAATTCATGCCAAACTTCTCCTGCACCAGATTCAACCCAAACATAATCTGCGTTTTCATCAACTATTTTGATACCTGTCAGTCGATTCAGGATGATCAACGGATAGGTGGGTACTGTCATTAGGACATTTGATCCTCCACCGAGCAAGATCGGCTTCATATCATGATCTCTGGCCCACTCAATGGCCTCAGCAATCTCCTGATTATTAGTGACTTCAATGAAATTTTCGGCGACAGCCTCTATTCCAAAAGTATTGAATTTTTTAAGTGAGATTTGCTTTAATATTTGCAACATGCCGCTGTGAAATTATCAGATAAGGTACTTAGCAGTTGCAATTTACCCAACACAAAAAATTATCTCAGTTTTTATTAGAAAAATGTTAAAAATTCACCTGTTTGGGGACTCAGAAATTCGTACTTTTGTCAGATTTTATTCGGGTAATTTGAGTCCTGTTTCAGTAATCGATTAAGACTATTGATTGGAAATCATTTCAGATAAAAAATATCCCGAACGAAGAATACAAAAAACGTCAAATGAGCGAAGAAAAGAAGCAAAAGAGCGGAGCACAAAAAGGTGATTATTCAGCAAGTAATATCACCGTCCTCGAAGGACTGGAAGCGGTAAGAAAAAGACCTGCGATGTACATTGGTGATGTTGGGTTCAAGGGCTTGCATCACATGGTCTGGGAAGTAGTAGACAACTCTATAGATGAGGCTCTGGCTGGACATTGTGATACAATTACAGTGACTATCAATGAAGACAATTCTGTCTCAGTATCGGATAACGGCCGGGGCATTCCTACAGACATGCACGAGAAGGAAGGACGATCTGCTCTGGAAGTAGTCATGACTGTATTACATGCAGGTGGTAAGTTTGATAAAGACACCTACAAGGTCTCTGGTGGACTACACGGTGTAGGTGTATCTTGTGTCAATGCACTTTCATCCATGCTTGAGGTCACCGTCCACAGAGGTGGTAAAATCTATAAGCAAGAGTACTCAGAAGGTATTCCGAAGTATTCTGTAAAGGAGGCTGGCACCACCGACATCACAGGTACATTCGTACATTTTCTACCTGATACCAGCATATTTACCGAGAGCGTATACAAATACGATACCGTTGCCACAAGACTGAGAGAGCTCTCTTTTCTTAACGCTGGAATTAAAATCTCGCTCACTGACAAAAGAGAAAAAGACGAAAATGGAGAATATCTCTTCGAAGATTTCTTTTCGGAAGGTGGTCTGGTAGAATTCGTCAATTATCTCGACGGATCAAGAGAAAAACTAATCCCCGTACCAGTATACATGGAAGGCGAAAAAGGTGATATACCTGTACAAGTGGCGCTGACTTACAACACATCATATACTGAGAATGTGGTTTCCTATGTCAATAATATCAATACCATAGAAGGCGGTACACACGTTGCGGGTTTCAGAAGGGCACTTACTCGTACTTTGAAATCATACGCGGACAAATCAGGGCTACTCGAAAAAGCCAAAGTGGAAATTGTAGGCGATGACTTCAGAGAAGGACTTACTGCGATCATTTCAGTGAAAGTACAGGAGCCTCAGTTTGAAGGTCAGACGAAGACCAAATTGGGTAACTCAGAGGCGATGGGTGCAGTAGATACCAGCGTAAGCGAAATTCTCAACAACTACCTGGAAGAGAATCCTAAGGAAGCCAGACTTATTGTACAGAAGGTAATCCTCGCTGCACAAGCCCGACAAGCAGCCCGTAAGGCTCGGGAAATGGTACAGCGTAAGAATGTGATGTCCGGCTCAGGGTTGCCAGGTAAGTTGGCCGATTGCTCGTCAAGAGATGCCGCAGAATGCGAAATATATCTGGTAGAGGGAGACTCTGCTGGTGGATCTGCCAAGCAGGGAAGAAACAGGAAATTCCAGGCCATACTGCCGTTGAGAGGAAAAATTCTGAACGTAGAAAAAGCACAAGAACACAGAATCTACGAAAACGAGGAGATCAAGAACATGATCACCGCACTTGGTGTAAAATTCGGTACCGAAGAAGACCCAAAAGCGCTGAATATGGAGAAGCTGAGGTATCACAAGGTAATCATCATGACGGATGCGGATATCGACGGTAGTCACATCCGAACTTTGATCCTGACTTTCTTCTTCCGATATATGAGAGACTTAATAGACAACGGGTTCTTGTATATTGCGCTGCCTCCATTATACCTCCTCAAAAAGGGTAAACAAGAGCGATATGCGTGGTCAGAAGATGATAGAGAACGCGTCACAAGAGAATTGGCCGGAGAAGGCAAGGAAGAGTCTGTAGGACTTCAAAGATATAAAGGTCTTGGAGAAATGAACCCGGAGCAGCTTTGGACTACTACTATGAATCCTGAAAATCGAAGTTTGAAGCAAGTGACCATAGAGTCAGCGGCTGAAGCTGATCATTTATTCTCCGTATTGATGGGTGATGAAGTTGCCCCTAGGAGAGAATTCATTGAGCGAAATGCTAAATATGCTAACGTAGACGTTTAATATTTTACGCAAAGACACGATAAAAAAAAGGACTTCTGATTAGAAGTCCTTTTTTTTATGTCTTATCTCGCTTATTACTGCTTGGTAATCGAAGCTGTATAGGAGCAACCGTCTTCATTGTCGTCCCAGCTCACATCACCAGTATTGCCGTCTATGGAATAAGTCACCGCCTGGCATCCAAAATCACCCGACCAACAAAGGTTGAGCGTGCTGCCATTGGCATATCCAAAACCTGTTCGTTCGGGCTCATCAGCAAATGTACCATTAAAGGCTCCTGTGGAGGAAAACGTATATGTCAGGCAATCCTGAGTACAGGTTCCATTGTCAGAATCATCGTCACATCCCGTAGCTGTAGCTGATTCGGATACCCAGGTACCTACGAGTTCAGAAGGAAATTCTGGCTGTACGATGGTTCCGGTATAAGTACACCCATCTTCGCTATCAGTCCAGGATACTGTGGTCACCAGTTCGCCAATGTCATAGGTCACGTCCGTACATTCTCCAGTGGGATCACATAGGCGTAAAGTATTTTCGTTGGCTGTGACCGTGCCCAAAATAGTCTGCCCGTTTAAAGAACCGCTAAATGCGCCTTCTTCAGTAAAAATGAATGAAAGACAGCCTACAGAACAGGTGCCGTTGTCTGAATCGTCTTCACACCCCGAAATAGTCAATTCAACTGAATTCCAGGTACCTTCCAAGGCCTCAGGAATATCTCCGAAACCCGAATCATCATCATCACTGCATGAACTGATCAATGCGGCCACAGTGAACAAGCCGCTAATAAGTAAATGATTTTTCATAATAAATTAAGTTAGTTATAGATATGAGGTTAGCCCCCATGCATCCATAAGAACCTAATTTATCCAATTTTATTTTGCCTGTCAATACCTAAAACCAGCGATATCCAGCCTAAAATCAGAAAAACACCGCCTACAGGAGTGATAGCGCCAAAGTATCCAATATTGCTAATACTCAAAATATATAAGGATCCGCTAAAGACGACAATTCCGGCGGTAAAGAAATAAACTGCTCGTTTCAGCCATTTCTCGGCGACCTGTCCATTCACAAGGCCAAGAACAAGTAAAGCCAATGTATGGAAAAATTGATAGCGTACAGCAGTTTCAAAAACCTCCAGTCTACCATTAGCTATCAGAAGGTCTTTCAGCGCATGTGCACCAAAGGCTCCAATGATCACCGAAATCGCTCCAAAAATGCTCCCGAGGAGCAATGCTTGCTTAGCCATTTTTCAATTCTTTATCAATGTCTATTAAAAATTGGTCCAATATGCCTTCCGTCACATGATCCATCACTACTACTTTCCACCAGGAAGGTGACTCATGGTCATCTGGCACGAGGAAATACTTGGCAGCCAAAGAAAGGGAAATAGGCTCTGGTTTCAAAGTCACAATGTTCATTCTAGGATGCCTATAGAATTTCAGACCGCGTTTGGTCAATTGAGCACAGAGCCACTCAGTACGATCAAGTAGCTCCTCTATCTTTGCCTTCCAACCTGCTGATCCATAGGCTCGTAGTATCATCCAAATTGCTACTGCATTGGCACCAGAGCGGCTTCCCACCAGGGTATAGTCCTTCCCTTTTACATAGTTGGCTTCCTTGGTCATAGCATACTCTATGTACCCCTTCCGAATCAGAGCAATGCCAGTACCATATGGAGACTGTAGCATCTTGTGCGCATCCAATGAAAACGAGATCACATGCTTGTTTTGAAAGGAGTATAAGGGGTCTTCTGTAGAAAAAGGATAAATAAACCCTCCATAAGCTCCATCCACGTGGATTTTAAAATTCAACCCAAGTGACTCCAGCGAATCTATTGTTGAGGCCATATCGTCTACCGACCCAAACATGGTTGTAGACATATTCATCACCACGATAAAATTTTTGATGCCCTGCTTTTCGGCCTCTTTTAATTTTGCTTTTAGTTGGTCCTGATCAATGAGGCGTGTTTCCTGATCTACATCAGCTACTATTGACTGTATACAAAGTAGATTGCCCCCTTTAGGCATAGAATAATGTGCATCAGCAGAATATACAATCGCTATTTCATCCAATGAAGCACCATGCACTTCCATGAAATAATTGCGCATCACCCAAAATGCCTGAATATTGGCCTCAGTGCCACCAGAGGCCACATAGCCATCGACAGAGTCCGGTTCTGCACCAAAAATTTGCGTGGCACAAATATCAATAAGCTCTCGTTCTAGCTGCTGCGTACCTTTAAAAACAGGCTCAGAATCCCCTAGTGTATGGCATCCAATGTGATTTGGATTGGCTACCATCGTGCTCATAAATGGAGCATCACCCAAAAAAGGAGCATCCGAATAGAAGACCTTAGAGTCTAGATATGAGGCTGGTAATCCTATTGGGGGTGAATCCCGGTAGTTCAGGTTATTTCCAATCGCCTCAAAAACGACACTGTTTATTTTTTGCCTACTGTACTTTTCCCAATGCATGTTATCCTAAATTTTAAGCGTCACAAATTTAACCCTTACACTTATTCGAAAACCATCAAAGCATATGTTTTCCATGCAGGAGAATTTAAAATGACAATCCAGTTAAATTCAAGAATAATATTCCAATCCGTTTTTTTATTCAAGTTCTATTTTTATGTCAAACGATCGGGTAAAAGTTGTCATTTTATCAATTCACAAAATATAATTTTGTTTCGAAAATTAACTTTGATTTGTCGTCAAAAAGACACAATTATTTTACGGTATTTAATGCCGCAAAAGCGTGTGATATTCCCATTTTCAATAATAATATTCCGTGATTATTAAAACTTGTAATATTTAATTGGTGAAACTTAAAATTCTAAATAAAACCTCTCAAAAAGCTCTGTTCAGCATTTTATTAAAGATAAGGGGTTCATTTCCACTAAATGTTTTTGCAGTGTTAAAGGTTAAATTCTCAATTTGTTGATACATAGCAGATGTATCTGACAAAGAACTAAGTGAGCTTATGAGCGTCGCAGTCTTACAAATTTTGAGGCCAACATTTAACATCCAATTTGTCGGTTTTTCTATTGCTAACATTTGAGAAAATCTGACATTAATTACTCATTGGATTAAACGAAATTCAATCAGTAATTTTCTCATAATAAAAAAAACGAGGTTTTGGTTTTCCTCGTTTTTTTTTATGTTTAACCTATGCATCGCAGACACCTTCTTTTTTTCGTACTGCCATTACTCTTTCCATACTTTTTAATCGCTCAACCACCCACGGTTAGGGTGGCCTTGGCGTCAAGTCTCATGCCTGCTATCGAAGAAATCAAAACGCTATTTGAATCACAGTCGCATGTAAGCATTGAATTGATACCTGGAGCCTCTGGCACATTAGCCAATCAGATTATATATGGTGCCCCTTATGACATTTTTATTTCAGCAAACAAAAAGTACACTCTGATTCTAAACCAAAAAGGACTACTAATACAAAAACCCTCCGATTGGGTCAGAGGAAAGCTGGTGCTGTGGTCGGACAAAAAAATTCAAGACTGGTCAGAGGAAAACTCTGCCAGCCAAATTGGTGCCCTTCTGATTCACCCCGAAACCAAAAGCATTGCCATTGCCCAACCTGGGTTGGCTCCATATGGTGATGCCGCCAAATCATACCTCAACAGCCTTGGACTCAAAAGTCAAATTGATGATAAATTGATATATGGAAACAATATTTCAATTACGAATCAATACATCTATACAAGAAGCGCCAATGTCGTAATCACTTCGCTTACCTCAAAAATTGCACTCATCGATCGTAGCACAGGATACTGGTATCCGATAAACTATCCTGCAGAATTAATCCAAACTGTAGGAATATTACAAAATTCCTCACCAGAGGCATCTGATTTTTACGATTTTCTATTCACAGCACCCTGTCTGTCAATATTAGCGTCCTATGGATATATACAGATGTAACAATTTATAGTAGCGTAAATACTTTTACATCTTGAAATAGTACAATTTTCACACATTTTCATTGCCAATATCACTAAATCTATCGGTGAATCAACCTATATCTCTAGGAAAATAACCATTTTCTTCAATTAGAGAGGATTACTGATGCATCAGCGCTTGGTACAACCTTACTTTGTAATTCGACTTTGACTCCCCCCTTTGTCTAAATAATACCACTCGTCGAGCAATTCTAGTTACTCAACGAATAAACAAGCATTGACACGAGCCAAGGTCTAAATTCGAAGAACAGTATGCACGCATACAATTTTGAAAAGGTTGAAATGAGCAAATTGACAATTAGTTATTGGGTATTGCCCCTACTTTGGATACTGAATTTGAGCGCATTTGCTCAGGATGGCCCAGGAGGTATTGGCACTTCAACAAACCTACCGATTTGGTTGAGAGCATCCGATCTCGCAGTTGGGGACGGAAATGAAATCACGACCTGGCCAGATAGATCTGGTAATGGAAATGATTACACATCAATAGCTGGAAATGGAGGGCTTCGTCCTACGCTAAGCAGCTCAGCCATCAATTCAAGACCAGGTGTTCTTTTTCATGGAGATGCTTCTCGATTCGAAGATGCAGATGGTGAAAACTACATCAACAATCAAACTGGATATACGCTACTGACTCTCATTCAATCTGATGAATTGGCTACTATTGATGTCGGGATTTTCGACTCAGAAGATCCTGATGGAGCCGACGATGAATTTACCTGGCGATATGACAATGCAGGTGCTTTTGGTGGTGGCGATAATGTCATTAAATTCGGGGTTGAAGCTGGAGGCCAAAACCAATATGAATCTTCAAACAACACCCACACAACCAATCCACAGCTCATGCTGGGACTCTGGCAACAAGGCGAATTCAATGAATTATGGCTTGACGGTACTCAAGACTCTCCTACCAATCAAGGAACAATAAGATCTGGTTTAGTTACGGGCGCAAGCAAGGCAGTTATCGGAAGAGGGCCAAAAGATAGCGGCACTTCAGGATGGGATGGATATATTCTCGAGTTTGCCATATGGCAATATAAAATCAACAATGCCGAAAGAATACTTGTTGAAAACTACCTGGCTTCAAAATATCTATTATCTGTTGCCAATGATTTTTACCTTTTCGAAAACACGCACGGGGAAGATGTAGCTGGTATCGGTCAATCAGGAGTTGATACTCATACTGCTTCTTATTCGGATGGAATACTTGGGATAAGCAATCCATCTACACTGGCTGATGGAGATTGGCTACTATTTGGTCATGACGGAAACGACGACACGGCCTGGACTACCAACGAACAGATAAATGGAGATACCAACCTCGAACGACTTGCCCGCGAATGGAGGTTTGATCTTACCAATGATCCTGGTACAGTAACCATGCATGTAGACCCAACTGACCTGCCTGCTCTCAATACTGATTATGCGTTTTATATGCTTTGGGTTGACAACGACGGTGATTTTACTGATGGGGCTACCTCCTATCCACTTACATTAAATGGCGGAATCTATGAAGCCAATGGTATCACAATTACCGATGGCTCATTTGCAACAATAGCAGCCTACAGACCAAACGTTGAGTTTTCTACTGCAGCATCCAGTGGAGATGAAGAGTCTAATAACAGTCCTGATTTTACTGTCACGATAGACTATGCAGTATCTGGTGATATTGACGTAGACTATGCGATCAGCGATGGTACTGCAGTGAGACCAACAGAGTATACTTTCACTGATGCTACACTCACAATTTCTGCAGGTAGTACTTCCAATCAAATTACCACCGCCGCTATAGTATCGGATACAGACGTCGAATCTGATGAAACATTCATCATCGAACTCACCAATCCAGAATTTGGCCTTATTGGCACGAACAGTACGCATATCTATACTATAAACGACAACGACAATACCCAAACCGTGCAGTTTGATGCGCCATTTAGTTATGGATACAAAAAGAGAATTACCATAGATCAAACTCAAGTTTCGGGGTCCTCCGACCTAACAGATTTCCCTGTACTTATTTCATTGACCGACAATGATCTCAGAACTACGGGCAATGGTGGTAATGTCGAAAACATCAATGGTTATGACATTCGATTCACTTATGCGAATGCTGTCATATGGCTCAATCATGATCTGGAATACTATGATCCTACTACGGGTCAGATAGTAGCTTGGGTAAGAATACCTGTACTTGCGTATGACGAGGACACGGACATAGACATGTATTATGGCAATTCAGCCATTAGTACAAATCCGTCAACGACCAGCACTTATGTAGATTATCATGCCGTATATCATCTGGGTCAGGACAATTTTGCTGACGCCACAGCCAACAGCTATGACGGAACCAACTCGGGATCTGTAGATGCTGCGGGCAAAACTGGTAGAAGTCAACAATTCGATGGTACCGATATCATCGAGCTCACCAGTTTTCCCAATTTGAATACAGAATTTACCATCTCCATGTGGTTCAATACCACCGACGACACACACAATGGCAGGCTATTTAGTGATGATAGAAACAATACGCAAGGATATGCACTATCCTTTGGAGATCCAGGAAATCAAAGAGTCAGATCTTTCAGTAGAGGGCTCCCAGGTGCAGGAATAATAGATGCAGTCAATACTTTCACTACCGGCAACTGGTACAACCTGGTACTTGTTGTGGACAGAAGCAATGAAGACAGAATCATCTATGTAGACGGTGCATCCAGCATTAGTGATCTTTCTGACACTGGTACATGGGGTGTAGATGTAGGCAACGCGGCCATAGGTGGTGAAGCTGCAGGTGGAGAATTATCCAGATTTGAAGGATTTATCGATGAGGTGAAAATTTCAAGTGTAGTTAGATCAGCGACATGGCTGGCCACAGAATTCAATAATCAAAATTCTCCTGGTACTTTCATTTCTGTTGGCACAGAAGAAGTCCTCTCAGGATTTACCATAGACGAGTCTACGGATACCCTGGCTTTTACAGTAGCCATCAATGCGGCAAGCGGAAGCCTTACGCAAGTCAATTATTCCGCAACCGGTGGCACCGCCACCAATGGAGCAGATTATATACTGGCCAGTGGCACATTGGATATTGCCATCGGCGAAACCAGCAACAGTTTCACACTCGATCTGACCAACGATTTAGCTTTTGAAGCCGATGAGACAATTGTAGTTTCTCTTTCCTCACCTGTCAATGCCAATCTGGGCACCAACAGCGAAATCACTATTACAATCGCTGACAATGACAACGCACCAACCATTGCATTCGCCTCCTCAACAGCTACAGTGAATGAAGGCACGAATCAATTTGATGTACCGATCCTACTCAGCGCTACCTCAGGCCAGAGTACATCTGTCAACTATGCAGTGACAGGAGGCACAGCCACCAACGGTGTTGATTATGTACTAAACTCAGGAACGATAACAATACCGGCCGGTGCGCTCACTAAAAGTCTGATTGTCAATATTGTGGATGACGTTATGATCGAAACAACTGAGACTATAAATATCACGCTTTCCAGTCCTACAGGAGCTACTTTAGGAACTAACGTGCTGAATGTAATTTCAATCAGTGACAACGACAATCTTGGTTTTGATGGCCCCGGCGGTGTAGGATACAAAGATGGATCGGGCACTCTCACCATGTGGTATACGGCAGACTCAGCTACCGTCTCAGCAGGTAAAGTCACCGGATTGAAAAATCTGGTTGGGATCTCGGCTTATGACATGGTAACACCTGCTGCCGATCCGGATTTCGTTGATTACTCTGGCACAGGCACTCTCAATGGACATGCTGAAATTAGTTTTAATAACGTAGAGGACGTGTTGGCCACAAATTCAGTGCTAAGTGCTTCTACCTTCCCATACAACGAAGCCTCCACATTTATTGTGACCAGACATGATAACATGTCACAGCGGTCTAACACTTACGGTACCAGTACCTCCCAGACAGGTGGTTTGGCCGGTAATCGATTTTCCACCCATTTGCCCTGGAGCGGTGTAGCCTATTACGATATTGGCGATTGCTGTGGGTCGACAGCAAGAGTTAACTTCACATATGATGCTGGCTGGGTTGGCGAGTATAGTATATTCTCATATGTCGCCAGCAGTGCCGACGGCAAGGAAGTGTATAGAAACAACACCTTGGAAGGCGGACCTATCGCTGCTACATCATCATTTGTAAATCATACAAGCAACTACTTCACCATTGGTCAATCTCAATCTGATGATTTTGAAGGCGACATAGCAGAGTTTATGCTCTTCACCAGACCAGTCAATGATGCTCAACGCGTCATCATAAATAACTACCTGGCTGCGAAATATGATTTGACCATCGCAGACGATTATTATGTATGGCAAGCCAGTCATTCGTTTGAAGTTGCGGGTATTGGACAAACTGACGCTAGCAATCAGCACGTGGCAGCCAAAGCCGGAGCCATCACAATCAGCGCTCCTTCTGATTTAGGAGATGCTGAGTATGTATTATTTGGACATGACAATGAAGATGTTGCCTCATGGTCAGCCACAAACATACCTACTGGAGATTTTCAAAGACTCGCTCGACAATGGAGATTTGATGTCACTGGTGCTCCAGGTACCATAGTACTTTCAATAGATCCAAACCTGATTATCTCCGAACCTGCGGGATATGAAGACTATGTAATCCTAGTTGATACCGATGGGGATTTCACAAGCGGGTCAATGGTTTACCAAACAAGTTTGATTGATGGAGAATATCGATCATCGCCGATTAATATTGCCAAAGGAGATTATGTATCCATCGGGCTTCTCAAAAGATCGATTGGTTTTATAAGTGCAGGCATAAACGCCCCAGAGTCAAATCAGGGTCTGGCCACGCTTGAATTAGATTTTCCGTCGGCTGAGAATATTACTGTAGACTACGCCATCACGGGTACGGCGACCGCAGGCGTTGACTTTTCATCATCGACCACCGGCACCCTTACGTTTTTGGCCGGACAAACCAGTATTTCTCTTGACCTCGGAATCATTGACGAATCAGAAAAAGAAGGAGATGAAACCATCATTGTTACCTTGAGCAACCCAATAACTGGCACTCAACTTGGCGCGCAAAACATCTTCACTTATACCATTACAGATGATGACAATACGAGAGAATTGTTCTTTAACGATCCCTGTGAGTTTGGATATAACAAAACACTGACTATTGATAATACTCAGGTATCAGGTGCTGCCGATCTGACCAATTTTCCACTTTTAATCAATATTTCGGCAGACAACGACCTCAGAACAACTGGCAATGGTGGTCATGTCGAAAACAGCAACGGATATGATATCTACTTCAGGTATCAAGACAGTACATTTTGGCTTGATCACGAGTTGGATTACTTCAATGCCACTACTGGAGACTTGACAGCCTGGGTGCTCCTCCCCTCATTAGATTTTGATGATAACACGGTTATTGAAATGTACTACGGCAACACTGGCATTACACTAAACCCGTCTTCTAATAGGGTTTGGGATGATTATTTGGGTGTATGGCACTTGCACAATGATGAATTGGATGCCACAGCCAATGACTACCATGGTACCAACAATGGAACGGCTACTACCGCAGGAAGATTTGGTAATGGTCGAGATTTTGACGGTGCTGGTGACTTCATCGAGCTGGCATCCTTTCCAGATTTGCAACAGGATTTTTCAATCTCAGCATGGATCAATGCGACTAATGTAAACGCAGGGTCAAGAGTTTTTATTGATGATGATAACAATACCAATGGATATGCCTTGTCTGTAGGAGACCCGGGAAGTGGTAGGGTACGATTCTACAGTCGCGGGGCAAGCCCTACTTCGGTAGACGGTGGTGCAGGACAGGCAGTATCAGCAAGTACCTGGACTTATGTAACCGGTGTAGCCGACTATGATGCAGGCGGCAGGAGAATTATCTATGTCGACGGAGTAGAGGCTGCAAATCAAACCCACTCCAACCAAATGGGTACTGATGTAGGAAGTGCCGCCATAGGTGGAGAAACGCTATCAGGAGAAACTGCTAATAGATTTACCGGTATCATGGACGAGGTCAGAGTATATAATGGCATTCTATCGCCAGCCCGTATCATCACCGAGCACAACAATCAAATGGAAAGCTCTACTTTTTATGCGGTCAGTACAGAAAACGCTGGGGGTGGCTGCGTAGTGGTTGAAACCGCTGGCACGGTATCAGTAACCGTTTCTATCAATCCGTTTGACAATATCAGCACCACCACTGCTACCTATACAGCCACATCAGGATCTGCTGTGAATGGTGAAGACTATACGCTGGCAAGTGGAACCGTGACCGTGCCTAGTGGAGCTACTAGTGCATCCTTCGATTTCAATATCACCAATGACCTACAGGATGAAATAGATGAGACGGTTGTAATTACAATATCTAACCCATCTGTGAATGCTAAGATAGGTTCTAATAGCACCATTACTTATACCATACAGGACGACGATGATATACCTACTATAGAATTTATAGACACCTCCTCTAGTATCAATGAGGGTACAGCTACAGTGACCGTGGGCTTGACGCTAAGTGCAGAATCCGGTAACGATATCACGGTAGATTACGCCGTTAATGGTGGCAGCACCACAGCGAGCGATGGAGACGACTATATCTTTCCTGCTGGTACGGCGACTATTTCCGCTGGCAACCTGACTTCCAATATTTCTATCAGTATCATAGATGATGCTGACATTGAAGCCCTTGAAAATATTGTCATAGATATCAGCTCACCGACCAATGCGACCCTGGGTACCAATGTTCAGCACACGATGACTATCAACGACAATGATGATCTTGGATATAATGGACCTGGTGGAGTGGGAGAATTCGATGGCTCGAAAACCTTAAAATTATGGCTTGCTGGTGACTCAGCCACTGTATCTGGTACTGACGTGACAGCCTGGAACAATGCTGTCCCAAGTATCAACGGACTAGATTTTGGTCCAGCCAATGGCGGTGTATTTGCCACTAGAGTAGATGACGCGGTCAATGGTCATGCAGAAATAAGCTTTGATAACGAAAACGATGCGTTGGTGTCAAATTCAACCTTGACTGCAGCTACATTTCCATACAATGAGGCTACCTTTTTTATCGTCACCAGAACAGACAATCTTGCTCAGCAATCCAATGCCTATTCGACGGCGACTGCTGCCACAGGTGCACATGGAGGTACACACCTCTCAGCAGACATCCCGGGTAGTAGCAATGCCAGATTCGAGATATCGGGAGTCAGCGTTAATACAGCTTATCCATCGGCTTGGGCCAACGGTGATCATAGTATTTTTGCACATCGTATCACGTCAGATAGTTCTATTGTATGGAGAAACAATGGCATCATTGGTCAAACTGGAACCAACTCGAATCCATTCACCAATCACTCCAACTACAATTTCTATATTGGACGACAGGAGACGGATGTATTCCAAGGTGACATAGCTGAGCTAATTATGTTTACACGACCAGTCAACAATACTCAGGTCGAAATCATCAATAATTATCTTGCAGCGAAATATGCACTTACCGTTACTAATGACAAGTATGTTTACGACAACGCCTATGGCAACGAAGTAGCCGGCATCGGGCAAGAGTCATCTACAGATCAGCATGTAGCAGCTCAGGCAGGCGTAATCACAATTAGCAACCCAAGTCTACTAGATGACGATGATTATGTACTATTCGGTCATGACAACGCGAGCATAGATAGCTGGTCCACTACGGACACTCCGGTAGGAGACAGTATCAGAAGAGTGGCTAGAGAATGGAGATTTGATATAACGAATACACCTGGTACGATTACCATAGGATTGGATACCGACCTACTTCCATCGGTCTTGTCAGGCTATCAGGATTATGTGGTGTTTGTAGATGCCGACGGAGACTTTACTGAAGGTGCTACGGTCTATCAGACTACGCTCGTCGATGGACAATACAAGGCCTCGGAGGTTACCGTGACCTCGGGAGATTATGTCACTATCGGTATTATCATTCGAACCATTGATTTCAACCTGACAGATTCAAATGCACTTGAAAACAATTCATTGAACATAACCGTGGACATGAATTATGCTTACAATGAAGACATTTCATTAGACTACGCCATCACAAATGGCACAGCGACGGGAGGCAATATCGATTATTCGACAGCCAGCACAGGTACAGTTCAAATATTGGCAGGTCAAACCACTGCCCTACTTCCCCTCGGTGTAAATAATGATTCTGAAGTAGAAAGTGACGAAACTATTGAGCTGACGCTTAGAAATGCACCCGGTGGGTTTAGGCTGGGTGTAGATTCTGTTCATCTCTATACCATCAATGACGATGACAACACCAGAATGATAGAATTCTCTGCAGCTGCTTCCTCCGCGGATGAGAGCACTTCAGATGTCCAACTCACTGTGCAGATCAATCAAGTGGATCCCGCAAATGAAACTAAGGCTTATATTTCTGTGACCGGTGGAACTGCAGAATCGTCTCCTGCACCCGATTTTACTTTTGTAGCTGATACGGTTAGGATTCCAGCCAATCAAAGCAGTGTAACTTTTGACTTTACCATTTTCGATGATGTATTGGATGAAGCAGACGAAACCATGGAAATCAGCCTTACCAGTCCAGGCAATGCCAATCTCGGGACCAATTCGGTTTACACTTATACCATTCAGGACAACGACGCTTCTGTCTCTGTTGAATTTCAAAACTCAACCACGACGATAGATGAAGGGGGTAGCATAGCACAGGTGGTAGTAGAACTATCAAGCCCATCGGGACAAGATGTGACCGTCGACTATGCCATCACGGGAGGCACGGCCACTGGTGGCGGAACTGACTATGCTTTGAGTAGCGGGACTTTGACCATCGAAGCTGGATTGCAGATCAAAACCATCAATGTAGCTCTCACCGATGACAACGAAGAAGAAAGTGCTGAAACTATCATCATCGACATAAGTAATCCAATGGGTGCAAGCCTCGGCAGTACGACTCAGCATACCATTACCTTGGTGGACAACGATGCCAATTATGGATTTTACGGACCAGGAGGCGTCGGTGACAAAGAAAGTAATATCCTATGGCTAGATGCCGAAAATATCAATTTACCAGGTGCAGCGGGCCCGGCAGATGGAGCTAGCGTGAGTGAATGGAAGGATCGCTCAGGAAATGGATACGATTTCACTGCCATCGGAACCGCCCCAACTTATGATGCTACCGGGCTTAACGGAAATGGTACCATAGCCATAACCAATGTCACGGAAGGATATCGCGCTCCAGTAAACTTCAGCAACTCACTTTCTAACTACACCTTTATATCTGTAGTGAAACAGACGGCAGGCGAATATCTTGTCGAAACCAACACTGCTGGTTCTAATGACTTCAGGCTAAGTCAAAGCAATACTTATCTCTACCATTTGGATGGCAACGATCGTCTGGCAGGTAATAGCAGTACTGACAACGACATCATGACCTGGGTGTTCGATTCGGAAGCCACAAACAGTGCTATAGTAAGACGGGACGGTACAGCGCTGACCAGTGACAACAACTATTCGGTGATGTCTCTGAACAACAACTTCAGTATTGCAAGTCGATACACTGGGGAGTCCGTCAGCGATTTCGAAGGAAACCTATCTGAATTTGTCATTTACAAAAAACCACTAAACACGGCTCAACAACTCATCGTGGAAAACTACCTTTCGTCTAAGTTTGGAATAGCAGTATCAAACGATCTATATGCTTACGACGGTACTTATGGCTATGATGTAGTAGGAATAGGCCAAGAGGCTGATGGGCATCATTTGCAATCTATGTCGGATAGTCTACTGATGATCAGTGGAGCCAGCGATTTGCAGGACGGCGAGTACGTTTTTGCTGGTCATGACAACAGCTCCAAGTCTGCATGGACCACCAATGAGGCTCCCAACAGTGGATCCAATGTGCGAAGAATTGCAAGAGAATGGAGGACAGATCTTACTGGCGCTCCTGGCACCATCATCATCAAAGTGGACACCACTCAGCTCCCCGCTCCTCCCAATGGCTATGATAGATATGTAGTATGGACTGACGCTGATGGAGATTTCAGAACCGGCTCTACTGCCTATCAATTGGAATACTCGCCTGTGTTTGGCTTTCACGTGACTGACCCGATCGGTATATCTGATGGAACCTTCATCGCATTGGGTGTCGGGCAAACGGTAATTCAATTCGCTTTGGCTGCTTCTGACGGGGACGAAGCCACAGCCAATCCGACTATTGATGTTGGCTTGAATTTCTCTATGGGTGCAGACGTAACGGTCAACTATGCGGCCACCGGCGGATCCGCCACAGGGGGCAATGTAGATTATCTTTTGACATCAGGCACCCTGACCATTGCCGAAGGGCAAACCAGTGCAACTATCATCCCGGGCATCATCAACGATGTATTGGCAGAGACCGATGAGACCATAGTGATAACACTCACTACCCCATCTTCTAACGTATCGCTGGGAAGTATATCAGAGCACACTTATACTATCCATGACAATGACAATACACGAAACATTCAGTTTACTGATAATCCCGCCACCGATTCACAATCTGAAGCCACCACACCCAAGACTATTCAGGTCGAGGTAGATGTCGTAGATACGATGAACCCAACGACCATTGACCTGAATATTGTAAGTGTGGGGAATGCGGCCACACCCATCGACGACTTTACGCTATCTACGACCACAGTGACGATTCCGGCAAATATGTCCTCGGCCACTTTCGATATCAATGTAGTGAATGACACCTTCTATGAAGACACAGAAATTATCACTATCGATCTGACCAATCCAAGTATCGGTGCACAATTGGGTACAAGAGATCGATATTCCTACAGTATCACCAATGATGGAGATATCCAAGGGGTCGTAGCCTTTGCCGAAACAGCCTCGTTCTCCAGTGAGAGCAGTGGAACCGCCACCCTTGGGGTCACACTGGACGCCACAGCACTAACCGATGTAACAGTGGACTATGCAGTGACCGCAAGCAGTGCAACTGACGGTGATGATTACACCCTGGCAGATGGTACATTGACGATATCTGCAGGCGACATGAGTGACAATATCCTGGTGACAGTAGTTGACGATATCTTAGCTGAAGCTGCCGAAACAATCACCGTGACCATCTCTAGTCCTACAAATGCTACTTTAGGTACAAATACTATACACACACTCACCATCACGGATAATGATGCTAGCGGTGGAACCGGGCCTGGAGGTGTAGGGGATTCAAATAGTAACCTGATTTGGCTACGCGGAGATAACTTCTCAACAGGTGTCTGGTTTGATATGTCAGGAAATGGCTATCACCTAAATGGTGGTGTCACTCCATCCTCTACGGCAAGTAATGCCAGCTTTAATAATCAAGCTACGGTTGGATTCAATGGCAGCCAATATCTCAATGGCGCTGCAGTCAGTAACTCGGTAAACGACTATGACATTTTCTTTGTATTGCTATCTGATGGCACTACCACTGATCAGGTGCTCTATCATTCTGATGGAGTAGATGATATCATCGCAGGTTTTGAAAACAGCAATGGTGCATTCTTGGATCAAAATGGCTGGGCAGGAAGTGAAATCACTGCCGCTGGCACGTCCATCATTCAGTTTAACCTGGAAAGTGGCTCAAGTCAGGCCAGCGTGGCGGTAAATGATGGCACTCCTGCCGCTGCAACATACACCCCTACCAGCATAGGCAGTCCCGGTACACTGGGAGCATTGTCGAATGGAACTGCAGGATTTGCGGGTGATATGGCTGAAATTCTGGTATACAACTATTCTCTCAACGATGCTCAAAGAAATATTGTACTCAACTACAACTCTACCAGATACAGTGTAGGTATCGGTGCTTTGGATTTATACCTTTATGATGACGGTACCGCCGGGCGTACTTTCTATTACAATCTGATCGGGATAGGCCGCGAGGATGGTAGCAATATTCATGTACTGGCTACAGCAGAAGACTACCTCACAATAAAAAATCCAAATGATCTCGGAGACGGTGATTATCTACTGTTGGCTAACGATGGAGGCAATGATACCAACTGGGTATCCAGTGAGGCTCCTAATGGTAGCACAACAAGAATTGCTAGAGAATGGAGAGTAGACGAAACCAATGACGTGGGAACTATCACATTTGAAATAGATACCACAGCACTGTCTTCTCCGCCAGAAGATGGATTGACCTGGTCTTTATTAGTTGATTCGGACGGTGATTTCTCTACCACAGATGCTACCTACCCCCTCACCTCGGTAAGCGGAGATATAGTAGGAGTCGATGGACTCGACCTGAATGATGGAGACTATTTCACTATTGCTTTGGTGAAATTTGAAACTTCTGGAGCCAGCAATGATTTTAATAATCCTATCGCCTGGACTACAAACGTGGTACCCTCAGCCGGAACGGACGCAATCATCAATGATGGCCACAGCATGAGTATGTCTGATGATGCGGTGGTAGGGTCGTTGACCCTGGAAGGAACTGGATCGCTTGATTTAAATGGCATGACACTGGAGTTTACCGGTGATTGTATCACACTAAATGGGTCAGGTGCAGTAGACGTATCCACTGCGGGTAGCACCATAGGATATGTAAACCCAAATGTGATCGAGCAGTGTGTAACCGGGATGACCTACAACAATCTGTACACTTACGGCATCTCAGGATCTACCAAATATCTGACAGGTGATCTGGTGGTCAACGGTGAAATGAACCTCACCAGTCCAGCAGGAACTGATGCATTTTTTGATGTTCAGGAATTAGGTACCTCCAATGATTTTGATATCGCTGTGGCTGGTGATTGGATTTCACAAATCACATTTATTGCCAGATCAGGGACAGTAACTTTTGATGGCACCAGCGATCAGGCGATCAGCACTAGTGGTGGAGAGACGTTCAACAATCTTACTATCAATAATTCGGGTGGCAACGTCAACTTAGGTTCTGAACTGACGACTACAGGCGCGCTCACACTGACTCAAGGCAATATCGATCTCGATATCAACGATCTAAACATCACCTCGACAGCCTCTATCGTCGGTGGAGACATAAACGCATACATCATCGCTGACGGTGTAGGTGTACTTCGACATGCCATCACTGCACTGAGCACGACGTACACTTTCCCGATCGGGGATGTAGATGACTACGCTCCGTTCTCGTTTACCCTAAATCAAGGTACGCTCAGCTCATCGAACGTCACTATCAATCTGCGTGACACAAAGCATACGAACATAGTGGAAGACGACTATATCACCCGCTACTGGTCACTAAACAATGAAGGAATCACTGGTTCGCTCAACTATGATGTGGCCTACAACTATCAGCAAGTGGATGTAGTAGGTACCGAATCGTTGCTGAAGGCAAGAAAATTCTCAGCGTCTGGAGATGCACGAGGAGGCAGCGTGGTGGTAGCATCCAATATGCTTTCCTACTTAGGACACAGTTCGTTTTCAGATCATACAGGTGAATCAGAGCCTGCACCGCTACCAGTAGAGCTGGTAAGCTTTGATGGGATGATCGATGAATCAGGCATCACGCTGAGCTGGTCCACCGCTTCGGAGCTCAACAATGACTACTTCGAGCTAGAAAGATCTGCCGACGGAATATCCTTCGAGGTGATCGCTAGAATAGAGGGCAATGGCACGACAAGCGAGCATCATGACTACGAATATCTGGACACTGAGCCTTACTTCGGTGTGTCATACTACAGAATAGTGCAGGTGGACTACGACGGAGACTACTCCATCTACAACCCTATTTCACTAAATAATGAGCAGTATAGAACTGGCCTTGAACTCATCCTCTACCCCAACCCTACAGAAGAATACAATATCAATGTAAGGATAAGCAGTGGGGACGAAAACTCACCCATAGCCTTGACCGTCTACGATACCATGGGTCAGCTAGTACACTCAGAAAGGCTAGAAGCGAATCTGGGTAATACAAGTCATCACATTCGTGCAAACGGTAGACTCGATAAGGGTGTCTATCATGTAATCATCCAGCAGGGCAACAACCAAGAAACACAAAGACTTATTGTCAAGTAAACTCGAAAGTATGTAGAGGCAGTCGGCTTCTACATACTTTATTTTTTTAGAATTGACGAAACTCTGGCGCTGAGTGCTGGCAAGACCTCCTGATCAAACCAAGGATTTTTGGCCCTCCAGATATTGTTTCTAGGCGATGGATGTGGCAGCACAAAAAAGTCTGGTAAGTACGAATCAAAATTTCTAACTGTATCGGTGAGAGTCTTCTGAGCTCTATCTCCCAAATAATATTGCTGCGCATACTGCCCTATGAGTAGCGTAAGCCTGACTTCTGATAGTTCTTGCAAAAGTCTTGTATGCCACTGTGGAGCACACTCAGGACGAGGCGGCAAGTCTCCGGATTTCCCTTTACCAGGATAACAAAAACCCATCGGAATCAATGCCAGGAGAGCTGGATCATAAAACTCCTGATTGCTTACTTGCAACCACGTGCGTAAATTTTCTCCGCTTTTGTCGTCCCAAGGTACCCCTGTGCGATGTACAACTGATCCTGGTGCCTGCCCGATCACTACAATTTTGCTCTGTGGTGCGGCGGCAAAAATCGGTCGTGGACCGAATTCCAAATGCTCTGCACAGGTGGTACAGGCGCTGATCTCTTGGAATAGGTTTTTCATGAATGGAAAACAGACATAATCATAGAATAGTTTATAGGACATAAATTAATCATAATATGATGAAAGTGAAATGCGATGCAGGATTGCGTCAGGGACAGAACGGCCTGTTTGAGCTCCTGCATGCCATGCAGAGCGAGTAGTGAAGGCCCGACCGAACTGACCGGGTAACGGGCAGGATCGGTGACGCCCAAATGAAGCTAACAATAAAAGTAGGTTGGCCGACGAAAACCATGATTTTACTTCATTTTCCGAACCTTAGATTAAGAATATCTGTTAAATTGAGTTGATACCGGCTAACTCCAATTATGGAAATTTTTCAAAGAAAGAAAAAGAAAACAGTAACAACTGAAAAACGGCTCTATCGGCTGGCTGTAGCCACGGTCATAGGATTGATATTCTTCAATCAGCTACTCATCCAGTATATTATGAATCAGCAATGGAATGACGCCAAGACGATCAGTATGGCAGGAAGGCAGCGGCTGCTATGCCACCAGATCGTAAATATAATGGTGGAAGAACCAGAGGCGACAACCAGCAATCAGGAGCTACAAAAGCTGACAGCGGAGTGGAATATAGCTCACCATGCGCTGCAAAAAGGTGATAAAGAGCTAGGGATAGACAAACTGGATGGCAAGGAAGTAATAGATTTATTTGAGTTGGCCAATCCCTACCAGTTTAAAATCTACGACCAAGCCACCGGTAAATATGAGGTGGGGGATGTAAAGGAGCTAGAGGCGAGTGCAGAAATATTCAGCAACGCCATGGAGCAAATCGTAAATAAATGTGAGGCACATTCACAAAGTAAAATAACAGCCGTCGTGATTGCCGAAGTGATCCTGGCACTGGTCACGCTGATGGTGTTGCTCTTCGAAATTCGATATATTTTCATGCCCACTTTCACTCGCCTCAACAAGCAGCAGCTGATGCTCAAACGGGAGAATAAAAATCTGAAAAAAACACAGGATTTGCTGCAAGCAATCCAGGACAGCAGCTCGCTGGCGATCCTGGTGGTGGATACAGAGTTCAGAATCATCTCTTTGAACAAAAAGGCGATCCGCAATTTTCGGTTTGTACAAAACGAGAGCATACGAGTAGGTATGCCGGTGATCCACTACATCCCGATGCATATCAGGCCGGATTTTATCAGCCATCTGGAGCAAGTACTCTCAGGTAAAAGCACGGTAGCTGAATACTGCATTGTAAATGCCAAGCAAAAGACACGGTGGTATGAAATAGAATTTCACCCGATGAAAGAGGACGGGAAGCACATCAACGGTGTGGCATTCTCGGTAAAAGATATCACTAGAAATAAGGAATACGAGATCGACCTGGAGCAGCAGAACGAAAGATTGAAAAAAATAGCATTTGTGCAGGCTCATGAGCTACGGGGGCCAGTGACTTCGATGCTCGGCCTTCTAGATTTGATCACTCAAACGCAGGAATCAAATAACGGCAAGGGTGAGCCGATAGATGAAACCTATGTCGCACACTTCAAAAAACTATCGGGCAAGGTGGATAAGATCATCCGGGACATCGTAATGGAAAGTCAGATCGACTATGAAGAAAAAAAGCAATCAACCATAAATGGCCACGCAAAAAACAAGGCTTAGATCCGGACGTTGGGGTCGATAGGATTCTGACGTAGCAGTCTGGTGGTGACGGCAAACAGATCCGGATGATAGTCCAAAAGCAGCTTAGGTTGCTCGAAGAACACTTCGATAAGCACAGCGAAAAACTCCTGATAGTGAACAGCAGCATATGGCCTAAAAATGGTCTCTGTCCCCGCTATGATCTTATTGGACTCCTCGACAGTGTAGTCGTTGAACAGCTGAATATCGTCCCAATCAAAATATCCATACTCTTCGTTTTTGATCATATTTTCTAGTCTGAGGGCGTGGGCCATCTCATGCAGACCTACATTGCGCCCGTTGTCCGTGTGGACGTACCCCTCCACAAAATCCCTCCAGCTGAGCATAATCAGTCCAGACTTGTGTACCTCTCCAGCGTTGAACTGCTTCATGCCTTCAGAATAGTAATAATCAGGATGTACATGGATGTCTTCAAAGTGCTTGAAGTAGACACCAGGCAATCCAAAAGTGAGCTGCACGGCGGAAGCCGAAATGAGCGTTTTCATCTGTGGGGTGACTTCTTTGAGCTCACCTGCAGCGATAAAAGTCTTGGAATCCATAAACTTCTGCACACGTTTTTCAAAGAGCCTTTTGTTTTTGGAGTTCAGCGTGTGATAGTAGTAAAAAGTGCCATCCAGGATCTGCTTGTAGTCTGGTTTGAGATTGCGAATAATCAGATAGCGATTGATATGGTGGCGAAATAGATAGTTGAGTACAATTTTGGTGCTCAGGTAGGTAGAGTACAAAAACCCACTTATGATGTATAACAAAGCCAACACAAGTCCCACCACAATAACAAATGCCACAATTCCCATCGTGCGAAGATAATCTGCCAGAATCAATTGCCCCAAAAATACCAGAGAATAGATAATCAGTGTTGGCATGTATCTAACACCAGCTAGTATACTTCTGTGAAGAATTCTTAAATCAGTAAAAAATTATCTAAATTAACACCACCACCAACTTAATAACCTTGACTCGACCTGTAAAAACGCTACTCTACGTAGTCACTCTCCTAATTGTGATGCAGGTGGCCTACGGCCAACCTTCCGAACATACCCTGTTTGATCGTGACGAACTCCAATGGGGCATGGGGCTCAAGCTACAGGCCAATTTTGCACCTAAGTATGACAAAAGATCAGATTTTAGACTGAGTCTCTCCTTCGGACTGTCTAGAAAAATCGGCGACTATCTGATGCCCTCCTACCAGCTATCTGCTACTGTATACAAGGGCGGACTGGGTAATTCCATCTCATGGTTTGAAAGAAATAAGCTGCAATTAGACATAGTCAATAACTTCACCCTGACGGGTGGATACAAGCATGATGGTAGATATAAAGAGCTGATCACCTTCAATACGCTGACGGCCAATCCCCTACTCAACCCTTTCAGATACTCGCTATCTATGGGCACCAACCTGATTTTTAACCCTAGCCGAAAAGACAAATTTCAATACATTGGCTTTCTGGCCGGATCGGTCTATGAGTATCAGCTGCTGTACTACAACGACGGTCCGATATTTAACACCATCGGCCTGGGCGACGGATACGATCGCTACTGGACAGGTGGCGCCTACTTCAGCTATGGCTATGTGACCTCTGAGGTACGCATCAATCTGGGTTTTGACAAGTTTACCGGCTACTCACGTGATGCCTATGAACTATCCACCCTGCTGGGGCTGGACTATGTGAGCTACAAAGACGAAATGCAAAACACCTTCAACACGGGAGCCTGGCGACTGGAAGTATTGGAAAAGGGTGGCTTTGGGTTCTCTGTTACCTACAAGGATCAGTACGACATCCAGCACATGATCCACAAGAAGGGCAACTATGCCTATCACCCATCGATGCTCAAACCGCATTTTCTGTATGGCATACTCTACTCTAACCGACACACGTTTTGAAAAGAATCCTAATCCTTTGGCTGATTGCACTTGTCGGTACCTCATGTACCTATGAGCTCTATGACAAGGCCGAGTACACCGAACTCAACTTCCCGGAGCGGCCCTCTCTCGGTCCTCTCCCGAATCTCGGCGAAGTCTATTTGATGACCACTTTTCGTTCCAGCAAAGTGCTGAGCCGTGTGATCGACGAAGACACGGTATATGATGACATCAGCATCCCGATCTACACAACGGCACCCAGCAAAGACACGATTCAATCGGCCTACCTGATCTTCAACAAGCAAACAGAGAAAGTGTGCTATAAGGTGACCGTGGGCAACGAACCACCAGGCCACCTACTCTACTATCAGCGAGAGCACAGTGGCTGTGACCTATTCGGTAAATATTCTATCCTGGAGGATCGTACACTTGGATTGAACCTGATGAATGATGAATCCATGGCGTTTCATATCTCCTGCAAAATGACCTCCTCCTTGTCGGAAATCACGCAGGTATCGTTTGATGTCATCGATTACAAAAATGGTCTATCAGAGACGCAAGGGTCTACCGCCCCTCCTATCTCGTTTGATCAGGTATTTCATACCCAGATGGATTTTGTACGTACCGATCTCAGCTATGTCTACCTGACAGAAAGTGACGAAACCATAAAACGCAGCAGCATAGAGCTACAACCCAGCGATCGACTCACGGTACAGACCAAAAAGGGTAAAATTCGCCGGGTAATAGTCAAAGGATATGCCTTTTATTTGAAATAAAAACCCAATAAAATGTCTAAAAATCTAATCATCACTGCAGACGACTACACCGCACATCCGGTGATCGATGAGGGCACAGAGCAAGCCATAGACCTCGGCCTCGTCAATACAGTCGCGACCTTCACCAACATGCCAGATAGCCCAGCTAAGATCAAGTCTCTCTGGGACAAATACAAAAGCAAGGGTCTCCGCATCGGCGTGCATCTGAGCGTAACCGCCGGTGCTGCCATCACGGGCAACAAAGCTCGGGCGATCACTGATCCCGACAGCCCACCGGGCAAATTTCTTTTTTGTGGACCTGGTGAAGTGCCACTGGATCGGTTTTTCACCAATCTAAATGTACTGGAAGACGAGCTCTACGCTCAAATGAAAGTGCTCAAAGATCTGGGCATCACGATCGACCATATCTCTTGTCATCATGGCATCCTATTTCTTTATCGTGACCTGTTCAAAATCGTGACAGATCTGGCCTGTGATCCTACGCTGATGACCGATGGTCGGCCGATCCCTCTCCGTTCGCTGATGCTCACCTCTAAGCTGGAACTACCAGGCTATGAAGAGAGCTCGATGGAGTCTACAGGTGAAATGACGGCACTGAAGCTACTGTCCAACAATGGCCTCACCGCGATGAAAGGCACGCTAACGAGCAGTAAGAAAATCTGTGATAAGATCCTACAACTACGTGAGAGTGATATTCATGCCCCTGACTTGATGATAGATACTTATTACAAAAGGGCCCATAAGTACAATTTGAAGAGGATAATCAAAAAATTGCCCAAGGTGAAATTTGATCCCAACCGTCGTCACTACATAGAAAATCATCCTTTCAAAAAGGATGGCCTATTCAAAATCTATGAGCTGGTGGTACATCTGGCCTCGCGGGGCATCGAAAACAGCGATCCACCAGCGCCCAATGGCGTGGACAGCGGCTACTTCAAAGGACGTAGCAAGGAGCTAGACATACTACGAGATGGCCTCCTGCGACATATGGACAGGTTTGATGTATCATTTGGCTACTACGAAGACTGTGGCAAGGATGTGGGGTGATTGCTTTAGACCACCAATTCGTAACTTTCTTCGAGCTGGTTATGAGACCGTACCACTTTAGAATCGAACGAAAATAACTTGAGCATCAGGCGTGCGGCTCCTCTAATCACCGGATTGTGTGAGATGACAACGACCGTTGAGATGTGATTGGAATTCAGCTTGAGCGATTTCGACCATTGATTTTTGGCGGCAATCTCAAACCCTTCCATTTCGATACAATCCCAGATGAGCGTGTGTTTGACTGGATTTTGTTCCATCAACTCATTCCAGTGCTGGCAGGCTTCTATGGAAGCGGCCTCAGTAAATCGTCCTTTAAATTTGAATTGCAAACAATGGCCATCACCTCTTCTGACGGATTCGATGTCCACATGATTGGTACTAAATGACATAATTAATTTCTCTTTTAGGTAAAATGCTGGTTACTAAGATAAATAGACCGATCTACTCAAGACCGAAAATTAGATGAACCAATCAGTTTAGCCGTTCAAAGGAAATATTCACTCGATTAGACGTATCGCCTTATTGGCAAATCGAAGGCCGCACTTATAGTGAAAATCATTTAGCATCATATTCTGAATGAATTAATATAAATTCGAATTGTATAGACACATACAATAGACACTGCACTAACAGAATTTGTTTTTGAAAGCTCTGGCAATTAAATCGCAAACAAGATCAACAGCGTAACAAAACCGATGCATGAAAATAATATCATCGGTAACTCAACAGTATCGACGCTTGCAAAGTCAGTTACTATTAATAAATTTAAGCCTCGGCTTGGCTTTTTGCGATAGAATCCTTACTCAATATAGCCAGCTCTAATCGACAAGACCCTATGAAGAATTTAATCATGATATTTATCTGCGTGGCACTTTCTGGCAGCGCTATCGGCCAAACCTTGACCGTGGAATACATTGACAATTGGATAAAGCTTTGCGAACCCGAACTCGATCTGTCTAAAAAGGAGATGTTATATTTAATTGAAGGTGTGCCCTATGACAAGCCTAAGGAAGAATTAAGCGAGTTCGACACCAGCAATAAATATTTCAGCCTTGATTATCTTAATTCAGATAGTGCAGCCTCTGTATGCCTTAAACCAAATCACATTGTCGTATTTATTCAAAATGCCCAGACAGAAAACTTGAAGCAAAGAAAAAAGGATCTTGAAAATGCGCAAAACAGGTTCAAAGATCAATATACTTTTCATTCACATCACGTAATGACTGAGGCTAAAGACCCGGCTTTATTTATAAATGATATCAGGGTTCATCATGCAGAAGCAAAAAAGAAATTAAGTGAGTTAAAGGCTAAAGAAGTTCAGCATCTTGTATCGGTCAAACATGCCCCCGCTATTTACTATGGCCAAAATGCTGAGAATGGATTGGTCAAAATATGGACAAAGTAAAGCCCACAACATTACCCTTGAATGGATGAGGCTCAATTGGCCAGACAATTAAAGCGTAGATTGGAAACTGCCATTTCCGATAGTCATCGAGATGGTAAGTTAAAATGAGCGAGACTAAGAGATGGAGGAATATAAGAAGTAGCAGAGATCAACAATAGTTTACTGACAGCGATTTCTATATAGTTTCAGGAGTTTGAATATTTCGATAAAAATGACACCAGTAGGCCTGATCCATGCGCCATACAGTTGTGCTTTATTAGAAGCAAACATTCAAATCAGATAATTTATCAAAATATCAGAAAGTATAAAAAACAAATAACTAGCTCCTTAATAATTATAAACTCATAAGCTACTTGCAAAGAGCTATTGAATCAAATACTTTTAAATACAATTAACCCCATGGCTGATTCAACATCATATTTGTTCTTTACTGGAAAGGGTGGCGTCGGGAAGACCTCTCTGGCTTGTGCTACAGCTGTTGAATTGGCAGACTCTGGCCAATCGGTTCTACTCGTCAGTACAGACCCTGCATCCAACCTAAAAGATGTATTAGAAAGTCCTATTGATGAAAATATAAATCAGGTAAATGGGATTGAGAACCTTTTTGCCGTCAACATCAACCCCGAGAATTCAGCGGAAGCGTATCGAAACAGGGTGACCCAACCGCTAGAAGGCGTTGCTTCGAAAGACGAAATAAAGAAAATCAGAGAAGACCTATCGGGAGCCTGTACCACTGAGATCGCGTCGTTTGATGAGTTCTCTCGATTTGTATCGAGCGAATCGGATGGACAAAAATTTGATGTCATCATTTTTGACACTGCTCCTACCGGCCATACCTTAAGGCTGCTCGAGCTGCCTGCTGCCTGGTCTAGTTTCACAGAAGAATCTCCTGACGGAGCGTCCTGCCTCGGCCCCACTTCTTCGCTGAAAAGCGGTAAGGAAAGGTATCATTTAGTGGTAGACAGATTGCGGAATGCCGCGCTCACCACATTTTACATTGTAGCCAGGGCGGAGAGCGTCTCGCTCAAGGAAGCATCCAGGACAAGCCACGAATTGAACGAACTCGGAATGGCCAATCAGCGGCTATACATCAATGGCGTGTTCAAGGCAATAGAAAAACATGATCCATTGGCTATCAAAATGGAAGCGATGGCCAATGAACAGCTTAACTCCATTCCAGACAATTTAAGGAGCCTTCCATTGAGCACCTTCCCACTTTTACCCTATAATGTCTTAGGAATTTCTAAGCTGCGTTCACTTTTTAGTGATGAACTTCAAAAATCCATTTCCGCAGAGACCATTTCAGCGCTAGACACCTCCACCCAGGTATTGCAAGGCATCAGTCAGCTAACGGATGAGCTTTGCACGAATCAGCAACACGGGCTTATCATGACCATGGGCAAAGGAGGTGTTGGGAAAACTATCGCAGCCTCAGCCATTGCAGTATTGCTTGCCAGAAAAGGGAACGAGGTGCTATTGACTACTACAGATCCTGCCGCGCACATTCAAGATTTTATTGAGCAGTTGGGTGTAGTACCTACCACACTTACGGTCGAACGGATAGATCCAAAGGTGGAAACTGAACGCTACACCGAAAAGATATTGGAACACAAGGGCCAAGGGCAGTCAGAAGAAGCCAAAAGATTGATTTTGGAAGATTTAAAGTCACCCTGCACTGAAGAAGTAGCCGTTTTTCACGCTTTTTCAAAAGCCATCAGGCTAGCAAAAAGAAAATTCGTGATCATGGACACCGCTCCTACCGGACATACGCTGCTACTGTTAGACACTGCTGGAAGCTACCATCGCGAGATCATGAAAAACAATCTCAACGCGAGCCGGATGAGGACTCCCTATATGTCGCTACAGGACTCCGAATTGTCTAAAATCATCCTGGTCTCATTACCAGAAACTACGCCGATGCGTGAAGCAGCTGCTTTGCAGGATGATCTTCAAAGAGCTGGCATAAAACCATATGCCTGGCTCATAAACCAGAGCCTCTCAATGCTTTCGAATCTGTCTGACCCTCTGTTAAAAAGTCGGGCCGCGTCTGAAATAGAAGTCATCAGCAAGATTGAATCGACTTACTCAGAAAGAACTTTTGGAATTCCGTTTATTGCAGAAAAGAAATTACTCCCCGCACTATTGGATGCTACCTTGCATGCGACGTAAAAATGACTATCAGATGGACATAGTAAAACATAACAAATCCGCTTGGGACCAATACGTTGACAAAAAGGATCGATGGACCATTCCGGTAACGGACGAAGAATTAGAAAACGCTAGAAAAGGAAATTGGAGCGTGGTATTGACGCCGAACAGGCCTATTCCTAAAGATTGGTTTCCACCCATGGAGGGTTTGAAAATATTGGGGCTCGCCTCTGGTGGTGGACAGCAGGGACCAATTTTTGCGAGCTTGGGTGCTGAAGTCACTATTTTCGACAACTCAGATCGACAATTAGAGCAGGACCAAAAGATAAGCGAAAAGCACAATCTTGGCATCAAAACCGTCCAAGGCGACATGAGAGATCTTTCTGTACTGGCCAACGAATCGTTTGACCTCATATTTAATCCTTGCTCTATCGTCTTTGTAGACAATGTATTGCCAGTATGGGCCGAATGCTTCCGAGTGCTCAAACCAGGCGGTGTGCTAATGACAGGATTGATAAATCCACTTTCATTTCAAATAGACGAGGACAGCTTTAAGCTAATTTATAAGCAGCCCTTTTCTGACCTTCATTCTTTGCCGAAAGAAAAATTAGAAGAGCTAAAAAAGAATAACGAACCGCTGGTGTTTGGCCACAGTTTGACCGATCAGATTGGTGGACAGCTAGACGCAGGTTTGGTAGTAACAGCCATGTTTGAAGACACATGGGACGTGGACAACAAAATGGATGACTATTTACCTTCATTTATAGCGACCCGAGCGATCAAATCATAAGGCCTTTGGATTGGTCAAAGAGGGTTGTGGCTGACTTTTGCCTGACAAGATTGAGTAGTTTCAAAGCATTCCAAATTGTACTCAATGGCGGTTTTGACAAGACCTTAGATGTATAGAATATTCTGGTGAAAATATTCCATCTTGGTATATCGACCGTTTATATTTCCAATTTGAGCTAAATAATTGTACAATTGTATGCACACCTGAGCATCAATGAACAAAGTATAATGAAATACCTTTTATTACTTATTAGTCTTTTAGCTATCACAAAATTAGGTCAGGCTCAGGATCTCTTATTGGGTCGAGTACTAGACTCTGAAAACAAAAAACCAATTGCAGATGTCTTGGTTAGAGTTCTTGAAAGCGGTGATACAATTGTATCAAATTCTCTAGGTTATTTTCAATTCAAAGCAGACTCTGGAAATCATCTTGTCTTTAGTAAGGAAGAATATTTCGAATCCAACCTATTGATGATTGAGCAAAAGAATATTTTGCTAACCCTACAAAAATCAACGCAAGAAGTGCCTATCTACTATTCAGGAATGACACAATTCTATAAGCACTTAGCAAAAAGTATTAGGTATCCTAATCAAGCTCGAAGGATGGGCATTGAAGGGAAATGTTTAGTGTCTTTCGATATTGATACCCTTGGCCAGGTTGGCAATATTCAAATTCTGGAGAGTATATTAAATGAAGTTGATGTTGAGCTGATTCGAGTATTAAATGAATTGCCAGAGCTCTGGATTCCATCCAGCACCAACTATAATCTAGTCTTGCCTGTGACTTTTAGACTTGGTGATAATAATCAGAAATTTGAATCAAGTTATGACTTAAGCGGCCGAAATATGCTGACAGAAATTGTTATTACAGCTTTTGGCGTTAGTAAGGGAAGCTCGTCATCTCAAAATTTTAGCATGGTTAACAGTCTATCTAATGTAAATACACCTAAAGATGTTTCTTACTCCATTCATGGCGCTATAGATAATAAGGATAAGACTAAATTGGTATTATCAAATCAGTATCTAAGGAAATTGCCAAAATCGATTGGGGAGCTAGAACATATATCCTACCTGGATCTCGAAAACAACAAAATTTCATCAATTCCAATAGAAATTAAATTGCTACTGAACCTTGAAGAAGTTTATGCTACGTCTAATAAAATTGCCGATCTTCCCTTTGAATTTTCTTCTCTAAAAAAGTTGAAAATATTGGGGCTTGCCTACAACAAGTTGGAGTTCATTCCTGAACCCATCTATTACTTAGAAAATTTAGAAATGTTGGATTTAGGAGATAATAAGATTTCTATTGTATCTAAAGATATAGGTGAATTGAAGAATCTTAAAGTACTTGTTTTATCAAACAACAAGATTGCAACACTTCCTGAGTCAATAAATCAATTGTCCAGGCTTGAAAAATTAGATTTAAGAGGAAATAATATTTCACTCCGTGAAATCGAGCAACTAAAAAAATCTTTGAGAGATACTGAGATTATTTACAAATGATGTGCAGATACATTTAGAGATCATAGCCAATATTTCACGCATATCTGTTTCAACAAATGAGCAGACCCTCTCCCAACTCTAAAAAAACATCCCGAAGTTGAACCAAGTTATTGGCTGGCACGGGTGTAAAAAAACTAAACCTCCTCCTTGAGTACGTCCAATGCGGTTTTGTATCCAACATCAATCAGCTGAGGTGCCTGGTCAATATCCACCCGATTGAACGACGACAAATTCGGTTGGATTAGGATATCTGCCTCTCTATTCTGCATTTTGGCTGAAGTCAGCATGGTAAAGTCAAAACTGTTCAACAAAACTTCAATGATATTTTCTGGTCTTTTATGAGTATGCTGTCCGTTCAAATCAATTCCAATAATGAGATCAGCACCCATTTTTCTAAGTGGAGAAATTGGAACATTTTCTACAATCCCACCATCCACAAGCAATTGATCCTCAATTTCGATGGGAATAAAAACCCCAGGAATACATGTGCTGGCCATTACTCCTGCAGCCACATCATTTTTCTCAATAATTACCTTCTCCCCAGTAGTAATATTTGTGGCAATCATAGCCAATGGAATGTTTGAGTCCTCAAAGCGAACAGATCCAATGCAATCATTGATCAGATCGCCTAGCTTATCATTGGATAGCAACCCGTATCGAGAAAGTGACAGTCCAGAAACATCTAACCATTTGAGATCTGTTACTACGTCTTCGATTTCATTCGAGGTTTTACCAAAAGCATGCAAGGAGGCTATAAGTGCTCCAATACTGGTTCCCGTAATATAGGCTACTTCTATATCTAGTTCTTCCAAAGCTTTCAAAACACCGATATGTACGGCGCCAAGTGCGGCCCCTCCCCCTAGAGCTAACCCAATTTTTTTTCCTTTCTCCAATCCTTTCATTTGTCAATATTGGTAAAATTGTCTGACTTGCTGCAACAAAAGATAAACAAATCTAATCACCAAAACCTGGAGTACTCATCCGTTTTTGATCTTAAAATACCAACATATTACAGGTTTGCACTATTACCTATTCTAAATCTATGGTACAGTTGTGAGTGTATTTCAAGATACTAGACTTTGATATAGGAGAGCCATCCAAATAGTACGGTAAGAACCATTACATACGTGATTAGCACATAAACCCACCTTCCGCCAAATTTTGGTGTTGAAATCGAGGACAGATTAAATGCCGAAAGAACCATCAGGATACCGTAAATAAGAATTGAAAAAGTAACATGTTCAAAGTAGCTTTCGAATAAAAAGGCCAAAATTGTCTCTCGCGATCTTCATGGCATGTTTTGCTGATGGTCTACCCTAGTCTCAACTATGCGACCACTTCCTGAATATGAATCTTTTGTGGTTTGGCGATTCAAAGAGATCTAGAATGTTATTAAAAAAGAGAGTTGATGATTTAACTAACTAGTACACCATAATCCTCTAAGTTACTTATCTGATAAAACACTGAGTTCATCGAATGAATTCACGTTCAGAAAAGAATACTAATAATTTAGAGCCAGCATTAAAAAGAGAAAAATGAACTACGCAAAAAATATATCATACAAAGGCCTATCAATACTCTATACAGATTTGTCCAATCTCGATGAGGAAAGCGCGAAGACAACAGTACAAAGTACAGTAGGCATTGTCAACAAAATGCCTTTGAAGTCGGTCTACTCACTGATCGACCTGGAAGGGCTCACCTTGTCACGTGCCCTCATTGCTGAAATTAGAGCTGTGGGAACGGTAAACGCACCATTCGTAAAAGCAACTGCCATTTGCGGATTAAATCCTATGGCCAGATTTTTGGCCAATTCGGTAATTAAAGCCACCAAAAGAAATGCAAAGCTTTTTAGCAATCCAGAAGACGGTAAGGCCTGGCTCTATGAAGAGAGTTTAAAGCCAAATACTAACGAATCCCAAGTTAATATCAAATCTGCTTGATCATATATCTCATATAGAGCATAAGACGAGCCCACTGTTGGTGCGTCACTATTGATCTGTGTCGTCGCATTACACTTATTTCCTATTTTAGGCAAATAAGTGTACAATTGTACACTTACCTAGATGTATCCTCAATTTCCTGCCTAGCAATTATTTATGAAGGACAAGAAACAACGTGGCAAAATAGTATCACTTGATTTTGATAGAGACACTGAAATATCCAACATAAACATTGATTCTGATAACAACATTATATTCTCTGATGAACAAGGTAATAGGTTAACTCCTAAAGCAGTTACAACTGGCGATGCGTACCTCAGAAAAAAGAAGCCTAAAGTTCTTAGAAGTGCGAGCCAAGACGTTAATAAAATCCAACTCAACTTAAAGAAATCACTTAAGAAGTACGATCAATTATTCTTTATTGATACCAACTTTAAGAAGTACGAATCTCATTATTTCTGTATTTCATCTTCATTTCTCGGTTTATGGAATAATCCTGAAGAACGAAGGATGATAAACATACATCCTCAACCAAGTTTAGTTTTTCTGTCTCCGATTGATTCGAAACCTGAAAGATTTGGATGGTGGGATCTGATTCAAAGAATAAAATCCAGTGAGGTTTATCAATCAAACTCTTCGGTTGGGGTCGTAGTGGATAGTGACTTAGGTGAGTTGTCATCCATTAATGCTGGAGAGACACCAGTTTGGGGGAACAATGAAATATTTCGAGGATTTGAATTTATATATTCAAGTGCTGATGTTGGTATGGGTTTTTGGACAAACCGAATTATCAAAGATTGTGACAAAAGATCTTCAACAATTCACAAGTTACTTGAACAACAAATTCCGGAGTTAATCAGACAACATCCTGATCTTGAGAACCCAGTTCCACTCAATTACCTGAATATAAAAGAGGATAACAAACACTAATCGGCATATGTCTCTGGGCTCTTTGAAACAGATGAGCAACTGGCCCACTTCCCAGCACCTTCTTTGAGACTATCCTCCCCTAGCCGCCTTTGGTGGTTCTGGCCTTTATCTTTCACAACGCAGTAAATCCTAGCAAGCTTTTGAGGGTTGGTGCAGGTGCGTTACTTTTAGTGTGATCTAGCGATTGTCGGACATACGCCGCTTAGTTGGACGTTAGCAGCAATTAGAGCAGTTGTATTAGAATTTCCTTCACACTTATGCACTAGCTTTTAGTTACTTTCAATTACCTTTTAAGCCTATTCAAATTTTGTATATTATTTAGTTAAAACTCAAAAGATGGCAATAAGAAAAATTATTGGAACAGTATTCGCGGTTGTAGCACTTATTACTCTTGGTATTTTTATTACTAGAACTGAATTTAGTGTTCAACTCCAAGTGTGGATGAGCTTCAATTATTACATTCAGTTTTCTCCATATGTTATTAGCATTATGCTCTTTTATAGTGGAGTGTATCTATTTAGAAGAAATCAGAAATCGAATTTCGCGATGGCGATTTTTGGGTATACCATTTTCGAAATAGTGGCTTTGGAATTGATGGGAATATTATCCAATAATCTAAGCACTTACACAACCATACTGTTTGTATGTTGCGCTATTGTGGCCCTATGGGTTGCTCATGCGAATCCATTTACTTTAAGGAAATTGTCTTTGAAGGAAATCCTAATAAGCGTTTTTATCGGAGCATTGGAGAGCCTACTTCTATATTATCTACAGTTTAATTAGTAGGTATGGAGGAAAGCTGCTAACAAACGCTAAATATCCATAGTCATTCTGCACTATTTGTGAAAAGTGCCTGATTCGGATAGCTTTATACGAAATTGCAACGGTCAGCCTACGGATTTTAGTTGTGCGTTATCGACAAGGACTTTAGAAATCTTCAGATTGAAAACTATAACTTTCATACTTCTCTTTTTATCGATCAATTGCGTCATTGCACAAGTGAATTCAACAGATCAAATTATTGAAGCCGCTAGATTAAATTTATCCAAAACTGTAGGGCAATCAGCCGCCAAATATTTCCAAATTGATGAAGCGGTATCATACAAGTACCAAACGAGCAAAGGGAAGTTTAAATGGAAGCCATTAACACCTTCTACCGCGATCAAAGGTGAATTCGTAATATGCAATGTCCGTTTTGTTATAGATCATCCCGATTACCAGTATTTATGGGTTAACAAATTCGTGCATATTGAACTAGATCAAGACTTAAACCATATTAACGATACAGCCATAAATCATATACCAGAATTTATTCGAAAAGGAAAACCTAGTAACTGGCTACCCTATTCATATATCGAGCAAATAATAGACAATCAGGAACTGAAAAAACCAGTCAAGCCGAATATTACTCGATTAGAGTATGATATTAAGGGTGAACGTCACTATTGGAAAGTATTTAATACGATAGGCGAAGAGAGATGTGCTTCAGATGTTGAAATTTTAGAAATAGACCCAATTTCTGGGCTGATCTTGAAACATTATGAAGAACATGAAATTGTTATGCATTGCTTTTGAAAATCCCCATAACATTACCTACCCCTCCGTGGTGATTACTGCTAGAGTTGACAACAGCAGTTTCTATCAGCACCCGGAAATCTTCGTTTTCCCTCCGGGACGCGCAGTCACATGGTTAAAAAAAGGTTGTGATGAAAATCGAAGATTTTCCTAAATTGTAACCGAAATAAAATACACGTCAAGCACCACGGAGGATTGCTGGGCGTATTAGTGCATGATGCCCCGTCCTAAAAGAATATGAATGAACTAAAAGAAACTGGAGGTGCAAGAATTGGAATGGCAAAAGCAACCTGGCCATTTGCAACCCTTACAGTCAACCAAAACAGACTGAGTCTAAACGCATCAGTTATTGGCAACCTGACTTTCAAGTCATCTGACATAATTTCAGTTGAAACATACAAGGCAGTACCTTTGCTTGGACAAGGTATTAGAATTCACCATAGAGTGAAGAACTACAAGGAAAAAGTGATTTTTTGGACGTTTAAAAGTCCTCAAGAACTTATCAAAAAGATCGAACAAACTGGATTTCTTAACAACACAGCTCCAATATCAACGGAAGAAGAACAAGAAATAGCAAAACAACAATCAGTTGGAGGTTTCCCTATTAAGACATGGTTCGCTATTGCCGTGGTGCTTGTTTGGAACTTGTTATTCTTGTACGACTTTCAGAACAGAGGTGAAGGAGACATGCCAATCGGAAATGGTTCCAAGTACGCTCTTGCATTTGTATTTGGGACAGGATTGCTTTTATTGATATCCGAACCCTTCAGACGGTTGGTTTTGAAAGATGGAAGGACTCTCAATGATATCAAGAAATTCGTATTATTTCTCATGTTTATTACTGGAATTATGCTCCTCCAATCCTTATTAATGTTCTAGACATGCCATAACATATACTATGAATGAATGGGGTTTCATCGGTCAGGAAATTTCTTGGAATTGGAAAGTCCGCCACAAGTTTTAAATTTGAAATGAAGCGTGGCTATGTGCGAGTCTAGAGGTTGGTGATTTCTAATCCACACTCATCATAGCTGGTCGTTGCCATGCACACGATAAAATCTATTGGAAATGAATATCAAACGATCAATTTTAGGCCTGTTCGCAGTACTACTCTTGTTTGGCTGTCAGCAAGGAGCTGAAAGACGAACTGAGTCAGACGCTTCAAGTGAAAGCTCAATCATGCTGCTTGGAGTTTACCATTTTAACAACCCTGGTCGGGACACCTATAATGTAGAAATTGACAATTATTTTTCTGATAAAAGGCAGCAGGAATTAGAAGAACTTGTAAGTCTTTTAGAAGAATATAATCCAACCAAAATTTTTGTAGAATTCACTCCTGATCGTCAATCACAAATAGATAGCTTATACCAACTATACCTGGACGATAAAATTAAACTAGATGAAATTCAAAATGGAGTAAATGAGGTCTATCAAATTGGATTTAGACTTGGAAAAAAATCTGGTGGAATTCAAATAAAAGCGATAGACCATTCGGGTCCTTGGCTGGGAGCGTATGTGGATTTCATAGCGGACACCTTAGCACTTGACTACTATCAAAAGAAACTAGACGAAGAGCAGACCCGCACTAAGGAAAAGCAGCGAAGATTCTCATCGAATACGGTAAGAGAAAATCTCTTGTATCTCAATGAAGAGGAGCAAATCATAGAAAATCATGACTATTATAATAATGTAGCCATCAATGTGAAGGATACTGCGAAGATTATGTTTACTTACCAAGAAACTGAACAAGAAATAGACGGTCTCCCCTACCAGATGCGGTCATACGATTTCAATAATATAGGTGTTGAAATGGTTGCTGAGTGGTATAAGCGAAACCTATTTATTTACAGAAACATCATTGAAGATATGGAGTCGAATGACCGAGTAATTGTAATCATTGGTAGTGGTCATGTTTTCTACCTAAACCAACTGCTAAGCAACAATCCCAAATTCGAACTTATAAACCCAAATGAGATTCTGACGAAAACAAATAAATGAAGTTTAACTCAATAATACTGACATTCCTTTTATTCATTTTTTTTAATGTAGGGACAGCCTTTGGTCAAAGTTTAGTACCTGTTTTGATTACAAAAAATGATGGAACAATAATTTCTTTTACAACAGCATAAGGTCATATAAAGGAAAAAATGTATTCCCTGATGATACCAAGGATTACATAAAGGGTAAGATCGAAGGTAAGAAGGTGAAACTGGATAAATCTGAGATCAATAAAATTCAATTACAGGATGGGTCTGAATATGTGTTAGAAAAAGTTGGATGGAAATATTATATTGGTAAGTATATAACTAAGGGGGAAATTAACATATTCAAATGCTACACTTACGAAAATATTGCTAATTTTAGTTCTCCAGCACCATTCATGCCACGTGAAGGAGTGACAGATATATCCAAAGGAAAGGATAATTATTCTACCAAAGCTTACAACACAATTAACAAGACCGCTTCTGTCAATTACTACAATGTAAGCAGAGGTTCTTTCTATATTATCACTGGTAAGAGAGACTTTAAACAACTGGCTGCAAACTCTGCAACTTTCGAAGAATATATTGAAGAAAACGGAATTCCAAATAACAATCTTGAGTACGAAAAAGCATTCATTTTTTATAATGAGGAATGTAAAATATAAGTACTAACATCACCTATCTCTTTATGGTGACTACTGCCAGAGTCGAGTGCGACAGTATCTATTAGTACCGGAAAATCTTCGCTTTCCCTCTGGGACACGTAGTCATCTGGTTTAAAAAAGTAGTGATGATAATCAAAGATTTTCCTACTTTGTAGCTGAATCAAAATACATGTCAAGCACCTCGGAGGGTAGCTGGACGATGTGCATAATAAAGTCACATCTGTATGTAGAACTAAGTAAATGAGAAGATCTAAAGATATTCCAGTCTCCTTAATCAATTTGCGAATTGCCGTGGGAGAGACATTTGGTGCGAGAAGAGCAACTGTAATTGAAGACGCAAATCTTACTGAAAAAGTCCTCTCATCTCCTACCAGCAGAGTATCCGTTGATACAACTATGGCCGTTTGGGAATCTTTAGTTTGCCAAACCAATTCAGAGGACATCGGACTTATTAGTGGATCAAAAATTAGGTTACAATTGGCTGGAGTTCTGGGTTATGTAATGATGAATTCTTCATCGTTGTTAGTAGCACTTGAAAAATTGTGTGTATACCAGCGGCTTGTAGCATCCATCATATTTTGTGAAGTGATTCCGAAAGGTAAGGTAACCCGAATTGAATATACCATGCAAGAAGAATGGAAAGACAACTTTAGATATACGGTAGATTTTACACTTTCTGCCCTCGTTTTTATGATTAGAAATTGCACGGTAGCTGCAGTGTCTCCGCTAAAAGTAGGATTTCACTTCCCAAAACCTGCAAACTATAAAACGTATTTGGAGCTATTTGAATTGACCGAAGTTGAATTTGGATGCGACCATTCATACATCACCTATTCGAGTATCGATTTGGAAAATAAAGTATCGGGATCAGATGGAGATATGTACAAACATTTTGATGCCATGCTATCTTCTGCTGGAAGAGAGCACGATCGGTTGAATCAATATACAAGGTTGGTAAGGAAGTCCATTGAAAAAAGTATTGCAGCAGAAGCTCCAAAAGTCGAAGACATTGCTCAAGAGCTAGGACTTAGTGTAAGAGGTTTGCAGGTCAACTTAAAAAATGAGGGAACCACTTTTCAATCTATTCTAAAAACCGTTCGAAAGGAGCTATCCATTGTTCAATTAAAAAATAGAGAATTAAACATAACAGATGTCGCTTTTCTTGCAGGTTTTTCAGATATCTCGGTTTTCTCTAGAAACTTCAAAAAATGGACAGGACTTACTCCTTCCGAGTTTAAAGCGGAGCACTAATACTCAACATCACTTCTTGTTTCTTTACGCAATGCGTCAAACTTTTTGCGTGGATAGTCAAATGACACTTTATTGATCAAAATACATTTGTACTATCAAAATTAAATATCTTAAAAACAAGAAGTTATGAAAATAATTATTCTATCTGCAGTTATTTTAATCGGAAGTATAACGAATGTATTTGCACAGGAAAACAACCATTTTGAATTAGAATTAGATCCACTAGCATATGCTTTTGGAGGAATATCGGGTCATATTGCATATACCTTTAAGAATCAACGAATCCAATTGGGTTATGCGCAGATCACAGTTCCTGACGCTTATCAAAGTAACGAGAAAATTACTGAAAGTTTCAAAGGATTCCCTTTAGTTAAGTGGGATATTTTCTTCGGCAAAGATGATGTTAGTCACGGTTTCTTTGCCGGTCCTACGATGAACTATGTATTTACCAAGTATGAAACCGAAACAGACGAAGCCAAAGCTGAAGGATTAAATGTAGGTATAAGAGGTGGGTATAGATTCGACATTTTTAAGAAAAGTAATACCCTAAATGGCTTGTACCTCACGCCATGGGTCGGTTTCTCATATGATTTAAAATCAAATGATATTGAACTGGATAATCAAGTGCATTCAATAAAACCTTGGGGTATCTTTCCAACATTTCATCTGGGCTGGGCATTTTAACATTTTAAAAAAGATGGTCTTGATGAAGAATTATAAAAAACACCTATGGACACTCCTACATTAAGCATTTATATTTGGGGAATTTATGTAGTGCTAATTGGCGTACTTCTGCTTTTTATTCCTAACAAAACAATGATTCTTTTTGGACATGAGAAACCGAAAGATCATTGGATTAGAGTTGTCGGAATAATGGCTCTCTCTCTTGGATATTTTTACTTGAATTCCGCTCAAAATGAAGTTTATAGTTTTTATTGGGCTTCAATTTATGCAAGGACTTTTGGATTAATAGGATTTTCGGGATTGGTGGCTTTTAAATTAGCTAAACCTAAAATTATCCTTTTCGGGCTTATTGACGCCATGGGAGCAGCTTGGACTTTATTAGCTTTGGTAGAGTTGAGATAATTAAACTTATTACAACTACAGTCAACAAGGTATAAAGGCAACAATTTAAACTTATGGAACAACAAAGACTTTAGTTAATACTAGCAATTTAGGATTTATAGCTCCAATCGAAGGGAAGTTTGCAAATCGAATTTCGACAATCTTAATGATTGACCTTCTTTTCACTGTAGAAATATTCTTTTGTTTGGACTATTATGATGGTCAAAAGAATATGGTAAAGAAAATTGGATTGGTATGGCTTCTAACAATGCTATTTGGACTTGCTGGTGGTATTCCATTTTACTTATACCTAAAAAAACTATTCCCTTTAAAACAAATTAGGGCACAGATAATAATAAAAAACGCATAGCGATGAATTTTATAAAAACAGAAAATACAGAAACGATTAATACCTTAAGGGCACAGTTATACCTTTCATTAACCGCTCCAATTGACGCAATGTGGGAACAGCTTTACATTAGCTCTTCTCAGCATTATCTTATTGAAAACGATATAAGCAATTTGGGATATTGCTGTATTAACGAAACAGGATATTTGACTCAGATATTCCTTAATAAAGACCATCTATCACTTATGGATAAGGTAGTTAAGGAGTTAATTGCAACAAAATTGGTTAACTCTGCTAGTTTAAGTTCAAATGAGCCAAAGGCATTTAACGCCTGTTTGTTACACTCAAAATCAGTAAAGGCCAATACCTTTTGTTTTGAGCACCCGAATAAAAAAGTTGAAGTCGATACAAACTTAAATATTGAGTTGGTCGCAACAGTTGATATTCCTTCAGTAAAAGAATTCCTTAAAGAACAGGTTGGAATGGACGACACATTTGGTTATACCGAAAACCTTGTTGCACGAAAAGAAATTTTTATGATCAAGGAATCAAATATAATCATAGCAACGAGTGAGTGTAGAATGAGTGATTCCCAGCCTGAAATTGCAGACTTAGGTATTATAGTAAACCGTGATTTTCAAGGTAAAGGACTTGCTACACAAATCATGAAAACACAAGTAAACAGAGTGTTAGAAGCTGGTAGAGAACCAATTTGTTCCACGACATTAGATAATATTGCTTCAAGAAAAGTGATTGAAAAATCAGGATTTTATTGTTCAAATATTATTTTTGACATTACCCTTCAAGATTATTAAATAAGTAGTAAGCACAACAATGTGTATATGACTTAAGGGTTTCAGAGGTTCGCGAGCGTTTATAGTCGCATCAAACGTGGGTAGTATATTGAGAGACTGGCTGACAGTACCATTCAAACATGACTGAGTCGAGCGAACAACCTATTTTAAGAATAAGAAGACAAAGCCTGGAATGTGGTACTTTACTTAATTCTTTCAATTCTCAACATATCATCGGTCAATTCTATAATTTTCATTTTCGAAACAGTAGCATTCAATGAATCTATTATTATGATTAATTCAGAATCTCTTAAACTCCATTTTCCTTCTGAAAAATAATGTGCGTCAAAGGGGTCTGGTACAAGGTATGCACATGTAAAGTCGGAACTAAGAACGTATTCTGCTCTAAACCCCCTTATCGCTGGGAATTCCTTAAAATCAGCCGGACGATATATAGGTTTTTCAAATGTATCCTCTTCTTCTTCCTCAGAATGCTTCCACCAGTTACATAACAAATTAACTATCTCATCATCAGTGGGTTCACATAGGAGCGGAGGTTCATATGGTATATAGTAAGTTGGTTCTTCGGTTTTGTTTTCTTCACAACTAGTTGCTAGAAGAATGAAAAGGATGAAAAATGTGCGTTTTATCGATTTCATAAGTTCAAGGTTAGAATCATATTAATCATAAGTGCGGTTCAATGCAGGCAACAGGCATTATCCTCTGCTCTCCTAAAAGTTGAAATCTAACAAACGCTTATTATTCACATTTATGTGTGTCAGGTTTTTGAGGTAAATGTCAATTTCGGACAGTATGGCTAATTTTAGTTCTCCAGTACCATTCATACCACGTGAAGTAGTGACAGATATATCAAAAAGAAAGGATAATTATTCTACCAAAGCTTACAACACAATTAACAAGACCGCTTCTGTCAATTACTACAATGTAAGCAGAGGTTCTTTCTATATTAGAATAAGAGAGGCTTTAAACAAATGGCTGCAGATTCTGCAACTTTCGAAGATTATATTGAAGAAAATGGAATTCCAATTAACAATCTTGAGCACGAAAAAGCATTCATTTTTTATATTGAGGAATGTAAAATATAAGTACTAACATCACCTATCTCTTTATGGTGACTACTGCCAGAGTCGAGTGCGACAGTATCTATTAGTACCGGAAAATCTTCGCTTTCCCTCTGGCACACGCAGTCATCTGGTTGAAAAATGGTAGTGACGATTATCGGAGATTTTTCCTGCTTTGTAGCTGAATCAAAATACACGTTAAGCGCCACTCTTGATACAGTGGCGTTGTAGCACATAATTGATTAACTATTTATTAATATTGAAGTATCAATTCATTTAGAATTTAACCAAACAGCTAGAATATGTGGGGATTTATTGGATGGTTTGGTTGTGGAAATTTTGCATTGAGTTTTGTAACTCTTATAGTAACATTCAGACTAATGAGTTCGAATAACTTCAAAATAAGTAGAACAGGATGGAATAATACTTGGCTTTATTCTGCAAAAGAGCTTAGTCAACTTTATGACCAATCTGTATCAGTGGAAACAAATACTAAAATCAGGAGAACAATTTTATTGACCAGGGTGACAATGTGGTGTTGGGGAATATACCTATTCATATTTTTATTGCCTTTTCTGTTAATGCTAATCCTATAAAATGACTACCACATTCGATCTGAGATGCATGGCGTTTTAGCGGAAAAGGAAGCGCTGGAAGTTATTACAAGCCCCGCCGATTCTGCGCAGTGCCTCATGAGAAATCAAAAAGCTGTGAGTGAACGTTGCCCGGCCGATTCACAGATTCGGCTATATTAGTATCCGAAACAATCAAAACATAAAACGCCACGACACTATATCTGAACGTTAGCCCCAGTCTAGAACTATGGCATCAAGACTGATCATAGCAATATTATCTTTCTCTACATTGACTTCTTTCGTAATCCCTTTATTAGCCTTTGCCTGTTGATTTTCTATCAATTCCCATCCTCTCAAACACTATATTTATAAATGTATTCAATTCAGCAAAAATTATCTAAAGCACTCTTTTATAAAGCTTCACTTTATAAACTCCTGGAACAAAAATGCTATTCACGTTGCCCGGTGAATAAACGAATTGATCCCCACCGGATACCTCAAGAATGGTTTCTTGAAATTCAAAGTCAGCATCTAATTTCACTTCTCTTCCAAAGATTCTCACTAACTCGTTATGATACGTTTCATCTCCATTTAACCATCTTCCGTCAATCCATTTTCCATCAATAAACTTTCCTTCAATAACCTGGTCTACATAAACGATTTCCTTTCTCTTGGCCTGAGATATTGTGGCCTTGTAATTCATCCCAACAAACAACAATTCCATCTCGTCCGTCTGAATGACCAATCCAAAAGCAGGCTCATCCGGATTTTGTATTTTTAGTGCTACATCAAGTCCTCCAAGTTTAATATTGGCATCTTGCTCCTCTTTAGTCAAATGAACCCCTCTCATTTTTCCTGTACCCTGGTACTTGGTGATCAGAGGCATCAGTTCGTTCAATACTTCATAGGATTGACTGTAAAGCAAATCACCGACAGCGTCTTCAATACCGAATGGAGAAAAACAAATGGCATCATGCTCAGCGAATGCATAGAATGCTCTGGCTGGATCAAGTGAGGATTCTGGGACCAAAAGCGGATTATCCTCTCTATCATACATCGCGTAGATCTCTTTATAATTTGACAAGTAGATATCCGGACATATGACATCGATAGAGGGTGCAGCGGCTTTGTAAATATCCATTACCCTGGAAACTGGTCCACCATTGGGGTATACACCTGGCAGATCTTCTGGCTTTTGTACGATCCAGGCATTAACGAACATAGGCAAATCCAACACTTTTCGGCCCTCCTCTGCCACATAATTCATATAGCTGGCATAATGCCAGGCCATGAAAAATTCTTTAGACTGGGGATTATCACCAAATACTTGTTTCCACGTCCCTGAAGTTTTACTTCCTGCATTTTCCCAAACAGACCTGACTTCATTCTTCAAATTCTTCTCGTTCTTCTTTAGGTAAGTCAATAATGCTTCCGGCACGTTTTGCTTGTTGTATTTGTCTAAGACTAATTTATTGTAATCGATATTCTGGAAAATGCCTACTTCATTTTCCGGTTGCATCATGATCACGGTTTGATCTTTATCAACCTGCTTGATACGCTTCATCATGGCTGCAAATGCTCTGGCATCTGCCCTCATAGACTCCTGACTGAAAACAGAAAGTGTTTCAGTCAGTTGACCTTCCTTATTTTTAACTCTCGGAAAACGTTTGGTATCCTTTTTTACCCAAGTAGGAATGTAGCTTGATTGACCATTTTTCCAGGAGGCAAACCAAATAATCACTAGCTTCAGGTTATTTTCCCTGGCATTGGCTATTAAATAATCTATCATCTCATAATCGAATCGCCCTTCCTTAGGCTCAAATTGATCCCATGAAACAGATGCAAGAACAGTGTTCAGATTGAGGCTATTTAGCTTTGGCCAAATTTCATTCATATATGCGACTGAGGATGCGGAAGAATTATGAAGTTCACCTGCGACCATTAGGAAAGGATTATCATTGACCATGAGCTGGGTGGCACTACCATTTTTTTTCAGGTAGGGCAGACTTTCCTGACTATAACATGCTTCAACAGCAACTATTGAAATTAGGAAATATACCAAAATGATTGTTATTTCTTTTAGATTGTTCATACTAAAAATTAAAAGAGTTTGAAAGTTGATCGAGTGCTGTGCTTATTTCAGGGTCGCTTAAGTAGTATTTGCTGATGTTATTGGACTGGATTTGTTCTATGGCCATGGCAATAGGTCCAATATTGATATCATATTGATCCCAGTTTGCAACCGGATCAATATTGCCAGGAAGATTTTTGAGCCTTACATTATCAGGCAGTCCAATAAATTCATGGTAGAAACCTAGTCGTACATATTCCTTTAATGCCGTAATCGCTTCATTGTAGGCAAAAGGAAGTCCTAGCGCAGCTCCATAGGGAGCAGGTGATATCCTTAAGATAGAAGTCGTACCAGAAGCCCCGTGAATATCAGCTCCCTGATTACTTATGTAATTATTCCAATTGACAAAACCATTCGCTTCTATGTCTGATAGGGTGGCACAAGCGGTCAAGCCCATCAACGGTTTACCAAAAACCCGGCTACATGTACTAGCATCACTTTGATAGGCCATTTGACTATTGGTGGCATAAGGTTCCAATTTACCGGTCCACAGTTGTAGCCAATTGTAAGTAAATCCTGCACCAAACCAGCTGGGATAAAATCCATTCTTTTTTTCTCGTACAATGGCTTCAAATATTGAATTGTTTAGTTTTCCTGAGGCAACAGCTTCCAGGTAGATCAGTTCTGTTTCTTCTGAAAATCCAAGCGCCCATCGATAATCGTTTTTATCTCCGGTGATGCCATCAAATCCCATGACAATTTTGTCATCTTCAGCTAAGGCTTCGCCCCACTCAGGTCGTGAAAGCAATTCTTCAGCTATTGATTTAATTTCCGGATCATCCAGATACCGCTGTCTGGCAACTCTGATTCCTGCCGCACACATGACCCAATCAATCGTGCTTACATCAGGCCAGTCGTAGGTGCCATCCGGTTTGAAATAGTGATGAGGGAAACCATGCCAGCCACCTGAGCCATCAAACCAGTTCTGTGCCTGCTGCCATTTGAGCATAGCCAGGGTCTTAGATTTGGCCTCATTAGCTGAAATGATCCCGTCTTGTTCGGCCATAATAAAAATAGCATAGCCGTAACCAATACCTGATAATGATATTTTATCAAAATTGGTACTTGTTTCGGGCACATACCCTTGCCCTCCAGATATTTCTGTATAATACCATAGAAAATGACGCATACTGGCTTTTCTTAACCAAGACAATAACTCTGCCTCATTTTCGGAAGGATAATAGGGCTGGTCTGTTCCATCCATCAGATAAATATCATCCAAAGCGAGAATACCCTCGAATGTTGTTGAACTTTCGGACTGATCCGCTTTTTGCACTTTAAATTCTATCCATTTAAAATCCTGTGGTTCAAATTTGAACTGGTACACAGACATGGTATCCTGCTTCAATACAAGTTGTTCTGAAGCAATGACCTCTTTATGCGTATCCCATGCTTCAACTGAAATGGTCACCGGACTACAGATACCTCCTGCTCTGAAACTAACTCCTTCCAGACCGGCTTTTAGCTCATCTGGGAGTGAAATTCCGTCAAAAATCTTTCGGAATGCTGACACCCGAAGCAGTGCCACATCATCCTCTTCGAACAAATTTTCAAAACTAAATCTTAAGTAGGAATTCTGGTCGAATCTTTTTAACTCAACATCAGTTGAAACCGAAGAACCATTCTTGCTGGTGCTGTATTGGGTGTTCATCTCTGTCCACCCATTTCTGGCCTGGCTACCGGTAAACAAAGGTATACCTACATTGGATACTTCCTCAGTAAAATAAAGTACTTCTTCACACTCCGTATCCCCATCTTTCGGTTCTTCCGTATCATCAGGTTCTTCCATATCTTCAATGATACTATCCTCGCTACAACTGAAAAGTGCACAAAAAGCCCATAGACCTATCAAAATATATCTCTCCATAATTTTAAAATTGCTTCGTTTTTTTACCTAGTAACCAGGGTTTTGAATTAGCCCACTTTTTGTTCTTTCTTCCAATGGAATTGGAAATAGGTAGTGGCTTTCCGGGAAGGCTCGTTTCTGTTGAACAAAATATTCATAAGATTTTACACCAGTCATTTCGTTACGGATCACTCTTGCTCCTATCGCTGGTGCCGAAAAATCAACTTCTGCATCACGCCACCTTCTGGCATCATACCATCTATTGCTTTCGAAGGCCAGTTCTATGTTCCGTTCGTGCTTGATTTTATCTAGCAAACTGCTGCTTGATTGAGACGACTCTATGGATGGCATGTTTACACCGGTTCGACTTCTCACTCTGTTGACATACTCAATAGCCAATCCCATATTTCCCAAGTGATACTGGGCTTCGGCATAGGTCAGGTAGATTTCGGCTAATCTCATATATATCCAAGGGGTTGAGCTGTTTTCGTTTTCTCCAGGCTCCCAACCGGCATTAACAGATTTTCTGATGCTATAGTCAAGCAGGCTACCATTCCACCACCCTTCGATATTATCGCAACGACTGTCTGTTCCACATTCCCAGAATTCAATCTCCCGGCCCTGGAAATTTGCTCCGTCATGGATAATTGAGTAATATAATCTCGGGTCCCGGTTAGCGTATGGATTGAGCGGATCATAGCTAATAGCGGCAGGATTTAATAAGGGCTTCAGATCATCACTGGCTCCGCTATATCCAAGCACAGGGATTTCTCCATCGATGGTTTCATACTTATCGACCAGGTTTTGTAAAGGGTTTTCTCCTACCCAACCATCTGATCCATTGGGCATTCTCCATTCATCGATATTATGCCCTCCTTTATAGTAATAGTATGAATCGCCGTCACGACTATCCTGCTCCCAACCAAATTCAGAGATAAATTGTCTGAAAAAGATCACTTCGGGATCACTTACATTAAAGAATATACCTTCATAATCTGATGACAGTGCATACAAGTTGAGCGCGAATAGCTCCTCGCAGGCATCCGCTACCAGTTGCCATTTTTCTGTATCTTCAGCACTAAAAAGTGGGCTTGCTCCGTAGAGTAGCGCTCGCGCCTTTAAGGCTATGGCTGCACCTTTGGTAGCCCGACCAAAATCAGCTCCTGTAAATGTGGTTGGTAAATCTGCCGACGCCAGATCAAGTTCATCAGCTACAAAGCTCACAATTTCTGCGACCGGAGTCCTATCCATAGAAAAGTCATCTTCCAGTCCAAAAGTGGACGTCACTAGTGGAATATCACCGTATCTAGAAAATAGCTCTATATAAAAGAATGCTCTCAAGAATCTTATTTCCGCGGTTAATTGCGCTATTCTCGCTGGATCCCCTATGTCATCTCTGATATTTTCAAGAAAAATATTGGTGCTTCTAATAGTCTCATAAGCCTGGCGCCAAAAGCCACCGAAAAGGTGCATATTTGATTCTGTGACTTCTCCTTGTGTATACTTACAAACTAGTCTACACTGATGCATATGATAAGACTCGTCTGTCAATGAAGTTAAACGCAAACCTCCCGCCCACAGAGGAAAACCATGGGGAAGCTGTGTGTAGGCCCCACTAACAAATAGCTCAATCAATTGTGGATCATTCCACACTACAGCCTCTGAAATTGCTCCCTGTGGTTGTAGGTCCAAAATATCATTGTTACAAGACTGGCTTATGAAAACAAGCATCCCTAAGCATATATATTTAATTTTTCTCATTTTTAAGCTTTTAAAATGTCACATTCAATCCTGCGCTCACCACGCGCTGCTGGGGATAATTCCATCCCGTTTCTGATGTACTTTCCGGGTCGAAAGTACCTACCTTGTCATATATAAAACCTAGATTATATCCACTCAAATAAACCCGAAGGTTAGATAGTCCCGCCTTTGTGATTAATGAATGGGGGAAAGTATAGGACAATTCTACGTTTTTAACTCTGAGAAAATCATTATCTCTTACCCAAATGGTTGAAGTATTTTGTATCGTACTGCTTCCCATATCCCATGCAGCAGGGGTTGTAGCATTGGGTGTTTCTTCTTCAGATATCCAACGGTTCTCAAAGTAGTAAGCATCCTGATTGATGTCCCAAGGTCGATAAATGGTGCTAGCCTGAGCCTGGCCTTGTATAAAAACATTCATACCTATGCCCTTCCATACTGCCCCCAGAGATAGTCCGTAAACTAACCTTGGCGTCGGACCTTTAGGAAGGATAATCCTATCGTCGCCATCAATGTCACCATCTCTGTCAATATCCACGAATTTGACATCTCCCGGTTTTGCATCAGGAAAATGCGCTGATGCCTTGATCTCTTCAATATTTTGATAAATACCGTCGGCTTGATAAACCAGTAATCTATCGATTGGACTTCCTTCTACTTTTTGCCAATCCGGGACAAGCTCAGATTCATCCAGGAATACAATTTCATTTTTGGTGTATGTCATTTGACCATTGACTGTATAAGTCAGTCCATCCGAAAGATTACCTCTGTGCAATACATTAAGTTCAATCCCCTGGTTTTTGGTTTTTCCAATGTTTTCATCAGGAAGAACAAGACCTGCGAATAAGGGGACCGAAGCATTTCTGGGTGCCAGGATGTCGGATCTTTCTTCATAAAAAGCATCAAGTGTAAAGTCCAATTTGCCTTTGTAAAACTCCAGATCAACGCCAACATTAAACTTTTCTGACGACTCCCAGGTGATGTTCGGATTAGCTGTCGTATTTGGATAAAGTCCAGTGCCTCTGTTTAGTGATTCTCCAAATACATTTCCCGGTTCAATATTATATACTTGTAAGTATTGAAAGTTATCCACTCGATCATTTCCAAGGATACCCCATGAACCTCTTATTTTAATGGTTTGAATGAGATTACTGTGATAGAACAATTCCTCGGACAACCTCCAGCCTACAGACATACTCGGAAAAGTGCCAAATCTATTGGCTGATGCAAAATTTTGCGAACCATCATGTCTAAGTGTAAACTCAACCAGGTACTTCTCCTTAAAGCTATAATTGAATCTGCCGAAGTAGTTCTGTCTGGCGGATTGCCAACCCCGGCCGTCATTGTTTCTATTTACTTCAGAGCCCGTGAATAAGAAAGGAAGGTTTGCCGAGATCAGATCTTGCCTTTGAGCACTGATATACTGTCCATTGACCTGATTTTGCTCGTAAGCCACAAAAAATTCAAAATCATGATTTCCGAAAGTCCGACCGTATCCTAGTCTAATGTGGTAAGTTTTGCTTAACTCCTCATCAAACTGTTGAAATAAATTTACCGTTCCTGTTTGGCTTCTTAAATTATCATATGTTTCTGTTTCGGAATTGAAGAAATATATATCATAGGGTTTCGACAAATCCTTTCGGTCTCGATTGATAAAATCAAACGCTGCAAATCCAAATAATGAAAGTCCCTGAGTAATCCAGGGCAAGTCAAGTTTTGCGGATATTTTAGAATTCAAAATCTGGCTCTTTGATTCTCTATTTCCATTGGCACCATTCAACCCGGGAACAACATTTCCTTTGGACGTTTGTCTTAACAAGCCATTAGAATAATAGGGAGATTCAAACGGAGACATGACATAAATATTCCTAATTAGTCCTTCGACATCATCACCAGATGCGCCCGCACTATTTCTGTCCTCAATTCTGCCAGCCAAGTCTACACCTAATTCCAGATTATCAGTTGGCATAATGTCAATATTAGACCTTATGTTGTACTGGTTAAACCCATAGGCATCACCTTTATAAATTGCATCTTGGTAGAGGTATTGACCAGACACATAATACTTCACTCCTTCATTACCTCCACTAAAACTTAAATTATGTTGCCATTGCGGTGTCCATGTATCCATGGTTTCTTCCCACCAATCTGTATCCGCCCACACCTCCGGATCGCTGGTACCATTCTGATAACCTGTAATCACCGATTGATACAATTGAGGCCTACCATTGCGTTGGTTTTGCTCATCTACCCAGGTTAGATATTGTTCGGCATTCATTAGGCGTTGACGTTTTGCAGGTTGTGTGAAAGAGAAAGTATTGCTGTAGCTTAGCTTCGGCTTTCCTTCACCCCCTCGCTTGGTGGTAATGAGAATGACACCATTGGCTGCCTGAGCGCCATAAATAGCCGCGGAAGCGTCTTTTAGCACCGATATACTCTCAATATCCTCCGGATTTAACCTTTCAAAACTACCTCTGTTTGCTACCCCATCAATAACGTAAAGTGGTTGTGTATTGCCTATGGTACCTTTCCCTCGAATCAGAATATCTGCCTGGTCTCTACCGGGATCCCCACCTCTCATATTAATTACAAGTCCTGGCACCTTACCAACCAAACCATTGGCTAAGTTCGCCGTCCTTGTCTGAAGCATTACATCTCCATCAATGGCTCCAACAGAGCCCGTGATTGATGCCTTTTTCTTGGTGCCATAACCTACCACCACGACTTCATCGAGTGTTTCCAGATCAACTTTCATATTTACATTTATTTCTGATCTATCATTGATTTCTTCTTCCACCGACAAGTATCCTATATAACTAAAAGTCAATATGTTGCTATTATCAGGAACCTCTAGAGAATAGTTACCATCCAAATCGGTAACGGCACCAATACCTGTGTCTTTCACCAAAATGGTTACGCCTGGCAGCCCAACACCAAATTCATCCAGTACTCTACCGGTAACTTGGTCATTCGACACATATTCGACGATGCTTTCGAGCGTATGATTCTTCCTTTTTTCAGAAACAATAATGTTGTTGTTGATACGTCTAAACTCAACTGATTTGTCTCTTGAGATACGGAGTAAAACTGCTTCTAAATTTTTTTCGTTCGAATCGAACAAAATTTCAGAATCAAGTATCTTGCGCATGATTATCTCATCAAATGAGAAACGCAAATCGGTATTTCGCTCTATAAGTTCAAATACTTGAGAAACTACCTTGGTTTCTGATAGAGAAAATTCAATCTGATTTAATGGTTCGTATGTTTGGCCGCTGCTTCCTGCAGCGCACACCAAACTGGCAAAAACGGTTTGTATAATTACGATATATACGAAATATCTTGAAATCATATATATATAATATCTCCATTTAGACTTCATAAGTTTATTTGATTTTATATTAAAAAACACTCACTCTATCGATACCCACAGAATTGAAGCATGGTTCAACTTTTCTATCGCACATGACAAACGTCTTAGGCCAATCCAAATCAAGTTAGTTAGATGGCTAAAAAGTAAGTGTAACTCTCTTGCCGTTGATCTTGTAGCTAAATTTTTGAGTCTCGCTAATTACCTTAAGCACGTGTTCTATGCCTGGATTATTTTTAAAGCTGGAAGAATACGACCAATCACCTATTCTGTCTTTATTTATTACCTCAAATTTGATATCATACCATCTACTCAATGTTTTTATCACTTCATCGAATGAGGCCTTCTTAAATACCAATGCATTATTGGTCCAGGCCAAGGCGTCTTCTATTTGAAACGTTCCCTTGGATAGTTGGCCTGCACCTAAATCTGAAATTGTCATTTCACCAGGGTTAAGGAATACGACATTATCAAGCATATCGGTAACAAGTGTTACTTTCACCTCTCCTTCAGTTAAATAAACCTTTACTTTTTGAGAGTCAAAACCATCGATATCAAAAGCTGTCCCTAAGGCTCTAACAGACAACTCATTGACCTTGACCACAAACGGGTGATTTGGATTCTTGGCAACTTCAAAATAGGCTTCTCCTTCAAGTTTAACAGCTCTTATTGAATCGTTAAAACCTTCAGTGTAAGAAATAGAACTTAGCGCATTGAGCGATACCATAGTTCCATCAGGTAATCTAATTTTAGACTTGGTGCCTGATGGGTTGGACTTAGTAATGATCACGCGCTCGATTATCTCACCATTTTGGTTCCGGATATTATAAAAATACAAACCCAAAGTAAGTGTAAGGAGAATCATCGCTGCCACTCGACCCAATCGACCGGCATAGTTCCAAAGACTTATAACTCTGGTTTTCGAACTTGTACCATTTTCTAATATATTGTTCAAAATTCGCTGCTCTTTTTCGCTATTTACATCAGGAGTTTGAAATTTAAACCCTTTAATAATCTGTTGTGCTTTGACAAAATTCGCACTACAATTTTCATTTTTATTGATCCAATTGGTCCAGTAGTGAGTACTTTCTGGCGTTGGGTTGATTACCCAACGCTTGAACTTTTCATCAGCCAGAAAATCCTCGATATGATTAAATGCGTGTTTCAATTATAATTTTAGCTATGTCACTCTACCTTAACAAGAACAGATGTTGCTGCGATTTAAATCTCCTTTTCTTTCAATGAGATTTCATCAATCCAGACATTCAGTTCGCTCCCTGAAGAGGACGCAAAATGCTTAAAGAATGGACCTGCATTATCTGCGGTTCCATCGGCATAACCCTCATCAGCAAATGTTACAAGGTCTGCAGTAGTAAATTCATAAGAAAATTTCTTCCAATCAGTAGTAATATTTATCGCACCATAAGCTGGATCACCACTCCAGAATGGTGTATACCAGCCTTCTTTTGGATCTTCATTTTTCACGTTCAAAACGCTTGCTTCGAATAATGTAAACGCTTCACTTCCCTTCATATAAAAGCTGTATACATAAGTAGTGTTCGACTCCAGAGAAGCCAGAAATTCCGGTCCATTTTCGTGAGGGCGTAGCTGAAATTCACCATATCCGGATGATGCTGTTAACTTCATGGATTGCTCTGTGTCATTGGCGCCATCTGAAGCATCAAGCGCAATAGATACCGTACCATCATTAGGAGTCCAATAAAACCATTTACTGACCACATCCGTACCGGAAATCTGATTCTCTAGTCCAAATACTGACCTATCTAAGGCTTCCACCGGACCTATCTGAAAGTCCAACTCTGCCGTTTGCATCCCTCCATCTGCCGATCTTGTGACTTCAAGGAGAATTTTGACCTGACCGACTTCGTCTGCCCAGGTAACGCTCGGGTTCTGATCTGTGGAGGTTTCCGGAGTGCCCCCAGGGAACGTCCATAACCAGCTATCAGGATCACCTTCACTGGCCCCCATAAAAGTCACCGCCTGTCCGGCCTTAATTCTTTGCCCGCCTGCAGCTCTAAGGTCTGTTTTAAAAGTGATGGAGCTCACGTCAATGGATACAACCAAGTCATCCAGGTCAGGGGCCGGCTCATTATCACCGCAGGATGTCGTAAGCAAAATACCAAATAGAGATAATGGTAAAATTAATGCTCTCTGGATTGTTTGTTTTAGTAGAAGTTTTGTCACCATATCTTTCGTATTAAAATTGACTTGTTTATTACGATAGGAAGTGACTTGTCAAAATGACATCTGATTTTTTTCAGAAAGTATAATTATCTTCAATAATAATTTTTTAGTTATACAAAATCATTAAATAATTATATTAAAGAAAACCATTTCGCGCTCAGATCGATAAGATCTTTAAATTCTTTATGATGAGCAGAAATCTGTTTTTTGTAGAACTAACCCGATCTTGGCGCGGCTGTAGATAGAATTTGAAGCAAGGTTGCGAACGATATTGAAGGAAATCCGGCTCTGAGTAAATCTAAAATTTTGTACATCAGATTTCTTACTGATCTTGTATGATTATATCCAATGATTGACTTTATTTCTTCATAGCTAAAGTCTTTATAAAAATAATAGTAGATGATCTCTCTTTGCTGTTCAGATAAATTGTCAATTGTTATTTTCAATTGAGCATTGAGTTCTTCTTTTGCCTCTGCTTCTATTATTGAATCTTCAATCGAAAAATCTAATTCAAATGTTGTTACAGGCAATTCATTAAATACCTTTTTTTCACGATCTCTCAAGCGAATGATCTTTCTTCTGTAAGCCCTAAATAGGTAAGGTTGAATGGCATTAGTATTGGACAAATGAGACTTTCGTTCTCTCAATTCTATAAACAAATCCTGTATACCATCTTCGATTAGAGTTTCACTACGTGTAAACTGGAAGCCATAGTTGTGGAGACTCTTAAAATACTTTTTATAAATAAAAATAAATGCTTGTTCATTGCCTTTCTTGAATGCTTTCCATATTTCGGATTCATCCATGGTATCAAATTTTGACAAATCCGAATTTGCCTCAACGTCTATATCTTTCAGCAATTTATTATATCTTTTAATCTCTTCTAAATCTGCAATTCCTCGCAGTATCAGGCAAGAAAATTGTTCAATGTTAAACAGAATAAACTAATAAATGAAATCGAATATAATCCCTTATCAACGAACTGGTAAGGCAAATTAGAAATTGATTTCCTCACGAAAAACTCTACGGTTTAGAGCTAGGGAACCGGCAATAATGAATAACCTATAAATACGAATAATTGCTATGAATAATTCGAAGTTCGCCGAAGCACGGATCTCCCTTGCATCAAATAATCAGTGATTGTGGTTAGGGTATGAGAGGTTTGTCGGAAAATGGGTATCAGCGATATGACTTTAACAATCGTATGGTGGGCCGTGAAAGATGAAGTATGGGGGAATGGAGTGCCCGAGCTGCGAGAGCGACGCCAGCACAAGGAAGAGAATGCTCAGTTGATGAATTGGGCAGCAGATCTGAGTTTGGATAAATAAATGCTTCAGGATTTGACCACAAAAAAAACAGCAATAGCCGTCAGCTTGCAGCTTGTTGATTCTAAGAGCTGATATATAGTTTGATGGGTGATTCTCAATATCGCACACCTTTATTTTCCAATAAGGCACACAATTACACCGTTTCAATAAGAAACGATGTAATATTCAAAGGCCTTCAAAAATAAAAACCATACTAATCCTATCTTTCGACAAGAAACTTTGTTGTTGTAGTAAAATTATGTCTAGAGAAAATCAATAAATAAATACCCTCTCTAAAATTATTGAGTTTAATACGCTTCATATTTCCTTTCATTTCCTCAGACAGCATTTTTGCTCCTTCTAAGCTATATACCTCGATTAATGTCTTATCTTCAATTGATGTCGGCACCCTTATAGTCATCCAATCTGATGTTGGGTTAGGAAATATCTTGAATTCTTCAATTACGGAATTTTCAATGCTCGTTATAACCGGATCGCTAACATTGAATGAAGTGGATGACTCTGCAGCTGCGTTGTAGTTAGCATCACCAGCTTGATTTACCATAACCGACACTACACCACTTGTTCCATCAAGCGTAATCATGTTTCCGTCAATTGCGGCAGGTCCACTTATAGAATAAGTTAATTCCAACCCACTATCTGTAGATGCATTTATGATGATCGGGGAAGTCTCACTTGTTAGTCTGTCTGTGATCGTCTCAATAGTTATGGTCTGATCGGCCTTTTGTATTGCAAAGGTTTGTGTTTCCTGGCTTGCGGCATTATACCCACCATTTCCAGCCTGGTCAGCAGCTATAGTAGCTTCACCAGCACCGGTAATCGTAACCGCTGAGCCAGTGATCATAATAGGGCCGCTCACAACCGAATAACTCACATCCAGGCCTGAAGATGCTGTAGCATTCAATGTAAAAGCCGCCTCACCAAAGGCCTTTTCAGTAATAGCTTCAAAAGTTATTTCTTGGTTTGTTTTAGCAGGATCACTAACATTGAATGAAGTGGATGACTCAGTAGCTGCGTTATAGTTGGCATCACCTGCTTGGTTTACCATTACAGATACGGTACCGCTCGTTCCATCAAGCGTAAGCGTGTTTCCATCTATTGTAGCAGGTCCACTTATTGAATAAGTTAATTCCAACCCACTATCAGTAGTTGCATTTATGATGATCGGGGAAGTCTCACTTGTTAGTCTGTCTGTGATCGCCTCAATAGTTATGGTCTGATCGGCCTTTAGTATTGTAAAGGTTTGTGTTTCCTGGCTTGCGGCATTATACTCACCATTTCCAGCCTGGTCAGCAGCTATAGTAGCTTCACCAGCACCTGTAATAGTCACCTCTGAGCCAGTGATCATAATAGGACCACTCACGACAGAATAGCTCAGACCTAGTCCAGAAGATGCAGTAGCACTCAATGTAAAAGCTGCATCACCAAAGGTTTTTTCAATAATAGTTTGAAATTCAACCCTCTGGTAGGGAGCATTCACTGTAAACTCAAGCAATGACTGATCATTGATGTAGATTTCGTCATAATAAACGGACTTCGACTCTGCAGCAGAAGGGTAAATGGTTACCTTAGTTAAATCCTCACCAACATATGTCGCTAAATCAACTTCAACTTCATTCCAACCTGAAGAGGCTCTAACAGCATGTGATGACTCTCCAATCCATGTCGCAGCTCCGGAAGTACTTAAATCCATTTTCAGCTGCCAATTGTCTGCTTCATTTGGATTATAAAAAGAAATATAAAATTTATCACCAGACTGAATAGTATAGGTATTTGGAAAAATTTGAGTCTCCTCCCATGCGGCACTTCCATTATTTAGCATACTTTTCGAAGTATGATTAATAGCATCAAGTGTTGGGTTGGCAGGCTCTGAGCCCGCGCTATGCCAAATGGTCCCTGTTGAAACTAGGTCTCTGTACAAATATGTAAAATTCAACAATGACTGATCATTGACGTAAGTTTCATCATAATAAACAGCCTTTGACTCCCCAGCAGATGGGTAGATGGCAATTTTAGTCAAATCTTCGCCAGCATAGGCCGATAAATCGACTGCAACTTCGTTCCAACCTGAAGATGCATGAGCTACATGAGACGGCTCGCCGATCCATGTACCAGCTCCGGTAGTGCTCAAATCCATTTTCAGTTGCCAATTGGATGCTCCATTTGGATTATAAAATGAAATATAAAATTTATCTCCTGACTGTATGGTATATGTACTCGGAAAAATCTGAGTCTCCTCCCACGAGGCACTTCCATTATTTAGAATACTTTTCGAAGTATAATTTGTAGCATCCAGCGTTGGATTCGTTGGTTCTGAGCCTGCGCTATGCCAAATGTTTCCCGTTGAAACCGCATCTTCGTAAAACATGGTTTGGGAAAATGAACCGAACGGTGCAATTAAAATAATCAATCCTAGTAGTACATATTTTGCTTCTATTTTCATACCTATACTTGTTTTTACATATATAGGACGTGAGGTCTCTAATTGACATCATTTTTTTTCGAAAACACAAAAAGTCTTAACCTATCAATGCATAAAGCTGTTATTGATCAAGTGCTGGCAAGGCTTGTATATTTTAAAGTAAAAAGAGTAATTCTAAATTAGATGTCTCTTCCTAATTGTTAGACTTCTATCAGAAAAGGTTAACCAGAATTGTGAGATAAGCTTGAATCTATAAAACATCTATTCAACTAACAAACAACTAATTAGGGTTAAATATTTGAGTTCCCGAGCGGATTTGAATAACTATTATGCACACTGAGAATAAGAAAACTTATCAGATAAATAGAGTATACCATTTCGGTGCACTAAAAAACAAAAAAACCCTCATTTGTAATAATGAGTAATTTGGTGGGCCCACCTGGGCTCGAACCAGGGGCTTTCTAACTATGAGTCAGATTATTTTCATCATAACCATTTAATTATCAGTTTTTATATTTTAATGGTCTAAAATAAGTCTAGAAATGATTATCTGATAGCTACGTATTACGTTTTCCAACAACACGGTAATATATCGAGATTACGGCTGTAGTAAACTCATAAAATAACAAGGTATAATTACACATATTTTCAATATTAGGAAAATATGTGTACACTTACCTAATTGTTAGCAACAAAAATTGATACTATGAAAAAGACTATTTTAATTTCAATTATTTCGTTATTTATCTTTTCTTGTGAAGACGACGAAAACACTGGGGCAAATGACCAAGGTGATTCCGACTTAAAATTGAATACTGCATATTATAATATTGATGGAACTACATATGATGTTTCCGAAATTAATTGGGATGAATTCACCTCAGGTTCATATACTATTACTGGAACGGGTGACAACAGCGCAAGTTTAACTATGTATTTTCCTTCCATCCAAGTTGGTGAATATACATTTAACGATCCAAAAACTGGCGGAGATGATATTGGTGTTGATATCGCTACAACTTCTTCGGTTTTCTCAGCAGTTCATACAGAAGGAATTATTAATATAACAGAATCAACCCAAACCTTTATTAAAGGAGAATTCAGTGGAGACTTCACTAATAAAACAACAACACTAAATGGCTCGGGTGAATTCTATATTGAAATCAAATAAAGTTGCTAACATGGTCTGATAACCCATGACCGTTCTTAGATAGTTTTGGCTTCTCTGCTTTCTATAAGTACCGGAAAAATTGGAGATTTTAAATTACACCAACACTACAGGAATTGCAGTTCATCAGCATGCAAGGATAATCCATTGTTTGAACCCAACACTGGAGGGTGAATTGAAGATCTATTGAAGTATTTTACATATCACAACCCTTCATACATGCAGCATAAAAGGTCTAGATTGATTCCCAACCAGCCTTGATCCTGCGACGGACCGCCAGGGACTTTCTGATTATAAGTCAGATATGATATTTTAGTTTTGGACACAAAAAAACCCCCAACACTTACGTACTGGAGGTTTAGCTTGTGGGCCCACCTGGGCTCGAACCAGGGACTTTCTGATTATGAGTCAGATACTCTAACCAACTGAGTTATAGGCCCAATTTCCCGGTACTCAAAATAGACTTTCAGACCACCTTGAATTTGGGAGTGCAATGTTACATATTTGCCCAAAATTACACAAACAAACAGGTGAATATCAAAACAATAATTTTTGATCTCGGCGGAGTAATTATCGATCTGGACTTTATGCAGACTCCTAAGGCATTTAGTCAGCTCACCGGATGGACCGCAGAAGATATCCTCAAGCGATATTTTGAGCCTGGGCTGTTTCAGGACTATGAGAAGGGTTTGATCTCGGATCAGGCCCTCAGGGCTGGCATCAATGAGCTGTTTGGCACCGATCTGACTGATGAGCAAATCGACTCCGCATGGTGTGCCATGCTGGGTGATGTCCCAAGAGCGCGCCTCGACTTTATGAACCAGCTCCGTGAAGACTACAAGGTGGCTGTACTCAGCAATACCAATGCAATCCATGTAGCAGCATTCAATCAAACAATCAGGCAGACTTCAGGCGAAAGCTCCCTGGAAGCGTTTGCCGATGAGGTCTATTTCTCTCATGAAATAAAGATGAGAAAACCTGATCTCGAAATCTATCATGCCGTATTAGAAAGCACAGGTACTCCTGCCGAACAATGTCTATTTTTGGATGATACGAAAGCCAATCTTGAAGCTGCAGCGCAAGTTGGAATCCAGACGTTGCACATTGCTGAGCCAAATCAAATATTTAATCTGAGAGCGCATGTTTAAGGACAAAGAAGAGAAAATCAAAGTCATACAGATCGGATTATTCCTGTTGACACTCATTGTGACTACGATCGCTGGTGCGGAATGGATGACCGGACGCTCTCTTTTTTATGGCGACCAGACGATCACGGGCTCCGAACTCCTCAACGGCCTCCAATACTCCATCCCGTTTCTCTTTATACTGACGGTACACGAATTTGGCCATTATTTCATGGCCCAATACCACAAGGTGAAGGTGACACTCCCCTTTTATTTGCCCTTGTGGTTGGGGTTTCTTCCTCTCTTCCCTTCTATCGGATCTATGGGCGCGTTTATCCGAATCATCGATCTGGTGGACAGTAGAAAAAAACACTTCGACATCGGTGTAGCAGGCCCATTGGCCGGATTTGCGGTCGCCATAGTGCTGCTGGTCTATGCCTTTACCCATTTGCCGGAGCGGGAGTCTATATATGAGATTCATCCGGATTATGAGGTCTATGGACTCGACTACGCTGATCATGTCTATACGTATGACTACAATGTCAGCCGGCATCGCGAGTTTTATCTAACGGATCGTGCGCAAGACTCTGTGGCCTACCTGCAGGATAATGCCTCAGGAGAAGGCTGGAGCTATCGTGAATTTGAGCCGTGGCCTACTTACACTAGCACTTACCTTGGCGACAACTTATTGTTTAGCCTGCTGGAGCACCTGCTGGTATCTGATCCTGATCGGGTTCCAAATCAATATGAAATGGCACATTACCCATGGTTATTTGCAGGTTTTCTGGCCCTGTTTTTTACCTCGCTTAATCTACTACCGATTGGACAGCTAGATGGTGGTCATATCGTTTTTGGTTTGATTGGACAAAAACGACATAAATGGGTCTCGAGAATTGTCTTTATAGGCTTTCTATTTTACTCTGGTCTAGGCATACCCAATCCATATACCATCACAGAGTTTCCGCAGTTCAAGGTGATTTATTTTATCTTTCTCTATCTGTGTTTCACTAAATTCACCCCAAGCAGGCGAGATCGATTCACTTATGCGTTGAGCATATTCTCGGTTCAGATGATGGTGAATTTCTTTTTCCCGACTGTCGAAGGGTATCCTGGATGGCTGCTGTTCGGTTTTCTGTTGGGCAGAGTTTTCGGTATTTATCATCCTCCGGTCATGGTCAACCAACCGTTGGATATGAAAAGAAAACTAATCGGTGGAATTGCTTTAATCGTATTTATCTTGTCATTTAGCCCGAAGCCATTCAACGCTGTTGAGATTCAAAGTAGTGAGGTCAAATCAGATACTCCGGGCATTCTGTCTGCAATAAACCCTTCACCATATTTCACTCGAACCGACATGCCAAACTCTCGGCCTCTGGCTTCGATCAACTCCATAAATTCCGGTGTAGAGATGAGCGTATTAGTGGAGTCTCCGTTGGGGTCAAAAAACTGAGACTTGAATGCCCTGACGGCTTCCATTCTGGTATCCCAGAATTCGGATACGTCAACAACAAAGTCGGGCTTGTGAAAATCGGTCTGAATATAATGATATAGATTTTTGATATACCAGTTTTCCTGCTGCTTATCCCCTAGCAATGTCTTCACATTCTTTAAGCCAGCCAGAAAGGTTGCTCTTTTAACCAACTGTGCACCTTTTGGATGATCAGGATGTCGATCAGAAAGGGCATTGGCCATAATGATATCAGGTTGATACTGACGGATTTTTTTGACCACCTCGAGGACATGTTCGTCATCATTCTTGAAATACACGTCTTTAAATCTGAGGTTTTCACGGACGTGAAGTCCTAAAATCTTACCCGCCTCTGCAGCCTCCGAATCACGAATCTCAGGCGTGCCTCTGGTGCCCATTTCCCCTCTGGTGAAATCTACGATACCCACCTTTTTTCCTTTGGCAATCAGTGATAGAATGGTGCCTCCACACGACAATTCGGCATCATCAGGATGTGCAGCGAAAACAAGAACGTCTAATTTCATAAATATTCAATTTTGTGTTTCAATCGGCTTTAGAGTGAAATACAAAGCCTGATTTCTTCATGGTCTGGCCGCGATCGGCGCCTGGCACTAGGTGATTCGCAAGCGCTGACCGACCCTCAAGATAGAACTTCTTTTGATTCCATTCAAACGGCAAATTTTGCTAATAGATACACCATATCTGTAACTAATATGACCAAGTGTATCTCCACGGCGTACACGATGGTATCTGATTTTTCGCGCTTCGGTCAGATAGGAAAAGGTTTCGGGTGTCACGATCATCGTTGTAGTTCGGATGGTATGGTTTTTAAAGTCGAAAACTTCTCTTGGGTTAAAGGCGTTGCCCTGGTATCTCATCTCAAAGTGTAAATGAGGGCCACTGCTTCTCCCTGTATTGCCTCCGAGGCCAATCACGTCACCAGCCTTGACTACATCACCAGGTTTTAGCAGTCTCTTGCTCAGGTGGCCATAAAGAGTCTCTAATCCATTGTAGTGTCTTACGAGAATATAATGACCATATCCATAGCGGTCATATTGGGCCAATCTTACGATGCCGTCGAAGGCGGAGCGCACGGAGTCTCCTATGGTGAGTCTAAGGTCATCACCATAGTGCCAGCGCCAGCGGCGTAGGCCAAAGGGGGAGGTTACTACTGTTTTGGGAATGGGCATGGACCAGTCCAGTGACGGGTTGTCGAAAGTCAGCGCCAGGGCCAGGGTATCAGCAAATTTTTCGCCGTCAATTTTATAAGGGTTGACCTTGGTTGTACTCCATACGCTGTAATACTCGCGGAGGGTGACCCAGACCGAATCGATCATTAGTTGCTCTGTCACCTGCACCGGCACATCATAAGCGAGCACTACTTCTGCTGTATCCTCATGCATCAAGCTCAGCTCTCGCTCAAGTGACACCTCCTCTTGCATAGCCAGACTGTCCCAGTAGGCGTCTTCTATAGCAAAAAAATCATCCTCTATTTGGACAATGGTATCTTCAGGATTGAAGGCTACAATCTCTTTATTTTTAAATTTAAAAAAATCCTTCAGCTTTTTTTTCTGGCTGAAGGATTCGGTTGCCATGCCCATGGACACGACGCATATCATAAGAATTATTCTCGGCATTAAATCTATTGTTCTACGCTCTCAAACTCTTTAGCGGCTAAAAATCTCTCTGCATCCAGCGCACCCATACACCCGGTACCTGCAGCTGTTACTGCTTGTCGATACACGCGATCTGCGGCATCGCCGGTTACAAACACTCCTTCAACTTTAGTTTTGGATGTACCGGGTTCTACGATCAGGTATCCAGCGTCATCCATCTCCAGGTAATCTTTGAAAATATCAGTGTTTGGCTTATGCCCAATGGCCACGAAGAATCCTTTGATTGGAATATCTCTTTTCTCGCCCGTCACGGTATCTACTACTCGCATGCCTTCCACTTCATCCTTGCCCAACACTTCGTCCGTAGAAGTATTCCATAGCACTTCGATGTTAGGCGTATTTAGCACACGCTGCTGCATGATCTTGGACGCTCTCATTTCATCTCTTCTTACCAGTAGGTAAACCTTAGGGCAAATATTAGCCAAATAGGTAGCTTCCTCGGCAGCAGTATCCCCACCTCCTACTACGGCTACTTCTTTGCCTCTGTAGAAAAATCCGTCGCAAACTGCGCAGGCAGAAACGCCTAAATTTAAAAGTCTTTTTTCTGAATCTAGACCAAGGTACTTGGCGCTGGCTCCAGTGGAGATTATAACAGCTTCAGCTGTAATCTCATGTTTTTCGTCAACGATGACCTTATGAGGGTAGCCGGAAAAATCAACAGAGGTGACCATACCGAATCGAACGTCCGTATCGAATCTTTCTGCTTGCTTTTGCAGGTCAGTCATCATCTGCGGGCCATTTACTCCATCAGGATATCCTGGGAAGTTTTCTACGTCATTGGTGGTAGTGAGCTGTCCTCCAGGCTCACCTCCTGTATACAATACAGGTTTCAATCCAGCTCTGGCTGCATATATAGCTGCGGTATATCCTGCTGGTCCCGAACCCACTATCAGTACTTTTACGTTTTCTTGAGTCATTATTTCAATACTTCTATTTAAAAATGATTTTGCAATTTAGCATGAAGCTAATCGACTATAAAACATTTGATAGCAAAAAAAGTTTACGCTGAACGGATAACATTTATCTATGACCCGATAGGCAGTTGCACTTCTGTACTGGCTATGAGCAAACCTTCAGTTCAGCTTATTTTAAACAAAAAACCACGCTCGGAAGCGTGGTTTCATTATTTTCAATCCGGCTTAACTCAGCCTTCTTTTTTCTCTGGTTTTGGCAGAAGCACTTTTCTCGATAGTCTGAATTTTCCAGTCTTCTTATCGATATCAATAAGCTTCACTTTTATCTCCTCGCCTACTTCCAATACACCATCCATGGTCTCTACTCTTTCCCATTTGATCTCTGAGATATGTAGCAAACCATCTTTACCTGGCATAAATTCAATAAACGCACCAAACGGCATGATAGACTTCACTTTGCCTTCGTAAGTCTCTCCGATATCAGGCATCGCCACGATATTGTTGATTCTTCTCATGGCATCATCCATGGCAGCACCGTCTACGGAGAATACATTCACGATTCCGTTTTTGTCATCTTCGCTTACAATCACTGTAGCGCCAGATTCCTTTTGGATTTCTTGAATGATTTTACCTCCTGGGCCAATTAATGGACCAATCATTTCTTTTTCAATTCTGATGGTCTTAGATCTAGGCGCATGAGGTTTCATGTCAGCTCTAGATTCTGTCATGGTCTTTCTCATTTCACCAAGGATATGAGCTCTACCTGCTTTGGCTTGCATCAATGCTTCGGTAAGCACTTCGTAAGACAGTCCATCTACTTTGATATCCATCTGACATGCAGTGATACCATTGTCGTTTCCAGTTACTTTGAAGTCCATATCACCCAAGTGATCTTCATCACCCAGGATATCAGAAAGAATGGCATATTTGCCAGTTTCCGAATCAGAAATCATACCCATGGCAATACCTGACACTGGTGATTTGATCGGCACACCCGCATCCATTAGCGCAAGAGATCCTGCACATACTGTAGCCATTGAAGATGATCCGTTTGATTCCAAAATATCAGATACTACTCTGATTGTATATGGGTTTTCGTCGTCCGCTGGAAGCATTGGCTTGATAGCTCTCATAGCTAGGTTACCATGTCCTACCTCTCTTCGTCCTGGTCCTCTATTAGGTCTTGCTTCTCCTGTAGAAAATGCAGGGAAGTTGTAGTGCAAGAAGAATTTGTTGTATCCTGAGTGAACGGCTCCGTCTACCATTTGCTCATCAAGCTTGGTGCCTAAAGTTACACTGGTAAGTGACTGAGTCTCTCCTCTTGTGAATACTGCAGATCCGTGCGCAGAAGGCAGGTAATCTACTTCGGACCAAATCGGTCTAATCTCATCCAGCTTACGTCCATCGAGTCTCAATCGAGTATCCAATACACACTGTCTGATTGCTTCTTTTTCTACATCATGGTAGTACTTTCCAATCAGTCCTTCATTGTAAGATTCGCCTTCCGGCAATTCTGGGAGTGCTGCTTTGTACTCCTCAATAATAGCACTGAATTTTTCTTTTCTTAGCGCCTTGTCTGCCAGACCTTCTTTGGCCACGGCATAGACTTGATCGAAAGTTTTAGCTTTGATATCAGCTCTCAATTCTTCATCGGGAGCCTCTTCATGATCATATTCTCTTTTCTCAGTTTTGCCAACTGCTTCAGTCAGTTCGATCTGAGCATTACACTGATCGATGATAGCTTCATGACCTGCTTTGATAGCTTCGATCATAGTCTCTTCCGAAACCTCCAGCAATTCACCTTCTACCATCATGATATCATCCTTGGTACCGGCGATTATCATATCTAGAGCGGCTCCTTCCAACTGAGTCTTTGTAGGGTTGATGATAAACTCACCATCCTTTTGAGTTACTCTTACTTCTGATATCGGTCCTCCAAAAGGAATGTCTGATACGGCTATCGCAGAAGAAGCGGCCAATGCAGCTAATGCATCTGGTAAATCGTCTTCACCTAAAGAAATCAAAGAAATAGCGACTTGCGTCTCAGCATGATAGTCACTAGGAAACAAGGGTCTCAAAGCTCTGTCTACCAATCTACAAACCAATACTTCGTTGTCAGATAGTCTACCTTCTCTTTTCAAGAATCCACCAGGAATCTTACCTGCTGAAGCAAATTTCTCTTGATAATCAACTGACATCGGAAGGAAATCTACTCCTTCTCTGGCTTCTTTGTTGGACACCACTGTGGCCAATAGCATGGTTTTACCCATGGTTACTACTACAGAACCATCAGCCTGCTTGGCCAATTTCCCGGTTTCTATAGTAATCTCTCTTCCGTCCTTTAATTTAACGGTCTTAGTTACTACGTTTAATGACATAAGTAATTTTTTAAATTTTGACTAAAAATTGAGTGTGAGTAAGTGTCAAAATTTGAAATTAACGAGTGAGAAAGAACAAAAAAGGAAGCCTGTGATTGACTTCCTCTTGCGCATATTTTTATTTTCTTAATCCTAATTCAGCGATTATCGCTCTATATCTTTCGATATCAGATTTGTAGAGATAATCGAGAAGGCTTCTTCTTTTACCTACTAATTTCAATAGGCCCAATCTTGTAGAATGGTCTTTCTTGTGAGATTTCAAATGATCTGTCAAGTGATTGATTCGGTAAGTAAAGAGAGCGATTTGAGATTCCGCAGAACCTGTATCCTTCTTAGACTTCAACCGACCATGATTCTCGAACAATTCTTCTTTCTTGTCTGTTGCTAAATACATGCTTAGTAAAAAGTTTAAATAATTATTTTTTTAACGAACGGCAAAATTAGGTATTCAATATCATAAAACAAAGGATTGGCGATTTATGATTTTTTATTCGTGATTGACTTCCACCAGTTTCTTATGTTTTCTATCCAGACACTATAGAAATCTGCATCAAAAATCTTAGCATCCTTCCTGGCCTGCTTGAGGAAAAATATGCCGACCGGGAATAATATCGCATTGGCCATCCACGCAGCATACAGTCCATCCAATACGCCGCTTTTAGCCCATTTGTCTCCTACACTTGTCAGCACATAGAAAATAATAAAGAAGAAGATGGAAATAATAACTGGAAAACCCAATCCTCCACGTTTGATAATCGCTCCCAATGGTGCGCCAATCAAAAACATGGCAATACAGGAGAAAGCTTGAGCATACTTCTTGTACTTCTCTACTACATGAGAATCAAGTGAGGCTTTTAGGCCTTTCATTCGAAGCATGGTACTGCTCAGTGTGGATTTTATGTTTCTGGCATTGCCAACCGCTTTGCTCAGCACCTGATCTCTAATGCCTAGTCGCTTATAAATACTATCGATCTGATACTTGACTCTTGCTACCAGAGAATCATTGTGGATAAAGAGGGTATCATATCTCGCTTTCTTTTTCTTTTTCCGTTCCAGCTGAGCCAAAAGATTCCGGCCCTTCTTTTTACTGATAGATGGTTTTACTTTTTGATCATCAATATTGAGCTGAACACGAGCTTGCACGGGCATCGAGTCGTTTCTCACCTGGGTTCTGGTATTTTTTGGTTCTGGTGTCTTAAAAAATGTCGGCTCATTACTTTCATCACGAAGAGAATCCGGCAGATCCAGTTCTTTCAACGCTCTTAGCGAGTCTGCCAATTGTTTTTCTCGCGACAAGGAGGGTGGTGGCTCCATGTATCCACCAAAATGAAGTGCGTAAGAATTGGCCACACTCGAGTACACCTTCACCTTGGAATCTATAAGTGTATGACGCATCGAGTCGATACTTCTATTCAAGGCTTTTATGCCTTTCATATAGCGGTTATCCGCAAATAGGCTTTCGTTGGTATCATTTAGATCAAACGAAGACAGGCTAAACACTAAGTCCATATTTGCAAAACGGGTGCGAACAAATTGACTAATTTCTCCCTTACCTGCTCGACCAGATTTTTTCTTTTCTTCTTCTATATAGTGATTACCGTTATATAGGTCCATTTTGAGATACCGGTCACCCATAAAGGAATACATACGACACGAATCCGCAATAATCACTCTTTTATTGCCATTGCCCACTGTATGGTCATAGATGATTATCCCTTTTATCGAGATCCCGTCAGGATACTTTTTGTTTATTTTGATACTGTATTTAGGTATACCGTTGTAGAACTGACCTTCGCGTAGATCCAACGAGGGTTTGGTCTGTTTGATATCATAGAGCAAACTAAAGGCCTTCAGGTTGGCTGTAGGAACCACTCGATCACTCAAGAGAAAAGCTCCAATGGCGAGCATCACACAAAATACAAATGTGGGTAGTATAATACGCAATAGGGAAATGCCTGCTCCTTTGATCGCAGTCAGTTCGAAGTGTTCGCCCAATTTGCCATAGGTCATCAGGGAAGAAATAAGCACTGCCAGCGGCAAGGCCATAGGCATTTGATTGATACTAAAGTAGCCCATCAGTTCTGCCAGCACTGCAAAACCTAGATTCTTCCCAATGAAATCATCGAAGTATTTCATCATATATACCAGGAGCAATATGAAGACAGCCACTAGAAAGGTGACTATGAACGGCCCGATAAAAGATTTTAGGATTAGTTTATCGAGCTTTTTCATTTGGACAAATGGAGAGGTGTAGATGTGACATTCAAAGTACCTGAATAATATTAATCATATTTGTGGAGCCACGGAATTTAGTGTTTTTTGCAAAATCGTAAACGATCCATAACAGAAGCATCAAAAACAAAAATGCTGCCACAAAAAAAATCTTTTTTGACTTATTCATTGATCAATAAATTCGTATAACAAGTTGCTCGAATTAGAGCAAATTTCATATTATTTAATGATAATATAAAGATTAATCCAAGATTGTCGGACAATTTACCCATACGGAAAATTATACACATCGATATGGATGCTTTTTATGCATCCGTGGAGCAGCGTGATCAGCCTGAGTTGAAGGGCAAGCCAGTAGCTGTAGGTGGCAGTAGATCCCGAGGAGTGGTTGCTGCTGCTTCTTACGAAGCTCGAAAATATGGTGTTCGGTCAGCGATGCCTTCCGTGACTGCCTACAGAAGATGTCCGGATATCATCTTCGTGAAACCACGATTTGAGGTTTATAAAGAAGTATCTGATATAATCCGGGGAATATTCCAGGAATACACCGATCTGGTAGAACCACTCTCTCTTGATGAGGCTTATCTGGATGTGACCAACAACAAGAAAGGTTTGCCTTCTGCTACGCTAATCGCCGAAGAGATTAGAAAAAGAATTTTCGAATCTACGCAGCTCACTTGTTCGGCTGGTATATCTATCAATAAATTTCTAGCTAAAACGGCGTCTGATATCAACAAACCTAATGGCATGAAACTAATCAAACCACAAGAGGCTGTTGGTTTTATTGAAACGCTGAAGGTGAAGGATTTTTTCGGCGTCGGCAAGGTGACTGCAGATAAAATGCGTCGAATGGGAATTCATACAGGCGCTGACCTCAAGAGTAAGTCATTAGGTTTTTTGACCAAAAATTTTGGAAAAAGTGGGGCCTACTATTTTGACATCTCACGAGGCATAGACCATAGGGTAGTCAATCCTAATAGAATCAGAAAATCAGTGAGTATTGAAAACACTTATGACAATGACCTTACAGATCTAGAAGACGTAGAATTCGCTCTACAGGAATTGTCAGTAAATCTTGAAAAACGATTGGCGAAAAGCCACGTACTTGGCAAGACGGTGAATATTAAGATCAAATATGCAGACTTTGAGCAGCTAACACGGAGTAAAACAGCATCTGTCTGGATGGGCAAAAGCTCAGATTATGATCCGCTGTGGAAAGACCTAATGCAGGATCCTCAGCTTTTGGACCGCCCCATACGACTGCTCGGTCTGGGCCTTTCTAACTTGAATACGGAAGAAAACGATGATTTAGGGCTTCAGCTGACGCTGGAATTTTGAATTATTTGGAGGCTCGCTGAGCCAGGTGAGCTTGAGAGCTTTCGAAGTCTTCTGGAGTATCGATATCATTCCAATAGTATCCGACGACTTCTATGACACGTGCCTTTTTCTCTGCAGAGAGATGGGTGACCAGGTTAGAAATTGAAAGCTTTTGATTGGTAGCGATTAAGTCCAACACATCAAATACGTCTTTCTTGACGTAGAACAAACCTGTATCATAATAGTTGTATCCCTCGATCTCCTTGCCAATTCTATTGATATAATCCTCAGCGTCCACTTTGGTCACATCATCCAAATCGATGTGCTTGTTGTGCTCACCGGGTACATCGACAGCCAATTTCAGAAATGCTCCTTTGTCGAATATCAATTTGGTTTTTAGATCTGAAAGGAAATCTTCTTCGTAGTAATGATCTGCCATGGTAAAGAAAAATTCATCTTCACCTTTTTCTAGCACCCACTCCTTAGCGGCATACAATGAATAGCCGTTTTCCAATTCAAATTTTTCGTTGTAGATCGTAGTGATGTTGGCGTCGTACTTCTTGCCTATCTCTTCACAGATTTCTTCCAGAGCTGGTCTGTGAAAACCAGTAATCACTGCAAAGTCAGTGACTCCTATCTTTTGAAACTGATCGATGTGGCGCTCCATCAGGCTCTGACCTCCCACTGTGAGGGCAGATTTAGGTTGTCCATAATTTAAACGTAAATTTTTGCCAGCAGCGAGTATTACACAGACCATATAGTGATTGTAATCAGTTGATAGGGATGCGCAATGTTAGCAAATTATCAACGATTAATTATGGTATTTCTAATGAAATTAGGCTGATTCTTGAGTGGCAAATTGGAATTCCAGTTGCTTCACAAAATCTTCGTCCATGAATTTTTGTGCCAGCATAACGATCGCTATAGGAACTAATTTGATCACACATACGATCAAGTACAAATCAAAGCGACCCATGATGCTAAAAAGCATGATCAGCGTACGATGAGTATTAGTACCTCCTACGAGTGCCCACCAAAACATGATTGGGTTGAAGGTGGCTCTATATTTTTCTGCGAATTTTTCTTTTGTACTGTCATTGAAAGCTACATCTTCGAAGATGTCTCTCATTGCTTCGGTGCGTGTGACCAGCATCCATTGTCTTTTGGTATAATCAATCTCAAGGCTTCTGAAAAATTTGTTCCAAAATCCAGTTTCGCTTGCAACGGTTGGTAGCTCGCTTATCTTTTTGACCTTAGAGCTTTTAGATCCGGCTACATAGTATAGAAATTCACTCTTATAGAAATCATATACTTGTGAAGTGAAAATGTGAGATACGATTCCGGCAGGAATTGCTAGTAGGAAAATCGACCAGCCCATTTCTCCTTGAACGTAGTAGGCACAGGCCGCTAAGTAACAAGTAACAAAGATGGCGCTATCGATAAATCCGTCGATAAATCTTCCCAGCTCTGTAGACTGTCCAGTCATTCTGGCCAATTGTCCATCTGCACTATCCAATACGCCAGCCAGGGTGATAAGCACTGATGCCCAAATCGTGATTACCCAACTGTCTTGATAAAATAACAGATAGCCACCTACTATTCCGAAGATAAGGCTTATGATAGAAACTTGCGTAGGCGTCATGTTAAGGTATTTGCCAAGCTTGGCAAAGTAAAGACCAAAGAAACGACTAAAAGCCAAATCAAATCTTTCTTCAATATCGATAAGTTTGATGGTGGAGTGCACCTCTGCGTTGTGAGCGTTGAAGTGGTTTCTTATGCTTTGTAACATTACTGCGTATTATTGTTGTCTGTTCGGTCTTTTTTGATCGCTGACATTTTCAAGCTGCAAATTTAGGTAAATTCAGCAACTTTCAGCCTCATCTTATACGTCTGACTTTCTAAATAGATATTTAACACTAATGATCGTCGCAACTATATGACAAAGCTTGCTGATACCAGCGAACAATAAAGGGACAACGTAACTGCGAGTATCCCCCAAACTTTTTTTCAATAAACTATTGGCTATATCCGGTTTTGATATTTTGTTGATAAAATCTTGTACTATTTCTTGATTCTCTGTTATCATAACTACTTCTTCTTCAAAGTAGTAGCTGATAAAATCAAAATTACTACTGCCGCAGATCAATTTCTTATCATCAATCAATATAGCCTTGAGGTGCGACATTCTGCCCTGATATTCATAGAAATTGAAATAGCCTTTCATCAGTTCGTTTGATAGAATGGCCTTGAATACGTTTTTGTTATTGATACCCGGAGATATGATATCTAGCCTGACGCTCTCCGCTTTATGTGTCCGCGTATAGGTCAGCAGGGGATCTGATACATAGGGGGAGAATATCCGGATGGATTCTTTCGCCTCGTCAATGTTTCGAAAAATGTCTTTATAAATATTCTTGCTTCTATATCCGTCCAGATAGTACATTTTGGTGTCGCCCAACTCATCGACAGTAGATTGATCATTTTCAGCGACAGACCTGTGAAAATCATTCGACAATGACTGATTCATAGCAGTGCTATTCATTTCTACCATCATATCATGCCACTCGAAATTGTGCTCGCAGAAATTGAGCCCACCTATGAAGGCTATCTCTTCATCGATGAGCACCATCTTCTTGTGGTTTCTATGTGGGTACTGCAAAAATAGAAAACCCAATGGGTTGGTGTATTTCACCTTAATACCATTTTTCCTGGCCTTTTTGATTATGGCTGATGTATTTTTCACTTCAGCACGAAAAGTTTCATCTTTCAGGTAGGCCGTACTGTAGATAAACTGGTCATTGATTACAAATTTAGAATAGGAGTCCAGACAGAGTTGAATATCTTCTGCTGGTGATGCGATCAAGGTGTCGATCAACCACTCTCCTACCGAATCGCCCTCGAATGACATGGCTTGAAGGTATATACTCTTTTTCGCCTTGGCGGCCAAATGCTCAAACCGCTCCTTGAAAGCTTCAGAATCTACTAATACTTGTCCGGTCATTCGATGTCTTCTCTTCAGATTTAAAAAATGAAGGAGCAAAACTAGCGTAAAAGCATAAATACAGGCTTGTTGAAACACACATTTACTAAAAATTGAAAACTAATGCATAGGACTCTGTAAAAAATTGTTTTTTTGCGTCACAAAAAGTACCGCTTAATTATGAAGATCGCTCAAGTATGTCCTTATGATTGGTCCCGACCCGGTGGGGTAAAGGCTCATATAGAAAATCTCGCCATCTACTTGAGAAAAATGGGCCATGAGGTAAAGATCATCGCTCCAAACGTGAACGCCGATGCTATCAAAGATCCAAATGTAAAACTCATCGGCAAAGGTAGAAGCACTAACCTGTGGGGGGGTACCGAAATAGACATCAACATCGCCAAAGGCGAAGAGATACAGGAATTGAAACGGTATCTGAAAGAGGAGCAATTCGACCTATTGCATTTTCACAATGGCTGGACACCGTTTATGACCTACCAGGTTCGGTACTATTCTAAGGCCAAGCATGTTGGTACCTTTCACGATACACCTGCTGATAATTTTTTAGCACAAAAATTTGTAGGCCCTATCCTCATGCCTCTGGCTGCGAGTCTGGTCTGGAAAGTGGCGGATCATATGATCTCTGTGTCTGAATCACAATCCAGATATGTGAAATCCTTTTTAGCTAAAAATCCGACGATCATCCCCAATGGGATCAATCCTGAGCAGTTTAATACCTCTTTTGAGCCGCTGCCAGAATATAAAGATGGAAAATTCAACCTGCTTTTCCTTGGGAGATTTGAGGAGAGAAAAGGCCTGTTTTATACATTGAAAGCCTTTCGCACACTCAAGGCCAGGTATCCTGATTTGAGATTGCTAATTGCTGGTGATGGTGAACAAAAGCAACAGGCGCTGGATTTTGTGACTGACAACAAACTGGAAGATGTGGTGTTCTTGGGTTTTATAGATGAAGAAATCAAAGCCAATTTGATTCGAACTGCTGATGTGCTGCTAGCCACAGCGATCTATGGTGAGAGTTTCGGTATTGTGCTATTGGAGGCAATGGCGTGTGGTACGCCAGTCGCTGGCTATGGCAATGAAGGATATCTCAACGTGATCCAATCTCCATGGGATGAATACTTTCCTAAACCCAGGGATCTCCAGGCCTTGACTGACAAAATTGAAAAATTGTATCTCAATGAAGATATCCGTCAGAATATGTCAGCATGGGGTATCGCTGAAGCCAAAAAGTACGAATGGGAGCATATCACTCGTAGGGTATACGAAGTTTACCAAACTGTCACCACATAATTAGATTTTCAAAGGGCACCTGGCCCTGGGGATTTTAATTAGCATTTTTAACAATCTGCTAATTAGGTTTCATTGTTCTCATTTGAGCACATAAATGAATAATTAACCAACTCTTTTCAATTGACTGAATTCCGCATAGAATCCGTATTATGCCAGTCTTCATGATGATACAAAACGATCAATTATCTACTGAAACAAATTAGTCAGAATTCAATGTCCGATTTGACTACCTAATTGTCCGAATTGTTGTGCTCTTTTCTTCAACCTTTATCCTTAATCGTATTTGATCAACTTTTTGGATTAAATCAACCCACAGTGGTAATTTTTTAACTCCCCTGATTTCAAATACATTTTTTAATCAACCATCAACCTCTATTTGAGCCTAAATAAGGTTAATGGCTTTGTTTTTTTTGGATCTTTTATTCCGTCAAATAGCAAAGCGACGAATAGCTAATTCTTTTAACTCTCCAAAGAAGAATAAACGTTATGAGATTTATTACAACCATACAATCAGCACCCTTTTTTGCGACTTTAGTCTTGATTACATTCATATCATTTGTGTGTCAATCACAAAATCCTGGTGGAATATCCAATAACCTCTCCGTATGGCTAAAAGCAGATGCCAATGCCTACTCAGATGCCGGAACTACTCTGGCCACAGATACAGATGCTGTAGAGGAATGGCACGATCAGACCTCCACAGGTGATGATGCGATCCAAACTACCTCAGGAAACCGAGCTACATATTCCGAGTCTTCTATCAACTTCAATCCTGCTCTGGACTTTGACCGATCCAGTAATAATTATTATGTACTATCGGTAGAAAGCCTAAATCTAAATAGTGACCACACGATATATGCCGTGGTTGATCGTGAAGTCAATGACAATTCTCAAATTTCAATTTTGGGTACCACTTCAGGTGCTGGTTATTATTGGGGATTTGGAACCAGAACCTCAACAAGCTTGGGTATATCATATCAAATAGGTATTCCTGGATCAGTATATCCACTACAAGGAGGAGGAGGGCTTAATATCACTTCTACAGATCCAATGATGATCAGTGCATCAAGGTCAAATGACGACTGGGATGCTCGCCTGAATGGGCTGGAAACGGCAAGCACAAATTTTGCTGTAAGCTCCGCACCAACGGCAGCTGCTGTTGAATATCGGATAGGTTTTATGAATTCAGCAAATTATTTTGACGGACGTATTGCAGAAATTATTCAATACTCGGCTGATCTTAGTGCGGATGAAGAAAGAAAAGTTGAAACTTATCTCGCACTCAAATATGGCACTACTCTCGATCATACTGCAGGGGGAGAAGCCGGAGACTATGTTAACTCTGCAAGCACAACAATCTGGGACGCTTCGGATAATAGTTTCTTTCATAATGAGGTTATAGGTATGATCAGAGATGATTTGTCAGGATTACATCAAAAACAATCCAGGAATGTTGAAAATACCGCGGGACTCACGATATACAATGGTAGTGGGTATGCCGGTACCTACCCTACTTCCAACCAGTCCAATTCGAACACCTTAACTGATTATCAATCGTTGGTCATAGGACACAATGATTCTACGGTCTCATTTTTAACGACCAATCGAATGGGTCGCATCTATAAGGTTGTTGACAATGGCAGCGTAGGCACCGTTACCTTATATTTTAACAACTCGACATTTACCAATCTAAGTACGGGAAACACATATTACATAATAACCAGTACAGATGGAGTTTTTGATGCTGATGATTCCAGCGTGGCTCTTACAGAAGATGGCACTTCAGGAAATTATTACATTGAAATCGACTTTGACAATAACTCTTCTTCTTATTTTACACTCTTAAATAATTCCATTGCATCTACCCCCGGCAATGTCTCCACCGACCTTGAGGTTTGGCTAAAGGGAGAGGCAGGAACCAATTGCTCAACGGAAGGCTGTGGCATCTCTTCCTGGACTGACCAAAGCAGTAATGGCCACGCATACTCTCAGGGTATGGTGTCTAATCAGCCAACCATTGATACTGATGGCTCTAACTTTAATCCATCTTTAAGCTTCAACGGTACCTCTGATCATATGGACGGACCCAGCCTTGATCCTACCAAAAATCTGTCTATTGTAGCCGTGGTCAAGCAGGTAGCGATTTCGAATAATCATATTTTCGCTGAAGTAACCGATGCAGATGACAAACAGTTTTCCCTCTCAATAGCATCCAATAAAGCCGAATACCACGGTGAATTCAATTCTAACAATTCTAATGTATCTGGTGCTTCTGATATTGGTACATCTATCCGTATGATCGGAACTCATGTCGACAACTCTCTAAACACAACTATCAGATTGGACGGAGTGACTGATGGCACCGGGACGCTGGCCGCAGAGCCTACCAATACAGCTGTGGCCTCTACTATTGGTACCTGGGATTATGAAGCGACTTTTTTTGATGGAGATATTGCTGAAATTATTTTGTATGATGCGGAACTTACTGGGACAGATCTCCAAAAAGTAGAATCCTACCTTGCCATCAAGCATGGAATCACCTTAGATAATACTGCCGAAGGTACGACTGGCGACTATATTAATTCACTCGGCAGCACAATATGGGATGCGTCAGTTAATAAAAATTATCACAACGGCATCATTGCCATCATCGGCGATGGCGGATCCAGTTTAAATCAAAAACAATCCAGAAGTGTTGAGGATGCCACAGGACTAACTATCTACAAAGGTAGCGGGTATGGAGGCACCTACCCTGCCTCAAACCAGTCCAATTCGAGCACCATGATTGACAATCAATCCTTGGTCATAGGACATGATGGAGATCCTACCACATTCAACACTTTAAATACCATGCAGCGTTCGTTTATTGCAGTTGACAATGGTGGTGTTAGTGCAGTGACCTTATATTTTGACAATACAACATTTACTAATCTTAGTACCGGAAACACTTATTATTTAGTTATCAGTACAGATGGAGTTTTTGACTCAGGTGATACGAGCGTAACATTAACCGAAGATGGTACATCGGGTAACTACTACGTCGAAATTGATTTTGATAATAATACTTCTAATTATTTTACACTTGCCAATAATGTTCTGCCATTTGGCCCGGGTGGCGTCAGCTCCAATCTTCTAGTCTGGCTAAAAGCAGATGCCAATGCCTACTCAGATGCCGGCACCACTCTGGCAACAGATACGGAAGAAGTACAGGAATGGCATGACCAGTCCTCCACAGGTGATGACGCCACTCAATCTACATCAGGAAACCGAGCTACCTACTCCGAGTCTTCTATCAACTTCAATCCTGCACTGGACTTTGTCCGTTCCAACAGCAATTATTATGTGCTGTCGGTAGAAAGCCTAAATCTGAACAATGACCACAGTATATACACCATGGTCGATCGTGATCTCAATGCTAATTCTCAGATTTCAATTTTGGGTACTACTTCCGGCGCTGGTTATTATTGGGGATTTGGAACCAGAACAACAAATAGCCCGGGTATATCCTATCAAATGGGTATTCCTGGAACAGTATATCCACTACAGGGAGGAGGAGGACTTAATATCACTTCTACAGGTCCAATGATGATCTGTGGTTCGAGGTCAAGTGATGACTGGGATGCTCGTCTGAATGGACTGGAAACGGCAAACACAAATTTTGCTCTGAGTACAGCTCCAACAGGAGCTACTGTTGAATATCGGGTAGGCTACATGGATTCGGGAAATTATTTTGACGGACGTATTGCCGAAATTATTGAATATTCAGTTGATCTTAGTGCAGATGATCAACGAAAAGTTGAATCTTATCTCGCACTTAAATATGGCACTACCCTCGATCATACCGCGGGAGGAGAAGCAGGAGACTATGTTAACTCAGCGGGTACGACAATCTGGGATGCCTCGACTAATGAAACTTATCAAAACGATATTACAGGCCTCATCGGGGATGGTGGTTCTGGTTTAAATCAAAAACAATCCAGGAACGTTGAAAATCCCACAGGACTCTCCGTATACCATGGGATCGAGTATGCCGGTACCTTCCCCGCTTCAAATCAGTCAAATTTGAACACCATGACTGATAATCAATCTTTAGTCATGGGACACGATGGAGCTACGACGTCATTCTTAACCACCAATCGAATGGATCGTATCTATCAAGTGGTCGATGAAGGCGGTGTGAATACTGTCACCCTATACTTCGACAACGCAACATTTACTGGTCTGAGCACAGGAAACACATATTATTTTATAACAAGTTCTGACGCGATCTTTGATATCCCTGATTCTACAATTCCAATGATCGAGCATGGCACCACAGGTAACTATTATGTAGAATTTGACTTTAGCGATAATACTTCAACATTTTTCACTCTTATCAACAATACGATTGCCACTTCTCCGGGTGGCATTGATACAAACCTTACGGTTTGGTTAAGAACTGATGCAGGAACCGATTGCTCTACAGACGGGTGTAATATCTCTTCCTGGACTGACCGTAGTGTTAATAATAATTTGTTTGTACAAAGTAATGGATCTGATCAACCGGCACTTGCTAGTAACAGTACCAACTATAACCCCTCTCTCACCTTCGATGGCACCGACGATCATATGGATGGACCTAGTTTTGACGCTACCAAAAATTTATCCATCATGGCTGTCATTAAACAAACAACAGCTCTTTCCAATCATATATTTGCTGAAGCAACTGACGTAAATGATACGCAATTTTCTCTTTCGTTGGCATCAGATAAGTTAGAATATTATGGTGAATTAACTGGTAATGATGCAAAAGTATCTGGTGCTTCTGATGTTGGTTCATCGCCACGATTGATTGGAGCTCATGTAGACAATGTACTCAATACAACTATCAGACTGGATGGAGCTTCTGATGGCACCGGAACACTGGCTGCAGAGCCTACCAATACAGCTGTGGCCTCTAGTATCGGAACCTGGAATTTTGAAGGCAACTTTTTTGATGGAGATATTGCTGAAATTATTATGTACGATGCTGAACTTACCGGTATCGACCTCCAGAAGGTTGAATCTTATCTTGCCATTAAGTATAGTATCACCTTAGATAATACCGCCGGTGGTACCGCTGGAGATTATATTAACCCGGCCGGAACCTTAATTTGGGATGCCAGTGATAACAGCTCTTATCATACTGATTTGATAGGGATTGTTCGTGATGATTTTTCCGGACTATTACAAAAGCAATCTGTTTCGATGGATGATAGCCTGCGTCTCTATGTCGGCGGCTTGGCAACTTCCAATCAACTGAACACCAGTACAATCACAAATGACCTTTCAAGCATAATTGTGGGAAACAACCAGGCACAATTAAGGTATATCGAAACAACAGAATTTCCTGCAGGTATCACCACCAGATTTGAAAGGGAATGGAAGATGACCAACACCAACTTTACAGATGATTATAGTATAGAAGTAAAATGGGACAGTATAGGAAACTTTGATATCGATGACATTAGATTATTAGTCGACGATGATGGAAATTTCAACGACGCCTCTTATTTCGGATCATCTGATGTCAATATATCCTTAGGCTCCACACCAAATTCAATTCTTGTTTCTGGTATCGGCACGAACGAAATAGCCATAAATACGACCAAATACATTACTATAGGTTCGGTTTCATCCAGTACGCAACTACCTGTAGATCTAATTTCATTTTCCGCTAAACCTACCAATGAGCGAACTGTATCCATCGTTTGGAATACGGCTTCTGAGATAAATAATGACTACTTCTCAATTGAAAGATCATTGGATGCCTTAGAATGGAAAAGGATTGCAACTATCAATAGTCGTGGTGACTCGAATTATGCCTCAAACTATACTACGGTTGACAAAAATCCCTATGAAAATGTTTCTTATTATCGATTAAAGCAAACTGACAAAGATGGAGGGCACAAGTATTTTGATCCTGTCATGGTTGACCTTAAGTCAAGTTCAGAAATTGATGACGTAGTTCTTTTTCCTAATCCGGTTACAGGAGATGAGATTTTCCTTGACTTTGATGCTAGAGGTTCAGAGCCTGTTTATATAGAGTTTTATGATCTAATTGGACGTAATATTCGGAATACTCAAATAACAAATACTATTGACTCGGAATCAATCCCAGTTGGTTCTCTGTTTAACGGTGTATATATTCTCAAAATTAGAATAGACGAGCAGGAATTTTTAAGAAAGCTGATTATCGAGAGGTAAAAGCATTGTGGTAAGATCAATCTAATACGACTAATAGTAAATTGAATACCTATCTGATTTTTGTCAAAATGATCCTGTGTGCATCTCAAGCATTCATCAAGAATGAATCTTTCCGTAGCACACTATATACCTCGAGCACAGTAAGATAACTAACGCTCTAAAATACCTTTCAGATCTGCTGGAGAATAATTGATAGACTTGAGTGTTTTGTCGTCTTCCGATCTGTAGACCAAAAACAAACCATCGACTTCCTTGATGTAGCTGTCAGTATCTTTGTTTTCCTTGTAGTGCTTCACAGTAGCCTCAGCTTCCTCCATCGTTTTGCAAGCCTTACTCATATTGGAGCGCTGTACTTCATCGAAGAGCTCAACAAATTTATTGCCCAGTCCAAATTCCAGAACTGCACCTGATAGTACATACTGAATATCACAGAGTGCGTCGGCCACTTCCACCAAGTCGTTTTGATCTATAGCCTCTTGAAGCTCTTTCAATTCTTCAGATATCAATTCTACTCTCAACGCGCTTCTTTTTGCATCTGGAATGGCAGGTGAGTCTACCACCGGGTGCTTAAAGGTTCTGTGAAACGCTGCTACCTGATTGAGTGAGTCTATTTTATCCATGGAATTGACTGTTGTGTTAGAATATGAAAGCTCGAAATTCTTCATTCGGGATCGAAATCCCAAAAATGAATAGAACAATCTTTTAATCTTTCTTTTTGGACTCGTTTCTGATGGCCATAGAGAGAAAGTACACGAATCCACCTAGGACTATACCCAAGGTGACTATCATTCCGATGATTGCTGAGGTGCTCATTTTTTTGCTGCGAATTGGTTGTACAAAAATTTATTCATAAAGAAACCAATGATCATCACACCGATCCACTGAGTAAGTATGGATGCGTTGCTATAAACGTCGAAAAAGTTCCAGTTACCATCTGCATTAAACCATGGAAACTCACTGTAGCCTTGTGATAGCCACCAGTAGATGAGAAAGAGTGCAAGCACTATGTTTCCACTCATGCAGATCACAAAATATTGGGTGGAGATCTTGAAATCAGAATCTTCATCCACCAGTTTTTCTTTAAACTCCTTGGCACCGCTCTTGACCACGGCAAATAGTATAAATAGCCCTGTGACTATCAACCCTACACCCCAGACCCAATCTTGATTGGTGAATATATCTAATGAGTAGGCTGATGGAAATCCAAAAATGATGAAGAAAATCACCACTCTAGTCATGGTCTGCTTCCGCGTTAATCCCAAATCATTGAGGTTACGGGCAAATAGCTCAATCATAGGCAGCAAAGAACTGAAGGCAGCCAGGAAGAGAGCCGTAAAAAAGACTACCGAGAGTATTCCCCCACCTTGAAACGTGGAAAATAATTTGGGTATAATGGTAAAAGTCAAGGCTTGATTTCCAGATTGTAAATAGGAAACAGCTCCCTCATATGACGGCGCTAGAGCAAATACCGCAGGCAAAATGGCCATCCCTGCTATGAGTGAGGCGGTGTTGTTGCCAAAGGCACTAATGAAAGTATTTAATGTCACTTCTTCATTCTTTCTTGAGTAAGAAGATATGGTCATCATGAGTCCCCACCCTGCGCCTGTAGACCACGCTGACTGCGTCAAGGCCTCTATCCATATTCGCGAGTTGCTGAAATCCTGCCAGTTGATCGAAAACATGTATTCTAAGCCTAGTACGCCGTTGTCCATATTGAGTGCTATGGCCGCTATAATCAATAGGAGTACAAACAAGCTGGGTATCAAAATGCGGTTGGCTTTCTCTAATCCTTTTTGAATTCCCTTTGACAGAACAAAAACGCCTAAGAGAACATTGAGAATGTATAAGCCTACGGTTATCCAGTTGCCGTTGGATATGGTGTTCCAAAACTGATTGAGGTATTCCGGATTGGCTGTTAACTTCTCGCTGAGCGACTGCTCTGAAAACAGATTGCCAACTGAGAATCCTAAATATCGCAATGCCCAAGCCGTCACAATAGAATAATAGAATGCAATACCAAGGGTGCATATCGTAATGAAAAAGCCCATCCAAGTATATTTCTTACCTGCGAGTTGAGCATACGAGCCTATGACTCCCTTCTTAAATTTCTTACCAATAGAAAACTCTGCTAGCAGCAATGGGATGGACCAAATAAACAGAAAGAGTATCCAAAGGATAATAAAAGTGCCTCCGTACTGGCCCGCCAGTCTCGGAAATCGCCAGAGATTTCCCGCACCTATCGCCATGCCCAGTGAGGCCAAAATAATTCCCCATCTACTACTAAACTGATCTGTTTGACTCATAATTGATTAATATTTTCTGAAAGCGGCGTGATCTGCAATAGATCAGTTTTTTACATCCGTCAATATTATCGAAAAAATCGTCAGAAAAAAAGAATAGTTATATCTGCGGAGAATCGGTGAAAATAGTATCAAAAAAAAAGGCTTTCTTTCGAAAGCCCCAACCATTTCAAGTACAAATTGATTCTTTACTTTTTCACCAGTTCGAGGTTTAGCTCGACTGTGACATCTTCACCCACAATCAAGCTCCCAGTATCCAAGGTGTCGTCCCATTTGAGTTTATAATCAAAACGGTTGATTATAAAATTAGCTTTGAATGCGCTTATAGTTTTATCACCCATGGTAATCATGCCGCTATAGGTCGCCGGAAACGTAATAATTTTGCTTACATCCCTAATGGTGAGCGTACCCGTGATTTCGTATTGATCATCAGTAACTTTTTTGAATGAATCACTCACAAAGCTCATCTGAGGAAACTCTTTAGCATTGAAAAAGTCATCTTCTTTTAAATGCTTGTCTCGGGTAAGGTTCTCAGTCGAAATGCTTGCTACATTCACTTTCGCCACCACTTTTGCATCTTCAAAAGAATTCTTTCTGGCTTCCAGCTCACAGCTGAACTCAGTGAATTTTCCCGTAACAGTAGAGATTGCAAGATGGGATACTTCAAATTGGATGAAGGAATGTGCCGGATCAGCTTTCCAGGTGGTTTGAGATTGAACAGAATAAACTACAAAAAACGATAATAGTAATAGTGAAGCTCTTCTCATTTTGGTTAATGTTTGTTTCACATAATATAATCAATTTTAAAATCATTACCTATGAAAAATATGCTATGTTTGGAATTTCATAGACACACTATACACATGACTAAGACGATATTTTTTGGACTATTCACTCTGATCCTGGTCGGCTGTTCTTCTACTAAAACCCAAGAAGAATCCACCGAGTCTGAAGCATCAGTGGCCGCCGCTCAGCCAGAACATTTCATGCAAGCAACTGACGGTACCTACTACCAATTGGAGGATCTAAAGGGCAAACGTGTCTTTATCAATTTTTGGGCTACGTGGTGCAAACCGTGTATTGCAGAGATGCCAGACATCCAGGCCGCAGCCCAAATATTAAAAGACGAGAACTACGTATTCTTCCTGATTTCTGATCAGGACATGGATAAAATCAAAGCATTTGAGACTGAAAGAGGTTTCGATCTTACTTTTGCCAAACTTAGCGGCAAGGTCCAGGATCTTGGCATACAATCACTACCCACCACCTATGTCTATAATAGCAATGGGAAACGGGTGCGTAAAATCGGTGGCGCCGTCAAATGGGATAGCGAAGATATGTTGGCTAGTTTACGCGAGGTAGAATAATATGAGCGAGTACGGATTTTGGTCATTACTACCTCCGCTGGTTGCTATAGTACTGGCGCTTAAAACCAAGCAGGTTTTTTTATCTCTGACTCTGGGAATTTGGATCGGGTGGGTAATCATCAACGGTGGTAATGTACTAGCCGGATCATTCGATACCCTCAATGCTTTCGTAGCCGTATTTGAAGATGCGGGAAATACCAGAACAATCATCTTCACGCTGATTATCGGGGCATTGATCGCACTGATCCAGCGCTCAGGAGGCGTGGCAGGATTTATTACTTTAGTAAAAGCTAAACTGGAGGATCAAGGAGCAAAGCACGCGGATAAAAAAAATAGAAGATTGGTTCAGCTATTTGCTGCTTTGACAGGGTTGATCATTTTCGTTGAATCTAATATTTCCATTCTGACCGTAGGCACTTTATATCGACCCGTATTTGACAACCTAAAAATATCGAGAGAGAAGCTGGCTTATCTGGCCGATTCCAGTTCTGCTCCCTCATGTATTATTTTTCCGTTCAATGCGTGGGGTGCATACATCATGGGTTTGCTGGTCATGCAAGGTTTTGATAGGCCATTCGCCACCATGATGACTGCCTTGCCTTATAACTTCTATCCCTTTCTTGCTTTGGGGCTTGTAGGGTACACCATCTTTTCCGGCAAGGATTATGGTCCGATGAAAAAAGCTGAGACCAGAGCCAGAGAAGAGGGCAAACTACTAGCAGATGGTGCCACTCCGATGATTTCAGATGAAATCTCTATGCTGGAGGCCAAAGGCGGTGTAGCCCAAAGGAGCATAAATATGATTTTGCCAATCGTGATTATGATAATCATGATGCCAGTCATGCTGGTATATACTGGATGGGGCAGTCTGGAGTCGACAGAAGGCAGCCTCCTCACTTTGGCGTTTCAGGCTATGGGTCGCGGGTCAGGTTCCATCTCAGTACTGACTTCTGTAACGACTGCACTTGTAATCGCTATCGCTTTCTACAAGGTTCAAAGACTACTGGGCATCAAAGAAATGATTGACCTTTCGCTGAAGGGAATGTCGGGGATGGTGTCACTAGCGATTCTTATGGTCTTTGCTTTTGCCTTGGGGAGTCTGTGTAAGGAGCTCAAGACCGGACTCTATGTTGCGGAAATATCCAAAGCCTGGCTTTCGCCAAACCTCGTACCGGCCATTGTTTTTCTGGTAAGTTGTTTTATTGCTTTCAGTACAGGGACTTCATGGGGTACGTTTGCCATTATGATTTCTATTGCTGTCCCGATGGCCGAAGCCATGGGCACTGATGTGCATCTGGCGATAGCTGCCGCCATCGGTGGCGGTGTATTTGGCGATCACTGCTCTCCTATTTCAGATACCACTATTATTTCATCTATGGCCTCAGCCAGTGACCATGTAGATCACGTAAACACACAGCTGCCCTATGCTTTGACAGCTGGTGGCGTGAGTGTTCTGCTGTATTTAATTGTTGGTTTTTTAATGTAATGATTTCCAGAAAGGCAACCATACCGGATATACCAGGTATTCTGAACCTTCAAAGTCAGAACTTGATCAGTGAGCTTACCGAGGAGCAGAAAGATACAAATGGATTTGTGACAACACCTTTTACCCCTGAATTATTAGAGGAAATCATAAATCTTGGTTGGGCATTTGTAACAGAGATAGATGGACAAATAGTGGCTTATTTATTTGGTGGTTCATGGTCCTATTATGAGCAGTGGCCAATTTTTCCTTACATGACGGCCAGATTTCCACAATGGAACTTAGCAGGCCCTCAGATTACGACGGAAAACAGTTTTCAATATGGGCCTGTTTGCATAGATGCTAACCATCGGGGCAAAAAAATCATTAATGCATTATTCGAAGCCATGCGTCTGGATTTCAAAAAAACTTACCCCTTGGCTGGGACATTTATCAATCAGGCCAATCAGATTTCTACCAAAGCACATCTAAAAATCGGCTGGACGATTGTTGATGAGTTTGATTATGATGATAACCTATATTATGGATTGGCATATGATATGAGGGTAAGTGTTGTGAACCCTAGTGATTGAATAGAAAAAAACAGCATAACTTCAGTTTTTTTTCAAACGGACTCACAGATCTCAGTTTATTAGAAAAGAGCTCTGACTTGAACTTTTTTTAAGGCAATATTGTCACATGCCTAACATAAATTAGAATTTATTTAATGGAGATATTACCTGCAAGCGAGATTCGAATTGATTATAACGAAATTCAGGAAGTACAAGAAATTTTAAAATCAACATTCAGAATCATCACATTTAGCCGTGAGCACTTGGCTGATGATCTACTTAATACTTATTTAGAGAGTACCACTAATTTGCAGGAGCTTTTAAGTATAAAGAATGCTCAAATGGAAGCTCAAAACGATGAGGAAATAGTTCTTTATGAACGCTCTCTCAATTCAACATTAGCTGTCATAATTGAAGAGATTAAAAATGATGTCGATTTCACATCTGAATTACAATTGTTCCAACTGCTTAGATCTATCTCTCCAGAATCACATCTCTTTCATCCAAATAGATATAGAGATAAACTGGTTAGAATTGGAAATTATATATGCCCAGAACCTGACGAAGTTAGCTCACTAGTATCTCAACTATTCCACAATATGAATAGCATTCAAGAGCCGCTCATCAGAGCCATATATTTTCATCATGAATTGATTCGAATTCACCCATTCAGTGATGGGAATGGCCGAACTACAAGAATTGCGAAGAACTGGATTTTAATGTACAACTTGTATCCGCCAATTTTTGTCAGAGACGCAGAAGAAAAGAGAGAGTATATCGATACGCTTAGCAACAGTTTTTCTAGTCTCGAAAAAAATCCAGGTAAATGGAATAGTCATTTAGAAGATTTCTTTCATCAGGAATTGAGAAGAATTAAACAAAATGCTTCATTGGTATATGAGTCTGTTAAGAATCTAGGAGAAAGTAGAAACCAAAATGAATAATTACAAGCGCGTTTTTTCTGAAATTTTCCAAATCAGTATGGGCATACTTCTCGCCAGCTTAGGTTTGAAAGGTTTTTTACTACCTAATGGTTTTTTAGACGGAGGTGCTACTGGAATAGCCATTCTGATAAGCAAACTATATGATGTCAACATTTCTCTGGTACTCATAGCAGTCAGTTTACCGTTTCTTGTTTTGGCATGGTTCACATTAACCAAACGCATACTGATAAAGTCAGTATTGTCTATCGTCTTTTTAGCCATATTTATTCATTTTGAAAACTTTCAATCCGTCACTGATGACAAACTACTTATAGCGATTTTTGGTGGCTTACTTTTGGGCGCAGGGATCGGTTTAACGATAAAAAATGGAGCTGTTTTAGATGGCTCTGAAATATTGGGGATTTTTTTTAATAACCGATTGGGTATCAGTATCGGAAAAACGATTTTGTTCTTTAATATCATTCTTTTTGCTATCACCACCCTCTTATTATCCATAGAAGTGGCCATGTATTCTATTCTCACTTTTTTGGTAACAGCGAAAGTAATAGACCTCATGATAGAAGGATTCGAAGACTATGTGGGTCTCATGATCGTCTCAGAAAAAGTGAATGAGATTGAGCAAGAATTGGTAAAAAAAATCGGAGTTGGTATGACCTTGTACAAAGGATCCAAAGGCTATGGCAAGCGCGGCATGCAAACTGAAGGAGATATTATTCATACGGTAATAAATAGAATTGATATACGAAGAACCTATGACATGATAGATAGCATCGACAAGAATACATTTGTCATAGAATTTGATGTGAACAATATCAAAGGAGGCATTCTGAAAAAGTACTTAACCAAAGATAGTATCCAACAAACAATCAATAATATGAGCTAATATCTAACTCTGGATAGAAAAGACTATTCTTACCTAGAGAAAATATTTGACTATAAAAAAAGGATTAGACAGTACCTCCCCTGAGTCTACAGCCCCATTTGCAGGAATGGGAAATATGTACTTTGATTCCGTAAAAGACTTCGGAAAGGCTTTCGATCCGAAAGAAGAAATGTTCTTGAGTAAAAAAAGAGATGTACTGGAGATGGATCACAACAATACAGGTGTACTCACTGGTCTATTATCCAATCAAGAAATTGAGTCCTTTGATGTAAGCATATAGAATTGCATCTATCAAGCAGTAGTCAGCAAACAGACTGGTCGCAAATTTTTCACACTGCGTTTCGTACAACTAGTTTACCTTAAGAAATGATCAAGCACGCTTAACTTTTCATTAACAATTGATAAGAGAATATTAACAAAGTCTTAGGCTAACCTATCCTTTATTTGAATTCATAACAATCACAAAACCTATGAAATTCAAATTAATCGTCCTTTTAATCCTCCCAGTATTTTTCACATTTGCACAAACCCATGAGCTGATTATTCAGCCCCATATTAGATTACCACAAGACAGCGTGACCAGTCAGCTACTAATAGAGGCTCTTAATGGCTTTTTAGAGGCTGCGGCCAAACCCAATGAAGAAAACACCTGGGTGCTCGAATCTCAAAAAATAGAAACTCATATCCTGCTAGATGAGTTCAAGGACATTGAAAAAAGTAAGGCGTTCTCCGACGACAACTTCTACAAACCCTATTTGAACAATGTGATAGCACTCAATGAAAATCAATACCTCATCCAGCTTTCCTACATCGGCGTAAAGGATACCGTGAGTCACTTACGTGCTGCTTTCGAATTGATTGCGCACCAAATGAATGACACCTTCAAATTCTCCTCACCTCTATTGAGGAATACACGTAATTGGAAAACTACTGAGGTGAACAACAACATTTTTCACTATGAAGAAAACATCAATGAAGACCATGTAAATACCTTCGGTAAACTAGCGGCCAAATTCGATGAGAAACTAAAAGTCGGTGATCAGGTCACAGAATTCTACTGCACAGAAAACCTTACCTCTTTATTGAAATTGATGGGAGTAAATTATCGACTAGACTACAATGGCGTGCGTAAGGCCAACTTCAGTTCAACGCTAGACAATCGAAAGCTAATCATTCTCGGCAATGACAATGCGACTTTCCAAAATATGGATGAGCACGATCTATGGCACGACCGATTGAGTCTGGTAATTTCCAGAAGAAAAGTGAACAAACCCATAGATGAAGCTTGTGCCTATCTGTATGGTGGCAGCTGGGGAATGACCTGGGAGGAAGTTTTCAATCAATTTGATGAAAAAATAGCCAGCAATAAAAAAACAGACTGGATGAAGATCAAAGAAGAGCCTGTAAACTTCGGAGAGAGCCGCGCCACCCATCTGATGGCCGACTATGTAGTGAATGCACTCATCGTGCAAAGCATAGAAAAGGAAAAAGGCTTCGAAGGTGTTTGGCAATTGCTAAACTGTGGGCCATACGAAAAAGGTAATGGCAATTATTACTCAGCCTTACAACAATTGACAGGCATCAGCAAAGAAAACTACAATAAGGCAGTTTGGAAATTGATCAAAGAAGAAAGACAGCTTCCATAGGCAGAATAAATACACTTGATGCAACCCTTTCGTGGTATGATGCATCTGGAGTTTAGTTTTATAAATTTTTCACTTACTCATAAACTAAACTCCAAACTATGACTACCAATCTAACGCCTCCGATGTGGAGACAACATGTATTACGCGTACTATTTTTACTCATCCTTGTAGGCCTGGGGCCGGATCATTGGGTTGAGGTATTTGCGCCTGGCAAAGTACCGAGCCCCATTTCTGGGGTAACGATCAGTTTCTATGCTGCCTTCTCTTTTTTATGTCTTTTGGGTATTCGGCACCCTTTGAAGTTTATTCCTCTCCTTTTGATCCAACTGGTCTATAAATCCGCATGGATCATAGGTACTTATCTGCCCGCCAAAAGCGCTGGCCTATTGGATGAAAATTATGAATCCTGGTTTTGGTCGATGGCACCCGGCATCGTAATCGATCTATTCATTATCCCCTGGGGATATGTCTATCGAGAATACTTGAAGGACTTTTTTGTATGGAAAAAAGCCGCTGTGTAGCTTTTACGCCTTGAGACCTTCCAATCTCTTGTAATTTCCCTAAATATCCACTACTTTGATGATCGGTCTGGACAGCAGCCAGACCGTACCCGCCAATGGATGCCTACAAATGGTATCGACTGGTCTAACCGCAGCCATTCTGAGAAACATAAATAAACGTTTAAAAAAATGCTTAATCATCATTTATTTGATTTAATGCATGATCTTAAACAAATTCAGACAAGCAGGCACATATGGTAAATCATGTGCATGCACATTGATCAGACGTTATAGAGCATCGCAGAATGGACAAACCAATCAAAATAAATTCTATTGAGGAGATTAAATCCAAACTGTCTGAAATAGAAGATAAAGGAAAGAAATCACGAATTACAAGATTCATTGTTTCTGCACTAAGCAGTATTCCTTGGGTAGGTGGGTTTATTGGTGCAAGCTCAGCTTTGCATGCAGAAAAAGAACAAGGAAAAATAAATGATCTACAGAAACTCTGGATTGAAGAACATCAAAGAAAAATTGAAGAATTAGCCCACACTATTTTCCAAATCATTGACAAATTGGAGTTATCCGGAATTGATGCTAAAGAAAGGATGGAAACAGAAGAATATTTAACTCTAGTTAAGAGGGGGTTTAAAGAATGGGACAACTCTGAAACCACCGAAAAGAAAGAATACATACGCAAACTTCTTACAAATGCATGTGCAACTAATCTTTCAACTGATGACATGATTAGGCTTTTCATAGAATGGATAAGGACATACCATGAAACTCACTTTTTAGTGATCAAAGAAATTTATAAGAATCGAGGAATAACTAGAGGCCAAATTTGGAGGAAGATAAGCCAGTCGCAACCATCCGAAAATTCTGTTGAAGCTGATCTTTACAAGTTACTAATTCGCGATCTAAGTACCGGTGGCATAATAAGGCAACATAGAGAAACGGACTATTACGGAAATTTTATAAAAAAGACTCCTGCAAAAAGAGTATCTAAAACTGGAGCAGCCACTTACAAATCTGCGTTTGATGATATTGAACAATATGAACTAACTGAAATGGGTCAACGCTTTGTACACTATACAATGGAAGACGTAGTTACACAAATTGACGGATAAAAACCCTTTAACAAATGTTATGAATGAATGGGGTTTCATTGGTCAGGATAGTTTCGTGGGGATTGGAAAGTCCGCCACAATTAATATATTTATACAACGGTGCGGCTATGTACCTGAAGAGAGGTTAGTGCTTTCTAATCCCCACTCATCATAGCTGGTCCTTAGAGACAATATTTAAACATGGATAATTTCTACCTTAAAAAAGTATTTCCTGAAGCTGAGAAAATTTTCGAGTTTGAACACAAAGAATTTAACTCCATTAAGGATAACTGTATTTTCGTGTTTGACACTAATATTCTCTTCGTTCCTTTCCTCATTAGTAAACAGGGACTCAAGGATTACAAAAAAATATTCAAGTCTTTAAAAACCAAAAAGAAGCTGTTCATACCTTCTAGAGTTGCAAGAGAGTTTGCAAAAAATAGAGGTGAAAATTTGAAATCAATTTTCAGAAAACTTCATGAAGCAAGAGATAGGACAAACAAAGGCGGATTTGACCTAAGCAGTCTGCCAATCCTTGAAGAAGATGATAGCTATAAAAGAGTAAAGGAAATAGAGAAGCAAGTTTCTCTTTTAAAAGAGGAATATCGTATTAAAATTGATGAGCTCGCTGACCACATAAAGTCATGGAATTGGAATGATCCAGTTAGTACATTCTATCGTGAACTATGGGATAAGGATATGATAGTTGAAGTTAAACAAGATGAGCAAGAATTAATCAAAGATTTAGAATTCAGGCAAAAACACGAAATAGCTCCTGGTTTTAAAGACTCAAAAAAAATAGATGATGGAATTGGCGATCTCATTATATGGAGAACTGTCTTAGAACTTGCAAAAGACAAGCAAAAAAACATTGTTTTCGTAACCAATGAAGAAAAGAACGACTGGTTCTACTCTGAATTCAACACAATCCTATATCCGAAATTTGAACTCTTCGATGAATTTCGGAGGTTTACAGGAGGCCACTCAATAAGTATCATAAACTTTGAGAAATTTCTGATTGCACAAAACGCCAGTGAAGAGACCATAAAAGAAGTGAAAGAACTTCGTGCGGCCAGTGGTTTTTATATTATTGACAAGGAGGGTTTCGTATTCGAATTAGAAAAAAGCTTAAAGATTGCCAAAGATAAAAATGGCTTTGTGAGTTCTCGATTTTTCATTGAAACTGTACTCGCTGAAAAATTCTTCGATATTGGAAGTAGTTGGGAAATGTGCAACCGATTAACGGAAGAGAATGTCATCGAGCAATATCAATATGAAGACCCTAACGGACTCTATCCACCACTTAGAGCAATAAGATTGAAGCTAAAGAGCTTGGTCAATAATGACGAACCGGAACCTAAAGAATAAAAGTAAGGTCGCTAAAAACCCATAGACTAATGAGCTACTTGCAAAGGATATTTGAATCAGATACTTTTAATGAAATTAACAAAGGTCAAGCCTACAGATTTTAGCTGGGCTTTACCTTTCATTCCAGCTAAAGCAAGTTTGTCCCAGTATAAAAATCGTCCCTCCCCACAAACCACATCTCCTATTTGAGTCTTGAGCAATTGAAAGTTTTATATCATAACTACCGCAGAACGAGAGAAAAAATCGGATGGGAAGGCTACTTGAAGTGATCCTTTCTATGCATTTGAAAACAAGAATAGCAGCAGGACTGCAAAATCACAAAATAAATCTATAAGTTATCACTGCAGTATTGGCCGGATTTTTCCTGTTTACAGCTTGTAAGCTCCTCTCCTGACCGGCCGACGAGGCACTTTCGGACAACTAATACTACAACCGAGACAAAAGCGATATCTAGTACAACCGGATGGGAAATTGGTTCGAACTGGGCAATACCAAGATGAATGCTGATGTAGTCTCCTTCGAAGTACTCGGACCAGAATATGCCAAAGACAAAACCATATCTATAGAGGGAATGAAACCGTAACTGATTAATTCCCCTTCACTCGCTGCCACAAATCTGCCAGTAGTTTCTTACCATCCCGTTTGTCTTTGGGCACTTCTGTAAACGTGACATGACCGCTTGAATCTGCTATGATCTGATAGCTAAACACAAAATCCTGTGCATTTGGCTCTAGACTCAACAGCCCAAATCGCAGATCGTTGAAATACAGCTGTCCCTCCTTTTGAGTGATGGTATACCACCCTTCTGAAATGGCGATCATTCGCTGTACTGGTTCCTGATCAATTAATTCGCCCAAGAGCTGATGATTCTTAGGATAAGATTCAAAGCTGATCGGTTGTGAATCAAACAACGAATAATTCCCTAACAAATAAGCCTCTTCGGTTTCTACATTGGCGCTCCACAAAATGGTGTTCATAGGTGATGGGCGAGTATCCAGTTGCGAATAGCTGATGTTTTGCGCTTTCAAGGCGGATTCAAATTGCGCGAAAGCGATCGATTTCGGCAAAAAGGTGAGTAGTAAATACCCAGTGCTCACGCACAAACCCAGACGATTATAAAACTGACGCTTGGCTGTAGTGCGTTTTTGCAACATCGCCAAAATCAAAAACACTAAAAAAGGCAAAGTGTAGAGCGGGTCGATCACAAATATGGTTTTGAAAGCCAACCGTAGGTCAAACGGCCAAAACAACTGCGTACCCCACGTGGTATGCGCATCTAAAATGGGATGTGTAATGAAAGCCCAGAAGAACAGCCAGGACCAACTTTTGAAATCCTTGAGGGTTTCGAATCGAGAAACCAGCCACCCAAATAAGGGCGCAAAAATCACGGAAAAAACAATGGAGTGCGTAAATCCGCGATGGATTGCCAGCGCGGATACGGTATCGGTGACATGTGAAGCCATCACATCCAAGTCTGGAATGGTACCTGCTATGGCACCATAGAGCATGGCCTTGTTGCCCACTTTCTTTCCCAGCACCGCTTCACCTACAGCCGCTCCTAAAACAATTTGTGTTACAGAATCCATATAATCACTCTACCCCACTCTCTAGTAGTCTCAAACTAGCCTTTTCGACATCTAATGCTGCCCGAACACCTAAAGGCAATGTAGCATTGTCATCAATATGTCCTACTGGCAAACCATAAAGCACGGGAATTTTCAAATCGCCGAATCGGTCTTTCAAAACGTTTTCTAAACTGGTAGATAAGGCAAAATCAGGATCATCTGGTTTGGTTTCACAGCCGTTGAATACACCTAAGGCGATGCCTTTGGCTTGAGCCAGCTTGCCGGAGTTTAGTAATTGGGTAAGCATACGATCTACACGATAAGGAGATTCTCCCACATCCTCGATGAATACAATCTTGTTGGTAAAGTCAATATCATAGGGTGTACCCATCAATGAGCACATTAAACTAAGGTTTCCTCCCACGAGCGCCCCTTCGGCTGTGCCTGCTACAATTCGTAAAGTTTGATAGGCAGGATCATCCTTCTTTTCCCACTCCTTTGGTATGTCGAATTTTGCAGCCTTGCCTTTCATTAAGACTTGTTCGAATCCCTTTTCGGTAAATGCTGAGTACTCAGACGCCCCTACGGGTCCGTGAAAACAAACCAGCCCGGTTTTTTGATGAATTCCATAGAGCAATGCCGTGATGTCGCTATAGCCAATCAGCACTTTCGGATTAGCTTTGATTAGTTCATAATTAATGTCTGATAGCAGGCGTCCAGATCCATACCCACCTCGTGCACAAACGATTCCTGCGATAGAGGAGTCTTCGAACATGAGATGGAGATCGTCGAGTCGTTGCTTGTCGGTACCCGCTAGAAAACCTTTGCGCACACTCATATTTTCGGTAAAACGCACGTTGAAACCCATATCTTCTAAGTTTTCCACGGCCTTTTCGAACGCTTGTCTCGTCACAGCACTAGCCGGAGTGATCAACCCAATGGTATCTCCTTTGCGCAAAGCCTTAGGTTTTATGAGTGGTTGGCTACCGGTAGATTGTGCATTTACAGTATTGACAGTGAGTAAGGTGGCGGCTGAGGCCACCGCCGATTTCTTTACAAAACTTCTTCGATCCATAGAATCGAAAATAAAGAATTCGCGTACAAGATGAAGGTTAATGAAAAATATATTGTTAAAATTGATCTAATCTGAAATTCGAAGTGTGGGTTTGCCGCACAAATCATCAATACGAATATGGAATTTTATATCCCTTTTTTTGGCTACCTGGCGGTGGCTCTGACTACTGCCAGTTTTGTGCCGCAAGTATGGCAATCGCTAAAGACCAAGTCTGTTGAAGACCTCTCTCTCTGGACACTTATCATTTTTGTTTGCTCCTCTAGTAGTTGGCTTACATACGGAATCTTGATTTTCGATATTCCTATCATTCTTACCAATACCATAGTTTTCAGCTTGCAAATGGCACTTTTGGTACTCAAACTCAAGCATAATGGCCCAAGAAAGCTAAAAACCAAAATAGAGCATGCAGCGATGTGGGTGCAAGATCTCGACGGCATGGCTCAATTTTACGAAAAGTATTTTCAGGCCTGGAAGGGCAATAAATATGAAAACCCCACCAAGAATTTTTCATCCTATTTTCTCTCCTTTGATCATAAAAAGACAAGAATGGAGCTCATGCATAATCCAGAATATATTCCTAAATCAGAAAATGGTGCCCGATTCAATGGATTAGCTCATTTGGCATTTTCTGTCGGTTCGAAGAATCGTGTAGATGAACTGACAGCACAATTTAGAACTGACGGCTATCAGGTTCTTGGAGAGCCGCGAACCACTGGAGATGGCTACTACGAAAGTGTAATCGCCGACCCGGAGGGTAATTTGATAGAGATTACGATATAGTGCTAAAAAATAGACATAAAAAAAGGGCTAATGCCCTTTTTTTATTAACTAATTAATTATTCAACTATCAATCAAAGTGAATTTCTATAGCGTTTCTGCTGATATTGCCCTCACCATCCGTAGCCTGAACGATCAAATAAAGATGTTCTTCTTCTTCTAATTCGTCTAAGTCTGCTTGGGTAATTATAATAGATTCATTCGCTAACAAATCTTGCAATAAAACCGAAGTCTCACCCTCTACTTCATATTCTTCTTCAAAGATATTATCTTCCAATATACGTCCATGATCATGTCCATCGGCTCCCGCCTCTTCTTCGAGATGGCCAACTGAAATAAGTACATGATCCAACGTACCTGATTCATCTTCCACTTCGCCATAGATCGCAAGTGCCTCCCCTAAAGTGCCTTCTAGTTCATCGATTTCTGCATCATTTGCATCCATAAGATGAATATGCGCCATGGTTTCATTCGTAATCCAAATCTCGATCTCAATACTAGAATCATCCTGAAACGAAGTCGCATTTCCGGCTGCATCTATGGCTTCCATAATGAAATGATATGGTCCGGCTGTCGCTTCTGCATCTATATTTACCTCTTGAATCACGTGAGTATCCGTCCCTTCCACCTCATAGCTTTCGCTAAAACTAAAATTTTCTACCAATAAGCGACCATGCGCGTGTCCATCAAAGTTGTCATGGATGGTAATACTATAGGTAGCCAAATTCACGTCGTCTTCAAGGTCGGCATGTACATCCATAGCAGTACCTGCTGCTACAGCCTCTCCATTTACTGGATCCTCCAGAGTAATTTGAGGTGCTGAAGTATCCACAGTGTCATCGTCGTCACAGGAATAGAAAGCTGGTAAAATCAAAATGGCCAATAGCCAATTTTTAGTCTTTTTCATTTGAGTATATTTAAATGCAACAATATTGCAATATTAACACTATTGTTACTTAATTGCAAAAGGAATCTGAAAGGAAATAACGAAATTTCTCCCTTGCTCTGGCAGGTTAAGCAAACGATATCGGCTCAAATGATTATAATACTCCTTGTTCAATAGGTTTTGCGCTGAAAAAGAAAGTTGGCTGACAGTATTTTCCCCTAAGCGTATGCCCATGCCTGCATTCAACCCAAGCAGCCAGTAGCCAGAAGTAGTATTTTCATTTCTATCCACTCGGTTTTGATCAAATACCCATTTCGCATGGGTTCCCAAATGTATATCCTCAAGCCAATCATGATTCAACTCAAAGCCATATTCTAATTCAGTATACAACGATCCAGGAGGTGTGAAAGGCAAAGGTAATTTGGTGTCTAGATTATAGTTGTATACATATTCATAGGCTGCACGCCAATGAAGTGCTTTTAAAGGATGGAATTCCATGGCGATCTCTGCTCCTGCAAACAAGGCATCGTTTTGTCGATATTGATAAATTTGACCACTCTCTGCAGGTAGAAATGGGTTGAAGTCTGATGAAAACTGAGTGGTAGCCGCCAGATAAATAAACCCGTCAAAGTAGGAGGTAAATGGGGTGACTACCAAGCTAAAATCTTTCTCTTGATAACTTAAACCAAAATCCATTTGGACTCCTCGTTCGGTGCCAAGGCTGCTATCTCCCAGTTCATATCTAAAAGTACCATGATGAAGGCCATTAATAGATAGCTCATTGGGCGAAGGAACTCGATAACTTGTTCCAAGATTCAATTTTAGATTGATACGTTCATTTGGGTAAAAGGACATTCCCAATGCGCCAGACACATTGAAATATGTTCTGTAGATGTCTTCATTGTATTGAAAAAAGTCAGAGTCATCAGATTCGCTGTATCCGGTAATATCTCGAATAGCATAGTCCACCCGCAGCCCACCGGTGACAGTAAAACGATTGGCCCAGCTATATTCTTCATACAAAAACAACCCAATATTACTAGTCCTAAACTTGGGCAGCAAAAAAGCAAAACCACCCCAATCATGCCATTGATACTGCCCTTGTATACCAATTATCCGTGTGCGAGATTCTGATGACTGCCAAAAATAACGTGTGTTAACACTGAGCGTTTGCAAATCCAGTCCATGTTCTTTTGTACCGTCTGGCCCTTCTTGCTGTCCATGTGCCGTTGGGTCCGAATGTTCTTCTCTTTGATTTCGCTGATATCCCCAATCCATTTCAAGCCAGTGGCCTCCAATCAAAATATTGGAATTTGAAGCTACCTTCAGGTGTTTTGTTTCCTGCCTGGGTATGTCAACATTTCTATACGAACCGTCATGATCGAGCTGATAGGATCGCGGAATTCCGACAGCACCCACAAAAAGCCCTGCTTTTTGATGAAAATTACTTAGAGTAAGTGTCGAGTAGCCCCAACTCTTTTTAATGCCTGACATCAAGGTAAAATTTCTTTCCTGACCGGCTGTGTTTTTCAGACGTTCATTATAGATCGGTAATATATATCCATTGTAGGTGAATTGATCAGCAGGCACACGGTAGTCACCGAAGTCCTGTGTACTAAATCTCCCGCGATACACCCAATCATTCTTCTTACCCTGAACGACGGTGGATGAACCGACCAAATGATTATTGGATTTATAAATCCCTTGAATTGAACCTTCAATTTCCTTGTCCTGCGGTATGGCCGGTGGAAAGATATTGATAACACCACCTAAACCATCCGATCCATACATTAATGAACCTGGTCCTTTGATCACTTCTACCCTGCCCGGCTCAAACATATCAATCTCCAAACCATGATCTGTTCCCCATTGCTGACCTTCTTGTTTTACCCCTTTATCGTTCACAATTACACGGTTGAAGCTCATACCTCTTATCACAGGTTTAGATATTCCCACACCAGTATTGATTGCACTGATACCCGGAATATCTTCTAAGGAATTGACGAATGTTCCCTTGCGATTCTTAGCCAAAAATTCAGCATCAAGGATTTCCATGGATAAAGTCTGTTCCTTAGGCCCAGTCTTATAATGATTGGATTCTACTATGATTTCGTTGAGCTCTAGCGCGGTGCTTTCAAGATATACTCGTAGGTATTCTCCTTGCCCTCTTATACTCTTCACCATAGTCTGAGCTTTGAAGCCCATGTAACTAATATGCAAATGATAGGTAGCTGGCCGAATGTTCTCAAACAAAAATTTGCCTTCAATGTCTGTGACTATGCTAACATCCAACTCATGAATACTTACAATTGCTCCCGGAAGCGGCTCCTTAGATTCTGCATCATAGATCACACCAGACAGCTGTAATTGGGCCAATCCAGAGGTGCTGGCTAATAGCCCTATAATCAACCAAAAAAAACACTTCATGATATTATGCCTCAATACTACAAGTCCCACACACACCGTTCACTATTACATCTACAGCCCCCAGCTTATAATCTTGAGGAAGGCGTATGTTAGGCAACGAAACTGACTCTTCTATACACTCCAGTTGCCCGCATGTATTACATTTAAAGTGAAGATGATCATGGTGATGCTTTGTCGGGCTACATGTGTCAAAGCAAATACCATAGGAAGCAATGCCACTATCATTGGGGATTTTATGCAGTACCCCACTATCAATAAAACTATGAAGTGTGCGATAAAGGGTTACGCGATCATAAGCCGCCAAATTTTCTTCTAAGTCTTTTTGAGAAAGCGCTTGACTCTTGTTGATAAATAGATCCAATACATCCAAACGGCAGTCAGTGACTCGTAAACCATGTTTTTTAAGTATTTCCTTACGTACTCTCGTTTCCATACTTGCAAACATAGACTATTTGCAACTTAATTGCATATAATATTAGACTTTCTATTTCCAAGAATTAATGCGAAATCATTAGAGGGTCACTACTAGTTTTCTGAAGTATATCTGACTACCGGAGGATATCAGAATATTGTAAATTCCTGAGGTGATCGCGCCTCCTAGCTCAAAGGTCATAATTCCGACACCAGACTGAGTTTGATGGTCAAGTTTGGTTCCATCAGCACCAAAAATTTCGATAGTAACAGGTATTTCAAAAGATTGTGAAGATGTCAAATACAAGATTCGACCCTGACAAGGATTGGGATACAAGTTAAAAAAGTGATTCTCAACAGTATTTAGCTCAATGGTTTGCGAGTAAGTAAACTTCCCGTCATTATCGGTTTGTTTGAGTCGATAATAAACCTTGCTTTCTAGTAGGCGCTTGTCAATATAGAAATAATCACTTTTTGTATTTGTGTTACCAGCTCCGTGCAAAGTGTCAATTGAGATAAAATTGGTTGCGTCTATAGACCGTTCGAGCGTAAAATAGTCGTTGTTGATTTCACTTGCGGTGGTCCATCTAATCTCCGAACTTTGGCCAACGATCTGAGCATCAAATGACAAAAGTGTTATTGGCAACGGAGAATTTAGGTTAGACAGTGTCCAGGAGGAAAACGAATTGACACTACTCACCAAAAATGTGTTAGTGGTCACATTTACATTTCCACCAATAAGCACCCACTCATCCGTCCCTTCATCATACTGCTGAGCGACCATTTGGTCCTCTGAAAAGTTATTTCCCTGGAGGTCCACTTCGCTATAAGTGAAAGTAAGATCGGCGGTAGGATTTGTTGAATAATTATCCAAATCAATAATCCAGAATCTGTCCATGGCATTTTCAGAACTATCGTCACCGGCCTCATTGTTGGTATTAGTGACTCCGCTCGGGTAAGGGGTATTATCATTAGCAGTAGGATAGGTAGCGACCGAAAGTGTACCGGTACCACCATCATTGGTGCCAGCAGACGTCACATCAAAGGTAAAGCTGAGGTCTGTGCCATCGGACATGCCAAATGGGATGATATATATACCCGTAGTCTGATCTATCTGCCAAACGATTTTACTCATGCCATCGGTTGTTTCACTTATTATATACGAACTACCATCGAAATTAACGGCTGCTGGATTGCTATTGGCAATCGTGAGATCAAAGCTTTCAAGAGATAGCACTCCTGTATTATTCAAAATCAATGAGTTCAATGTCATATCAGCAGTCAGAGATGTATGGACAGTGCTTGAAAAAATTTCTATCCCGTCATTGTCAATAATGAGCTGGCCTTCATTCGTATCATGAGCTTCTTCTTCCAGATAGATCGTTCCGGCAGCACCGTTTTCTCCCAGACCTTCACTTTCACCACCAAATACAGAAAAAGTTATCATCATAGAAGAGAAATCTGCTGAGAGGGCCGTCAGCACAACAGCAATACGGCCTCCACCTCCTGCTCCTCCGCTATTTTCTTCATCCTCAGAAAATCCACCATCTCCTGTAATGCGACCATTACCGCTAATCGTCCCCGTGGTAATAAAAACACTCCCTCCAGAACCTCCACCAGAAGAATTAGAAGCCCCATTGGCTGAAATTGAGGTACTTGCATCCATACTCATTGCTCCGCTAATAGTCAATTTGATTGCACCTCCTCCTGAGCTGACATCACTGCCACTACCAATATTGATTGGTGCGGTTATAGATCCGTATGTAGAGGCTGTAGTACCCGTCGGAGTGCGATCACCACCTATGCCACCATAAGCTCCTCCATCTCTACTACTAGCCGTCGGTGCACCAGGTCCGTAGTCTGCATTATAGCCCAAACCATCTGCGTTGATTTCAGCCCCGTTGGCTAAAGTAAAATCACCATTTACAACAAGATCTAAGGTGTATAGCTCAATCGAAGAATTGTCAGCATGAGTAATGATACCATTATCCAAAGTGAGATCGCCATCGACGGTGATAGTTGTAGATTGTCCGGTAAATGTGCCTCCATACTGTACCCAGTGGCTACCGCCTATGGTAACATCATTCCCGAGCTGCTGAGATATATTCCCAGTATAGCCTGCACTTATATTTATGCCGGCTATATTAACAACCGCATTCAGGCTACAGTCTCCAGTACCATTGGCGTCAAAATAGGCAATATCGGAAGCACCGGGTACTGAGGAACCTCCCCCTCCTCCTGTGGTAGTAGACCAATTATTCGTATCATTCCAATTGGCATTGACTGATGAGACCCAGAATCGGTCAGCCGCAAATGAATTATGCCAAATAAGAAAAATGCTTGCTGAAATTATGATAATCCTCATGTCATAAATATTCTATATAAATTATTTATCGGTAAATGAGGAGAGGTTGGTTCAAGCGGATGAATAGGAATAAAATAGAGTAGATTAATTGCTATACATTCTCTACTTATATTTCACAATAGAAATATCAGAATATCAGTAGGACTGAATCGGACGTCGAAAGGAATAAAACGGACAAACAGGGTGGGGAAATTACCTATAGATTACTAAGGCGAAGATAGTATCCATCTATACCTAATAACTCAGCTCATCAAAATCACTATTGAGCGATTAACACCTTTCTGAAATACTTCTGACTACCCATTGAAATAATCATATGGTAGGCCCCTGGCTTAATATTATTGTCTAATTGAATAGCTATCTGGCTGCTGTTTATAAAATTTTGCTCAAGAAACTTTGTACCATCTGATCCAAAAATTTCGATAGTCACAGGAAGATCTGTTTCTTTAAAAAATTCCAGATAAATGACTGGTTCAGTACAAGGATTGGGATATAGGCTGAATAGGTGAATATCTAAAATATCTATGTCTACGACACCTGAATAGGTGTAGATACCATCTAAATCAGTTTGTTTGAGTCTGTAATAAACCTTGCTTGTGAGTAAGGTCTGATCTACATAATAATAATCTATTCTTGTATTACTATTGCCTGCTCCTGGCAAATTGGCCACAGAGTTAAAATTCGCAGCATCAGTGGATCGCTCTAAGGTAAAATAGTCATTATTGACTTCGCTAGCAGTCGTCCATCTCAGTTCTACATTTTGACCATCGACCTGAGCGTCAAAAGCTAAAAGTGCAATGGGCAACGGAGAATTCATATTAGAAAGTGTCCAAGGAGAAAACGTATTTACATTACTTACAGATAATTGGTTTGTTGTGGTATTTACATTTCCACCAACAAGTACCCACTCGTCTATATCCTTGTCATATCGTTGAGATACCATCAGTTCTTCTGAGAATTCGTTGCCCAGTAGGTCAGCTTCATCATAGGAAAAGGTGAGATCAGCAGTTGGGTTAGTTGAATAATTGATCAAATCAATAATCCAAAATCTGTCTAATGCATTTTCTGAACTATCATCACCAGCCTCATTGTTCGTGTTGGTCACCCCTGTTGGGTAGGGAGTGTTATCATCAGCCGTTGGATAAGTAGCTACTGATAGTTCCCCTGTACCACCATCATTGATACCGGATGAAGTCACGTCAAAAGTAAAGCTCAGATCGGTACCGTCTGAGGCTCCAAACGGGATAATGTAGGTGCCAGTGGTTTGATCAATTTGCCATACAAGTTTACTCGCACCATCAGTTGACTCACTGAGTACAAATGAGCTAGCATCAAAATCTATGGCATCTGGATTGCCATTGGCAATTGTGAGATCAAAGCTTTCAAGAGATATTACTCCTGCATTATTCAAAATCAATGAGCTCAATGAAACATCAGAAGTCAGCGGTGTATAGACAATACCTGGATTGACATCTAGTCCATTGTTGTCTATGATAAGTTTTCCTTCATTTGGATTGTCTTCGTCTTTTTCCAAATAAACAGTACCGGCAGCACCGTCTTTGCCAGATCCATCGCTATCTCCTCCATAGGCCGTGATTGTACCACTTACAGAGACAAAATCTGCAGATACACCTGTGAGAACAATAGCCACACGGCCTCCTCCTCCTGCACCTCGACTGTTGCCTGATCCGCCTCCATCTGCTGATATGATGCCACTGCAAGAGATCGTACCTGTGGTAATAAATACGCTACCTCCAGAACCACTGCCGCTAGCTGTGGCTCCCTGAGCAGTAATCGAGCTGGTAGCATCAATCGTCAAATCCTGACTTATTGTTAGATTGATCGCTCCTCCACCTGAGCCGCTCCTTCCCCCACTACCAATATTGACAGGCGCTAAAAATGAACCATAGACCTCTTGAGCGGTTCCGTCCGCAGCATCGTCGCCTCCTATTCCGCCATAGCTGCCTCCGTCATAGCTTCCTGCGACAGGTTTTCCAGGCCCGGCCTCGGCATCATACCCGAGGCCATCGGCATTGATGGTAGCACTTGATAAGGTAAGGTCACCGTTAATTGTTAAATCCAGCTTGTAACTTTCAGTGGTAGAATTTTTCAGATGAGTCATGCTTCCACCATTGACAATACTGACATCAGCGGTGATCGTCTTTGGTTCATTCAGACGGAGTGTCCAATTATCTATGGTGAATGTAGCCGGACATATAAGATTGCCGTCCCAGTTGATAATATTGGTTGGATCATCAGAAACTATGTTGTCATTTTGTAGATCCAGTGTAGTACCAATGGGAAATCCAAAAATACCTTTGTTTTTAATTATGAGCTCATACACAATCCAAGTATCCCCTGATGGTATTGGCGTATAGACGGCCTGATCATTTGCATACAGATCGTTGTTGTCAATGATAAGTGCTCCTGCTCCGCTACTGTCAGCTTCTTCTTCTAAGTAGACGGTACCCGCAGCTCCATCTTCTCCATTTCCATTGCTATTTCCTCCATAAGCAGAAATAGTTCCAGCTGATGCGAAGTCTGCTGACGTAGCCGTAAGGATAATAGAGATTCTACCCCCAGCACCTCCGCCGTGACTAGTTGATGCTCCTCCATTAGCTGCGATAATGCCAGTGCTACTGATTGTGCCCGTTGTAATAAAAATACTGCCTCCAGCTCCTGCACCACCATTTGCATCACTTCCGTTGACTGTAATCGAGCTGGAATTATCAATGTTTAGCAATTGGCTGACTATTAACCTGACTGCTCCACCACCTGAGGCGTGATCTCCACCACTTCCAATATTAACTGGCGCTGTAAAAGACCCATAGGCTGAGGCGGTAGTGGTGTTTAATTGATTGTCACCACCAATTCCTCCATGACCACCCCCATCATAGCTATTACCAGAAGGTGTACCTGGCCCGTATCGAGCGTCGTAACCTAAGCCATCGGCTATAATATTGCCTCCATTTGACAGGGTAAGATTGCCGTTGACGGTCAGATCAAGCGTGCTACTTTCTGCGGTAGAATTATCCTCATGAATGATACTGCCACCGTTGGTCAATGTTACATCAGAGGCTATAGTTTGTGCGCCAATTAACACAAGTGTCCAATTGTCTATGGTGAATGTTGAAGGAATCAAAAGTGTACCTTCCCATTTAAGTACATTGTCGGAGTCGTCGGAAGTAATGTTGTCATTTTTCAAATCAAGTGTGGTACCACTTGGAAACCTTAGAATTCCGTTGTTTTGAATTTTCAATTCATAGATTTCCCAGGTTTCACCTGAAGGTATGGGTGTAAAAACTACCTCTTCATCGGCAGATAAATTATTATTATCAATGATCAATTCACCACCGCCAGCAACATCTGTTTCTTCTTCCAGGTAGACCGTACCAGCTGCTCCGTCTTGCAACGATCCGTTACTATTGCCTCCATAAGTGGTGATCGGGCCGGTTGCCAATGAGAAATCAGATAACGTATTGGTAAGTATGACAGCCACACGACCACCTCCTCCTCCCCCTCTTCCATTACTTGCACCTCCACCATTACATGTGATGGATCCGCTACTTATGATACTTCCCGCCGTAATAAAAATACTGCCACCAGAGCCTCCGCCTCCGTTTGGACCGTAGGAACCGTTGGCTGTTATAGAGGAGGTAGCATCAATATTCAATGTTTGGCCCACATCAAGTAGTACGGCTCCGCCTCCGCTAATATTATTGGAATAACCAGATCCTCCACTGCCAATCGTTGTAGGAGCAATATAACTTCCATAAACTGATGAAGTCACGCCATTGTTACCTTCATCTCCACCTATCCCACCATGGCCTGCTCCATCTAAGGCACTTGATGTTCCCGGACCATTTTCTTCATCATAACCTAGTTCATTTACATCCATGGTTGCACCGTTAGATAAAGTAAGATTACCCGTAACTGTAAGATTTAGTTTATAGATTTCTGTGGAAGAATTATCCGAATGAGTAAGAGTAGCGTTGTCAAGCGTCAGATTTCCGTTCACAGTGATTAGCGTAGTCTCTGCCATAAAAATACCTCCGGACTGAATCCAGTGGTTAGCACCTACGGTAATGGAATTGCCGAGTGATTGAGTGATATTGCCTGTATAGGCTGCATCTATGTTCAGACCGTCTATATTCACGACTGCATCAATACTACAATTCCCTAATCCGTTGACATCAAAATAGACAAGATCCGAAGACCCAGGTATCGATGCTCCGCTACTTCCACCAGAAGTAGTAGACCAGTTGTCCGTATTATTCCAATTTGCACTTGTGCCTGCGATCCAGTAGCGGTCAGCGGCATAAGATTCATTACATGTGAGCAGTGTGAAAAATATTGCTGTGATAATCCTCATTTTGAAAGTTTTGATTTCAATAAAAAACCTGTGATTCTTAGGGAGAGGTCGGTTTATTGAATTAGGTAAACGTGGCTGCTGATGAGAGATTAGTAGTCTTTTCCAATCAACTGTACAGTTCGCAATATCCATAGATCGAAGGGATCAAATCAGACGTCGAAGGGAAGAAATAGGCCATTTATTACTTAAGTTTTGCCAAGTACCCACCCATGCCATAGGAATACACCTATCATATTTTTGAGCACCAATACTAAAAAGGTAATAACATGAGAATACGCTTATAACAATATGAAAAAAGCCTGATTTGCCAATATAATAACGTATACATCAGGTTGAAATGTGCAATAATTCAGAGTTGAAAACACTAATATTAATCATAATATTACATATTTAGTTTTATAACTAAATAATTAGTTGTAAATTTGACCTGAAAATTGATACACATGAAAGAACTAACTAAAGCAGAGGAACATGTCATGAAGGTCTTGTGGCAAATAGAGCGAGGAGTCGTTCACGATATCATTGCGAAATTGCCCGACCCCAAACCGGCCTACAACACGGTATCGACGATTGTCCGAATTTTAGAAACCAAAGGATTTGTAGATCATAAGGCCTATGGCAAGACTTATGAGTACTTCTCAATCATAGCAAAAAAGGATTACTCCAAATTCTATCTTTCCAACTTCATGGACGGTTACTTTGGTGGGTCATTCAAAAATCTTGTTTCTTTTTTTGCAGAAGAGAATGAATTGGACATCAATGAGATAAATGAATTGATTGCACTTGCTAAAAAAGACTCCAAATCAGACAACCATGAATAGTATTTTAAATTTTTATCTTGAATCAGGTTTCTCAATTGCATTATTGACCTTGTTCTATACCCTGGTACTCCGTCAGGAAAAATCCTTTGTGTTCAATCGGTTCTATTTGATCTCTAGTGTTCTGCTTTCTTTATTGATTCCTTTTTTGCGTATTGATTTGGACACCATTGGAAGTCAAACCGTAGGCACCACCCTACTACTCGATACCGTGGAATTTGGAAATCAACTGGATCAAAGCACATTCCTGAATCCTGGCTTATGGATCTGGCTCTATACAATAGTCTCCTCTATGCTGCTATTTAGAATATTCTATCAAGTTAGGAAATTGCTCAAACACGAGGGAATATCAGTCGACCATCATGATCATCGACTCATAACCCTAAGGGACAGTGTTGAGGCTTATAGTTTTTTGAATATGATCTATTTGGGGGATCAAATCCCTGAGGCAGAAAGATCAGCCATACTTGCCCATGAGCGCGTACATGTGATGGAAAAACATTCGATTGATGTACTACTTTTTGAAATAATCAGTGCCGTGCTATGGATCAATCCAATTTACTACTTGCTCAAGAGGTTGGCTCGTGCTAATCATGAATTTTTGGCCGATGCTCATGCTGTGAATGGCTATAATAAAGAGCAATATGTGAAAGCACTCGCCAGTCATGCCATTCAAAAACAAGGCTTGTCTCTTGCGCATCCCTTTTATACGTCATCAACCTTAAAACGAATCAAAATGATATATAGACAAAACAATAAAACTATGAAAATCAAACAAATATTACCCTTTGGATTGGCCTTCGCTCTCATTGTGATCTTTGGATGCGAAGATGCAGCACAGCAGCTGAGTGAACAAGACGATATCACTGCCGCTAAGACGATATCAGATTATACTATGAAAGATGGCGCGTATGACATGGTGGATGTCCAGCCTGCTCCCGCAGGTGGTATGACCGAATTCTACAGCTACATCACACAGAACTTAAAGTACCCTACAGCCGCAAAAGAAGCTGGTGTTGAAGGTCGCGTATTTGTGCAGTTTATTCTCGATGAGTCAGGGAATTTCAAGGATGTAAAAGCGATAAAAGGTATCGGATCTGGCTGCGATAAAGCGGCTGTAGAAATCGTCAAGAATGCACCCAAATGGACACCGGGTCTAATAGATGGCAAGGCGGTTTCAGTTCGAATGGTATTGCCGATTAGCTTCCACTTAGGCAAAGGATAAAACATTATCTATTTCAAGTAAACTCACTTCAAGATTGGAGTGAGTTTTTTAGTTTCGTATCAATCCAGGACAAAACTGACAAGAATTTGAAGTTCATATTGCAGATTGTAGTTCAATACTATTATTATTGGCGCTGTGAAAAAAATCAAGCCCCTGCTCTGGATTCTGTTTTTGCTATTTACTTGCAAGTCGTTTATCATTTCATTTTTGGATACCATGCCACCAGTATTGGCAGAGTCCTGCCTGGAGTTTAGTCGAGAGGCATCCTTTGATATACACCACCAAAGAGACTGGGAGGACTCCAAAACTGATGCCGACTTTTGTATGTCTTTTAAGATTACCAATCGGGATCTGCGCACGGCCAGCGTTCATAAAAATCAACTTAAAAACCCTAGTGCAAATTCATATACTGAATTCTGGGGCAAGTTGTATCAGCAGCTCGCAAAAGCAGACAATGACAAGATTCATTCACTGCTGGACTCCTTGGATCAAATAGCTAAAACAAATACACTAGACTACACCGAATTTGCTCATGTGGTCGTGAAAATGGTCCAAGATATTCCATATCAATATATTCTCTCTGACAAGTGCACGAGCGAACACAGTGATTATCCTTGCTACGGCAATCAACGGTTTGGCATCACTTCACCAGTTGAATTTCTATATACGCTCAAAGGAGATTGTGATTCACGTACAGTACTCATCTACACCATATTAAGCAATTTTGGCTATGACCCTGTTGTGCTGATCAGTAGAGAATATCGACACTCCATGCTGGCTTTGGACCTCCCGGCTACAGGAGAGTTTATAAAAATTAGTGGTAAAAAATACTACTTTTGGGAGACAACCGGCACGGGCTGGGAGCCAGGAATCATCCCCCCGGGAATGGACAATAAAAACTATTGGCATATAGCGCTCAAACATGAATAACGATATCTTTTTTCTCGGTGTAATAGAAATTCTGTCTGCACTAAGTATGGGACTGGTGATTCTGTCTACTACATACAAACTGCTCAAATGGTATGGCGAATGGAAATTCAACATTGGTCACAACAATGCGGCCTATAGTATTTTTATAGCCAGCGTGCTTTTTGGAATGGGACTCATGGTGAGTGGCACTATCGAGCCTATCGTGTCATCCTTTAGGCTTTTGGCCAATGCAGAGGACTCCAGTAGTGGCCTCATCCTATCGTTTTTGATGCGAGGAGGAATCTATATTCTAATCGCCTATGTGGCCGGATTGCTAATCAGTCTGATGGGTATTATGATCTACTCGGCGCTTACGCCAATCGATGAATTTGTTGAAATGAAAAACAACAACATTGGCGTTGCCATCATATCTGGGGTAATCATAGTCACCTTGATTCTGCTCACCAAGGATGGTGTCGGTCTGGTCATAGAATCATTAATTCCATATCCAGAGTTGCCTCCCAGGTAGGTAAACAAAATTAATTAACTGACTACTTCGTAATCACCACGGAGTACTTTTACATTGAATGGCATATATTGGAAATTAGTAACTTGATCTACTCGAACGCCATTGACTTTCTTCTTTTTTTCACGCACTGAATAGGTGTTGCGTTTAGAAGATATTTCGTGATAAATCTGATGAATCAAAGGTTTCTTAGATGATTTTTTTCCGTCCGACTGAGTCTTAATTTCCCTTACACTACTTTTCCAATTTAATCCCTGAAGGTGAAGGTGTACTACCTCGACACTTTCACTGACGTATTTGTCATAAGCCTCTTGATCAATTAGAAATTCTTCTATTTGATTTTCTGTATGCCAGGCCGTCAACTTCTTAAACATGTAATGAAGTGTGATTTGACCAATTTCATTGCGCAGATAACTTCCACCCACATCAGAATGCACGCCTGGAAACCAGACTTCATGAGTGACATTTTCCTTATGGTTCATTAGGGAAGGTACGAACTCATTTCTCGTTTCGTCCATAGCCAACAAATGCACCGCTCTGTTTATATTTTCTGCTATATGCTGATCCGTAAACATATCCTTTTCCCGAAATCCTAACATTCTCAGGAAATTATTAGGTGCACCGAATGAACTGACGGTGTCCCACACACCTACAAATTCTATTCTCACTTTCTTTTCTTTACTTCGGTCATACTCTACCGCATCTATTCTCTGTTCGATGACATTCGTTTCTTTGTTTACTTTAGGCTTCAGCGTAATCTTTACGCTGGCAGGTATCCCTTCCTTATGAATTTTGGAAGCCAGAATTCTAGCTGCAGCCGAACCACGACTAAAACCAAAAATGTAAATTCTATCCCCATTCTGCCACTCCTGAATAAAACGTGCATACGCGCGATCAACAATCGCATGTACTGCCTTGCCATCTGCTCCCTTCCACAGTTTGCCAAGGAGACTGTTGTCATTGTCATTGCCCACACCGCGATGATATCGCACTATTTGCTTATCATGATCTCTACGGAAAATACGCGATAGATTGACCACATTAGTTACTCTCCCATTGCCCTGTTCACCTGTTTCATCGTTCCAGGTGCCATCCAATAAGACGATATGTTTGCGCTCCTTGGGTGCTGCATCGTGGTCTTTAATATACTGTTGTACGAAGTTTAATTTTGCCATGAGGTTAAGGATGTTGGTTTAGATTTATTTTTGATATTGTTGGTCTAGTAAAAGCAAAGTATCTGAAAAGACTTTCTTTTGAATCAACCGCTCAAGCTGTTCCGAACTCCATTCCACTTCAAAAAAATCTTCCTCGCTGTTAGAAAAAACAGGATTGATACCTTGTTCTTCAAGCTGATCTATATTGGGATAGCACACAAGTATTTTATGATTGCCAAGAGCACTCATCAGAAATATCTCCCACCATTGATTATCGCTTTTCACATTGAGCATGTACTGATCGCCAACAGCCCGAAGCACAGCCTTCCTGCCCAGTTGAGCCTCTAAAACTTCTCTCGTTTGATAATACGCACTATCATTATTGACTACATAAGGATATCCTGTACCCATTATTTTTTGCTGGGCAGAATCATAAGGATACACTTTTCCATCATAAAACAGTGCATATCGAGTAGTATCTTCATTGTTATAAGGCAGAGCAATATTTTTGTATTCTATATTGGCAAAATAAAATTTGGTGACCACTATTGAATCACTCCCATCTGTCCATATCCCACGAAACTCTTCTGGGAAGACATAAATATTCCTGGCATCAATCGGCTGTGGTCGATCAAAATAGTGCTGGCTACATGAGGAAATGATCGACATCACTCCTATGAAAAAAATGTTTCGCATGGTAAAAGTGTTTAATTCGTTTTATCCGCCATGACATACCCACCTTTGGTCAGCCAGGAAAATCCAAAAGATACAAGTGCAAGCGTCTCAGCCCAAAAGGTATATTCAAATGCAGAATCACTCCATAATTTACTATATATAGGAATACTTACGATACAAAATATAATGACCCATCCACAAGCCTTATAAATTCTATCTCTGATTCTTTTTTCAGCAGTTCTGTTTGCGTCATTATCATCTTTGGTTTTTGTGAATAACACAAGCGAGAAAATGGCGAATGTTACAAATAATGAAGCAGCGCAGCCATAATGAATCCAGCCTATGGTTGTAATATCACCTTCGAGTGTCGTAGGAAACCAAGCTACTCCAAGCGCAAAAATTCCGGCAAAATTACCAGCCCAATCATCACGCCAATCAAATCCGGTATAGAAAAACATAAACAGCGCAACAGCACACAACGCACCTATAAAAACCCGCCCCATGGTACTATAATAATAATGGCTGATCGATGGCCAGGACTCACAATCGAACAAATGCGTACCAGCTAGCAGTACGAAAGGAAGACATATCCCAATCCACCCGACTGTTTTTCTCAGGGCAAGATATGAATGCGTATGATCAAGGTATTTTTTAGGTTTTGGCATAGGTTAGGTACATTGGTGAGCACTGAAAGTTAGAAAATATAGGACTAACTCACAACCAACTACTTAAGTAGTAATATCGCAACAGTCTCATAGCCACCAGTGCGATAGGACGTTGGCAATAACTTGCTCATCAGATGATCAACTAAGTGCATTGAAGAACAATATACCTCTCAACCGAACTTCACATCCGAATATATTGAAAAATAAATCTGAGTTTTTCACTTAATACACCTTATTCATTTTACTGCCATATTTGAAATAGTTATCAGTATATGATTCTATAAAATCTTCCAGATTCATACTTCCATCATATTGATAGGTAACCTTGACACCAACATACGTCTTATCACTTGGCCTAAGAGACGCCTCTGTATTACTAGCGCCGGGGTACTTACCTTTGCCTGCAGTAAACTCCTCAAAATATGTGAGATAAGCTTTCGCATTTTCTTCGCTTTCCACATATCCAGTAATGTACATTTCGAACCGATCTGAAAAATTGTAAAGATCATAAGACAATTCGAGCTTGTTGGAAGCATAAACCCAATGGCCTATTGCGCCATCAATGTCGGGTTCTTCAACAAAATCAAAAAGACTTTCATCTTCTGCATAGTATGGAAACCATTCATTATCAAGCCTTGAAAGTGGCTGCTTCAGGTTTTGCTTTTTCGTCTTCAAAAAAAGCTTCTTATGCTGAGCCACCAAACCTATATAAGCCTTGGTCATTTTATTCCCATTTTTCACCATATTCCCCATAATACCAAAAGGCTTGCTTGCCTTGAAGACTACTTTAACACTTGCAATTGGTTTCGACTTTTCTCCTTTCTCAATTTTGATAAACGAATCTTCCCCAAAGTGATGCTTCAATATATCTTCTAAGCCGTATTTTTCACTACTGATTAAATCTTCGTATAGTGTAGAGACCACAGGAGGAAAAATGGTGGTAATTATATAATGATCTCCCTTGTTCTGTAGGATATAATTCAATGTCACAGTTCTGAGCAAGTCGGGATCGGTTGGGTGCTCAGCTTCAACTTCCTGACCTACAGCATAGGTATCCTCCGAAATTTGTTTTATTTCTTTGAAATTAGTGTCAAATGATAGCAAGGCTTTTTGAAAAGTATCATTAGACACCTGCGAATAGCTAATTTGAGCTAAAACAAGGAAAAAAGTAATAAGTATGATTTTCATGATTATGTTTTTATTTCTTCGAACTTTTATAATTGGTGCCTTCACACTTAGGCTTACCTAACTCATTGTCAACAGCTGGTTAAGTGCTTACTATTCATTTTCAAGAATTACATCTTCTCTAGCCAAATGAGCCTTTTTCAGCTTCTGCTACTTGCGAATGACTCCTGTCATTTCGACTTTTCCTTTACTGCTTCAAGGTCGGCAAACATGTCATCCATTCCTTTTTTAATCATTTCCAATACATTAGCCTTATACTTTGCTTTGTCTCCTATATAATTCCACATATTGGCGCTAGCATTCAACACATCTATTTCTTTTTGTTCAACATCAGTAAAAAAGTCTTCAATTCCCTTGGCATTATTGCTACCAATATATCCTCCAACTTTTCCCTTTTGCCATGTAGTTGCCGTCAGCGTGTTAGCAGCAGTTAGTTGTGGGAATGTCCTTACGGAAGCAGTACTCCCCAATGCTGCTGACTTAAAGGTGATAAAATTGATTGTTGACGAAAACCCGGTATTGAATCCACTGAATTTTGCATCATAACACAATCCATGTGCACAGTTACCCGCAAGGGCTAGTGGTCCGGACCCAGAATATGGAATATTTTCTCCTTCAGGCCAGGCCATCATGTTATGATTCTTTTTTGTATGATTGTCTTCTATACCTCCAGTCCGAATCGTAGCCTTTCCCTTTTTTTCCGCCTTACTGTACTTTTTTGAGGCCACAATTTGAGCTATACTAGGAGATGCTACCTCCACTCCTCTTTTTTTCCATTGCGCTTTGAAATATGCATAGGCCTCATTTACAATTTCCTGAGCAAGCGTTTCGTCAATCTCTGATAAGTCAGCTCTAATGCCAACCTGAGCTCCACCTCCTCCAATATCCTCACCAAACCCGTATAGAATTAGATTAATTGAAAAATTATCGAGTACCATTTCATTGGTTTCTACCAAAAGGAGCTTGTTTTTACCCATTATAGTATTTTTTGTCTTTCCCATTTCAATCTGAGAAAACAGCGGGTTAATACACCCAGCAATTAGTACGATTGTAAATATTCGTTTCATGATCTTTTTATTTGTTTCGATTGTTTTACTTCCAATACCTTTTTCACCAAACCTACAACAGTCCGAGTACCTGTTTTCAGGTAAATGTTCTTTCTGTGACTTTCCACGGTCTTTTCACTAATTTCCAACCGCTGAGCGATAGCAGCATTTGACATTTCCACCAGTATTAGTTGAAGTACTTGATTTTCCCTATGGGTCAATGAGTTGTGCATGAGCAAGAACATTTATTCAAAGTTCTTCGATCATAAAGAAGAGTTCATCAGGGAAACACCTGATTTCCAACTAAGGGAATACCCTTAGTCACCTACAACTAGTGGATGAAGTATTTCTGGGAATTAAACCAGGTTGTGTGACAATGCAAATTTGGTCAAACCTACTGCCGAGCTTGTATTAGTTTTTCGGAAAATATTACGCTTGTGAGTCTCTACGGTTTTTTCACTAATACAAAGTTCATCGCCTATCTGACGATTAGTTCTTTCTTGTACAATGAGTTTAATAATTTCAATTTCTCGTTCACTTAAGTGATCAATTGGAGTAGGGTTTTTTATCTCATCCACGAGCATTTCAGTAATGGCATCACTCACGAATGTTTGACCGTTTGAAACTGCTTTTATAGCATCTACCAGCTCATTGTGCGTAGAGCGTTTCAAAACATATCCATCAGCTCCCAATTTCAACACCTCTTTGATTACATGTTTTTCTTCATGCATGCTCAGTGCTACGATCCTAAGATTTGAATTGATACTCTTCAATTTTGGGATCAACTCAGTCCCTCTCATTTGTGGCATGTTTACATCACAGATGGCTACATCCACTTTATGGTTACTTATGAGATCCAATGCCCTTTGATACCCCGAAGCAGTACCCACTACATGAAAGTTTTTTTTGTGATTGAGGAGCTCAACCACTCCATCAATCAATATTTGATGGTCATCGATGATAATGATATTAATAGTATCTGATATCATGCCACTTTTTTATTTTCAACCAGGTAAGGAACAATAATCGATACGGTAGAATTAGCTTGCCCAACTTGGCTGTCTATATCTACAGATCCATTCATAAGATCCAAACGAGAGACTATATTCCTCCAACCATTTCCATTACCCAAAGTGAGTACTTCTGTATCAAATCCGACACCATTATCCTCTACCAAAATATTCAACTCGCCTTCTAAACCAGTCAAGCTTATATTGACGTGTGAAGCAGAAGCATACTTCAGTATATTACTCAAAATTTCCTGCAATATTCGGTACAAGGCCACTTTATGCGAGGCAATTGCTGCTTCGTCAACCTCAAATGCCTGTACTTTAATATTAATGATTCCTAATTGATTGAGCTGATTACTCAGTTCATCCACCGCTTCAATCAATCCATGTTCTACCAAGGTTTGAGGCATCAAATTAAAAGCGATGTTCTTCAACGAATCGTACATTTTGTCTAATATTTGATTAGCCTCAGAATCTTTGCCAAAATTTTGATTTACCTTAAGTCTAAGCGCTGAAATGAGCTGACCAAAATCATCATGAAGATCCATGGCAAATCGTGCACGCTCTGCTTCTTGAGACTGAATCACTGCATTTATTTGTTCTGTCTTAGCTACATGTCGTTGAGATTCCAGAGCAATTCGCTGATGATAGATTTTCCTTTTGTAAAACATAAATCCGACGGAAAACAACAATACACTTCCTATTCCAATGGCCAAAAAGAACAACTTATTTCGCTCTATAATTGCCGCTTGCAGTCTAGTCTCATGATTGAGTAAGTTGATCCTATGCAAGTGTTTTTCATTTTGATACTTGGACTCCAAGTCTGTTACCTTTTCTTTAGTTTCCACTTTGTTTACACTATCAGATAATATAATGTGCTTTACTAGATAATCATAGGCCAAACTATTTTTCTCTATGGCCCGATTTGCTGTAGCCAGAGATTTATAACTATCAATCAACACGACAGCAAATGATAGAGAGGCAGCTTTCTGATTGGCTTCTTTCAGATTTTTTATCGCACTTTTATACTTCTTTTGAATCAAATACACTTTCCCCAGACCATTTAGAGCTGATGCTTGGTGCCATTCATCATCCAATTTTTCAGCTATAGACATTCCCAGTTGATAGTAATACCTACTACTATCCAGCAGATTCTTGGCCAAATACAAAGCACCTATATTTATGCTAGATTCAGAAATTCCAATTTCATCACCTATCTCCTTGGCTATCTGTAGGCTTCTCAAATACTGGTCTTTCGACTTCTCATATTGACCTAATTCCTTCAATGAACCAGCCAAGTTTCCCAAACCAATAGCTAAACCCTGCTTATTATCTATCAAACTGTCAATAGCTATGCTCACTTCATAATATCTTTTTGCCTCCTCAAATTCTCCAATCGAGAAAAACATATCGCCAATATTACTGTAGTCAATACCCAGATAACTAGAATCTTCAAGTGCCTCATCAATAGCAACCACAATCATATAATTTTCCATGGCCTTTTCGTACTGGCCTAATGCTCGATATATATTCCCAAGTGCGGTGTACTTTCCTGACATTCTCACACTGTCATTCCTTCCAATATCTAATGCAAGACCAGACTGAGCAAAATATAAAGCAGAATCATTGTTACCTCTTGCTTTTTCCAGATTAGCAAGGTTCAGATAAGCAGTGGAAATTTGTGAGGTATCTGACAACTGGTTCCAAATACTTAACGCCTTGCTATAAAACAATTTGCTTGAATCGTAATTTCCTTGTTTTCTATATATGACTCCAATTGTATTGTAGGAAAAACCCTGACCTTTCAGATATTTACCATCCAATGCCAGACTATTTGCTAATCGCGCATATTCCATTGCCATACCATAGTCACGATACAGATATTTCCACGCTGAATCTTCAACGATTTTGACTTGTTTGGAAATGGAGCTGTCTCTGATTTGTTCGAGCAAGGGCCTAAAATTTTGAGAATTTGCCGAAATACTCAAACCAAGAAGCCATACGGCTAAAATAAATTGTTTGATAGTCATCGAATGAGTTTTATATCTTGGTGACATAATATCTTACTTTTTAATGAATTATCAAATTTCCTCAAGGCTTCTCATTTAGAACTAACAACCGCACCGTTTCTAAAAACTGGCATAAAAAAACCCTGATGGTTACCATCAGGGTTTTAATATCTATAAAACAGTTTCAGTCTATTTCAGCTGATCTATTACAGACTTAAAAGCTTCTGGATGATTCATCGCTAAATCAGCCAATACTTTTCTATTCAGTTCGATGTTAGAGGCAGTCAATTTTCCCATAAACTGAGAATAAGACAATCCGTGCTCTCTAGCTCCTGCGTTGATTCTTTGAATCCACAATTTTCTGAATTCTCTTTTCTTAACTTTTCTGTCTCTGTATGCATAGTTGAGACCTTTTTCAACGGCATTTTTTGCTACCGTCCATACATTTTTTCTTCTTCCAAAATAGCCCTTGGCTAATTTCAGAACCTTTTTCCTGCGAGCTCTACTCGCTACTGTGTTTACCGATCTTGGCATAATTTTTAACTTTTTTTGATTATTGGCGACCTTGCTTTTGCACGATACTTATGACCAATACTCTGGTGAAAATTTGAACCTAATCTCGCCCTGGGCCAGATTAAATGTTGAGCATTTCTTTAACATTAGCTACATCCGACTTATGGACTAATCCCATTTTAGTCAGGTTTCGCTTCTGCTTGGTTTCTTTTTTAGTCAGAATGTGGCTTTTGAAAGCATGCTTTCTTTTGATTTTACCAGACCCTGTCAGTTTAAACCTCTTTTTAGCTCCTGCTTTAGTTTTAACTTTTGGCATTTGTATATATTGATAAAAAATTAATTCTTCTTTTGAACTTTAGGAGAGAGCATCAAAAACATTCGTTTTCCTTCCAACTTGGGTAGCTGCTCAACCTTGGCATAGTCTTCAAGAGATTGAGCAAATTTCAGAAGTAATATCTCCCCTCTATCCTTGAACACAATGGTTCTTCCTACGAAATGCACGTAAGCTTTCACTTTCGCACCTTCTCTTAGGAATTTGATGGCATGATTCAATTTGAAATTAAAATCATGATCATCGGTATTAGGACCAAATCTAATTTCCTTAAGCACACTTTTGTGCGCTTTCGATTTGATCTCTTTTTGTTTCTTTTTCTGTTCGTACTTAAACTTAGAGTAATCAGTAATCTTACAAACCGGAGGATCTGCATTCGGAGATATCTCTACTAAATCCAACCCTTGATCCTTGGCCATTTCGATAGCACGTGAAGTAGGATACACATCGACCTTAACGTTTTCACCTACTACCCTAACTTCTCTGGCAGTAATTCGGTCATTTACTTTGTAGGGTTCTTCAACACGACCTCTAAAGCCACGTTTTTGGAATCTTTGTTTAGCGATTTTTACTTAAGTTTTAGATTTACAAAAATTTTCGAGCTGCAAATATCGACATAATTTGCAGAAATACAACATTCGGTGTTTGTATTAGGGTAAATAAATTAGGTAGAAAAAATGAACCCTTCGTAGCCCATTGACCTACTCTCCTTGTTCGCAATATATACCTTATTATAGGGTATCCAATTTTCATATCGGAAATACATCAAAATTAGCCTGTTTTAAGCATGTTTTTGAGGCTGGTTGAGATTGCATAAAATAGTTTGGCTTTAATCGTTTAAATATCTTTCTTTGCACAGATTTTTAAACCAAACAATAATAAAATGTCTGATATAGCACAAAAAGTTAAATCAATTATTATCGACAAATTAGGAGTAGAAGAGTCTGAGGTAAACAACGAAGCAAGTTTTACTAACGATCTTGGTGCTGACTCTTTAGATACTGTCGAATTGATTATGGAATTTGAAAAAGAATTCAACATCTCAATTCCAGACGATCAAGCTGAGAATATTGGTACTGTAGGACAGGCTGTTGAATACCTAGAAGCAAACGCAAAATAAATTAAACATACCTAAACAGGGAACTAGCATTTATGCAATTAAAGCGAGTTGTAGTTACCGGCATTGGAGCTCTCACACCTATAGGAAATAATGCCGCAGAATATTGGCAGGGACTTTCTAAAGGTGTGAGCGGCGCTGCTCCCATCACCCGTTTTGACGCGGGAAAATTCAAAACCCAATTTGCATGTGAAGTGAAAAATTACGACCCAAACGATCACTTTGATCGTAAGGAAGCTCGTAAAATGGATCTATTCACTCAGTTTGCTCACATTGTGGCAGACGAAGCTATTTTGGATTCTGGTCTTGAGGTCGACAAAATCGACAGCAACAGGGCTGGAGTGATTTGGGGTGCCGGTATTGGTGGATTGAAAACCTTTCAAGACGAAGTAATGAACTTCGCCGCGGGAGATGGAACCCCACGATACAACCCGTTCTTCATACCGAAGATGATTGCTGACATTGCTCCTGGTATGATTTCTATTAAGTATGGATTTAGAGGTCCTAACTTTACCACAGTGAGTGCGTGTGCTTCTGGCACCAACGCTATCATTGACTCATACAACTACATTCGATTAGGAATGGCAGATGTATTTATTACTGGCGGATCAGAAGCTGCAGTATGCGAATCTGGCGTCGGAGGATTTAATGCACTCAAAGCATTATCCGAAAGAAATGACTCTCCAGAGACTGCTTCGAGACCATTTGACAAAGACAGAAATGGATTTGTCCTGGGAGAAGGGGCTGCTTCTCTGATTTTAGAGGATTATGACCACGCAGTAGCGCGAGGTGCAAAAATATATGCTGAATTGATCGGTGGCGGTATGTCAGCCGATGCTCACCATATGACTGCTCCTCACCCCGAAGGTATCGGCGCTACCAACGTGATGATCAATGCCCTTAAAGATGCAAACCTGAAACCCGAAGATGTGGATTATATCAATGTTCATGGGACATCGACACCACTGGGAGATATCAGCGAATCAATGGCGATTCAGAATGTGTTTAAGGAGCATGCCTACAATCTCAATATCTCGTCTACGAAATCAATGACCGGCCACCTACTTGGAGCTGCCGGAGCCATAGAGGCTGCAGCCTGCATCATGGCCATCAAAAATAGTGAGGTACCACCCACTATCAATCATTTCACAGACGATGAGCAGTTTGACTCAAAATTGAACTTCACATTTAACAAATCCCAAAAAAGAGATATTAAAGTTGCTTTGAGCAATACATTCGGATTCGGAGGCCACAATACTTCCATCATATTCCGTAAATTTGAGGGTTAATTTTGTGATATTAAGTTAAAGAAGCTGCTATTTAGAAATTCTAAGGATCGGAAATTTGCTACACTACTTAAGCGTATTGTTGGATTCAATCCGTCCAATCTAAAACTTTATGCCCTAGCCATGAGACACAGTTCCTTGGCTCAGGAGAGTAGAAAGGGATTCTTGGAATCCAACGAACGACTGGAATATCTCGGTGACGCTGTGCTGGGCATGGCCGTAGCCGAATACCTTTTTAACAAATATCCCTTCAAGCATGAAGGATTCCTCACCGAAGTACGTTCCCGACTTGTCAACCGAGAACACCTCAATCAACTCGCGAAAAAAATAGGTCTCGCCGATGTCATCAAGTACAATGGACAACTGAAGGCCAATGGACAATCGTTTAAATCCATCTACGGAGATGCACTTGAAGCCCTTGTAGGAGCCATATATCTCGACAAAGGTTATCTAAACACCAAATCCTTCATTTTCAAAAAATTAATCATCCCTCATATCGATTTGGATGAGGTCATCAGCACTGATACCAACTTTAAAAGTAAAATCATTGAATGGTCTCAGAAGGAGAATAAAGATCTTAGATTCGAGGTGGAAGAGCATTCTACAGAAAAACATTTCAAGAAATTTGAAGCCAAAGTATTTGTAGGTAAAAAGCAAATCAGCATTGGCCACGGATTGAGCAAGAAAAAAGCTGAACAGAATGCGGCCGAAAAATCCTGCGAAATTCTTAATATTGATTAGAATTTTCTAAATCATATCCATGAGCCAAGTCAGAATCGGAGGTGCCTGCCTCAATCAAACCCCACTGGATTGGGAAAACAACCTCACCAACATCGCAGCGGCGATTCGCGAGGCAAAAGCTCATCAAGTCAAAATTCTTTGCCTTCCAGAATTGTGCATCACTGCCTATGGCTGTCAGGATTTGTTTTTGCATGACTGGGTTGTCGATGAAGCAATGGCACAATTAGACCAGATTGCTCCGCTATGCTCCGACATCGCAGTAGCAGTGGGATTGCCGGTTCGCTATAATCGGAAAACATACAATACGACTTGTCTGATCCAAAATGGAGAAATCCTGGGGTTTTATGCTAAACAAATTTTGGCTAATGACGGCATTCACTATGAGCACCGTTGGTTTGCACCCTGGCAAGGAGGCGTAACCGCTACACTCGAGTATAATGGTAGAACCTATGAGATTGGCGATGTCACTTTTCATATAGAAGGTATCCACATCGGATTCGAAATCTGCGAAGACGCATGGAATCAGGAGCGGCCCGCATGCAGACTCTTGGAGAAAAACGTAGAACTGATATTGAATCCCAGCGCAAGCCACTTTGCCTTCGGTAAGCACAAAATCAGAGAAAATCTGATTGTATCAAGTAGTAAAATATTCAAATGTCACTATCTATACGTCAACCAACTCGGTAATGAATCCGGACGCGTAATATATGACGGCGATATTATTCTCGCAAGCCATGGGCAACTCTTAGCCACTATAGAAAGGCTTTCCTTTCTGCCCATTCAGCTTCTTCATTACGACATAGACACAAAATCTAGTAGCTACCCCTCGATCACTGCCACAGACCATTCTGACAACAATCATGATTTTGCGAAAGCGGCTTCTCTTGCCCTCTTTGACTACCTGCGCAAGAGTGGAGCCAAGGGTTACGCGCTTTCCTTGAGTGGCGGGGCAGATAGCTCAACTCTCGCAGTACTAGTGGCTGAGATGGTACGCAACGGTACCCAAACACTTGGGGTAGAAAGGTTTCTAAGCAGCATACAAAAGTCTATAAAATTGGACACTCAGCTTCAGGATTCCGAAGCCATCAAAAAAATCACGCATGAAATCCTGATAACGGCCTACCAAGGCACAAAAAATTCATCCGAGGATACGCTAAATTCAGCGCGACTGCTGGCAGAATCCATAGGTGCTAGTTTTAAACAATGGGAGATAGATGCTGTGGTAGAATCCAATCATGAGATCATAGAAACTGCCCTAGGCAGACGTTTGTCTTGGACGCAAGATGACATCGCCATGCAAAACATCCAAGCTCGGGTCAGGTCTCCTTTGATCTGGATGATAGCCAATATTACCGGGTCTATATTACTGACTACCTCCAATCGTAGCGAAGGTGATGTGGGTTATACTACTATGGATGGTGATACAAGTGGTAGCCTGGCACCCATTGCCGGTGTGGATAAACCATTTCTACTGCAATGGCTCCAATACGCGGAAAAAGAGCTTGGCTATACCGGGCTATCTGCAGTGAATAGCCTTACGCCTACTGCCGAACTCAGGCCCAAGAGCCAAACACAAACTGACGAGGATGATTTGATGCCTTACCCCATTTTATTACAAATAGAAAGATTGGGTATCTATCAACGAAAATCGCCTATAGAGGTGTATGAGACGCTGGTCAAAGTGCTCTCAATCGATAGAAAAGTATTAAAAGGCTACATCAGAAAGTTTTATCGCCTCTGGTCGATCAACCAATGGAAAAGAGAACGTCTGGCTCCTTCTTTTCATTTGGACGATTTCAATGTAGATCCAAAAACCTGGTGTAGATTCCCAATTTTATCCGGTGGGTTCACTGAAGAGTTGAAGAGGATGGATGAAATCCCAGATTGAGCATCCAAAAGTCATTCAATCATACTTATTTGTCATTTCGAATGGAGGCTCTGCCAGAAAGAGAAATCTATAGACAAGCTTATGGCCATGCTGATTTGAAATAGTCGATCTTGATGAATTGTATAGATTTCTCCTTGGGTCGAAATGACAAAAGAGGTCGAAATGACAAATGGCGGCCGATAGGACAATGGGCTATAAAACAATAGTACGATGAAACGACGGTGAAAGATCAAAGAAGATGCAAACAACATGCAACATTGAATTAAAGAACCAATCATACAATAATCCCCAGCTCGTACATATTTGTCATTTCGAATGGAGGCTCTGCCGGAAAGAGAAATCTATAGACAAGCTTATGGCCATGCTGATTTGAAATAGTCGATCTTGATGAATTGTATAGATTTCTCCTTGAGTCGAAATGACAAAAGGAGATCGAAATAACAAAGGAAGGCGGGGTGAAACAGACAGCAAATAGATGGTTAGTACTTCCTATCTAGGACTTCTTTGATGACTATCGCTCTTCGTATACCATCATAGTCTGCGAGCATCTCGCCCAAGTCAGCGGCCATTTCCGAATCCTCTTCTTCTACATCGAAGTGGTCATCTCTCAGAAATTCAGGTCTTTTCCTTTCTATCGGCTTGTGCGGTACAATATCTATCATTTCGTCTGGCTTGACTTCTTCGATATTTTGCTTTTGATAGTCTACCAGATCAGTGGCAAGTACGGGTTCAGGTTTGGTATGTTCGAGTGGTTTTGTTTTTTCTTTTTCCGAGAAATCTGGAATATTATCTCCTGCAAGCTCTTTTAAAATGTCTTCGAAGGTAGGAGCGGCTTTTTTCGGTCGGGCAGGTTTTTCTATTTCTTCATATTCATCAACCTCGCTCGGTATTTCTTGATTTTTCTTCTTTCCGAATAACTTACTCAGAAGGTAGATCACCCCAATCACCACATAATACAAGATAGAATCGTCCATGATTCAAATGTAGTTCAAATATTCAATTCTTACGAATTATCCTGAGGGATTGGAGGGAAGATTATTTGCATTCCGGGAAGTAGAAGATCTATTTTGATCGGTAGTCACCAATCTGATGCGTCCTTGCGAGCCTGCTCCTTCGCAGGGGAAGCAATCTCTTAATTATGAAATTCCTCGGTGGTTCGAGATCGCTTCGTTTTACTCGTGATGACGGAAACTACGAATATGAGTGCTTATTGTTTGTGCAGGATCACTTCACAGTGTTCGAGCTGACGGATACTTTGAATATGGGTGCATTCAAGCGGTGATGGCCACTATACCAAATACAGTTAATAAAAAGAAGAGCGATCCTGCAGACGGGAAAGTCAACAGGAAGCCCTTCATTCATCAGATTTACCTAGCCTAGTCTTACATTATTCTTTGGCAATTGGCATCTACCCGACCATCTTTATCTCTGCTTCTTTTAAGCCTTTATTCTTTTATCAGACTTTTCACGAGTAATTGTAGTTCATCCATTTGCTTTTGCTGTGCTTCGATCTGCTTGTTTTGCTCGATGGTATAGAGTGTGAGCTCTTCCACTTTCTTGAGCAGCTTTTGATCCATCTCTGGTAGCGACCATCCTCTCTCGGTCACTTCAGCTTTAGAAGGGATCCCTTCCAAATGGCCGTTCTTGCTAACAAAAGTCTCAACCGATGCCAATGAAGGTAACACATAGCTGCTTTCGAATACATAATCTGGCTGCGTCTCACCCCAATCATTAGAACCTGCCAAAGCCAGATCATTGGCTACCAGCCCCGAAGTAATCCACACACCAAAATTGCTATAGTAAGATTCACCAATTGATTCATTAGTAATTGGACTATATGTCGTGGTCTCGTCATTTTCGTCAGTCACGGTATAGCTGCTCACACTACCATTCTCACCACCAAACACCACTGTGCCGTCAATGCGTGCATCTATCGTGTTCGCAGTATTATCGCTTTCTATGTATAAAGACTCTTCATCAGTTCCTGACGGACCTATATGCAACTTCGCTTCGGGCTCAGTAGTACCGACGCCTACATTACCGTCCATGTTTATTATTCGATGATTGTTGTCAAATCCAGAACCCGCAATAATAAATATTTCTCCACTTCCATCTTCATTAATTGTGTTCATTATGTACCCAGTTTCGCCTACGGAGTCATTACCGAATGAAATCTGCCCACCATAATCTATTATCAAATCTCCGCTAGTTTTGATATTTCCCAAAGCAACAATACTTCCGAAAGCAATAATATCGGTTTCAGCTATAACACTACCATTGGTTGTAATATGACCGCGTACATCCAGCTTCTCGGTGGGAGCAGTTGTGCCGATGCCTACATTACCGTCCTTATGCACATAAAATTTGCTATTTTCTTTCCTTGCTGCCGAGTAGCCGATCCCCGTTGAATTCGTTGCAAATCCTATAGAAAAACCTTCGGTATTATCTGCATATGAGGTACCCGCAAACCACCCAAGAATATCGTTATTTGTAGTATTCATGAACATCCCAAGCCCACGATAGTCGTTCGCTCCTCCGTCCAGCAGAATTCGTGCACTCACCTCCTTGCTTCCAGTGTATCCTGATCCATCCAAATCGAGAGTAGTGGGTTCAATTCCGAGGCCTGTCGCCTTTACATTCCCAGCTACTTCAAGCTTTTCGGTGGGGTCCAATGTCCCGATGCCGACGTGGCCATTAGAAGAATTAATCGCTAATAATTCCTTTTCCACAACGATTTTATCATCGTAAAAACCATAAATCTGGTGTCTCAAGAGAAGCATCTGCCCATTTTCGGTACTAATATTTTCTGCAAAACTACTATTTTCGTTATCTAAATGGTTATTAACTTCTTTTTCTATACTGAAATTAAAAGTCGCAGTTCTATAAGTTGCTACCTCTTCAACGCTAAGAGTGTTAGCCCATATAGTTCGTATTGATGCCTTGGAATTTACAATCAAGGGATGGTCTAGATATACGCTTTGTTTAAACTTGATATTTTTAAAACTGACGTCTTCATTAAAAGCTACTGGCATATCCATTTCCCAGGAGTCAATGGTACCGCTCCACTGTGCAACTCCGTCTCCACTAATGTCATTATTGATGTTGAGTAGGAGTTTGTGATTAGATTGATCTCTATTAAATTTGTACTGGTTGTCGTTCCACGACTGAGCTATAGCCATGTTGGTGACCATTATCATAGAGCACACCACTCCTAGGATTTTGATTGATTTCATAGTTTTTTGTTTTATTATGTGAAAATATTTACTCACTGAATTCACTGAAAACCCTGACCTCCGACCCGAATAATACAGTGAATCAGTAATCGGGTATTTTCTTTTGCTCAGGAAAGCTACAGGTCGAGTAGAAATCACCTTCCAATTATATTATCTTATTGCATTTGCAAATTACCTTGGGCCAAGTCATGTATTCGGACTTTTTTATCAATGTATCGGTCAATTACCTAGATAAGAACTAGGCAAATAGACGTATCACTGCTTCGTCAATCACATACTGAGTCTACAAGTATAAATACCTACACAAATAGATAGTTGTAAATACAGAGGGATAATCGATGCATAAGTAATCGTCAGTCTCAATAGCCGCTGCCATGATTTTTTTTTGACGATCAATAGATTGCTTGATATGCCTAGTCAATCACCCTCATAAGCTTTTCATCATTGTGGTTTAAATGTTAATAAGTTTGAGATTTCTCCACGTTGACCTTTGGGAAATAATTTTAAATTTGGGGGTTCTGAAAAAAGTGATTATTCAATGCAACTGACCAAGTTAGAGATTAAAGGATTCAAGAGTTTTGGTGACAAAGTCGTTATCAATTTTGATGAGGGGATTACCGGGATCGTGGGTCCCAATGGCTGTGGTAAATCTAACGTGGTGGATTCGATCCGCTGGGTGCTGGGTGAGCAAAAGGTGAAGTCGCTTCGCTCTGAGAAAATGGACAATATTATATTTAACGGTACCAAAAACCGTAAACCCACGCAGCTTGCAGAAGTATCGCTGTCCTTTAAGAATACTAAAAACCTGCTCCCTACCGAATATTCCAATGTAACCATCACTCGTCGCTATTATCGCTCGGGGGAGAGTGAATATCAGCTCAATGGCGTTACCTGCCGACTGAAGGATATCACGAGCTTGTTTTTGGATACCGGGATCGCGTCCAATAGCTATGCGATCATCGAGCTGGGGATGGTGGACAACATACTCAACGACAAGGACAACTCTCGGAGAGGCTTGTTTGAAGAGGCCGCAGGAATTTCAAAATTCAAAATCAGAAAAAAAGAAACGCTACGCAAGCTCAACGATACAGACGCTGATCTGGATCGTGTCGAAGATTTATTGTTTGAGATAGACAAGAATCTAAAATCGCTGGAACGACAAGCTAAGCAAGCGCAGAAATACTATCAGGTCAAGGAAGATTATAAGACCTATAGCGTAGAACTGGCAAAAAGTACGCTTCAGCAGCAGAAAAAGAAGTTGGAATCTCTGAAATCAGCGTCTGAAGGCAACAATGATAAAAAAATAAGTCTCAACAAGCAGCTAGCTGAGAAGGAGGCGCAGGCTGAGAAGGCTAAAGTCGAGCTGGTGAACAAAGAAAAAACACTGGCCACCCGCCAGAAGTCGCTCAACGAACATGTAAACAAAATCAGGCAGTACGAGAGTGAAAAGAAAATCAAAAACGAGCGACTCAGGTTTTTGAATGATAAAAGTGACAACCTAAAGGAAATCATAGAGCAGGATCGTAAAAGTAGTGAGCGGGCCTCTTTTTCTATATCAAGTCTGAGCAATGAGAAGCTGACCTCTGAGAAAATATTAAGCGAGGTATTCCATAAACTAGAGTCCCTCAAAAAAGACTTCGAAGAAGAAAAAGAAAAAAATGAGGCGTTGAAAACCGAGGGTGAAGAGCTCAACCAAAATTTTACCAGTAAAAAGGAGGAAGTCTATCAGCTGATCAAATCACTCGAGATCAAATCCATCCAAGTGAGTGCACTCAAGCAGGAGCTCGAAAAGGCCGCTACCGACACGTCCACAAAGACAGAGAATCTTCAGAATTTTGAAAAGAGAATAGCAGAGATAGACAAAGAGAAAAAAGAAAAGCAGGAACAATTCGACTATCTAAAATCAAAAGACGAAGAGCTCAAAAATAGAATCACTCACTCCGAAAAGACGATAGAAGTGATCCGGGAAGAGATGACGCAGGTGAATCGAAAGCTGGATGCGTCACAAAACGAATACAATCTAACCAAGTCACTAGTAGACAACCTGGAGGGATTTCCGGAAGCAATCAAATTTCTAAAGAAAGAAACCAGCTGGAGTAAAAATGCCCCGCTCCTCTCCGATATCCTGACCTGTCCGGAGGAGTATCGGGTGACAGTAGAGAACTACCTCGAGCCGTATATGAACTACTACATCGTAGATACGGAGGCAGAAGCTTTCAATGCAATCAATATCCTCAGTGACGCTTCAAAGGGTAAGGCTCACTTTTTTATTCTGGATAGATTCGAGAAATTCAAATCTACGCAGACAGAAATCATGCAAAATGCTGTACCTGCTACAGAAGTCGTAGAATATGATCAAAAATACAAAAAGCTGATCGGGTATATCCTCGACAATGTCTACATCAGTAACTTCGCCGACTCCGAGGGTATAGACCACAGGGACACCGTGCTAATCACCAAAAATGGAAAGGTGATCGATAGACCTTTTAGCATATCAGGTGGGTCAGTCGGGCTTTTTGAAGGTAAAAGAATAGGCAGAGCCAAAAACCTCGAAAAATTGTCGTCATCGATCAAAAAACTGACTGCTAAACTCAACGAGGTCAAGTCAAATCTTGAAGAAAAAGTCGCCGATCTCAACAGACTGAAAGAGAGCAACTATGAGGAGCAGCTAGGGACAGTACAGACTGAGCTAGCCCAGATCAGTGAAGAATATGTATCGTTCACTACGAAACAAGAACAGTTTTCGAATTTGCTGACTGAGAATACTTCCAAAAGCGAAGACATCATAGACAACATCAATGCACTGAACGAGGAGATCGCTGAGCTGACTCCCAAAAAAGAAACTGAGCAGCAGCTGCTAAATGAACTGGAACTCAAAAACGGAAGCTTCAAGGAACAGCTAACTGCCTATAACGAACTGCTAAATGAAAAGTCTGCGGCGTTTAACCAGGAGAATATTCTCTACCATCAGCAGCAAAACAAAGTAGCGAGCGTAGCTCAAGAGATTTCCTACAAGGAGGCCAACCTGGCGTCCGCCAAAGAGCGAATAGAAAAAAATCAATCGGAGCTCAAGCAAACTGACGAAGAGATTCGCCAGCTCATCGAGAAGTCCGATTCTAATGACGATCAACTGATCGGCATGTACGAGGAAAAAGAATCCATCGAGGCCGCTGTCACCGAAGCCGAGAAAGCCTACTACGCCGAGCGAGAGCTAATAGAGACCGTAGAGAAAGAAGTGAGGGAGGTGCAGCGAGAAAGAGAGCAGACGGATATGAACACGATGGAGGTGCAAAACGAGCTCAACGAAACCCGGCTACAGCTCAGCGGAGTCAAAGAGCGCCTCTCGGTGGAGTTTAATATAGACATCGATCAGCTGCTCATAGACAACACCGCAGAAGACGAAAAATCCAAAGAGCTGGTGGGCATGAGCGAAGAAGAGCTACGTGCCAGAGTAGAAAAGCTCAAGAGCCGTATGGATACCATGGGACCGATCAACCCAATGGCGATGGAGGCTTACGAAGAAATCAAGGAGCGCCATGATTTCATCGTGACGCAGAAGGAAGATCTAAATAAGGCCAAAGAATCGTTGCTGGAAACCATCGGGGAAATAGACGCAGTGGCCAGGGAGACCTTCCTCGAAGCCTTCGAGAGCATCAAAACTAATTTCATCCGGGTGTTTAGATCGCTGTTTACAGAAGAAGATCAGTGCGATCTCAAGCTATCCAATCCGGACGATCCGTTGGAGTCTACGATAGAAATCATGGCCAAGCCCAAGGGCAAAAGACCATTGAGTATCAACCAGCTATCGGGTGGAGAAAAGACCCTCACAGCGACATCACTGCTATTTGCGATCTATCTGCTCAAACCTGCACCATTTTGTATCTTCGATGAGGTAGACGCTCCACTTGACGATGCCAATATTGACAAGTTCAACAATATCATTCGTGACTTCTCGACTGAGTCGCAGTTTATCATTGTGACCCACAACAAGCGCACGATGATATCTACCGATGTCATCTACGGGGTGACTATGGTAGAGCAGGGCGTATCGCGGGTGGTGCCAGTTGACTTGAAGGAATTGGCTTAGGCCAAAACAGAAAGCTAAAGTTTCCTACTGGAGATTCTGGTGATACTGACGATCATGAGGCAGAATACTGGCCAGGAATAGAAATGCTATCGCATTGAAAGCGATAGCCATTGCATCGTCCAGACTCGTACCAAAAATAATCCTCGTAGACAGCGCCCCAATCATCACTACAGCAAGTATCAGTGCTCCGAGCGGTCTGGTTTTGGGAATCAGGACCAGCAGCCCACCTCCCACTTCCAGCACCCCAATAAAAATCCGAAACCAAACAGGATACCCCCATCGAATAAAGGCTTTAGTCCACATGCCGTCAGGATCAAACTTACGAATGCCGTTTATACCCAATCTATAAGCCAGATAGGCGCCGAGTAGCCAGAGTAGAACAGGTTGAGTTTTGGTTAGAAAAATACGCAGATTGAGAATAGTTTTTGTGAGCATGTTTTGAAGTTTTTGTCTGCCCAAACATAAATATGTGGCCTGCGTCTAAGCAAAAAAATGTGGCGTATGGCAGCTATTCTGTGGCGAGTTACTTATCGATGCTTTTCGGTAATAATCTTAAGCTTGTCTTTGTAGCCCTTGCTCATTTTTAAGATACTACCATCGGCCATTGTGATTTGATAACCTCCATGAGGGTCTGTTTTCCAACCGACTACCTTCCGTGTATTGATAATGTACTTTCTATGAATTCGCTGAAAGGAAGCGGGGTCTAGAGAAGATTCCAGGTTGCCAATGGTTTCTCTGATCAGATACTTTTGCACATCCTGTGTCATGACCATTACATAGTTGTCATTGGATTCGAGATACAAAATGGCATCTACTTCGACGCTTATATACTGATCTTTTTGTCTGGCTGTCAACCGTTTCAGGTATTGTGGTGATTGGGAAGTGGCCACTCCCAGCAAAATCAAAGCAGCGTAGATGATAGAAAAGGTGAGTAGCACCTGAAGTCCGGAATGCTGGAGGGTAAATGTAAAACCGGACCAATAATGATACGATCTTGTACTGACCAGCCATTCCATCCAAGACAATAATGCTACATAAAGTAATACAAACACTAATGCCGAAATTCCCAAAACGACAGCTTTGCGCCAACCCTGAAAAACCCAGCTCCATGGGGCAATAAAAGCGATCCCAGAGAATGCGAGATACTCAAAAAATATTGGAATCAGCCCAAAAGTCGAAGGTCGTTGATAGTGGCTTGTGATCAAATAAACTTTGAAGGCCTCAGCCCCACCGAGTACAATAGCAATCATGATGATCAATACGAATGCCTGCTTGCTTCGACTCTGACTCATATTTGCTACTACATGACTAAATAATTTGATAACCAATCTGTTTTTGTCCACCGTACTTTTGAAGTTTAATTTTAGACAAAAATCTGCATAAATGGGTTACCAATCTCCAGATAGACTTGGGCTAATGACAAAACCCACCATGACGCCACTAGACCTTTTGAGATGCGCCTGATAACATTAGAACTTTCAAAATGTGATCTCCATCTAGTCCAGGCCTGATTTCGAAATTCCTACGAAATCAAGATCTGTTTGAAGCTCAGAAAACGGCAAATCATCCGGACCATTAATTAATTGAAAAATGGACCCATTTAGTGGTCCAGATTATTTCTAACTTGAATTTAGTATTGAAGGAATTCTAAGTGGAAATTGATATGATTACTTACAAAATAGAGAAGGACCTCAAGGTCTCAGAGTTTAAGGACGTGCTCATCCGCTCTACTTTGGGTGAGAGGAGACCCATAGAAAGTAGTGGCAGGTTGAAGAAAATGCTGGGAAATGGCAATCTCATAGCTACCGCCAGAAGGAATGGGATGCTTATCGGTATTGCACGCTCGCTAACAGATTTTTCGTTTTGCACCTATTTATCTGATCTGGCAGTAGACGAGGCATTCCAAGGGATGGGTATAGGCAAGGAATTAATCAGGCTTACAAAACTGGCTGCTCCTGAGGCCAGGCTCATTTTGCACGCCGCTCCCGATGCAGCAGCATATTATCCAAAAATCGGAATGAGAACGCTGGCACCATGCTACTCGCTAGCCAATGATGAGGATCTACTATAAGCTCAAAATTTGATATTATGAAAAAGAACGCACACCTATATTACCTACTGATCTTCAGTTATATCCTTGCAGTAGCTGGATGCCAGCAGCCAGTTTCAGAATCGGTTAATAAACAGATTGACTATGGAAAGTTAAATCCCGATGCTCCGAAAGAAACCATCCAACTGGGACAGCTAGTTGGGGAATGGCAATGCCTGTCCAAAGATCTGGTCACAATCAAACCCGATAGTAGTGTGTGGTATGAGAATGATGCCACCTGGACATGGGAGTATACCCTGGGAGGACATGCACTGATCAACCACTGGTGGCAGGAGGACAACTCCCCTACTGCCCGAACGGCCGAGTATTTTGCAGCAGGCATATTTATTGTAAATCCCGAAACTCACCTTTGGGAGGCAGTAGTGATGAACTCTCGTCCGCATAAGCTTTCTCCAAAATTTGAAATGGAATATATCGATCAGACGCTTCAAATGCATGATGGTACAGGTCAATGGTTAGTTACCTTCTATGATATAGGCGAGCAATCTTTTGAATGGAAATACGAACTCATTGATGAGCAAGGCCATCGAAAGACCATTAGTCGTATTTCGGCTCAACGAACAAGCTCATTTACATCGGACAATTCCAGGGCTATAGATTAGTACAAGATCTGGATTGGCGTTTAGATTTCTCCTATCGTCGAAATGACAAAAATAAGGTCGGAAGGACAGATCGATGTCGAAATAACAAAATTGGGATCGGAAAGACGGGGTAATAACAAGTTGGGTGAAAGAAAGTGGGTGAATGGGTAAAACTGAATGAATCGAAAATTTTGAGCAATAAATCTGGTTGAGAAACGACCAGTTTAACACAAAAATACTTCCTCATCGTCTCGATTTGTCATTTCGAGTGGAGGCTCGGCCGGAGCGAGAAATCTATACGGTGCCTAACACCATACTGATTTGTTGTTGTGGATTTTGATTTGAAGTATAGATTTCCTGCTATCGTCGAAATGACAAGAACAGGGTCAAAAGGACAGGCTGTAGCTTATCCATTCTTGTAGCCTTCCCTAAGAATAGGACAGTTTAAAAAGCTTGAATGCATTCGTCATACCTAAGACAAATGCATTCAAGCTTTTTTATGAGCTTACTACTATTTTCAATAACAATTAATCCAATCCTATCATGATAAATGGTCCCCAGAAAATCGGGTCCTTATATTCATCTCGAATTTCTTGTTTGGCTTGGATAAAGGAGGCTCGCTTGTCACCCGTTTCCAGCCATTTGGAGTAAAATTTCACCATCAGCTTTTGCGTGGCCTCATCCGAGACTTTGAACAAACTCATAATAATAGTACGTGCTCCAGCCACCAAAAACGCCCGTTGCAATCCAAAAACACCTTCGCCAGCCTGTATCTCCCCCAATCCTGTTTCGCAGGCAGAGAGCACCACAAGGTCTGTCTGGTCAAGGTTGAGATTCATGGCCTCGTAGGCTGTAAGAATTCCATCATCGAGATTAAAATTGGAAGTGGTCTCATTGAGAATGTCCCCTGCCCCACTCATCAGAAGCCCGGTTTTGAGGAGCGGGTTTTGCGCTGCCAGATTTTCGTTCATAGCAATATCCTCTGCGCTCAAATCAGCATCAGGCTGAAAAAATCCATGAGTGGCAATATGGAATATCTTAGGATTATTCATGGCTTTTATCGCTTGTTCTGTGGCTTCTACTTCCTTATGATCAGTAGTCACCCATCCATCTCGTCTCAGAAGATCTTTCAACTCTGTAACTTCCTTCTCCGTGCCTGGCAGCTGACCTATGACGTCTGGATTTCCACTACGAGTAGTCGCTCTACCAGTCCAATTCCCCGGTTTAGACGACACGTAATAAGTAGGGTTTCCAAACATGATGGCTGTATTGGCGTCTTGCACCACGTTTGGAGTAAGCTTGTCAAAATACAAATCTTTAGTATTACTCACTAAGATAATGTTTGACCGATCTAATACATAGCTACCATCTTCCAGTTTAATCGCTTCCAGGTTGAGCTGATTATAAACACCATCTGCTGATACATAAATGCGGCCCGGGTTACCGATCACATCTTGAATAGGTCTCCAGAAGTTGTCATATGATTTTTGATCTTCGATTCTGAACTTGATACTGTTTCTATATCGCATCAGGAATTTCGATTCCATATCCGCCCCGTTTTTCAGTAGAATTAGGCCAGGCGTGCTCTTCTTTTCGTTTTTCACATACATCACTGCATACATGATCGAGTCCTTGGAGAAACGGTGATCAAACACTCGAAATCTTACCATCTCAAGTGCGACTTCGTCAGGATTCAATGATTGCTGTACATCCTGCCAGGTGACCACTTTAGACTCAAATCCAGAGCTAAAATCCTCTGATTGCTGACTCAGCTGCTTCTCCAGGTTTTCTACCTCGGCCTGCAGTACATTGCCATCAATACCTGCCTGCGCCAGCTGATCCGAGCTCATGGATAATACCTGGGTCAAGGTCTCCTTTTTAGCTTCCCACTCACGATAGGTCGCAATCAGTTCTTCATTGCCTGATGACAATATTCGTTGTCTGATTTTGATAGATGAACTCAATAGCAATGCCTTGGTAAGCAAAGCATTATTGTATAGCGTACCTACGAGATCAGAGTTCTTTCTATTGTAGTTGATGACTATGGTATTGTAAAACTCATAGTCCTGCTTGATGGTATTCCAGAATTTAGCTTTCTCTCTTTCTGATAGCGACGGGAAGTAATCTTTGATAAATACAGCATAGTTACCAAGTACTTCTTCGATCGATTCCTGAGACTTTTTAATATCCCCTTGCATAAAATAGGTCTTGCTCATCTTGGAGAGTACCTTTACATACTCAGGATGGGATTTACTAAAGAAATCTTCATATAGTTTTTTTGCACTATCATAGTACTTTTCAGCTTCACTGTATTGTTTCTGACTGTAGTAAATATCACCCCTCAGAATATTGATGGTAGCGGCATTGATATTGTTTCTTCTGCCGATTCTTCTATCCCAAATGTTGGCAGCATCCTCTAGATATACAAAGGCTTCGTCATATCTTCCTTCTGCTACATAGACAATAGCAAGGTTTTTTAGCACTTCGGCATAATGTGGGTTTGATCCGCCCAGTTTTTTGCCAATGATGCTTTCCGCTCTAAGAAAAAGGTCCTCCACCTCTACGGTTGGCGCACTGCTATAGAATCGGACCAACGCCAGATCTGAAACGGCTCTTGCTACATCTATGTGATTTCTGCCAAACTGCTTTTCTCGTATTTCGATGACTCGTTCCAACTGGGTTTCCGCCACTTCATAGTCACCAATTGTCGTATTTATCTTAGCCAGTGTCACCAGCCCGGGAGTGATTTTTGAGGACTCGGGTCCAAAAATATCAAGTGTAATATCATAAGCTCTCTGGGCAATGGTTTCTGCTAAAGTATAATCTCCCAGTATCATTTTCAGTCTTGCCTGGAGAATCAGCGGATCACTTAAATGACGACTATTGGCACCGTATCTCCTCTCCTTCTTGGATAAATCTGAGTTGATAAGTTTTTCTGCGTCTCTGTATCTTCCAATATCGACGTATACTTCAGCGAGTTCGTCTTCAATGGCTATACCGGAGGTCTCTACAGTCCGGATCCCTTCCTTTTGAAGTTTCTCTGACTTGGAAATGTTGTCTTCCGCTTCGTCGTATTCACCCTTGATTGCAAATAATGTGGCTTGGGTAATCAGTGACTGAGCATAGTATCCGCCGGCAAGGGTCTTATCGGCTTTCTCAAGTATTCGAAGCGCTTCATTGATGTTTTCTTCTGCCTCACTATACTTTCCAATTTTGAATTGGAGATTGGCAATTTTGTCCAGCTCTATCGCATACTCCACATCTTCGTTGTCGTATTTTCTACGAGATGCTTCCAGCGCTACATCCAATATTGCTGACGCTTGATCGTACTGGTCATTCTCTTCATAGAAGACAGCTTGGTGGTCCAATATATCCACATAATCCAAATGACCTTCATGGATTTCTTTTTTTACAATTTGATCCCAACTGGTTTGATAGATAGCCAATGCCTCCTCAAATTTCTCAGTATAGTCCACATAGTAGTTAGCCAAGTGGATTTTAGTCAAATTGTATGCTGGCGACTCCTCTCCGTATAGGTTTTTCTTGATTTCCAGAATCTGAGTCAAATACTGATAGGAGTTGTCATGCCGCCCGTTGATCACAGCCACGCTATTGGCGAATTCTAGCATATCAATTCGCTTATGGTGATTTTTAGGGATTACAGACTCTGCTCCCAATATCTCCGCAACCTCGTTTTCAAGCCCTACATCCTTGCCTCCCAATAGGACATCGTAATCGATAGTCTCTAGCATCAAACTATTGAGGCTATTCTTATCGTAATATTGCTTGATTACCTTTTTGAATTCTGTGATGTGCGTATTGAGCTTAGCCTTATTGTTATTTTTGATATAACTTTTGATCAGTCGCTCTTTGATGCGAATAGTGACATAGTGAGACGGCAAATACTTACGAATGGTATTGACATATGCTTTTTCGTATAGATTGACCACTGCGTCTTTTTCCAGTCCATTTTCCTCAAGTAGAAGGGTGTTCAAATATTGATTTTCACTAAATAAGATATCTGCCTTACCAAGGTTTTTCTGAATCCACCGATCAGCATAGACGAAGGAGGAGTCGGCACTTAGGTAGTTTCCCATTTGACGATAGGCATCGCCCTTGAACATCATCATTCGGGCAAATTCTCTTTTTCTTTCCCTCACCACATTTTTTTTGGCTCCGTCATCTAGCAAGGCTCTGCCTTGATAAAAATCCATTTTACCATTGATCAGTTGGATAGCATCTGAGTAATACCCTCTACCTACTTTGATTTGTGCATCAAGTACATCTAGAGAAGCAGCGAGGTTTTCATCCATCTCTGCTGCCTCAAGGATAGCTTTGGCCTTTTCCAGATATTCGCTTGCCTTTACATAGTTTCCATAGAGAATCATGACCTCAGTGGATTCCTTCAATAGCAGTGCATGAACTTCTGAGTCGGCGCCGTTGACTACCTCACTCATCTCCAATCCTTCTGCTACGGACTGGTGCACTCCACCGAGGATACCCAAGGCGACATCATACTTAGCTTCTTTGATTCTGGCAATTGGTAAAAATTCGTTTACCCCACCAATTTTTTTCGTGGTCTGTTTTTTAATTTTCTCTATTTCAGATCTAGCACCGGGATAATTCCCCAATTCATACAGGTCATCTGCTTTCTCTAGTTTTTTATCATACTTAGTCTGGCCAAACGTGAGTGTACAGCTTACCAAAAGAAGTGTTGTGAATAGCGAAAGACACTTTAGATTTTTCATGTTGGATAAATTTAAAACTACAAGACAAACGTTGTTTAAAAGATCATCTTGTATACAGGTTCATTCTATAAAAATAAATAATTTTTGGTCAACTAAATGGGCTATAAAAAACGATTTCAACCCCAACTATTCATTATTCGATCAATTTCTATTTATAATGGTCCAAATACCGGAGGAGAACCATGACTGAGCGTATTGATTTAAACGGGATCTACATCAAAATATAACCTGAGCGACTTCAAATCCTTGCTTTGCTTAAGCTCTAGTCCAAGTTTGTAGATCAGACCCTTCACTTTATTAATATTGATTTTCTTTTTTTCCACTTTCACATATATCTCTTCAATATAGAGATTTCTAATCCTGGAGATCACAGGCTCTTGTGGTCCAAGTACACGCTGTCGCCCAAGCTCACCTATCAGTCGGGTAACATATTGTCTAGCCGCATCTTGCAAGACATTTTTCTCTTTATGTTTTAGAATAATTTTGATCAATCGATAGAACGGCGGGTATTGATAATTTTGCCTTTCAAGTATCTCAGATTGAAAAAAGGATAAATAATCTCCTGTTTTGATTTTGTAAAGCAAGGGTTCGTCTGGCTCTCCGGTCTGAATGATTACTTTTCCACCATCATCTTTTCTTCCAGCCCTACCGCTCACCTGAGTGATCAATTGGAAGGCTCTTTCGTGCGATCGAAAATCGGGAAAGTGCACGATGCGATCGTAGTCAAAGACTCCAACCAGAGAGACTTTATCAAAATCCAAACCCTTACTAAGCATTTGTGTACCCACCAGAATGTTAGTTTCTCCACGTTCGAACCTGTCAATAATCTGCTGATAGCTATACTTGCTTCTTGTGGTATCCTGATCCATACGCTCAACATGGGCATCAGGAAACAATATTTTCAAATCCTCTTCCAGTTTTTCGGTACCGAATCCTACCGTTCTTATCGCGGTTGACCCGCAGGCATCACAGATTGCCGGGACTGACTCTTTGTGCCCACAGTAGTGACAGATCAAGACATTGTTGTGCATATGATAGGTCAAGCTCACATCACAGCTTTGGCATTTGGGCACGTGATTGCAATCATGACAAATCAAATATGGAGAATATCCTCTTCTATTTTGAAACAGTATGATTTGCTCATTTTTTTCGAGCGCATTCTTAATCGCCTCTAGTAATTCGGGAGTAAAATCCCCTTTCATCCGTTTGCTCTTTCGTGAGGTCAAAAGATTGGCGAGTTCGAAAGTTGGCAGCTGCCCCTGACCAAAACGCTCATCGAGTTTTACTAAGGCATATTTTTCATCGAGAGCATTTTGATAGCTGTCTATAGACGGTGTGGCTGTCCCCATGAGTACATTGGACTGATGCAAATGCGACAGCCATATTGCAGCATCCCGGGCATGGTAGCGTGGAGCGGGTTCGTATTGTTTGTAGGAAGTCTCATGCTCCTCATCAATAATAATCAGACTGAGATTGTCAAAAGGAAGAAAGATAGCCGAGCGAACTCCGGCTACCAGATTGATCTTGCCGTTGTTTACCCCGTTCCACACTTCGACTCGTTCGTTGTCCGAATATTTGGAATGATAGACGCCTAACTCGCTGCCAAACACCTTGTGCAATCGCGAAACTATCTGGGTGGTCAGCGCAATTTCGGGTAAGAGGTATAGCACCTGTCCTCCACTCTCAAGTGCCTGCTGAATCAATTGGATATAGATTTCCGTCTTTCCACTTCCCGTAACCCCATGCAGCAACACCGGTTTTTGTGCTTGAAATCCTTCGTGTATCTCTGCCAGTGCTTCCAGCTGCATCTCAGACAATTCCATTGATTTCCGTTCAGGAACAATGGTCTGATCAAGTCTTGAGATGATTTTTTCTTCTTCGATGAATATCTGATTTTTCAGCAATGTCTTCAGCGATGAGGCAGAAAGATCTTCGGTCATCAGATCGGACTTCAGCACCTCTCGACTTGATTCGGTCGCTTCATCTATTCTCACTATACTGAGATATTTCAATAAAACGGCCTGCTGTTTGGTGCTTTTTTCGAGCTTTTCGAAAAGTGACTGCAAAGCTTGATCACTTTCGAAATAATGATCTGCTAGCCGAATTGACTTGATAGTTTTTGGCTTGAATTTGTCTTTAACCTGCTCAAAAAGCAAAATGCTTTCCTTTTGCATGAGGGACTTGAGGACTGGATGAATCATCTTGATACCCAAAAGATCGGACACCTGATCAAAACTCAGTCTGTCGCTGCTCTTCAAAGCGTCCAGTATGACCAACTCTTTTTCGGAGTATTCTTGCTCACCTGTACCAGACTCAGGATTGAGCTGAATCAAAGATTCGCTGGTGAGCTTTAGTCCACTTGGCAAGGCAGCGTTGAGTACCTCGCCTATGGTGCACATATAATATTGGGCCAGCCATGTAAAGAAGTCGAGTTGCAAGCCATTGACCACCGGAGAATGATCGAGGCTGTCTAGAATGTATTTGGCTTCATAGACTTTAGGCACCTTGTGGTGTATTTCTTTTACAATGCCGGTCAGGATTTTTTTTCTTCCAAATTGGACCACCACTCGACTACCAGCTTGCACTAGCCCTTCCATATCTCTTGGGATACGATAGGTATAGGTTTCGGGGAGCGGTATGGGAAGTATTACATCAGCAAAATAGGTGACTCGCTCTTCGAAGCTTTCGTCCAGATCACTATTTAGTTCTAGTTGGGACAATTATATGAGGCTAGAGATCATCTTTTATGAATTTCTTTCAAGGTATCATAGTTGGCCTGAATGATCAGATCCGCTTCTATCTCATCTATTGCAGATGATATAAATAGGGTCTCAAACTGTGAAGGCGCCAGGTAGATTCCTTTTTCAAGCATCCCGTTGAAATATTTTCCGAATAGGTTCAAATCGGCCTTTTTAGCGCCTTCAAAGTCTATTACTTTTTCATCGGTAAAAAACAAGCTGAACATGGACCCTACTGAGTTGACGGTATATTTTAATCCCAATTTGAGGATATTAAGCTTGATGCCCTGCACAATGTACTCAGTCATGGTCTCCAGGCGGGTGTATATTTCCGTGTTTTCATTTAGATACTTAAGCATTGCAAGACCCGCAGCCATGGCTACCGGGTTGCCGGATAGCGTACCGGCCTGATAGACTGGCCCACTCGGTGATACCATGTTCATGATATCTGCTCGTCCACCATAGGCACCTACAGGCATTCCACCACCAATGATTTTCCCTAGGGTGGTAATATCCGGCTTCACTCCGTAGTACTGCTGGGCTCCTGCCTTTGAAATTCTAAATCCGGTCATGACTTCATCAAATATCAATACGATATTGTATTCATCACAGATATCGCGAAGGCCTTGCAAATAGCCATTGACTGGAGGTACGCAGCCCATGTTTCCGCCTATAGGTTCCAATATTATTGCTGCGATCTGATCCGGGTAATCCATGACGATCTCCTTCACCTTTTCCAGATCATTGAATGGAATGGTGATGGTATCCTGTGCAGTACCTTTTGTCACACCAGGGCTGTCTGGCTCACCCATGGTAGCCGCACCGCTGCCAGCAGCAATCAAAAACGAATCACCATGACCGTGATAGCAGCCTTCAAATTTTATTATTTTATCTCTTTTGGTAAACCCTCGTGCCAATCGAACAGCTGACATCGTTGCCTCCGTTCCCGAATTGACCATACGCACTTTCTCAATATTGGGCATCATCTGACAGATCAAATCTGCCATTTCTATCTCGGCATTCGTAGGAGCTCCAAACGACAAAGATTTCTTCACTGCCTCTATGACGGCACGCTCTATCTGTATCTTACCATGACCCAGAATCATAGGACCCCAGGAGTTGATCAGATCGATGTACTTGTTCCCATCTATATCATGCATGTATGCGCCTTTGGCAGACTTTATAAAGATAGGTTCGCCCCCGACTGCTTTAAAAGCTCTCACTGGAGAATTGACACCACCAGGAATATGATTTTGAGCTAACTTGAAGCTTCTGAGGCTATTGGTCTTGTCCATTCTCATTTGGGTTTACTACTTTTTGCTTTGAATCGGAAAGTATCGTAATTGGCACGTATTGATTGCTGTTTTTGAAGTTAAACTCTGTACCCTGGAGCAACTGACCTTTGACAAATCCCACTTCTGGATTACCTTTTTGAAAATAGTGACCAAATGCCTTGAGCATTTGCCCAACATAAAACATCATTTCGTATGCGATGATGGCATTGAACGATGGTTCTTCACGATAATTTTGGAGGTACGATTTTCGAAAACGTATAAAGTTCTCTGTGCTATAATCCACATAGTGCGGGTCTATAAAATAGATATTCAGACGCTCCATTTCTTCCAGCGTGAGTGTGGGGAAAAACTTCCAATCACCACGTCCGATCAGCAGCGTACTATCAGCACGAATGGATAGTGCACTGATGAAATTTGAAGCAAACAAGGCCTTTGAGGAGGCAACATAGATGTGCCCGATGCTGTCAATGCCCAGTGTAAAAAACTCTTCGTAATATTCGATGCTGTCCTTAGTGATACTCGATTTTCTTTCTTTGATAAACCTGGAAGCATCTACTGCACGGATTGAGTCTACTTCGTCCTCGGTATAACCGACTTCATATTCCTCGGTCAGTAGGTCATAGGCCTGTCTGACGGTAGTATCTACTACGGCCGCATTGACCAATACCTCGAACCCTGCTTCCTGAATACGTTGGCTATAGGTATAGGCACTCAACGAATCGCGTTCGTTGTTTTCATAGAATATCATGGCGTATTTGTTGGTCACGCTATCTATGGCAAGCTGAGCCGCAGTCAAGGCTAGTGTTTCTACTTCGGCTTTGAATAGGAAAGAAAACGGGTTGTTTTGTATCGCGTCCGCACTTGAAATAAGCGGATTGATCATGTTTATTTCGTTTTTAAAACTAAAATCGTTGGCTACTCTAAGTGGACCTGGAAACAGGGGGCCGACGATTAGGTCCATAGATTTCAATTCGGCAAGGTCAAAAATTTCTTCTGTGACTTCCGCACTTCTTTTTGTGTCGTATGGAAATATGTTTATCGTTGATCCACTCTGATTGAGAGTATCCACGGCTTTTATTATGCCGGCATATAAATCCATGACGAATTTGTTGCGCTCTACTCTCAGGGTGTAACTGAGATCATCAAACATGAATGGCAGCAGCACAGCTACGTTATAGGAAGATTTCATTTTACTTTCTCCTATTTCTGGTAATCCATACTTAGCCTTGTTAAGGTCAAACTGGTTGACAATCTCGTTGAGGAGCTGGTAGTTTCGCTGTGAGATCGGCTGTGCATTGATTTTTTCAGCAATGATCTTGGCAACGATTGAATCTTCAGGAAACTGGTCATGAACATGCTTGAGCACGGCCATGCTATCGACCTGAGCCAGGTTCTTTTGAATCAGGTCTTTGGAAACGTCCAGGCCTGATTTTTTCGCGAAATATACACCACGGGAATAGTCTTCTTCTTCGAAATACACCCTGGAAAGCCAATAATGAACTTCTTTGATTTGAGGCCAATCCACATTTTTTTTATCCATTTGCAACCACATGGCCTTTGCACTACTCAGATCATCTTTTCGATAGGCTGATAGGGCGTAGTAGTAGGCGGCGTATTCCTGAAAGGCATGCTCTTGATTATCCCCGGCTAGTCGCCGGAAATAATCCATAGCAAAAGTATAATTACCTTCTGAAAAGTACTGTTTGGCAGTAAGGAAGTCTGATTGCTCATCCTGGGCTAAAGCCGGCCAGATAAGCAGGGAAAAAAGCGGGTAAATAAATGCAAATTTTAGTTGTCGTACCAAGCCGTTTGATTTGAATATAGATATCAATAAATGAGGCTTAAAACTATAAAATTTGGCTATCCGAATCTATGAATGTGGTAATTATTTTACCACATCCAGCTTCATCATATTGGTATGCGCTTGCCAATGTAGTGGCATAGAGGCTGTATTGATATAAACGTCACCAGTTTCCATCAATCCTTTGCCTTTCAGAATCTCCAATACTTCGTCGAATGTCTCATCGATAGGCTTCTGCTCCGCATAATAAAATCCACGTATGCCCCAAACAAGATTCATTGTTTTCAAAAGATGCTTGTCACTGGTAAAAATGTAAATGGCGGCTTCAGGCCTATTTTTCGCCAAGCTAAAACCTGTATATCCGGACTTGGTCATTCCGATAATGGCTTTTGCTCCTACAGATTTACTAAGCTGGCAAGCGGACTTTACAAGCATGTCGTTTTTGGCCGTTTCGCTCATATTATCTTCCCAAAACTTATTAAACACAACATGCGCTCGACCTTCTATGGACAAAATGCATCTGGACATGGCTTTGACAGATTCTACAGGAAAACTTCCTGAGGCCGATTCGGCAGATAGCATGACCGTATCTGCCCCATCCAGGATAGAGTTGGCCACATCATTGGCTTCGGCTCTAGTCGGTCTGGGGTTGTCAATCATGCTTTCCAGCATCTGAGTGGCAATGATTACTGGCTTTCCAAGTTTGTTGCACTTGGCCACAATTCTTTTCTGAATCATTGGCACGTCTTCCATCAGCACTTCCACACCTAGATCACCACGTGCGACCATGATAGCATCGGTCGCTTCGATGATCTCATCGATATCTGCTACAGCTTCCGGTTTTTCGATTTTTGCAATGATTTTAGTCTGCTTGCCTTTACTTTTTATAATATCTCTTAGCTCATGGATATCATTGGCATTTCTCACAAAGGATAGTGCCACCCATTGCACGTCGTGCACGAGTCCGAATTCGAGATCTTCTCTATCTTTATCTGTGAGTGAAGGAGCCGATATGGCTGTATTTGGCAAGTTGATGCCTTTTCTCGATTTTAGTTCGCCACCATGAACCACTTCTGTGGTTACCTCATTTTCGCCATTCGCAATGACCTTAAGCTGGATTTTGCCATCATCGACCAGGATCAAATCACCCGGCACTACATCCGTGGATAACGGCTTATAGGTAGTGCTTACTTTCTCACTGGTACCCAAAATATCTTCAGTGCTAATGACAAGCTGCTGACCTGGTAAAATTTCAGCACCCCCATCTGTCATTTGACCAATTCTGATTTTCGGGCCTTGCAAATCCTGAAGTGTACAGATATTGGTACCTAGTTCATCGTTGATTTCATTGATCAATTGGATTCGTTCCAAATGATCTTCGTGTGTACCATGCGAAAAATTGAGTCGAAAGACATCTGCACCTGCCTCAATCAATTGTATGATAATTTCTTTTTTCTCACTTGCCGGACCCAATGTGGCAATGATCTTCGCCCGTTTTGATTGCATCAATTTGTTTTTTGTTTAAAATAATAAACTGTCTTTTTCTTTGATTTTTTTTACGTCCAACTTGACTATAGAATCGATCTTTTCAGACCTTCTAAGTGCAGTAAAGAGCATATCCAAATCGGAGGTTTCTTCAAACTCTTCAATTTTCAGTAAATAATCAAAAGTCCCTAGTGAGGGGACATATAGTTTTTGGGTCATTGCATTGTCAGCCACCACCTTGTTGTTGAGTAAGGTAAATCGTCGAAAATCATTCTCAAAAACAAAGTTTGAGATTATAAGCTTCTCCGAGTTTTTCAAATCTACCTCAAGATCCGACTGTTTCATCAATCCAATGTTCAGTGCTTTGTTAATAGCCCATGACACTGTATAGTCCTTGGATTGAGAAATAATACCAATCAGTTGAAAATCATAGCTATAAACTGCATTTAATTTTAGCTTTTTCACTGACCGATTCATTGTGATTCAAAATTGACAACATTTTCAATGAATTCAAACTTTCATTGCAACTATTCGTATAAATGCGATATTTTATTGACAAATAATAGTCTATTTCTCTCAATTAGTACAAATCACAACAAAAGTAATTTTAGAGCATCAGCTCGTCTAGTCTTCTATGTACGGCCTGCTTATAATGTCGACCAATAGGAATGACAGTACCTTCTATTTCAATATCTGTGGCTCCATAGGCTTGAATTGCCTGAATGTTGATAATATAGGATTTATGAGCTCTTAGAAAGAGCTGATCTGGCAACTGTTCTTCCAAGTAATTCATTTTTAGATAGGTCATCACAGGCCCAGATTTAGTTATTATTTTGACGTAGTCCTTGATGCTTTCTATAAACAGGATGTCAGTGAGCAGAACCTTCTTCATTCTCTTGTCCTCTCTGACAAATATGTATTCTCTGTCCAAGGTATTGAGAGAGTCAGAGGCACTTTCGTTGGCTGATTGTCCTGATGATGAATCGACTATCTTGGATATTGCCTTCAAAAATCTTTCAAATGAGATTGGTTTTAATAGATAATCTACAGCTGACATTTCGAATCCCTCAAGTGCAAAATCTCGATAGGCAGTTGTAAATATCACTGCTGGTGGTCGTCTGAGTGACCTCAAGAATTCAAGCCCTGTGATTTGAGGCATCTTAATGTCCAAGAACATCAAATCTATGGCTTGTGCATTGAGGATATTGAAGGCCTCGACCGCGTTTTGCGATTTCCCAACCAATGTAAGATGGTCCAACCGTAGTATGTACTTCTCAAGTACATTGGCGGCGAGAGGCTCGTCATCTACTATCAGACATCTGAGTTTATTCTTCATTGAGGTCTATTTTAAGTCTTATATTGAATGATCCAGACGCTTGTTCGATTTCGAGATCATATTTGCCCGGGTATTCCCCCTCCAGTCTTTTTTTCACATTATCAAGTCCGATTCCCGAATTCTTGACAGATACCTTTTCATGGTCAGGCAGGCTATTCTTAAGATTGAGATTCAGAATACCATGTACTACGGTGACTTCAAAATGAACGTAGCATTCGGCCATTGTATCTCCAGCTCCATGTTTGAAACAGTTGTCGACAAATGGCAAAAGGATCAACGGTGCGATATCTACACCTTCTACAGATGAATTGATTTCGAATCTCAAATCAAGGCGCTCACTATACCTGAGTTTTTCGAGATTGATATAATTTTCGATGAGTTCCAGCTCCGTTTTTAGCGGCATTCTTCTGGTATTGCATTCGTAGAGCATATAGCTGAGCAAATCTGAAAGTTCGAGCAAAGCCTGAGAGGTCTTGGGAGAGCGATCGAGAGAGAGTGAATAAATATTGTTGATGGTATTGAACAAAAAGTGTGGGTGCACCTGGGCTTTAAGGTATTTCAATTCAGCCTCTAGTTTTTCACGCTGCAGCTCCGTGCGCATTTGGTAGTCGCGAATCCAGTGGGACATAAGATAGATAGCTGTCCCCAGTCCAACTACAGGATAGATAAAAACCAGATTGCGAAATGCAGTACCAAAGTCCCAAAAGACGCCTTTATCAAAATACAACATGGATATAGGATAGGTAATATAAATATCCATTGCTCTTCGGGCAAAAGCGGCAAATACCACCAGTAACACGAGCCAAACCACAAATATCAGATACCTTTTATTCAGAAGAAAACGCGGAATCAGAAAGAAGATCAGCACATACACCAAAAACATTTTGAGTGGCAATCGAATCGCCTCTATCAAAATGACAGTGAACTTGTCCTCTCTAAAAAATTCTACAACAAATATTTTGACCAGTAGATAGCCGGTCCAAAATAGTACATGCCAAATCCACTCTCGTCTAAAACCATGCATAGGGTAAAAGAACACAAAGTTGAGAATAATCAGGTTGATTATTCTCAAATATCACGAATACCACCCTAACAACTGATGGGGTCAGACCAACTACGGTTTGAATCCTGCATATGCCCTCTGTGAGATTCTATGAGCAGTTTAACCACATCGATCCGTGTTAGATAGTATACCGGGTAAAAGGATAAACCAAATAATATAAGTTCGATTTCGAAATCAAAAAGACTCAAAAATGAAAACTAAAATAATTGCTGCTTTGGCTCTGTTGGTCTGTCCTTTTTTATGCTCTGCTCAATATCATTCACTAGATATGCCTCAGACGAGTCCAAAAGTGATCGAATCTCAAAGATTGGGAATCACCACTATAGCTGTAGAATACTCCTCACCGAAGGTAAATGGCCGTGAGATCTGGGGACCTGTAGTGCCCATGAATGGTGACCCTATTCCTTGGCGAGTAGGTGCTAACATGAACACCAAAATCGCTTTCTCTACAGATGTGACAATTGAGGGGCAACCCCTGCCTGCGGGCAGCTATGGTCTACATGCCATACCATTGAAAGGCGAATGGGCACTATTATTCGCAAAAAACGACAATCTGTGGGGCAGCTATTATCTTGATACACTCAATGGGGTGGCACTTCGAGTAAAAGTCACTCCTCAGGAAAGCGTTCATTCTGAGCAGCTTGATTTCGAATTTAAAAACAGGACAGATAGTACTTTGCAGCTCGCCATAGAATGGGAAAAAATCAGTGTCCCTTTCACTATTGAAGTAGATCTCAATAAAACCACCATTGAACATTTCAGATATCAGTTAAAAGGAGCTACTACCTATGCCTGGGAGGCATGGGATGCGGCGGCTCAATGGTGTCTCAATCGTAATACCAATCTCGAAGAGGCACTCAGTTGGTCGCAACGCTCTATCACTGGTGGATATGGTGGATATGCAGCCAATAGCAATTTCACAAATCTCAGCACACAATCGGCAATACTCTGGTCGTTAGACCGAAAGAAAGAGGCCGATGAGATTATGAAAAAAGCCATCCCTTTAATGAATGATGCACCAAACGATTATTGGGTGGGCAAGCGCATGTCGGATCAGGGAAGAGCTAAAATGTCGAAACTCTTTTTCGATCAAATGATTGCTAGTTTTCCTGACGTTTGGTATGTATATCTGGGTGCAGTCCGTGCGGAGTACCTAAATGGCAACAGCAAAAAGGCTCTACAAAGATTGAATAAAACTCGGGCCATGGCTCCGGCTAATTACAAAGAGTATTTGGATGGTCTGGAGGCCAAAATCAACAAAGGAGAAACACTTTAGTGAATGTGTAGTCATTTGACAAGCGCCCGTTACGGTTACGGTATGTTCTTCGGGCGTTTGTCTTTTTTTTTAATAAGAAATGAGCAGGTCTTTGTTCATTTCGAGGGGCTCGAAAATGTCCGTTCCTGTGAGCTCCATCAAATCAGACTTACCTACCGGATTGTGCAGCGGAATAGTCTTGATGGCATTGAAATGACGTGTAGCCACCATCACACCAGTCTCTAGCTCTACCCATTTCTCCCAGCTAAACTTCATACCACCCAGTGGAATGATTGATACCCACAGCTTCCAACTCTTAGGTCTACCGTTGTCATCAAGAATCCATAAATAGGAGTCTCCCGGAGTAGAGCCACCTGATGTATAAGTGACCAGCAGGGCCTCTTTACCATACCAATCTACTATCCTACGCTCAGTACCAGGATCGAAGATTTTGCTTACCGGATTCAACCAAAAGGAATCATTGCCCCAGTATCTCCAGGCCCAGAGGCACTTGTCTTTTTTCTCTTCCATAGTCCAACCAGTGGTATCACCACTTGTAATCAACCCCTGCCTGTTGTTGATGTCTATAAGCACCTGATAGCCCTCAAAATTTACCTCTGCCAGGTGTCGAAGTCTGTCCCAAACGAAAGCGCGGTCATCATATCCCCAACTTACCGCTCCGGTTTTTATCCATGCCTCATGATTAATAGATTCGAGCATACGCTCTGCCAGCTGGTCAGCTTCCGGACCTTGTTTGCCTTCTGGCAAACCTTCATCCATATATTCAAATAATAAGAAACAAGTAAGAAATATAGCGAGAAGTGTTACCCAAAGGATTTTTAGCTTGTTGAACATTTCGGTTAGATGGTTACGGGCTTTTCGAGTTTCGCCATCTGAATTCCCAATAAGGATACAATACAGTAGGCGGCAAAATAATTGAACCCTTCAAGCAGATTGGCCTCAATCGAGCTATTCGACTGTGTAGATAGAAATGCCATGAATACGCCTACTACAAACACATCCGCCATAGACCATTTGCCAATGATATATACAAATCGATAGAGTCTGACTTTCAGGGAGAAATTCTTAAAAAGAAGCACCGCCAAAATGATTACGCCTTTTGTAAAAGGTACCACCACGCTAAATAGGAAAATCAAAATTGCGACGAGCTTGTTGTTGGTATGGTACAAGGTATCCACTGTCTGTAGAATACTTTGCGTCTGTTCATAAAAAGTAGTCTTGCCGATGATAGGCAATTCGGCAGATATCACTAATTGCAGAATGGGTCTAGTCAGTCCGGGATATAGCAGGGCAAGAGACACAATTGTGAGTATTAATGCTGCAATATTTCTCTTAAGCATTGGGAGTTATTTTGTAATTTTTGACATTCTGGTTAGGAGGTATTATGTTCAGGATATACAAGTATAAGCATATTATGACAATTGTCGGGATGATTTAAAATAGAAGGAGAATTATCCAATATAAGTCTCAAATTATTGCTAATATTAAATTAATATTCATAAATTTTGATTGAGACTCAGCTAGCTGCCCATTATTAAAACGAGAGAATTAGAGCATGGATAAGTACGATGTATGTGTAATAGGCGGAGGCCCCGCGGGATATGCAGCAGCTATGAGGGCTGTTGACTTCAAAAAGAAGGTGTTACTCATAGAAAAGAATAAAATTGGTGGGGCCGGCATTCAAAATGGTGCACTTTCCAGTAAAACGTGGTGGGAATTGTCGAGGGAGGCTTTTGCACTTCGCTCGCATTGTAAATCTACTAACGTACCGACACCAAAACACAATTTTCAAATTCTGAAGGAGGAGGTGAATAAAGCTGTGAATAAAAGGCGTGAGCTATTGGAGCATCATATGCACAATATCAACCTCAATGCCGGTGCGGAGCTTTTTCATTTTAGACAAGGAGTCGCTAAGGTGGTGGGAGAAACGGTAGTCGTGGTGAGAACCGAAGATGGTGAATTTGAAATCGAAGCAGACCACATCATTTTGGCTACTGGAAGCCGTCCCAGAAAATTGGACAATATTCCAATCGACGAAAACATCATCCTTACCAGTGACGGTATCGAAAACTTAAAAGAGTTTCCTAAAAGTATGGTCATCGTAGGTGCCGGGGTGATTGGTTGCGAATTTGCTACCATTTTCTCCAATTTTGGTCAGACCAAAGTGCATATGATCGATAAAGGAGATCGCATCCTGCCATTTGAAGACGAAGATATCGTAAAGATCATCGAACAAAACCTTGAAAGCAAAGATGTATTGATTCATAGAAACTCCCGACTGGTAGATATGAAAATCGACAACGGTATGGTGGTCTATACCCTGGAATACGACAATGGATCTAAAGAAATATTCCATGTAGAAAAAGCACTTGTATCAGTGGGCCGTGTTCCCAACTATGAGAATTTGCTGTCTGCTTCTGTGAAGATCGATATGGATAGTAGAGGTATAATAGATGACCTCACACAAACCTCTGTGCTCAACATTTACGCCGTAGGTGACATTACCGCAGATATTGCATTGGTTAATGTAGGTGAGCTCGAAGGAAGATATTCCATTGAAAAAATATTCGGTAAGCCTGAAAAAGACCTTATCTACGAAAATATTTCTACAATCATGTTCCTGGCCCCTGAAGTGGCAGGTGTGGGACTCAACGAATTGAAAGCCAGAGAACAAAACATTCCCCATAAGGTGGTGAGTTTAGATTACAGCTGTATTACAAGGGCTATTGCCATGAGGAATACTGAAGGGTTTATCAAAGTCATCGTTTCAAATGACGAAGATATGCGAGTGCTTGGTATGCGCGTGGTAGGAGAGCACGCTTCGAGTTCGATTGAGGCAGTCGCCCTGCTGATTTCTATGGGAAAGGGTATCGAAGAATTAGCCGAACTGATCCACCCCCACCCTTCCATAATTGAAGGTATTCAGGAATGTGTACGTATGCTGCTAAACAAATCCATGCTAAAGCCAGGTGTATTGAGAGATGCCATGAGATGCACCAGTTACGCTGATGGAGAGATAAAAAATGTAGAATTCATGTAATTCATTAAAGACTTGTCATAAAAAAAGGGCAATCTTTCGATTGCCCTTTTTTGTGCGCCAATACTGGCATTTATTTCTTTAGTCTCGACAATATTCTTGTTAGCATCTTATCAACCGCTTCTACCTGCTGCTTATTTTCAGTAGGTCGTACACGTCCGGCATCATCACAGAAATCGTCATACAAGTCAATGGTATCGTCATAGGTATCTGCAATAAGCTCGCGATCTTCATCTGTCAATTCAGCGATTTTATCAAGACAATAGAGCAAATCATCATACCAGGGCACATAGGTACCGTAGAACCAGTTGCACAATTCTGTTGGGTTATTAGTGCTCAATCCGCTAAGGTCATTCGCAAGATCCTCCGCCGACTCTGCTATCGCTTCGGTGTCACAGTCACAGCCTACAGCTAAATCCTTGCAAGATGGATCGTCGCATGCGCCACATCCAAGTACTATGTTATTGATGTTTTCTTTAGAAATTCTATAAGACGTACCTCCATCACTGGCAACGGCAAACTCATAGCAGCGTACATCATGACAAATTTGAGAGATATCACCGCAAAGTCCGGAGGGAATTCCCATTCCGAATGACAAAGAACCTGAATCGTTGCCTGAGGCTCCATCGATAGGAATCAACCATGTCTGACCGTTGGTTCCAAATCTGATTCCGGCATGCGTCACATTCGAATTAGACGCGGAAAAGGAAATGTTGATATTGATGGTTTGACCGGATTCAACTCGTGCTGGAGTAGCATCGTCGTTAGAAGAGTCTATAACCTCGATGGTCTCGTCCTCTACCAAATCCTCATCAGCGACTTGAAATGATCCTGGAGGCAATACAATCTCTTCATTCAGAGCGTCTTCTCCTTCACCTGCCGGCACCGAAGAATCTGAGTCTTTACAGGCAACGAAGAGAGTGGTTAGGCATAGAAGTAAAACGTGAATTTTGGTTTTCATTGTGGCGTAGTTTAAATGTAGAATGGTAATAAAAACGTAACACCACAATACTAATCTAGTTGTCAAATGAAGTCAATACCTTTTTATAGGTATTTATGGCCCTTATCCTGACTGCTTTGTGGTCTACCATGGGCGGTACAAATTCAGAAACCCAACGCTTGATATATTCCATCTGTGGATCAAACTTCTTCAATTGCTCTGTTGGGTTGAATACTCTAAAATACGGAGCTGCATCGCAACCTGTGCCTGCAGCCCACTGCCAGTTACCATTATTGGACGCCAGCTCATAATCGAGCAACTTGCTCGCGAAGTAGGATTCACCCCACCGCCAGTCGATCAGTAGATGCTTGCAAAGAAAACTAGCCACCACCATTCTCACTCTATTATGCATGTATCCAGTCTGGTTGAGTTGACGCATCCCAGCATCTACCATCGGGAAGCCTGTCTCTCCTTTCTTCCACTTTTCAAATTCAGCCTCATTGTTTCGCCAGGGAATACGATCATATTTAATTTTGAAACTTTGACTTACCACCTGAGGGAAATGATACAAAATTTGCATAAAAAATTCCCGCCAGATCAATTCGCTAAGAAAGACCTCATCCGATACGCTCAGTTGTTTTATGACCTGACGAACTCCGACCGTTCCAAATCTTAGATGAACGCTGAGATAGCTTGTACCATCCGCAGCCGGAAAATCCCGAAGCGTTTTGTAATTTTCCAATTGACTCAAGTCATAGGGCTTTACGGCTATTTTGCTTTTCTCAAAACCGAAGGATTCGATTGTAGGAAAGGCTTCACTAAATCTATGAAGGTTTTCATAATTGGCATTCAGAAGTTCTATTGGAGGTTGCTTCTTGAAATATTCGAGCCATCTATTTTTAAAGGGGGTGTAGACTGTATAAGGTTTACCATCACTTGGTTTCAAAACTTCATTTGGACCAAAAATAACCTGATCTTTATAAGTATTCCATTTCACCTTTTGGGATTTCGCTAGCTGCCTAACGGCACGATCACGCTCCATGGCGTAAGGTTCGTAGTCTTCATTCGAGTAAATGGAAGTAATGTCAAACTCCAAGATCAGTTTTTTCCAAACCTCTGATGGCTCACCAAATCTGATGCACAATGAACTTCCGTATGAAAGCAACTGATTATGAATCTCGTTGAGACTTTGATAGATGAATGAAACTCTTGCATCATCACGGTCTAGCTCATCTAAGATGGCAGAATCAAAAATAAAAACGGGCACCACTTGTTTGCCAGTATTAAGTGCCTGAAACAGGCCTGTATTATCTTCCAGGCGGAGGTCTCTTCTAAACCAAAATGCAACTTTCTCCATTTTATTTTGCTAACGCTCTAATCATACCTTGAAACACCAAGCCGTGCATAGGATATACTGCATACCAATACAGACGACCAAGTATCCCACGTGGTCGAAACGTGGCAGTCTGGTACAAGGTGTCCCCTTCTATTCTAAACTCCAACCAAGCCTCGCCGGGTAGCTTCATCTCAGCGAAAAGCAGCAATCTGCTTTGTTTTCTATCTGCTAAGAGTACCCGCCAGAAATCAACGGCATCACCAGTTGCCAACATGTCCGGATGAGTTCTGCCTCTGCGTAATCCTACACCTCCAAAGATTTTGTCTATAAATCCGCGAAACTTCCAAAGCCAGGTCATATGGTACCATCCCCGATCTCCTCCGATGTGCCAAATTTTGTCGAGTGACTGTTGCTTGTTGTTGACCTTCATAGATCGGGCATCTTTAAGGCAACCAAAACTGGGCACTTTCATGAAATCTGATAGGCTGTGTGTAAATGTGCCACTTACGAGTGAGTCTTTCCAGCTTGAGACTATTTCATGGTCTTCTATTTTCATGAATGTTTTACGCAATGCCTCCGCATATGACTTGGGCTGTACTTGCAGGATATCATTGATCCGCTGGTCTCTACAAATGACTTCTATTTTCATGCTACTGACCAATGCCGTGGCTAGCTTGTAGGAGGTGGAGGTCACAAAATAGAGCCAATAGGACGAGAGTCTCGGGGTCATTACCGGAATGGTGTAAATACTGCGTTTGAGTTTTCTTATTTTGGCATAGCCCTGCAACATTTCCTTGTAAGTCAATACATCTGGCCCTCCAATGTCAAAATTTTGATCATACATGCTTGAGTTCATCATGGTCAGACTCAGCATATCTATGACGTCCTTGATTCCTATGGGCTGACATTTGGTATTGAGCCACTTGGGCGTGACCATGATGGGTAGCTTCTCTACCAAATCTCTAATGATCTCAAAGGAAGCACTGCCAGATCCAATAATAATTCCTGCTCTCAGGGTGGTCAGATGATAGCTCCCTTGGCTGAGTTCTTCTTCTACTGCCTTTCTGGATGACAAGTGCTTTGAGAGGGTGTCTTCGTTGACAATACCACTCAGGTAGACTACATGCTTGATATCGGATCGGTGAACTATACGCCTAAAATTCTTGGCTATGGTAAGCTCCAGATTGTCGTAGTCAGTGGCAGAGCTCATCGAATGCATCAGATAGTAGGCCCCATCTATGCCGGAAGGAAGATTCACCTCTTCTTTGGCCTGCAAAAAATCTATTTCGAATACCTCTATTTTTCCCTTTAGGGAATCGGGAGGGTTGAAACGGTTTTTATCTCTTACACAGCATATGACCTCATGACCTGTTCTGATCAATTCGAGAAGCAGTCGCTTACCTATATATCCGGTGGCGCCGGTCAGAAGAATTTTCATATTGTATGTTGTGCATTATACCTTTAGGCTAATGTCATATAGCTCTCGGTGTCCTTAGCAAAATATTTTTCAACAGCTACCTTTCTATATTCGAATATATTATTGAGCTGCCGTCTAATATACAGCGAATTCGCTATCGCGCCTAAAAACCCTAAGGGTGGTTGATAAGTGATGATATCTTTCATCACTACCGAGCTGCCGAGCGCTTCCAACATATGCTGGTGATGCCACATGACGTACGGTCCAATGCGCTGCTCATCCACAAAAAATTCCCGGTCTTTGACATGGGTGATTTCCGTGACCCAGTCAGTTCTAAAGCCTGGTATCGGACTCACTTTGTATGAGATAATCATACCCTCGTACATCTTTTGGTTTGCATTATCCGAGGTGATATCAAATCCCATGTGCTCGGGAGTGATTTTTTTGAGGTTGGCTGGTGAAGAGATAAAATCCCAAACTTCATCTAGTGATGCCTCGACCACTTGTACTTTCTTATATTGATAAAACGCCATAGTTCTATTGCTTTAGGATTTGTTCTAATATGGCCTGTGCTTGCGCAAACTTTTCGTCACTCAATGCTCGATTGACTTGAGAAAGCTTATGAGACTCGGACATGAGTTTTTCGTATTTGGATTGAAGCTTTTCTGCTTCTGATTTTCCTTTAAATATTGAAAACATAGTTATTAATTTAAAAATGCTCTTAAAAAAATAGAAATCGGGGAATATTAATTCCCCGATTTCACTCTTACCAACAACCTACTACGAATATTTTATGGAACCAATACTGCATCGATCACATGGATCACGCCATTGGCTGCATGTGTATTTACTGCTGAGATGTTTACATCAGTATTGATGGTCAGATCAGTGAGATTGAAGGTCAGGTCACTCCCCTCTACTGTTGTGACTCCATTATTGGCATCCAACGCTCCAGCCAAATCTTTGTCATAAACCCTTCCGGATACTACATGATATTGTAGAACAGCTATCAGAGTCTCAAGCGGAATATCACTTAAAGTAGTCCAATCATCATTGCTATCCAGCAAGGCAGTGAAAGCTGCATCTGTAGGAGCAAATACTGTGAATGGGCCATCTCCGCTTAGTACTGTGATCAGATTCTGATCTGCAGTACCTTCGTCTGCTGTACGTGTCAGGGCTGCTACTAGTGAAGTAAATTCGCCGTCTTCAGATAGAGCGACAGCTACATCTACCACTGTGCCTTCTTCAGGAATCAATACCTTATCAATCACATGGACCACACCTGATCCTGATTCAATATCTACATTGGATATTTCTATGTCTCCATTGATGAAGTTGCCTGCATCTACTAATGAGAAGTAGATGTTTTCACCGTTGAGGGTTGCTGCGCTGGCAGGAATATCTGCACTCAGTACCTTAGATGTGATCACGTGATAAGTCAATACATCCAGTAAATCTGCTGCATCTGTATCGGCAACTACTACTCCTGAAGCAGTAAAAGCATCGTTAGTTGGAGCGAATATGGTCAGATTAGCGGTATTCAATAGAGTGCCGACCGCGTCTGCTTTTATGGCGGCTTCTATCAATGTAGAAAAGCTTTTATTGAAATACGCTGGTTCTAAAACTGTATTTACAAACTGAACGTGCGAATCTGGCACCAGTACAGCATCTATCGTATGTATAATACCGTTGGAGGCTACCACGTCAAATGGCTCCACTACATTGGCACTATTGATAGTGATTCCATCTGTGCCGACAGCTATAGTAATGTCGGACCCTTCGGCGGTCTCAGCAGTACCTGCGGATATTTCTGTAGAAGAAATAGAACTTCCGGCCACCACATGATATAATAAGATATCAGTAAGTACGTCGTCTGGTACATCTTCAATGCTCGTCTGTCCTACTGCTTCCAGAAGATCAGCGAATGCTTCGTTTGTAGGAGCAAATACTGTAAATGGTCCATCGCTCTGAAGTGTGCTGATCAGATCCACTTGTGTAAGTGCAGTAGCCAATGAGGTAAATCCATTGGCTTGAGCCAACTCTACAATGTCTTGTGTAGATTCATTAGTATCATCGTCGTCATCACAACTTATGAAAAACAACGGTACAAGGAATAAAAATAAGAAGGTGAAATTTTTCATGTCTAAATTTTTTATGTTTTAGTTAGACACTTATACGCCATGAGATATATTTTGTTTAACTTTTTTGTGATTTTATTAGACATTATTACTTAAAATGACAGAAATACTCCCAATTTTCATTTAATAGAAGATTTTTGTCCATATTTATTTTCAAATAATTAGACATGATCACATATTCAGTAGCGCAAGTGGAGGCAATCACTGGTATTTCGGCTCATTCCTTGCGTGTATGGGAGCGAAGATTTGATTTCGTAGAACCTTTTCGAACAGCAACAAATATTCGCTACTATTCTGACGAGCAGTTAAAAAAGCTAATAAACGTTGGTGTTCTTCTTCGCAACAAGTTCAAGATCTCCAAGGTGGTAGCCATGAAAGACGCTGAAATTCATGAACATGTCAGCGACATTCTACTTCAGCCTCAGGCGGATATACAGGAAGATATCAGTGCGCTTACGCTTTGCATGATAGACATGGACGAGCAAAAGTTTAGTGAGTTATATAATGCTCACCTAACAAGAAAAGGACTGCTCAATACTTTTGTTTCACTTATCTACCCTTTTCTTAATCATGTTGGCGTCTTGTGGGGCACGAACAAGGCCATGCCTGCTCAGGAGCATTTCATTTCTAGTTTGATTCGTCAGAAGCTGATAGCTGCTACGGATGCCTTGCCTCAACCTGCATCGGACGCTCCCAGTCTCCTCCTCTATCTCCTGGACGGCGAGGATCACGAGATCGGGCTGTTATTGGCCAACTATATAGCCAAAGAAATCGGCTGGCGTACTTACTATCTTGGACAGAACGTGCCGTCAGAAAATATCAAATTAGTCACAGAACAGTTGAAACCCAATTTTATGTTTTCCATGATGGTTTCTCCGCGAAACTCCAAATTTGAGAAGACTCTGAAAGTGCTTTTGGATGACGTTGGGATCAAATTACTCTATTCTGGAAATACCCACCTGCTGGACCCAGAGCAATTCAAGGACCAAGCCATTTATTTAAACTCTCCTGGCGCATTCATTAATTACCTTAAGGAAAACAGCTAAGTCTGCCTCATACTATCACCTGCTGATTAGATCCTAACAATTGGGTTTTCAAATGTGTAAGATTTATGATATGCTTATATTTATATAAAAAAGATTCAAATGGGCACTTATGCAGTAGCGATTACCAAAAATGAATTAACCACTCAGTTGAACACTGAAGGACATATGGGTTTGGTGGATGAACCCATAGAAATTGGTGGGCAGAATAAAGGACCGACACCTTATGATCTGCTGTCTGGCGCCCTTGCTAGCTGCACCTCTATTACGCTGAGGCTTTATGCGAACAGAAAAAAACTTGAGGTATCAAGAATACGCGTACGCGTAGACTTTGGTCGCGAATACAGGACAGATTGTGCCAGCTGCGATGAAAAAGGACAAAAGGTGGATGTTTTTGAGCGAGTCATTACGGTTGAAGGAGATTTGACTGCTGAGCAAAAAAACCGTATGCTGGAAATCGCCAACCTTTGCCCGGTTCACCGAACATTAGAAGCTCAGGCAGAAATATCTACTCGCCTGGCTGAGTGAATATTCAAGCCTGAAATGTATTTCCTCGGTACAAATACTGGATAATACTGGTGTAAATGAAAAATCCGGCTAGCGCCGGATTCAATATTTTTTAAGGAGGCTAGAGCGCTTTAAACTCTATTAATCTTAATCTGGAATGTGAAATAAGAATACTCACTATTTACCTTGTCAAACTTGTAGTTGAGTCTCTCGCCTGTCTTGCGAGCCAATTGTATGAGTCCTAATCCGGCTGTTCCCTTTTCGGAGAACTCACCATTACTTAAAGTTTCTTTATATAAAGCTCTCAATCCGTCTTTATCGGTATTGTTCACCTCTTCTATTTTATCTTTCAGGTCGTAGGTATGCTTTGTGGGGATAAAGTTGCCAGTAATGATGTTATAAAACTTCTCTTTGGCTATCACCGTGATCAGGCCTGATTTGGCATCATGTTCGGAGATTTCTTTGAAGTGTCCTTTTACCTCATCCATATGATGGTACAAATTGTGAACACATTCCACTGCTGCACTATAAAACAACTTCTGAACTTTTTTGTCAGATTCTGTCATATTCACCTTTCTGTCCAAGGTCTCAATCACAGATGTCACCAAATCAAAGGTAATAGCTCCCTTGTACATGAGGAGTACATTCTCATTGTAGATTTTGTTATACAGATCAAAGCTATTTACATTTTTCGCTTCAACCTCTTTTCCTTTCTTTACATCATCAATCATGTCACCCTGGGTAGATTTTTCCTCCTTCCATTCGTCGAAGGCACCTAATATTTCATTTGTATTCTCTTCCATATAGCTGCCAACCGAATACTACGGCTTATAGTATACTACGGTTTAAATCTACAAAAATAATATGTGAATCTCCAATTATTTAAATTTTGCAAAATATCTACTCTTTCTTTGAGATTTTCCTAATCTGTCAATTAATTATCTAGCAATAATTTTTGCTCTTAGAAGAATAAGTATCTTTGGCACGTGAGGATAATTAGAAGCATTTTCTTTGCTCTGATGTACTTTTTGATTACTTCTACCTGTATTGGGTCTGATTTGACCTGGGCCGAGCTGCAGAAGAATAAAGAAGGTACTGTGACCATATATTATCGCAGCACGGAACCGTTTCTGATCCGCGAAGCCGATGGGTCGTTGCGTGGGCTGGAGTATGAAATGATGGTCGGGTTCAAATACTACCTGTGGAATAAATACGGGATCAAACTCAATCTCGACTGGCAGTCTCAAGAAAGCTTTAAATATGTGTTTGGTCTTATCAAAGACAATCCAAATGCCGGTGATCTGGGCCTTGATATTATCTCTCGTACGGCCAACCGTGAGGAAGAAGTTGGCTTTTCAAATCCCTATTTTCCTGATATCCAGGTTCTGGTATCCAACAAGTCTATCCCTACTGTAAATTCGATTGATGAGTTTAAGGAGTCGTTTCCAAGCTATACGGCGGTGTCGGTGAGCGAAACTACTTATGATCAGTATCTGACAAATATCAAGGACAAATACGACGTTGACTTCAATGTAATCTACAAGCAGTCAAGCAACGAAATACTAGAGGGTATTCTGGAGCAACCTGATCGATTTGGCTACATGGATCTTCCCAACTACCTCATCGCACTGAATCAAAATTTGGATATCAAAAGGCAACCCATTCTTCCGGTCAAAGGTATTGGATTCTGTGTAATTTTCGAAAAAGGAAGCGATTGGGCCATTCCTATCAATGAATATCTGGCCAGTTCTGATTATCAAATCTTAAGAAACAAAGGGATTCAAAAATATCTGGGCAACGATGTTTATGACTTGATAGAAAGTATCTCAGAGGGTGAAAACGAAGAAATTGTGCTCTTGCTTAAAGAAAAGGAGCTGGTAGATAAGGAATTATACGAACAATCCAAACAGGTACAACGGCAGGCTTATATCACCAATATGCTGATCGCCTGCGTCGTCGTGATCCTGATTTTCGCTTTTGCGCTATTCAATAGAAATAGGGTGAAGTCGAAGGCGAATGAAATTTTGACTGCGCATCGCAACATGATAGAGAATCAGAATGAGTTGCTAAGCAAAAGAAACAATGAACTACTCGATCTGGACGAGGAGAAAAACAATTTTATCAATATCCTTTCACATGATTTGCGTGCGCCTATCAATAATATTATAGGGCTTGCAGGGCTACTCAAAATGGACGAAAACCTGACCAAAGATCAGATTGGTACCATTGAACATATCACCTCTGAGTCGAGGCGTCTCAACAAGATGGTGACCAGGATTCTGGACGTGGAACGGATTGAATCACAAAGCACTGAGGATTTTAGAGAAATAGATCTCACTGAGGTGCTAAATCGTGTCTTGAGCAATTATCATCAGCAAGCTCATGACAAAAAGATCACCATAGCGCTACATACCGAAGATGACCAGAAGGTCTTTGGTTTGGACCAATATCTATTTCATGTATTTGAAAATCTCCTCTCAAATGCGATCAAATTCTCTCCATTAGGTGAAGCGATTTGGATACGCGTAGAAACGCATGACGGTTTTCATCATATTAACTTCACCGATGGAGGTCCCGGATTGTCTGAAGAGGACCAAAAACGCATGTTTAAAAAGTTCCAACGGCTAAGTGCTAAGCCTACAGGAGGAGAAAGATCCACCGGATTGGGACTATCTATTGTAGCTAAATATACAGAATTGCTTGGGGGACGGCTGGAGTGGAAGTCTGCCCCAGATCAGGGCACTACGTTTATCGTCATTCTCAAGGCAGTTTAGCGCAAGCGAAAAAAAAGAGGAGTGCCCCCCGGCACCCCTCTGTAACCCAAAACTGATCTTTGTTATTTTCTGAAGACTACACTTCCTCTGGCTGGAACCGTAAGTACCTCATCACTCCTGTCAATAGAGGTAGACACCCAATGTTCGATCTGATAGTCTTCTACCAATGTGGCATCCAGCTGCTGTGACTTAGCAGATAAATTATGAATCACTGCTACAGATTCTCCTTCAATATTTCTTGTAAAGGCCACAATACCGGAATTACCAAAATCCAAATGTTGGATGTCTCCTTCGGTGAATACTGGCTCTTTTTTCAGGGCAATTAATTGCTTGTATAGGTATAGCACAGAAGTTGGATCTGAGGCTTGAAGTTTAGCTGGTTTTACAGATTTGTCAGTCGTGTACGCCGGCTCCATCCAAGTTGCTCTAGCCGCATCTTCAGCCAGATTGTCCCATGGCATGGGTTCTCTTATGTTTTCATCCGGCTTCATGCCCAGCATTCCAATCTCCTCACCATAGTAGACGTATGGTGTCCCAGGCAAGGTGAATAGCATGGCTGCGGCCAGTTTGACCTTAGCTGGATCATTACCCAATACTGATGCTACACGGTTTTGATCATGGTTGCTCAAAAAGCTCGCTTCTACAAACTCCGGATTATATTTCTTAAACCAGGGCAAAGAGGTATTGATTACATCAGCCATATTGGCGGAAGAGTCGATTTGATATCCATGACCTTTGATATTGGCTGCCACCACTCTACCATTATTTATTGATTCTAATATGCTGAATGCACGGTCAAAATTGAATAATGAAGTAAATCCAGCTGCGTATGGGGAAGCGGTAGCGGCATCCGCCCAGACTTCACCGATGAGGTAGACATTGGCATTCACCTGCTCCATTTCTGCCTTGAATTCTCTCCAAAAAGCGTGACTATCTTCTGCTCTATCATCGGGATAGATGTGCTTTGCTGCATCCAGTCTGAATCCATCTACTCCGACGTCTTCCAACCAGTATCTTCCTGCCTGATAGACCTCTTGCCTGACTACTGGATTGTCATAATTCAAATCAGGCATTCCTCCATAAAAAAAACCATAGTAGTGCTCCTCGGTTGTATCTCCTTCCACTGGATGCCACTGACGGATGTTATCAGAGTCGAATGAAGTTTCTTTCTTAGCAATCTGCTCGACTATGGAGTCTTTGTCTGCCCATACATAATAATCTCTATACTTGGCGGATTTGCCTTGCAGTGCGTCTTGAAACCATGGGTGATCATACCCACTATGATTAATCACAAAATCAACGATGATTCTGATGTCCTTTTTATGTGCAGCCTCTACGAAAGCCTTGAAATCTTCCATGGTGCCATAATCAGGGTGTATACCAGTGTAGTCTGTGACGTCGTACTTGTGATAGCTCGGAGAAGGCGACATCGGCATCAACCAAATAGCATCCACTCCCAAGTCGCTTAGGTAATCCAGCTTAGCACTCATCCCATTGATATCACCAATGCCATCCCCATTTGAGTCAGCAAATGACTGTACAAATATTTCATAGAACACCATTTTGTTCCATTCTATTGGTTGATTCATAGCTTCCGCTTGTTGGTCCTGCTGGCCTTCGGTACACCCGGAGAGGGCCAATAAAAATACAATTACGATTATTTGAAGTTTCATAGCACTAGTTTATACTCTAAGATTTAGTTTTTTATAAATTTTCTTGAAATCAATCGATTTTGACCTTGTGTCCTAAACGTGTATACGCCGACTGGCAGCTTAGATATATCCAGGCTCACATCGGATTGTAGCATTGTACCATATAAAACTTCCTGTCCCAACACGTTGACTATCGACCAGGGGGTTTCAGATTTCCGGAAAGCCTCGTTCAAATTTATACGAATGTGATCACTAGCGGGATTAGGTGAAAAAAGTAGTGTATTTGCCTGTAGGTCAGACCCGAAACCAGTGACTATCCCTTCTACCGGGGTGTGAAGCTTCTGATCGGTAAAAATGTGATACTCGCCTGGTGCCAGTGCCAAATCAGCATTGACATCAGTCACCTCTATCTCTTCTCCTGTGATGAAATCAAACCATGTGCCTGTGTGTTGAAAATCAGGGTCGATGTCGCCTTCCTGTACGTCAAAATTTCCAATCACGACCACACTCGTGTCTGAGTTGGAGAGGTGAATGGTCTTGTGTACGCCTTCCGGGTTCCAGCTAAAGTCACCTTTTGTAAAGACATCGTATTCGTTTCTTAATTTGATTAGCTCTTTGTACGTCAGATACAAGCCTCTCCTTTGGGTGTCTTCCAAATATTCCCATTTCGCCGGTTTACGGCCGGTACGTCCATTCTCATCGATGGAGATATCGTAGCCAAATTCGCCCCATTGCCAAAACATCTTGGGTCCGGGTATAGTAAAAAAGAAAGCGGCTGATAGTTTTAATCGATCCAGGGCGTTGCCAAATTCCCGCACCCTGTAGACACCAGCTTCTACACCATCTTTCAGGAGACTAAACATATGTCTCTCTTCATCATGGCTTTCCATATAGGAAATCAAGTAATTGTTGGTCCAGCCGCGCTCGTCGAAATAGCCCCATTCGATAGATTTACCATCGGCATTGCCCAGAGCGGCTTCACCGTAGTCGTGATGTATATTGCCCCACAACATCATCCCGTAGTCGGACAATTCTATCTCTTCATCGTTATCTGCAAAGTGCTCTAATATCACGTAAGCGTCCGGCGTATGTTCCCAGATGGCGTCTGCCATTCTTTTGAGCAGGGTGATTCTGGACTCATCTTTTTTACCCCATCCACTTACACTTCCTCCAGCATCTACTTGTGTAAATCCTTTTGATAAATCGAATCGATAGCCATCAAATTTGAACTCGTTGAGCCAGTAGTGATTGATGGAGTCGAGCCAGTTTTGGGTGTACTCGCTTTCGTGATTGATATCGGAGAATACATTGAACGGGTGCTTGGCTTCCACATTGAACCAGGGGTTGTCTTCTGTAGGTTTGAAATCATCAAAATCAAAATACATTTGTGCATAAGGTGAAGGGATGTCGTTTTGATTCATAACCATGTCAAGTATCACCGCCATGCCTTTACCGTGGGCAGCATCTATGAATTCTTTGAGATCGTTTTTGGTACCATAGGCTTTGTCTACCGCAAACATGAATGTTGGGTTGTAGCCCCAGCTGTCATTCCCGTTAAACTCCATGATAGGCATGAGCTCAATGGCGTTGACCCCTAGTCCACTGATATAGTCCAGTGTATCAATCAGGGCTTGATAATTCATATTTTCCTCACCTAGAAAATCTCTCACCAGCAGTTCGTAGATGATCAAATCTTCTTTTTCTGGTTTTTCAAATGATGAATTTTGCCATTCGAAAGGTGTTTGGTTGGTTTGTAACACTGAGGCTCTATTGTGATACCAATTGGCATGAGCAGCACCTTCAGGGTATTCCATCAGGTCTGGGTAGGTAGATTCAGGGATCCATTTATCATCAGTATCAAGGATTTTATCGGCATGAGGGTCCGCAATCCAAATCTGTTCATCTACCAAATATTGGTATGCGTATTCTTTGCCTCTCGTCAGGTCATTTATTTCTAGCCAGAAGTGCTCGCCGTCTTTGCTCATCTGGAAGTCCGGATCTATTTTCCAATCGGTAAAGTCACCTACTACATATACGGTTGATTTTTCTGGAGCGAGTAGCGAAAGAACCACCTGGGTATCATCATTCTGATAGTTGATACCATCTACTACCCCAGCCGGCCTCGCGGCTTCAACGGTGGCTGTTCTGACTGTATAGGTAAAAGCTTCGCTGGCCTCATCATCGGATGTACTGGCCGCGAATTCTATATCATGAATACCATCGTCCGCAGCTGTCAGTGTGTATTCCAGGCTAGTGGCGTTGGTTTCGCTGGCCACTTCTTCGCCATCTACGCTCAAGGATATACTTGCACTTTCGGAGGTAGCCACTGCCAACTCTATTGATTCTCCGGCATCCACAAGGATGGGAAAAGAAGTTGGGCTGGTGACGCTAATAGCGAATTCATTTGACAGGACGTCAAAATCGTAGTCAGGTGTCTGACCGTCGTCCCAGGACTGGCCTTTTAGCAGCAGACCAATTTTTTCTATTTCATCAGCTTCCAGGTCGAAGAAGTCTGTTGGGGTAAATGTAATGGTGTAGATATTGTCGTCGCTTTCTGAGCGTGTCATCAGTGCGGCACTTTGATTTGCTGTAGCTGGATTGACATTGGTAGGTGCGTCTATATCACCTGCGGCTCTATCCACCCAGGTCCAAATCCAAATATCATCCGTATAGTCTTCTAAGGGAGTATCTGTGACGTCGACCGTGATTTCTACCTCCTGATCAGCCAGCGGGAATACTGGGTCAGTGGTGACCTGAGCCATTGCAAAGTTGGAGAGGAGAAAAAAGAATAGGATTAGTTTATTCATGCGGATTAGTTCAATTTGGATATAGGCTCCCCTTCTCCATGATCATTCATGGCGGGAATGAGAATAAACCATCCACCGTGTTATTCTCGGTGGATGGTCTTCTATTTTATTTACAAGAAGCTTAAAGCTTAGTTTGCAATGAGTTGATAAGTGCTATTGACTACATCAAGACGGATGGTGTAGTTGCCAGCGGCAACGGCAATATTATCTCCTCCACCTTCCAAAGTTCCATCGGCGCCAGTGTCGCCCAAGTTCAAATCCCAAGCATCATTTGCACGGAACTTAAATTCGCCTGCTGTAAGGTCTGTAGTAATTTCCCATACCTGACGCTGTCCGTTGTAAGTCATGTCCGTATCACCATCCCAGCCATCAGGTGTGCTATCTCCGATGATACCCCAGTCGTCTGTTTTCTCCATTGAGATGGTAAGGGCATTTACATCTACGATAAACTCGTATACTCCGGGAACAACGCTAAAATTGCCTCCAGCTGCGTCGAGCGTACCTGCGTAGTCTGTACCGTCAGCTGTAAGTGATCCACCCCAGGCATTGTCCCAGTTGGCCTCGGGAGTGATTTTAAACTCCGTATTAGCTGCCGGATCACCTGCTGCACCGTCTATGATTCTGATTACTCCTTGATATACTGAGTTGAAGTTGTAAGAATACAATCTACCGTCATCTGCACCAGGACTCCAGCCCTGATATGCACCCGGCACATAGGCCATAGGATAGTCGATGAGTGTCTCATATGGAGTCACCGTAAAATCAGATATTTCAGAGAATACGGTATCTACATCAGCACTTACTGTTGCATAAACACGGCCTTTGATAGTGGCTGACTCATCTATAGTCAGTCCCCATGCCAAGAGTACGGCATTTACATCAGCTACTACTGCAGAGCCAGTAGACTCTTGCGACGTCGCTATATCTGCCGCTCCGGTAAAAGTATCATCCATCGCAATTTGTACGACGTATGTAACTGAGGCATCAAATCCAAAATCAGCCTCATCCCAGGTATAATCAATAGTACCGGCGGCATCATCTTTTTCAAATTCCATCCCATCAGTACCGGGGCTAGTCAAAGCTGGTGCTGAAGGATCGCTGCTGATAGTCACTTTTTCCGCTTCTTCTTCGCAAGCGCTAAATAGTACGGCTACCACCAGAATATATAAATATGTTATTTTTTTCATGTCTTAATATTTTATTTAAGAGAAACCGGAGAGTAGGCTCGCCAACAGCGAGCTTCTCCAGCTTAGTTCTTAATTGGTGTAACCATCGTTTTGCTCAAGATTTGGATTTGCATTCAAATCGTTCGTTGGAATTGGGTACAGGTCTCTGAATCCTTCCGTAGAAGATCCAGCCTGCACATTTCCTTTCCATTCCCAAACCATACTTCCATTAGTAAACTGTCCAAATCTAATGAGGTCAGTTCTTCTGTGGCCTTCCCAGTATAGCTCTCTTCCTCTCTCTTCCAATATGAAATTCAAAGTCAAATCACCACTGGCAATATTGCCCGATGTGTCACCATATGCTCTTTCGCGCAGGTCGTTGATATATCCCAAAGCGGTAGATACTGTACCACCATTACCTCCTCTGAGAACGGCCTCTGCATACATCAAATAAGCGTCTCCAAGTCTGAATACAGGAAAATCTGTGCTCACAAAAGTTGGGTGCGCATTTGGTGCTGCACTTCCGTCGGAGCTGATGTTCTTAAACTTCGTAACGCCTACACCTTCTGTGAACGTACCGATATTGGTGATGTCCCACTCCCAACTACTTGGATCGAAGTAGAACATACCTCTTGTATCACTGATTGTAGAATACTCTGGATCTGCAGATGAGAAATCACTAGCTGAAGCGCCAAATTTCGAAGCCAAATCTTTGATTCCGCGGATACCGCCCCATCCACCATCTATTCCATTGAGTGGCATACCACCACCGTTGGATGCATGTAGTAGAAAGGTCATCCCGCCATACTGCTGAGTATTGATACCGTCGAATGCCAAAGGAAAGATGATTTCTGAGCTGAGATTGTTGTCTGCCCTGAATACATTTTCATAAGTAGGATCAAGGATATAAGACGCGCCTATCACTTCATTGATATAAGTAAGTGCGTCAGTATATCTCTCTGTACCTGTATATACCTCGGCATTGAGATACAACTTCGCCAAAAGCATCCATGCTGCTCCTCTATCCGCTCTTGCGTATTCGTTAGCGCCAGCTGCAACTAGTGAAGACTCCATGTCAAGCAATTCTGTTTCTATGTAATCGAAAAGGTCGCTTCTGGTGATTCTTTCTGGAAAAAAAGCACCTGGCAGGTCCTCTTCAGTGACAAAGGGCACATTGCCAAACATGTCTATTGCATGCCAGTATGAAAAGGCTCTAAGGAACCTTGCTTCAGCTCTGTATGCTCTCAAGTCTGTAAGGAACTCACCTGAGGCACCATCCGCTATGGCTGCGTCTACGTTTCTAATAAACTCATTGGCAATTGTGATAGAATAAAAAATTCTAGAATACAGGGCAGCGATGAATACATCGTTGGGTGCCCAAGTCTGCCAATGGAAGTTTTTGATGGTCGCATCATCCCAAGCAATAATAGCTTCGTCTGTAGAGAGCTGCTGTAGTCCCCAATATTGACGTAGATAGTTACCGAAGTTTTCGTCGATCCCTGCAATGTCGGGGTTACCCCCACCGTTTCCATCCTGGCCACTGATCGCATAGCTGGCATATATTTTAGCCAATGCTTCTTTGTAAGCCTGCTCATTTTTAAACACATTGTTTGACGTACTTACATTTGGATCTATTGGTTCTACATCCAAGTCGCCGATGCATGACGAAAATATTACAGTCGCCACGAGCATCATTAAGTATGTTATATTAATCTTTTTCATGTTTTCTACTTTTAGAATTTCTATTAGAAATTAAGATTTACACCCAACATATATGTTCGTGGTCTTGGGTATACGGAGTTATCAATTCCGACATTCGGGCCTAATCTTGATCCGCTGCTAATCTCTGGGTCCAGCCCGGTGTAATCTGTGATTACAAATGCGTTCTGAACTGTGAATGAGACTCTTCCTCTCAATTGATCTGTAAAGATTTTATCAAAGCTGTATCCTACAGAGATGTTGTCCATTCTAAAGAATGAGGCATCTTCAAGATAAAAATCTGACCAATATTGTGCAGTTGTAAACTGAGTATCTTCGACTGCTGTCAAAATGTTGGCGGTATATCCGGCCTGATTGTACAGGTTTTGATAAAGTGCCTTACTAGATGCATTGTTGTTGTACACATAGTTACCCAAGCTCATTCTTCCTGAGAAGGAGAAATCGAATCCTTTGTAGTTCACTCTAGAGGACAGCCCGATCAAATATTTAGGTGCGGGGTTTCCAAGGTAATACTTGTTCAACTCGTCTCCTGATACGACTCCACCGTTTCCAGTTTTGTCCACATAAAGCCCTTCGATAGGCAAGCCATTTTGATCATAGACCTGGCTAAATAGATAGAAGGTGTTTGTTGACTGGCCTACGCTATTGATCTGTACTCTGTTTCCGACACCTCCATCAATTTCACCCGTGTTGTACCCTGGATATGTAGGGTCATCTATTAAGGTCAACTTAGTGATCTCATTTTGATTGTAAGTCAGATTTCCTGATACTTCCCATGTGAGATCTGGAGTAGAAATAATTGCTGCTGTCAAGGCTACTTCTATTCCTTTGTTCTCCAAAGTTCCTACGTTGGTAGTAAGAAAGTTGGAGAAGTTTGATCCAGCTGCGATCGGAACTTCATTGATCAAGTCTTCTGTTACTCTTTTATAGAAATCGACGGATCCAGTGAATCTTCCGCTTAGAAATCCGAAATCCAATCCGATGTTTTGAGTCGTTGTGGTTTCCCACTTAATACTTACATCGTATGGATCAGGTCTTTGTGTTGCGTAAAAATTATTCCCAAACTGATAATAGGCGCCTTGGTTACTTCCAGTATAAGATGCAATGTACGGATAGAATGTCTTGTTATCATCTCCGATATCCTGCTGTCCTGTTTGTCCCCATCCAGCTCTCAATTTAAGCTCTGTCAGTACATCGACGCCTTGTAGGAAAGATTCTTCGTTGATTTTCCAAGCTACAGCTACAGCAGGGAAAAAACCTGATCTGTTGTCCTCGCTAAATCTGGAAGATCTATCGTTTCTAAGTGTGGCGGTCAAGAGATATTTATCTTTCAGCGTATAATTGGCTCTTCCAAAGAATGAAAGCAGATAGTATTCTCTCTTTGCAGTCACGGTATCAGCTCCAGCATCAGTTTCTACCCAAGATCTGTTTTCGTCGCGCTTGGTCACGTGGAAGTGCTGATAAGAGTAGCCACCTGTCAGGTCTAAATCATGATCTCCACCAAAAGTTTTGTTGTAGTTCAAGTAGAAGTCCAGCAGATTGTTTTTTCTAGTCTCCTCATAGAATTTTATATTTTGAGCAGGCTCTCTTTCCGACCAGGAAGCCAGAGGATTGACTACATCGTCTCCTTTTGAGTTGTAGTAGTCCATACCCAAATTCAAGGTGGCTTTCAATCCATCTACGAATGGCAGAGAATAGTCAAATTTACCACCAAGGATATACCGCTGAGCTGAAGAGGTGTTGTCTCTGTAGTTCAGCTGTGCTATCGGATTGTGCGTAGCGATATTGATTGGCGCTTCTTCTGGATCCATAACTAACGATGGGTCGTGATTAGTCCAGGCAAAATATCCACCGTATCGGCTGTTGCCATTTCTTATCTGCTGCGTCGGATCGAATGATACTGCTGATCCTATGGCGTCAGAATTTGAGAAGTCATTTTCAATCAATGATCCTTTAGCGTTCAACCCTATTTTCAAATCACCATTTAGTAGAGATGGGTTTGCACTTAAAGTGAAACTGGTTCTCTGCATGCTATTTTTCTTCAAAATACCGCTTTGATCGGTGTATCCTACGGAACCTCTCATAGGCACTCCTTTTAGATTGCCGCTTACACTTACGTTGTGATCTGTAGAAACTGCATTTTGATAAATTTCATCTTGCCAGTCTGTGTTGGCCGTGCCAAGATTAACTAAAGCGTTATCATCTAAATCGCCTGAAGCCACTCTGTCTGCTACCATCGCTCTATACTCATCTCCTGTGAATACATCATGAGTTTTTACAGGTACACCTACTGATACGTTACCATTGTACGTGATCTGCATTTTGTCCAATGAGCCTTGCTTAGTGGTGATAAGAATCACACCATTAGAAGCTCTTGATCCATAAATAGCAGTTGCCGATGCATCTTTCAGCACTGTGAAAGTCTCAATATCATTCGGATTGATCGTTGATAATGGGTTAGCCATACCGGATATACCTCTACTTTCGAGTGGCATTCCATCGATGACAATCAACGGATCATTATTGGCTCTCAATGAAGAACCTCCTCTAATTCGAATCTGTGATCCTGTACCTGCAGCACCGCCTTGTGAGGTGATTACTACTCCGGGTACTTTTCCTATCAACAACTCCTGCGGCGTTGAAATGGCGCCTTGATTAAAATCATCAGAACTTACCGCTATTACAGATCCTGTAACATCTCCTCTATCTACTTCACCGTATCCAATGACGACAATTTCTCCAAGTTGAGAAATATCATATCCAAGCTCAACATCTACTGTAGTACGTGTTCCAACGTTTACTTCCTGAGATTTGTAACCCACATAAGATATTACCAAAACAGCGTTTTGATCTACTTCTACACTGTAATTCCCATCAATGTCGGTCACTGCACCTTTGGAGGTACCTTTCGCGACGATGTTCACACCGGGGATTCCCTCACCGGATTCAGCGTCTCTAATCGTTCCAGATACAACGCTGCTCTGTGCGAAAGCACTTGAGATCGAAATAAAGAATATCATCCCCATTCCTAACAGCCATCTGAAAACTAACTGGTAATAGTTTTTCATAGTGTTTTAATTAATTGCGAATTTTGTTAATTGTATTTTTCTAAGATTTGCTTTCTGAACATCTCGTCCTCTCCGAAAAAAACATCTAATTCAAGCGCTAATAATTAATTAATGTTAACTTCTTGCAAAAACAATTCTGAAGTCCACTACTCCCTCGTAGTATTAAGTTTTCATCAACTTTTCGTCGTTCTTGCATATTCAATAATAACTCTAAAAACATATAATACAACTCCTATTCGCAGTTTTTTTCATGCGTTTCCGCATGCAAACGATTCCGCAAACGATTTCGGAATACATTTTTTTTTAATAAATTTTTCAATACCCTTTAGGTTCTTATTTTTACAAATAGGACACTTTTTGGTAAATTGAGCAATATCAATAATTGTACTATTACTATAAAATTCTAATTCTTTGACTTGAAATATCTCAAAGCCGAATTGCCGCTATTTATAGCAAAGAATCATTAGTTTGGTTCGAGCTAATTGGGAATTGAAATATTATACATTAGGTTTATCACCCAATAGTAATCTGGCACCATGATGAACTCAAAACTATCAACATGGCTTTAGCGGCATTAATTCCCTTAAAAACAGCTTAGATAGGACAACAAAGTAAGCTTCAAAGATAAAAAATAACGCAATGAAAAGCAGTCAAGTAACGATTAAGGATCTCGCCAAAGCACTGGGTGTATCTCCGTCTACTGTTTCTCGTGCGTTGAACGACCACCCAGACATCAGTCCTGAAACTAAAAAAGAAGTGAACGACCTGGCTAAACAGCTCAACTATGAGCCAAACGTGGTCGCACAAAACCTGAGAAGTCAAAAAACTAATACGATTGGCGTCATCATACCGGAAATCGTACATTTTTTCTTCTCCACCGTCATCTCTGGAATCGAGGAAGTGGCCTATAAAGCGGGCTACACGGTCATGTTTTGCCAGACCAGTGAGTCTTACGAGAGGGAGGTAAAAGACACAAAAGCACTCTTGAATCAGCGTATCGATGGATTGATCGTATCTTTTTCTAAAGAAACTCAGAATTTCGATCACTTTCATGAAGTCTCTCAAAAGATACCGTTGGTACTGTTTGATAGAGAGACAGAGGAGCTAAAGGTAAGTAAGGTAGTGGTAGATGACTATGAAGGAGCTGCCATGGCCACACAACATCTTATCAACCAAAAGAGCCAGCGTATCGCGCACCTGGCAGGGCCGGATAATCTGACTATTGGTGCTGAAAGAAAACGAGGGTATGAGGATACTTTAAAGAAAAACGAGATGGTGATCAATCCTGACTACATTCTTCCTTGCTTCAGAGGCACGCTAGAAGAGGGGTTTCATGCCATGCAACGTCTACTAGATTTGCCTACCCCACCTGATGCGGTCTTCTGCACCAATGATACAGCAGCCTACGGTGCGATGCGGGCGATAAAAGAAGCAGGCTTAGAGATTCCAAAGGATATTGCTATTGTAGGGTTTAGCAACTGGCAATTTTCCTCGCTGATTGAGCCACAACTCACTACAGTATCGCAGCCAGGTGTGGATATGGGAAGAGCAGCTGCCAAGCGGCTCATAGCGGAGTTGAAAGACAAGGAACTTAGGGACCGACCCATCCGTCAGGTGCTGAAAACTGACCTGATTATTAGAAAATCCTCCAAGAGACCCTAATTATTTTCGTTTTTTCCGCAAACGATTGAAACGAAGTGCAAACTGCGAAAAATGTCCTTTTTAGAGATTAATTAAACATTTTTGGCTTTACAAAGTTTGTATATACGGGTCAAATAAGTCTAGATTTAACTGCTTTTTGAAACATTTCGTGTCCTCTTCGGAAAACATCTTACAAGTTCTTTATACAAGATCTCACTGTTTATGATTGTTGAAGAGAGAAAAAATATAACCACCAATGGAACACTCGTTCGAGGGTCGTTATTATCTTATCGACTAGATACCTTTGGCTTTTACGGCAAAACCGAAACCGAACAAATCCGCATACAGGTGTATGAGCGGGGCATGGTTCGCGTGAGCCTCACTCACCAAAAGGATTTCGATGATTTTCATTATGCGCTTGATAGCGGCTTGAGTCCAAAGTCGATCGACTTTCTGGAAAAGGAAGATAGCATCGTCATTTCCACAGGTAAAGTGGAGGTTTCTATTATGAAATATCCTTTTCGGGTCGTTTTTAGAAACGAACGTGGCGAAATCATCAATGAAGATGATGCATCCTTTGGCACCTCATGGATCGGCGAGCAGGTCACTACCTACAAAAAATTACAACCTAACGAAAAATTTATCGGTCTTGGAGAGAAAACAGGACCACTCAATAAAAAAGGCCGAGGCTATCAGAATTGGAATACGGATCATTTTGGATATGATAAAAATACCGATCCCCTTTATTGTTCTATTCCGTTCTATATGGGCATCCATAGCAACATGTCCTATGGCATCTATCTCAATAACTCCTACAAAACTCACTTCAACTTCGGTGCTTCTAATAATCGCTTTTCCAGTTTTTCGGCGGATGCCGGTGACATGGATTACTTTTTCATGCACTATGATAATGTAAATGAAATCATAGGCGCTTACAGTCGTCTGACAGGCAAAATGGCGCTTCCTCCGAAATGGTCACTGGGCTATCAGCAATGCAGATATAGCTATTATCCTGAGGCAGAAGTTCTCAATACAGCGCAAACCTTCCGTGATAAGCAAATTCCGGCAGACGTCATCGTGCTGGATATCCACTACATGGATAAATACAAAATATTCACCTGGGACAAAGAGCGGTTTCCATGCCCTGAGACTATGATCGAGAAACTAAAAGCACTCGGCTTCAAAGTGGTGGTCATGTGTGACCCGGGGATCAAAGTGGAAGGAGGCTATAAGGCCTACGAGGATGGTATAAAAGACGATATTTTTATTAAATATCCTGATGGCAGCAACTATGAAGGTGAAGTTTGGCCAGGATGGTGTCATTTCCCAGATTTCACCAAAGCGGAAGCTAGAAAATGGTGGACGAACCAACTCAAATCATATAGCGATGTTGGAATCGAAGGGTTTTGGAATGATATGAACGAAATAGCCACTTGGGGACAGTCACTACCTGAGCTTATCGAATTTGATTTTGACGGCGCTAAGGCTACCACCAGAAAAGCCAGAAACATATATGGTTTGATGATGGCACGAAGTACATGGGAGGCTGCAAGAAAAAATCTGGCTGGAAAGAGACCATTTAACCTGACTCGTGCCGGATTTGCCGGAATCCAAAAATATGCAGCCGTATGGACCGGGGACAACGTGGCGTCTGATGAACACATGCTCCTCGGTATGCGTATGCTCAACAGTATGGGGCTATCTGGTGTCCCTTTTGCGGGATTTGATGCAGGTGGTTTTATAGGCAATGCGTCCGAAAACTTGTTTGCAAGATGGATCTCGATGGCTGCCTTCACTCCTTTCTTTAGAGGACATTCTAATGTAAACACTAAGTCTAGCGAACCCTGGACTCATGGTGAGCATACTGAAGAGATTTCAAAAAATTATATCAGTCTTAGGTATAGATTGATGCCTTACATCTACGCTACCTTCTATGAGGCAAGCGAATCAGGCACCCCAGTGAATCGATCACTGGCAATCAACTATACACACGACGAAAATATCTATGAGGAAGCTTATGAAAATGAGTTTTTGTTTGGAGACTCCATACTGGTCGCTCCGGTATCGAGCGAAAAAGAGATCGAGAAAATCTACCTGCCAGAAGGCGAATGGTATGACCTATTCACTGACCAGAAGTACACTGGCAACAAAGAAACGCTGATCGAGTGTCCCGTAGAAAAACTGCCTGTTTTTGCGCAAGCTTCGGCTATCATTCCTACACAATCACAAGTCTTCAGTAATCAGGAGAAACCGGATCAGACCTTAGAGCTCCACCTCTACAAGGGTGAAAACGACAAAACATTTGTATACTATGAAGACGATGGAGAATCATATGACTTCGAAAGCGGTCATTATTATAAGAGAAGCATACAATACACCCCTCAACAGAATAAGTTAAACTTCAGTGCCGTACAAGGAAATTATAGCAGCAATTTCAAAGAAGTGAAATTGTTTTTTCACGGATTTGAGCTTGACGAACTAAATTCATTATCTATCGAGCAAGAAGAATACAGGTTTATTTTTCCTCTTTCGAATTTCGACCCGATTGATACGATCAAACATGAGGACTTCAAAATTACCGACCTTCCATCTACTACTTTCAAACTTAAAAACGACGAATTTTCAATAAATTGGAAATAACGAATGCAAATCAACTATGAAAAGAATCTTACTCCTACTTTGTATAGCCGGGCTAACGAGCTGTGCTGTAGATCAATCAAGTCAACGATCAGCAAATCTGACATCGCCCGAGGGCAAAATGTCTTTGGACTTCTACATACTAAACGATGGTAGTCCAGGCTACCTGGTTAAATACGGTGAAAAAATGGTACTGGACAGCTCCAGGCTCGGTTTCGAGTTGGGAAATCAAATGAGCTTACGCTCAGGGTTTGAGCTGAGTAATACACTGACTACTTCTTTCGATGAGACATGGGAGCAGCCATGGGGCGAACAGCGGTTGATTAGAAACAACTATAATGAACTGAGGGTAGAATTGATCAATGAAAACAAAATCCTGCTTAATATCATATTCCGATTGTTTGACGATGCAGTCGGGTTTAGATATGAGTTTCCAGAGCAAGTCGGATTGACGGAGTTTGAAGTCATGGACGAGCTATCAGAATTCAATATGTCAGCCGATCATGACGCCTGGTCCATCCCTGCCTATGCCGGCAATCGATACGAATATCTGTATCAAAAAGCTCCAATGAGCGAATTTGATATGGTACACACACCACTTACTATAGAGAGCAAGGATGGATTGTATTACCACTTGCATGAAGCGGCACTATATGACTACCCAAGTATGGTTGTAAAAAACACCGGCGGTACATTGCTAAAATGTGACCTGGTACCCTATAGCAAGACCAACCCTGTGAAGGCGTATCTCAAAGCTCCTTTTAGTACTCCGTGGAGAACAGTACAGGTGGGAGAATCACCTGGGGAGCTCATCACCAACTACGCCATTCTAAATCTAAACGAACCGAGCAAGATTGAAGATACTTCATGGATCGAGCCAGGTAAATACATAGGGGTTTGGTGGGAAATGTTTATCAACCTCGGTACCTGGCATCAGGGTCCAAAACACGCTGCCAACACAGAAAATGTAAAAAAATATATCGACTTCGCTGGAGCAAACGGATTCAAAGGGGTGCTGGTAGAAGGCTGGAACTATGGCTGGGATGGCAACTGGATGAGTGGTGGCACCAAATTCGAATTCACCAAACCATACCCTGACTATGATTTAGATTATCTCAGTAAATATGCTGCCGAAAAAGGCGTGTATATAATCGGCCACCACGAAACTGGTGCAGACACTGAAAACTATGATGAACAGCTGGAAGATGCTTATCAGTACTTAGAAGACCATGGAATGAAAGCAGTGAAAACGGGCTATGTCGAAAATGGAGATACCCTTCCCAATGGACTTTATCATCACGGTCAATACTTCGTGCAGCATTTTCAGCGTGTAATAGAAACAGGTGCCCGTCACAAAACCATGATCGTAGCTCACGAACCGATCAAAGACACCGGCAAAAGAAGAACCTGGCCAAATATGGTGTCGCGTGAAGGTGCCAAGGGACAGGAGTACAACGCTATGGGTGGCAGTCCTACCGACCATGTAGTGACTGTACCGTTTACGCGATCGCTCTCAGGTCCATTTGATTACACTCCCGGAGTATTTGATATCAGGATTAAAACCAGCCCCGATCAGGTGAAAACCACGATTGGGAAAGAATTGGCTCTCTATACAATCATCTATGCTCCTATGATGATGGCCAATGATTTGCCACAAAACTATGAAGGCCATCCTGCATTCGAATACATAAAAGCAGTACCTACGGATTGGGAAACCACGCGTGTGATTGATGGAAAAATTGGTGACTATGTGACTATTGCTCGTCAAGAACGAAAGACTGATAATTGGTTTTTAGGATCGATTACTGACGAAAATCCTAGAAATTTCCAACTGGCTTTAAATTTCTTACAGGAAGGCAAAACGTACAAGGCCACAATGTATATCGACGGTGAAGATTGTCACTATGTAGATAATCCGACTTCCTATGAAATTAAAGAGGCAGAAGTCACTTCCAACACTATATTAGACATGAAATTGGCAGCCGGTGGTGGAGCTGCTATCAGCCTATACCCTATTGACTAATGAAAAATTACAAAATAACAATCTTTAGCCTTCTGGCGCTTTTCACATTGTTTTCTGCTTGTGAGAAGCCAACTCCAAAGGCCAATATCGATTCTATCACCTTTCCTGAGCGTGCAGCCGGCATGACCATTTATGAGGTCAATATTCGTCAGTATACACAAGAAGGCACCATAAAAGCATTCGCAGAGCACCTTCCCAGACTGAAGGATTTGGGTGTGGAGATGCTTTGGATCATGCCGGTACAGCCGATCGGCGTAGAACAAAGAAAAGGGTCATTGGGTAGCTACTACTCCATCGCTGATTACACTTCCATCAATCCTGAATTTGGCACTATGCAAGACTTCAAAGCACTGGTGAAGCAGGCACATGATTTGGACTTGGTAATTATTCTCGACTGGGTACCTAATCACACCGCATGGGATCATCCATGGATCACCAGTCATCCCGAATACTACGCCAAAGACAGTTTGGGTAATATCACCTATGAGGCGGATTGGAATGATATCGCTCTGCTCAATCACACGAACGAAGGAGTCCGTCAGGCCATGATTGAAGAAATGAGATTCTGGATCACTGAAACGGACATCGATGGCTTCCGGTGCGACCATGCTGCGCATGAAATTCCGCTTTACTTTTGGGAGGAGGCCACTGCAGCACTAGACCCAATCAAAGATTTGTTTTGGTTGGCAGAATGGGACGAACCCAGGCTTCACACCAGCTTTCATGCGTCGTACTCCTGGGAGCTACTGCATCTGACGGAGCACGTAGCAAAAGGCGAAAAAACTGCACATGACATCGATGAGTTTATCCAGAAGGATCTTGCGAGATATGGAAAAAATCCATTTAGAATGACTATCACCACTAATCACGACGAAAACTCCTGGGCCGGCACCGTTTTCGAGCGATATGGAGAGGGTCACAAGGCTTTTGCGACATTTATCTTTACGGCCTACGGCTTCCCGATGATATACAGTGGTCAGGAAGTAGGATTGGACAAACGACTGTTGTTTTTTGAAAAGGATACCATCAGCTGGGAGGACCCGAAGAATCTGACTCCGTTTTATAAGCGACTGGTGCAGTTAAAAAAGGACAATGAATCCTTATGGAATGGTGGTTTTGGGGGCACACCCAAGCGTATCAATCAGGATGAGTGGGTATACGCTTTTAGCCGGGAGAAAAACAGTAATCAGGTGATTGGAATAATCAATATGTCAGGAGCACCACAGGATTTCATCTTGACAGAGCCGGCCATTTCTGGCAGTTATGAGGATGTGTTTACCGGACAGGCTTTTACGCTGGCATCGGACGAACAGCTGGCACTAGCGCCCTGGCAGTACCTTATCTTTGAGAAAAATTAAACCATGGAAAAAAGACGCTTGAGTTTTTGGGAAGTTTGGAATCTGAGCTTCGGCTTCATGGGTATCCAGATGGGGTTTGCCCTACAAAATGCAAATGCCAGCAGAATACTTCAAAATTTCGGTGCTGATGTACACGAGCTATCCTGGTTTTGGATCGTGGCCCCGCTGATGGGCCTCATCGTACAACCGATTGTGGGATACTACAGCGACAGGACCTGGACGCGGCTTGGGCGTAGAAAACCTTTTTTCCTTGTTGGTGCCATTATAGCGGCCATCGGGTTGATTTTAATGCCCAACGCCGGAGCACTTACATCAGTATTTCCTGCATTGTGGATTGGGGCGGGAATGCTCATGATCATGGACGCTTCATTCAATGTGGCCATGGAACCGTTTCGTGCTTTTGTAGGCGACATTATGCCTGCAGATCAGCGTACGTTGGGCTTTAGCGTACAGACTGTACTCATCGGTATAGGAGCTGTGATAGGATCCTGGCTGCCTTATTTTCTCACCAATTGGTTTGATATCTCTAATGAATCTATTGAGGGCCAGGTTCCACTAAACCTAATTCTCTCATTCGTGATAGGTGCGGGTGTATTGATCACCAGTATCATGATTACCATTCTCACCACCAAGGAGTATTCTCCTGAGGAATTAGTAGCATTTAGCGAACCGACCACTGAACCGGAAGCGAAAGAAGAAAGCTTGCTCAATATTTTCACTGATTTCAAGAATATGCCGACCATGATGCGGCAGCTGAGCTGGGTACAGTTCTTCTCGTGGTTTGGACTCTTTGGCATGTGGGTATATGCGACTCCGGCCATTGCTCATCACGTATATGGCTTACCGCTGACAGACGATGACTCTAGCATGTACCATGACGCCGGAGATTGGGTAGGCATTCTATTCGGTGTATACAATGCGGTATCTGCGATTTATGCCTTTTTCCTTCCTGCTGTTGCAAAAAAAATAGGCCGAAAGTCTACGCATACGCTATCACTTGTACTTGGTGGATTTGGATTGCTGAGTATCTATTTAGCTCCAGACCCTAACTTTTTGATCCTCTCCATGGTACTAATCGGTATCGCTTGGGCCAGTATTCTAGCCATGCCCTATGCTATGCTGGTAGGGTCTATTCCCGCACGGAAGATGGGCGTATATATGGGTATTTTCAATTTTTTTATCGTGATCCCTCAAATCATCAATGCATTGATCGGAGGTCCAATGATCAAGTACATATATGGAGGCAATCCGATATACGCGTTGGTAGTCAGCGGTTGCGCTTTTATCGTCGCTGGATTACTCAACCTAAAAGTCAAAGACAATTAATCAGGAAACTGATGGATTTTAGTGAATAGTTAAAAAGCACTGCATGCCGCGGTGCTTTTTGCATTTTTGAATCTCCGTGTTTGGGTTTGCCCTTATTTTTAAGAATAATGAAAATAATACAAAACCGTATCCAAGAGACTTATTCGAACTTGTAAGAAAAGAGGTTGATATCTTTCTTATAAATTTCGGCTACTCTGCCTTTCAAATCGTCAGTGTAATACACTTGATTGTTAGCTCCTGACCGATTTAGATGAGGGATAGACATAGGTTCCATTTTGAGTACCTCCTGTACATGCTTAAAATCTTGCTCGAAGTTCTCAAACCTCCCTACAAAATCAACATTATTGAGGTCGATCAATTTTGACTGAAGTCTCAAATGATGATCGCACCTTTCAATATCCAGTGTGGCTACATACTTCACAAAATTTTCAAACTGCTGCATTTTCGCCAGTTCATTGCTCGAAAACTTAAAATAGTTACTCTCCACCACTTTGTTTTTCCAGCAAGAAACCAATCTACTCCAAGGATTTCGTACAAAAGCAAACTTGAAGTACTCGCTATACATCGCTGGAGAATAATGAACACACATGGCCTGTTCTGCATCTAAATCCAGACCAGAGTTTTTCAAGTGATCAAAAATCGATCGCGTGCATACTTTTGCCACTCTGAACCAGATGAATTTTGGCTTATCGCAAATCGTAAGGTTATAATTGTCTTGAGAAATTAGATCTGAATCCAGATTAAGCGAAAACCTTATCAAGGTTTGTCTGATCCGGGTTTTCAAATTAAGCTTGGTCGATAATCTATTATTTTTTCTAACTGTTCTAATCATAAAAATTAGGCTGATTACAAATAAAGGGAAGAATTAAAAACAAGCATACTGTTTAATGTGAATTCTTTTATCATCCGCTAGATATAAATCGAGGCTCTAAAAATGCATTTTCATGCCAATGTGAGAAGCTTTGAAACCCAGATCTTCGTAGAATCGAATGGCATCGGGTCGTTGCTTATCTGTGGTGAGCTGCAGGAGGTGAGCCTTACGAGATTTAGCTCTTTCTATGGCCCACTCAAACACCTGTTGGCCGAGGCCCTGCCCTCTATGATCCTTTCTAATCCGTACGGCCTCGATCTGCGCTCTGATTCCTCCCTGATAAGTCAAATATTGAATAAAGGATAACTGAAGGGTTCCAATCACCTCACCGTGATTGTCCTCTACTACAATGAGTTCTTGATTTGGATCGGCTCGTATTTGCTCAAAGGCTATCTGATATTCGGCTGGCAGTGGCTCCTTATAGTTTTCTCTTTGGCTGCCCAATTTATCGTCGGCCAGGAGTGCGACAATCGGTGCCAAATCATTCTTTGTTGCTTCTCTAAAGTTCATAGTCTAAAAATAAGAAGCTTTCGATTGTGAATGTATCTACATTCGATCTAATCTCATCACTGAACAGACACTTCCATCGAATGTTCTGGTTTCGACAAACTGGAATCCCAGTCGCGTATAAAACCGAATGGCTGCTGTGTTTGTTTCCAAAGGGTCGATCAAAATGGCGGTGACTTTTTTATTAGTAAAGCATCTGTCAATGGCTTTTCTCATCATGATGGTACCAAACCCTTGGTTCAAATCATCGGCTGCACCTATCCATATATCAATTGCTCTAAGGTTATCCGGTACCTCTCCCCAATAATGCGACTCCTCTTCGGCCGGATCTATGATCTGTACAAATCCTATAGGTCTGCCGTCTAGTTCTGCAATAAGTTGCTCTCGCCATTCGGGAAAATGCAAGAGTTCCAGCTCCCAGTCCCAGTCGTCATCCGGGTCAGAAGCTATTACATGTGGTTGTTCATCCCATAGTTTTACAAGAGGCAAATCGTCGATAGTTGCTTGTCGCAAAATGATGGAAGGTGTTAGTTTAGACATCATCGCAAGATACTCATCTTACCTGTAATTCAGACTCGCAATAATCTAGCATTCCTTCGAAAATGTCGTCTATAGTCTTTATTTCGGCTCAAGAGTCATCACGTAATCATAACTCTCATCCAGAAGGTTGGCAACTTTATCCAAATCCTTCAACAGCTCATCTGGAATCAGAATATAGCCTTTCATCACTGCGCCATAGGATTTGTACAAGGTAGTCTCAAACTCCTGCATATACTTCTCTTGTATTTCTTTGGAAAACCTAATCCCTATCTCCCCAGCTTTGTTGAGTAATGAGAACATGTATCCATTCGCCGATGTGTATGGCATAGTCTTGCCCTTTCTTTCCATTCTTGAACACTTGGAAATAAGTTCGTCATACAGTTTTAGTCTTTCTGCGTACATGGCTATTGTTTTTCTACAAATAATTTAAATTGATTGAGCCACTTTTCGGCTGGCTTGCGATACATGCCTGGGAAAAGTATAGCCATCAAACGAGGCATAACCCAATTGATCCGGGTATACTCATATTCGTACTCATAACGAGTGCTATTTTCATCCAATGAGACAAAATTGCATTTCATGGTATTGTCCATGTGTTCATGATGAAAGAATGCTTCATAAGTGTCCGGCAGCTGATTGGAAGTAATGGTCTCAGTCAGGACCATCTCCCTTCCATTGTGTTCGAAGAATATTTTCGATACGGCACCGTCCTGTCCTTGTGTGCCGCTTATCAATTCCTTGCTCATAAATCCGTCCTGATACTCCTTGTTGTACTTAGGGTCTGCAAATAATTTGACTACTGTCGCTCTGTCCTTTGCGATTACTATTGATCCTTTTATTTTCATATCTATTGTTTATGAGTGACAGAGATAGTCATTCTTATTTTCGCACAGGTTACCGAAAAGAACTGTAACCTCATTTTTTTTGATCATTCTTTTTTTCTCATCTTCAAATAGTCCGAAGGCGAATACCCTGTACGTTGCTTGAATGTACGATAGAAAGATACTTTATTATTAAACCCGGCACTATACGCAATTTCAATCAGTTTCAAACCCTCATTTCCTGTTTGATCCATCATAGACTTGGCTTCCTGAAATCTATATTGAGCCACTAATTTTTTAAATGAACAGCCAAATCTTTGGTTGATCAACTCGGATACATAGGATGTCGGCATACTGATCGACTCCGCGAAACCAGAAAGATTCAGCCTATCATCCAGGTATACCTTATGCTCCTCAAACTGAGCCTTAATAATTTTAGTATCATTTTCTGATTTTTGCAAATCATTAATATCCATAGCTTTCTTATCGCTGAATACAGATGAGCTCTTGATCAACTTATAGGCAATTGCCTGAATCACAAAGGTCATGACTAGCATACTGATTTGATTGAATACAGGAAATCTTAGCCATCCCAATGGGCTTTGCAAAAAGTACAAAAGGTGGATCAGGAGAAAACTGAAATAGGAATACAGTACTGTCTGGTACCAGTTGACCAACGAATTATTCTTAATCTTGGATTTGAATCTTGCCAAGTGTCGCAATGCGGCTATCATATACAAGCCAATGTGAAAAAAGAAGCTAAGGCTCAGCAAAAAGTTGAAACTGAAATACTCTGGGATGTGATTCATGAATGCATAAACTATCTCAAGTTTTTCCTCTGCTCTCATGCCATAAAATGGGAGATTGAAAACCAGGATAAGCATAAATGGAAAAAGATGGAGGATGTGCCCTTTGCGTAGCTTAAAAGTTCGATCTACAAGGACAAGTGCCATAAAAAACAATAGTGGAGGCTTGATAAAACTAATAGGATAGCTGATACCGATAAGGTGTGGGACAGATTCAATGAGTCTATTACCCACTAGCATTCGCTCCAGCAGGGTAATTCCTTCTATAATCAAAAAGAGGGCAAAGTATTTCTTGAAATCACTCCTACTCTTATCATTCAATAGTATAAGAGAAATGAAAAATGCCTGACAGGCACCAAATGCAATCAAGAAGTTTAACATTGTTTCCATAGCACTCACTAAAATTGCGCTCAATGCTAATGTTAGTCGAATTGATTCAAATAGTCAAGTCAGCTCCCTAATCAAAGCGAGATTCACAATAGAGACTCCGCAGGTCAGATGAAAGACACTTTTTTGTCTAGTAGGTGGACTTCAGGTGCTCCTCCCAATTGTCATCAGCCTTAGTTTTATAAGCTTCAGAGTCACTATTCCATTCTTTCTGAAGGCCACCTTGGATTGAAGTAATGAAATTGTCGAAAAACAGATAAAGCTTGCCGTCTTGAATCTCGTATTTGTCCGGATTAGAAGACATTAATGAACCATCATTGGCCATAGCATAGGCACACCAGCCTCCATAAGCTGGTAAATATTTCTCAGTATCTGCTTCAAATGCACTTTTGTTTTCTGCATTGGTAAACCTATAAATCACCCCGTCCAGCTCTACTGCATGTTTCGTACTTCCAAGTATGGGAGCCTCAGCTGTAAAGTAGCTCACAAGATCAAAGCCACTGACTGCTACTTGATTTTGAGTATACACCTCGTGATTTTCTATTGGCTGGTCAGAGCAGGCATATAGCATTGAAACAAAGGCTAGTAATTGAATTTTAAATAGTATTCGCATAGATGTTGATTTTCATAATTTCACTCTCAACCAAACAGCGATGGCATTAGTTCATCAAGATGCATAAATATACTATACAGCGAGAAGGCAAAATAAGTGGACCATATCTTGGTAAATACTCTTAAATTGTATTAGATTCTATAAAGCGATGTTAAACCAAAAATAACTACACGATGAAAAAGCTAATTTATACGCTTGGTGCCTTGTTGATATTTTGCATGGTAGGCCAGGCTCAAAGCAGAAATGACCTTAAAGGTCCAAAAGCCAAGAATTATAAGGTATGGAAAGACAGCAGTCCATCAGCAACTATCGTTAGCATCGAGGCAGAGTCGGTCAAAGGCCCAGCAGCGAAAAACGAGAAGGCCTGGTCAGAAGATGTAACTCTGGCTAAGAAGACCAAAGTTGCATTTGGTTCTAAAAAATTGAATTTGAAAGGACCTAAGGCTAAAAACTATAAGCCCTGGAAATAAGATAAATTGAATGCCAATAAAACTTGCTCTCCTCAATTTGACTGATGACGGCAAGTTTTTTTGTTTTGTTACATCTTCACTTGTTAGCATAGACTTCCCATCTCTAGACCCATTGAGATCCTAATGGGATTTGTAAATTCTTTCTAACCCAGATACTCCCCCGCACCGCTACCGCAGAAGTTTAAGGTTTGCAGAACGCCCACACTCGACAATACCAACTTCACAGCATAGATTTGCACAGTGCAAAATTCCGATTCCCTAATGGCAACAGAGAGCACCCACATAAATTTATATACAGCACTTCTCATTTGACTTCACCATGCTGCCAAATAGCATTTGGCAGAATTGGTAAGGTGAACATCAGGTAAACATCCCAAAAATAATACCTCAGGTAGGTGTACAGTAGGTATACATGGCCCATTAGAATAGGGCATTGCTCGTCTCGAAATATACATTTGTTATGAGCAACAAACGCCACAACTACCGCGCGCTCAGAAATTAGTTTAAAATATCTAAATCAAGACGCAAAATGAAGCAACTATCAAAACGCATCTATCTTCTGCTAATGGCATTAGCTCTGGTAATCATAATCAGTCTAAAAGGTCAGGCACAAACAATCCAAATAACTAATATAGAATTTGACCAGAACAAAGTTCATTTGACGTACAATTTGGAAGACTCTATTATAGGTCGGTATTATACCATCCGACTCTACTCATCCGAGGACAACTTTCTAAACCCGATGCAGCAAGTAAGTAAGGAGGTTGGTATGGAAATCAAACCTGGGTATAGCAAAGTGCTAACATGGGATGCCGGAAAAGAATTGGGTTCATCCTTCAATGGTAAGGTAGCACTGGAACTCAGAGGCCGGGTATTTATCCCCTTTATCAACATGGAGGGGTTTGAAGACATCCAGACGCTGAAAAGAAAGCGCGATTACAACATCATCTGGACCGGAGGCCGCCCTCAGAATATCCTGAACTTCAATCTCTATAAGGGAGATAAAAAGGTACAGACGTTTGCCAATATAGCCAATGTGGGTCACTATAAGCTGCACCTACCGACTCATACCAAACCTGGTAAAGATTACCGATTTGTGGTGGCTGATACCAAAAACACCGACGAAGTAATACGCACCGCTGTGTTTCGTGTCAAACGTAAAGTTCCCTTAGTGTTGAAGATTGTTCCTGCCGCCATACTTTCAGGTGCCATTCTATATTTCGCAAGTCAATCTTCATCGTCAAATACAGAGTTTTCTATCCCTGATCCAATTCTTCCAAACTAAGAGCCAAACATTATGAAAAATTTTATAACAACGATCGGAATATTTGCACTCTTGCTTGCTGGTTATAATCAAGCGAAGTCCGCATGTGCTACGCCAGGTACATTTACACTCAATAGCCCGTCCTCCGGTAATATTTTTGGTACATCAATAAATCTAACTTGGGGTACCTCAAGTAATTCTCTCACCTATGCAGTGAATTATAGAAAAACAGGTACCACAAATTGGTCAACAAAAGCTTCTGGAGGAACCTCTACTACAATATCAAGTTTGGCTTACGGTACAACTTATGAAATCAAAGTAATCTCAAGTAACTTTTGCAACAATCCTGTGCCTCCATATGATCCAATAGTTAGAGATCGTGAGTCTAATACAATAACTGTTACCACTGAGGCATCTGCTCCTACAGCGTATTCTGGGTCCAGCATTGGTACTACTTCATTTACAGCAAGCTGGACTAGCCGTACAGGAGCGACCAGTTACAAATTGGATGTATCCACTTCAAGTATTTTTATCTCGTTCGTATCTGGCTATAATGGGCTCAGTCTTACTGGTACCAGTAGAACTGTCTCAGGTTTATCTTCCGCCACCAGATATTATTACCGAGTGCGTGCAGTAAATTCAGGCGGCGAAAGTGCTAATTCAGGTAGTAAAATTGTAAATACCATCCCGGAAACGCCTGTAATAAACAATGCCAGCAGCGTAACCCAATCATCTTTTGTGGCAAGTTGGGGTACCGTCACTCGAGCAGACAGCTACCGATTGGATGTATCCACTTCTCCTATATTTATAACTTATGTTTCTGGATATCAAAATCTAAGCGTGACAGGTACGTCACGTACGGTAAGTGGACTAAGCAGTGGAGTAAAGTACTATTTCAGAGTTAGAGCCTATGACACGAGCGGATCCACTACATCATCGAACTCGTCAGTCAAGAATACAACCACGATTCCCAGTAATCCTGTGGCCAGTGCAGCAACCTCGATGACTCAGACCTCTTTTGTAGCTAACTGGGCAGCTGTAACAGGAGCAGCCAACTATCGACTAGATATATCAGAGACCGATGATTTCTCAACCTATCTGACAGGGTATCAAAATTTAAACGTAAGTGGAACTTCAAGGTCTATTTCGGGGCTTTCAGAAGGCATTACTTATTATTATAGACTACGAGCAGAAAACGGCACTGGTATTTCTTCGAATTCAAATGAAATATCAGCTGTGACCATTCCTAACGAACCGACTTCGAATACAGCAACTTCTATTGCTCAAGTTTCATTCACTGCCAATTGGAGTGCGGTGACCGGAGCTACGGAGTATAGACTGGACGTTTCTGAGTCAAATATCTTTTCAGAGTATGTTACAGGCTATGAAGACCTGAACGTTGCTGGCACTAGTTATTCTGTCTCAGGTTTAACACCTGGAACTACTTATTTCTATAGGCTCCGTGCCATAAACAATTCTGGAAATTCAGAAAATTCATCGACAATTGAAACGCTAACCATCCCTGCCGCTCCAACTGCAAATGCAGCAAGCAGTATTACGAAAATTTCCTTTGTTGCTAACTGGAGCAGTGTAACTGGTGCCACCCAATATAGATTGGATGTATCTGAGGCGAGTGACTTTTCAAGCTTTCTCACTGGATATGAAGACTTGTCTGTAGCTGGTACTTCTCAATCAGTAACTGACTTGGCTACAGCCAAACAATACTACTACAGAGTCAGATCACTGAATGAATCTGGTACATCAGAAAACTCGAATTCAATAAACGATTATACTCTTCCCCAAGAACCAGTTCTCACTGCGTCATCGCTGATGACTCAATCAGCCTTCACTGTAAACTGGAGTACCGTCGATAGAGTCGAATCCTACCGATTGGATGTATCTGAAAATGAAACTTTCAGCACATTCGTCACTGGCTACAATGATGCAACGGTAACCGGTACCTCACATGAAGTAAGCGGACTGGCCACAGGCACCACTTATTATGCAAGATTGAGAGCGGTAGATACCGATGACAGCAATACCTCTGGCAACTCAAACACTGAATCTGGTTTGACCATCCCTGCTGCTCCAGTCATTTCTTCGGCAAGCAACATCAACAGGACTTCTTTCAAAGCTCGTTGGCTAGGTGCCACTGGTGCCTCTAGCTATAAGCTTGATGTCTCGACAGTTGCTAATTTCTCAATCTTCGTAGATGGCCTTGAAAATATCACCGTATTTGGAACTTCAAAGACTATAAATAATCTTGAGCCTGCCACTACCTACTACTATAGAGTAAAATCAAATAACGGAAGTGGTACATCCGAAAATTCAGACATTGAAAGCGCTCTGACTGTGCCTGAAATCCCTGTTTCCCAATCCGCCACTGATTATACTCAGGCTGAGTTTGTCACCCATTGGGAGGCGGTGAGTGGAGCGGACAGCTATCTTCTTGACGTTTCGGAATCGGATAATTTCTCCAGTTTTGTCTCGGGCTATCAGAATTTGGCTGTGG
>NZ_JBDVDW010000060.1:0-2984 GCF_039941815.1 Reichenbachiella sp.
GCTGAAGCAAAAGCTCAAGATGATTTAATTAAGGTAACTAAGGCTGCCGAGGCTTCTAAACAAGCTGCAGTTCAAAAAGCTGAAGAAATCAACATAGAAGCACTTGCTCATAAAGAAGCTAGTGAAAAAGAAGCAGACGCACGTAAGATTCTTGCCGAAGCACAAGCTAAGGAAGAAGCAACGGTAGGATTATCTGAAGCACAAGTAATGCACGCAAAAGCTGAGGCTAGCGAGCGTCAAGGAATCGTAGATGCTCTAATCATCCAGAAAAAGGCAGAGGCTGAAGCAAGCGGTATCGCTGCAAAAGCAGAGGCTAAACGTAAGGATGGACTTGCAGAGGCTGAGGTAATCAAAGAAAAAGCTCTTGCAGATGCTGCCGGTATCGAAGAGAAAGCTGAAGCAATGAAGAAACTTGATGGTGTAGGTAAAGAACATGAAGAGTTTAAACTACGTCTTGATAAGGAACTTCAAGTAGATCTAGCGCAAATCAACATCCAGAAAGATATTGCAGACGCACAAGCGCAAGTGATAGGAGATGCATTGAAAGCTGCTAAGATTGACATCGTAGGTGGTGAAACTATGTTCTTTGAACAAATCATAGGTCAGATCACTAAGGCCAAAGGTTATGACAGACTCGTAAATCATTCTGAAACTGTATCTGAAGTAAAAGATGCCATTCTAGGAAGTGATGACGTAAAAGGTAATTTGTTGGATAAAGTAAAGGACTTTGCAGACAAGTACAACATCAGCTCTGAGGACATCAAAAACCTGAGTATCGCAAACATCTTGAACAACCTACACGGTAAATCAAATGATGGTGATGAGAAAAACATGCTGAGCAACTTGTTGAATATGGCAAAAGGTATGGGACTTTCTGGTAAAAAGCTGGGAGATATCTAAACAACCAACCAGTAAGGGCGGATCGCATCCGCCCAATACTGTAAAAGACGCATGCAATGCGTCAACAACACGCATGCAATGCGTCAACAACACGCATGAAATGCGCCAACAACGTGCATGAAATGCGTTAACAACACACTCATAGTAGTGCGTCGAACGAGCTAAGCTAGTATGAAGCAACATAATCGTAAATCAATACGTCTCAAAGGATATGACTACACATCAGTAGGAAGGTACTTTGTGACTATTGTGGTACGTAATCGGTTGCATCTATTTGGAAAGGTGATTGATGGAAAAATGATACTCAATAAATTTGGAGAGATTGCGGCTATCGAATGGCAACGAACTCTAACTTTGAGAGACAACGTATCCCTAGGAGCATTCATGATCATGCCAGATCATATTCATTTTGTCATTCATATAGAAGAACAAAGAATACAAAAGGAATACACGGCAAAAGAGTTGGAACGCAGAGCAGGAGCCGTTGCAGGAAAACACATGAATAAACCAGGATCCTTAGGAGCAATAGTCAGAGGATATAAAGGTGCTGTAACCAGACAGGTTTTAAGTATCATATCAGAAAATCAGAATAATGAATCGACCTTGAAAAATGGTGAGCTTATGGACATCCATAATCGACTGAGAACTGAAAAAACCATCTGGGTACGCAACTATAACGAAGCTATCATCAGAACTCAAAGACACTATGACAATGTAACCAGATACATCAATAATAATCCAAAGAAGTGGGATGAAAATCTAAAACAGAAACTGGATCTAGACTGATGAAAAGGCGCATGCGATGCAAAGAGATGCAAGGGCAGATCGCATCTTGCTCACGCACTGAAAAGGCGTATGCCATGCACCGAGATGCAAGGGCGGATCGCATCCGCCCCACACACTGAAAAGGCGCATGCGATGCGCCCCAACACTGAGAAGGCGCACGCGATGCGCGACTAACTAGAAATCAATGGCAGAAAAAGATATAAAAGACACTACACAACTAGACTCAGGAACTTACGAGATCATCCAGAGCCGACTGCTCAAGCAAAAAAATGACTTGCAGCAACGACTCCATGCTCTTAATGAAGAACGTAAAAAGGTCTTCGGTTCTCTAGAAACACGACTGATTGCAAATGACCGTGTGAATACAGAAAATAACTGTATTGCCCGTGATATCGTGACCATCGGTAAATACAGCATCTTTGGGTACAACGTGCATCTAGGATTGCGCACTGAGATGCAATTGAGCGATGTTTTTAGTATCTATGAGTTTGATCGTGACGGTGTGGATGGTGATGCGTTACGCTTTCGCGAAAGCGGGAACAAATTAAACCTCATCACAGATTCTATTTTTCAGACTGATTTTGAAAATCTGTACAAGTACTATCGCAATACGATTTTTTCCAAGTTCGCGATTATGGGGAATTACCTGCATATGGTATTTCAGCTTAGTGATTCGGTTACGGATATCAAGACTTTTAAATGGTTGATTGCTGATGGCAAATTGCAATATGTAGACAATCGTAGTGAGCATGAATATCGTTTCCCAGCGCAATATGGTTTCCAGTGGAAAGAAGCTGGACGCGATAATCAACGTGCTGGAGTTCATGGACATGTATCGATTCTAGACAAGGTTTTTGTAGAAACTATAGGTGGTGATTTAACCATAAAGGTTGAGGATAATACAGATGATGGTCAGGGAATTTATCGAGAAGACGTAGAACACCGCGACCAGACACTAGATGACGGACAATACCGTTATGCCGATTTAGGCAATCTTATTGTTCTAGAAATAAAACCGTTTCAAGAAGAGCCTCGTTATTTTGTGTACAACCACAAGATTAAGGAAGTAGAACGCATCAATAGTATTGCAGAGGCTGCAGTATTGCTGCCGGACGATCAAGGTATTATTTTCCCGAGTGGTTATTACTTGCAGACTGGTGAGTATAACGTATTCCCTAGCGATGCTGGTAAATTAAAATTTCAGCAAAGAATTGCATCACCTAATGGTGAAGATCATTTGTATGTGTTTTATAATGCTGCACAGGGATTGTATGTACTCATGTCTTACAATGTGATTG
>NZ_JBDVDW010000061.1:0-412109 GCF_039941815.1 Reichenbachiella sp.
AAGCTATAAAGCGCAAAGAAAGAGGCACTTATATTGAAGAGGCATAGCACCGCTATGGTGATTCAATAAATATATGTTAAGTGTCTATTTCAAAGTGCTTTATGATTGGAATAGATTATCTAATGCATATTTCAGGTTTAACTCAAGGGTAACCCATGACAGCCTAACTCAAATTTTACCTTCATTTCATAACCCTTTTTGGTGGTATCTACCTACTATCAGGTAAGCTTTTCTATACCTCTAATGGGGTATCAATCTGGTTTCTATAGCTAATACTATTGTATAGTTATTATCAACAACTAGAAATCATATAATGGAAAAACTACTAGAATTTAATCAGACCATTGACGGATGGATCCTAACCGAAGGCCCTCCAGATATAACCGGGTATGAAAAGTATGGTGCTAATCCAGGTCCACTTATCAAACTAGATGATGTTTCTTTTGCCGCTGTTCCTACCCAGACTGTAACTCCGGCCTCTAGCACATCACCAAATTTTGTGGTGGCTAGTCATAGTGGAGATGGACAGTGGGATGTCTTTCCAGGCCATCCATTAGGCTTGAATCTTACGACCCCTTTCAATTGCGACATTCAACTTGAAATTGAACTTTCTGGAAGTGGTAATGGAGGCACCTGCGAGGTGAGTGTAAATGGATCTTCTGTTGGGACAGTGAATTACCAAGTCGCACCCTCTACGCAGACGATACAAATTCCAAGCAGCTTCATGCAACAAGACACTGGTACAGGCCAAGGAAATGTGAACTCAATCTCAATTAGTCAAACGACTACATTAGGTGGTTTCACCGTGCAAAGTGTCACAGTTTCTTCTGTTGCTCAGCCATTGACCGCTCACGCGCAGTGGTTTCAATTGGACAATGGCACGGTACCAAAAGCTAAAGACGACTCCATACAGGTATCGAAATCAACCACTACTGGTTGCACGAATACTACTTCTCAGGCACAAACGTTCACTAAGAGTTTAAACATAAGTGCCAGCGTAAGCCCAGGAGGAGTACTAAAATGCCTGGGTCTGGGTCTCACAGTAGCTTTTGATCAATCTAGTTCCAGGACATCTGGAAGCTCGATTAATATTGATTCGTCTGTGACTTATAAATACCAGGGGACAGTGACTTCATCATCAGAAGGACCCACTACCTATCAACTCTATCAGCTGAGGCTGATTTATGCCAACGGAACTGATATGGTAGCTGTCAATCAACAAACTTTTATTCTTAACGCAATCGTAACTAAATCATAACAAGACCGAAATGAAAACTAAAAACAAACAACTCAAGTTGAACAAGCAGAATCTCATGATGAGAAAAGCAGGCCTATACCTGACTATGATCATCATGGTGCTAATCACGCTTCCATCTGTATCCTACGGGGGGCAGAATTGGACGCTCAGCATTACCAACAACAATTCTGCTGCTGCCTACTATCAAGGATACATCAATGAAGCTTGCTGGTATCCTATGGATTTTAGCAACGCCTTTACTATTGGTAAGAATTCCACTGCCGTTAAAAACACAGAAGAAAAATGGGCCGTATTTGAAGATTGCGGTGGAGGCGATAGTTATATCACACTCAATTTTTTGGTCTTTGGATCTAACGGGTACGCTGCCGCCATTACAGTCACGCTGGTAGATACCTATGAGCATGCGCCACCTGCGTCCAATCCTATCAACTGCACCTCAAATGGTTATGGGCAAAATACGGCAGTAGGATGGGCCTGGGTAAACGGTGCCCCACCTGGAGCCTCAGATCCGATAATTACCTGCGGCAAGAGCGGTGATTCTTCTACTACCAATGTGCAGCTTACCTTGCCAACTTTTTAATGCTCTGGTGTAAGTAACTCATAAGAGGAGAGTTTTGGCTCAGCAGCCACCCCGAAAACTATCAGTACATATTTTCCAACCGTCGTTTAGATAGCACAAGGTTTATAATAGAATCTTGCGGTTCAAACGGCGGTTTTTTTGTATTAATATCTATGTCAGAAATCATTAAGAATAAGTCAGGTTTTCTAGAAAAGGCTTATTCACTGGCTTCCTTGGGGAATCCAAATAGAGAAAAAGACTAAACTTTTTGTTGGAACCTGATTAGTAAAATCATTGCTTCGAACGAAAATATTTACCTGTGGCAATGTTTTCAAAAGACTTTTACCGAAATTGAGTCATTAACTGAAAATGAGGCTTACCCTCAACCTATATTTTTTTAATTAACCATAATTTCGATAATGGAAAGTGATTCAAATAGTGGCGGACCAAAAACAGGCCTAATTGTAACCATCGTGGTTGTAATCATTGGATTGGTAGGAGCGTGGTACTGGTTCATGTACGTACCTGAGCAGGAAGCAAAAGAAAAAGCACGTCAAGAGCAAATAGCAAGAGAAGCCGCTGCAGAAAAGAAGAAAAGACTCCAGGAGCGAGCAGCTAAAAGGAAAGCTGATTATGAAAGGTTGATTCAAAAAGGCGATGGGGAATTTGAAGAAGAGAGTTGGGAAGCCGCCAAGTCCTCATACACATCAGCATCGTCTCTGTTGCCCAAAGAACAATACCCTAAAGATCAGCTTGCTATAGTAAATGAAAAACTGGAGGATATCGCCAATAAATTAAGAGGTGGAATAGTTGAAATCATTTCTTCAGCCACCGGACGGTTCTATATTGTGGTCTCTAGTAGTATAGATGGCGATCTGGCAATGGACTATTGCAATGAGCTGGCTGCAGAAGGAAAAAACGTAAAAATGATAGAACCTTACGAAAATAATCGATTCTATCGGGTGACTCTTGGTGACTATGATACTAGAGACCAAGCCACAAGCTCTTCCACATCCATCAGTACAGCCGATGGAAATGACCCTTGGATATTGAAGTATTAATTTGAATCCAGATACAATCAATTCTTTGTAGCTGATGTAGTGTGATCATGGATCCAACTGATCGTACGTTGCGAAAATGACCTCAGTCCGTAGCTGTAAGTGAAGGCTGCTACTTGTCTTAAACTAATTCTGTTCACAGCACAGTGAGTTGAAAATCACTGTTATTCGGTATTGAATTAGGTTATAATTATACGGACATTTACTTGCCCATTATTATATGTGGGCGGGACGCATCACGTAATCAATCATCAACCATGAACACGTACTACTCTAAACTCATTTGCATCAGCCTTCTTTTAATTTCTTTTTACGCCCAGGCCCAGCTCAAGGTGAATATGGTTTCTACCAGGACCTATGATAATGTAAAATTGCTATTTGGAAATCCCGATTATAGATTCAATGAATATACAAATTGGGATATTGTCAACTATGATACAGCTGGTAGAGTGCTAACTACTAAAAAATGTGTACCCGTTCAAGGCACGCGACGAAAATGCGAGGTGGTAAAATACACCTATGATACCTTGGGTCGATGGACGATTACAGATTATCTCAACGAAACAATGAATGCAGACAACATTCTTTTGGTCACTCAAAGGCAATTAAAAAGGAGGTATAATGGATTGGACTCTTTGAATTACGTCCAATGGGATTATGACGTAAACGGGGCGTTGACGGAGAAAGTCATCAGCGTATATGTCGGTTTTAGTCGAATCAGAACAAAGTCATTCTATTCCAATCAGGGTCTGCTCAAATTGCTTGTGACCACGACTCATGATCCATCGAATAGACCAATCAAACAAGTGCACTTTGATGGTACAAAAAATATCCTGATCATAGATTGGGAATATTTAAACAGCGATCAATTGGAAATAAAACGAACCAAAGACCTTCTTATCAGTAGCGAATACACCAGAATTGATTCAATACACTATTTGAATGACGCCAGATTCTCTTTTCAGAAGTACTACAAACTCACAGGCCCAGGTACTTATACGCTACAGGACGAGCTCCGCTATAACTATGGAAATGCAGGTGCTATCATCGTAGACTATCGCAAAGGCAAACAATTGAACCGGAAGATTTGGCTATCCAAAGATTATTATCTCGATGAGGTAGAAGACCGCTTACAGCGAGAAATCAACTATGAAAATAACTCTGTGAAGAGTGATTTTCAACATGAATATCAGTTTGATGATAAAGGGATATGGCTACAATCGCTTCGTTACCTACCTCTTGGACCAGGCCATGTACGCGATCCTAAGCAATTCAAAATCCGGACGGTTACCTATTGGCCGGATTCTTAATTTGACAATTTCACCGGAAAGACGAGTGTCGTTCGATAATAATTATGGGTTCGCCAAAATGATTATTCGCCAGTCTGACGAGCTAGTTTGACAGCTTCACCGAGCTGAAACACAGCAAGCGCATAGAGTGAACTGTGGTTGTAGCGAGTGATCACATAGAAGTTTTTGAATGTGACCCAATACTCCTGGCTGCCATCATCCATTTCCATGACCTGAAGAGAGACCAATTCAGTAGGATCGACTGGTTTCACCGGTTCATATCCTTTCTGTGTGTAATACGAGATGGTATTTGATGGTTTTATACTTTGCTTGGATAAGTCCTCAGAGTGGTTATTTTTTGTGGCTTGTACCGCGACTAGTCCTCCGGTGTTCCATCGATGCACTTTGAGATAGTTAGCTACACTCGTGATACCATCTTCGACTTGATTGACCAGGTCTGCGCCAGTCTCAAGGTCATAGCTTTTCGCATAGGCGAGGTAACTACTCGGCATAAATTGTCCAAAACCAATGGCCCCGGCATACGACCCTTTGATGACCAGTGGATCGAGTCCTTCTTTTTCACAGAGTTCAAGGAATTTTCTCAATTCTGCTTTGAAAAAAGATGACCTTCTAGCATATCCAAAAGCCAAAGTGTACAAAGCGTCTAACACCCGATAGGTACCCATGCGTTGTCCAAAGTAGGTCTCTACGCCTATGATACCAATTATGGCTTCTACAGACACACCCGTTTCTGTACTTACCTTGCTTAGGGCAACTTCATTTTTCTCCCAAAACTCTACCCCGGCATTGATTCGTTCGGGAGTCATGAATATTTTGCGATAGCGCTCCCATGTCATCGTCTTTTCGGCAGGGCGCGTCATTTTCTCAATGACCTCTGGTAGAAATTTGGCTTGGGATATAATATCATCAACCTCTGTCAGAGGTCTTTTTTGCTGATAAGCACTCTGGCGGACGAAGTCATCCACATCCGTTTGGTTGACCTGTGCATGACCGATCTGCGGATGAATCAATCCCAAAGAAAGTAAGACGAATAAATAGAACCCATTGGTAAGCATTGACTGGATAGATCTCATAAATGGATATGGGTTGATTTATGTAGAATGGCGATTTGCACGATAGAATTTTGTTTAAAGTACTCGTAAACGAAAGTAGAATATCCAATTATCAACTACAAATCTCTAGCAATACGAAAACTGATAGACAGCCGTGCAATAATAACAATGGAAGTGTTATATAATGTCCTACGTTATGTTAATGCAAGCTTCGGTTCGGGGTTGGCAAAAGGGGAGAGGAAAGGTGAATGTGTGCGATGCAAAGGTGTAAATTTGCATCTTCTTGTCGTATAAGCATGACATTCATTGTAGATTCTCTTTTTCAAGAGAATCCTTTTTCTCATTCTTTGAAGCCTTGGATATTCGGAATGTCCACTTTAGGTTAAGTTTAAAAGAAAAAATAATTGCTAGTTCAATGGCAAATGATAAAGCAATTGCCATTATTGGATTTGTATCAGAGGCATAACTAATAAGAAAGTGCAAAAGAATAGAAAGTAAAATTAGTAACCCGGTAAGTTTTCCCCAAGAAACCAGAACTTTTAATCTTTCCTCATGAAGCCAACTTTTGAATTTTTCATCTACAAGTTGTTTCGTTAAACCAATATTTGAACGTGCTAATTTTTCGCTTTCACTTTTGAATTTAAATTTCGAGGTCTTATAATCTTCTAATTCTCTTTCCATGTCAAGTTTTGAGGCTTCATAAGCTCTCCGAATTTCCAAAGCTATTTCATCATCAGATAATCCAGAAAACCTAAGTCTATTTACCCTTTGCGCTACTTCAACTATCATATTGTTTGGTAGTCTTTCAATTCCGATTTTAGATTCCAGGATAAAGTACAAGTCCTCCATTCTAAATGTATCTTTTTCGGGAGTTAATGAGGATTGTACTATCTGAGCAAAAAGAGGAGCAAAGTTCGAAGCAGTATTTGTAGCGCCGCCATTGCTTATTGCCAACATTTGAATAAAAGAATCAATTCCTATAGCAAGAGGGTATTCATCTCTAATTAGATTCTCATTTGAGTACTCTCGAATTGTACCGTCTTTGGTTAATATCCAAACAGGGCCATTAGATCTTAAGAATTTTGCTCCTCCGATGAGGCCCGCATCATGAACTTTAGGTTTATCACGCTTTGGTTGACCTGTTCTCCTTCTATGAATAGTATCAATCTGATTTTTTACTTTTTCATCGTTACCAGACTTTTCTATTTTGTCAACGAGTGGCTGATAATCTTCATTTTTGAGCTCAAGGCTCTCGCAAATAAATTCTGGCAAATCGGACAACTGCTTAAAATAGCGTTTAAAATCCTCTATGGAGCAACATTTCCTTTTTAAGGCTGTATTAATAAATGGACAATCAGATTCTTTGAATATTTCAATATCAAACTTTTCTAATGCCGTAAGAGTTGAAATTCGTTTATGATCAAGTGCTCTTAAATACTCTTCTTTACTAATTTGAAAGTAAATTGGCTTTATGTTAAGTTGCTCAAAGGTTTCTTCTATTGCTCTAAATGCATCATATAGAGAATGTGCTTCTAATTCTAGGATCATCAAGATATTCGTATCTAAGACAAAAGTTGAATTCTTGAATAGATCGAAACTTAGGTCATCTGCAAAGTTCCTGGCAGTTAAAAGAGTAGAAGCAAACATTGAACAACCGTAATACCAAAGCAGTTCGTTGTCTTCGCCCCGTCCGCTTTCCAAAAAACCAACGAATTGTTTTTTTAGCCAGCTCCGATCTGTTTCAACAATATCAATTTCTTCAAAACTAGATGATAGCAAATTTTTAATATTCGGAGTTTTCTTATTACCATTTACCCTTCTACTTCGCAAATCATTTATCCAGTCATATCGATAATCCTGAAAGAACTTAATTATCAATTTTTCGAACCAATCTTTTATTATCTCAGAATCTGATTCCGAACTTCCAAACCAGTGATTTAGGACTTGGTCTTTATTTTGGCCATGTATACTAGCTTGTTTTTGAATTTCATCTCTATGGTTAGGGTCTATGTAGTATTCACCATTTTTGTATTTTATTCTACGTTTGCTTCTAAGGTCACCTAGAGAAGATTCAATATCTTTTTGGTTGAATTTAACCTGAGCATAGTTTTCTAGATGATGCTTTATATCCTTAAGGTTGATTTTACTTCCGTTCTTAGTGTTTAAAAAAATAATCTTAATAAGAATGTCAGCCATAGCTTTTTTAGTCAATGACTGAAATGCTCCATCATGTTTGATAAAGACGGTATGTAAATCTTGGGTGGTCATACTTTATTATTAAATTTCTCTTTGATTCACATATTTGCAGGAAGTTGAGAGATTATCTCATTCGAATCCATTAATATAGTAAATTGAACTAAAATCTGACATAAAGTACGGAATATTCTCATTTAATAGCAAATTAATCAAGTGATAAATGTGAATTATTCTCAATAGAAATAAATTTACGTGCTTGTTTATTAGATTTATAATGTTTATTGAGAGTTTTTCTCGAAATGATGTAAATATGATTATAAAGCTATCGGTTGCTAACTTCCTTTCTTTCAATGATAAAATTGAATTGTCATTAGAAAGTTCACCGATAAAGGAATTGGTAGGTACAAACACTTTTGAACCCCCAATAAAAGGAGCCAGTTTACTAAAAAGTGTTGGCTTGTTCGGTGCAAATTCTAGCGGAAAGAGTAACGTAATAAAGACTTTAAGCTTTATGAAGTCTTTTGTTATGAATTCGTTTATTCAGATTCACGCTACGGAAAAAATTAATGTTGACTGTTTCAAATTGAATACAGGCTCTTTAAGCAAACCAAGTTTCTTTGAAATTGAGTTCATCGTTAATGACACAAAGTATAGGTATGGATTTGAGGTGGATAAGTATATGGTTAGAAAAGAATGGCTTTTCTATACTTTGAAACGTCAAGAAAAAAGGTATTTTGAAAGAACTGCCGATGAATTTGAAATCGACAACAGTTTTCGTGAAGCGTGGAATATCAAACATGAGAGTATAAGACAGAACGCTCTCTTTCTTTCTGCACTTGCTCAATACAACGGTACAATATCCAGACCACTTTATCAATGGTTTGAAGAACTAACAATTATTACCGATACCAACTATGGAGGGTATATTAACTACACTGCATCTCTTTTGAATAACCTTAAGTTTAAGAGTTACTTGAAAAAATTATTACATGCTGGCGATTTTGGATACTTTGATGTTGAGATTAATGAAACGGAAATTGACCCAAATCAATATGGCTTTCTATCTGAGGACATAAGAAACCTGGTAGTTTCCAAAATTCCCAAACATGTTGATATTAAAACAAAACATAAATCTTTTGATCAACATGGGGGAGAATCGAATGATGTATTAATGGATTTCAAGAAAGAAGAATCTCAGGGAACGCAGAAGTTCTTTGCATTGGCAGGGCCAATTATTCTAAGTCTGATGGAAGGACGTCCATTAATTATTGACGAGATAGATGCAAGACTTCATCCATTACTGTCACGAATGATTATACACTTATTTAATTCTGATGATAATCAACATGGATCTCAGCTTGTCTTCACTACGCATAATACAAGCATATTGAATATTGATATTTTGAGAAGAGACCAAATGCTCTTTGTATCCAAAACTTTATCATTTTCCTCTAAAATAGAATCGATTTATTCACTTAAGGTTAGAAATGATGCATCATTTGAAAAAGACTACTTGTCTGGGAAGTACGGAGCACTTCCTGGTGAAAATCAAAGACAACTAAAGCTTTTTAGTTAATTCATATACAGAGAGGATTGAGTGAATTAATCAAATAAAGCCAGGTTGAAATTTTTACTTTATTTTTATGTTGTTCTCACTAACAACTCTCTAATATCCACTTCCAAAATAGCAGCCATTCGCTTCATATCCTTTAGGTGAGGTTGAGATTTGTTGTTACATATTGCAGTCATCGCCGTGGTGCTGATGCCTACCTGTTCGGCAAGCCATTTTTGCGATTTACCTTGAATGACAAGGACTTCTTTGATTCTGTTAATTCGGTCTTCCATATCCTATTCAAAGCTTGAAAATAAGCACTAAAAGCCTCAAATCAATAAGTTCAACTTGACTATTTATAAGTCATACTTAACTTAATTAAAGCATTAATTTAATATTTGCTTGTTATTATAAAAGTTGAAGTTAACTTTACATAAGTTATACTTATATAATAAATATTTTCCAATATGTCGACTCCAAATGACAACTCTCAAGGAAATCAAGCCTTTGTACTCCCAAAAAACACAAAAGTGACTGAAGAGATCATATCCGAATTAGATAATATGTTGAGTTTTACACCACCCCGGCAATTGAAACATAGTCTGTTAAAGATTTATATGCTCTATTTAATCAGTGAACATGACGCGTTGCCAGGAGATTTTGAAGATATTGCCACTGATTTTTACTTTCTGGTTGAATTTTTCATAACCGCTGAAAAGGAAATGAATAAGACTCAAGATTCATAATAGAGTAGGGAGCAAGAGTTTGAAATCCTATGTCTCCAAATTAGAATTGATAAAATGAATTAAACTTTGAGAAATATGGATAACAAGATTAAGGCATACTGCAATTCATGTAGAACAGAGACTAATCATTTAGTTCATGGGAAATTTGAGTATGATAACAAGGAAGAAGAGGAAATCCATAGATATTCTATTGTGCAATGTTTAGGGTGTGATTCTACAAGTTTTCTCCATAAATGGGCTGCACCAGAAGATATCGATAGAGAGGATGATGTTGTTTATTATGAAGAACAATTCCCCAAAGATCCAGATCGGTTTCCAGCATATGAATACTTGTCTTATGATGATCAATCTGAATTACCATCGATACTGTATTATCTCTATGATGAACTTAAGATAGTGCTAGAAAATGATGCTGATACTTTAGCTGGTGTAGGACTTAGAATGGTAGTTGAGGGCGTTTGTGTGTATAAGAAAATTGCTGGACGAAACCTAAAAGCCAAAATTGATAAAATTCTTGAATTGGGATTAATCTCAGTTAATGACCATGAAATAATTGACGCACTTCGAGAAATTGGAAACATAAGTACGCATCAAATAAAAAGTCCATCAAGATCGGCATTGGAAGCTGCTTTAGAAGCTGTCAATCATCTGCTAAGAACATTGTATATCGTACAAAGAAGAACCAAAAGCCTTAGAAAGAAATGAAGTGTAATATTATGTTAAGTATAACTTTGTACGTCTAGGCGGGCTGGCAAGGGAAAATACTGAGGGTGCGGTGGGTTGTGTGTGGAGAGTGATTTATTTTGTCGCATTGGCGCGCCGTTAGATTTTTGTTTACATTTTCGCCGAATCGTCGGGCGCAATGAAAAAAGGCTACGCACCCCGGTAAAAGCCCAGCGGCTTGTGTATCACAGACAAAATCCTGATCACCACGAATGGCGTACCCGCCTGACGGCAGTCAGGTTTGAAAACGACCTGGCCGACGTTTCGGATGAACTATTACCCGAATAAGGAAACTTTGAACGACAAGCTTTGCCTGAGTTCTAGTAGGTGCCTGGTAAGGGCAGCACACGGCAGAGCGTCTACCTAAACCTCGTAATCTTATTATGACATCATAATTATAATATAGAATTATATTTCACAATGGGCAGTTGTCAAGGCCGGGATTTGTTTTACATCATTGCTGCTATCTGAAACAGTACACGAAGAATCCAAGTAAACGCTCTGTTTGGCAATAAGAATCAAAGGTTAGGGCTAGCGGTACGTTAAGCATCCAATAACACAAATTATACTTAAACGAATTGCCTGGATACCATTTTTAAAAAAGACTAATGACAATTGTTTCATTTTAGAGTCGTCCGCCCAATTATTTACCCCTTTTGCCTATCAATTCTATTCTGGTTCCTTGCCCAATGAGAGCCTCTATTTTACATTCAAACTGAATTTGTTTAGCTCTGTACTGAATGCTTTCCAAACCTTTGCCTCTGGTTACTTCGTTTGTGTCGAATCCTATTCCATCGTCTTCAATGATCATGATTAGCCCGGATTTTGAATGCTCAAGAGATACCACGATCTGATTACATTGTGCATATTTCATGCTGTTGTTGATGCATTCCTTAGCGATAAGTAAAAAATTTCGTTTGACCTTTTTTGAAATGTACAGATCAGAGTCAGCATTCACATGGGTTTTGAATTCGATGGTGTTGGCGAGACAAATAGGTTGGGCAAATTTTTGAATCCTTTCCATCACTTCATAGACGGTATCCTGTTCATCTTCCAATACCCAGATCATGTCTCGCAAGCCTACGGTAGCGCTTGTTATGGATTCTTCAATTTGCAATAAATGATCTTTGTTTTCAGGTTCGTACTGTGCCAGGTGCGTGAAGATCTTTAAGGAGTTCAGCGTGCTTCCGATATCATCATGCAGATCATTGGCGATCTCTGTCCGTATTTGTTGTTGTTTCTGGATCTGGATCATTCGGTAGCGTTGAATGAAGTAGATCAACAGCGCAACGGCCAGTAGCATGACCACTTTGAACCAGTGGGTCTGATACCACTTAGGCAAGAAGTCCAGCTTGATTTCCAAGGGTACACTATCCATACCCAACGAATTGGTTGCTTGCACCTCAAAGTGATAGGTACCGGGATTAATTCCAATCAGATCTACAAAGTTCTGATTACCCAACAGTACCCAGTCCTTGCTCAATTCTTTTATTTTATATCGATAAGTCATTCGTTGCGGGTTTTTGTAGTCCGGTGAGACAAAATTTAGTGTGGTTTTAAACGCATCATTGGGAATGGTAAAGGAGGACATGAACAAGTCAGTACTGTCTATTTTTTCTTCTGGTGTATCAACTTGAATGCCGGTGGGATACAGCACTGGAGCAGGGTTTGAAGTGGGCAGTAGATCGGTATTGATCACCGTAAAACCTCCCGGCCCACCGGCATAGATCTTATTGTCTTTTTGATAACCGCAGAATTGCTCGAATCCATTGCCATGCAAACCATCCCCTTCATAATAGGTGCTGGTTTTGCCCGTTTCAAGATCAAGTATAGACAACCCATTATTTGAGGTCATGACCATCTTTTTATCATCGACATTAAAAACCCGATAGATACAATCATTACTTAGGCCATCGTGAGTAGTATAAATTCTTTTGACATTAAACTGTTTATCTGTTTCAATCAATCCATCTCCATAAGTGCCGAGGAAATAGCTGTCTTCCGATTCGTTCATGTCCATGAAATTGTTCAGTCTCTTATTGGATATCGGTTTTTTTAAAACATAGGTGCCATGATCATTGTTAATTGGATTAAAGCGAACAACTGAATTACTGCTTAACACAAGAACATCCCTATTTCTACTTTTAAACAGGTTATTTATTGATCTTAGTTCTGGAATTTGACCTTGAATAGAATCATGATGGAAAGTAGTCGCATGATTATGATTAGTATTCCAAACCGTAAATCCTTTTTGAACGAAACTGGAGAGAATGATCAACGAATCATTGTAATTGATTGCAGCATTCAAACGATTGCCATTAAGATCAGAAGGTATGTTTTTTAAATGTACAGGAGGAACACGCTGACCATCTTTCAATACGAATAGGTCAGATGCACTTGAAACAAATACATTTTTTTCGTTATCCTTAAAAATTAGAAAGTTGGTTTTAGCCGTATCTAATTGAACAATTTGAGAGGTGAGTTCATCTATTTCGTACACACCATTGCTTCCTCCAGCAAGTATCTTATGATCTGATTCAGGAAGTAAAGCATAGAGGTGGTTGATTTTAAGATCGCTATCTTCAGACTGAGAAAAGGAGGTAAATGGGCTATTGCCATACGAAAACGACAAAAGCCCTGATTGGGTACCAAGCCATACTTGGTCGGTCGTGTCCACATAGACGATTTCAAATACATTTGCTATTCCTTGGTGAGCTTCGTCCGTGGTCACCAATCTTTGAACTTTTTGTTCCTTTAGGTTATACTTAAAAACATTGTCTGTAGTTGATAACAATAACACAGAGCCAGACACAGAAGCTAAACTCATGACTGCTGTTTCAGAAAATATTCTAGGTGTATCTCGGATTAAATTAATTTCTTCAGGAGCCTTTGCTGTCTTAAGGTGCAATAAGCCCCAGCTGCTAGCCATATAAATATGCTCACCATCTGTCACAACGTCCCAAAAAAATAGTTTCTGATCATTTCCATTATCTAGCATGTTAGCATCAAACGATTTAATGATTTCCATCGATTCATTCACTATGACAACACCACTTCCATCCATCATCAACCAGGTGTTTCCAAATACGTCGTGAGTGATTTTATTGATGTTGTATTCTCCTTTATCAACTAAACTCATTTCAATATGGTTGATGTTTAGAAAGGAATTACTTGGGATGTGATAAGCAGAGATTGTATTTAGTCCACCAATCCAAAGCACATCTTCATGAAGGCCAAAACAACGGGCCCATACTTCCGAATACGGTTGGTTACGACCATCTTGAGTAATAGCTCTTGTAATAGTTCTACTCCTTAGGTCAAAAGCGCAGACTGGTCCGAAGGCAGTTTGGACCCATAGCAGGGATCTTTTATGATCTTCGATCAAGTCCTGAACCAAGCTACCCCCGATATTTTGATTAGAATCTGATTGGTTGGAAAAAGTCAGAAAGTAACTTCCATCAAAGACATTTAACCCTTCCTGGGTACCGATCCAAAGAAAACCATACCCATCATTTTGTATTTTGGTTACGTAGTTACTACTCAAGCCATTATTCTGCCTAAATTGAGATAACCTAACCGATTGCACTTCCTGGGCGGACGTGGTGAGATAGGCGAATAAGAAAAGACAGTTAGTTGCTATTGATCGGTTGGATAACATTTTAAATCCTTAAGATAACAAGCATATGGCAACTAAAAAAGAATGGACAGTTTTATACCTGGCTCAAATTAAAAACGCAACAGACAGTAGGTATTTCAAACTTTTTCTTAAAGAAATAACGGAGGTCAAGTTAAGTTCGAAAATCGAGGTGATCTTTTGTATCAACTTCAAACTTAAATATGTGCCGCCCTTAATTAAGGACAGCTTGCAAAACCAAATTGCAGATAAAGATAAATTCACTACCCTAATACTTAAGCTGACGCCTAATGGCACAAATAATAATGGTTTTAGCCTCATAAAAGAAATTCCTGATTTTGACATCACATGTCCGGAAGATATAGGAATGCACTTTATTCGTCTGACTAAAAGTCAATATATAGCAAAAAAATATTTGCTGTCTACATGGGATCATGGAAATGGATATTCAATCTTCGAGGGAAGCCGGGAAACGAAGGGTGTAAGCTTAACTATGCGAGGACTAAATCAGGCAATAAAAATTGGGCTTGGTGATAAGAAAAAAATGGACCTCCTGATTATGAATAATTGCTGGATGCAAATCCTGGACACCCCTTATGCGCTTCAAAATTCAGTAAATTATTTGGTGGCTCCTCAAGACGAGGTTTGCCTTGATTTTTTTGATTACAAAAACATATTTCGGATTTTGGGAGAGTCTCCTAATATCTCCGCACATAATCTAAGTAGCGCAGCTGTACACTCTGTGCGAGAAGAATTTGAATGCGCAATAAAAGACTTTTCGGTTAGTGCAATGGACCTGGCTGAAGTTGATTCATTCTTTAAAACTCTAAATTCACTTGCGATTGGATTAAAACAGGAGATGAATATAAATACAGGGCAAGGTGATGTAAATCAGGACTTTATAGACAAAGTTGGGTACCACTTCATAAAGGCTCGTAGGCTTGATACTGGCAATAGGTATATTGATTTGTATTCATTGCTCAATACTTTACTAAAAGTATTGCCGTCAAAGGAGGCACGATTGTGCCAAAGTTTGATAGATGGGTATAAAAAATTGGTAATTGCTTTTCAGACTAATTATAATAATAACAGTCAGGACGAATGGCACAGACCCTATGGTATTAGTCTATACTGCCCATATTCACTTCCGTCTTCACGAGAAGCTATGATGATGCCTAGAATTTTTCAACCAAAAATTAGTAGACATATAAAAGACACTGATTTCAAACAAACGGATTGGGGAAAGTTGATGACCGACATAGATGACCTCTAGAGAAGGCATTGTAAACTTCTGGTAGATTTGGATTGTACCATATTTTCATTCAAATGTTTGGTAGACTAAACTTCCTTCCAAAATTCATTAGATAAATTTGGAAGGAAGTTATGAAGCATTTCTTTTTCAGTGACCACTACCTCCAGGTGCTTTTGCTCCTACTTGAAGTTTAATAAAAAGGGTTGATACTTTAAACTCTTCGTTATATTTAAGTTTAAACTCACTGCCCCCTTCTTCATATGTGTTCGGTAAAAAGAGTGTTTTATCTTTTAAGTCGTGCAAAAAGTCTGCATATTCCATAGTTTCTGTTGATGAGCCTTGCGGTGCTGTATTGATTTCAAACTGCGTTTTGAAATATGCCTTGCCATCAATATCGACCACCTTTGCATAAGTTTTTTGTTTGTTAGCTTCTCCCTCATTTTGGTGAAAAAAAACATCTTCGTCAAGTTTTAGTCTTACTTTCATGATTGTATCAGCCATAATAGTATTTGTTTAGGTTATAAATAATTTATTAAATAGTTACTAATTCTCTTCTGATGGCTTCCATAGCCATACCTACTCGGCTTTGTACGTTGAATTTCTGGAAGACTGATTCTCGATAGCCATCAATGGTTCTCGGGGCTTTGTTCATTTCTCCGGCGATCTGTTTGTAGGTTAGGTCACTGCAAGCATATTGTAAGAAAATGAGCTCCAATTCGGTCAACGATACCTGATCTTTGGCCTGTCCATGTATCAGCATCCGTCGATAGCGTATATTCAAAGCATCGGCATTGTAGTAGCCCTTTTCGCTGATTTCTTTTAGAGCCATTTCCAGTTCGGCCGGATGAATGTCCTTCAATAGATAAGCACAACACCCGGCCTTGAGCATACTGATGATCGTCGTATCATCGTCTTTCATAGAAAGGGCAACCACTTTGATATCTGGGTATTTTTGCTCCAAGACTTTGGCCGTGGCCACCCCATCCATCACCGGCATGTTTACATCCAAGAGCACGATATCTGGAAGCTGAGACTGTAGTTCCAACTTATAGAGGAAGTCCCGTCCGTTCAGACCATCCAGCACCACAGTAAATTCTGTAAACCGGTCAATCAGTTCTCCCAGTGATTTTAGGAAGAGCTGCTGGTCATCTGCTATACCAATCTTTACATTCATGTTATTGGAGTCAGTTAAGTTGGTGAAGGAGTATCAATTTACATCTTCAGCCAGTCAATGCAATACTAGCCCTTTCAATAATTCTGTATAAGGGGAATTTTCCCGTATTCATTTCTATTTGATTCTGATGTGTAAAAACGGGAATTTCCCCGTGGTCGATAGGTGAAAAAACACCTTGATTCACTTTCGAAGTTTTTCAAAGTTTGTGATAGGCAATGGCTGACCTGAATTGATTGAAGATTGCCTAAAATAATTGGTCCAATTTAAGCAAAGCATAAAGTAAACCTAAACTTAAAAAGACATGCCATACACCTTATTAAATGAGCACAAATTCAAAAGAATTTGCAACCAGGAAAGATTTAAGGAAGCGAATCAACCCAGGTTCGATCGGTTGACACGACGAGAAATGGAGATCGCTTCTCTGGTCGTTCAGGGATATAAGAGCTTACAAATCGCCGAGGAGTTATTCATCAGTCGCTATACTGTAGAGCAACATCGGAAAAATGTTAACAGAAAACTCCGGGTACATTCTCATTCTGAATTGGTGCAATATGCCTTGGCTTTTGATCTGGTGTAAGTCATCTGGCAGCTAACCCCCTATAATACCATCTAAGTAAATGATTTTTATACCTTAAATAACTAACCAATGAATATACCTACACAAAAACAATCAATTAACCAATGGCTACGGATCGCTTCAATTCTGTTGGTACTGCTGAGTCTTATTGAAGTTTCGATAGCACAAAATGAAGTAGTTGTTGAAATTGATGCGACAACCAAAATAGTCAAAAAGAAACCACCCTTTGATCAACCATTTGTTATCAAAATCATAAGACCATCAAAGGAAAAATCGATAGAGAAAGTCTTTCTTTATGAGTCATTTGTTAGAAACGGCGAAAAGACACCGTTGGACAGAAAAGGTGAACTCGGTCGGAAATTACCTGTAAGTGGATTTGAAGAAAAGGATGATGCGCTGTATATATATGTTGAACCAATTAAACCCAACGTCTACTTAGAGCTGATCATACGTCATAAGATTACGGGGGAGGGTCTGGGAAAATTACTCTCAATCAATGGAGCCTTAGCGAGCGGCAACGCAGCTGAAATTGCAAAGGCTGAGACATCATTTGATGAACTTGCTAGTGGTCTCGATGATGTATCAACATATGCAGATTTTCCGATTTCTGCCTTTGGTGCAAATGGATGGACCGACGGCAACTTTTGGCAGGATTATAAGACATTCTATCGCGGCAAATTGAAGCCGTTTTATGATGCTACAATGGCTTACAATTTTAATATTACCGGAGCCAATTTGACTTCAATCAAACTTACAGCACTGGCAATAGGCGCCAAAAACTCGGGTATGACCTCCAAGGAACTCAATCAATTTTCAGCATTGGTAAGAGATGGCAAAGTGGCGGATCTGTTGAAAGGAACGCAACCGTTTGACCCAAGCAGTAATGCGACTAAAATTGATGATTTTGACTTTGCGGCAAGGACAAAGACATTGGGCCAGACCATCATGGAACTTCAGCAGATCATAGTATTTTGCGAGGGTTATTATTTGATCTCAAACAATGCTATCAGAGCAGCTAATAAACCTATCATAGATGACTTGAATGCACTTCTTAGTAAGTTGAAAACCAATGCAGCCTTTTTGCAAAAAAATCAGATAGCAATTGTCACAGCAATTCAGAAGGAGAAAAACCTGAGATATGCGGAAGCATTTATTTTGGATAATCAATTTGCAGACCTGAAAACTGCTTCCGGTTTTAGGGTAGTCCCTGATTTTGGAATCGCCAATATTTGGGTCAATGGAAATGAAAGTAATGAGGTCTATCAAAGATTCTATTTCGGAGTCAACATCACACCGAGGCCCGTCAACAAACAAATCAAATTCAGAGAATACAAGGATTCAAACTTGTGGAGAAGATGGTCCTTCAGTTTGGGTGTCACGTCGAGTAGTCTACCCGAGGGTGAATTCGAGGATTTGTATAAAAGTTCGTCACTCTTAGCTGGGATTAATTTCAGGGTTTTGAGGGGGCTGTATATATCATCTGGAACGGTAGTGCTCAGACGTAAGGATCCTAATCCCATTATCACAGATACAAATGTGATCATGGCTCCTTTTGTCGGTATATCTCTCGACGTAGACATCAACAATGCAATTTCTTCTATCACAGGTAAATTTCTTTAATCATGAAAAAGCAAAACATCATTCTATTAACCTTATTATGGTGCCTGGCATCATGCAATGAGGATCCGAAAGTCCCAATTGAAGATATCTTCATCACATTTAACACTGAAAACAATGAGACTGATTTTACAGCAGATGGAAGTACGGTTGTGACGCTGATTGCTGAATTGCCTATGAACAGTGATAAGCAATTCAGATCAGTGATTTTTGAAGCTGACAGAGGATCTTTTGTTGAAAACGGTGAAGACGAAATTACCAAGAAGGCAGAAGTGAATGTTCAGGATCAAGTCATTGCTGAGGTCGATTTCTTGTTGCCCACCACTCCTGGAGATTTGAATATCTATGCCCAAATAGAGCTCGAAGATAAAAGAGGCAGGTTTGTAGAAACATTAGCTCTTAATCTGACTAGCTCTGAGCCTTATTCAATCAAACTGACGGCCAACTCATTTAGTGTTGAAAATAATTATGGCAATGAAATCGAAATCTCCGGGGTAGTTGCTAATTCTGCCGGTAATAAGGTCAGTGAAGGAGTACTGGTCGAATTGGAAGATACAGATGCCTCTAACGTCAAGTTAAGCGGCGAATTCAGAGATGAGAGCCTAAAAACTGGAAGCAGTTCACAAATAAGTGCCAAGTATACACCAGGCAAGATTACAGCTGATCAATACATCTATGTCAAAGCCTATGTCATGCACGAGTCTGGTTCCAGAACGAGCATTAAAGATTCGGTCAGAATTTATGTGAAACCAAACTAAAGATACAACCATGATACATATTAAAAATGCTCAAATTGAAGACGAGGAAATGGACAATTTTCTCAAAGAATTACAAGAATTGGCCCGCAAATACAACCTTTCCGATCACGTGGATGGTGTGTTGTTGGATTCTGAGGATTCGACCACAATGGAGGTGACTAAAATTCCTTGTAGTGATCCATGCGTAGGTGGAGTCAAAAAGATTAAAATTGACGCCAATGGCAATCGGTATTGCGTTTGCATAAGGTAGTTTGTCGGATGCCAATTTATATGAATTGAGTCAGGAGAATTAGTGATTTTGACAGATCAAGTACAAACGACCATATGATGCCGTCTATGCCAGACATTAGGTAATAAAATTCTGGCAAGACGGCTATTAAGCCATGTCTGGCGGCCTAAATGTAAAATGCTATGCGAGTCATATAATGTCCTGCGTAGCGTTAATATAGCATCGATTCAGGGCAGGGATTAATGGTTAGCACAAAGGCCTTTTTCGCTCTTTAGTAGCGATTACTTCATTTCTTGATAGTAAATAGCCGTATTTCAGCTTTTCTAATGGCTGTAAATTGTAGAGAAGGAGCATGAATGCGTGCGACACGGAAGTTATAATTATGATTTCATTTTAATTAATTGCGGTATTTAGTATTTTACTTCAAATGTTTAATGAGAATCAAATATATCGACGAAAAGACATTCACGATATGTATGGTGGGAACAGACAGAGTGGTATAAGTCCGTCAGCCAAAACACCATACATTTTCATTTTTACTGGAGCAAGCGGTGCTCAACATGGCTATAAAGACGAATGGCTTAATGAAGACGTGTTTTCATATACCGGCGAAGGGCAAAGTGGTGATATGGGGTTCACCAAAGGCAATTTGGCTTTAAGGGATCATTTATCAACAGGTAAAAGAGTTTTTCTTTTTGAATATATCGCTAGGGGAATGGTCATGTTCGTCGGTGAACTAACCTTCCTGGATTCTGATTACTTTGAAACACATGATACTTCAGGTGGCTTACGAACTGGTATTAAGTTCTTCTTTAGAAGAGTAGGAGAGGCCAAGTACTTAATTCCTGAAGAACTGAAGATGACCATAATAGCGGCAGAACCAAATGAAGCTTATTCTATCTTTAAAAAGCCAAATTCAACTGAAAGAAGTAGATTGGTCACCTCAAGAGTAGGTCAAGGGGCATATAGAAAAAGCATTCTACATCGGTGGTCTTATCAATGTGCTGCGACGGGTTACAATGACACTCGCATCCTTATTGCCTCACACATTCAGTCCTGGAAAGATTCCTCTGATTCGCAAAGATTGGATGTGGATAATGGAATTTTATTATCACCAGATTATGATGCGCTATTTGACAAGCACTTAATCAGTTTTGATGTATCTGGGAGGATAATTTTATCTTCTGAAATCAATACAACGCCTATTAAATCGCTTGGTATTACGGGTAATGAAAAAATCAATAATCTCACTGAAGGAAATAGATACTACTTGAAACTCCATAATCAGATTATTAAATAACAGAGTTACTTCATAATATTATAATTATCGAAGATCAATGATTCCATGTCCTGAGTTTTTTTAACACAAGACTGGTACTGCGTATGATTGATATATAAAATCTTAGTCTTATGACAAGCCGTTCGTGATAAATTAGCTTTTATGTGGAACACGGGAATTAATAGTGCGGGAAGGTCTTGCATCGATAATACTGTGATCTTCCATGTTTAGAAGAATCTGAGTACTCTTTCAGCTTTTTTTGGGTTGGCAAGGGGAGAGGAAAGGTGGTTTAGTTAATTACTCGTATGACCTAAAAGGTGGTTAAAAAATAATAGAGTAAAAGATGGCCGAGTTTTTTTTTGTCATACTACTTCTGATACTCTATGTTAAGAATTTCCCATACAAAATCACCCATTTTGGTTTTAACTATAGCTTCATCTCCAACAGTTTTATCAAGAAGCGCTTTAGCCATTGGAGAGTCCATAGAGATATAATCTTTGTTGCCTTTTAACTCTTCGTAACCAACAATACGAAGACGTCTTTGAAGACCTTTCACTTCGTTTTTAATTTCTATCCAAGCACCAAAATTCACTTTCCCTTCTTGGTTTGGGTGGTAGTCAATTACTTTAAAGTCATCAATACACTTACGCAAATATCGAAGGCGATTATCAATTTCTCGGAGACGTTTTTTGTTGTAATGGTAATCGGCATTTTCTGAACGATCTCCCAAACTTGCGGCCCAGGTAACCTTGGCTGTAACGTCTGGACGTTCAACTCTCCACAGGTGATCATGTTCTTCCCTTAATTTTTGTAAGCCTTCGGAAGTAATCATTTGTGAGCGATAGAGTTTTGGTAGAGTTGATTCTGGGATTTTTCGCCTCATAATAAAGATCTGGTTTTGAAAACTTTCGCAAGATAATATAACTATGGATAGTTAGTTTGTGCGGAACAATCAATAGATGTTATATAATGTATTCGTGTTATCACTACGCGTGCCGGACTACGCGTCCCCGATAAATCAACTTTAGGTTTTGGGTAGGGATTAATAGTGTGGCGTTGGTCTTTTTCATTTCTTGTATAGATGATTTCACATCTAGCAGCATCGTAGGGCGGACGCCCAGTCCACTCATTCAACTTTTTTGGGTTGGAAACGGGGGAGAGGAAAGGTGAATGTGTGCAATAGAAGAACTACTCCTTTTAACAAGTATCCTGTTACTTTAGTGCTTCCATGCAGCGTAAATGAAAGCGAACATTAATTGCCGATTACGCTCATAAATAGCTGTAAACCAATTTATTAGCATGTGCATAATAGATAGCAAAAACGAGTAAATAAAATGTTATTTGAGCAACATATGGAAATAATAGATAGCAAGGTTTTTATAGTAGCAAATATTATTGGTGGTTATTGAGATTAATCATATCTCATATTATGATATATTCATTCGTTTGACTAATTTGGCCCATCATCAAACCGCAGCATGATGAATAGAATTAAAGCAGTGTTAAAGGAGAAAGATTTGCAACAAACATGGTTAGCAGAGCAACTTGGTAAAAGTTACAATATGGTGAATGGATATGTGCAAAATCGAAGGCAACCAAGCCTTGAAGATCTCTATCAAATTGCTGAAATATTGGAAGTAAGTGTCAAGGATTTATTGGTTGAAAAGGAGGGAGGCAAATGAGTAAAAAGTTCTTTACAAACAGAAAGGAGAATAGCCTATTTAGCAAATTCAAAGGAGTCTTTGAACATCAGCAGATAAACTATTTTGATGCCCTGGTTGGTTATTTTCGAGCCTCTGGATATTTCAAGGTTAGAGAGCTATTAGATGATGTTCCTGAAATAAGAATACTTGTTGGAATAAATGTGGATCAATTGACAGCCGAGGCTCAAAGAAAAGGTCAATTGTACCTCGAAGATACTGAGAAGACTAAAAATGAATATTTAAATTTCGTTGCTTTTGATATAGCAGAAGCATCTTATGATGATCAAATTGAAAAAGGAATTGTTGAATTCATTGAAGATATCATATCTGGTAAAGTTGTTATCAGAGCACACGGGAAACAGAACCTCCATGCAAAGATTTACATATTTCGTCCTGAGCCTTTCAATGAGCATACTACTGGAAGCGTAATAACTGGATCATCAAACCTTACAGATGCTGGCTTAGGAACTAGAAATGAATCTAATTACGAGTTCAATGTCCTTCTTAGAGATTATGAGGATGTCAAATTTGCAACAGATGAATTTGAAGATCTATGGAAGGAGTCTACACAATTCTTACCTATTGATTTTAAAGGACTTAAAAAGAAGACTTATCTCAATGATGAGATAATACCTTACGAATTATACATCAAAATGCTCATTGAGTATTTTGGAGACGCTGTAATTAGAGATAGTGTATCTGGCAAAGACTTACCTGAAGGTTATTCAAACCTCCAATACCAGTCAGATGCGGTTGTTGAAGGATACAATAAGTTATTGAAACATAATGGCTTCATACTTGCTGACGTTGTAGGACTTGGAAAAACTATTGTAGCAACTCGGATCATAAAGAGATACATTGATTCTAATGGTCACAATACCAAAGTGCTAGTGGTTTATCCTAATGCTTTGGAAACTAACTGGAAGACCACAGTCAAGGACTTTGGCATCACAAATTATGTCCAGTTTATCTCAAATGGGAGTCTCCATAAAATCATCGATGGTGACAATATCAATTACGCCAATCCGGAAGATTATGACTTAATCGTTGTAGATGAATCCCACAAATTTCGGTCAGCAACCTCTAACATGTATGGATTATTGGAGCTTATATGTAAAACACCACGGTTAACTGTAGGCAATGATATCAATAGGAAGAAGAAAGTAATTCTAATCTCTGCAACACCACTTAATAACAAGCCGGAAGACATAGCCAACCAAATCTATCTTTTTCAAGATTCAAGAAAATCTACGTTAGAAGGAGTCCCTAATCTCCAGACGTTCTTTTCTAAAAAGATTGAGCTCTACAAGCAGCTATATAAAATCAAGGATCATCAGGAATTGATTTCAAAAGTCAAGGAAATATACCTTCCTATAAAAGACAAGATATTCACCGAACTCGTCATTCGAAGGACAAGAGCAGATATTCAAAAGATTAAAAGGTACAACGATGACATAAAATCTCAAGGAATGTCATTTCCCAAGATTAAGGAGCCAAAAAAAATTGAGTACGCATTTGATGAGGAATTGAATCAACTGTTTTATGAAACCATATTTAGTTTAGTTGATAATGTAGGCTATTATCGCTACAGAGCTATTGAATTCATTGATGATGAATATGTCGAGTACTATGATAACGCCAAACTAATTTCTATTCAATTAGCCATGATCATGAAAACCCAAATGGTTAAAAGGCTGGAAAGTAGTTTTTACGCATTCAAACGCTCTTTAGGAAGATTTCACACTTCCAATCAGCGCATGATTCAAATGTTTGAAAATGATCGAATTTTCGTTGCACCTGATCTAGATATCAACAAGCTTTATGATGACGGAAAGGAAGATGAAATTGAAGAAAAGATTAACGAGCTAAATGAAAAATCTCCCAATAATGCTGTTTATAAAGCTGATGATTTTTCACCTGAGTTATTTGAAGGCTTAAAGCGTGACCAAGAAATTCTTGATGAATTATTTCGAAAGTGGAATGCAATAGAAGACGATCCCAAAATAGAAAAGTTCCTGGCTGATTTGGATAACACGTTGTTAGGCGAGTCTAACGTTGAGAAAAAGTTGGTCATATTCTCAGAGTCGAAAGAAACTGTAAAATTCTTATCAGAAACCCTTGAAAAGAGAGGTAGAAAAGATGTTTTGGGAATAAGTGCCCAGAACCATAAACAACGATTCAAAACAATTCGCAAGAACTTTGATGCAAACTACCCTGGCAAACAGGAGAATCAATATAACATTATTGTCACTACAGAAGTGCTAGCAGAAGGAATCAACTTACATCGAAGTAATGTCATTTTGAATTATGACATTCCGTGGAATGCAACTAAGCTCATGCAAAGAATTGGCAGAGTAAATAGAATTGGAACGAAAGCAAGCGAGATTCTGATTTACAATTTCTATCCAACTGCTCAATCTAACAATCTCATCAAATTGAATGAAAAAGCTCTTAAAAAGTTACAAGGATTTCATTCAGCATTTGGAGAGGATAGCAAAATTTACTCCGAAGAAGAGGAATTGATTTCCAATACATTAGGAGATCTCCAACCAAAAGAGGAAGTAGATGAAAGACTACAGTATTTGGAGATTGTTCGTGACTTGTACCTAAACAATACCAAAGAATACAAACGATTAAAAACGCTACCTCTCAAGAGTAGGGTAGGGAGGTTTGCAAAAGTAAAGAAGGAAATTGCTCATGACATTATTGGTAAACAGATGGATGACGCTTGTCTTTGCTATTTGCGAAACAAGATGAAAGAGGGATTTTATGTGAGTAACAAAGACAATAGTGTTGAGATAACTTTTAGTCAAGCAGTGAAGCTATTTGAAGCAACTAAAAAGGAAAAAAGAACAAGCCTCATTGACAATCATTATGATGCTGTTGGACGAGCTATAAAAGATTTTAAGGAAGTCTACAATGTGATATTCTCATATGAAGAATACGACACATTTAACCTTTCAGTTCAGGAGCAAAACGCTGTTCGATTTGTACAGCAAATCATTGAATTGAAACGAAACTTTCCAGCAGAAATATCGGAAGAGTTTGAGGATCTGTTGAAAACAACTCTTAGAATCATTTACATGGGAGTCTTTAGAAAATTCAGAAATGACATCTCGTCTCTCGCTAATAAACAAAAGAAGGCCAAGAAGAAAATGCCTATTGCTAAGGTAGTTAGTGAGTTAAATAAAATCATGAACAAATATCCCATCAAGCAAATAGCCAGAATGGAGGCTTTGCGATGGGAAGAAGAACAGGAGCAACAGAAACATTTTGAAGAACCAAGGATCGTATTGACTGAAACTTTTGCCTAAAACGCTATGAACGGAATAGAACTGAAATCAATATTACAACAGGGTTACCAGCGGAAAAACTGGATCAACACCCTACAGTTCATTGCTGAAGGCAAGGATTTGTTGACGGTCTTTTTGGAACCAAAAACCATTGAGCTACGAAACAAAAAAGCAAAAGAAGTTGTAAGATTTCTCTATCAGATTGGCACACTGCAAACAGGCGATGGCGATGTGCTGCCAGTTTTCGAGGTAGAGCTGCAAGATAAAATTCAAATTGAGTACAACAAAGTAGGTGTAAACCAGCTAATTGAGGAGTTCATATTGAAAGATGCTCGAAAAGGAGCAATTGCTACCTTCTTCTATTCAAACACTGAATTAACTGAATGGCGCTTTTCCTTTATCAGTAAGAGTACTGGAAGTGAATTTTTTGATGAAGTCGATAATGTTGAAACGAACCCTAAAAAATACACCTACATTTTTGGAACTCCCGAAGCTCATAGAACAGCCATCGATAGACTGATTGCCTTAAAATCTTCGAATCTGAAGTTGGATGACTTTTTTGAGGCCTTCAATGTGGAACCCGTTTCCAACAGCTTTTTCAAAGAGTACAAAAAGTTCTATGTTGATTTTGTAAGAAGCATATCAGGAGAAGAAATCCACAAAAAGGAATGGGTGCAAACTGACAAACCATCTCCATTTTATCAATCAATATTTAATGAGGATCCAAAGGAGGTCAGAAACTTCGTTAAGCGTCTTTTGGGACGTTTGGTCTTTCTATATTTTCTCCAAAAGAAAAGATGGCTTGGTGCATCCAATTCAAACTATGAGGATGGGGACATCAACTTCCTTCAAAACATGTTTCAAAATGCAAAGAACGATCAAAACTCCTTCTATGGAAAATGGTTGAGCCAACTGTTTTTCAATGCTTTAAATATGCCAGATAGGAATAATGATCAGTTCATTCTTCCTTCAAATGACAAAGTCTGGATTCCGTTTTTGAACGGAGGGCTCTTTGAAGAACATCAGGAACCCGAAGATCATCGAAAGATTACATTTTCATCTTATTTGTTCGAAGATTTATTCACTTTTTTCAATAGCTACAATTTTACCATTTATGAGAATAGCCCGGAAGATCATACGGTAGCGGTTGATCCTGAAATGCTTGGACATATTTTCGAGAATCTATTGGAAGAGAACAGTGCCACGGGAGCATTTTATACACCGAAGGAGATCGTCCAATACATGACTCAGGAGAGTTTAATTGAGTATTTACAAACTCATCTCCCCAAGAAGAATAGAACGGATATTGAACAATTGATTAAGAGTCAGAGTCGTGGAAAGTTTACAAGAGATGACCTGAAGATAGTTTTTGAAAAGATTGATACGGTTAAAATATGTGATCCAGCAATAGGCTCAGGTGCCTTCCCAATGGGGCTATTGCAGGAAATATTTTTTCTCAAAGCCTTTATCAATTATGAGGAAGGGTTTGGAGTAGATAGCCCAGCCATTATTAAACAAAACATCATACAAAACTGCATTTACGGTGTAGATCTTGAGCCAGGTGCAGTAGATATTGCCCGCTTACGATTCTGGCTCTCATTGGTAGTAGATGAACCCAAGCCCAAGCCGCTTCCTAATCTTGATTATAAAATCATGCAAGGTGATAGTTTAAGGGAGAAGTTTGACGGAATTGAACTAAAGAATATAGCTTCAGAAGCTGTATTAGACGTGGAAAATGGCCAAACGGATATTTGGGGCAACTTACTGGATGGACAATTAAGAGCTACCTATGGAAAATCAGATAATGCTAAAAAACTTCAGGGTTTAACTAATCAGTATTTCACAGCCACAACAGATCAAAAACCAAAATTAAGAGGTGAAATTAATAGGCTCATTCATGAATCGATTGAATATAATATTGAACTCAGAGAAAGTCAACTTGAAAGATTCATACTCGAAGTTGAAGGACAGAAAACACGAAACACTAGAATAGAAAAGCAACTAAAACAGTGGAAAGAAAAGCTTCATGGGCTAAATGAAAGTAGAAAGAAGCTTCATGAAATCCAGAACGGTCAAGAGCATCCTTATTTCTTATGGCACTTGTTCTTTAAAGATGTATTTGATCAAGGTGGATTTGACATAGTCATTGGGAATCCTCCATACATCCAATTACAAAGTATGGGTAAATATTCAGAACAAATAGCTGAAGAAGGCTATGATACGTTTACCCGAACTGGAGATATTTATAGCCTTTTCTATGAAAAGGGATTTAACCTACTGAATTCCAATGGAATACTAACCTATATAACCTCAAATAAATGGATGAGAGCGGGATATGGTAAAACAACAAGGAAGTATTTTTTAGATAAAGTATCCCTTTTGCAATTAATAGATTTTGGAGATGCTCGGTTGTTTGAAAATGCCACTACATATACCAATATACTATTAGGGAAAAAGACACAAAGGGAAGGAAGAGTTCAAGTTTGGGATCTTTCTAGTCGATTTAAAAAAGATGCTTCTCTCTATCAGAATTTAGAGCTGAACAGCAACTACGTTTCTGACTTTTCAGAAAACTCCTTTATTCTAACCAAAGAACATGACCTTAAAGTAAAAAAGAAAATTGAGGAAGTAGGAACTATATTAAAGGACTGGGATATACAAATATATCGAGGGCTTCTTACAGGTTTCAATGATGCCTTCATTGTTGATGCTGCAACAAAAGAAAGGTTAATAAACGAGGATAAGAGGAATGAAGAAATTCTCAAACCAATCTTTCGGGGCAGAGATATCAAGAAATATAAAGCGGACGTAAGTGATTTATGGATGGCATTCATACCATGGCACTTTCCTTTGCATAAGGAAAATATTACTGGTGTTTCGAAAATAGCTGAAGAGAAATTTAGGAAAGATTATTCTTCCATGTATAACCATTTGTTAAAATATGAATCTCAGTTAAAAGCCCGAAATAAGTCAGAAACAGGAATTACATACGAATGGTATGCACTCCAAAGGTGTGCTGCCACATATTATGAGGAATTTGAGAAACCAAAGATTGTTTGGGCGGAAATAGTCTATGACGCAGCTTTTTACTATGATGACAATGGTATGTTTCCGGAAGCCACTGGATTTCTTATGACTGGAGAAAACCTAAAGTATCTCTTAGCGCTATTAAATTCAAAACCAGTAACTTATTTCTTTAAGAAGTTTTATGCTGGTGGGGACTTGAGAGGTGGTACTTTTCGTTACAAAAAGGCTTTTATGGAAAACCTTCCATTGCCAAAAGTAACTGAAGACTTACAACAACCATTTGAGGTTCTAGCGGATTACATTCTCTTTTTGAACAAACTAGGAGAAAAAAAACCAATCAACGAACATGTCCCAAACAAGCACATTGCCCAAGTCTTTGAAGAAGTGATTGATGCCATGGTAATGGAACTTTATTTCAAAGAAGAATTTGAGAGAGAAAGTCTGTCTTTCATCAAATACGCATCTCGTGACTTTGTTGAGATTATAGACTCTGATGACCCGAAAGACAAACAAGAAATCATACACTTTGGATATCAAAAGCTCAGAGATGATAATAATGAAATAAGGAATAATCTGAAACTTATGGATCTTAGGTTGAAGGATTTAGTCATTCCTATTAAAGCAGTTTGATATGCATAAGATCAAAGCCCTCAAATTAAAGAATTTCAAATTTTTCTACGGAGATGAAACCATTCCGTTTGATAGGAAGAATGTTCTCCTTTACGGGGAAAATGGAAGTGGTAAAAGTTCTATCTACTGGGCTTTATACACATTTCTGCAAAGTGTCTTCAAGAATGAAGACAGTGAAATTCAAAAGTACTTCTTACATATAGCACAAAGTCCTGAAAGTATCAAGAACAGATATTCAAAGGAGGGTGATGATGCGTTTGTTGAAATTGAATTTGAGGATGATAATAAGGATTTAAGAACCAAAAAAATATCCAATACAACTGTCAATACCAGAAACGATCCGTTTACTGAATCAATCACATTATCAAGCGACTTAATCGATTATAAGTCAATCTTTAATATTTACAATTTCACCAATAAAGATCGTGTACGGCTTTTCAGTTATATAGAAAAGAACCTTATGCCGTTTGTAAATCTTCGAACGACACTTGTAACAGTTGAGGGAGAAGAAGTCTCAAAAAATCTTGTGGATTGGTGGAATTATTTAAAGGACGGGTTGAATCCATACCCTAACATCAATGGCCCAGGATATTGGGAGTTTAAGGCTTTGGTAGATCAATTCAATACGGATTTCGAATTTTATTTAAACTCAATTACACAGAAGGCAAATGAATACTTAACTGATAGTTTCAAAGAAAATATTCAGATCAGGTTTGAATATAAGAATTGTACTTACAATGAAAAGAAAGAGAATGGCGGACGCAATCAAAAAACATTGGCTCCTGAAATCTATTTAAAAGCTCAAATATTAAACCTTAATCTTACCGAAGAAACGCGAGAAGTTGAACGAGTACATACTTTCTTAAATGAAGCAAGACTATCATCAATTGCCTTGGCAATTCGAATGGCAATGCTCAAAGAAAAACTGGTTAAAGAATCTCCCAAGGTACTTGTTCTTGATGATTTGTTACTGAGTCTGGATATGGGGAATCGAGAATCTGTTTTGAATATTATATTAGATGAGTACAGCGAAGATTATCAAATCATATTTCTAACACATGATAAAATATTCTTTGAATCTGTTTTAAGCTATATCAAAACCTTCCACTCCAATGAAAAGAGGAAAAATGGGGAAACCGACAACGCGAAGTTAGAGCATGCTTTTATGGAGCGATGGCAAGTCTTAGAAATGTATGAAGCCTATTTAAGCGATGGAAAAGTTGTTCCTGCGATTACTGAGCATAAGTCTAATATTCAAAAAGCACATCATTATTTCACTAGTAGAGATAATATAGATTACCAAGCCTGTGGAAATAACCTTAGAGCAGCCCTTGAGGAATTTTTCAGGACTTTTTTACCAAATAATTATTTTAGAACGGATGAAGGTAACCCTATAGCTGCACAGTCTCTTACTTTGAATCCATTGCTCATAAAATGCATCGACTATTTTAATCATTTGGGTTTTGATATTTCTCTTCTGGATCGATTAAACAGGTATCGTGAAAGGGCATTGAATCAGACATCACATTATAATCCAAGTTCAAATTACTTCAAAAGAGAACTTCAAGACACCTTTGAGATTCTCATTGAATTAAAAAAATATCGAAATGATGTGATCATAAAGCACGATTCCATATTGCAATTTTCTATTGAAAGCCAATCTGGTAAGGAATATACTTATTCATTTCAACCGCTTGATAACATCAACCTATACCTAGAATCTGGCTCTGACAAGACTTCATTCTACTGTGATGACGATAAAAGAACTTATGGTATTATAGGAGTCTCTCATCAGTCCAAAACAAACATTAAAGACATTGTTACGACTCGCAGATCACTTCAGGAACTTTACGATGAAACAATTGATGCTTTAGGAAATAGGATAGGGGAGGCTTGCAATCGTGCTCCTGATATATATGACATAATTAAGAGCCTTGAAGGCAAAAGCCTGAATGAATTGAAGACTTATTAAAATCCATCAGATATGCTGATAACAGCATAAAAAGAATGCTCAATGAAGAATGAATAAGAAATTTAAAATAACAGAATGAAAGCCACAGAACTTAACTTAATTCAGCTATTACAGAAACCCAATGTTCAATTTGTAATTCCAGTTTACCAACGTAATTACGATTGGACGAAAAAAGAATGTGAACAGTTGTTTTTGGATACTCTTAAAGTGGGGCAAGAGGGCGGATTTTCATCCCATTTCATTGGAAGTATTGTTTTTATTCATGACAGTGCATATTCATCTGGTGCCAATGAACTTACCATTATAGATGGTCAACAGCGTTTAACTACCATTACTTTAATATGGATTGCTATTTATCAGAAAGCAAAAAAACTTAAGGATGATAAGCTGGCTGATATGGTTTACCGGTTATACTTGATTAATGAATTTTTGGATGATGATGCTAAAATCAAGCTTAAATATGCAATCACTTTGGAATAAATAACAAGAAGATCATAAATAGGCTTTATAAGGATACTGACAACTTTGGTGGCTTAATGAACGAAATTGAATTAGAGCTCTCATGAATATCTTAAAGCTCAAAGGTTTTCAGTTTAAAATTATTCAGCCTCGATAAACATCAGTATATCATATACCAATTATCGGTTAACACCACGAAGCCAAGCTCATATCTTAATGACAACAGAATTCGCTGTTCGCTGTCAACTTCGTAATTAATCAACTTTTTTGTATCGTCGCATAAACTATGGCTGGTTGCCTCATTCGTGGCAACCATGTTTTAAAAGAACCAACGTCATTGTTTAAATTGACCACGACAAAATAGCGCAGCAGCAATAAATAACAGCTTTGTTATATAATTTATATTATGTTAAATTGAATTGTGTTGAATTCTACCCTACAGTGTGTACAAGGCTTTTATGATGATTTGGTTAATTCTGAAACTGCTTTGACGATCTCCTGACCTAAGGTTAAATCCGTGGCGTATATGACACCGTGTTGATTCATGTATGGTGACTCACTTCTATTCAGTGCTAGTACATTTCCATAAGCGTCCGATACGTGGAGCCCGAGTTCACTGTAGATCAAGCTGGTCGCTGCGAAATCCCAAATACAGCCACCACCCGGATTAGCTTTTGGTAATTTGATATAACAGCCGATATGTGAGTCACACAGTCCCAACGCATTCATGACTGCACCAGCTCCGCTACGCACGTTTAGAGCCTTAAGTCCTTTATGAGTGAGAATTGATTCTAAAGCCTCTATGATGGGTTGATAACTTGATGAGTCTAGAAAGCTCCGATCAAAATGACAAACCAAAGAATCCTGATCTTTTGGTTTAAGCACTAAAGCTTTACCGTTTAGCGTACAGCCTTTTCCTTTGATGGCTGCATAGATGGTGTCCCGATAAGGATCTGCAACCACACCTATCACTGGTATCCCAGATCTACTGACCAGCGCAATAGACACTGCATAGCCTGGCTGCTGCTCAGTATATGGCAGCGTGCCGTCTAAGGGATCAATACACCAGAAATAGTCCTTCACCAATCGTGAGCGATCGTCTTGTGCTTCTTCTGTGAGTAGCCCTAGATCAAACGTCTTTATGCTGCTTTCTAAGTGTTCTAGAATGAGTCGTTGGCTTTCAATGTCTATTTCAGTGACCACCTGTGTAGCCAAACTTTCTATGCCTGATTTGAAATTTGTTTTATGGGTACTGTCAGCCTGAGATTTTATATACGCTGAAGCGCTGCGTGCGGCATTCTCAGCCACCTGCGACAATTCCAACAAGTGTTTTTCACTCAGTTTCATTTCAGTTTTATTAAATCACCATTTACAACTTCGAACTAAGTTCATTTAAGACTTGGTTTTTTATCGACTCACTGTATGTATTTATCTTCCAATGGCCAGGGCTCCAGCCATCCAAAAAGCGATAAAAGTCTGCCCATGCATATTTATAAAGATGACTCCACTCCTGTCTAATTTCTTCAAAATCTGAAGTTTGGTGATGCTGATCTAAAGCTTCTTTTAGTGCTTTAAAATAGTAATCTAAAAGCATTGATTCACAATGATTTAACTCTTCTTCATGCAAGCAACTACTTAATAAATATGCGACATCTTTCATGCCGCAACCGTGTCCAATATACTGGAAATCTACGGCGGCTACCTGCTTACCATTTTCAGAGAAACAGAAGTTATCCAGCTTGGCGTCTCCATGTACAATGGTTTGATATTGCGCTTGATTCAATCGCTCATCTATTCTCTGAGCAGCGGCCTTTAGCTCCTGATCCTTCATGGCTTCCAGTTCATCCGGTCGAGTGGCCAAGTGCCAATAGGTGCCTACTTCCCAGAGCCCTTCACTCCTCACAGCCATAAATCTTGCGTGAAAATTGGCCAACCATAGCAGGCATGCATTGATTTCGTCCATATCAGGTGAAGCTATGCGTTGTGGAAAACCGGCGAAATTAAGGTCTTCCATGATGATCAGCATATTATCTCCGCCATTGCTGACAGAATAAGTCTTAGGAACACGACAGTGATCATCACACGATCCAGCCAAACCAGAGTACCACGCCATTTCTACGTGATATGATTTGAGCTTTCGCTGATGCGAAATATCAGTATTCCAGCCTCTCGGATGAGCGGCTTCCTGAGGTAATTTCACCTGCTTGACTACCACTGATTGGATTTTGGCCCCAGCCAACTGACAGCGATAAATATGTCCATAGCCGCTCCAAAGCTCTTGTATCACTTCCGTCTTGACTATTTCCCTGGCTGCAGTGACTTCTATGATGTGCTGTAAGAGGTCGTCGGTCATGATCATCTTATCTTCTTCTCTGCCCTGAGTAAGTCATGGCCTCCCCTTTGCCGAACCCATAACTGAGCCCAAGGGTCACGAATCTGCCACGCTGACTAAAGCTATACACTTCGAATGCGGTCTGTGTTGTATTGCGCTCCATGATTCGTGAGGCAAACACATCCCGAATGCCTACACTGGCGACAATCTTACTATCGAAGAATTTTTTTCGAAATCCCAGATTCATAAAGGTTGTGCTTGAGATTTCGCTTTGCACCGTTGGATAGCCTGAGTGGTAATTGCCGGTGATTTCCATCTCGAGGTCTGATGGCAGCTTGATTTTGGTTGTCATCCTGGCAGTGGAAAGGTCACCTTCAAAATCAAAGACTTGATTTTCCAAACTGCCCAATCGTTTGTACAGGTTGTAGTTGTAATCACCAGTGACTGTGACCCATGAGGCTAGATCATATTCCGCATTGATCTCCAAGCCAGTGGTGTGGTCTGTACCGATGTTCATTGGAGTGGTTGTCCGTACGTTGTCTTCAAACAAGACCACCAGTTCTTTCACATCGGTGGTATATCTGTGATAGATACCAATATTTAACGCCAGTTTTCCCAGAACCAGCACACTTGTGATTTCATAGGAATCGGTAAACTGCGGTCTCAAATTCGGGTTACCTGTTCGAATATTAAAATTGTCTCTGATATTAAAGAATGGATTCAAATCCCAAAGCCTGGGTCTATAAATCCGTCTGGAATAGCCCGCCTGCAAACTGAGATTTTCAGAGGCTTTGTAGGACGCATGGCCGCTAGGAAACAGGTTGGTGTAATCTTGTTGACTTTGTTCGTCTGTATTGGTCAGTCGCGTATTTAGGATGGTGTTTTCCAATCGGACACCTAGCTTTAGGCCCCATTGGTCAAGTTCATAGGCCCAGGTGACATATCCAGCCAATACCTTTTGATCATATTCAAAATTATTCGTGAGAGCCGAATTGACCACATAAGAATCATCAATAAAATCCCGAACTTCATAGTCATTGCCCACATCGTTGATTACCCATTGGGCTCCGGTTTCCAGCGTAAGCTTCTCTGTGATAGGATCAGTGTAGTCAAGCTTAAACGTATAGTCGGCTTGTTGAAATTTGGTACGCGTCAGTTGATCTCCATATGCGGCATCGCCAAAAGTAGTGGTATTGATAAATTCTGAGGACTGGTCTTTGCCAAAAAACCTTCCCAGAGCACTGAACAAAAACTGATGGTCTTTGTCGTCTTCAAAGTCTTTTTTGTACTGCAGTTCGTACTGCCATTTCGGATTGGTAGCTTCCGTAGTTTCTTCTCTACGCCATCTAGAGGAGACGACATCCATAGCATCGGTATAGCTGAAGTCAGTTTCTGAAGGCTGATCTTCCACTTCATACGCGAAGTTGCCTGATAGTGTTAATACATTGAGTTCGTTGATGTGGTAATCGGTACCCAAAATGATATTATAAAAGGTTTCATTACGATACGCGTCCCCCTCGCTATAGACCGTGGTTTGATTGGTGAGATCTCGATTAGAGTTTTCCGAATAGGACGGCAATGAACGGTATCCAACACCCAGTTGGGTAAATAGATTAAATTTTTGAGTCCGTCGATTGAGGCTGACGCCAATGCTGTGATTGTCTGGTATTCCGGTATTGACGGATATAGATCCATTCATTCCTTTCTTTTCTTCTTTCTTGAGCACAATATTCAGGATTCCTGAGGTGCCTTCAGCATCATATTTGGCGGACGGGTTGGTGATGACTTCGACACGTTCGATCATGTCTGCTGTGATAGTTCCCAGTGCATTGCTTTGTTCATCGGCCAGGATCGATGGCTTACCGTCAATGAGTATTTGCACTCCGGTACTGCCTCTCAAACTCACCTCTCCTTCGATATTGACATTTACAGAAGGCACATGGTTGAGCAGTTCGAGCGCACCCATGCCGGTGGAGCTCAGGTCACTTCCTACATTAAACACCCGTTTGTCAACCTTAAATTCTGTGGTAGACCTCTGCCCGGCTACGACTACTTCGTTGAGCACTTTGCTATCTTCAGTGAGGAACACAATGCCCAGATCTACTCTTTGATTTTTAATAGGAAGATCATCAATCCGTAGCGTTGTAAAACCTAGAAAACTCACCTCAAGGTAGAAATCTGAAGATCTGGTGACAAGATTGAATCGGCCGTCTATGGCAGTAGTTGTGCTGGTGATAATGGAATCTGTTTTAGATTTCCTGATCACTACTGTTGCAAATGGCACGGGTTGTTTTCCGCTTGTTTCTTGTACGATTCCTGCTATCTCGAAGCTATCTGGCTGTGCAGCCAAAGGGTTCGTGCCGCCCAAAAAGGCGAGAAACAATAGACACAAAATGTATTTTATCACGCTTGCTAAATATGTAACTGGTATTTGATTCAAATGAACGAGATTTAATCCAGACTGTTGTCTTTTTTAAACGAACGAGGTACTTATCAGTATCAACGCTTGAATTCAGCGAAACTAATAGAAAAGAACTTCAAATTCGATATTGCTATACCTCAATTCAATGGATTGTATTTTCTTGGTACGTAGCATGCTTATAATATTGAGATGCGTGAGTCATTAATGATTTTCCCGGTGCTTGAAATATGCATTATTTCACTTCTTTTCGTTAACTTATAGTACATCATTTTGGAAGACCTATGGAGCAATTGAGTCAATCATGGCTAACGGACGAAAGCATCGATTTTGAACTAAAAAAGTATAAACTGCTGGCTTATCTTCAGCAGGTTCAAAGAAAATTTAACAACCACAAGCTCTACCCTGCATTTTCCGACTTGGTGACTCACTTCAACAACCTCTTACTCCTGCGAGACAATAAGGAATTGCTCTTCGAAAATTTCCCAAAGGTGCCCTCTGGAATAGATATCAAAAAATTACAAATTACTTATGATGCGATGATCGAAGATGATCAACTGATGCGAGAAATATCTGATATCATCCACTATGCTCTTCCGCAGTTTGACCAATCTATCCACAGAGGTAAAGAGCTTTTTGAATTTGTAGAGGAGCATCTGAGTTTTGACGAAATAGGATTACTGCCCATTTATCAAAACGAAGGCTATGTCATGGTCACTGCTGAGGCGGACAGGAAAGTGGAAATTTATCGATACAAAATTTCATTGATTGACCATTACCTGAGCGAGCTGAGATCAATTGACACTTATCTGGTTTGTCGAGAGGTTAAATCTGTCTCTAATACGTTCAACAAAATTAAATTGAACTTGTCCAAAAGGTACTTTGATTTGCCGAACCCTGCTACTTTTTTGGTGGTTAGCAAATTGAATTTTCCAATAGAGGAAACATTGATGCCTATCGCCAAACGACTGCTGCTGCGACATGTAGATGTAGTGTAATTGACTGGTAATCTAATACTTAGGTGCTGGGTTCCTTTTTATCAAAAGCCATTAGGAAATCTGCAAGATTTTCATCGTGGATCAGATCCAATTTTTTCCTAAGTCTATATCTCGCTGTCTTCACACTGTCTGGTGAGATACCCAATATGCCGGCGGCCTCCTTTAGGTTTAGATTGAGTCGGATCAAGGCACACAATTTTAGCTCTGAGCTTCCCAGATCCGGGTAATTTTCTTTGAGCCTCACAAAGAAGTCCTTGTGAACCTCTTCAAACATACGCTTGAAATTATTCCATCCTTGATCAATTCTGAAACTTTCTTGAAGTATCCTCTCCATTTGCAGAAGGTCATTCATTCTACTGCCATCAGATTGATTTTTTAGATGCTGGATTTTCTCAGATATCTCTGAAATGAGTTCGTTTTTCTGAATAAAATTCAGAGCATATGAGGTCAATTCCTTGTTTTTTTGCTCCAGGTCAATGGTAAGTTCACGGGCTTTCAATCGAGCACTTTTGACACGCCATCTAAGAACAATTATTATCATGGCGGCTATCAAAAGAATACCAATTGATCCCAGTATCAGCAATACCTGAACTGTTTTTTGCTCTGCTTTTTCTTTTTCCAACTCTATCAGCTCCTTTTCTTTTTGCTTGATCACATAGTTGTTTTCCAGACGATTTACTTCAACTTTTTTCTGGCTTTCCAGGGCTTCAAGGATGCTTTCATGATAATTTTTATAGTGTAGAATACTAAAGTCAGGACGTCCTGCAGACTGCTCCAATTCTGAGAGTTGAAGGTAAGCTTCACTTTTGGTCGTCACATCTTTCGAAGAGTCTGCATATTGGATTGCTTTCCGGTAGTGCTGTCGCGCCTTTTCAAATTCTTTTTTGTCTCTCGAAATGTTTCCAACATATACATAGTTCGTGGCCAGATCGGTATAATTTCCAATATCAACGTTGATTGCAATCGCCTTAGACAAGTACTCCATGGCTTTATTGTGATCATTGAACTGCTCGCTGTAGATGGTACCCAAATTAGTATATGTGGCTTGCAACCGTCTTCTTTCGTTGAGGTCTAGCCTTATGGCTAGTGCGCGCTGATTATAGGCTAATGCGCTATCTACACGATTCATTTTGTAATAGACCAGCGCAATGTTGTTGTAACAAATGGCTTTGAAACTCTCATTATTTACATTGCTTTTACCCAGAGCCTGTTGGAAGTGGTCCAATGCTTTTGACCACTCGTTGATTTGTAAATAGGCTAATCCAAGATTATTATGACAGTAGGCTTCACCTTCTGAATAGGCAATCTCTTGATAAATTTTGAGTGCTTCATGTTGACTTTTGACTAGTTCAGATGACCTGCCCATGACATAATTTGAAGCACCTATCCTTCTCCAGGCGGTGGCTTCTCTCCTTTTCAATCCAAGTTGATTACATCTAGACTGAATTTTATAAGCGATTTTCTCAGTTAGCTCGGGATATGTTCGATAGTGCTTGTAGATCATTTTACTGATTTGATCAATAGCTACACTGTCTGTGGGGATTGGATTTTCTGAGAGCATTAGCAGACTATCGACCGTCGTAGACTGACCCCAGCATGATACGGAAAGTGTAAGTAAGCAAATGATAAAAGTATAAATTCGAGTATAAAATGCCATACCAACAATTGATGGAAGAAAGATAATCACCAAAACGGAACAATTCCATTTTGGTGTTGAATTATGCTATCAGGCTAGTACTTGATTGATTAAAGCTACACTGAATATACTCAGTAAGAACCAACCAATAAAGCCTTCTATTATGCACAGATATCTTGCAAAACCGTTAGTAGGTATACTACCAAAACCAAGCGTGACGAAGCTATTTATACTTAGTGTAATTGCATTGATTACGATAATGAATAAGCTTGTACCAAAGGACAATACTGATATCATAAAGGACTTACCTCTCAATGCCCTTACGGTGTTCCATTGTTGATACATATCAGTACGTCTTCCTATGTCCCACTCCGATGGAAAGAATACGTAAAGTAGAGAGAAAGAGACTATCACATAAAATGACATGACCACTGCTAAGCCAGGGTCAGTTCCATGATTCGTATATAGTTTAAGCAGAACGTTTAATTGCCACCGAAGGAAATTTCCAAATGTTGGATCATTCTGATAGATATGTTTGTGCATCTTACCCTGAAGCTCTTTCATTTCACTATAACATGCATTGGCCGACCGAAGATCTCCCCTTGAAAGGAATATGGTGTGCATGCCTTTATAAATATTTATCAAGTTGTTAAACTCTCTTTCATTAGCGTAATCTTCAGGAGCGACAGCGCCATAGTCTTTGTATCTAAGCTTAAACCCGGCTAGCTGCTGCCAATACAGTTCATTCCAGATTTCAGAAAAAAGGAATTTGTCAAACGAGACGTAATTTTCAAAGGTGTTGTTGACCAAAAAGAATCGTTCAGTAGCTTTGTTTTCAATGAAATACACGTTGCATTGAAAGATGTTATTCTCAATGTTTAGATTCAAATAACTGGCTTTGTTAAAAACCAATCGTGTCGAACTATCTCCTCTGAATACAGAATTTTTAACATTAAAGTCACCAGGTTTAGATCCCGCCAATTCGAAGTGATTGAATTCGCTACCCGGGCTTAGCGATATATCACAATTCGTTATGTTTTCTGCAAGGGCAATATTTTCACCCATAATCACAGATCCAGAATCAATCTTGCTATTTAATACTTGAATATCTCCTTTACGGACAACATTTTTCTTGATTTTTAGAACGTCATAGATCACACTATTATCAATAGAAATCAATCTATTTAGTTTATTAAACGACAAATCTACCGCCGATGCTTTGACTCCATCTAACTTCATTTCCTTAGTGACTCTATTACGAAACAGTCGTATTCTTCCAAAATCAGACTCACTAATTCTAAGATTGATCATTTCACATTTGGAAATGACCAATCGCTTGGTAAAATTGATTTGATGTATGTAAATGTTTTGGTCAAATTTACAATTATCTATGACCAATGGACTTGCAACATTAATTCGCCCTAGACTATCAACGAGGTCCGGATATCTGTCTGAATAATGACGAATGATACCTTTCTTATATCTAAGTTTAGGATTGTCAATAACAATTACTTTGTTTTCTACCACAACTTCGGATTTCGCTTCGAAGGCCTGCTCAAGTACAGCACTCCATGTGACAGTATCAACGGGGGTGGATGTATTCTGAGCCTTTAGAGTTAATACTGAAAATAATCCACACAAAAATAGGATTGGCGATAGTAGATTTTGTTTTGATAATATCATGTCAGCTGATGCATTGGATCATTGAAAATAATCAAATTTTGACAACTTCAAGCTGTTTTGTCAATTCAACCTGAAATATGCATTAGATAATCTATTCCAATCATAAAGCACTTTGAAATAGACACTTAACATATATATTTATTGAATCACCATAGCGGTGCTATGCCTCTTCAATATAAGTGACTCTTTCTTTGCGCTTTATAGCTTTCATCACGATTCCTAATGCATAATCCAGGTTCAATCCTATTCATCCATAGAATCATACTCCACATGCTTTGGGCACATTTTTAGGTTTATGCAAAATAAAAGAATTAGAGGGTTGACCTCAGAAATTGAGACTTAGGAATTATAATGAAATGGGCCAGAAAATTATATCAACTCGTCTGTTCATTTGTCTACCCTGGGAAGTATTATTGTCATAGACAGGATTGAATTGGCCGAAATCTTTCTGTTCTATGATTTCAAGTGGCACACCTCTATTACTCAATTCATAAATAGTCGTCGTACTTCTCATTTCGGAAAGCCACTGGTTGTAAGCTACTCCTCCGATATTATCTGTATGGCTGTGAATGGTAATGTTGAAATGGTTCAAATCTGGAATGGAATCCAAAAATGATCTTAGTTCTTCTAATTGATAGGGTGTGATGTAATACTGGCCTCCTGGAAAATAAATGCTTTTTCTAATATGTTCTGATTGCGATAATCCATCGTAGGATATCAACATCAACAGAAAAGCACAAAAAAAACGGGCAACCATTTTCAAACATACGAAAAATGCTTGATCTGGTTACCCGTTTCAAGAAGCATTGCTTCTAGTGTCTTTTTATTGACCTGCTTCGATTGCTTCTATTTTGTCAAGAACAGCCTCAGCCTTGTCTAACATTTTCAACTGGGTATACATTTGCTGCAAAGCTTTCAATCCTCCTATGTCATCGGGCTGGATGGAATTTGCTTTTTCCATGTAGGGTAGACCTTCCTTTAGGATTTTATTGGCTTGGGCTATTTTGCTTTCTCCAAACTTGTTATAAGTCTTAAGGTCCATTTCATTAACCTCATCGTAGAATTCCTTAGCCAAATTCACAAAGATAACCCCAGTGTTAAAGTTTCCGACATAGTTGTTTGGCTCTATTTCGATAGCTTTCATGTAAGAATCTTTAGCCTTGTTATATGCGTCTCTAGCTTCATCTTTCTTACCTTCTTGCTGTTTTGCAGTACCTAGATTATCATAAAGTACTCCTAAGTTCAAATGAAGATTTGCATTGCTTGGGTCCTCTGAAATCGCAACTTCTAATTTTGTTCTGGCCTCTTCTACCTTATCCATTACCAAAAGAAGACTGATTTCTTCCTGGCCAAATTTGGAATCATTCGGGTAAAGTTCTTTAGCCTTTCTTACAAGCTCAAGGGCTTTATCATTTGCTTTGTTTTCAGTTCTTTCAATATAGATCATAGAAGATAGTACGTCGGCACTGGCGTCTTCATTTTCTAGCATTTGATAATAATATTTCAATGTTTTGTCAGTCATTTCTGCTTGTTGAGCAGCCACGCCGGCATAAAGCAGAGTAACAGAATCATTGGGCTTAACTTTCAGCGCATTTTCAAAACTTTTCAATGCTGAAACAAAGTCTCCTTCACCATAATCATTGCCACCATCATTTACATAATTGCCCCAAATGGCATCCAGGTTGGTAGTAGAAAGCAAGTGATTTGGACTCGTCTCCTTATCCATTTCCAAAACCTTATTGTAAGCTTCAATGGACTTGCCTAGTGCATCAGGGTCTAATGACGTGACCGCTTCATCTTTACTGGTGGCAATTGCCTGATAGATTTTTCCTCTTACGAACCAGGTTTTTGATTTTGCTGCACTTTTTTCAACAGTAATGGCTACATCGATTTCTGCTTTCGCATTTGCAAAATCTTTTTTAGTCAAATAAGCATCAGCTTTGGTCACAGAACCTTTCTGAGCGTAAGATGCTACGCTCATTAATAAGGCTAGCGTAAGCACAAACAGTTTACTTGTATTCATAATTGTATAGTTTACGAGGACCTATTTATAGTCCTGCTATCTAATTTAATTTTACTCTTTTTCGTTATTTTCTACATCCGTGGCTGTGTTTTCTTCACCTCCATCTTCTAGCTCATCGACTTCTATGAGTTCGATTTTTTCAACTGATGAAATTTCATCATTTTCACCTAGTCTTATGAGCTTCACTCCTTGGGTTGCTCTTCCCATTACGCGGAGATCCGCTACTGCCAACCGAATGGTAATTCCAGATTTATTGATGATCATGAGATCATCTGTGTCTATCACTTCTTTGATAGCGACAAGCGCTCCTGTTTTTTCCGTGATATTCATAGCTTTCACGCCTTTACCACCACGTTTGGTGATTCTATATGCGTCGATGTCAGATCTCTTTCCAAAGCCTTTTTCGGTGACAACCAATAAATTGGCATCATCCCTTGCTACACACACCATGCCAATCACATAATCATCCGCCCCTTCTAGTCTCACAGCTCTCACTCCAGCGGCTGTCCGTCCCATTGGTCTAACATCCTGCTCGTTGAAATGAATGGCTTTCCCGGATTTCTTTGCGATCACGATCTGATTGCTGCCATTTGTCAGGTTGACATTTAGCAATTCATCACCTTCATGGATAGTAATAGCGTTTATTCCGTTTTGTCTTGGTCTTGAATAGGCTTCGAGTGAAGTCTTTTTGATGGTGCCATTTTTGGTACACATCACGATGAAGTTATTATTGATGTAATCTTCATCTGAGAGATTATTCACATTGATAACTGCCCGTATCGAATCTTCGCTTTCAATGTTGATTAGGTTTTGGATCGCTCTGCCTTTGGTTGCTTTTTGACCTTCAGGAATCTCCCAAACTTTCTTCCAAAATACCTTGCCTAGCTCTGTAAAGATCAAAAGATAATTGTGTGTGGAAGCAACAAATAGATGCTCAGTAAAATCATCTGTTTTGGTAGTGGCTCCTTTAGAGCCTACTCCACCCCTGCCTTGTGTTCTGTATTCTGTGAGAGGAGTTCTTTTAATATATCCTTCGTGAGATATGGTGATTACCATTTCCTCATCTGGAATCATGTCTTCTGCGGTAAAATCATCCGCTGCATGTTCGATATCCGATCTTCTGTCGTCTCCAAATTTCTCTCTTAGCTCATTCAGCTCTTCCTTGATAATGTCCATTCTCATTTCTTCACTATCAAGAATGGCTTTCAAATGATCAATGAGTTTCATGATCTCTTCGTACTCCTTCTGAATTTTTTCTCTTTCAAGACCTGTCAGTCTCTGGAGTCTCATTTCAAGAATGGCTTTGGCCTGAATTTCACTCAGTCCAAATTTCTCAATTAGACCTGCTTTCGCTATCTCAGGATCTCTTGAACTTCTGATAAGATTAATTACCTCGTCCAGATTGTCAAGTGCAATTAAATATCCCTGAAGTATATGTGCTCTTTTCTCAGCTTCGTCGAGTTCGTATTGTGTCCTTCTAATGACCACTTCGTGTCTATGTTCAACGAAGTATTTGATTAAATCCTTGAGGTTGAGTGTCTGAGGTCTTCCTTTCACCAAGGCCACATTATTGACACCAAACGATGACTGTAGCTGAGTATATTTGTATAAATTATTTAATACGATATTAGGTATTGCATCTTTTTTAATATCATATACAATACGCATTCCGTCTCTGTCAGACTCATCACGTATATCCGTGATTCCCTCTAATTTTTTATCGTTGATCAAAGCCGCAGTCTTCTCGATCATCGTGGCTTTATTGACCTGATATGGGATCTCAGAAATAATGATTTGCTCCTTACCAGATTTCAAAGTCTCAAATTCGGCTTTTGCACGTAGTACGACACGGCCTCTTCCTGTCTCGAATGCCGTTCTGACACCTTGATAACCATAGATGGTAGCACCAGTAGGGAAATCTGGAGCCGTAATGTGCTCCATCAGCTCTGCAATAGTTATTTCGTTGTTATCTATATAGGCTATGGTACCGTTGATTACCTCTGTAAGGTTGTGTGGTGCCATATTGGTTGCCATTCCTACAGCGATACCAGAGGTACCATTCACGAGCAGGTTAGGAAACTTTCCAGGCAATACAGTTGGCTCCTTTAATGAATCGTCAAAGTTCGGCTGGAAATCAACTGTTTCTTTGTTGATGTCGTGAAGAAGCTCTTCTGCCATTCTCTTCAATCTGGCTTCAGTATAACGCATCGCTGCAGGAGAATCACCATCTACAGATCCGAAGTTTCCCTGACCATCGACTAATGGATATCTCAACGACCACTCTTGTGCCATACGCACCATGGTATCGTATACTGATGAATCACCGTGGGGGTGATACTTTCCTAAAACTTCCCCGACAATTCTTGCTGATTTCTTATATGCTCTATTGTGTAATACGCCTAGATCCAGCATTCCATAGAGCACTCTTCTATGCACTGGTTTTAATCCGTCTCTGACGTCTGGCAAGGCTCTTGAGATGATTACAGACATTGAATAATCAATGTATGCTCCACGCATCTCATCTTCAATATTGATTGGAATTATATTCTGATCACCTAAGGGTAGGTTTTCGTTGTCTTCAGCCATAAATTTTTAAATATTGACAAGCAAAATTAAGTCCGCAAATTAACGAAAATTCTACCTAAAAAGTACTATTGAAAGCAACAATGTGGGCGAAAGAAATAAAGTATTTTTCACATGCTCAGGCACTCTGAACTGAGCCTCCAATCTGTCCCATCAATAGGGGTTCAATTTCTTCCTGTTTTTCATTTTATATCGCCACAATCGGCGATGATTTTCACCGACTTTTGGGTTTTGTCTCTTCCATATGGGTTGACCCCTGACTTCCATGACGCGACCAGTAGCAGGGTCGGTGTAAAGGTGTTTGAGTTGGACGTGATCACTTTTCATGGGCGATCTCGGTATTTCCGGGATAGTAATGCTTATACCAAAATTGAGTTTAAAGGATGGGTTTTTGTGCTTGATACCCAATGCAGTCTCCGGTAGAGAGGTATTGTAGCTCTTGAAATCATAAGAGGGCTTTACAACGATTCTGAAGTATTCAGATAGATTCTTTTCAATAGATATTCCAAAATTGATCAAGAGACCAGAACTGGCATTAAAATTTTTACCCAATTTATTCTTGCCCAACTCTAGCTCTGCTGCAAATGAATAGTCCCAAAAGTCGTAGAATCTGTACCCAAGGTTGAGGTAATAGCTGAAAAATATAGCCTTTGAAAAATTGGGTTGATAGTTGCGAATGCCGAGATCGGTTATAGTTGGGCTAAGAGATTTAATTTTATAGAATTCAAAACTAAGACCGAGTCCGACTCTAAACTTCTGATAGTTGTACCGTACTCCAATATTGATAGGGATTCCCCAACTTCTGCCTTCGAACCCTAGTCCTAGTGAGTCGGCATTGAATGCTTGTAGATCACGAATGAGTACCGGATTGAGCACTGGATTTGATATTGGAGGAAAAGGGACGTCAAATGTGTCTGTTAGAATAATAGCCTGAGATTGAGAAGGGTCATTGAACCAGTTTTCATATACATCAAATTCAGTACCCAGTGGCTCTCCGGTGTTTGGAGAAATTAATTGCTGTTCAGCGGATTGCAAATAATAAAACCCAGACAGGTCATGACTAAACTTGGTGGAGTTATAGCCAGTGGTCACCGTGATGGAGAACATATTGAGTACTCTTCTCGACGGCGAACGATATATCTGATCAGGATCAATAGGATACTCCTGTGCTACCACCAGGTGTGATAATAAAATGAGATATATTAATACTTTAAATTTCAACTACTCGGTGATGATTCGTTTAAGGGTTATTTAAGAGGCTGGTTTCAAATATTAATACTTCATAGGGTGCTACTTTGGCTGCATACTGGGGAATAATCTCTAAGTCTACAAAATCCTGTTTTCTATAGGAGGGTATCACAAAGGCGCTTTCTCCATATGCTTTATGCGAAGGTAAAATAATTAATGCAGTCTCTCCCCTTTCCATAGCAGATACTCCATCATCGAGACCTACAATGATGGCGTTAGCACCAAAAGTATAGGTCAGCGGTTCTGCTGAAGGTCTTCTATCAAATTCTTCTTTCAAGAGATTGGTTCCGATATAGCTGATTGTGGCAAAGTCGTTTTGTCTTAAGGTGTCATCTGCAGTACCAGCAACCATTCTCTTATAGTAGATTTGCTCTGCTGCAAGGTACTCTATTGAATCTAAGGGATTGATCGTAGTGTTGTTGAGCGCTTCATCCAATATGTAAGCATCTATTGCTGTCAGTTGCTCTGACAGGATATCGGCTTCATTTTGTACGGCGGCCAATTCTATTTCTATTTCAAGAATAGAATTTTCAGGAATCAAACTGCTGAAAGAATAGTCGCCATAGGCCAATGATGATGGTATGTAAAATTTGAATGTCTCGCCCTCACGCATGAGACCGAGTCCTACATCTAGACCAACTGGATACACAGCTCCTACTCCTTGTTTTAGTTTCACAGAATCGTTGCTATTTGATCTTGTGTTTTCGTCGTAGGCGCTGCCATTGAGTATCCTGGCAGAGTAGTAGATACTTAGGATACTACCTGCGGCTGGAGCTCCCGTCAATACGGTATCGATTATGGAATAATGTATCCCGGAGCCATCCGCTATTGCGACGATTTCGTTCTCAGTAAGAAACTCTTCAATTGTAGCCTGATCTATGGCATCCTGATCGACTGTTGTGTCATCCGAACTATCACTACATTGAGTGAAAAGGATGAGTGCACACCATCCAAGGATGAACCGAATATGTTTGTATTTAAAAATCAAGATTCTAGTTAATTTTCACAAATTGATGAAATAACGAGGAGAATGGAAATAAATTTTGACAATATCTTTCTGAATGCGTCACTACAGTCTAATTGACCTTGAATGTTTTACAGAAGTAGTGAAAGATAGGCAGTTTGTCCAATCCAAGTTTTCCCCCAATAGAGACGACTTGACCATAATCTACTTTAGATATTTTTCTAGGACTAATGATGTCCTCATCCTCGTTGAGAAAGAACGAAGACAGAAAACGAATCAGAATGTAAGGAGCCTTCAGTACTTCTTGCCGATACTCTGATTCTGAAACTTCCTTAGTTTTATCGTAGGCCACTTCCAGGCCTGAAATATCGAAGGTCTGCTCCATCGTAAATCTTATTACTCGAAGAAATTCATCTTCCCAGTTGTTGTATTGGCTGATCAGATATTTGAGACCAAATACCACCGGATCTTTTTTCATGAAGTAATCGCCTTTGGAAAGCTTTCTTGCCTTTTTATTTAATGCCATTTCCTCAAATAAACTGACGCTGCCATTGGCCAGTGCAACACCTACTGTCGGTGTCATGACAATAAGCGAAAAGAAATCCTGATCCGATATCTCCAAATAAGGAGCTTCATTTTTGATAAATTCCTTCTTTAGTGCAAACGTGGCATTTTTGACTTCTTCATTTTCAATCAGAGTTTCAATTTCGAATTCCGTAAACATTCCCGAGCAATTTGATTATCCTAGGAATTTACCATCAATTCTTCAAATTGAAAAATTGGGAATAAAAAAAGACACACCTAGTAGATGTGTCTTGTTCCATTATGTTTTTCAAGTAACTTATTCTCCTTCAGAATCTGACGATTCATCGGACAAAGCTGCTATTAGTTCCTCATATTTAGCCTTCAACGCCTCATCGCTTTTGAGCGCTTTTTTAACTTTGTTGTAAGACCCGGCTCCTATGTCGTTTTTCACCACTTCTGTATATTGAGTTTTGAACTCTGCTTTAAATGCGGTAATCCCGTCCTGAATTTCATTATATGCAGCCATTTGCTCTTCTGTCGCACCTATTTCAGCAAGTTTTGTTTCATCACCTTTAGCTTTGTTTAGCTGGTTATAAACTTTCCCTCCCTCCATTAGTTCGTTGCTCTTTACAGCCTCGCTAATTTTAGCCTTCATGTCAGCTTTTAGGGAATCAATTTTTGCTGTTACTTCTACATATTTTGATAGCTCTTCATCAGTTACCTCAGTATCCTGAGCAAAGGTGTTAGGACAGATTGCCAGACAAGCAACCAGCATTCCTAATATCAACAAACTGTTTTTCAACTTCACGCTTTTCATTTTCTTGTTATTATTAATTGTTTACGATTAAACCAATCACGAATAAAGACGCTGCATGCGACTAAGTCAAGTAATTCACTAATTAATGAAGCAGAATGTCGATAGTTTATAATTTAGCATCCTAAAATTATAAGATTTCACATATGAAAAAGATTTATTACCTGGGCACTTGTAGTACGTGTATCAGAATAATTAAGGAGTTGGGCATTTCAGAGCAAAATTTTGAGATGCAGGATATAAAAACACAACCTATGTCTGAGGCTCATTTGGATGAAATGAAAAGTCTAAGTGGCTCATTTGAATCGCTATTCAGCAGAAGAGCGATGAAATATAAGTCTATGGGATTGGCTGGTAAAAATTTAAGTGAGGGTGATTATAAGCAATTAATTTTGGAAGAATATACATTCCTAAAGCGGCCGGTTTTTATCATTAATGATCAAATCTTCATTGGCAATTCGAAAAAGACTGTCGAAGAAGTGGCTCAAGCTTTGACCTAGTATGAATACGCTCTCCTTGGTATAGTTTCCATAGAGTAGAAAGTGTGAAAAATCGTTTCTCCCTTCTGCACCTCAAAGTTGAACTGATGTAGCTGAGAAGAGTCTCGTCTTGCTCCTACTTGTAGATTAACTTTATTTTGCCCTTCGGGTAGTGCAGCACGAGTATAATAAATAGAGTGTGGAATTGTTTGCCAGTTTCTCGTATCTGCCTTTTCAGTCAGTGCGTTGAGTGCGCCAAGGGCAGCACCCCAGCCTTCGCTTTCCTTTCGAAGCTCTTTTTCAGCAGTCTTCTTAATCGCTAACCTGAGTAAAGATTTACCAAGTTCCAGTCCCATTCTTTGATTAAGAGAATATTGAGCTATTTGATTTATGTCTTCGCTTTTCTCCAGTGGATATGACTTTTCACCGACCCAGAGCGTAGCCTCATTAAATACCGGCAGCCGCTCTCTGTAGGTGGGAATGGTCATTCGGTAAAATTCAAGGTCGGAGAGGTTGTCGTTGGGGTCATCATCAGCCGCCAACCAGAATGGAAAGCTAAAGTCCATTTCCTCATTGTTGAATGTAACTAATCCTCCTTGCCCGTGAATCACGGAAAAGTTGATCGAAAACTCGCTTTTGACCGGGCCCAGTCCATTATTCCACAAGAATATCAACTCTCCACCTTCTGACTTTGTGGGGATATACTTCAGACCAAACTCATTCTGGAATCTCTCTAACTCATCATTAAAACCAACTAAATATGCTGTCCGCAAAATGTCAAGCTTGAGTTGCTGAGGTGCAACCACTCCAAACATTTCAGCATAATCGTTTTTGTATATTTCATAGGCATTGCGATAGGCTATAAAGGCATTGTTGTAGTCTCCATCGGCATCATAGATCAAACCCATTAGATTATGAATAAACCCATCGCGCTTGTATCTCGCTTCTCTCTTATATTTCTCATTCAGCTTGAGAAGTCGGTTATTCAACCTACGGCATTCGACCAAAGCTCCTTCCCGATCTCCCATTTTCAAGAAATTGAGTGCCTTGTAGTAGAGTAAAATGAGATGTTCGTGATCTTCTCCTTTGTATTCAATCACTGTAGGATTGATTACGAAAGCACCGATCTCATTAACATAATTTGTATGATAATCTTCACCAAAAACAAAGGCTTGTTCGAAGTATATATTGCTTTCTTCCGGTTTGTTGAGCAAGGCAGCCACGGTACCTCGATTTAGAAAGTAAAGAAATTTCGCTCTTCCTTTGGCCGCCTTTGCGTTCTGCTCCAATATCTTCTCGGCCATCAACAGATTTCCGCTTTCAAAATCCTGGTTAAATACCTGATTCATTTGATAGTAGGTAGCGCAGCTGAGCAGAAAGCAAAGCGGTAACACTTGATAAATTTTCTTCATTATCAATGTATAAAGGAATTGGTGCTCAATTTAGGAAATTAGTTTTTGATGTATTTCTTGATCTCTTTGTCGCCGATCCAAACCTTTTCACTAGTTTCGATACTGGCCAATTCAAGGTTTACTTTGTAGTTGACAACCTTTTCTTTTTTGTACGAATCAGTTACGGAAGTAATCACGCCGAACATCATAAAATCTGCTCCAAGTTCTTTACCCCATTTGGCTTGAGTCTCTATAGAGGCAAATTCGCCTTGTTGAGCCCGCTCTTCTCTTAGTTTTTCTCTAAATACTGAATTCTGAACAACTCGTACAAGCCCAGAATTGATAAATTCTCTTTCGATATCTTTTATGAATGTTTCAGACTCGATGTGTTCAGCACTTTTGTTTGCAATGCTACCTACGATGATTACAGGCTTTTCATTTTTGGCCCTGTTGAAATCACTAATCCACGCTCTGTTGAGTACATCCTGGATCATGGTTTCTGCCACCAATTTGGAATCTGTGTCGTTCCATCTTCCACTCAAGTCAATTTGCTGATCAGGGCTCACCCGGGTTACAGTTCTAGAGCATGAGGTAATCAACACTAGGGCTGTCAAAATAATGGTTATTCTTTTCATCTTTCTATAATTTGTTTTTTAATAATCTACTTAATGACTTCACAATTGAATTTTGAGTTTTTACAATTTGAAGTAGTTTATTTCTTCTTTTTTTAAATTAAAATTTTGCTACCACGCGCACATTCAAAAACCTTGCCGATAATGAATTTGGTACTGCAAATTGATTGCCCACCACATCCTCTATCCATGTATAGGAAATTGCGTTATCTGCTCCTAATACGTTGAGTACTTCGAGAGCTATCCATATCGAATTGGGCATCAATGTTTTATCATTCTTTAATTCAATGATTTTTGAAAAACCCAAATCGAGTCTATAGTACTCATCCCCGCTAAAAGCATTTCTTAGATCATCTCGTCCAGGAGGTCCAAATGGCAATCCGCTACCAAACAGCATATTCACGCTTACTTTTATACTAGGATCATTAGGCATGTGATCCTGAAAGAAAATGCCAAGATTAATCAATTGGTCGCTTGGTCGTCTCACATTTCCATTGCCTTCCTGTAGATCTTCCCTGGTTTTGAGGATGCCCAAGCTAAACCAGCTTTCGGTGCCTTCAATAAACTCACCGTTGACTCTGAAATCGGCACCATAGGCATAGGCTTTTGCCTGATTGGTGCCCAGGTATCTAATCTTGATATTGTTCAAGTCATAGGGGTTTACATTCCAAAGGTACTTGTAGTAAATGTCACTCGTCATTTTGAATGGCCTTCCCCAAGCTGTAAAATAATGGTCCATACCGGTCACTATATGAAAAGAGGATTGGGCTCTGACTTCACTATTGATATCGCCATTTCTATCTCTTAGTTCACGATAAAAAGGATGCTGCTGATACAGGCCTGCTCCTAGCCTGAGCACAGTGGTTCTTCTTACTCCAGCGCGATAGGCGTACTGCATCCTTGGACTGATGAGCAATTCTTCACTAAAGCTCCAATAATTGCTTCGTACACCAAGGTTGAGTGTATGAAGTGAATCAGCAGAGTTTATAGTGTATTGTGCGTACCCTGCAATTTTATGCGACTCAATTTCAATCTCGTTGTCTGCATTAAAGGTGACCTGTGAAAAGTCTGCGGAATCAGTAAAAGCAAATTCTTTCAATCGGTCATCGAGTTTTTCATAATCCCAGGACACGCCAAATTCTAGCACATCATTATTGAGATAGACTTCGTTTCTCTGATCAACACTTAATACTTGGGCCTCTAATTTATTTCTTCCATAGGAGTAGTTGCTTCCAACCCCTCGAATAGTAACACACTCGTTGAATCGATTGGACCCTGGGTCACGATTGATATCACACAAAAGGTACGCACCTTCGACTTCGTAATTTTCCCTTTCGCTGGAATGTACTCCTGACACTACGAGTCTGGATATAAAATTTTCATTGAATGAATGAGAAAGCTGCATTCCGATTTGATTGGTATGATAGTCTAGTTTCTCTCTGCCTTCGAAGGCGGTCGATATTCTAAAAGAGGCTTGAATAGTTCCAAATTCTGTCTCTGACGACTCTGGTACCGTTAGATAATTATTGTGAGCAGAGGATATAAGAAGTCCTATTTTTGTTTTGGCGGAAAGCCTCTTGGATACAAAACCTTGCAGGTCCGTAAATTTTGGTAGATAGTTTCCATTGGTTTCTAAGGTACCGAGTAGATACTTGCTATTCTTGTGCCTCACACCAACTGAGTAATGAAGGTCTCCGGCTTTGTTTACTCCACCGAAATACAAACTACCTCCAAGAAGACTCATATTGACGGTGGCCTCATTGGATAGCGGTTCGGCATATTGTACATTCAGTACTGAAGACAATTTGTCCCCGTGCTTCGCCTGCCAACCACCTGCGGAGAACTGTACATTGCCAACCATATCTGTATTAATGAATCCCAGTCCCTCTTGTCTTCCTGCGCTGACGAGGAATGGGCGGTAGATTTTCATTCCATTTACATAAATCAGATTTTCATCATAGTTGCCTCCCCTTACAGAATAGACTGATGACAGTTCGTTGTTGCTGGTGACTCCAGGTAATGTGGCTAGAATTTTACTGAAATCACCTGTAGCTGATGGTAACATGTAAGCGTTTTTCGCATCTATTTGAATAATACCTATCTCTGGCGTTTCGCTGTACCTGAGATCCTCTACATCTACTCCAGACAGGATTTGTGTATTCTCTTTGAGCGTTACTTCGATAGGCGATGCATCAGCAGGAATTGTCTTGGTTTGATACTGCAGATGTGAAAAGATTAGTTGAGAGGGTGCATCGGTTTTTTTATTAAAGCTGAATTCTCCTTTTCTGTTGGTCAGCGTGGTCAACGAATCTGGTAACAAAGAGACAAACACGTCACTTACTGGTTTATAAAGAGAATCAGTTACAGTACCGTAAATATTATTGTTTTGTGCAGAGACCAAAAAGGGACCCAAGAGAAGTGTGAGTAAGGTCACAAAAAAAGATATATATATTAATCGGCTGGTCATGAATCAATTGGCACAAAACGATCGCAATATATACATCGCCCTGCGAATCAGTAGCGCAATAATTTAACAATTTTGGAATATGTCTTACTTTCAATGGACAAGAAGTACAATCCTGGACCTCCCTGATTGAACGGCAAACCTTCTACTACTCCTTTTCTTGCTTTCTTGATGGTTTTTTCGCTTATCAACTGCCCGTCTGAAGAGTACAACTTAAATTTTACTGGTATCAAATCTAAATTCTGTTCTATTAAAAGATTGACGTGATCACCGGTCACAGGATTGGGGTAGATCGTAATGGACTCATCTATCAAATCCGAAACGGCCAATGGTTCGTTGCCCACTGCAACATTGTAATCTGGGATACCATATCCAATTTGATTATTTGGGTTGTTGAAATTGTCTGAAGAGGATAGCAAAAGGTCTCTTAGTTCAAGATTGGTTAGGTCTGGAAACTTTTGCCAAATGGCAGCAGCGAAGCCTGCTATTAATGGCGCCGAGAAACTCGTCCCGTTCTTTTTTGTTATGACATTGCCTTCTGACAGCAACGTGACTTCCTGACCGAGAGCAACCACTTCAGGCTTAATCCTATCATCCGCTGTAGGTCCAATCGAGCTAAAGCTGACCAGATCATAATTGATATCTAAGGCACCTACTGATACGATATTTTCAACATCTGCCGGCATAGAAATAAAAGGCCAGTCGGCACTGTTTCCAGAATTACCAGCACTCGTTACGACCAGAATACCTCTTTCTATTGCAAAGTTTGCTGCCTGCGAGATGATGGAAGTTTTGCCATCCAGATCGTCTGTAGTATAGTCCATATCTGGGTCATCAAAATCGCTATAGCCCAATGAAGAAGTAATAATATCTACCCCTGCGCTATCTGCTCGTTCTGCTGCAAACAGCCAGTTGAATTCTTCTATTCTGTATTCGGAGTTAACATCTTCGGTGACATAGAGGCTGATGTCGGCAGCATACCCCGTACCTACAAGTGTGGTGTTGAAATTAGCACCGAAGCAGCTCCAACTGCCAGTGCCATGATCATCATATTGAAATACGTTTTTTCCTCCGGTAATAAAATCAAAGACATCTTTTAGTTTATCATCTTCAAAGGTATGGCTAAATGCCGCAGAGAGGTTGGCGTCAATAAAGCCATCATCAAAAACCGCAACCCATATTCCTTCTCCATTAAGGCCTTCGTCATGCATAGTATTGGCATGAAGCATACTTAGCTGTTTGTTAGAATTGACATTTGCTCCCACTGAAGGATTGTTGCTGGCACGGGTAATATTCTCTGCTTCTGGCTCAGCGCTGAGTTTTTGACCAGGAGCGGCTAGAGTAGTTTTGAGGACGAATGATTCATCTTCTATTGTAGCTATTTCATCAGCGGTGGCTTCTACTAATACTGCATTCATCCATTTGGAGGTGAAGTAGGTATCGGCTCCCAAGTCTTTGATGGATTCCACATAGCTTGCATTTACCGGCAGGTCTGTCTCACTGATGGCTATGTTCTGGTTTTCTCTTCTTGTAATCGCTTTCGCTGAAAGGAATTCGGATGGTGCATCTACTGAATAGGAGGTATTGTCTTTGTCGGTGAAGAAAACTACATACCTGTCAGTTTGTGCTTGTGTCCATTGTGAAAGGAAACTCAATGCCAACCAAAGTATTAAATGCTTATTCCTTGCCATATTCTTTTAGGGTCATTACTATTTCTCTACCAGACTCGATCTGAATGACATTGTCGCACAATTGCGTTCTATTATCCTCATCCTGTTCGGTGCAATATTTCAATATACTACTTTCTTTAATGACCAGACCGATATCCGGTGCATAGGTTTCTGATCGCTCGTTGAGGCCGAGTACATCCTCAAATCTGTCATTCTGAACTACCTTCACCAGGTTTTGAAGCTCCTCTCCTGCCAACGTGGAATCACTGATCATGGTATCATACCGGTAAGTATCTATTGACAAGCTATTGAGGGCGTTGCCATCCCAGGTAGAGTCATGGACAATAGGAAAAGTGAGCTTGAGTAAGGATACATTATTTTCAGTAAGAATGGCCAATTCTGTGGACTTCCTTGCGGTCCAAATAGAATCCAGATGCCAGGACTCAGTATCGTCTATTCTAGTCGACCGATGTACAATATACTGCAAATTATTGCTAGCATTTAGACTAGAATCCTCTATTGATTCTTTTAATTCATATACTTCCTCGGTCACACCCAGAACACTATAGTTTTTCTCTACAACATCGTAGATTCTATAATCTCCTACTTCCAAAGGAAAATAGTGTAATCCTAAACGATCCGTATCTATTGCAATTTCAGACTCTGAACAAGACGTGATACTCCATAAGCATATGAAAAAGAACCTATATCGCATGCTGTTTGGATTGATTAAAACTATTGCTGATCCAGCCGCCTCCAATTACATCGTTGCCCTCATAGAATACGGCTGCCTGGCCAGGGGCGATGGCAGATACGCCATTTCCAAAAAATACTTTCATTGTGTCTCCCACTTGTTCAATAACGGCAGGATTGCCTGAGTCATTGTACCTAACCTTGGTTACAGTATCCATCCTATCATTGATCTGGCTGTATTTGCCTAGTATCAATTGATTGACGTACATTCCGTCTCTAGCCAGCTCATCGAAGGTGCCAAGTACCACTTGGTTTTTTTCTTTAATGATTTCAACGACATAGGCAGGGAACCCCAAAGCAATGCCGAGGCCTTTTCGTTGACCAACGGTATAAAACGGATATCCTTCATGTACACCTACTACGGTACCATCTTCTAACACAAACTCCCCCCCTGCTACTTTTTCTTCAAGACCATCCACTCTCCTTTTGAGAAACCCACGATAGTCGTTGTCTGGAACGAAGCAGATCTCATAGGATTCAGATTTGTTGAGCAGATCTGTAAACCCGCGTTCTGCAGCCATTTCTCGAATTTCAGATTTTTTTAGGTGTCCAAGTGGAAGCATAGTCCTACTCAGACTTTGCTGCGACACTCCCCATAAGGCATAGGACTGATCTTTGAGCTCATCCACTCCTTTGGAGATGACATATCTCCCATCCTCTTCGCGTACATTGGCGTAGTGGCCCGTAGCTATGAAATCACAACCCAGCTTATCTGCTCGTCTCAGTAGTGCATCCCACTTGATATGTGTATTGCATAAGACGCATGGGTTGGGTGTACGACCAGCGAGATATTCGTCTGTGAAGTGATTGATGACATAGTCACCGAACTCTTCTCTGATGTCTAGTATGTAATGGGGAAATCCAAGGTTCACTGCAATGTTTCGAGCATCGTTGATCGAGTCCAAACTACAGCATCCTGTTTCTTTTTTGCCACCTCCTGAAGAATTGTAATCCCAGGTTTTCATGGTCATTCCTATCACTTCATATCCTTGTTCATGAAGCATAACGGCTGCCACTGAGCTATCGATTCCGCCGCTCATGGCTACCAGCACTCGTCCTTTTGTACTCATTATTATGTTTTATTGCCAGGTTCACAGCCTGGTGTTGACATTGAATTAAGCTACAAAATTAGACTAAATAGTTGTATTGTCTTAGAGTTGGATAGATAATAATCACATCTACTAGCCAGGCGATTTTTACTGCTTTTGGAAATTTCGAAATGATAAGAGATTGGATCATACAGCGTACACAAAAAAAGACCCGTGCCATGACGGGTCTTTTTTGCATAATATCATATAGATGGACCTAGCTAGAAATCGAGGTGCGTACTTTTTCGGTGTAAGCACGTAATGCTTTTGGAAAAGGAATATCATCTTTTTCCATTTTTTCAATAATCCATCCGGCGGCTATCAGATGTGTAAGAATCTCACCATCATCTTGCCCATCCACTTTCATCGGAAGCTCTTTTTCTTCCATCAGGCAGAATTCTGCTTGCTCCAATTCATCAGAGGTGTGATTTTCTACAAGGTGCTTTATTACAGGTATTTGCATTCTAATTCAATTTATTGAGCAATTCGACGACCGCTTCTTCCTTACTACTCGCCAAAGTCTCCATTAGTTTTCCAGACTCAAATATCGCAAAAAAAGGAAGATTTGTTACTCCTGCCGCTTTTCTTGCTTCCTGATTGTTTTCTGCGTTGACCTTTAGAAAATTGATTCCGGAAAACCTCTCGTCATCTGCCAGTCTTTTATACTTCGGGCTAAACAGTTTGCATGATCCGCACCAATCTGCATAGTATTTTATTATGGTTTTTTCACTAGAAGAAATTGCTTCCTGAAAATCACTATCTATAGTTTCTTTTACTTCCATCATTTTATCATTGATTATCACCGCAATTTTACGGAAGTTTGCAGACGAAACTTTGTCTGATAGCATAAAATAATTTGATTGGCCGATTGCCTCAATTGATATGAATTTAAAAACGTTTGTGAAGGTAGGTAGTATCACTAATTTGAGTGATGCAAGATTTTGTGCTGGTTTTGGTGTTGATCAATTGGGGTTTGATATTAATCCTTCATCTGAGCATTACGTAGGCATAGAGCAAGCTAATGAAATCATGGGATGGGTGGCAGGACCAGCTTTCGTGGCTGAGGTCGGTGATATGGATCTTGCTGCGATAATTGCTATTCAAGAGGAGCACAAGTTCCCATTTCTTGAAGTGGATGATATGGATAGTGCTAAAGCATTGCTCGACAAAGGCTTTCAGGTGATGTTGCGCGTGGTGATAGACATCAGGGACAGTCTTTCAATGCTTTCAAATGTATTAAATAGTGGATTGAATCTGTCCTCAGTCTTGGTAGAATGCAAGGCGACAGAACTCATACCCGAAATAGAAGAAATATTGTCATCAGATAGCCCGCTTCAACTTATTAAAGCTTATGATGTTGAGCTGTCCCAACTGGATCATATCATACAAATCCAGCCTTTTGATGGTATAGAGTTGAAAGGTTCTCAGGAAGACAAACCTGGGTTTAAAGAATATGACGAATTAGCAGACATATTAGAAGCCCTGGAACTAGAGGATTAACCTTTGGGAATAGTAAGAATGATTTCTGTACCATGCCCGGGCTCACTAATAATTTCCATGGTTGCATCATTCATTTTGAGTATATCCAGACAAAAACTAAGCCCCAACCCAGTTCCTTTTTCTCCATCCGTACCTAGACTTGTGTTGGGTCTTTCCCTATTGATACCACTCAATACTTGAGAAATTGCTGATTCGTTCATGCCCATTCCGGAATCCTTGATTGATAATTTTACACTGGATTTCACCGACTTTGCGTCAAACAGTATTTTCCCTTCCATAGGGGTAAATTTTATAGAATTGCTCACCAAATTTCTAATGACAATTTCCAGATGATCCGGGTCTATTCGGACGTTAAATTTACTATTGATCTGGTCCTCAATATGGATTGACTTTTCCTTGAATCGTTCATCATAAAGGTCAGTACTGTTTTTTATCAACGAAGCCACATTTACAATTTGAGGGTGAGCTACAAATCCACCCAATTGAGTCTTAACCCAACTCAAAACATTATCCAGGGTGAAATTCAGGACATCCACCTGTTTCTTTACTGTCTTTAGTAGTTTGTCTAAAACAGAGGGGTCGATATCGCTTGAGTATCCCAATAGGCCACTGAGCGAATTTAAGGGGCCACGAAGATCATGGGAGAGTATGCTAAGTATTTTGTCTTTTGAAGAGTTGATTTCTCGAAGTTCGTTTTCTGTATGTTTTATCTCGCTAATGTCTGTGACAAAGGCCAGCACATGAGTGACTTTTCCTCGATTATTGAGCAATGGTGTATACTTACCGAATGCGTGAATAGACTCTCCTGACGGAAACAAGATTGGATAATTGATTTCTATATCTTTTCCTTTCAAGCATTGATTAAACAAAGGCTTCGAAAGTCTTGAAATATCAGCACCTAATACTTCATAGTATTTTTTACCCTCGATATCTTCTGTTTTTTTCTTCAGTGCTCGCTCGAATCGGGAATTAACGATGATAAACTTTCCGCGTGTATCCATCATAGTAATGAATACTGGTAGGTTGTCTATCGTTGTGCGGATAAGTTGCTTATTGTATACCAGTTCATCTCGCTCAGATTGCACCAGGTATTTCTGTCTGTTCACTCGATCCGCAAATCGCCTAATGCGTTTCTCGCTCTTGAGTAAATCATTTTTAAATATATCAGTAAACAGAAAAATGCAGAGAAATCCGACCGCCAGGTTTGTAAGCGCCAGATAGTTGTCTGGAGTTATCACATCACTAAAATAAAACAATCTAATACTCTTCATCAGCAATGCGGAAAATGCTGATAAAATGAATATGTAAGTTTTTGAAGGATTATCAAATAATGCAATAATGACCACAGAGAAGCCTAAAAAGAAATATTCATTGTCTCGATTACCTTGTTCAAAAATGGATCGATAGCCTACTAGATTAACAATGAGCAGAGCGGCAAACACAAAATAGAATTTTGCGGTTTGTTGTCGTTTACTATTATTGAGTAAGTAAACGGGAAGAGTTATAAGTATCAAGGACGAAAGAATGAGAATTCCATGACTGTAAGAACCCACAATAAAATTAATCACCGAGTATAGTAGGATGATTAGGCCACATATAGTGTTGAACATGTTGAGAATTCTTATTCTTCTACGTTCAATAAGGCTATAGGAACCATATACCCCCGCATTCGTCAGTACTTTGATTAATTTTCTTAATGCTAACATATGTTTATCACCAGGATCAAAAGGTGCTGAAGAGGTTGGCCTAATTCCAAGTACAGAATATAATAAAATATGGTGAGAATAATTCCAAGATTTTATAATGCACAAAAAAACCGATACACATAGCGCATCGGTTTTTATTAAAGTCCTTGTAATTATTCGTCCCTTAACGATAAGACTGGATTGGCTCTGGCTGCCATAAAAGCCTTATATCCTGCTGTGGCGATTGCAATTCCAAAGCTGATCAATAGAGCCACTACAAAAATGACAAAGGATAATTCAATTTTATAAGCAAAATTGTCTAACCAGTCGTGCATGGCTATATAGCTGAGTGGACCTGCGATTAGAAATGAAATGAAAACAAGAATCAACATTTCTTTGGAAAAGATCTGAAGCACATTGAAAGTGCTGGCTCCTAATACTTTTCTGACCCCAATTTCTTTTGTCTTTTTATTAGCAATGTAGGAAATCAAACCATATAGGCCGAGGCAGCCGATAAATATGGCGATTACCGCGAATAGCTCAAACATCTTACCCATATTCTTCTCCTGATCATATCGGCTAGCTACTTGCTCATCAAAAAAGTCATAGTCATAAATATCTTTATCAAATACTCCCTCCCATTCTTTCTGAACGTTTTTGAGTGTAGGTGCCACTTGATCTCCGGTCTGTCCGGCAGAATTTATTTTGACTGCCATTTCATAGAACATGCGTTCATTATTCATAAAAATGCAATAGACAAAATCAGATTGAAGTGAATGTGTGTGAAAGTTTTCAACTACCCCGACTACTTGCATGTCACGGTACCAACCGCTGATTTTCTCACCCAAAACGTCTTCAGGGTTATCAAATCCTAAGGCTTCCGCCAATTTCCTGTTTACCAGGATTCTGCTCGTGTCAGATTCCTGAGCCCATGCTCCGGTCAACAATTCCAATCCATATAAATCAAGAAAATCCTTATCACCAAATTTAAAATTGACCCTCATATTTTCGCCTTCCGGAATACTATGATGGCTGATATGCGAGTTGGCATTAGAAGTACCCAACGGCGCACTTAAAGTAAATGATACCTGTTTTACCCCTGGATGAGCGAGTAAGTTAGTTTTTAGTCTAGAGAGGTTTTCTGGTTTTTTATTGGGTAAATATGATAGGATAATATTGTCCTTTTCGAACCCTAAGTCCTTATTCATAAAGTAGTCCATCTGATTCTGAACTACGATTGTGCCAATTATGAGCGCTTGAGTTATTACAAACTGGATGATCACCAACACTCGTCTAAATGATAGGAAACCGCTTCCCTGTTTTATATTGAATTTAGCTCGTAAGGCTACAATTGGATTCAATCGAGACATGGAAAGTGCTGGATAGATACCTGCCAGCAGGCCTATTACTACTATGTTGATAATTAGAAATATAAGTGTCGCGGGCTCTTGAAAAAGATTGATCCAGAGCTTGTAACCTAGTATATCTTCTAGATGAATAAGGAGCGCTTCTGCAAAAATCAATCCTACAAATGATGACACCAAGGTGATCATCAACGTTTCGGACAAAAACTGGATGGCTAGCTGTCCCGCCTTTCCTCCTAAGGTTTTCCTGATACCAATTTCCTTTGATCTCTTGATAGATTGCGCCGTCGTTAGGTTTACGAAGTTGATGGCCGCAGTTAGAATTAAAAATATTCCAATGATTCCCAGCGACTGGATGAATTCCATGGAAATCACCCTCTCACTATAGTTATCAAAATTAGTGTTAAAATGTATATCGCTCATCGGTTGCAGATGATATTGCAGGTCTTGCGATTGACCTTCACCATGATACTTTTCTACAAAATCAACAAGCGTTTCTTCAAAATTAGCAACGTCAAAGTTGTCCGGTGCCAAGATGTAGCAGTTGGTACTGGAGCTATTACTACCCCAGTTGTTTTCTCTATAGTACGGATTGACCCCATCCAGATTTTTATAATGTATTAGTACGTCGAAGGGAACATTGGTAGTTTCCTTAAAATCTTCCACAAGGGCTTTGACGGTAAGTGTCAGCTCATTTTCAAAAACCACCTGTCTCCCCATAGCCTGGCCAATGTTTTCGTCGGTCAAACCGAAAAACTGTTTGGCTTTTGATCTGGAAAGCACGAGGCTATTTGGCTCATCAAGGCAGGTAGCTGAGTCTCCGGCAATAAAACCAAAATCAAAAATGGCAAAAACATCAGATTCGGTAAATACTAACCCGTGGTCCTGAAATCGATCGAAATCTCCATTGTCTTTTGCTACGGCGATCTGATGCTCACTTTCAAAGTGTGTCCTTGCCACGATCAAATCTGGAAAATCTTCCCTCAGCGCGTTGCCCAACGGATGTGGCACACCTTCATTATAGCTGATGCCACTACTGATTCTACTCTCTCTTACCGCTCGATAGATCTTTTCATAATTCGAATGATGTTTGTCAAAACTTAGCTCGTAAGTGATGATTTTAAATATTACTAATACACATCCGAGACCAAGGCCCAATCCGGATAAATTCAGTAAGGTGAATAGTTTTTCACGCTTGATATTTCGATAGATGGTTTTGAGATAGTTTTTAAACATAGTAATCGCGTTTAGATTCAACCATGGGATACAACTGCAATGCCATCTTTTGTAAGTATTTGATTTATTGGGCTTTATGAATTATTCTCCTCACCAATTTATAATTTACTGTTTGATTTCAAACAGTAAATTGTTTGTTTTTGAACCAAACGATATAGTTTTGATCGCATGGAGGATCGACTGCGTCAAAAAAAAGGCAATATACTGATAGTAGATGACGATGCTGGAATTCTCACCTCAGCTCAGTTGTTTCTAAAGCAGTATTATTCAAATGTTTATGTGGAATTGAATCCTGAGAAAATTAAAACCCACATTGAAACCAAAAGTATAGATATTGTATTGCTGGATATGAATTTCCAGAAGGGTAAAAATGAAGGCAAGGATGGGTTTAAATATTTGGCTGAAATACTAAATATAGCTCCAGATATCCTGGTCATTTTTATGACAGCCTATGGAGATATCGAGATGGCGGTGCAAGCTCTTAAACAAGGGGCCATTGATTTTGTAACCAAGCCATGGAAAAATGAGAAATTTCTTACTACGATGGAAACGGCCATCAAATTGGTCGAAAGCAATAAGAGATTTGATGAGCTAAAAAACGTCAGTGCCTATCAATCAGAAAAAGAGGCAAAAGAGATTGAAGGATTTATCGGCAACTCTGCAGAATTTACACGGGTAAAACAAGCCATGGATAAGGTGTCTGAAACCGACGCAAGCGTACTCCTGCTTGGCGAAAACGGTACTGGAAAAGGCCTTGCTGCTAAATACATTCATCAGAACTCACTGCGTGCAGGAAAACCCCTGATAACTATCGATATGGGGGCGTTGAGTGATAATTTGATTGAGTCTGAGCTATTTGGGCACGAAAAAGGAGCCTTCACCGATGCACACCAACAAAAAATCGGGAGGCTTGAATTGGCAAATCGAGGCACACTGTTTCTCGATGAGATCGGAAACTTGTCTTCTGCCTCTCAGGCCAAACTGCTATCTGTGCTCCAATCCAGAACATTCAACCGGTTAGGCTCTAATAAGGAAATTGAAATTGATATTCGATTAATATGTGCGACCAATATGCCCATCTATGACATGATCGCCGAAGGTCAATTTAGACAAGATCTTTTATACAGAATTAATACTGTAGAAGTACGGATGCCTTCGCTCAGCGAACGCGTACAGGACATTCCTTTATTACTAAATCATTACCTGGCAACTATCAAAACGAAATACAAAAAGCATAATCTATACATTGCCGATGATCAGGTTGATCAATTAAAACGAATGCTATGGCCTGGAAACATTCGGGAATTTCAACATGCTATAGAAAGGGCTGTCATACTTGCAGAAGGAAATGAGTTGTTTGCGACTGATTTTCAGAATTTCAAAACGGAGGTCACTCAGCCACTACAATTAGGCTCCCTCAATCTTAGGGATATGGAAATACAGCATATCAAAAGAGCGATGGCTCTTCATAACGGCAACATCACTCACGCGGCGAAAGAATTGGGGATAGATAGACTCGCTTTGCACAGAAGACTTGAAAAATATGCCCTATAACAGATTTACAATATATCTCATTCTTAGAATCATTCTGATTCTACTCACTTTGATGAGTATTTCGTACCTGTTTAATCGGGGAGATTTATTTTATACCTTAGTTTTTGTCTCCACCCTGCTGGTAGTCCAAGTCATCTTACTTATCCAATTTGTAAACAAAACCAATAGTGAACTTTCTAAATTTATACTTGCGTTGCGTAACACAGATTACACTACCAAATTTCCTAAGGCAGAAAACGAATCATTTGCTCTACTCTATGAGAGATTTCAAATTACGCTAGATCTATACAAAAAAAAGGAGGCAAAATACGAAGCCCAATATCTCTTTATTCAGGAACTGATAGACAATATTGAGACTGGGTTGCTAGCCTTTGATGAAAAGAATAAAGTCGTAGTAATCAATCGTGTAGCAAGAAATTTTCGTGCAGATTTTCGCTTTGAAGACAATCGGTCTCTGATTTCTGTACTTGAAAATTTGGAAGACTCACAAATCATAGAAGGGCAAAGTCAAAGTGGGCAGAAAGTAGAACTTCTTATTAACAAATCGACGTTTAAGCTTTTTGATCAACCACAAACAATTTTTACTTTCAAGGATATATCCAGTCCACTGGAAACGAAGGAGATTGAGTCCTGGCAGAAGCTGATAAGAATATTGGCACATGAAATAATTAATTCTCTTACACCTATTACCTCGTTGTCGGATACTACACTAATCATTCTCAAAAATTCTACACATTATAATGAACTGGCGGACATAGAGCTCAGCCTAAAAACCATAAAGGATCGATCTGAAGGTTTACTGAAGTTTATGGAGGACTATCGTAGATTAGTAAAAGTACCTCCCCCAACCCCTGAGCTGTTTAAGATTAAGGAGCGGATGGCCGGGATCTTACATCTATTCAAAACTCAACTCACAGAAGTTGAGATAAGCGAAAGCTATTTTCAAGAAGAAATCTATGCTGATCCGGTTTTGTTCGAGCAGTTGATAGTCAATCTATTGACCAACAGCATACAGGCAATGGAAGCTAAACCAAATAAAAAAATTGATGTCCTTTTCGAATCGATGGGCAACATGAGTTGCCTTACAATCAGAGACAACGGATGTGGTATGGATGCTGATACCTTGTCTAAAGCATTCGTACCGTTTTATACCACTAAAAATACGGGCTCAGGTATTGGTTTGAGTTTGATTCAACAAATTGTAAACCTGCATCAAGGCAAAGTTGAAATAGAGTCAATACTCAATGAGTATACAGCCATAAGAATACTTCTACCTGTATATAAAATGAATCTCTAATGGATCTACAAAAGCAACTGGAAAAGGTACACAGCAAGCAAAACGCAATCCTCATTGCTGAATATGTGGACGACGATCCTCATCGATTTATGCAGTTAATGAAACTGTTTTTTCACGATGAATATAGAATCGCTCAACGAGCTGCTCACAGCGTGAGTCATTGTGTAGACCGTCATCCTGAGTTACTCAAACCGCATATCAAAACTATGATCAAACATCTGGAGACTAATCCTAAGGTGGCTATTAGAAGAAATACTGTCAGAGTGCTTCAAAATCAGGAGATACCTGAAGAATGCCAAGGACTATTGGTAGAGAAATGTTTCGAATACCTAACCTCAGCTAAAGAAACTGTCGCTGTCAAAGCTTTTTCAATGACCATTCTATATCATATGACCAAAATCTACCCTGAGTTGAAGAATGAAGTTATTATGGTAATAAATGATAGTTTGATCAATGCCACAGCTGGAGTCAAAAGTCGTGGAAAAAAGATCATAGCCCTACTGGAGAAGTGAGTTGAAAAATAATTATGGAGCTAATTATAGAATATTCTCCCATATTTTCATTAAAAAATATAAATTACTGATGGGCCTAATCTGTCAAAACTACTAACATTAGATTACTACTTAGACTACTACATGCTGAATCAGGGCAGAACAGACTTAATAAATGAAGTTGACAAACTCAAGAGTGAGCTCAAAGAGCTTCATAATAAGTATGATCTATTGCTTGAATCCTCTGCAAGTTATTTTGTGATATTTGAAGAAGGTGTGGTGATAGAGTTTAGCCCGAAAGCTGAAGAAAAATTTGTATTTGCAAGCGATTTTTCCGATAAGACAATCGACGAACTGATGCCCATCTTTCAGACAGATGGCGAGAAAAGTAGCAAAACCTGGAGTAATAATTTCAAAGACGCTCAAAGCAAACAATCAGATCCATTTGATTTTGAATTTTTAGATAAAAACGGACAGTCGTTCGCCACCATTGCTACCATCAGCAAAGTAAAAGACGAGAGATTTCTGGTACATTTCGATTTAGTTGAAAACACAGAAAATCTGGTAAGTCCGTCAAGCTCAATTACTGATGCCGCACCGGTATTCATCAAAATTACTGACGAAAAAAACAAAGTCACCTACCTAAACAATGGATGGCTCGATTTGCTAGGTACCACTCAAGGGGCGGATAACTCCAAGTGGTTCGAAAACATACATCCCGACGACTATTCCGCTTACATGAGCACCCTGGAGTTTTCTTTTTCAAAAAAGAAGAATTTCGAATACTCGTTTCGTATTAAAGATTCAAAGGGAGAATATAGGTGGTTACTCGAGTCCGGCACTCCACGCTACTCCAAAAACAAGCAATTCATTGGTTATGCGGCGGCGGCCATTGATACTACCGAACGGAAAGCTCTGGAAGTAGAAACCACACGAGAAAAAGCTATTTCTGAATCCGAACATAAAATTCAGGAGTCGTTGGATGAGTCAGAGGTAGTAGCCATGACGACTAACATTGAAGCTAATATTACATTTTGTAATAACAAGCTTCTGGATACGCTAGGTATCAAAAAAGAAGATATTGTTGGCGCCAATCTTTTTGAAATTTTCATACCGGATGCTGCTATGAAAATCAATCAAAAGAAGTTTGGACAAATCGCTGGTGAAGGAAAATACAGTGGTACGATTGCTGGAAAGTTTTTCACCAAAGACAAAGCTGAAATCCATGTCAGGTTCAATGTAATTCTTCTCAAGGATAGTTTCAATGAAGTGTCAGGAATCAATCTGATTGGTGAGAATGTAACGGAGCAGAAGAAAATAAAGAAACAGCTTGAAAAGAGTAACGATCAATTAAAAGAACTCTTTGATAACTCCTATGACCTCATACAGACATTTGATCATGATGGAATTTTTCAATTTGTAAATCAAGCGTGGGTTGAAAAACTTGGGTATCGTGATAAGCTGGACAGCCTTAAGTTCAAGGATTTGGTACACTCAAAAAATTGGCAACAAACTGTAGCCAATCTGGATAAAATCATCAAGGGTGAGCCTATCGATCGATTCGAAACCGTTTTTGTCTCCGATATGGGCAAGAATATTTTTGTTTCAGGCCGGGTCAACTGTTCATTTGACATGAACGGTAATGCTCAGTTTAGAGGAATATTCTATGATATCACCGAAAGAATCAGGGCTGAAAAAGCGCAAAGTCTCTATTACAAGATTGCAGATTTCAATATTGAAGGTCCTCAACTCGAAATTTTGTACTCCAAGCTATTTGATGAATTACACGAGCTTCTGAATATCAAAAACCTGTCTATTGAACTTAATCTGAGCAACAAGTCAAATGCCTCTGTACCCTATGTAAGATCCGAATTCAAAGATTCTGCATTATTAGACCATCAAAAGATGATCAATGACCTGATTGCTAAAAGTATAGGAGAAAACACACGGCAATTGATCATATATGAAGAGCAAATACGAGAGAAAGTACTTAAAGTCAATGAAAAATTTGATGGCGTATATCCTCAGGTCTGGTTAGGTGTTCAAATCACAGTAGGTAATAAGGCCATCGGCTTGTTAAGTACTCACTCCTACGATGATCGCTCAGATTTCGGAGCCAAAGATTTGGAATTGCTCTACTTTGTGGCGAGTCAAATCTCCCTTGCGATAGAGCGCAAGATCAACGAGGAAAAAATTATTGATCAGGCTGCTAGATTAAAGGCTATCTTCGAGAGTAGTAGTCACCATATCTGGTCCGTAGATGATAGCTATAATCTCACCTCATTCAACATCAACTATGCCAAATCACTAAATGACACGTACGGCGTAGAAGCCAAAGTAGGAAAAGATTATATCAAAGAGAAGAACAAGCTCAATGATAAAGTAAATCAGTTTTGGGAAAAAAAGTACAATCAGGCATTTCAAGGAAAAGCACTCAACTTCCAGAATGAAATCACCTCTAAGAATGGCGAAACCTTCTGGTCAGAAGTCTTTATCAATCCTATTGTAAAGGAAGATGGAAACATTGAGGAAGTCTCGGTAATTTCGAATGACATCACGGAAAAGAAAAACTCTGAATTAGCCCTCTCCGAAAGTGAATCTAAGTTTAGAGAGATATTCGAATCCATTCAAGATATTTACTTCCGCTGCGACCTCAATGGAAAGTTATTGATGATCAGTCCATCCGCTAAAGAATCATTAGGGCTTGAACCTGAGGAAGTGATAGGCAGAAATATCACCAACTTTTTTACTTCAGACGAATCTGCAGAAACCATTCTTCGCAATCTGCTCAAGAAGCACAAATTCCAAAACCTGGAGGCTTCTTTTAAAAGTGAAGATGATGAGAAAATAGACTTCTTATGTAATGTAAGGGTACTTTTTAGAAATAAGCAAGCTGTAGGGTTTGAAGGAGTGGCTCGCGATATTTCTGAGATCAAAAAAGCACATGAGGAGCTCACCAAGGCGAAGGACTTTGCCGAGAAATCACTTGCTATAAAAGAGCGTTTCCTTGCCAATATGAGTCATGAGATACGGACTCCTATGAATGGTATTATTGGAATGATAGATTTGATTGGCAGCACAAACCTCAATGCGGAACAGCTGGATTATATTAGAACAATCAAAAAATCTTCACAGACGCTAATGGATATTCTCAACGATATCCTGGATCTGTCCAAGATTGAGGCTGGTAAAATGGAGCTAAAGCATAGACCGGTTAGCCTTATTACTTCCTTCCAAAAATTGTACGACCTGTTCTCCAAAGAGGCTAACGCAAACAATATATATCTGAACTATAATCTGGACGAAACCGTACCCACTACGGTACTTTTGGACGAGACCCGATTACTCCAGGTGCTGTCTAATCTTGTAAGCAATGCTATCAAATTCTCAGATGGTAAAGGAACTATCGACATTAGCCTGCGAGTTAAAAAAATAGAAGATCGAAAATGTACTTTCAAGGTCCAAATCAAGGATGAAGGTATCGGAATACCCAAAGAACAAATCAAACAGTTATTTATCAATTTTAATCAGCTGGACAACTCAAGTACCAAAGTATACTCGGGTACCGGACTTGGATTGGCTATCTCCAAAGAGCTTGTCGGATCCATGGGGGGTGATATCGGAGTGGCATCTACACCAGGTTTGGGTAGTACTTTCTGGTTTACGTTTGTAGGAGAAACCCCCGAGGACATCAATGTTACCAGCCCTGTGGAGATAGATGAATCAATGGAAATCATCAAAGAATTTACAACGGTGGTTCCAAGGATATTAGTTGTAGATGACAACAAGGTAAACCGTACGGTGGCCAGTCAAATACTTGAAAAGTCAGGCTGTACTGTGCACTTGGCATCAAGCGGACTTGAAGCGATTGAAGTGGTAAAAAACAATGAACTGGATCTGATTTTCATGGATATTCAAATGCCGAAAATGGATGGAGTCCAGACCACCCAAAACATCAAATCGCTGGGAACTAAAAACCTGCCTCCAATTGTAGCTATGACTGCCTACTCCATGGAAGATGATCGTGAGAAATTTATGTCACAGGGTCTTGATGACTATGTTGCTAAACCCATTCGTGCGGTCACAATTATCGAAAAAGTAAAGGAGTACATCGCGTATGATCCGTCCGGTATAGAAGTTAGCAAGCCAGAAGAAAAGAATTCCGACTTGCTTATCAATCTTGAAACATTGGAGCAACTTTCTAAATTTGGAGGAGCTGAATTGCTAGAGTCAGTTATGTCTGACTTCGAAACAGAGGCAAATGATCTGATTAATAACTGCATGAGCCATTTTTCGGACAACGAAATTGAAGAAATCAGAAAAGAACTTCATACTTTGAAAGGTAGCGCTGGAACTCTGGGAATTGAAAAACTGGCTAACTACGTAATAAAATTAGAACTCCAGCTTAAAAGTTCCGATACAACGAATTTAAAAGCTCAATTAGACTTGATACAAGAGTCTTTTATTGAGTTTAAAGAAAATTACAAAAATATACTTCAAATCTGATCGAATTGTTTTTAACTTGACGCATATTTAGCGCTTGTGGGAGCGGCTCGTTTAATTAACCTTCTATGAAAAAAATTATTATTGCAGAGGACAGTTCGGTAATTCAAAACTTAACCAAGAAGATTCTTGAAATACAGAACTTTAGCATTACCTCCGTAAAAAATGGTCAAGAGGTCTTAGAAAAACTTGATGTTGAAGACTATGACCTGATATTGATGGATATCAACATGCCAAAAATGGATGGTATGGAATGCGCCAAGGCAATTAGAAAAATGGCTGATCCCATTAAATCTAAAATTCCAATTTTAGCAATTACCGGGAATGCGAAAAACTATTCCATTAATGATTTTAAAGAGGTTGGAATCAACGAGTATATTCCGAAGCCATTGAATTTTGACATTTTAGTGGATAAGGTGAAAAACTATGTCACCTCCAATGATTAAATATTCAAAGCACTTTTTGAATAAATTAGAAGACCTTTTTTCAGAGTCAGATTATGTTCTGAGATATGAAAAGGGAAATTTCCAGTCTGGATATTGCTTGCTGAAAGATACCAAAGTGGCAATCGTGAATAAATTTTATACACTGGACGGTAAAATCAATTGCCTGCTGGAGATTTTAAAAGAAATAGAAATTGATACCTCACAGCTAAGTGAAAAAAACAGAGCTCTTTTGAAAGAGTTATCTCAAACAGCACTAAACATTTGAAACTATCACTTCTTGGAACCGGCACTTCTCAAGGTATACCCGTGATCGCTTGTACATGTGACATTTGCAGAAGTGTCGATTTTAGAGATCAGAGATTACGGTCCTCCCTACTCGTTGAGCACAAGGATACTACTCTACTGGTTGACACCGGACCTGATTTTCGACAGCAAATGCTGACTCATCGAGTTGATTCACTGGATGCTGTACTTTATACCCATGAGCACAAAGATCATACGGCGGGATTAGATGACATTAGAAGCTTCAACTTCAAACAAAAAAAGGACATGCCCCTATATGGACGGCCTTCTGTACTGAATCAGCTTCAGCGTGACTACGCTTACATGTTTTCCGAAAACAAATATCCCGGTGTAGCCAGTGTAGTCCTTTACGAAATCAAGAACGAGCCCTTTACTATAGGTGACATCGATGTACTTCCCATTGAAGTGATGCATCATCAGCTACCCGTCTATGGTTACAGGTTTGGTGATATGGCTTATGTCACAGATGCAAAAACCATAGCACCCGCAGAAAAAACAAAACTGCATAACCTGGATGTACTTATTATCAATGCACTTCAGAGAAAACCACATATTTCGCATCTCACTCTTGACGAAGCGCTTAATTTGATAGAAGAACTGAAGCCTGACAAAGCATACATAACTCACATCGGCCACTACCTGGGACTGCACCGTACGGTACAAGAAGAATTACCTCAAAATGTATTTTTGGCCTATGATGGCTTAATTTTGAAGGCATAAATGCAATTCAATTACTATTTCCTAAAATTTCTATCCATCGAATTGGCTCAGGCCATTGCTGGAAAAAGTATAAGTTCTATTTTCTCACAGAATAAAAATGAACTCGTTCTTGTTTTTGATGAATCGCAGTTATTTGTGATCAAGGCAAATCTTAGCGGTCATCATTCACTACTCTCCTTTCCTCAAGAGTTTTCAAGAGCACGAAAAAACTCAGTGGACCTTTTCAGTGAAATTATTGGATTGAAGGTAACTGGAGTCAGACAGTATGAAAATGAAAGAGCGTTTTCCATTAATCTGGAAAATGGCTATGATATCCTTTTCAAACTCCAAGGCCGACATTCTAATATCATTCTTTATCATCAAAATTCGGTTCATTCATTATTCAAAAATGGTCTGGAAAAAGATCTGGAAATCCAGCTGGATCAGCTTGACAGAGTCATAGATCAAAGTGAAAATGCCATTATTGATAATTCATTTGAGTTAGCTCAGGTTTATCCGACTTTCGACAAAAACATTAAAGATCACCTTAAGAGTTGTGGATATTTCGAGACCAACCTACCAAATGAAAAACTAGCTATTCTTCGTAAGCTGGTTGATGAGCTCAATCAATCAGAATTCTTTATTACCGAAAGAGATGGAATACCAAAAATGTTGCTTTTTAAACCTACCGTTTTTACTAACACGTTCGATCGTGCTATTGAGGCCTCTAATTTTCTAGCCAAAAACTACTATTCTGCCATTGGAATCGCTCAACTCAAACAGAAAATGGGATCTGAGGTTCGCAAAGAAATAAAGAAGAGTAAGTCCTATCTATACCAGAATAAGGCTAAGCTTGAGGAAATAGAAAACCGAAGGGGTTATGATGAGTTGGCCAATATCCTAATGGCCAACTTACATGTCTCCATTGATCCGGGAATCAAGTCCATTGATCTCTTTGACTTTTATCAAAATGAAACTATCACAATCAAGCTTAAATCCAATCTGTCTTTGCTAAAAAATGCAGAACTAATGTACCGCAAGTCAAAGAATCAAGCCAAAGAGGTCAAGGTACTGAGTGAGAACATTAAAGCGAAAGAAAAGAAACTAGCAGCTCTATTGAAAAGACTAGAAACTATCGAATCTACTGAGGATCTTAAAAGCTTGAAGGTACTGGATAAAGGATCGGTTTCGCAAAAACAAGAGACTCTGAGCAGTCCATTTATGGAATTTATGATTGACGGATTTCATGTGTATGTAGGTAAAAATGCCAAAAACAACGATTTACTAACACAAAAATATGCAAAGAAGGATGACATTTGGATGCATGCAAGAGATGTGTCTGGTTCTCATGTGGTGATCAAAAGGCCAAATGGAATCAATATCCCTATCCATACCTTGGAGAAGGTTGCTCAACTTGCTGCATGGTATTCAAAGCGGAAGTCGGACACTTTATGCCCTGTGATTTATACGCCCAAGAAATTTGTAAGAAAACCTAAAGGAAGTTTGCCAGGTCAGGTAGTGCTAGCACAAGAAAAGGTACTACTGGTCAAACCTGAGAAGGTATCTTTCTAAGGACTACAATTCCATCCATTCTTTGAATTTTTTCAGGTAACTTCTCGAAACTATTATCTCAGCACTGGATGGCGGTTTTACCATGACAAGCATCCTATTATTGTAAAAAGGTTCGACCTTAACAATACAACCGAAGGACAAAATATTATTTCTGCTTATTTTGATGAACTTGCTAGGATCCAGCATTTCTGCTAATTGATCAAGGGTGAAATCTAAGATATGTTTTTTACCTTCGAAGGTTATCAACTGATTGAGTTTGTTCTCAGCAGTGATGTATGCAATGCGATTAACATCAAGGGAAATGTAACCTCTTCCTGATTTAACCATGAATCTGGACTTGTATTCTTTAGTTGATTTAAGCAAACCTTCCAGGAGTGGCTTAATTATTAAATCAGGTTCTTCTATGTTCGATACTCCATTGAATCTATTAAGCGTTTTGACTAGATCGTGGTTCCTAATAGGTTTTATAATAAAGCTGATCTTATTTACTTTGAAAGCACGTTGGATATATTCGTCATTGGTAGTTGTGAAAACTACTGGAATGCCAAGTTTTCGTTTTTCAAACAACTCATTAAAAATATCATCTGACAACTGAAGATCCAAAAAAATAAGATCTGGTCGTTGATTATCCAGCGCGCTAAGGACGTCGTCTATTACATCCAGCATAGAATAGATCTTTGCGTGTGGGTCTAGATTTTTGATTAGTCGTTCTAACCTATTTGCCTCCTCTAGCGTGCCTTCAATGATTAAAATTGTCAAGACTGGGATGGTTCTAGTAATGGAAGACGAACTGTAAAGTAATTACCGTCATCCTTCCTTTCAAATTTCTCTTGAGCATATAGACGATATCTAGCAATAACTGCACTAAGATTACTACTAATATCATCTCCTCTGTCAGTTGTAAGTTGGACATTATTTTGTACAACCAGCTGATTTCCAGCAGTTTTAATTGTAATCAACAATGGAGATTCTTCTAAAATTTGATTGTGAGCAACAGCATTCTCTATCAAATATTGCACAGTCAAGGGAAGTACTAAGTGATGGATTTTTGCAACATCAATATCTGTTTGAAGAATAAAACCCTCTCCGTACATCTCCCTTAATATCAGACAATGGTTTTCAACCAATAATAGTTCTTCCTCAAGCGTTACAAGTTCGCGCTTTTCTATTGTCAGAATGTGTTTGTGTAGGAGCAAAAATTTATGTCCATAATCAAACGCCTCACTTGGGTCCGACTTAATAAGTTCCAACATATGATGAAAATGAGCAGTCAGGGATCTGGAATCAATCCATCTCGCAGAAACGGCAAGTTCTTGTTCCCAACCTGCAGGCCTACCGCAAATGGTATGTAATTTTCCATCATTCAATCTACCGACGAAGTCTGATCCGGATATGATGGCACTGTAGAGTAGAGAGATAGTAATAAATAATAGAATATTGGATTTTACCTTACTGATAAATGCTAAGCTCAAAAATGCTTCAGTGGTAAATAGCCTTAGAATCGCATAAAGAACGGCCCATGTGATGAAAACCACTAGCATTGCTTGAACAAATGTCCTTAGTTCAACTGCTCCATCCCAGGGAATGTAAATATTGAGGATAGCTACGATACTCATATTTACTAACCACAAACTAATCGATACTGAGCCATATGATATGATCTGGTAAAGATTATAATCAAGTCTTTCACCTAAGAATGCAAACAGCATAATGGTTACAACTGTAACACATATTATGCCTAGCAGTATAATTTTCAAATTATGATTTATTTCGATTAGGATGTTATAGATGATACTTTGTCAAGACTAAACATTATTTGATGTGATGTTCAATCAAATTTCACCGAAATACACATATAGCTTACTGGAATACACACTGATTTGTATTCCTATCTTTTAGGGTCAAAAACTGCAAGCCGGAATTGTAACTTCTATTTGGTGTGCTGTCATCAAACTACGATAGAATTTTCGACTGGCTTTGGCATCAATTAAACAATACGCAGGTTGCTCTGGAGGCTAACCCTTAGTTGCAATTGGTAATCTGCTAAAATTTGAGTATTTTATCTGTTGATACACTTAATGATTTATTCAACAAAAACCAATTCAGTATGAACAATTTACCAATTGCGGGCAAGTATATGTATGCTGTGCCTATGGCCATTTTTGGACTTTTTCATTTCATGAACGGTGATGGGATGAGCGGAATGGTGCCATCTTATATGCCTGGTGCAGTGATCTGGGTTTATCTTACAGGATTAGCATTGATTGCAGCTGCAGTAGCAATTATTATTGGGAAGAAGGCTAAACTCGCAACACAGCTACTTGGCTTAATGCTGCTACTTTTTGCCATTATGATCCATCTAAAATCTGCCTTAGGTGGAAATATGGATAGCGCAATGCCTTCTTTACTCAAAGATGTAGCTCTTGCAGGTGGAGCGTGGTATATGTCTGGCCACCTATCTGACTAAAAAAAATACGCTCATGATCTTTTTAGTGCACCAGCACCATGAGCGTATCTTTTTCCGACCCTATCATTCTGCTTTGCTCCTCTTTGCAGGAAATATCTCCCTTAGAAGCCTTCATTTTTTCAATGTAGTCGTTGTCTACTGTAGACGGGCTAGAATTTAGCCTGATATAGTTAGCCAATCCTGTCAAATAGCCACTTGAGCAAAACCCCAGCGGTGCTTTAGTATTTCCGACAAGCTTCAAAAATGCATTGGTCTCAGGGTTGTTGATGATGTTTACTTTGTATTCCGTAGAGCTCCCCTCTGCCAATTCCCATTTACCATGGCCAAAAGCAGTCATTATATCCAGGCTTGCATGCCAAAGGCTATTTGTATCTGAATTTAGAAGACCAGATACATTTTCTTTCCAAAAGGATGAGTTGAGAATATTGCCAAGTATAAAATAGGCGTTACCCTCAGAAGTTTCGGAAAATATTTTTTTGATATGGGCCACTCCTCCTTTGCCGAGCTTCTTTTCAGCTGACATGAGTAGTTTAATCATAATCAGCGGATGATAGTTCGCGTAGTGCTTGGTCCACTTAGCATTGAACGAGTCAATCATGCCCGTATCGGATATTAACCCGCTTAACTGCAGATCCTTAATTGCATCGATCACTTTTAAATCATTCACCCCGCTAGTGTCAGTCAGTGATTCATCCTCTTCTTGCTGCTTACCAAAAGAGGGTGATGAATTTAGCTTTCTCTTGAGTCCTCTGAAGACTTCGAATCTACTTTTGGGGTCTCCTTTAGACATACATTTTGATTGCTTGCCATCGAACGTTCCTGATGGTACATCAAACAGTGCTTCTACCGCACCACAAATAAAGCCGCAAGTAAAATATCCTACTCCTGGATGATTAGCCGGCCGCTGTCCAAAGTACTTAATCCAGGCATCAGCATAGTGATCTGAAATGAGTTCTGCATATCCGCCTTTATTCGAGATGCCCTTAAGCGAAAGCTTCCCAAATCCGCAATGCGAGTAATAGCTCTCAATTGCTTTCTTACGGTCTTCAAAATTCAATTTTCGATTGTTCTTAAAGAATGCTGAAAATTGACCATAGCTCAATACCTGAGCAGAAACCATAAGTACTGGTTTGAGGTCTATTTTGCCCCCCAGCTCTTCGACAGCTTTTAGGATTTTTATATTAAAATACTCACTCTGAATTGTAAGTGGCTCTTCAGCGAACTGATAAGTACATTTATCATCAAGATAGGTATCAAGGATATTCATGTAAACAGGCTTCATTTAAGTCAATTCAATAAATTAAGCGTAATCTGCGTAATTCACCAAGTTTGAAGCGAAGTTATTATAAGGGCTTTAGAAAAAAAACTATGTCGCAACTATTCGACGCTACGAATCGATTTCTGAAAGTATGTACAAATCAATTACAGCTTTGGCGCGTGCCAACAATTCTCTCAAGAGTGCTCTATAATGATCCTTTCTATCTGGAGTTTTAGCGACATAACATTGAGCCGACAATCCAAGTTTTTGGGCAATAAACAAACATCGGTAGGCATGGTACTCCTGAGTGATGAGGACACACTGCTCATATCCATATACATCCTTCAATCTGGTCAGTGATTCTATGGTACGATTCCCATGTTTATCAAGTAATAAAATCTCTCCACTGATACCTTGCGCTATCAGCGCGGATTTCATGGCTTCTGCTTCATCGTAATAGATAGAATCCTTGGAGCCGCTAAGAATAAGTCGTTCTACTTTGCCTGTCTGTAGCAATTCACGAGCTGATTCAACTCGATGTGCAAAGAAAGGGTTTGATCCTCCTTTTATTTGATGTTGGCTGGTACCAAAAACCAAACCAACTTCAGCTTCGAGGAGTGCTCTGCTATCTTTGATAATGCCTTGGCGAGTCGAACCTACAATCCAAATATTGCTCAAAACAATAAATGCTAGTGAACCGATAAAAAACCATTTTAGGAGCTTAACCATAAAGGTTGTTTGTTTTTAATTCTTTTTACTACTATATGATTTACTAAACGCATGCAGATGTTTGTCCACATTGGGTACCATTTTTTGATACCATTCCAGCTTCAACGCAAATACCTCCTTATCAGTTAGGTGATAATCGTCATTATGGCATCTAATTTTTCTATTGAAGTCTTCCAATATTATGGCAGCACTAACGGAGATATTGAAACTTTCTGTAAATCCGCACATGGGTATATGTACAAATCCATCTGCATTATTTTTCACATAATCACTAATACCCGTTTCTTCAGCTCCAAAAACCAAAGCCGTTTTTTGATCAATCTGAAAGTCACGATAGTCATTCGCATAGGCATGTGGCGAAGTGGCCAATATTTGATATCCTTCCATTTTCAGATGGTCGAAACAGGTCTTCATGTTCAGTTCCGTATCATTGTATCTGTGCAGCGTAAGCCATTTACCTGCGCCACGTAGCACGTATGGGTTATAATCATAGGCATTGCGCTGCTCGACGACATGAATATCTTGTAGCCCCAATCCTTCGGCTGTTCGCATGACAGCACTGGCATTGTGTGCTTTGAACAAATCTTCCAGAACTACCGTCAGATGACGTGTACGATGCTGTAAAATCTCCTCAAACCTCTCCTTTTTATTATCAGTGACAAAGTCAGACAGATAATTCAGGAGTGCTTCGTTATAGTCAGTATTATTCAAATAACCCCAATTGTGGTTTGTCTTCGTCGTTTTCTTCGTCTTCTGGCTCATTGGTGTCAGCGGATAAATCTATTGAGCTGCCAACATCAAAACCTTCATTTTCGGAATCTTCTTGTTCCACTTCCTTTTGTACTTCTGCTTTTATATCTTCAATCAGATCTGTATCTATGATCGGAGCCTGGGCTTCGGGATGCTTCTCGGTCTCTACTACAGTTTCAGTTTCGAGTTCTTTTACGGATGTGATATTCTGAACTGGGAACTTATTTCCGATAGATTTCCATCCTTTCTTTTCAATTAATTCGGATAGCACAAACTCTTTTTCACTTTTAGTGCGTTCGCCTTTCTTACGATACGACACCAGTACCTTTGGGTCTGGCATTACAGAAATATGTAGCATTTTAGAATTGCCAGCTTCATTGATAAAAGAAAATGCCTTATCTACGGTCAATGTCTCAATCGTAAACCTCTTGATATACACAGCTTTAGAGTCTCCATCTTGATGTATTACAGAAAGTACTTGATCGGGTACAAATTTGTGAATACTAAAAATTTGACTGGCATTGTAATGGTTGGACAACTCAAATGAAGTCAGTTCATAGCTCCCATCTTTGTAGAATACGATCACCTTGTCATCGGCATTGAAATTGCCAAGGAGCTTCCCTCTTTCATCTCTATTCAGTCTACCTATAGATTCGTCATACCAGATATCCGTGCCTGCCAGCGTGGATTTTCCCTCTGATTTGAGGTCAATCTTGCGGACTGGGTATTTGGTGAGAATATTCCCTCCTGCTCCACGGCCTTTGATATCAATTTCTGCGAAATCAAAGTCAAAGACTTTTTTCCTGGCCTTGGCTCCTGCTGTGAGGTAAACAGTGATAACTTCTGCTTCTCCGTTTGGATTGGCACTGAAGTAGTGGACTTTAGAACCCTTATCACTTTTGGTCAGATTGTATTCTTTGTCTCTTGTGACCGAAGTCACGTTGAATCTCTTGATCATAGAACGGCCGGTTTTACCATCAAGGTAAGCCAGATTATAGACCATTCTCTCGTCATTCTTTTTGAATACACCAGCATAGATGATATCCTTACCAACAAATACCTTGTCTTGGATCTTAGTCACCACGCATCTTCCATCCTTTCGGAATACAATAATATCATCAAGATCAGAGCACTCCGAAATGTATTCATCTTTCTTAAGGCCATAGCCTATAAATCCATCTTTGAAGTTGGCGTACAGCTTAGCATTATTGGCAGCAACAGCAGTCGCTGCTATTGTTTCTATAGAAGAAATTTCTGTCTTACGCTCTTTTCCTTCACCATATTTTTTTAAAAGGTTTTGATAGTAATCAACAGCATAGTCTATAATGTTGGCAAGGTGATGCTCTACTTGTGACAATTCCTCTTGCAATCTGCGCATCAGATCGTCTGCCTTGAAGGAATCAAACCTTGAGATACGTTTAATTTTGATCTCAGTCAATTTGATGATATCCTCCTGGATAATCTCTCTATAAAACTGAGGTTTGAACGGCTCTAAACCTTGATCAATTGTTTCCAATACGGACTCCCAGGTCTCACACTCCTCAATATCCCGATAGATTCGGTTTTCTATAAATATCTTCTCCAGTGAAGAAAACAGGATCTTCTCAAGCAATTCACCTTTTCGGATTTCTAATTCCTGACGAAGCAACGCGACGGTTTGATCCGTATTAATTCTTAGAATTTCGTGTACATCGGTAAACAGAGGCTTGTCGTCTACTATGACACAAGCATTTGGTGATATCGACACCTGACAATCTGTAAAGGCGTATAGCGCGTCTATAGTAATGTCCGGAGAGACTCCCGGTGCCAACTGTACCAGTATTTCTATGTCCTTGGCTGTATTGTCTACTACTTTTTTAACCTTAATTTTACCCTTATCATTTGCCTTGATAATCGACTCAATCAAGCTGGTCGTAGTTGTACCAAATGGAATATCTTTGATAACCAACTGCTTTTTGTCGTACTCTTCTATTTTGGCTCGTACTTTTACTTTTCCACCACGATGGCCTTTATTGTACTCTTCTATATCAATAGTACCTCCGGTAAGGAAGTCAGGATAGAGTTTGAAGCTTTTGCCTTTTAAATGCTTTATCGAAGCATCTATGAGTTCACAAAAATTGTGCGGCAGGATTTTAGTTGATAGACCTACCGCTATCCCTTCGACCCCTTGTGCAAGTAGGAGTGGAAATTTGACGGGCAAGGTCACGGGTTCTTTTTTCCTACCGTCATATGATAGTTGCCAATCAGTAGTTTGAGGATTGTATAGAATCTCCAACGCCAGTTTGGATGGCCGTGCCTCGATATATCTGGAGGCAGCAGCACGATCACCTGTACGCACATCTCCCCAGTTTCCCTGCATATCGATCAGTAGATCCTTCTGACCAAGATTTACCATGGCATCTCCGATAGACATATCACCATGCGGATGATATTGCATCGTGCTTCCTATGATGTTGGCGACCTTGTTGTAGCGACCGTCATCCATCTCTTTCATGGCGTGAAGAATACGACGCTGGACAGGTTTCAGCCCATCATTTATCGCCGGCACCGCTCTTTCCAGAATTACATATGAAGCATAGTCCAGAAACCAGTTTTCGTACATACCTGATACGGGTACCACGTCATGTTTAGATTCGCTGGATTGATTCTGTTCGTTAGTATTATTATTTTCTTCCATTGATTAAACTAATTCTTCCTCCACTAAATCCTTTTCGATACGTAGTTTGTCGATGATGAAATTTTGTCTGTCTGGGGTGTTCTTTCCCATATAAAATTTTAGTAAATCTTCGATTTTGGTGTCCTTCTGAAGTATAACAGGCTCAAGGCGAATGTCTTTGCCGATGAACTCGCCAAATTCTTCCGGAGAAATCTCACCCAGACCCTTAAATCGAGTGATTTCGGGTTTATTTCCTAATTTGGCTATGGCACGCTGACGCTCCTCGTCGCTGTAGCAATAGATGGTTTCCTTTTTATTTCTGACTCTAAACAATGGAGTCTCAAGGATAAATACATGACCTTTTTTGACAAGATCCGGAAAGAACTGCAAGAAGTACGTCAGCAATAGTAGGCGAATATGCATTCCATCCACATCCGCATCTGTGGCTATCACTATATTGTTATACCTAAGTTCATCCAGGCTGTCCTCGATGTTCAAGGCATGCTGCAGCAGGTTGAATTCTTCATTTTCATACACTACTTTTTTTGTATGGCCAAAGGAGTTGAACGGCTTACCTCTCAAACTAAAAACCGCTTGTGTCTGCACATCCCGAGATTTGGTGATAGAGCCACTGGCTGAATCTCCCTCAGTAATGAACAAAGTGGTTTCGGCTTTTCGATCTTCGTCTCCCTTTTTATCATCGAGGTGGAGTCGACAGTCCCTGAGTTTCTTATTATGCAGATTGGCTTTTTTTGCTCTTTCATTAGCCAATTTCTTGATTCCGGCAATCTCCTTTCTTTCACGCTCGGATTGTAGTATACGCTTCAGCAGCGCATCGGCAACCTGTGCATTTTTATGCAAATGGTCGTCTAGTGCCTTTCTGACAAAATCCAGCACAAAGCTTCTCATGGTGGGTCCATCGAGAGCGACATTTATAGACCCAAGCTTAGTTTTGGTCTGTGATTCGAAAACGGGCTCTTGAACTCGTACAGCTATAGCGCCTACTACACTTGCACGGATATCAGCTGCATCATAATCCTTTTTGTAGAAGTCTCTTATCGTTTTGACTATAGCCTCTCTAAACGCCGAAAGGTGAGTTCCTCCTTGTGTAGTGTACTGACCATTTACAAAAGAGTAGTATTCCTCTCCGTATTGATTGGAATGGGTAAGTGCCAGTTCTATATCATCACCTTTGAGGTGAATGATAGGATATCGGATATTGTCCATGTTGGACTTTCGGGTCAGAAGATCCAGTAGTCCGTTTTCACTATGATATTTTTGACCGTTGAAATTGATAGTGAGTCCTGCATTCAGAAAAGCATAGTTCCAAATCTGATTGTCGAGATATTCGGGGATAAAATGAAAATTTTTGAATACAGTATTGTCTGGCTCAAAAGTGATCAAGGTCCCGTTGCGCTCAGAGGACTTGGATATTTTCGCATCAGTAATGAGCTCTCCTGTGTTGAATTCAGCCAGTTTGGTTTCGCCTTCTCTAAAAGATTGAACCTTGAAGTAGCTTGATAAGGCGTTGACTGCCTTGGTTCCGACTCCGTTGAGTCCTACAGATTTTTGAAAGGCTGATGAGTCGTATTTTCCTCCTGTATTGATTTTGGATACACAGTCCACAACCTTGCCAAGTGGAATCCCGCGACCATAGTCTCTCACTTCTACCTTATGTTCGCCAACTTTCACATGTATGGTCTTTCCGAAGCCCATAACATGCTCATCGATGCAGTTGTCTATTACTTCTTTTACCAATACATAGATCCCATCATCTACTGCCGACCCATCACCCAGCTTTCCGATGTACATGCCGGGGCGCAGACGAATGTGTTCACGCCAATCAAGTGATTTTATACTGTCTTCATTATATTCTACACTAGCAGCCATATGTCTCCTGTACCTAATTCTTTTTAATCAAAAACAAAAAATGGGGATTTCTCACCTTCCAAAATTGGTGGTGAATATAGAACATTTGTGATAAAAAAATAAAACCAAAATGCGCTCTAAAACCCTGTAAATCAACCTTTTTATTGGACTTTTTATTTAAACTGAAACACCTAAGTAATTGAGGTACAGACGGTTTTTATTTCTTACTGAACTGTAAATAAATAAACCAAAAAAACCAACCTGCCAACAAGATGGGTCCGATATAGATTAAGGTCACGTAGTTGGTGACATCAAAATGCTCTGAATTATAGTACATCCCAATAAACATGATCGAGAAGATATAAATCACATTGAAGACGAATGACAAACCGCTCAGCCAATGATAGGCAATTTCTGTCGTGGTCATTTCCTTAAAATCTGTCTGACTCAAATTTAATTGTCCGCGACTCATTCTACGATAAAGAATTATTATTCCATTAGTCAATGCAAATAGCCCAAGGCAAGCATAAAAAAAAACCGCCTTATTGATCGCCAAGGTGGCTTCACCGGATTCGTCAAAGAAAATACCAATCTTATTGGGAAGAAAGGCATATACATACAGCAGTATGCCTAAAAACGTAAAAATGGAGAGTGTATAAAGTAGTTTTGTTACCTTAATCATTTGCGTTAATCATTTTTGCAAAAGTATAGAAAGCGTTGGTCTTTCGTATCAACTACCGGACTGAGCTTCATCACTTGAAAACACTTTTCTAATAATTGCACTGGCATAATCCATCGGGCTTGCTCTGATCTTTTGTTCCTCTTTTCCGATAAGGTAGAATAGTCCATCGATCGCTTTTTCTGTGGCATAACCATCGAGGGTTGCAGGAAATTCATTTGTTTTTAGATGGTCGCTTACATCTATAGTATAGGTATTGATCAGGTAATTGACCTCGTATTCATAATTAACGAATTTGGCTACAGAGCCATAAATATCCGTGGCTTTGGTTTGACTAAGTGCTTGTTTAATTTCCGGACGAAAGGCACCTTCTAAATCAGTTTTGGTCTTGCTATAGAAGTAGTCAGTAGCAGACTGATTGCCTCCTTGCAGGATACCAAGTGCATCACTAAAACTCATATTTCTAATCGCTGAGCCAAAAATGGGTACCGCCTTTTTGGCTGCCTTCTCTGCTCCCCTATTCATAGCGACTACAAGTTCGTTGAATGGATCTTCATCCAGATTTGGATCTAAGGACACATAAGTATCCAGAATTTTGCTATACGGGACATTCACTGCTCCACTAAGCAAGGTTACAGAACCATTGTTTATCTCTTTTTTCAATGCTTTCACTTCTTTTGGAAGAAGCAGTTTGATGGCCTCATTTTTTAGATAACCATTGACTGCAGAAGCAGAGGTAACTGATTTGTCGAGGCCTACGTCCAAAGCCTCTTTTAGTCCGGCAACGATTTCATCATTTGAAAGACCTAAGTTTTGATCAATAATGCTTTTAAGTTCGGCACAGCCTACGGCTACAAAAACTAATAGCAAGATGGTAGCTTTTTTTATTGTATTCATTAGAAATTTTGATAATATGATCTTTTCAAAAATAGGTTGAAATTGTTTTATTCAAGTCAGATGTTAAATAAATAAAATCTTAACTTCGATCTCGGTTTCTTAGCCCAATCTGACATAGGGCATAGAATTAAATTTCTCGGAAATGTCATGCAAGAAAAACTAATAATTCAAAGTGTGCTGTCTGTTGGCATATTGATCGTCTATGTAATTGCCAAATTTCTAACTCGACGATATACAGAAAAGTTTGCCACGAGCAGAAAATTCAAAAAAGGAAGAGCTGCGGATACTGCAAAGATCATCAATAGCACTTTTTTGGTGGTCAGTGTGATCATCCTTGGTTTTATATGGAACATCACTTTTGAAGGAATCGCCATTTATTTCGCCTCCTTTTTTACAGTCGCGGGTATCGCTTTATTTGCCAGTTGGTCCATTTTAAGCAATATTACCGCGAGTGCAGTACTATTTTTTAACTTTCCGCACAGAATTGGATCGAAGATAAGAATTATAGACGGTGATAATTCCGTGGAAGGGGTCATCGTAGACATAAGCCTATTTTCTTTGCAAATAGAAGTTGAAAAGAAAAAAGTTGTTTTTTATCCCAACAATCTTGCATTGCAAAAACCAATTATGGAAATTATTGACTAGTATCCATTTCTTACCATGAAAGACTTTTTACAATTCGAATTATTGCACTTGGGTGAAATCGACATTCGGGTGTTCCATATTCTGGTTATCGGCGGAGTTGTGCTGGCTACCAAACTTATTCTTATCATTCTTCGGCGTTTTTTTAAGCGCCAAATTCAGCAGGAGAAATTTGATGAGGGTCGAGGTTGGGCCTTTTATCAAATCATAAAGTATATCGTCATTGTAGCTGCAATAGCCGTTGGCCTCGAGTTAATTGGTATCAAGTTGACACTTTTACTTGCTGGTTCTGCTGCACTTCTTGTAGGATTTGGCCTTGGGGTACAGCAGCAGTTCAACGACATGGTATCCGGACTGGTATTGCTTTTTGAGGGCACTGTGTCCATAGGTGATATCGTCGAACTGGAAGGTTTGGTCGGAAGAATTACAGAGGTCAACATTAGAACCTCCCAATTGATCACCAGAGAGGGTATCATCATCATAGTACCAAATAGCAAACTGGTGAGTGACATGGTGATCAATTGGTCTCACAACAGAAAGTCTACCAGATTCAAAGTAGGCGTAGGTATAGCCTATGGCAGCGACGTAAAAAAAGCATCCGAAATACTTGAAGCTGCAGCCGCAATCAATCCGGAGGTCGCAAAGAAACCTAAACCATTCGCCAGGTTCATTGATTTCGGGAGTTCATCACTAGACTTAGAAATCATTTTTTGGTCAAAAAACATGTGGCAGATAGAGGGCATCAAAAGTGAAATAAGATATGAGATCTACAGACAGTTTGAGAAACAAGGAATTGTGATTCCATTCCCTCAAAGAGATATTCACATTAAATCAAATCAAAGTATATGAGTAAGTTTTCATTGAAAGACAAGGTGGCCATCGTAACAGGTGCTAGCAAAGGAATCGGCGAAGCCATAGCTTCTATCTATGCGGCAGCAGGTGCCAAAGTTGTAGTCTCAAGTCGAAAGCAAGAAGCAGTAGATGCCGTCGCAGAGAAAATAAACGAGGCGGGATTCGAAGCCATCGGTGTGGCATGTAACACCGGAGATATGGAGCAGATCGGAAACCTTGTGGATCAGACGCTTGAAGCGTTTGGTAAGGTGGATATCGTGGTAAACAATGCTGCAACCAATCCTGTATTTGGTCCATTGGTAAATACCTCTTTGGACGCCTTTGACAAAATAATGGATGTCAACGTGAAAGGGCCCTTCGAGTTGGTCAAGTTATGTGCTCCTCATATGACGGCCGGTGGCTCGATTATCAATGTAAGTAGCGTTGGTGGTCTCTCTCCCGAAGAGCAACTTGGAATCTATAGTGTGAGTAAGGCAGCTCTAATCTCGCTGACCAAAGTGATGGCTAAGGAAATGGGACCTCAAGGTATACGTGCCAACGTAATCTGCCCCGGACTGATCAAGACTAAGTTTAGTGAAGCATTATGGGCCAACGATGAGCTTACGAAAAGATTTGTAAAACATTTGCCACTTCGTCGGATTGGAGAATCAGATGAGATATCAGGACTAGCACTTTTTTTAGCCTCTGAGGCTTCTTCCTATTGTACAGGTGGTGTGTATACTGCCGATGGTGGCTTTACTATTTAATTTGACTATTTTCGAATTTTAACAATCTAAGCATAAGACAATGACTCTAAAGATGAAAATCATCGCAGGCCTGGTTGCAATTCTGGTAATCATACAGTTTTTTGGTATTGACAAGGAGAATCCTTCATATCAAGCCGAGAACGATTTTATTGCTATCACTAATCCACCCGAAGAGATAGCTAAAATCATTAAAACGTCATGTTATGACTGTCATTCTTATCATACGAAATATCCCTGGTATACTAATGTAGCTCCGCTATCCTGGTGGATCGGAGATCATATAGAAGAAGGTCGTGAGCACTTTAATCTTTCTGAGTGGGGCAATTATTCTGAAAAGAAGGCACTTCACAAACTCGAAGAATTCTATGAAGAAGTAGAAGAAGGCGAAATGCCGCTGTCCTCTTACACGATTATACATGGCGAGGCCAGTTTGTCTGAAGAACAGGTAGAAATGCTTGTTGCCTGGGTCAAAAGCCTACCGGGAGTTGAGCAACACAAGGATTAATCTACTAGATTAAAACCTGGCACCAAGGGTAACGTAGACACTTCGTCCATCTGAAGGAATAATGCCAGGTCCTGGATATCCCGTAGCACGACGAGTATAGTAGCTGTTGTTTGTCAAATTGTTGATTCCAGATTCGAGCTTAAACATTTTATAAGTATAGGACAGTGAAAGATCCATGATATCATAGGCAGGTATTTCTCCAATGACTCCTTCTCTTGCACTTCCCGGTTCAGCGATTCCAGAGTTTTCAGCATCAGTATATTGTTTGGACATGTGTGTAAGCTGTATGCTCGCAAGCAGGTTTTTATAACCCAAATTGATTCCTGTTTTGATATTAATAGCCGGGATAAATTCTACTACATTTCCATCCACATTGTTGTTGCCTTCCACGGCATTGAGGTATTTTGATCCGGTAAAGGCCGAATTGACAAACCACCTTAATTTGTATTTCTTTCCGTCTCCCTGAAAAGTTTCTATAAGATTCCAGTCAGCAAAAAACTCCAGACCATAAATCATAGCATCACCGATATTGGTACGCACTCTATTGGCTCTATTGTCAAAGATCACCCCTATCCTATCTTGATATCGCATCACATAAGCGCCGAAGTCGTATGATACCAATTTCTTCCACTTTCCTCTAAACCCGATATCTGACGTGAAGCCATTTTCATCCTTAATATTCTCATCAATAATAAAAGAAGGATTGACGGTTCTGATGTCACTGAAAGTGACGGAGCGGTAGTTTTGAGACAGGTTCCAATACAATTCCAGATTGTCATTGAATTCGTTGCTCAGCCCAATACCTAGCAGTACAAACGTACGAGGCAATGATGCCACATCTTGAACATCCTGATAGGTATCATCCGTTGGATTAGGAAAAAAACGATAGGTACCCTCACTTTCCGTTTTGATATGCTCTACTCTAAACCCTGGTGTAATAGACAATTTGTCGTTTAGATAAAGAATATGCTCTCCAAACACAGCTAAGTTTTGGTTTGGGAAGTTAAATTCTGAGACATTCGGATAGGTGGAGTTTTGATCATCAAAAGTAAAATCTGCTTTTGATCCAAGTGAACCCGCACCTTGCAGGGAGGCATTTTGGGCTTTATAATACTTGGCTCCAATTAGGAAAACGGCATCTCGATTAAATAAAGAATACCGTGTTAGAAACCTTGCTTCAAGTCCCCAGTTGTTGAATCTCCCAATAATCAAATCTCTGGCATACACATATTCACCATTTTCGTCAATCCAATCTGGCTCACTTACGGGATTGCGATTGAGACCGTCGATTCCAGCTATACCTCTATATCCCAAGGCGTTGCGCTCAGCATCCAATCCAAAAAAGTTAATACTGAAATCCGATCTTTTACTGAATTTGTGGTCAAATCGCACGGAATAAAGCTTCCAGTCTACTTCGAACCAATTGCGCTCTCGGTTGCTAAACAGTGGGTCGGCTTCAAACTGCGTGTCTGTAAGCCCTCCCGCCTGCTGACTCAAATATTTTAGGTAAGTGAATTCTGTCGAAATCGAAGTTTTCTCGCTGAATGCAAATCGGAAATTGAGAAATAAATTTTTAGAGTCAAATGCTGAGTTTGGGCGATAGCCATCCCCTTTTTTATAGTTGAAATACGAGTAATAGCTAAACTTTCCTACGGTGCCACTGAGGCTGTTGAAGCTTGTGAATAATCCGAACGATCCCAAGGTCTGACGAGTCTCTACTGAGACCTTTTTGTCCTCAACTGGATTTTTCATCTTAAAATTGATCAATCCACCAAACTGCGTACCGTACTGGAGAGACGCCGCCCCACGGATCACTTCTATCTCTTCTAAGCCTTCTACCGGTGGGGTATAATAGCTCTCCGGGTAGCCTAGTACATCTGCGCTAATGTCATATCCATTTTGACGGGTATTAAAATTAGACGTACGATTGGGGTCAAGACCTCTCCCTCCTATACTCAATTGGAGTCCTCCATCGTTGCTTTCATAGATATTTAGGCCCACCACTTGTGCATAAATTTGACGTGCGTTGTTGCTTGCTCGATTGCCTACCATTTGATCCAGTAGGATCACTTCACTCTTTTTACCTGCATAGATGGCCGTACCCTCTACTGGCTGCAATCGTTCCAATCCAAAAATCTCCTCTCTTTTTTGGCTTATGACGACTTCGGACAGCTCAGTCGCAAGTTCAGTCATTTGAAAATTTTGGATTTGATCAGCGTCCAGTTCTATTTGGACAGTCTGTGTTTCAAATTCATAGGAGAAAATAACCAACGTATAATTACCCTTTTCCAGTCCTTCGAATCGATAATATCCTGTCTTGTCGGTAGTGATTAGATCGTGAGTCTCTTGGATATAAAGCTGAGCATTTGCCATCTTCTTTCCTGAGGCTGCCAATGTCACCTTACCTTCCAAGACCAGCTGTGCCATTGTCACCTGCGTACACAAGAGCAACAATATCCCTATACTATAAACCTTTAATCTCATCATCGAATGGCAAAATCCAATTCTTGTGTTTAAATGACTCCTTTACTTTGGTTAGATCTACTGTAGGATCAATGTATCTCTTACTTGGTCTACCATTAAGTGCTACGAAGCTATCCACATATATTTCAATGTTTTGGTAGCCCAGTGAGCGATAGTGTTTTTCAAGATGATGAGCATATTCCAGTATGAAATCTGGCTGGAAGGACATCTGTTTTTCTTGAAAAGAAGTAAGAAAATCACTGTTCTCTACATAAAATCGTTTGTCGGTATTTCCATCTTGCACTTTGAAGCTGGTGGCCCCGGCCTTTTCCATTAGCATGACTCGCCAAGAGAACCTAAACCCCTCTTCTGTCCAGAATAGTTCGTCCGGGTACAACAAATACCTGAACGGAACCGCTAATTGGAGCGCAAAGAAAACAATAAAGCCCCCCATTTTTATCTTTTGATATAAAGAATTAGAATTTTCATGGAGCGTTCGAACTGCATTTATATTTTTCGCGGAAGCAGGCCTTAATAAACGGAACTTGGATAATAGTGATAAGTGTACTTGGGGAGAGAAAAAGATAAGCGTGCAGGCTATCATTAGGTAAGGAAACATGCCTATCGGAAACAACAGACTCGTGAGAACATGAAAGATAACTACCAGGGTATAACCATACCATCGTGTGGTCGCATATAACAGGAGAAATGGCACAGATAAATCATATAACATACCCACCCAGCTCAAAAGATAGTGCACCCAAGCCTGCTGCAGCCAGTATCCTAAGATGGGAAGATCGTAACCACCAGGCAGCCAAATTTTAAGCGGCATAGCTTCTATCAGCCAGTCTGAATTGATCTTAGCAAGACCGGCATAAAAGTAAACTATGCCAAGCATCAGTTTGAGGCAATCAATGTTCCATTTTGGAATGCGATCAAATCTGATATTGGGGTTAGACCTGACGTCCAATGATGCGAAGCAATTGGCAGGTAGGAAAATTAGAATAAAGCTAATCAGGCTGACAAAATAATAATGATTGAGATAGGTAGTCTTGTCCATGAGCTCGATATAGGTGAAACTCAAAAAGAATACCACAATGGCCATCCGATACTTATATCCCAAAGCGATCAAAAGGGCCGATATCCCACATAATATGAAAATGAAATAGGTAAAACTACCAAGCGGTTTGATCCATTCAAATCCGTAGTAGGAGAAAAAAAACTGTGGTTCTATATATAGCTTCTCAATCCATCCATTGAGCCAAAATCGAACCACTCCAACAAACATCAATCCGCCAAAAAGAATCCGAAATACGGCTAAGGGAGCGGCTGAAGTAGATCGCTGCCAGTAGGAAACTTTTAAATCAGTCTCCATCAGCATCTACATAGTCGACTTTAATGTTTAAAGCCTGAAGCATGTCAATCTTAAAACTGATTACATTGGTTTGTAACTCGTCGTATGTATTGAGCATCAGCGTATTATCATTCTTTATTTGATCAGAAAAACTATCTGCAAGCTGATCACTTGTGCTTGCTATCACGGAAAACTGATCATTGATAATTTCGACAAGATCTGGTCCTTCTTTGATGGTGTTCAGATAATTCAGGTAATCCGAGAAGCCAGATCCTAAGGTGCCAGACCCAAAGTGTCGGCCATTGAAAAAAGCTTCTGATGCAGCCAGAGCCTCTTTAAAAAGAGCCTTTGAGAATGATGTGCTATAATACGCCTCTACATCGGTGGCATCCGGTGTGCCAGAAAATACTCCTGCAGGCACTCCTACCTTACTAGCTCTGAGGTGTTTTTCAAAATAGAAGATATAATCATTGGTAAGTTTGTTTACAGCTCCCGTTGCGCTGGAACCGTCATTATTTACAAAGGTCTCGCGATAGCCATTTTGCCAATCATCCAAAACATCTGAGGTCAATGACAAGAGTCTGGAAGTCAGGTCGGTCAGATAAGTCTGATGCGCCTCTGCGGTGTTGGAGTCAGCATAGCGTGCGACGATCTCTGTATCCGAATCAGCAAGTCCGTTGATCAGATAATCCAAGCCGCCAAATCCCTGCTGGTCTCTTCTGGAAGGCAATTCAAGGTTATAATTACCTGACTCAATATTCGCTAGCATATTCGCCACATCGACAGGATAACTATTTGTATATCCTTGCAACCCTATCGTTTCAGCTCTTCCAATTTCAAACATTGCTACCCATTGCCAGGCCTTATAAGCAGACATCCAGGATTCCCTGAGGACAACCAGCTGATTGGCAGTCGGAGTGTTTGCAAAAGAATTAGCTTCTTGATTGAGCGTCTCTAGCTTTTCTTCATAATCCTGATAGGCTGGTATGATGATATTATCTGCCCAATTGACAAGCATCGCCTGTCTGTCAAAATTATCTTCTGAAGTATCATCGCCTCCAGAGTCACAGGAGTAAAATATCGATGCGGTCAGGAGGATAAATAGTGCCTGTTGTACTTTCATATAAATAGAAAATGAGGTCGGTTCTATGAACTGACCTCATGCTTGTAATAAAATATTTTTTCTTATTCTACAGCTTCTGCTAAGACTAAATCAAATGCATCAACGATTTCATTTGAAATATCATCCAATGTTGTCGCCGAAACATTCCATAAACCATTTTCTTCTGCTAAAATATCTTCAATAAATTGATCCACCTCATTTTTAGAGAAATACGATGCCTCAGAGTTTGGTTTTCTTGTGAACTGTAGGCTGTATACAAATCCTAAAGCCTCAGACAGGTCATGAAATGCCCCACCATAGTTTTGTGTAGCGACTGCATCCTTTCCCGCCTGCAGATAATGTACCGCTCTCACCGCAATTACTTTTGACAAATTCTCCTTTATGATTTCAGCTTGCTCATCTCTCACTGTATAATCTTTGGCTACGATAGCTGCCCTACCCAGTTTGAACGCATCAAATATGTCATCAGCTATTCCAGTATAATATTGATTAGCGTCTACTTTGGCGACATACTTGTTCAAGAAGCTGTCGTCATCACCCAGAGTGGCATTTGGGTCAGTAGCATCTACACTCGCCCCATATAGGTAGCCATAGGCCTCATCCCACTTGTGCTCCATCGTGGTATAAATTTCTCCATCAGCAACTACCTCTGCATCGTTGTCCTCTATATTGGTTGCTTCATCAAGTACCGCAGTACTCAAATAATTATTGAGAATTTGATCGACCATCAAGGCACCAATCAAAGACTTACCAACCAGCTGATTATATTCTACTCCATTTGCGCTGATATATCGGGTAGATTCACCATCAGCGATCTGGCCTGCAGTGCCTGACTCAGCTTGCACTTCCCATTGTGGAAATACTTCGTCATGCTGGCTGCCAATCCAATTGTCCAATTGAGTCTTGATAGCAGAGGCGTCTGTTGTATTATTAGAAAAGAAGTCATTAGAAGCTGCCGTTTTGCTTCTTACACTTTTACTTGATGCGTTGAGCTCAGCATCTGAAAAGTCACTATCTCCTTCTTCATGAGCAAACATGCTCAATAAAGATTCTTTTGATTTGGTCTCATCGGTAAGTGCTGAGATTAACTCTTCTGCCATGGCAATTCTGGTAGTTTGACCACCAAAAGAGACCGTACTAGACCCATCCCTGCTAAAGGAATAATTTGTAGGAGTTTCTATAGAAATAGTTGATTCATCATCACTACATGAGGACAGTGAGATGCTGGTAAAAAGAAGGCCGATATATAGTTTACTAATTTTCATTAATCTGTGTTATATTTATTAAGACTCGTTATAAATAGTGACACAAAAGTAGAAGCAATCCTTTCATTCACAATCTATATTTAGACAAATTCCAGATAACTGATAAAAATCACTATTAGTAGTGAGAAGCTTTTCGTAAAATTTTTATTTGATCCTTAAAATATTTTTAGATTAATCTAAATATGCTTTCCTTTGTATAACTATTACCGTTGAATTATGCTCAGTCACGCTGAAGAAAATTACCTCAAGGCTATATATCATTTATCACAGGCTGATAAATCCGATGTGTCTACCAATGCCATTGCGGAAGTGTTGCAGACAAAGCCTGCATCAGTGAGTGACATGATCAAAAAACTATCTGATAAAGGTTTTGTAGATTATCAAAAGTATAAGGGAGTAAACGTTTCCAAAAAAGGCAGGAAAGAAGCTTTACAAATCATAAGAAAGCATCGGCTTTGGGAGGTGTTTCTTGTGGACAAACTTCATTTCAGATGGGACGAGGTACACGACATAGCCGAACAATTGGAACATATCAAGTCTCCCCTGCTCACTCAGAAGCTTGACAAGTTTTTGGGCTATCCCCGAGTCGATCCGCATGGAGATCCAATTCCCAACGAATTAGGAGAAATAATAATTGGTAACAAAGTCCCACTATCTGAAGTACCAGCTAAACAAAAAGTGTTGGTTACTGGGGTTGAAGATTCAGATTCGGAGTTTTTGAACCATTTGGACAAGATCAATATAGCCCTAGGTACCAAAGTAGTCGTCATTGAAAAAAACACCTTCGATGGCTCAATGCAAATAGAATTGCCAAGTCAAGAGATAATATTTATATCCAAGCAAGTAGCAGAAAATTTATTAGTCACAGAATGAAATTAAAACCCTTATATATATACCTACTCGCATTTATAGTCCTTCTGAGCTTGGAGCAGTGCAGGCAGAAAGATAAGGTGAGGAATGGAAAGCTAAAAGTCATAACCACCACGGGAATGATATATGACGCTGTCATCAATATCGCTGGCGACAGAGTAGATGCACAAGCGTTGATGGGTCCTGGTGTCGACCCACATTTGTATAAAGCCACACAGGGAGACTTAAAAAAACTGCAAGACGCCGATCTGATATTCTACAACGGCTTGCATCTTGAAGGCAAAATGGGTGATGTATTTGAAAAACTAGGTCGAATAAAGCCAGTCAAGGCAATTTCTACCGAAATTCCGGATTCGCTTTTTCGTGCCAGTGAATTATATCCTGGTACTTACGACCCACACATATGGTTTGATGTATCTCTTTGGAAGCAGGCCGTGACTCGTGTACACAAGGAATTGGTGATTAGTGATCCTGAAAACAAAAATATTTATGATTTGAATTCCGAATCTTATCTCAAATCTTTGGATTCTCTACACGAAGCAGTCAAACTTTCAATACATAGTATTCCAGATTCTCAAAGACTACTGATCACTGCACACGATGCATTCGGATATTTTGGTGAAGCCTATGGAATAGAAGTCAATGGATTGCAAGGCATCTCAACCTTATCCGAACCAGGGTTAAAAGATGTAGCTGATCTGGTAGACCTTATTAATTCAAAGAAAATAAAAGCGGTATTTATTGAAACTTCAGTTTCTAAAAAAGCCATCAATGCGGTAGTCGAAGGGTGCCGAAAAAAAGGACACGACGTACACATCGGAGGTAGTTTGTATTCTGATGCCATGGGACCCTTTGGATCGTTTGAGGGTACATATATTGGCATGGTTCATACCAATGCCCAAACCATTGTAAATGCACTGAAATGATAGTAAATGTAGAAGATCCTGTACTGGAAATCCACGATTTGACTGTCACGTACAGCAAAAAACCTGTGCTCTGGGGTGTGGATCTGACACTCCCTAAAGGCTCCTTAGTTGGAGTAATCGGACCTAATGGTGCCGGTAAGTCAACTTTGATTAAGGCTATCATGGAAATCGTACCGTTGAGTAGTGGATGGGTTGAAATCCTGCAAAAACCGATTGCAGAAATACGAGAACGGGTAAGCTACGTACCACAAAAAGAATCAGTGGATTGGGACTTCCCGGCTTCGGTCCGTGACGTCGTGGTCATGGGGAGATATGCAGAGCTTGGGCTTTTCAAACGTCCTCGTAAAGCAGACTATGAAGCAGCGGATTATGCACTAGAGCAGGTAAATATGCAACAGTATGCTAATCGTCAGATCAGTCAGCTTTCTGGCGGACAGCAACAACGTGTTTTTTTAGCCAGAGCACTCGCGCAGAACGCGGAGATCTACTTCATGGACGAGCCTTTTGCCGGCGTAGATGCTGCCACCGAAAAGGCAATCATCAATATCCTAAAGGCCATGTCAGAAGAAGGTAAAACCGTGATAGTTGTTCATCACGACTTGCAAACTGTAACTCAGTATTTCGATTGGGTGGTCCAGCTAAATACCAGGTTGGTAGCTTCAGGTCCCATCGAACAAGCATTCACACAAGAACTGCTTCAAGAAACATATGGCGGCAAACTGAGCATTTTATCCGAAGTTGGCAATCTGCTCAAAAAGCAACAATTTCCAACAAGAGACATGACCTAAGTCCTATGGAAGATCTGATCACATTTTTCTCCTTTCAGAATCCTAACATACGTTATGTTGCAGGCGGATCGGTCTTACTGGCAATCAGTTCGGCTTTAGTGGGTTGTTTTACCTTTCTAAAAAAGAAAGCACTTGTTGGTGATGCTGTAGCACACGCCGTCCTGCCTGGCATATGCCTCTCCTTTCTAATTTCTGGAACCAAGAATCCAATCTATCTGATTATCGGAGCTTTTGTGACCGGCTGGCTATCCTTGGTTATGATTGATTTCATCACCAGGAAATCTAAAATCAAAGAAGATACTGCTATTGGCCTTATTCTTTCTGTATTTTTTGGGGTTGGCATATTGCTCCTTACTATGATCCAACATTCTGGAAATGCAGCTCAATCTGGTTTGGACTCGTTTCTCTTTGGAAAAGCGGCGGCCTTAGTCGGTCAGGATTTATACATCTTCAGTATCATCAGTGTCTGTCTCTTACTTGGAGTGATATTGTTTTATAAAGAATTTGCATTGATTTCGTTCGACGAAGACTTCGCCAAATCCATCGGTTTTCCGGTAAAAAGGTTAGAGTTGGCCTTGACCACTCTGACTGTACTAGCCGTAGTCACAGGTATTCAGGCTGTTGGGGTCGTGCTTATGGCAGCTATGCTCATTACACCTGCGGCGGCAGCCAGGTTTTGGACCAACAAGTTGAGTATTATGCTTGTCTTGGCTGCAGTTTTTGGGGCTTTTTCTGGAGTGAGTGGAGCGTACATTTCCTATGTTGCCCCTTCGATGCCGACTGGACCATGGATTGTAATGATCATTTCTATGATTGCTATCATTTCTTTTTTTGTGGCGCCTGAGCGAGGCATATTGTATAAGTTGATTACCCAGGCAAAAATCAAGAGAAGGATACTGATTGAAAATATCTTGAAGTTGTTTTATCAACTAGGTGAATTAGACAAGAATTTTTCTGCCCAAAGAACGATAGAACAAATACAAGCCAAACGACCGATCAAAACTGCTAGTTTATTGTCAGGCCTTAATATCCTAAGTCATCAGGGATTTCTGAAAAAGCAAAATAACAGCTGGCAGCTGACGGATCAGGGTGAGAAAAAAGGTCAACGAATCGTCAAACTTCATAGACTATGGGAAGTCTATCTGACCAAATATCTCAGAATAGCTCCAGATCATGTACATGAAGACGCTGATAATATTGAGCATATTCTTACTCCAGAATTAGAAAGCAGACTTGAGGCCTTGCTCCAGTATCCTACCAGTGATCCACACGAATCGATCATACCTTATAGAAATGTAATCAAAAGCTGATGGATGCCTTTTATATTATACTGACTGGATCACTCGTCGCTATCACATGCGGCTTACTTGGCTGTTTTCTCGTACTTAGAAAAATGGCGATGGTGGGCGATGCCATCTCACATGCAGTATTACCAGGCATAGTGATCGCATTTTTGATTAGTGGCAGTCGTGATTCGGTCGTGATGTTGTTAGGCGCTGGAGCTATTGGGATACTCACCACAGTTTTGATCGAGTTCTTTCAAAAGAAAGGAAGCCTTCAAACAGACGCATCAATTGGAGTGACCTTCACCTGGCTTTTTGCACTTGGCGTAATTCTAATCTCGGTCTATGCTAATGAGGTGGATTTAGACCAAGACTGTGTATTGCATGGAGAGATTGCTTATATCCCGCTGGATCTATGGATCAGTGACTCAGGTTTAATCCTTGGCCCCAGAGTATTGTATGTGTCAGGAACCATTTTTGTGATCATTCTAGCTTTTATTATTCTAGGGTATAAAGAACTCTATCTCACCACTTTTGATCCTGCTTTTGCCACTGCCATAGGTGTATCTACTGTAGTTTGGCATTATCTGCTGATGGCAGCCGTTTCCCTGACCACCGTTGCCTCCTTCGAATCGGTTGGAGCTATATTGGTAGTCGCCTTGATGATCGCGCCACCTGCCACTGCCTATCTCCTGACCGAGAGTTTTCCGAGGATGCTTTTTATCACAGCCATCATTGGTATACTAGTTTCAATCTTAGGCTATTATCTGGCTGCTTATCTGGATGGCTCTATTGCCGGAGCTATGTCTACAGTAGCAGGAGTATTCTTTTTTCTCGCATTTCTATTCTCTCCTACAGAAGGTATCTTAATCAAAAATAATCTTAGAGAGAGGATTAAAACAAACGCCTGATTTTTTTCTCCAAACTAAAAATGTTTTCTTTATCCTAAATTGGATTGTCATATGCGAATTTTTTTGTTGCTAACCTTATTTGTCGTGTCCGGATCGGAACTCTACTCGCTCTCACCGAAAAAGAGCTATTCCCATACTCCACATGATTTTCGTATGAAGTACGAAAAAGTGACTATTCCGTCAAGTGATGGCATTCAACTTCATGCTTGGTATTTTCCTTCAGATTTAGGTGATCAGCTGATGATCATCAGTCATGATGGCGTAGGCAATATGGGAGATTATCTCGAAAGGGTTCGGATCCTGGTCAACTATGGGTTTAGCGTTTTGATATATGACTATCGAGGTTATGGTGCTAGTAGTGATTTTGAAATCAATAAATTTCAATATGTCTATAAAGAGTTTTATGAAGACTTTGATGCTGTATATAGTTACTGTGAAGAGCGATTTCACCATGAACTTATCGCATACGGCTGGGGCATAGGTGCAGGAATCTCAGTAGCCAGAGGATATCAGAAAGATGACATAGCAGGAATAATAGCCGACGAACCATTTGTAGACTTCACCCAACTCAAATTACAATTCAAGAAAATAAATGCCGTGATGACACTGCCAAGTGGTATTGAAAACTCAAACTACAATGCGCTCAATGTAGTTAAGCTTGAAGCCGGAGATAATCTTAGAGGGATTTTATATTTGCATGGAGCCAAGAATTTCTTATATACTGCTGAAGACATGGAGTTGCTTTTGAATAGTACCTCTCTGGACATCAAAGAACTATATCAATTTGATGTGGCCTCTCGAATGGATAATTTCACAGTCAATGAATCAGAATATGCTCGTCAGATTTATGCCTTTGTACTGAATTTATAAATGTTTTTATTCAATCTAGCCTTGGTGTATTTCTATACATAAATGCTAGCCCAATACCCACAAAGGCACCAAATGCATGAGATTCCCAGGAGATGTTGGAAACTGTCGGCAACATGCCATAAATCAATCCGCCATAAAGAATCACTACAATAATCGAAATGGCTAGTGATCGAAAGTCCTTTCTAAACAGACCGAATGAAATAAGGAAAAAAGCCAAACCATAGATCAGGCCACTGGCTCCAATATGATAAAAGGATCTACCGAACATCCATACTAAAATACCAGTCAATAGGTAACAATTGGCAAAGACCCAAATTGCAATCCTGTTGTAAAAAACAAAAATCGTAATTCCCAAAAACAGAAGTGGTATCGTATTGGAAAGAATGTGTTGCGCATTGCCATGAATCAAAGGTCCGGTCAATATCCCGATCAGTCCTTCTAAGGTACGCGGATAAATGCCCAAAAACCCAAAGTCAATGTGCGAATAAAATTGAATAGTAAATACCAGCCAAATCACGAATGTTAATCGTAAGGGATAAATGATATCAGCCCGGTATTTTGTATACATTCAATTCTGGATTGAAGAAAAAAAAACCCCGACTAGCGGGGTTATTGATATTATTAATAATTTGAAGGATCGTCAATCATATTAAGCTCCATCAGCTTTGCTTCTTCATAGCTTACCGACATATAACCAAGTAAACCACCTGAGGCCTCAGCTACTTTTTTAGCCATATCCTTTAAACTAGCGTGTAATTTAATTGCAAACTTGTTTTCGATCTTTGGCAGAATGAAATTCAGTTTTCTAAGCTCTTTAGAAATTATTTCAGCTCGTCCTTCAGAACTGTCAGGCATTTCATTCACTAATTGCACAAATTTTTCTTGAAAGTCTTTACCTACCTCTTTATAGTAATCAATGAGTTGTTCTCTCGCTCTTGACTGCTTGCTGTTAGCAATTTCCACCGCTTGATGTATTTCAGATTTATCAATCTTATCGTCAGCTCCAGCTATTAGAATGGATACCAAAACAGGAGCCTTCAGTAACACCTCTATCTCATCATCACGTAACGTGTTGAATTCCTTAATCATCTGATTGAAATTTTATATTGTGTTAAAAAAATCGAAAATAAACTAATTCGATTAAATCAGGAAATTTTCTAACTATTTATCAAACAGCTTTAGATCAAAAGTTTCATTGATTGAATTTGTCCATCCTTTTCCTGTCATTGATAAATGATTCGATCTGTTCAATGTCGAGCTTTTTAGCAATGATTTGCTTGTTCTTATCCAAGATATATACCTGTGGTGTTGTACGTACATTGTACTGCACGCGAAAGTTACTTCGGTAGCTCAAGTCACCCAGATTGATCCAGTCCAAATCAAAATCATTGATGAACTTTTTCCACTTATCCATATCTGTCGAAACAGTAATGGCGGCCACCTCAAAATCTCCATTCATTTTGTTGTAAAGGTCGTAGAGCAAAGGGGCTTTCTTCTTACAATGTCCGCAATCAGGATCATAGAAGAACAATATTAGATAATCTGACTTAATATCGTATAGGCTGGTAGCTCGTCCCAACGTATCTGACAAATAGATTTGCGGAGCCTTGAGCCCAATTTGATTCTCTCTGAGAAACTTCATCTCCTTATCAAGTTCGGCCAAGAGGGAGCTATCAGCCCAGTCTACCCTTCCATTTAAATAATAATTGTCGGACAAGTGAACAAAAATTTTGTCCATACCCATGATTTTGGCATTCTGATACTCCTGAAAAAACATCCCCATTAGAAACCTAAACAGTTCCGAATTATTCTTTGCCTTGTCAAGCACAATATCTATTGAGGAGATAACTGAGTCAGGATTTTGGAAAGTGACGCGTTCAATATATTCTTTCACCTTACCATAAAAATTTGGCGCTCGAATCAGGCCTTCAGAACTAAAGTCAATTCCATCGAAAAAATGTGCTTTATAATAATGGTATTGTGCTTTCTTCTGGTCTAACGTGAGCGAATCTGAGTCTAACTTAAGTTCTGGTGATTTGCTCATCATGATCAATATCTGAGACATATAGGTGTCACCAAATACATTTACCAGGCTGTCTCTTCGGTTACCATTGATTTGATTTAAAGCCAGCATCCGTTCACGCACTCTTGTAGTATCAGCCTCTGTGCTCGTAGAATCCAACGATGAACTGAGCGACTGCATTTGATCTTGATGCTCCATCATGATCAACTGAAAAGTCTTGAATTGCTCATTCTCAGGGGAATTTTTAATCTGTAAATTCTGATAGGGTGAAGTTTTCTCTGTCTTCAATGAAAAATTCTTAGATTGATCCACGAGAAATTCCAAAGTGTAAGATTTTGTATAAAGAAAATAGACACCTGTCTTCAATTCTTTGTTGTTTTTAAAGACCATAATACCCTTACTATTGACGGTGGTGGTGTCCAATACGTATCGCTTCTCCCCTCTATAATAACCAAGGTAGGCTACACTGTCCTCGAGTCCATTTATATCTAACTCAATCCGGTAGGTATCACTATCAGAACTTTGTGCCATGGCCATATAGGCTGACCAAATGAACAACATAATAAAGGTATATAATGACTTATTTTGCAACATGAAATTTGAATTAATTCTAGAAGAACGTAAAGGAAATAAAAATGGTACAAGGAACTAAGCAATTATTGAATTTTAACTGTTGATAACAATTGGATGAAGAATTTAATTGCTTTATCCTTTATAATGTTGTACAATATTAACCCTGTCGGAATAAAAGCCCGATGATGCGAGGCTATATGAAATATATTTCGCTAATTTGAATTTCATTTATTTTTATCACACAAAATATAGAATTATGAAGTTATATGCACAGGAACTTTACCTCAGCAGGAAGCCTGACGAAGAGGATGAAAGCGATCCACCAGAGAACCCTGGAGGAAACGGAAAACGTTTGTAATATTACCAGCATTTTGAGAAAATTTTTGGTTAAATAATTGATTACACCAACTAAATATAAACCAGCTTCATTTATAATCATTGCTATTTTCTTGACCCTTAATTCTTGGGGTCAAGTAAAACGCATTGAGAGTGATGACTCTTTTGAAGAATTCGTAGAAGTTTTCGACTCTTTGGTATATTCCAATGAATTGGATATGGCCTACGACCTTTTATCTGAAGAATCAGAAAGCCTCTTGGGTAAAGAAATATATAGTAACCTATACTATCCCCTTCTTTACAAGCAAATGAAGGCAGAGTATTTGACTGGAAATTATTTAGAATCCATATCTCTGGCAAGAGATTTTATATCACAATATAATAACCCTGACACTCTCCTAGCTTACACTTATACTTATCTCGGTAACGCATATTATAGATTCGATGATTACGACATTGCTCTGGATTGCTATCTGGAAGCACAGAAAATCCATGCTAAAGATGAGCGTTATGGTCAAATGGCGATAATTCTCAATAATATTGGTCTTATATATAACAACTTAAGGAATTATGACACGGCGCTAGAATACTATCTAACATCTACCAATCTAAGAAAGGTACACAACTTAAAGCCAGACCCATATAATTACAACCAGATTGCACGCCTGCATACCCGGATGAAGAATTTTTCGATTGCAAACTTGTACCTTGATAGTGCTCAAAACCTTGCCATCAAGCAGAATAATGAACTTGAAAAAAATTATGCAATTAGATCAATAGGTTTCAATCTGGTTAGACAAAACAAACTGGAGTCCGCAATTCCTTTTTATGCAAAGGCATTAGAAGGCTATCAAAACATTAATGCATTGGATGATGGTCTTGAATGTGCCTTGCAACTCGCTTTAATATATTATGAAAAACAGCAATTCAAAAAATCCGTAAAGCTTTGCGAAAAGTACCTTTCGAAGGCTTATTCATCCAATAATCTGACTCAAGTTGTAAAACTGGCAAATGTGATGTACAAAGCTTTGGTTGCAGACGCTCAATATAAGGAGGCTGCATTTGTATATGAGAATTTTAGGCAGGCTAAGGATTCAATTGAACGCAGTCAAAAAGAAAGCAACAAATACAAGGTTCAGATGCGCCTGGAGGCTGAAAAGCGAGCGAACGAGAATGAGCTATTAAAACAGCAAAAGAAAGCCGACGAGGAAACCATAAGAGCCCAAAACATCCTACTCTATAGTATAGGCATAGGCATGTTTCTGGTCGTAATCATTGCCTTGCTAATCTATAGAGCCTATTTGATCAACAAGCGGCTTTCTGCTAAGATACAGCAACAGTCAGACCGGCTCAGACAACTTGACGAAGCCAAATCGCGCTTCTTCGCTAACATTTCGCATGATCTAAGAACTCCGCTTACCTTGATCATGGGTGGTATTGACCAAGTCCTCAATAGTGAGGATCTCTTGCTCACAGAGAAAGCAGAGCGTCAGTTGAAAACTGGACTCTTAAATGGAGAAAGGATAATTCACTTGACCAATGAGATCAACGAGTTGATCAAGCTTGAGGATGGCAAACTGGTTACGCACAAAAAGTACATCGATGTAGACAAAATGCTTAAGCTTTTCGTTAAGATGTTCGATTCTCTGGCCCAATTGAAAGGTATACACCTGTCCTACTCTAAGTCGATTTTTGAAGGTACACCAATTATCCACATTGATCCATTTCAATTTGAAAAGGTGTTATTCAATCTTATCACCAATGCATTAAAACACACTCAAAAGGATGATTCAATCACTGTAGCATTGACTAAGGAAGGTGACAATCTTGTCATTTCTGTTATTGATTCTGGCGAAGGCATTCCCGAAAAGAATCTACCCTACATATTTGAAAGGTACTACCAAGCGCCTGATACTACATTTAAGACCCAAGAAGGATTTGGAATTGGTTTAGCATTGGTCAAGGAAATAATCAGCAAACACGAAGCCACCATCGACGTAAAAAGTAAAATTGGTCAAGGCTCAGAATTTATCATTCGAATCAAACACGAAAAAATCTCCTCAGAAGACCTTACACAATTGCCCGATCTAAGCTACAGTGATAAGACCAGAGAATTGTTCAAAGAACTGGACGAGCCTTTAGCTGAGAACAGTCCTGTAGTAAACCTTTCTAAGGCGGCAGAAGGTAATGATACTAATAAAAGTACTGTGCTGATAGTAGAAGACCACCCGGAAGTCCGAGAATTCATTCAGAACATAGTGGAAACCAAATATCACGTGCTGACTGCTCCCAACGGGCAAAGAGCACTCAAAGTCCTCGAAAAAGAGCCGATCGATTTGATCATTACCGATTTGATGATGCCTTGGTTTGATGGATTTGAATTGCTTGAGAAACTTAAGGAGAGCGAAAAACTGAGAAAAATACCTGCCCTTGTCTTGTCTGCGCGCACATCCGAGGAAGACAAAACCAAAGTACTCTCACAAGGCGTCAATGACTTCCTATGCAAACCATTTAATCCAGAAGAATTATTGCTTCGCATTGAAAACCTGCTCAACAGAAAAGAACTCTGGAATAACAACAATGAAGGAGCCTTGTTTATCAATAACCAGAAGACCTTGGATGAAATAGAACAATCTCTGCTTAAGAAGGTTGAACATTTGATTTTAGAAAAAATCGATGACCCTAACTTATCGGTGAATTATCTGGCTGATCAAATAGCGGTAAGTGAACGGAAGTTTTATCGAATGATCAAAAAAATGACGAACGGCACTCCTTTCGAATTTATCAAGGAAGTCAGACTTCAATACGTGAACAGAATTCTGAAAGAAAAAACTGTGAATAATGCTTCTGAACTTGCAAAAGCAATTGGGATGAACAACGTAAGTCACTTTAATTCACAATATAAAAAGAGATTTGGTAAATCTCCGGTACCTCAAAAATAGCCCTGATTTGCTCCAATAAGGGTTTGGCAAGATTTTTAAGAAGGTTGGCAGTATTTTGAAATGATTGAATTCTACTTTAGAATCATAATTAATTTTTCTCAAATGCTGCTGGCTCCAGAAAATCTTCTGGAGCTTTTTTTATTAAATACTCCCATCTATTCTCAATCGAAAACTTTTGTATAACTTAAGGTAAGAGTCTAAGAATAATGGCCACAAAATTTCTTTACGATGTCATTTTTGGATATCTTCAATTTTTATAAATTCGATTAAATATTATACTTAATCAATGCTAAATGCAAGCGAAAGAAGGCGAATAAATCGCTTTATCGGTGGGGCAATAATTGGAGTGATTATATATTTTATCCTAATCACCTTGTTGATCAATTTTGAGAAGGATAGCAATCAATCCAGTATTACCAATTACCATCAGGCGCTTTGGTATACCATTGCCACACTGACTACTGTTGGATATGGTGACATCTATCCCGTGACATTATATGGTAGGACGATTGGTTTTATCTTCGTACTAATGAGCGTTGGCATTTATGGCCTTCTCATTGGACAAATCACAAACTTAATAACAACTTTAAAACAAAATAAAATGTTAGGTTATAACGGTACTGTTTTCGAACAGCATGTCGTCATGATTGGCTGGAGTGATTTTGGCCAGCTTGTGGTTGAACAGCTTACTGGAGCAGGCAAAAAAGTGGCTATCATAACTAATATAAAGAGCCATATAGAGCATATTCATGAAAAGTATGACACAAATATGGTGTTTACTCTATACTCTGATTTAGAAAACACAGACATGCTCAAAAAAGCCAACATAGAGCAGTCAACGGTTGTTTTTGTGAATCTTGATGATGACACAGAGAAATTAGTTTTTATTCTTAACATTAAGAAAGTTTTTGAGAACCTCGAATTTGTGGTGACACTCGAAAATGCAAACCTCAAGAATACATTCATTAGTGCTGGTGTAACTAACGCCATCTCGCCTCACGATATTTCGTCAAAAATTCTTGCCAGTTACATGTTTGAACCTGATGTAGCGTCCTACACCGAGGATATTATGTCATTTGCGCATACGCCTACAGATTACGATATAAAACAGTTCTTAGTAACCTACGACAATCCGTATCTAAACAAAGATTATCACGAGTCTTTCGATAGCATCAAAAAGACCTATAACGGGATTTTGATAGGAATGAGTAAAAAGGACAAACTCGGTAAACGTCAACTACTCAAGAATCCTGAAAGGAAATTTACCATTAGCCTAGGGGATTATTTGATCATCATTGTCAATGGAAACTCATTCCAACAGATTCAAAAGGCTTTTAATGTACAAGAAGGATATTTTAAGGAAAAGTGATTATGACTAAAACCTCACAAAACATCCTCATTCTAAGCTTTGTAATCATAGCGCTAAGCGCATGCGAAAACCGGGATGTGAATCATGCCGATGGACCAAATTTTAGCGAGATACATGAAGATATTCAGTATCACTTCGATAAGATAGAAATTGAAGGTCATTCGTATTATATTCTGGAGCGAGATAGAAACAATCCACATGAAGGCTTCGGGTTTATGGCCATGAGGGCCAACAATACCGTCGCCAATCAGGATTCTATCAAAGCCTATCTTAAAACTCTTTTAGATGTCCAGAAGCAAATACTAGCTGTTCAAAATGGATTAACGAGTGAAGAGGCAGATGCGAAAATTGAGGAGCTCTTCATCAATAATTTGAATCAAAGCAATACCATTAAGAGGACAAAAGAAAAAGCTGAAGAATAATCCCCAGCTTTTCAATTTCATTTCTAGTACAGTTTTCTATTCTTAGTTCCTAGAGGGTCAAAAAGTGATCTTTAAGATCTACCAATACTTTTTGGGTCTCACCATCAATCGCATCTGAAGTAAGTAAATCCTTAGCTACTTTTACCGCGTCGATTAATTCGTCTTTCTCTCTGAATACCTCTTCAAGTATCTTACAATTGGAAATCATGGACATTAAGATTACAATAGCCGGTGTTGGCTTCTGCCCTTTCTGTACTACTGCCTTCAAAGTATCTCTGATTTCCTGCTCAAACGCGTAATTCGCATTATCCATTCTTTCAGATACAGGAATCCATAAAAGCTTTGTAGACTCTACTTTCAATATACCGCGTTGAACCAACAACTCAATCATATCATCTTGAATAGACTCAAAACTAGGGGCAATTTTAGCAACCGTTTTAGAGACTGACTCTCCTCCACCGCCGACTGCCTTAAGTACGTTGTCCAATACCTTGTTTCCAGTACCTGTCGTATCCTTGACTACAATTTTATTTCCATCAAATCCAACCCTCTTAATCAAAGAAAGCTCCAAGATCAAAATGGACAATAGCCCGTGATCAATAGAGTGCTCAGCGGCTGATAGAAGTCTTCCTTCTTCATCATCCAGTGCAATCAACATTAACCCTTCTGCTAAACTTAATTTCATCTAACCGTATTTTATTTTCTACTAATTTGATTTCTAATGCTAACTTTTCAATATTTTATCTATGGTCAAACCTTGAACCAGGATAGAAAATACAACCACCGCATAGGTCGCTGCCAATATGATATCCTTATTAGGAATCTCATCTGACAATGAAAGCGCCAAAGCTACGGAAATTCCTCCTCTTAATCCTCCCCAAGTTAAGATTATGATGGTTTTATCTTCAAATTTCTTTCCCATCATTTCCATAATTTTGATAGGTATTGAGACACCAAGAAATCTTGCGAATAACACCACTACTATCGCGATAGGTGCAATCATCAAGAATTCCATCTTAAAATCTTGAGCGATAATAATTACTTCAAGACCGATCAGGATAAATAATATAGCATTCAAAGCTTCATCCAGGAGGTGCCAAAACTTGAATACATATTCACCGGTGGCATTGGCTAAATGCTCACTACGGCCCTCGTTACCAATAAACAGCCCCATAACCACCATACCTAATGGCCCGGATACGTGTAGCAATTCAGCCATTCTTCCACCTACCATTACCAGCGTTAATGTTACTAATACTTCTAACTCTACATGGTCGTTATCTATGTAATTGAGTAGTTTAAATCCCAAATACCCAAAGGCAGCTCCTAAAAGCAAGCCTCCTGCGACTTCCGTCAGAAACAAAATGGCCACGCTCATTGCTGTGACTTCCTCGCCTCCATGTGCTCCGTGTCCTCCACCTCCCATAGCTATACCAGAGATAGTAAGAAATATTACAACGCCTACACCGTCATTGAACAGAGATTCACCTGCTATTTTAATTTCAAGATTTTTGTCCAGCCCAAATTCCTTAGTGAGTGCCAGTACTGCAATAGGATCTGTAGGTGATATAAGCGCTCCAAAAAGTAAGCAATAGATCATCGGAACCTCTACCCCGATTAATGGAAAAGCATATGACATCAAGCCACCCACTATAAACGTAGACATCAATGTACCAAAGGTTGCCAATACAATAATGGGCATTCTTTCTTGTAAAAGTTTGCTCAAGTCAACAGACAATGCTCCTGCAAAAAGCAAGAAGTTTAGCATTACATTCAACAGTACTTCTTTGAAGTCGAATTCTTCAACTATGTGACTGGCACCGTTCATTACAGCTGGTACGGCAAACCCTAAAAGCACAATGCCAACAGAAGAAGCCAAGGCAATAGCCATAAGCCCAATAGTAGACGGTAATCGCAAATAGGTAATATTGATTAGTGTAAAGGCAGCTGCTAGGAAGATTAGTAATGTAATAAGGTCTAAAATACCCATTGGAGCGAAGTTTTAAGTTGAGTTACTAAAGCAATAATACTTTTGATTTTCTTCTAATAGTGCAATTATACTACTTGTTAAGAATATCACCAATATACAACAAATAAACTATCATCAGGAGGTGGTACAATCAATTTCTTTAATTCGAACGACACCGGCAAATCAGCCGACTGTTCAACTATGTTAAATCAGTCAATTCTTCATTATATTCAACAAATTGCGAGTGTACAGTACATTGATATCTCTCTTAATAAGAAGAAGATTTGGTCTCACCCATTTTTATTAAAAATATTTTAATGAATTTAGAGATTTTTAAAGATTCATCAAATTATCTGGCTATTCTTTATAAATATCAATGCAAATGAGGAGATATGGGAATATAAAAATAATTTTACCGCATAAACCCAGGGTGATTAATTAAGCTTTAATGCAGATTCGAAGGAAGAGCTAAATACAAGGATGACTGAAACCGATGCTAAAAATTTTGTAATTGATTTTGACAGTACATTCACCAGTGTGGAAGCATTGGATGTGCTAGGATCAATCTCGCTAAAAAATCACCCGGAAAAAATCAATCGACTAAGGAAAATTGCTGAAGTCACTGACCTGGCCATGAGTGGGAAGCTCTCGTTTAGGGAATCGCTGAATCAAAGACTTCAAATATTAGACGCTAAGGCAGAACACCTCCCCGTACTAATCACCATGCTTAAAAAGTTGGTTTCCAAATCTTTTAAGCGAAACAAGGTATTTCTAAAGACTCATGCTGATCACGTCTATATCCTTTCTAATGGGTTTAAAGAGTTCATCTTCCCTATCGTAGAGAAATATGGCATCAAAGAAGAAAATGTACATGCGAATACGTTTGTTTTTGATGAAGAGGGTAATATTATTGGGTTTGACGAAGACAACGTGTTATCTCAAAGCAAAGGTAAACCAGCCAAAATCGAAGCCTTGCAACTCCAGGGCGAAATACATGTCATCGGAGATGGCTACAATGATTATGAAATAAGAAAAGAAGGCAAAGCCAACAGGTTCTATGCCTTTACAGAAAATATATCACGTGAGGATGTGGTGAAAAACGCAGATCATATTGCCCCCTCATTAGATGAAATACTTTATCACAACAAAATGGAAGGCGCATTATCATATCCTAAAAATAGAATCAAAGTACTTCTCCTTGAGAATATTCATGAAAATGGAGCGAAAATAGTTCAGGAAGAAGGATATCAAGTGGAAATTTACCCATCTGGTATTGACGAGGAAGAGCTCTGTAGGAAAATCAAAGATGTATCGATTCTAGGCATTCGTTCCAAGACAATGATTACTAAAAAGGTACTTGAGCATGCAAATAGGCTCATGGCAATAGGAGCATTTTGCATAGGCACCAACCAAATAGATGTGACTGAATGCACCAAACGAGGCATATCTGTATTCAATGCTCCCTTTAGCAACACACGATCTGTCGTAGAACTGGCCATCAGCGAGATGATTCTTTTAATCAGAAACTTACCAGATAAGATTTTTGCTATGCATCAAGGCAAATGGGACAAGTCAGCTAACCGAAGTTTTGAGATAAGAGGAAAGAAACTTGGAATCATTGGATATGGCAATATTGGTAAGCAACTTTCAGTACTCGCGGAGGCTTTAGGTATGAATGTGTTCTATTATGATATTGATGAGCGCTTGGCATTGGGTAACGCAACAAAATGCAAATCATTAAAAGAATTACTCACAAAAGTAGATGTGGTCTCCTTGCATGTGGATGGTAGAAAAAGTAATACTAACATCATTGGTAAAAAAGAATTTGGATATATGAAGGACGGTGTTGTCTTTATGAATTTATCCAGGGGGCATGTAGTCGATATTCAAGAATTGAGGAAGAATATAGAAAGTGGTAAGATTATAGGTACAGCAGTAGATGTTTTCCCTGAAGAGCCGATGAGTAACGCCGATGAGTTTGTATCTGAACTCAGAGATCTTCCAAATGTGATTCTGACCCCTCATATTGGAGGCAGCACCCTTGAGGCGCAAGAAAACATAGCCGAGTTTGTACCCAACAAAATCATAGACTATGTGAATACCGGAACGACTACTAACAGCGTGAATTTTCCTAACCTCACATTGCCTATATTAAATGATGCACATCGATTCATTCATTTACACCATAATCAGCCAGGCGTACTCGCTAACATTACCAATACGCTGGCTAAACACGATATCAATGTACTGGGCCAATACCTCAAAACCAACGATACCGTTGGCTACGTGATTACAGACATTAACAAGGATTACAACAAGGAGGCCATCAGCGATTTAAGAAAGATAGATGGCACCATAAAATTCCGTGTACTTTACTAACAAAAAAAGTCTCCTGACTAAAGCAGGAGACTTTTTAATAAATCTCTGAATTTAAGGTTTAATTAAACCCATAAATGTAAGGATTTGAGCTATTCAAATGATTCAATCTTCCTCTGTTATCTCCGAAGAGTTGCGCAAGCGCAATGAGGCCCGATTTAGCCACCGAAATCACTCGGTCATTTTTATAACGTTAGTTTAATAAACATTCAAAAACCCAGAGATTTGTCCAACAAATGTATTCATTTTGCGTCGAATACCAGCAGGTGAGCCCAGGTTTATCTAATGATTAGTTTATTGAAAATAGTATGAAAAAAATATTCTTTACAGCAGGACCCTCAGAGTTGTATTTCACTGTAGAACAACATCTCAAAAATGCCATCAGGGATGGTATCGCTTCCATCAGCCATAGAGAAAAAGCTTACGTACGAATGCAGCAAGAAACCACAGAAGGTTTGAAGGCTTTGTTGCAGGTTCCGGACAACTACACCATTGGGTTCACATCATCGGCGACAGAGGTTTGGGATCGAATGTCAGAAAACCTGATTGACAAACATTCTTTACACCTTGTTAATGGTGCCTTTTCTGAGAAATTCTACAAGGCTGCAAGTGCATTAGGCAAAGAGGCGAAAGCGATTGTTGCCAAGCCTGGACAAAATCATGACCTGTCAAGCCTACAGGTAGACGATCGAACTGAGTTGATTAGTATCACACAAAACGAAACTAGCACTGGCGCGGCTATGCCCATAGAAGATATAACCACTTTTAGAGCAGCTCATCCAAAACCATTGCTGGCTATTGATGCGGTAAGCTCCTTACCTATTCCCGAATTTGACTTCAATCAGATGGATAGTTTATACTTCTCAGTGCAGAAGTCGTTCGGATTGCCTGCAGGTTTGGGAGTTTGGCTCTTCAACAATAGATGCGTAGAACGAGCCGAAGAGCTCAAATCAAATGGCAAATATCATGATTCATATAACAGCATCTTGAAGATAGCAAAGATGGCCGCCAAGCACCAAACGACCTGCACACCTAACGTACTCAATATATATCTTTTGGGAAAAGTGGTTCAGGACATGCTGAATAAGGGTATTGGACAAATCAGACAGGAAGCCAGATACAAAAGCGCATTACTCTATCAGTTATTTGAGTCACATCCGAAATTAAAAGCATTCGTGACAGATAAGAAGTATAGATCCATGACAGTCGGGGTAGCAGATGTAGAAAATGGGTCCGAAGCACTTATGAACAAGCTAGCTGAAAAAGGACTTATTATAGGCAATGGTTATGGTGAGTTCAAAAACAAGCATATTAGGATTGCTTCCTTTCCTACACACTCGAAGGAGCAAATGGAAATGCTTGTAGATGAGATAAATCAGTTAGATTTCTAATTTTTGATTTATCTTTTTGTATTAAATTGAAATTCTTTGGAATTAATAGACCCTGAATACGCAGAACCCAATGTATAAATTTGAAAAAATACTTGTAGCACTCGATCACACAGATCTGGATAAGGAGCTGATTTACGCCACATCTACAATCGCAAAACTAGCTGATACAAAGGTAGTTAAGTTTATCAATGTAATTAAAGATTTAAATGTCCCTGCTTCAATCAAGAAGGAGTTTCCTAATATTATTCAGGATGCATTAGAAGAGCGCAAAAAAGAAATTGAAAGGGAGATAGATCGCTACTATACACATGATAAGTCAAAGGTCCAGGTCGAAATCAAGTCGGGCCAACCTACTAAGGCAATATTAAAATATAGTGCCAGTAAAGAAGTTGATCTGATTATCGTAGGAAGGAAAAATGAAAAACAAGGTGGTGGTGTTATCATTCACAGGTTGGCCAGACGAGCCGCATGCTCACTATTGATTATCCCTAAAGGATTTAAGCGAAGAATAAGTAAAATATTGGTGCCGGTAGATTTCTCTGCCAACTCTCTGGATGCGGTAAATCAGACCATTGATCTGCTCAATATAGATCATTTTCCGAAGCCAAAATTCTACATACAGCACGTATATCAAGTACCTAGTGGATATCATTATACAGGTAAGTCATTCGAAGAATTTGCGGGAATCATGGAAGAGCATGCCAAAAAAGACTATGGTGCTTTTATGAAAAAGGCGGACCCTACTGACCTTACAATTGAACCTATATATACATTGGATCGACACGAAGATGTGATATCATCCATATATAAAACGGCCAAAAAAATCAAAGCCGGAGCGATTGTAATCGGTGCAAAAGGTATCACAGCTGCTGCCTCCTTATTTATTGGAAGCAGTGCGGAGAAGCTGGTACAGCTTCATACCGAAATCCCAATCTTAGTTGTAAGATCAAAAGACAAACAAAAAGGTCTAATTGATATCCTAAGAGGAATTTAGTGCTCGGTTAGTCTGGAGTCGTACCTCTTAGCCTGTCCAGAAAGCTATTGACTTGGCTGCACTCTTCATCAGAAAAGCTGTTGATTTGATTAAAAAGGGACTCTAACTGAACATCCAACTTTGCCAGTAGATCCAGTCCTTGCTGAGTTATGCATACATCCACTGCCCTTCTATCCCTATGGTTAGGCATTCTGGACACATAACCTTTCGAAACTAGTTTATCCACAATTCTGGAAACGTTCGACATTCGATCCAGCATTCTGTCTATGATCAAATTTACCGTACACACTTCGGGGTGCTGACCACGCAAAATTCTCAACACATTATACTGCGCTGTAGTCAGCCCATATGGCTTCAAAATTCGATGCTGTTGCTCGTCAAACCAGTTTCTTGTAAAAATCAGATTGACAATAGTCTTTTCGAATTCGGTTTTAAACTTCTTTTGCTTAATATCCTTATTTATACCCATGCGATATGTTTAGTCCCGAATGTATATAATGTATAAACACTAATATTAGACACTTAAATTTTCAACTGCAAAATACTACTCAATTATCTTTAATTAACTAACTTATCCGTCACAACAAGACTTTGATATTCATGACTTTGAAGAATGTAATTAAGTATTTGCCAAGAATAATAGCTGCTATCATTCTTCTGGAAACACTTCTTTTCAAATTTGGAATTGGAGGTGAGGCTTTTCTGAATGAGTCAAAATCTCTATTTACCAATCTCACCATCGCCATTTTTGGTCATGGTGATTTTGAAGCATTCTTTCGCGTTGGTACAGGTGTTCTTGAATTGGTTGCGTCCATCCTTCTTCTTTGGCCAAAACATGCCGGACTTGGTGCATTACTCGGGGTGTTTTTAATGATGGGAGCTATCATTTCACATATTTTCTTTATAGGAATTATCGTAGGAAACGACGGCGGACAACTAATGGTAATGGCACTCATCGTCCTCATGTGTTGTACCAAAGTTCTATTTGATGAAAAACAGCAAGTCCTTTCCTATATTGGAAAGTGATTTTTCTTATTTTACTATGAAGGAAGTGCTACCCATTTTATAGTCGTCAGTGTAGATTTCGAGGATGTACTTTCCCAAATCATAGTCACTGCCTTTATTGTACAAAAAGGTCATCTGTTGGCTATTTCTATCAAAAAGAATATCCTTCTTGACCGTGTAGAAGCTTTCCCTTCCATCGTACATAAATGTTCCAGATCCTGCAGCTACATCAAAAATCACGTTGCCATCCGGTCCGGTTATTTTTAGTAGTATGCCCTTGCCTTCAATCGGTGCTACTCTATTTTCTAATATTTCGAATTGTATATTCAAGTGGTCAATGTGCCTGTTCTTAAACGGAGATGGTCGTTCTTTTCCACTCGAACTAACCGCCAGAATTTGAACACGCTCTACTTTTAATTTTGAAGCTGTAGCTACTTTCTCTTCAAGTTGGGCCTTACTTTGATTTAGCCCTTTGATAGACTCGTTCAGCGTATTGGCCACTACCTTCAATTCTGTGTTCTCGCTCATCAATGAATCATTGAGCACCTTGAGTCTAGCTATTTCCACGTCTTGCGCTACCAATAACTCTTTGTATCCCTCCACTGTACTCTTCAGTTCATTGATTTGTTTGTATACTTTTTTTCTAAAGGATTTCTTCTCTTCTTCAAGTTGCATTTTTATTTGCAACAGCGTATCAATCTCTCCACCAAGTTGGGCAATTTTAAGAATTCTGGTGTCCAACTCATTGCTCATAGAATCGAGATCATTGTAGGCACGATCTAGCTGTTCCTGAGTTAATCTGTTCTGTTCGGCAAGTTCAGATGACTCAATAAACTTGTAGATCAAAGCTCCGCCAGCAGCAAGAAGTAGCATTACCAAAATGACGGTGACTATTTTTTTATTTTGAGTTTTTTCCGGAGGATTTCCGGGTTGAGATGTCGATGATTTATTTTCCATAGGTGAAAGTAATATGCTGCAAAAATAGAAGATAATTAGTGATAATCAATCTTACTTAACATGTTCTATTTTCTATTCGCTAGAAGCGCAGAATATAGTGTTTTTGTTCGCTTGGTCTATTTACAAATACTATTCCAATTTCATAATTTTCAACAAAAATACAAGTCTTGTTATCTTCAAGAATGCTGTTCCAAGCCCTATTCATATCCGGGGACCAATTGATGTCATCCAATATAATTACCCCTTCAGATGAAATTAAATCCATGCATTTTCTAAAGTATCGAATCGTAGCGTCTAATGTATGGTTTGCATCAATATATACTAAATCATATCTACGATGATCATTATCCAAAAAATGATCAATATCATCATTGATTTGATCAATATTGGAAGCTCCATGTGACTCAAAATGCAAGCGAGATAAAAGAGCGAGTTCTTGATTGCCTTCAACGGTTACCACTTCCTTCGTAGTATTTGCCTCACTTAAATATAGCGTATTGAGCCCGAGCGAAGTACCAAGCTCAAGTACCGTTTCTGCTTTTGTCCATTCAATAAGATTGACTAAAATTTCTGACTGTTTTGGAGTAGAAACACCAAATTTCGCAATACCACGGATTGATCCTCTCTGGCTAGTAGAAAGACTAGAACCAGAACCGTAAGTATTTGCAATGGTATGACGGCCTGCCAAAAGAGACTTCCTCAGTTCCTCAATAGTAGGACGGGTGATTTTATTCAGATTTGAAGGTGACAGAGCCTGTGTGTACAATTGAAATAAAAAAGGTGATTGCAAACTATGCTCGTCCAGAGCCAGAAGCCAATATCGTAAGTAACGATACACACGAAAAAAAAAGATTTTGAGGCTCAACCTAATCTAATCGATTAGTTGAATCGGTCTGGAACAACCATCACGAATTCAGGAATACGCACTTCAATAGTCTTCCCGTCAATAATTCGCTCAATAAGATAGGTGCCAATCATCTTGCCAACACCACTTTTCAGATTACACCCTGATACGTACACATGTTCTTGTCCAGGCTCAATAATAGGCTGCTGTCCTACTACACCCTCGCCCTCAATCTCTCGATCACTATAAGCGGCATCTTTGATATACCAATGACGGGATTTGAGCTGCACCGTATGTTCGCTTTGATTTTCGATGGTTACCTTGTAGGTGAAGACATAGTGGAACTGTCTGGGACTTGAATACTTAGGCTGGTATTCCGTCTCAACACTTACTTTTATGCCTTTTGTTATTTCTGTTACCATCAAAAATTAAGATTTCAATTACCAAATTGTGTGTGGATTGAGCGTACAAGTAAATCAATTTATTTTATTTTCGAAAATTATGGATGTAAAAATTGAGAAAAGCTGGAAAAGCAGACTTCAAGCAGAATTTGAAGCGGACTATTTTAAGAACCTGACAGTCTTTGTGAAGTCAGAGTATCAGAAGCATAAAGTATTTCCCCCGGCTAAAGATATTTTTAGTGCTTTTGAACTCAGCCCTTTTGATTTTACTCGTGTGGTCATTCTAGGACAGGACCCCTATCACGGTGTTGGTCAGGCGCATGGTTTGTGTTTTTCTGTGCAGTCTGGCACTCGTAAGCCACCTTCCCTGCAGAACATTTTCAAGGAGATCGAAGATGATTTGCAGATCACCCCACCTGCAGATGGTTGCCTGGACAGATGGGCAAAACAAGGTGTATTGCTCCTCAATGCTACTTTGACCGTAAGGGCACATCAAGCTGGATCTCATCAAAAGAAAGGATGGGAAGAATTCACTGACGCGGTCATCCGTGAACTTTCACATCAAAAAGAAAACCTAGTGTTCTTGTTGTGGGGTGCATATGCCCAGAAAAAAGGAGAATACATTGATCGCAAAAAGCATCTGGTTCTTAGTTCGCCACATCCATCTCCATTTGCGGCACACAAAGGATTTTTTGGCAACAAGCACTTTAGTCAGACTAACGCCTATCTAAAGGACAAAGGACTCGAAGAGATTAATTGGTAGTGTCAAATCAATCTATGCCGCTGAATAGTCTCGACCAACGGATTTTGTCGGTAAATCCACCATTAGGATCAATTGACAACCAAATGAAAGAGGCTTCTCCCACTACATGGTCTCCAGGAACAAATCCCCAGAACCTTGAATCTTCAGAATTGTGTCTATTGTCTCCCATCATGAAGTAATAGTTCTGCTGGAAGGTGTATGTTGCAGGTTTTTTACCATCTATGTACAATTCTGTTTCTTTGAGCTCAACATTATCCAGTCCTTCATAGTTTCTGATTGTGGAACCATACATGGCTATATTATCTTCTGTTAGGTCAATGGTCATTCCTTCTGCAGGAATAACCAGTGGTCCGAAAAAATCAGCATTCCATGGAAACCTCGAAGCGTTTGGGAAGATTCTTGGGTTTACAAAACCTTCAGGCTCTTTGTGTGGGATGACTTCTTCTATGAAGTCCAGGCTTTCAAATTTTTTGGCATCTTCAGGCCTAGCATGCATTTGATAGTATTCGTTGTTGTTCACACGGTTATAATCCCAAACGCCATTCCTCTTAAATACTCGATCGTTGATCACATTGCTACTTTTCAAGTAATAAGCAAATTGCATGTTTTCAGGATTTTCTCCTTCTTTCCCATTAATGAATACCTGTGAGTCTCTCACCTCAATCGTATCTCCGGCAATAGCGATACATCTTTTAATATAGTGAGTTTTAAGATCTGTAGGATGCTCAAATTCAGGTGGATAGTTAAATACAACCACGTCATTTCTTTCTACTTCACCAAAACCAGGGAATCGGTATTGAGGCAATTGAATGGCGTCTGTGTAGCTAGGAATATTGGTGAGCCAAATTTTGCCGTGTGTAAGGGGAAATTGAATTGGTGTTTTTGGTGTTCTCGGCCCGTAATTGATTTTGCTTACGAATAGATAATCTCCAACTAGTAGAGAATTCTCCATAGAAGGAGTCGGAATCGTAAAAGCCTCCATAAACGCCCAGCGTATCAACGTCGCTGCCACTACAGCGAAAACGATTGCATCTACCCATTCCTGTACAGGTCCCTTCTTTACTTCTTTCTTTTTCGGCTTAAAAAAATTCCAATTCATAGTTGACTTAATTTCCGCAAAGTTATGATTAAATATGATTCCTAAAAATTGAGTAAATCGTCCATAGTAAATACTCCCTTTTTGCCAGCAAGAAACTCAGCAGCTAACACGGCTCCCTGAGCAAATCCCTCTCTACTATGCGCTACATGGCTGATTTTTATGGTGTCTACTTCAGAATTGTAAATAACGTCGTGTGTGCCTGGTACATTGTCTATTCTCTCTGACAATATGGACAATTCTTTGGATTGTTCGGTGGGCCGATTTACCCAGGAAGTCTTAGATTTATTGTTAGCCATAAGGCCTTCTGCCAATGTGATAGCTGTTCCGCTGGGTGCATCCACCTTTTGGGTATGATGTATTTCTACCATCGAACTGTCGTAGCCTCTGCCATTCATCATTTTTGCCAGGTGCTCGTTGAGTTTAAAAAAAATGTTTACTCCCAAACTATAGTTGGACGCATAGAAAAAAGCTGTTTCATTTTGATTGCAATGTTCCACTACCTCTTCGTAGTGGTCAATCCATCCTGTACTGCCGGAAACAACAGGTACCTTGTTTCCCAGACAAGTTTTAATGTTCTGTAGAGCAGAGTCTGGAGTAGTAAATTCTATAACTACATCAGTGTTACTTGGACGTATTTCTCCAATTTCATCTATATTATCTATATTGATGATTTTTGATATTTCATGCCCCTTGTCGAGCAGTATTTTTTCAATGGCCTGTCCCATTTTGCCATAGCCTACCAATCCTACTTTCATTGATTGCTCTTTTTTTAATTATGGATAATTAGTGTCTGAGATCTTTGCTTTATTACTATTTGTTCAGTTTAAAAACCAAAGACATTCCTACATTTTGGGCAAAGTACTTTTCTCTTGGGTAATAAGTTGGATGCATGGCTAAATCATCGTTGATATCGAACTCGATCAAGTGTGCTGAAACATGCGCATCGACAATCTGAACGATATAATACACCACCCCCATAATCATCATAAAATCTCGGTTGCGTTTAAATTTTTCAGCATTTACTTGAAGCGCTTGCTCAGAAAATTGTGGAAATGGGTTTATAGTGAGATCATCTCCATCGGTTTCCGCGATATATGCATTTCGAAAGGCATTGTAGAAGTCATTGTTATATTTGATAAAATGACCTATTACGATGGCTCCACCATAGACGATGGGTAGCTTCCAATATTGTTTATTGTACATTTGACCCAAGCCAGGAAAAACAGCGGCGTAAAGGGCTGCTTTTTCGGGATCTAGTTTTGACTTACTTTGAAAGGTTTCAATTCCAGATAAATCGGTTGAAATTACTGTACTGTCAGAATGATTACGAATAATAGTCTCGGTTTGAGCCAAGGCGGATGTTGAGATGATTAGACCTCCTAAGACTACAAGTATCGATGATTTCACTTCTTATTTAAGCGTCAATTATTTCCAAAATACGATTCAATTCTGAAACGGAAGTGAAAGGTATTTTGATTTCTCCTTTGTTATTATCTTTCGAGGCAATCATGATTTTTGTCCCGAAATGCGAAGATAACTTGTCTTGAACACTTAATATCTCTTTATTCTCTTCTTTTTCTTCTTCTTTGATCTGCGGCTCATCAGGAAAAGAAGCTTGCTTTACCAGTGCTTCCACCTTTCTTACAGAGAGATCTTCATTGAGAATTCTCTTTAGCAAGTCAAGTTGAGACGAGGTATTTTCTACATTGACAAGTGCTCGTGCGTGCCCCATAGATATTCTACCATCTCGTACCGCTGCCTGTATGTCTGGTGGCAATTTTAATAATCTGAGATAGTTATTAACTGTCGACCTCTTCTTTCCTACTCGATCTCCAAGCTCTTCTTGCTTTAGGTCACATTCAGAAAGTAGTCTCTGATAACTCAATGCTACTTCCATAGCATTTAGATCCTGGCGCTGAATATTCTCAATAAGCGCCATTTCCAACATTTGTTGGTCATCAGCTGTTCTGATATAGGCTGGCACTTTCTCCAAGCCTGCAAGTTTGCTTGCCTGAAATCTTCTCTCCCCAGAAATAAGTTGAAAGGAGTTGTTGTTAAGTTTTCTAACTGTGATAGGCTGGATGATTCCCTGAACTTTTATAGACTCAGAGAGCTCCTGTAACGCCTCTTGATCAAAATCTGTCCTTGGTTGAAATGGATTGACTTCTATTTGATCAAGGCTGATCTCAGAAATACTTCCTGCCGATGCACTTCTCTCGCGAAGTGGTTTTTTAGCCAATACCTTTTCTGCTCCTGCACCATCATCATTAAGCAGAGCACCTAATCCTCTACCAAGAGCATTCCTCCTATTTCCTTTCTTTTGGCTCATCTAAACTATCTTTTACTATTAGGCCATCTCGGCCAATTGTTCGTTGTTGGCTACAATCTCGTTGGCCAGATTCAAATAACTAATGGCTCCTTTACTCTCTGCATCATGTGAGATCGCAGGCAGACCAAAGCTCGGAGATTCACTCAACTTTATGTTTCTTGGTATGAGTGTATCGAACACCATTGACTTGAAGTGAGTAGTCACTTCTTCTACCACCTGATTTGACAATCTTAATCTCATGTCGTACATGGTAAGTAGAATACCTTCAATCTCAAGATCAGGATTTAACCTTGACTGAATGATTTTGATCGTATTCAATAGCTTACCCAATCCCTCCAAAGCGAAATATTCGCATTGCACTGGAATGATCACCGAATCTGAAGCTGTTAGCGCATTGACCGTGATCAGACCTAAAGACGGCGAGCAATCAATAATAATAAAGTCATAATCCTCTCTAATAGCTTCCAATGCGGTACGCATTTTCATTTCTCGCTCATCGTAGCTGACAAGTTCTACCTCTGCTCCTACCAGGTCGATATGAGAAGGAAGTAGATCCAAATAGTCAATATCAGATTTAATGATACACTCATATGGGTCGATGGCATCCACCATGCACTCATATATTCCTGCTTTTATTTGTTTTGGGTCTTCTCCAATGCCTGACGTAGAATTGGCTTGCGGGTCAGCGTCTACCAGCAGGGTCTTATATTCCAGCGCTGCCAAACTTGCTGCCAGATTAATAGATGTGGTAGTTTTACCTACACCACCTTTTTGATTTGCAATTGAGATGATCTTACCCATAAAGCTCGTTGTCAGATTAAATGAAAATTGTCAATAAGTCGATACTTGCACATGATCGACATTCGCAAATATAATTTTCGTTTCCACATTTATTCTATTTGTGAATGGAAACTTCTCCACATTGAAATGTTGATAAATTCCTAAATGCCTGAAAACAAAAAAGTCCCGCTAAAAACGGGACTTTAAATTTACTTCTTTTTCTTTCCTTTTTTTCGCTGATCCTCGCCTGCCTTCATGGCTTCCTCGAGTTTGAGCTGGAATTTAGATTTTTTCTTATTTGCATTCTTTTTGCGATTCTCCTCCATTACTTTCAGAATTTTGTCTTCATCAACAAATTTTCTGAATAGAGCCATTTGTCCAAAAGACACAATGTTCGATACGAAGTAGTAGAACGTCAATCCTGCTGAGAAACTATTGAGGAAAAACAAGAACATAATAGGCATCATGTACTGCATAGTCTTCATCGGTCCCTGCATTTGCGAGTTCATCTGACTGTTGGACCAGGTATAAAGAATCGTGGATGCGGTCATCAATAGGGTGAACAAACTGACATGATCTCCATAGAATGGAATTTCAAATGGTAGGTTCAACACATTATCATAGGTGGATAAATCCTTCGCCCAAAGAAATGCTTGCTGCCTTAGCTCTATCGAGTTAGGGAAAAAATTGAACATCGCTAATAGGAATGGAAATTGGAGCAGAACCGGAATACAGCCACTCAGTGGATTAATCCCTGCTTTGCTATATAGCTCCATGGTCTCCTTCTGAGACTTTTGCATGTCTCCTTCGTGTTTCTCCTTGATGGCGTCCATTTCAGGCTTTAGCACCTTCATTTTAGCCATCGACATGTGTGACTTGTAAGTCAATGGCGCTAAAATCAATCTGATCACAAAAACCAGAATAATGATGATCACACCATAGTTGGAGATGAAATTTTCTAACAGGTTGAATATAGGAATAATCAGAAACTTGTTGACCAGACGGAAGATAAACCATCCGAGGTCTACATTTTGTTCGAACCCATCGACCACCTTCTTCTGAACAGTATAATCATTTGGTCCAAAGTAGTACTGAAATTTACCTTTACCGGTTTTCAAATCTCCTATTGGTAAGCTCAATACTGCTGTTCCTGATTTTACAGTTGAGCTATCCGAAGTATCAACATACGTACTCAAGGTGGCTTTGCTCATCTGGTTGTCAGCGATCAATGCACTGGCAAAGAAACGTTGTTTGAAAGCGAACCACTTCAATCCTTGCTCTATCGTCTCAGATTCTGTACCTTCTCCTACACCCAGGTCATCAAAATCACCACCAGTGGGCTGATAATTGATCGTCGTTTTCGCCCTTGACTCCTTGAGGGTATGCTCCACATTCTTCATGTGGTCTACCCAGGTTAACTGCGCATCTTGATTGTCTATGATGCCATCCATGCCTATCAGGTTGATTTCATATCTTAACTGAAATCCAGTGCCACCCAGTTTATACTTGTGCTCTATGTACCTGCCTCCGTCTATGGCTATCTTGAAGCTCAAACTGAGTGAATCTGTACCAGATACTTCCAATCTCGAGTAATCAGGCGTATAATAAAGCTCTGATACATTGACAGGCTTATAGTTGCTAATTAAAACCAAATCTGATTGGCTACTATTTCGGTCAATGAGTACGAGTGGCTCCTTGTCATATGTCAGATAGTCTTTGAGTTCTACTCGTTTCACGACGCCTCCTCTGCTAGAGAGCGTGATTTTGACTGACTCATTTTCGATATTAATTTCTTTGGCTTCCCCGCTGGCATAAGGTGCAAAAATTCCATATCGATCTTGATGAATCGCTGTGGTCAGCGAATCATTTACTATTGCTGCTGATGGCATGCCAGGATTTTCTTGCGCTGCTGGTGAGGCCACTGTGGTTTCCGTCGCAGCTTGTTCGACAGGCTCCTGGGGAATTTCATCAGCGAAGAATTGAAAATAAATGGTCATTAATGCAAGCATTAAGACCAATCCTGTGATCTGATTTTTATCCATTTAATTAAATATTTTTTTCTGATAAGTTGTCTTTCTTGTAGGCCAAAGCTGCTTTCACAAATTTGACAAATAGCGGATGTGGATTGAGTACTGTACTCTTAAGTTCGGGATGAAACTGAACACCAAGAAACCACCTGTGGTCTTTGAGCTCAATGATTTCAACCAGATTGGTCTTTGGGTTTCTACCTGAAGCAATCATCCCATTCTCTTCAAAATCTTTGAGATAGGCATTGTTAAATTCATATCTGTGTCTGTGACGTTCTTGAATTTTGGTGTGTCCATACACATTATATGCTTTAGTACCTTTTTTGATTTGGCAATCATATGCGCCCAATCTCATAGTACCTCCCATTTCTGTAATATTCTTCTGATCCTCCATGATGTCTATCACCGGATGTTTCAGTTTCTCAGCCATCTCTTTGGAATTGGCATCTTTTAGCATCAATACGTTTCTTGCGAATTCTATACTTGCACACTGCATACCGAGACATATACCGAAGAAAGGTATATTTTGTTCTCTGGCTATCCGAATGGATTCGATTTTACCTTCTATACCTCGCTCGCCAAATCCTGGAGCTACGAGCAGTCCATCTACTCCTTCCAACTGCCTGGCTGCGTTGTCAGACGTAATATCTTCTGACGACAACCATTTGACTTTCACTTTACATTCGTTTTCTGCACCTGCATGAACAAACGCTTCGGATATAGATTTGTAAGCGTCCTGGAGCTCTACATATTTACCCACAACCGTAATGTTGACTTCTGCTATGGGGTTTTTAAGTTTTCCCAAGAAGGTTTTCCAGTGCTCAAGTCCTGGCTCTTTTTTATATGAGAAACGCATTCTGGACAATACTCGCTCGTCCAACTTTTCTTTTCTCATTAATAATGGCACATCATATATGGTCTCAGCATCTTGTGCTTCGATCACGCAATTCACGGGCACATTGCAAAACAGAGCGATTTTCTTCCTCAAATCCATACTGAGCTTGTGCTCACTTCTGCATACCAAGATATCAGGTTGAACCCCTGCCTCTAGTAGCTGTTTTACCGAGTGTTGAGTCGGTTTGGTTTTAAGTTCGCCAGCAGCTTTTAGATAAGGCACTAAAGTGAGGTGAATATTGATAGCTTGAGTCGGGCCCAATTCAAATCTTGCCTGACGCATGGCCTCAATAAACGGCAAGGATTCAATATCACCTACACAACCACCAACCTCTGTGATTACAAAATCATATTTTTCTGTCTTACCTAAACGGTAAATACTTTCTTTTATCTCGTCTGTAATGTGCGGTACAACCTGAACAGTTTTACCCAGAAATTCACCTTCCCGTTCTTTCTTTATGACGTTATAATAGATTCTACCTGTGGTTACGTTATTAGCTTGTGAAGTAGGTTCGTTTAAGAATCTTTCGTAGTGACCTAAATCCAGATCTGTTTCAGCGCCGTCGTCTGTGACATAACATTCGCCATGTTCATAAGGGTTGAGTGTGCCTGGATCTACATTGATGTAGGGGTCCAATTTTTGAATAGTTACCGAGAAACCTCTGGCTTGCAATAACTTACCTAAAGATGCTGAAATAATTCCTTTACCAAGAGAAGAGGTAACCCCGCCCGTAACGAAAATGTATTTTGTTGATGTCATTTGATGTGTACTTGGAACCTTTTGTTACGGGGCTCAAAGTTATGTCATTAGTATCAATAATCTGAGGACAGGCTTGATAATATTTTGAGAATCTCTGCAAAAGGTAGAAGTTTGATTTCAGGATAGCATCTTGCATCCAAAGTCAGCTCAGATTCAAATGTCAATGGCGTATTTATGTATTTTACTTCTACTTAAAATTAGATAAATGATGTACTTAGACTGGGTTTTGAGTTGAATAACAAAAAAATAATATATTAATGATTAAACCATTGTAGTGTCAGAGCATCTAAGCACCAAATATTACTACTTTGACTGACCAGGATTTATTAGAAAAACTCAGTAGAGAGGAGAGTCGAAATCACGGCTTCAACTTACTGGTACGAGAGTATCAGGAGAGGATCTATTGGCATATTCGCAAAATGGTGGTGGATCATGACGATTCGGACGACCTGGTACAGGAGGTTTTTGTGAAGGTTTGGAAGAATCTTGATAAGTTCAGGGAGGACTCTAGTCTCTATACATGGATATATAGAATAGCAACAAATGAATGCCTGAGTTTTCTAAAAAAGAAAAGGAATAAATTCTTTCTGCCTATTAATGATGTTGCTGGTGAGCTTTCAGAAAAGTTGGATCATGGGTCTCACATTACAGGAGACGAGATTCAGCTGAAACTACAAAAAGCGCTACTAAAATTGCCTGACAAACAAAGACTCGTATTTAATATGAAATATTTTGAAGAAATGAAATTCAGTGAGATATCAGAAATAACAAAGACCAGCGTAGGAGCCCTAAAGGCGAGCTATCACCTGGCGGTAAAAAAAATAGAACATAATATTCAACTGGATTAAACCCTGGGCCTGAAATAGGGTCTAACACTCAGATGCTAAGATTATGAAAAATAAGAAATTTGATCTTGAAGACATAAGAAAAGAGAACATACATCAGGTACCTGAGGGCTATTTTGATGAACTTCCCTTGAAAATTCAATCGAGAATAGCTGTGGAGCAAGAGGTCTCTTCTCCCCTATTTATACCAAGAATGCAATTGACTCATGTTCTGACTGCTGCTATAGTAATTTTTGTACTTGGATGGTTGTTTTATCCTATGGGTCAAGGTGATCTGAGCATAGACCAAAGTTTGGCAGAAATAGACTCTGCCGATCTGATCGAGTATTTATTTGAAGAAAATGTAAGTACTGAAGACATCCTTGCGGTGGTTGACCAGGAATATCTCCTGGATGAAATAGGAGGATTTGAGCCCGAGCTTTTCGATGAGAGTTTATCGGAAGAAGAGTTGGAATCAATCTTCTCTGAAATGGATGACTCAATAGAATTTTTGTAAACTGCGTATTTAAAGTAAAGAGCCATGAATATATTTGTCATAATGAAAAAACTAATACTTGTGACCTTGTTGATGGGCATGGGCTGGGCAGGTATTGCTCAAAACAATGAGGCCAGACAAAAAATAGAATCAGCGAAAATCGCATTGATCAGCGAGAGGTTAGGGTTGACTCCTGAAGTAGCTCAGGAATTTTGGCCGATTTACAACGAGTATAGCAGTAAACGGCGCGAGAATCAAAGAGAGTTTAGTCAGGCTAGAAAAAATTTCAATGCGGAAACGGCTTCCGAACTGGAGACTAAAGACTTGCTGGAATTGGGACGCAAGGTGAAAGAAAGGCAGCTCAATCTAGAAAAGGAGTATTCTGACCGCATGCTAAAAGTACTCGATTCTAAACAGCTGATGTCCTTGCAGAATGCTGAAAGAGATTTTAAGAAAATGCTACTTAACAGACTCGATCAACGAAGACAACAACAAAATAGCACCAATGAGCAAATAAGAAGACAAAACAATGAACGTCTGAGAAACAAACGAAACAATTAGCCCCTCGCCTTTGCGCCTTACGACTTTAACCATATTATGCTTTTTATTGACCCTACTTTTTCTAGCACCTATTGGTGCCAGCGGACAAGATACGTTGCAAGATGAGTTGGATGCTCTCAATGCCGAATTGGATTCAATCTTTGCTAACGAGGCCGATTCTGCCTCCCTGTTCTCACTCATCGATGAGCTACTAAAACCGCAGCCTCGACAGTCCGAAGTTCAGTTTAGAATAGGCTACTCGAGTAGAGTCACTTCTGCCGGTAGAGATTTTGGACTTGATCAACAGGGCCTGACACCTGGAATTAGTCTGTACCATCACTCGGGCATCTATGTTGATGCCTCTGGTTTTTGGAATAGTGAACTGGACCCAAAATACAACCTTACAGTCATGACGTTGGGTTATCTCGGCCGAATCAAAAACAAAACCACATTCGGTCTATCGTATGATCATTCATTTTTTACGGATAAAGATGAAAGTCAGACACTAACTAACTCGTTGAGTGGATCTCTCACCCAAGATTTTAAATTTCTGTATTCTGGACTTGACTATTCTTATTCATTCGGTAGTGAAAGTGCCCATCGGGTGATATGGAATATCACAGGGAATCTAAGTATGACTGGTTTTGGTCCTATCAAACGAATTACCTTCCTTCCCTCCTTTGCGATTTTGTTCGGAAATCAAAATATCACTACCCAATACACACGAACAAGTCATGTGACACGATTTCAAAATACTAGCGATCGCGAAATGTTGTTATTTTCCAATCGTTTACAAAACGCTGGTTTCGAGAATACGACAGCCAGATTTCTGATCAGGCTTAGAGACGCTTTGAACAATGATGAACCACTGACTGATATTCAGTCAACCGCGTATGAGCTTTTGTTTTTGACGTCAGATAGTGAGAATAATTTTTCTCTGATGAACTACTCCATTTCAGTTCCTGTCATGTTTGAAACAAAGAGTGTCAACTTCTTTATGAGCTACAACTATAACATCCCTCAGAATCAGGAAGGAGCCGAATATGTATTCGAATCAAATGGCTATTTTGGATTCACGGCGACCTATAATCTACCTATCAAGAGTAGGTAAATGATCTGTTGAACGAATTTTCAAACCTATTAAACAGTTATACTTATACGGGAACCTCATTTTGCTTTTTTAGATCATTCAGGATAAGACTGGCTGCACCTATAATCGGTGTGTGCGTACTGTTTAGTTCGGAAGGAAGAATCTTTATTTTATTCTTATATATACTGAGGAGGTTTTTTTCGAAGTGTTTTATTGTCGGATCGAAAATCAAATTTCCTGCTTTAGCTAAGCCACCCATGATAAATATGGCCTCTGGACTGGTATGCGCAACGGCATCAGCTAACTTAGCTCCGAGCACCTTTCCGGTGAGAGCAAAGGCCTCCTGTGCCACTTTATCTCCTTTACGAGCGGCATCAGCCACCATTTTAGTATTCAGTTCGTCAAAGCTGCACCTTTTCAGCACGCTATCCATATGATGATCTGCAAGCAATTTATAAACGGTTCTTTTCAATCCTGTGGCTGAAACGTAAGTTTCAAGGCAGCCCTTTTTGCCACATTTGCAGAGACGACCACCTCCTATTTTGTAAGCGATATGGCCAAGTTCTCCAGCGTGGCCATCATGACCCTGTATCAACATCCCGTTGGACACAAAACCAGAACCTAGTCCGGTACCTAATGTGATAGCCAGGAAATCATCCATTCCCTGTGCACCACCAAACATCATTTCACCCATGGCAGCAGCATTGGCGTCATTGGTGAGTTTGACGGGTACATTAAATTTGCTCTCAAGCATATCGGCTAAGGCTATTTCTCCGGACCATGGTAAATTTGGTGCATCCTCTATTACACCCTTTTTGTAGTTTGCATTGGGAGCTCCTACTCCTATTCCCAGGATTTGAACCGGTTTGTCAAGATTTTCTATTTCTGATTTGATAGTATCGACCAACTCATCAAGGTATCCATTGATATCTGGATTCTCAGTAGCCATACTGTCGTGCATCACCACTTTACCCTCTGTATCTACCAGTCCAAATTTTGTACTGGTTCCTCCTATGTCTATTCCAACTATTAACTCAAGCATTATTTAGCAGTGAAATGTTTATTAATATGATATTGTACCAACTGTTCTATCGGCTCTTTGATAATCTTTCCCAATTCAATGTTTTTTTCCACTAAAATTTCTCTCAGGATATCTTCGAAAAAGAATGGGATAGAGCCTACAAAATGAACTGTATATTTGTTGTAATCTGGAAAACACTCCAGATAGATTTCTATATATTTTCTAATACCATCCTTCAGTATTGTTCTAAAAAAAGGATGATCCTTATATTTATGAATAAACGTCGCAAATGATGCCAAATAGACATTAGCAAAAGGCTTCATGTATACGTTTTGTAAAATATCGTCTTTCGTAATATTATAGGTTTGCTCAAAATCAATAGCGATCTCATCAGGTAACTGTTTGCGTAAAAAGCTCTGCAACAATATCTTACCAAAGTATGCACCGCTGCCTTCATCACCCAATACATAGTCGATACCAGGTACTTCTTGCCGTACTATATCGCCATCGAAAAAGCAAGAATTGGCCCCAGCCCCCATCAAACAAGTAAAATTGGGCGTGCCTTCATAGGTTGCAAAAGCGGCAGCTACAATGTCGTGATTCACGTAGATATGAGACTTTACGAAAACTTTGGATAACGCTCTATGAACAAGGTTTTGAAGTTTTTTGCTTGAGCAGCCACTGCCATAGAAAAAAACAACTTCTATATCATCGATATATGCTAATAACTCACCCATGGAGCGAAGAGAAACTTCAATAATATCTTCTGTATGAAAATATGGATTGATACCACTAGAGCTTAGTGTCAGGACCTTTTTATTGTCCTGAATGAGTTCCCAGTCGCATTTCGATGATCCACTTGTACCAATAAGTATCATAAATACAATCGCTTAGCTTGAGGTTCTAAATTAATTGTAATTATATCCATTGTACGATATTCTTTAAGGAAATTAAGTAAATGCCCATGATTTTTATGACATTTTCAAAACTGCCTACACCTTAATAAAAATATTCTTGCGATATAATATCCAAACCGGGACGTAACAAAGACTGACAAATAACAGCGCATAGACTAGCGAAGCGAAGTGATAGTCAGCCAAAATTGAAAATAGTCCATTATAAATAGTCTCATGCATTGATTGATCTCCGAGTGGAATAATTCCTAATAGAGAAGCTAGTATGCCTGACAAAGCGTAGGCTGTGATGGCATTGGAGCCAAATACCTCAAAAGGAAAAGTCAATTTTGATCGATACTTTTCAATATCAAGCAGCGCATACAATAGGGCGAAAAAATGGATGGCAACTCCTCCGGTATAGAGCACATACGAACTAGTCCAAAGACTCTTGTTGATCGGGAAGCTCATGTCCCAGGCTAATGCAACTACAATAAGACAATTGGCCAAAACAAACAGCCTGATCAAGGCTTTTTGCTTGTTTTCTGCACCGAAAAGAATCTTGCCGGTAAATATGCCTAACATACCGGTGACGACTGCAGGAAGTGTGCTCAGGAGCCCTTCCGGGTCCCAGGTTTTGCTCATGCTCCACATGTGTCCGGATAGCAACAGCCTATCAAACCAGGCGGCAAAATTAGTGTCAGGATCAAGATTAGGCGCACCGATACCCGGAACAGGAATAGCAGCCATGAGGACCCAATAAGCCAAAAGAAGGCTAACAGCTGTGTAAATTTGGGTACGAGTGCTGGTATAATGATACATCAGGCCTATTACGAGAAACACAATTGCAATCCGTTGAAGTACGCCGGGAATCCGCAAAGTTGAAAGTTCAAAGTACGGAAAGGCGTTGAGAAATAACCCTATCAAAAAAAGGTAGAGTGATCTCTTCAAGATCTTTTTGGTCAACTGTTTTCGTGCGTCACCTTCTTTTGGGGTACTCAAGGCTACCGCCGTACCTACCATGAATAGGAAAAATGGAAAAATCAAATCCGTGGGTGTGCAACCATGCCACTTGGCATGAAGTAATGGCGCATAGACATAAGACCAGGATCCCGGATCATTGACCAGAATCATTGCAGCTATAGTAAGGCCTCTGAACACGTCGAGACTCAGGAGTCGTTCTTTTTTCAATGCAGCGTATTAAAATTGAAAGATTACTTATGAATCAATTAGGCTGATTTTGCCAATTATAGAAAATGGTATCTTCTGAATCCTTCTATGGCTTCATATTCTGATAGTCCCAACTGATCATACATTTGGGCAGTCTGGCGATTTCGATCTTCCGATCTTTGCCAAAACTCTCGACTGTCTTCACCTTGAAAGACGACACCATCTTTCTGTGATTGGTGTCTGAAGATAGCCATTCTTTTTTTCATTAGCTCTTCCGGACTAATTGGGACTGCCATTTCGATTTCGTCGATTGGATACTCATGCCAGGCTCCACGATAGAGCCATACCCAGCAGTCTTTCATGTATTTTTGCTTTTTGAGGATGTCCAAAGCGGCGAATATGGCACGGAGGCAAACTTCATGTGTACCATGCGGGTCAGCAAGATCTCCAGCCGCATATATTTGATGAGGTTTGACTTTTTCGATCAATTGTTTGATGATATTGACGTCCTCCTTACCGAGCGGTTTTTTCTCCACCTTACCGGTTTCATAAAACGGCATATCCAGATAATGTACTTGCTCATCTTGAATCCCATAATATCTACAGGCACTAATCGCCTCTCCTCTTCTGATCAGAGCTTTTATCTTTCTGACATCAACTGGTGAGGTCTCGCTTTTAGAGCTATTTCTCAACTCTTTAAACAATTTGTCAAAGACTTTGCTATCGGCTTTCTCTCCTGCCGCATAGTTGTATATCTCTTTAGCAAATTCTGCAAACCTAAATGCCTCATGATCCGCTACCGCTATATTTCCAGAGGTCTGGTATGCCACATGGACTTCGTGGCCCTGATCCACTAATCGCAAAAAGGTACCTCCCATTGAGATTACGTCGTCATCCGGATGTGGGCTAAAAATGATGATTCGTTTTTTACCAGGAGTGGCTCTCTCAGGCCTATTAGTATCATCCGCATTTGGTTTGCCTCCTGGCCAACCGGTGATGGTATGCTGGAAGTGATTAAACATCTTGATATTGACCTCATAGGCACCATTTTCTCCAAGCAGTTCGGACATGCCATTGTCATTATAGTCCCTGTCTGTGAGTTTCAATATTGGCTTTTTCATTTTCTGACTGAGCCATACCACAGCTTTTCTCTTTAGTTCTCTGGTCCATTCCAGATCACCTACAATCCATGGGGTATCAAATCTGGTAAGATCCTTGGCTGCACTCTCATCCATGACAAACGTGACGTCCTCATGATCTTGCAGAAAACTAGCTGGCACATCAGTCAGCATCTCTCCTTCTACAGTTTTCTTAACAATTTCGGCCTTTTTCATTCCATAGGCCATGATTACAATCCGCTTAGCTTTGAGGATGGTACCGACACCCATTGTCACGGCTTTTCTAGGCACATCTGACATACTGCTGAATGCGAATGCATTGTCCTGACGTGTCAAATAGTCAAGTGTAATCATTCTTGTGGTTGAATTGATCTTGGAGCCTGGTTCGTTGAATCCAATATGTCCGGTACGGCCAATTCCTAGTAGTTGGAAATCAAGGCCGCCATAGCTTTCAATTTTTTCTTCGTATTGGGTACAGTACTCAGCGATATGTTCGAACGCAATTTTACCACTGGGTACATTGATATTCTCAGGTAGAATGTCAACATGATTAAACAAATGATGATGCATAAAATGGATATAACTTTGATTATCAGTTTTATCCAGTCCATAATACTCATCCAGATTAAAGGATACTACATGCTGAAAGCTTAGCCCTTCTTTCTTATGCATTCTTACCAATTCGGCATAGACTTGGATCGGAGATGATCCCGTAGCCAAACCAAGAATACATTTCTCGTTTCGCTCACTTTTGTACCGAATCAAAGCTGCAATCTCCTGAGCAATGATTTTTGACGCGGCCAAAGAGCCTTCAAATATCTCAGTATGGATTTTTTCAAATTTGGTAGACTCCATAGCAGCCCATTCCTTCCTGCTGATTCTCTTGGTGGTTGCTCCAGACTCTTTTACCATTGTTACACTCATATCCTATCTTTTATCCAGTGCTATTGCACTTCCATTATTTACGATATAAAACTAGATAAGTGATCTTGGTGATAGAAAAAAATTAGCTAAAGAGGGATTTTTTGAAGCTAAACGGGGACGGAATGAGTTGAAGGTCTTAAACAAGAAAAGATCACGACTACCGTGACCCTTTCTAACCCAAAACCCTAATATTATTAATCTGAGCCTCTTTGACTCAACTTTTACCAGTGCGTGCAAGTTTCTCAAAAGCCACGATAATGTATAATTATTTAGCCCAATGGAGGACGCTCAAAGCCGAATGACGTGGTTTTACCCATTAAGCACTGTTCTACCGTTGGATTACGAATCCACTGAGCGCAGATCGATTACCTGCGATCCACAGGGTGGGACCGGTTTTGGTCTCTACCACGGCAATGTCTCTCAAATTCGTGCGGACGAAAAAGCCGGTTTCAATTGGTGGGATGACTTTTAGATTGCCAGCTAAATTTTTGAACACTATACCTTTTGATGCATCATATCTTACCGTCTCAGACTCTGCTTCATATTTGTTGCCTACAGCAATGATTTCTTTGATTCCGTCATGATCCAGATCAAGAATTTCAAAATCGGTAATTGGTGACACCTGGGCTTCATTCGGAAGGGGTACTATTTCAAATTGATCATCTCCTCGATTCATGAGTGCTATGCTGTAGAGCATATCTGCTTGTATGTGATGAGCTTGACTAAGGTTGTGCTCTCCATAAATGTCTTCAAGACTTGCGGTAGCAAATGATTTGAAGGAATTGAAATCTTGTTTGATCGATGGTATTTGTTGACTGGAGCATTCTAATCCTCTGACCGGAACAAGATTTCCGTTGTATTTATTAGTCAGTACAATATCATACCTGCCACTTTGATCAAAGTCGTCGCTGTAGATATGAAACTCTTTCTTGCCTCCTATCTTAAATTTAGCATTCAAGCCAAGGTTTCCCATCAAATAGTCATCATCACCGTCATCGTCCAAATCTAATGCTATTACGCTATGCCACAGACCTATGGTCTCATTGAGTAAGTTTGAATTCAACTTTTTGAATGTTCCTTTTTCATTTTCGAAGAGCTGAATGGGCGACCATTCTCCTACGATCATCAGGTCCAAATCCCCGTCGAGATCAAAATCTGTACATGACGCTCCAGTCACCATACCACAGTTGATTAGCTCTGGTGCTATATCTTGAGTGACCGCAACAAACTTGCCTTTTCGGTTTTCGAGTAAGTAACTCTTTGGAGAAAGGGGGTATTTCCCAGATACCACCCGACCACCTAGAAACAAATCCAGGTCACCGTCGAGATCATAATCAAAAGCCTGAACTACTTTCCCATTTTGTCTGATTTTTGGTAGAGCCTCGCGGGCTAATACAAAACCTCCCTGACCATCGTTACGATAGAGTTGATCACTCAGCCATTCGCTATTCTCGTCGAACTGATAACTACCACTGACTACATAAAGATCCTGATGCCCATCTCCGTTATAGTCAAAAAACAAAGCACCAGTTTCTTCTCTCCGTGTTTGCGTATTCCACGGCCCTTTTGAAAGAAGAAACCCGCTCGTGGTTTGGATGTAAAGCGCTCCGCTATACCCTGCTGATCCTGACACATAAACATCAGTTAAACGATCTTCATTTACATCGCCTGTCGTGAGAGCAGGTCCAAGTTCCGACAGTTTGTGGGGTAGCAGGAGTTGCTTTGAGTAATCATCATATGGTTTTTCATGGCTAATAAATTCCACGCCTTTGTCTGACAGTTTCATTGCGGTAAGCCAAGTTTTTCTGACAGGTTTGTTTTCTAACGAAGGCGTACCGCTTTTATAAGCTACCTGAAGAATTTGACTTAAGTCCGGATTTTCGATTATTGAAACTTTTTGATCTGGCCAGGTGACTATGACTGAATCTACCTGGTCTTCTACACCCAATCCAAAATGCAATCTTGGCGCTACTGAGGATAGATATCCTCTTGATAGATACAGCGTTTTTGTCTGCGTATGACCGTTTGTAATCACTTCGACCTTAGTACCTATGGCCAGTTTATTGTGCCCGGATCCCTCGAGCACTACCGAAAGAGATTGGTTGGTACTTCCATTTCTGTAAATTTGAGCTTCTTGATTTACGTTGTTTACGATAAGATCCAAATCCCCATCATTATCCAGGTCTGCGTAGGCTGCTCCGTTGGAAAAAGTGGGCTGATCTATCCCCCACTCTTTGCGTTTATCTTCAAAGGTGAGGTCTCCATTATTTCTGTAAATGTAATTTTTTAATGGGTTTGATGGAACCATCTCTTGCGCTTCCTCTAGTGTCATTTTCACTTTGCTAGCGATTCTTGCCATTATTTTGTTGCGGTAGTCACTGTTAGCCAGATCCTTGAGTACTCCATTGGTTACAAAAAGATCATTGTAACCATCTTCGTCAAAATCTGCCAAAAGCGGAGCCCAGCTCCAGTCTGTCTTGGCGACTCCCGATAATTGAGCATAGTCGCTAAACGCACCATTTCCATGGCTGACTTGAAGCGTATTGACCATATACTGATGGTGATAACCACTTGCTACCAACTGATTAAAGTCCTCTGTGCTCATCGAAGGCATGTTTTCTTTGCTTCGTACGTGATCTTCTGGAGACATTTCCAGTACCATGAGGTCGTGATAGCCATCATTGTTGATATCGGCGAAGTCGGACCCCATGCTGTGCTGAGACAGGTGATCAAATGCCTCTAGATAGCTATTTGTGAAGGTTCCGTCTTGATTATTGAGGTAGAGAAAATCAGGTTGGAGGAAGTCATTACAAACATAAATATCCTCCCAGCCGTCTTGATTGAAATCACCGATAGACGCACTGAGTCCCCAAGCCATCGAAGTCAGTCCGGCTTCTTTTGTATTAAGAATAAATCTTCCAGATTCTTGAATATAAAGTTGGTTGGAGTAATGCTTATTCATTGGCACTTCACCAAGCGGAATGACTTCATCATTTTTATCAAAATCGGCTCGATGATTGACCAGAAACAAATCCAGATCCAAATCTTTGTCATAGTCAAAAAAATAGGCTTGCGTACTGTACCCGGTAAAGTCAATTCCCCAGGCTCGGGCTTCCTCCTTAAAGGTATTGTCCTTTTGATTAATAAATAGTTTGTTGGCCCTGAGCTGGTTATCGTTTAACGAACCGGACTTGCTGACATATATATCCAGCCAGCCATCGTTGTTGATGTCGCACATGGTCACTCCATTGGACCAACCAATTTTATCCGATACTCCTGCTGACTGTGTAATGTTTTCAAATTGAAAATCCCCTTTGTTGAGATAGAGTTGATTATTGGTTTGATTGGCGGTGAAATATAGATCGATGAGGCCATCATTATTGATATCACCAGCGGCCACTCCGCCACCATTGAATATGTAGGAGTAGTTGATGAAATTAAATTGAAGGGTTTCTTTGATTGGGTTTATGAAATCCACTCCAGTTTCACTGGAAGGTAGTAATTCAAACTGAGATTTTGAAGCTTGTTTTGGATTTAGTTGGACAATTTGATTGCATGAGAAAAGGCAAAAGGTAGCTATCCAAATTAGGCTTAAAACATAAACTAAAGATCTCATGATAAGCTATTTTAACTGAGTGGTAAAAATGAAAAGATCACACGTAGCTGTGCGATCTTTTCAAGTAATTCATTTGATTAAGTATTAGTCAACATCCCACCATAGATTTGTACCTCCGTCATCATCTCCACCAAGAAGATCGATGCCGCTTTGCACACCTGTTGGATTGGTAGTGAATTCTGCGTCGACAAAATTGATTCTTTTGATTTGCTCATCTGTATCAATTTTGCCCCCACTATTATTAATCACCACTGGGAATACTTTAGGATACCCTGTTCTTCTGAATTCTGACCAGGCTTCCTGACCATCAGGATACATAGCTATCCACTTCTGTGTAATGATCCTTTCGAGGCTGGTTTCGAAATCAGCAGCTGCATCCCATGCGATGGTGATGGTACTGAGATTCGGATCCCCTGCAAGTACGTCATTATCAGAATTGACTGCATCCACGAATGGTGCAGGTGTCTTCGTATTGTCGGCTAGATATGCAGTGATTGCTCCGGTAGATGCACCATGCTGAGTCATAGAGAGGGTTACTCCTGTCTCATAGTTGGCTTGAGCATCTCCCGCTCCTGTCCATCCTCGCAAAGCAGCTTCAGCTTTCAAAAATGCTACTTCAGCTGAAGTCATTAGTTGTATCCCACCGAATGTAGTCAAAGGTGAATGCGAAACATATACATCCTTGGAAGTAAGTTCTACACCCATTCTGATTCCTTTATACTGACCTTCGATACCTAAAGAAGCATCCGTAGCTGGCTCAAAATAGGCCGCCATTCTTGGGTCTTCATATCCTGACAAAATAGACTCCATTTCCGCACTCATTCTGATATCTCCCCAGCCATTATTGATGGTATTGAGTGGGTGATCACCAACTGATTCTGAAAGCGTAAAATTCCCTTCATTGTCTGCTATAAGACCTGCAGCATCTGCCAAAGCACTTTCGCCAACAGTTTTTGCATAGGTGGCGTCTGCCTCAGATATTCTGATAGCCAATCTCAATTTCAACGAATTGGCAAATTGAATCCATTTGGTCACATCGCCTCCATATACAAGATCAAATTTGGTAAAACCAGCAAAGTCAGTGTAATTTTTCAAGGTAGTGATGGCTTCATCCAAATCAGATACAAACGCCTTGTATACATCTTCTTGAGAATCATATAATGCCGGATTTTGCCCAAAGTTGGAATATATAATCGGACCATATATATCTGTGACTCTATGCATCGCCTCTACTCTGATGATCTTGCCCCAGGCGCTAAACTGTGGAAACTCCTCTCCTGCAGTTTCGTCCATTACAGATAATGGAAACATAACGCTCTGATAAGCAGTGGACCAGGGGAACCCATTCCACCCGTTGACTAAGGCATAATTCATATTGTTGACACCACCAGCAAATGGTGTTGGAGGTGTCATATATCCACTAAACACGTCCCCGATGAGATTCTGCTGTAGCTGAGTCAGCCAGGCAGGTGTCACTGAATAGATGTTTTGCGTGGCCTGAACGATACGTCCACCCAGGTGGTTAAAGTCCTGCGTCAAGGCTTCATTCGAAACCCCATATGGGTTTTCATTTATTTCTTCGAAATTATCTGTACAGCTGGTCACTGACAACATTGTCACCACACCAAATGCCAGAATTGATTTATATATATTATTAATTTTCATGATTTACTATTTTATCGTGAGCGGCTTACAGCGTCAGTGAAAGATTAAACCCTATACTTCTTGTCGATGGCAGTCCAAATACATGAACACCTTGTAATCCAGTGCCGGTAGACATAGACACGTCCGGATCGAACGGTGCATCATTTTTCAAGAAGAATATGTTTCTACCTACTAAAGAAACTTTGGCAGATTTGATAGGCCCTAGCTTGCTCATCACAGATGATGGAAGTGAGTATCCCAAGGACAATTCTCTCAACCTAATATTAGTTGCGCTATATACATAGTGCTCTGTGATCCCTGCTCTGCCTCCTACAGTAGTATAAAATGTCTGAGCAGGAAGCAATCCACTGTAGTTAGACCCATCAGCTAATACAGCTGGGATATCTACCCCGCCTGCATCTCTTGCATCCGCTGAAGCTCCTGATACACCGTAGAGATCGTTCATGGCCTCAGTGATTGACATCACTTCTCCGCCAATACGAGCGTCGATTAGGAATCCGAGTGTTAGGCCTTTGTAATCAAAGGAGTTATTCCATCCCCACATGTAGTCAGGATTAGGGTTTCCCACATATTCAAGGCCTTGATCTGATGGCTGTGGTCTACCGTCTGCATCTACGATAATAGATTCATTGCTATGTCTCGCAAATTTTTGTCCGTAGATATCACCAAACTGTGATCCTTCTTTGATGATCATGGCATAGTTATTCACTCCAGGTGCTGTCAGTTGAAATTCACCCTCTGCCAGATCTTCAGACAGCTTCTCTATCACGTTGGTGTTTTTGGTAAAGTTGAATGTTGACGTCCAAGAGAAATCTCCTAGTTGGAGTGGTACTGCCGTGATGGCCATTTCAATACCTTTATTCACAATTTCACCACCATTGATGTAGAAGAATCCACCGCCTTGTGATGCCGGAGCTACAATTGGAATTCTTTGATCTTTGGTATTAGTATTGTAATAAGCGAAATCTACACTCAGCCTTCTGTCTAATAATTCTACTTCTACACCTACTTCATATGAAGTCTGTATCTCTGGTTTGAGCACATTACCCGGTTCGACTCTATATTCTGGGGTCACTACGGTACCATAAGGTTCGATCGTATTAAATGAACCTGACCCTACATCATAGGCGTTTACACCATTTCCAACCTGAGCGTATGATCCTCTTACCTTCAGCAAGTCTATGACAGGAATATCAACCATTTCAGATATGATACCTGTCAGTCCAACAGATGGGTAGAAAAAAGAATCATTTGGAAGGGTCGATGACCAGTCGTTTCTACCGGTGACATCAAGAAAAAGCATCCCGTTGTAACCAAAGTTCAAGCTTCCAAATACTGATTGCAATTGTGATCTGCTACCGCCTTCATTGAATAGCGAGCTTCCGCCAACCGCAATATTCTGAAGTACAAATGTATTTGGGTAAAACAAACCTTCTACTCCTTGCCCGATATCTACTCGGATATCATCCCCGCCTTTCGAATCGAAAAACTGAGTCTGCACTTCGTTGTCTGTGATACTTGATCCCAAAGTAGCAGATAGACTGATCTGGTCAAACGTTTTGTTATAAGTCAAGAATGCATCTCCATACATCTGTGTAGCTTCAGCATTTTCTACGACATAGCGGCCGTTTAAATCTGACAAAGTAGCTTGTGTACTTGCATGTACCTTTTGGCTATATCTATCTACAGATTTGTCAATGTTTCCTCTCAGTCTAAAACTCAAATCATCAGTGATTTTAAAGCTAGCACCAAGATTTCCAATGACTCTGTTTCTTGAATCTTCATTGCGATTTCTATTCAAGATCCAATAAGGATTCTGTTGTACATCGATATCAGATACCCAATTCTGAACACTGAAATTTCTATCTGCATCGAAGGTTTCATAATTGTTTTTGTAGTTGTCGAAATTTAACCCTCTTGGGAAAAAATACAAACCAGTCAACGGATTGAAATACATTCCAGAAGTTGCTCTATTCTGAGTTTCTTGCTTGATCAGGCTCACTCCGCCGTCTATTTTCAACTTGTCATCCATGAGGCTCAATGACTGCTTATAAGTCACATTATGCTTTGTGAGTTCGTTGGTAGGCATGATGCCTTTAGAGTCCGTGTTAGCATATGAGAAATATGACTGAGCAGACTCATTACCCCCTGATACGGATACAGTATTGATCCAGGTTCTACCAGTATCGAAAAAGCTATCCACATGATTTGGAGCAGAAACCGATCCACCCCAACTGTCTATCGAATTAGTAGCGGTTTGGCCATATCTATACTGCAGATCCGGATCCAAAAGCACAGATTCGGTTGTAAAATTGGATGAAGCTGATACAGAAACCTTACCGGCTTTTCCTTTTTTTGTTGTAATCAGAACTACGCCGTTAGCTGCCTGACTACCATAAAGAGCGGCGGCAGAGGCGCCTTTCAATACTGAGATGCTTTCTATATCTTCAGGATTGATATTGGCGATACCGTCACCTCCGTCACGACCAGCACCACCAGTTCCAGAGGCCCCGGCAACTGTTGCATTTTGACCCCACACATCATTGGGCTGAGATGGAGAGAAGTTGTTCATAGGTACTCCGTCGATTACATAAAGCACATTGTTGCCTCTAGTCGAAGAGTTACCTCTCAAAATAACCCGTGTAGATCCGCCAACACCAGATCCGCTTCTGTTGATAAATACACCAGCAGCCTTACCCGTCAAAGAATTCATAAAATTGGCATCCTTCACTCTGGTCAGCTCTTCACCTTCTACTTCCTGTGTAGCGTAGGTAAGTGATCTTTTCTCTCTTGAGATGCCCAGTGCAGTTACCACTACTTCCTCAAGCTGTTCGGTATCAGTGTTTAGAACAATATCTGCTACTGTTCGTGAGCCCGTGTTGAGTTCTTGAGTCTTATATCCAATATATGAGTACACTACAACATCGTTTTCTGATACTTCGAGTTTATAGTTACCATCGATATCGGTGATCGTACCTGTGTTGGTATCTTTCACCGATACATTCACTCCCGGTAAAGCAGCGCCATCGTCTGCTCCGGTGACCTTGCCAGTCAGTGTCCGGGTTTGAGCATGTGCGATCAGCACCATGCCCATGACAAAACTTAATAAAAGTATTCTCTTCTTCATAGACTTAATTTTAGATAGTCATTATTAATAGATTTTAGCAACCTTAATTTTGAATAATATTTTATGGTTATTAAAAATAAATAGCTGAATGGAGCGATTTCACCTTTGAATGAAGGTGAAGATCAGATTCTATCTATCAAGTGCTATGTTTTGCTGTTGAGCAACTAACCTTATCCATCTGGCTAATTATTGAGCGCAGTGAGACTAATTTGACTATACTATCGGAAATTTTTCATTTTACAACTGAGGCAAATATTGTTAACTTCCAAGCCACACTATTTCAAACTGGATACAACCCAAATGCAGGGAGCACTAAATCTTGCAAAAAAGCCCATCGTGCATCATACCATTTTTTGGTTGGTGTATTTCACATTTAACTGGATCAGATGGGGCTCCTATTTCGACGATTATGCCTATTCCTTTCAGTCCAATCTTGTTGAGTTTCCTTTGCATATTGTTATAGTATATTTCAATATTTATTTTTTGATGCCGCGATTGATTCCCAAGCGATTGACCTGGTATGTGATTCTGTTGATCTTGTCTACTTTGATCGTTTCGTTCGTTCGAATCATCCTAACCTATCTTTTCGTGACCACCGATATTTACAAAGAGTCCAGCCTGGAAGATTTATCATTGTTCAATTTCAACTATGTAGCTGCCACTTTTATTGGCGAAATATATGTGGTAGCAATAGGTACGGCCATCAAGGTGACAGGAGATTGGATCAATTTCAAAAACAAAACAACTGAATTGCAAAAGGTAAATCTGGAAACCGAATTAGCTTTTTTGAAGTCTCAGATCCAACCTCATTTTTTCTTTAATACGCTCAATAATTTGTATTCACTTACCCTCGATAAGTCAAACAAGGCTCCTTATACTGTATTGAAATTGTCAGAACTGATGAGCTATGTAATCTATGACGCAAAGCAGAAAACAGTGCCATTGGTAAACGAGATCAAACACATCCAAAACTATCTTGATCTTGAAATGCTGCGATATGGAGAGAGACTGAATGTAGATCTTGAAATCTCTGGCGATATAGAAGGAAAAGTAATACCACCTGTCCTTTTACTGCCATTTATTGAGAACAGCTTCAAGCACGGCACGCGATTGATCGGTCAGGATATACCCATTCTAATTTCACTCAACGTAAGCGATGGAAGACTCACCTTTATTACTGAAAATAACAAATCTCCAGGCCCAATTGCCGACAACGGGTTACAGACATATAATCATGGGGTCGGTTTACAAAATACAAAAAGAAGGCTTAAATTGATTTTCGAAGAGGACTACTCATTAGACCTGATTGAAGGAGAGGAAAAATACAGAACCATTTTAAATATACCGCTAAATGAAAATTAGTTGTTTGATCATAGACGATGAACCATTAGCCATCAACGTGATTAAGAATTTTTTGATCAACTTCAAAAACTTCGAGGTTGCCGGCACCTGTAAGGATGCGGTAGAGGGGTTTAATTTCCTGTCTAACCAAGAGATAGATGTGATATTTCTAGATATCAATATGCCAACCATTTCAGGTCTTGATTTTCTACGAAGCTTACAAAAACCGCCTGTGGTCGTCATTACCACAGCCTATCGCGAGTATGCCGTAGAAAGCTTTGAGCTCGATGTGATTGACTATCTAGTCAAGCCATTCTCTCTGCAACGCTTCATGAAGACAGTCAATCGAATAGAACAACGCAAAACTGAAAAAGAGCCAAATGAGGTAAGTGCTGAGGATAGTGAAAAAGCTCATGTATTTTTCAAGATTGACAAGAAGATGATCAAGGTCTATCTGGATGACATCCTGTATATAGAAAGCCTAAAGGACTATGTACGCATAAAAACCTATGATGAAAGCCTCATCAATCACAATAATCTGGTAGGCATAGCTGAGATACTTCCATCAGAGGATTTTGTTCGAATTCACCGTTCGTACATTATCGCTATCAATAAGGTGAAAGCCATCGACGGTAATCAAGTAGAAATAGCAGATAAACTCTTGCCTATTGGCCGAAACTATCAGAAGGACATCAAAAATCTCCTATTAGGAACAGACTAACTCCAGTACTCTTGTTTTCTGATTGAATTCAATAAAGTGTAGGCGTGTTGCCAGTTGTAAAAACAATTTCTGACACCGACTTTTGTCAAATTGTGCTTGTGATTTGCAGTTTATTCATTGACTTTTGATTTGTGAATCAATATTCATTACATGAATTTAATCTCCTGGTCAAGGAGGTACTTAATACGCATCTCGAAAGATCGTATTGGGTGGTAGCGGAAGTCAGTCAAATCAATTTGCATTCAAATGGACACTGCTATTTGGAGCTTGTGGAGAAGGACAATAATTTCATCAAAGCCAAAGCCAGAGGCACTATTTGGGCTAATACTTTCCGCGAAATTCATCCATGGTTTGTCTCTCAAACTGGAACTGAACTCAAGCAGGGGATGAAAATATTGTTTAATGCCTCATTCGAATTTCATGAAGTCTATGGCGTAAGTCTAAACATCCGCGATCTTGACGTAAACTTCACCATAGGCGAGCGTGAAAGAAAAAAACAGGAAACAATTCAAAGGCTAGAGGCAGAAGGCATACTGCAAATGAATCAAGAACTTGCCTTACCAACTGTAATCCAAACCCTGGCGATTATAAGTTCGGCAACTGCTGCAGGCTATGAAGATTTTATCAATCAATTTGAGAACAACAGCTACGGATATCAGGCGACACTAGACCTTTACCCGTCGGCTATGCAAGGGGATGCTGCTCCACAATCCATGATTGATGCTTTGCACAAGATATACGAATCTGATGTAGAGTATGATGCCGTAGTCGTCATCCGGGGTGGAGGTTCTAAAATGGATTTGGACTGTTTCGATGACTATGAGCTATGTGCACATCTGGCTCAGTTTCCCATTCCTGTGATTACTGGAATAGGCCATGAAAGAGATCAATCCATCGCAGATCTGGTAGCCAATACTTATTTAAAAACACCTACTTCGGTAGCTGAGTTTTTAATATTGAGCATGCTTGAATTCGAATCGAGCCTCAACAGCGTTTACGAAAGCATCACTCTGCTGGCAAGAGAATTTATTCATGATCAGCTAGAATCTGTAACTGCACTCAGCTTTGGGTATCAGATGAATGCCAGACAAATCATCCAACGGCATAGCCTTCTTCTAGAACAGAATATTCACCTAATAAACAATCGACCTGCCGGTATATTAAAACAAAATCAGATCGAGCTAGAGAGTAAAACCAAATTAATAGAGGCCTATAATCCGGCGTCATTACTCAAAAAGGGCTACACTATTACTCGAGTGAATGGAAAAGTGCTCAAGGGCCAAAAGATTGCTATTGGAGATGAATTGGAAACAGAGACTACCCAGCAAAAAATCAAGAGTACAATAAAAGAAATCAAATGAGTAAAAAGAAATTGACATATCAATCTGCGTTTGATGAATTGCAAAACATCTGTCAGCAGCTAGAATCCGATGATGTGGATGTGGATCAGATCACCACGCTCGTCAAGAAAGCTAATCAGCTTGTTAAATACTGTCAGGAGCGATTACGGGGAATTGAAGAAGATCTGAATAGCGGACGAGAAGACGCTACCGAATGACTGTAAGCTACTCTTCAAGTAGCCTAGATCTAATTTTTACTTTTTTGGAGAACTCTCTGTAAGACACGAGTACATCCATATTTTCCTCACCGAATAGCTCAAACCGCCCCTCTTCATATACTTTCCCAGCGATAGGGTTCAGCACTTCGTAAGTAGCCTCGTAGGCAAGTGAGTAAACTAACCCTGATCGGCAAGTGACTATCGGATTGAGCCGAGTATATTTCTTGCCCGGTATGCTTTGGCTCGGAATCACTTCAATCTCCACTTCCATTTTCATAATCTCATTTGAGTTTTCACCTGCGAACACAATGAACGGCATGGCAATACGCTGTTTCCAGTCCAGCATGGCATGTAGCCCAAGCGGCACTTCCGAATAGTATACATCTGAATTGATCATGGCACCGTGATCACGAAGCAATTTCTGAAAAGGGACATAGTAGTTCCATTCTGCCGTTCCGATATCAAACCAAATCTTTTGACCAGATTGATACTTGTCAGCTTCATTAAATATAGCGAAATCATTGACCCACATTGACGGTGAAAATCCGCCCGCCATACCAAAAACGTCCGGATAATTTAGTGTCATCCAGAGTGCATTTAATCCGCCGAACGAAAAACCAAAAATCGCTCGTCCACTAGCTTGCGTGACTGTATTATAACTACTGTCTATATATGGAATAACTGTATCCAGCAAGTATCTGCTATAAATCTGAGCATAAGAATCACCATTTGGGGCACGTTGAAAGGCATCATTTGGATAAGGCACATATTTTTCTGATCGGAGCCGATCTGCAGATATCCCTACAACCATGAGATCATCAATGATTTCATTTTCAATCAGGCTATCCAGAGTTTGCTGCAATGCCATGCTCACCGCTTTATGGCCAAACAACATCTGACCATCATTAAAATATACGACTGGGTAAGATCTGTCCGTATTAAATTCCGGTGGCGTATATATTTCTATCGCCGTGCCTTCGATTTTGGTAAATACTACCCTTCCCTGACCTTTTGATGATAGGGAACCTAGTGTGAGCAGAAGACACAATAGAGGAAAATTTAGTTTCATCATGATGTTAATGTAAACATCTGAAAACATATCATCCACTATTAGTACGATTCAACAATGATTAGTCTTTTTACGAGAAAGGAAATATTCGACATCAACAGGACTGGATTTAGGAGTCGACCACCCAAATTTCTTCCTGATCTGGACGACAATTTTGCGCAGATACTTCATACAATAAATAGCTTGGTTCTAAGCAAAGGTACATATATTCTTAAAAACCAATTTATTTAGCAGATGAAATCTATTACAGATACTGCTCAAGGAATGCTGTTACTGCCGTCCAATAGCCTTGACTATCGCCGAATTGATTCCAAAGCGCCCTTGATCCATGGCTCCCCGAAGACTCCGGTATATAGTAAGTTTTCTTCTGCGTAGGGATAGCTTCATTGATACCCCACCAACTGTTTTTCTCGCTTCGTGAGGACGTTATAAACGAAGGACATTGAATCTTAGCTGCACTGGTGGTAATGAAGTCTTTCGGTTTGCCCATAGACTGAAAATACTCTCCAGGTGAAAAAGAGAGCACCCCATCGATTTCATTTGCTCGATCTCCAGCTATCTTTAGCACTAATGCTGCTGAATAGGAGCTGCCCCAAATAAGTAAATCTCCTTTCGCTAGAAATTCTTGAGCATGATTGATAGCAGCATTCATATCGGGAAGTGCATTGATGTATTTTGTTTCTTTCATCATCTGACGAGCACTGAGGAAAGTCTGGTTCTCGACATTATTTATACTCTTGCCGGATCTCTGATCTATTGCCATACAGTTAAAACCCATTTGATTCAAAATCGGCGCTATTTCCAAATATTCGCCTCTGCTCCACCCCGCCTGATGATAAAGAATGATAAAAGGAACAGTATCTGCATGAGCCAGATGTAGGTCTACGGTCACCTCTACACCATCATTGGCCTTGATCTTAATTGTTTCTATTGCGTGTGCGGCAAGTCCAAGAGTTAAGAAAAAAGCCAGTAGAAATATTCTCATGTGATTCAATTTTAGATTTGAAAAATTAAATCTAATGAATCTAACCTATACTGCAACGCTATTATCTCTCAGCGCATCGTTTAGCGACGTTTTTTTATTAGTGCTTTCCTTCCTGACACCAATAATGAGTGCGCAAGGCACATTGTATTCTCCTGCCGGAAATTGTTTCGCATATGATCCAGGTATCACTACAGATCTGTCTGGCACATATCCCTTATATTCCTTGGGTTCATTACCAGTCACATCTATGATTTTGGAGCTGGCTGTCAGTGTCACGTTTGCTCCGAGAACAGCTTCTTTTCCAATGCGCACTCCTTCCACCACTATGCAGCGTGACCCTAAGAATGCATTGTCTTCGATGATCACGGGTGCAGCTTGCACAGGCTCCAATACTCCGCCTATCCCAACACCACCACTCAGGTGAACTCCCTTACCAATCTGAGCACAGCTACCTACAGTAGCCCAGGTGTCCACCATGGTTCCTTCATCCACATAAGCTCCAATATTGACATAAGAAGGCATCATGATCACTCCACTGGAAAGGTAGGCGCCATATCTGGCAACGGCGTGTGGCACTACCCTCACCCCTAGTTTATCGTAGTCAGATTTAAGTGCCATCTTATCATGAAATTCAAATGGGCCAATTTCTATTCTTTCCATTTTCCTTATTGGAAAATATAAAATTACAGCCTTCTTTACCCAATCATTAACCTGCCATTCATTGCCATTGGGTTCTGCACATCGCAGCCTTCCTTTATCCAATTCTTCTATCACAAACTCGATAGCCTGTATGACTTCTGGAGATTGAAGTTTAGATCTATCTTCCCAGGTTTCTTCTATTATTTTTTTGATTTCTTCCATTTCGAATGCTATGATTTTTTTCCTGATTTTACGGTTGAATTAGGAGAGGCAAAACTAGCTACATTTCTAAGGATCAAAAACCTTTCGGCCGCTTTGATTTTCACGTGGCTTGCAGAGTCTGTTAAATAATTAACAATTAAAAGATAGAACAGCAATCCATTCACGCAAAACGATGGTTTAAATATTTAACCAATTATTTACTTTAGATATTAATATGTAAGTCATTGATATATTGTTAGATAAACTGATGAACAAAATTATATTTGGTTAGCATAATCGCATGATATGTCATATTAATCGCATGATTTACCTATCTTAACCTTCCCTATTTAACTCATTTATGATTGAATTACTTGTCTCTGAAAAAGTCAAAAATCTCATTCCTCAGTATAGAGATTTTATACAAACTCACCTCGTACCTCATGAGCTTAGCCTGCTAAGTACGGCCAGTACAGACACGCTGGATACTGCGCTTATGGGCATAAGAAATAAAGCGCGTGCTGCCGGTCTTTGGGCTCCTCACCTACCTGAAAAGGAAGGTGGATTGGGATTGAATCTCGTAGAGTTTGCACAGGTAAGTGAGATCATGGGTATGACACCATTAGGACACTTCGCCTTCAATTGTCAGGCACCAGATATTGGCAATATGGAGCTGCTCAAGGAATATGCCTCTGAGGATATACAACAAAAGTTTTTAGCACCACTACAAAAGGGGGAAATTAGAAGCTGCTTCTCCATGACGGAGCCTGAGCATGCTGGGTCCAATCCTCGACACTTGAGTACTACTGCAGTCCGGGACGGAGACCATTATGTAATTAACGGTCACAAGTGGTTTACCTCTTCTGCAGACGGTGCAGCATTTGCGATTGTAATGGCAGTCACCAATCCCGATTCAAGCGACCCGTATGGCAAAGCAAGTATGATCGTAGTACCCACTGATACTAAAGGGTTCGATTTGATACGCAATATTCCTATTATGGGCGAAGAGGGTCATGGCTATATCAGCCATGCTGAGATTAAATACGATGACTGCAGGGTTCCTCTTTCCCATCTGATTCATGAGGAAGGTCAAGGATTTATGCTGGCGCAGCAACGTTTAGGTCCGGGACGTATTCATCACTGCATGAGATGGATTGGGATTTGCGAGCGAGCGCTTGACTTGATGTGCAGGCGTGCTGTTGAACGTAAAATATCAGAGACCGAAGCACTTGGACACAAGCAAGCCATTCAGCATTGGATAGCCGAATCAAGGACTGAAATCGACGCTGCAAGACTTCTAGTATTAGATGCAGCGTATAAAATAGAAAATCAAGGAAGTAAGGCCAGTAGGAAGGAGATTTCCTCTATTAAATACTATGTAGCCAATGTATTGCAGCAAGTGCTGGATCGTGCCATACAGGTGCATGGTGCTTTGGGTATTACAGATGACACAATACTGGCATGGTGGTATAGACATGAACGTGGAGCCAGAATTTATGATGGCCCGGATGAAGTCCATAAATCAGTAGTGGCTAGAAGTGAATTAAAAAAATATCAATCATAAGTAAATGAGTCTTCGCGAGAGAAATATGCTAATGGATCGCTCAGGCATGATTAGGCCTGGAGAAAACTTGGATCTTGGATTGCTCAATCAATATTTGAAAGATTGGCCAGAGTTTGAGGAAGGTGTTAGCATTGAGCAGTTTCCCAGTGGGTTTTCAAATCTGACTTATCTGGTCAAATCAGGACCACAAGAATTTGTACTCCGACGCCCACCTGTAGGTGCTGATGTAAAAGGTGGGCACGATATGAAACGGGAATACGATCTGTTGACCAAAATCAATCCGGTATGTCCCTACTCCCCCAGGCCTATTCTTCATTGTGCTGACAAGAGTATAATTGGGGATGAGTTTTTTATTATGGAAAGGGTACGCGGTATCATATTGAGAAATGCACCGCCAAAGAATATGCCTATGACTTCTGACCTTATGCATTCGATTAGCAGCAATGCGGTTGATATTTTGTGCGATCTTCATCAAATTGATCTGGACAAAAACAATCTTTGGGAACTTGGCAAACCGGAGGGCTATGTGCAACGGCAGGTGACTGGCTGGATAGACAGATATGAAAAATCTAAGACTGATCAGCTACCAGGCATGGAAGAGCTGGGAGCTTGGTTATCTAAAAACGTCCCCAACAGCCAGGCTGTGGCACTCATTCACAATGATTTTAAATATGACAACCTAGTACTCTCACTAGACGATAACTCTGAAGTGCTGGCGGTGCTGGATTGGGAAATGGCTACCATCGGTGACCCCTTGATGGACTTGGGCACGGCCTTGGCCTACTGGGTTGAGCTAATGGATCCACCTGCCCTTAAGGCCTTTAATCTGACATGGATGCCTGGAAATCTCAACCGGCAACAAGTACTGGAAAAATACACAGAGCAAACCGGCATTGATACGTCCAATATCAATTTCTACTACGTGTTTGCATGTTTTAAACTCGGTGTGATTTGCCAGCAAATTTATGCCAGATACAAAAAAGGACTTACCAACGATCCACGGTTTGCGGGACTAATTGGAGTGGTCAATGCCTGCTCGCAGAATGGGCTAAAAGCGCTAAACAACGACAAAATTTCAAACTATTGACAGAGAAACTTGCATTACACGATATTAAAAATGTCCTGATCCTAGGTGCTGGCACCTTAGGCTTAAGAGTAGGGCTCCAGGCTGCGCTCTCTGGTTATAATGTTAAAATCTATGACATCAATCAAAAGCAGCTCGACATGGCACTGGTGGTGCAGCGCAAACTTGTTCGAACGTTGGAAAAAATGCCAACTTTCAAAGGCAAAGATATTGATGGGATCATTGATGGAATAGTATTTACAACTGACCCTGTCCTGGCAGCAGATGGAGCTGATATTATCAACGAGTCTGTAATTGAAGATATCGATATAAAGAATAAGGTTTGGACTCAATTTGGTGAATTGTCTCCTGCTCATACCATTTTCACTACAAACACATCATTTCTCCTTCCGTCGATGTTTTCTAAGTCTTCAGGAAGACCTGAAAGGTTTTGTGCTTTTCATTTTCATGATGTATTTGTTGCCAATGTGGTGGATATCATGCCACACTCATCGACGGCTGATTGGGTAATTGATTTGCTTTATGATTTTGGAAAGAAACTAAACCAAACACCTATTAGAGTCAAAAAAGAATCTGCTGGATATGTATTTAATTACATGTTGATGAGTTTTTTACAGGCTGCTGTCACACTATTAGCCAATGGCGTAAGTAATGTTCAGGATATCGACCGATCCTGGATGGGTAATTTCAACATGCCGGTTGGCCCTTTTGGTATGCTCGATCAGGTGGGATTAGATACGGCCTGGCGAATAGCCAGCAGCCAGCAGACTCCACAAGGCAAGCTGTTTGCCTCTGTGTTGCAAGAATATGTTGACAATAACCATCTGGGAATAAAAAGTGGTAAAGGATTTTATAGCTACCCTAATCCTGAATATCAGGAGGCGAATTTCCTGCAGTAGTCACCGCTGCTAATTATGCTTTTAACTAAGTAGAAATCTCTCAATTGACCAAAAATCAATTAGTATCAAAGCAAAGCCTGTACATAAGGACGGCTGCACGTTTCGATTGAATCGGCAAGTAGTTCAAATTGCCAGTCTCGTTGGCTGTATGATCGTCTGACCCTGCTAGCCCCAGCCCATCAATTGCCATATCTACCAGACCATTCGTGAACGATACATCTGCTGCCCCGGCTTTTCTGGGATGCACTGGTTTCACCTCGCCATATCCCAAATCCTGGCTTACCTTCGAATAATATCCCAACAATACATGGTTGCCTTCTGTCTCCGTAAGTGGAGGGTATCCTCCAGCCTTAAAAGTCAATTCACTGCTGGTTCCCGGGCGATTTTCAGCGGTTATCCTTAGCATGGCTTCTTTGGCTCGGGACAGTTGCTCCAACGATACCGCACGAATATCCCCATTGACAAGGGTCTGTTTCGCTACCACGTTACTTTTGCCGTATGCGGTTCCGCCGTTTTTATTATTGTCATAGGTAATCGCGGTTCCACCCAGTATTACACCTGGATTAAAGGTGAGATTTTCTTCAGTAGACAACTCAGTATAAAAGGCGTTGAGAATTCGGGAGGTTTCATAGATAGAACCTACACCTACCCTTTCGGTAAATATCTGTGAGCTATGTGCAGCATTTCCAGTGACTTCAAGCTTCCATCCAGAAGAACCCCTTCTGGTCACTACTATGGTCCTGGGGTCGCCATCGGCGTTTTCAAAAGCTAACGCAATATCAGCTCTTTCCGAAGCCTCGATGATTGCTTTTTTTGACAATTCCAGAGGGCTTCCGCTCTTCTCCTCGTCGCCCGTGAGTACGACTTCAATATGCATATCCTTAAGTACACCAGCGTCCTTGAGCGCATGTAAGGCGGCAAGAATAATCACATCACCGCCTTTCATATCTATGACGCCAGGCCCTTGAATTAGGGAGTCATTCAGCATTTGAAAGGACTGAAAAGGATGATCAGGCTCGAAAACTGTATCCAGGTGTCCAATCAGTAGCAATTTTGGTCCTTTGGTGCCTTTATTAACTGCCACAAGATGGCCGGCTCTGTTAAAGGATTCACCGCTGACCCAGGTCGTTTCCATTCCTAGGTCATCAAAGTATGGTTTGAGTGTCATGCCTACGGCTCGGACTCCATCGAAGTTCATCGTACCACTGTTGGTGTTTACCACGTCTTTTAGCAACTGAACGTAAGTTTGATTATGTATTTCGACAGACCGAACGATTTTGGATTCTATTTTTGAGATTTGAGCTGAGCACATCAGGGCTAGACCAGACAGTAAGAGGGCTACGAGAATTGATTTCATATTCGCTTTATTATAAGTAAGCAATATAGGGTTTGGACAAAAAAAATCCCCAATCTTTCGAATGAGGATTTTCAAAATTACGTATTAGGTCAATCTTTTCTGAACTTTTTCAAAATCTGTTCCATATGTTTTCCTGCAGCCTCACGTCCACCAAGGCCATAGGCCAGTGCAACGGTAACGGCTAGCGATCCTAGCGTCAGACCAAATGCCAAGTCAATGATACTATTGGCTATTCCCATTGTGCGTAGTGCAATGGCGAGAAACAATCCTATGATTGCCATTCTAGCGATTCCAGCAGCAAATTGGTTTTCTTCTGCTTTGGCCAAAGAGCCATAGACCATAGAGGCCACAAAATTGCCCAGCACCATGACTACCAATCCAAACAATATATTACCTGACAGGTTGAGGATACTGTGTAGCACTTCTGTCAATCTATCCAGACCAAGAAGCTCGATTCCAGAAATGATTCCAAAGAAAATGATAAAGAAGAGTATCACATTGGAGATCACTTTAGACAACGACTGGTCTTCGTGGATAATAAAAAGATGTAGCTGTTTGGTCAGTTTGTCTGTACCGATATTCACCAACAAATCATTGATAAACGAGGTCACAAATCTTCCACCTATGAAAAATATGGTAATGATCAAACCTGCTCCAATAATGTTGGGTACGGCATCCATCAAAGTATGTAGAATATTGTTGGCTGGTGTAGTAATCGCCTCTAATTCTAGCGCATTCAATCCTTGAATAAACATAGGGATGAATATTACGATGAACACAATTTGCTGAACGAAATGAATGAATTTATCCGTCTCTTTGAATCCTATCTTATCTGATACACGATCCAGAAAGCTTCCAGCCATTTTTACCAGGTTTGATACAATTTTGGCCAATATATAACCAACAAAAATAAAGGCTCCAGCTGCGATTATTTTTGGTACAAAGCCGATAAACTCGTAAATGGTATTTTTGATCAAATCATATTCATAACCAAATCCTAATAAATTTAGAACGGTGAGCAATACAACGATCAGTATAATGTAGTATGCCAAATTAGCCAGAAACTTATTAGTATCTACAATGGTGTTTCCAAGCAGGCGCTCATCCCAATCTGTCCTTTTCATTAAAAAATAGACAAATTTGCGAACCAGGACAGCAAAAAGCCACCCTAGAATAAACACCACCAACGCGCCCATTGCGCCTGGCAGATAGCCATTAATTGTGTCAATAAGATTTTGTATGTAATCAGGTAGTACCATATTTTCCTCAGTTTAGATTTGTTTTAATTTTCTGGTGAATAAGTTAGCCCAAGCCTGTGAATATTCCTAACATTGCTTTCAAAGAAATATTGGAATAATTCAATTCAATCCTATATTTATCTAATCAGGACAATGCTTTTTGAATCAGTCTAACATCATTAGTTGAATAATCCATTTGCATGGCTCGTTCCTGACCTTTCTCGGTCATTTTGGACCATGTCTTTTTTAGTATGTCCACAACCTTTTCATCATCATGCTTTTGCGCAAATTTTGAAAACTGGTATTTTAAAAATACAAGGCATACTACATCTTCCAGCTTTTGTGTCTCCGGATCATTTTTCAATCGCTTTTTGGTCACCAGGTCATGCACTTCTTGAGCTAACTCTTCCTCCCCTTTTGAATCACGTATAAGTTTAGAAAGTAAGTCACCGTGAAATAACTTAAGCTCAGTTCGCCATTTGAGATATCCTTTTCTATCCATAGGATAGTCCGATCTGGGAATCGCCCATCGTTTGATATGTTGCCCTCGTGTTGCAATCTGTAATGCATCGGAGGGTGACTCTTCATATTCGAACAGCATGGCTGTCATACGCTGGCTGTATAGCAGCTCTTTGGGATATCCCTGGCCATTGTAAAGCTCGATATTTGGATCATTTGCGTTGATCTCATCTATGGCCGCCAGAATCTTTGTAATCATAGATTGAACATTTATAAGGATTAGGTAAATCTAGCTTACAAAATTGACTATCTATCCAGATCGTTTATCTTCGCGCTATGAATATTGGAAATCAAAAAGTAGTATCTATCACCTATAAGCTGCAAGAGGGGGATAAAAGTGGTGCTACAGTACAAGAAGTAGACAGCAATGAACCCTTTGTTTTTTTGTTTGGCGCAAGCCAGGTATTGCCAGATTTTGAGGTCAACCTAATGGATAAAACCATTGGTGACTCTTTTGAATTCGGAATTAAAAGCGACAATGCCTATGGTCCTATCGATGACAACGCTGTTGTCGATTTGCAGAAGAGCATGTTTGAAGTAGATGGAAAATTAGGAGAAATAGTAAAGGTCGGAAATTTCCTTCCTATGAACGACCAGGAGGGCAATCCACTTCAAGGATTGGTGGTTGAAATCACTGATGAGCATGTAAAAATGGACTTCAATCATCCTATGGCTGGAAAAGATCTGTTTTTCTCTGGTGAGATTATAGAAGTTAGAGACGCTACAGCAGAAGAAATAGAACACGGTCATGCACATGGTACGGGCGGTCATGATCACTAGACATTTTTAAAACAATAAAAAAGCCTGATTTGAAATTCAAATCAGGCTTTTTTTATGACTAGTCACAGTATTCTTATTTCTTAAGAACTCTAAATTGTTTATTTCCTAAATCCGTTTCAATTATCACCTGGTATACACCGATTTGTGTATGGCTTAAATCTATTTCGAAGGAATCGCTATCCAATCCGGCAAGCACCTGCTGATAAACAATTTGCCCGGTGGTAGACACGACCATAATTTTTGCACTATTCAAATTTTCGTTTGCTCTGACCTTCAGAACATCTTCTATAGGGTTTGGATGGTAGTTGAATTCTAATTGATAGTATGGTGCGTCTATTCTAAGTATTTCAGAATACATATACTCTCCATCAAAATCAATCTCCTTGATCCTATAATAATTAACAGCTGCTGAAGGTGAACTATGCGTAAAGTAGTAGTCATTCACCAAGGACTTATCGTTTACTGCATCCAAGGTGCCAATAGAAGAAAATGAACTTCCATCCAGACTATTTTCTATTTCATAATGGCTGACATTGACTTCATTAGCTGTTACCCAATTCAGCACAACTACTTCATCCTCATATTGCCCCTCGAATGATAAGAAATCTAATGGAAGCGGAGTGGTCTCATCGTCTACATTGGTGACATTGACTGTTTGTGCTGGCAGTGAGGTAAATGCTGCATCACTAGTACCATCGACTGATACGGTGATCGCATATACTTGATTACCATCCGCATCCGCGTCATCTGCTGGGGTTACCGTGATGACTTGTGGAACATTCCAGTTGCCAGCGTCAAACGTGATGTTAGTTGGACTCACGGATCCTTCATCGCTACTTTCGGCTATTGTAATATCCACATCACTCCCGGGAACTACATCCAGAACGATTGTAAAGCTGTCTGAGGCACCTGCCTCCGTTGTGGTCACGCTAGTCGTACTCAGTATCACGCCCTGATCGTCATCCTGATTGGTCACGGCTACCAATTCATCACTGGCTGGGTCGAACGCATCATCACTCGAAGCATCGACCACAGAAAGTGTAATGGTATATCCCTGATCGCCATCCAGCTCGGTATCGTCTTGCGGACTTACAGTTACATCTTGTGGTACATTCCAATCACCAGATGTAAATGTTAGCGTTGCCGGACTAACTGTTCCTTCATCACTAGATCCGTCATCTACGTTGATTACCACATCAGTAGCTGGTGCGATGCTCAACTCTACTGAGAAGGTCACATCTGATCCACCTTCGATTGTGGTGACAGGATCACCAGACACTCTGATCGACCCTTCATCATCTTCATTTGTCCCATCTATGGTTTGATTTGCCGCATCGTCATAATCGTCATCACTACTTGGGTCGTTTACCGAAACGGTGATTTCGAAATCAATATCTCCATCATTGATGCCGTCATCTACTCCGTTGACACTTACGCTCTGAGGAATGTTCCAATTACCGGAATTAAAGGTGAGACTTGTAGCACCTAATGACACTTCGTCGGCACCACCTGTAAGGGCAATATTTATAACTACATCGGTGACTGGCATGAGGGTAAGGGCTACATCGAAACTATCGTTTGTGCCATTCTCTCCTGTTGTCAGAAATGACTCTGAAACAGTAAAATCACCGTTTTTGTCAATGTAATTTTCTTTTCCATCAGCATCGTTGTCGGGCTTACCACTTACATTTCCATAGAAATCGCCTCCCGAATCCACATCGAATAGGTTGATAATACCGTCGTTGTCTTCATCGACGTAGCTAGTAGGAACATCAGGATCTAAGAAATCAGGCCAATCATCTCCATCTGAATCAGTGTTTAACCAGGACAAATCCAGTTGGTTATATTCACTTGCGTTGGAATAGGCTACAGCTCTGTCAAAATAGTCATCGTTATATTCATCATCTTCGTCATCATCAAATCCTTCGAGGTAGTCAAATACTCCATCTCCATCGGCCTCCAGATCAAGATAATCAGGGTTGTCAGCACTATCAGTATTGGGCACTGTCAAGGCTGTACCGCCATTGTCAGCGTCTACCAGATTGCCCCAACCGTCACCATCTGTATCTCCTACAGTATCCAGAATACCATCTCCGTCGGTATCACTTCCTCCAGCTTCAATCAGATCTACAAGTCCATCATTGTCGGAGTCTTTATCAAACATATTGTTAATCCCATCTCCATCGAAATCGCCAATAACCAGAGCAGTACCGCCTTCGTCCGGATCTAAAGTATCGATGATACCGTCATTGTCGTCATCTCTATCCACTCCATCGACAATATCATCACCATCTGAATCTACACCGCCTGAAATACTGAAGTCAAAAGCGTCATCTATTCCATCGCTGTCCAAATCTACTCCCAAGGTGGCATCCACGTCATAGGTATCCAAGAGTCCATCGTTGTCTGCATCGTCCAGTCCGTCGAGTTTGCCATCATTGTCTACATCGGTACCTCCGTTTTCGACTAAGTCAGGAATACCGTCATTATCACTATCCAAATCAAAGAAGTTAGGCACACCATCCAGATCGGTATCATATTCATCCCATATCCCATCTCCATTGGAGTCTGTCAAAGTGCCAGGGTTGTCGAGATCATTGTAATTATAAACTCCATCCATATCTGCATCTGCAAATGGATCTATCGCCGTAGCTGTGTATTCGTCATCGTTGAGTACTCCGTCCTGATCTCCGTCAAGATCTTGACCATCAGCTACCAAATCTTTATCAGAGTCATTGAAGTACAAGTAATCAGGTGTGGCTCCACCCCCTTGTACTTTGTCATTGGTCCAGATTCCATCTCCGTCTACATCCTCAATAGTGGTGGTGATGTTGTCCTGATCGTCGTCTGTATCTCTAAAGTCAAGGATGCCATCATTGTCAGTATCCTGTAAATCTGCATTGCTACCCAAAATATTATTTATTCCAGAACCGGAGAAATTGTCAAACAAGTCCCAGAGTCCGTCTTCGTCAGTATCTGTGTTATATCCTGATTCATCCGAAAGAAGTCCATCTTGATTGGTATCCAGATCGCTAAATCCATTTCTATTGGCATCGAAGGCCTCAATGAAATCTGCTATAAACAAAGCATTGCTAAGGTCATTGTCTGAATTGGTATCTCTATAATCCGGTTCGTCAGTACCGTCAGAATTGACAGGTGTCAGCGGTGTGCCGCCGTTATCATTGTCATAGTTGTCATCTAATCCATCGCCATCTGTATCTGTGCCTGAAGGTATAGTTAGGCCCGCAGTAGATTGCCCTTCAAGGTTATCTGTGAGGCCATCATTATCACTATCCAAATCAAGGAAATCGTCGAGTGCATCACCATCCAAATTATCATTGTTTAGCGGTGCGGAGGCTACCGCATCAACTAACCCATCATTTGGCGTAGTATCTGTACCACTAAATCTTCCGGTGTTAATGTCAAAACCTCCTATGACAGGTACGATACCATCATTGGCTTCTACTGCATCATATAATCCATCGTTGTCAGAATCCAAATCAAAGAAGTTTGGAACTCCATCTCTATCTTGATCTACTCTATCATCTACCCCGTCTCCGTTGGCATCTACATAGCTAGTATTGTTGACATCATTATCATCCAGATAATTGTAAATATCATCTCCATCTTCGTCTCCAAACGGATCGCTGTTAGGAGTTCCCAGGTCATCATAGATGACACCTGCGTACTCGTCTGTATTCAACACTCCATCGTTGTCAGAATCTCCATCTGAATTATCTGCTACTCCGTCACCGTCTACATCAGGACTGTACAAATAATTAGGTACTGCTCCGCCTCCCTGAGTAAAGTCATCTGCCCAGTTTCCATTGGTATTACTATCTTCTCCACTTGCCCCTGTCGAGCTTGTAAGCAAGCCATCTTCATCATCATCGGTGTCTCTGAAATCAGGTTCTGAATCTCCGTCGGTATTTTGTAATGTTTGGTTAGAACCATCTATGTTGGCAATGGTGCCGAGCCCTGAATTACTATCGAATATATTCCAGATGCCGTCATTGTCAGAGTCAACATTGTAACCAATTTCATCGGTGATGTCGTTGTCTCCGTCGGTATCCCAATCAGCAAAACCATCGCCATCGCCATCCCAACCTTCTATGATATCCAATACTCCGTCATCATCAGAGTCAGAATCAAGATAATCGTTAGGCACTGTCGAATCGAAGTTGGTTGGTGAAAATGCACCAGCTCCTTCATATACATCCAGAATTCCGTTTAAGTCAGTATCTCCTGCACTTGGAGCGATATAGTCGGCAGTTGTCTGAGCTTCTCTATTGTCTGTAATTCCGTCGTTGTCAGAGTCTAAATCCAGAAGATCATCTATGCCATCGGAATCAGTATCTATAGTGGACCACGGCGTGCTATCCAAAGTATCGTCAGCACCATTTGGGCCGCTATAATTCGGTACAAACGACTGACATTCAGCAACAAGGATGGTGTAATTCACTTGGTTTCTTCCAGTAATGGCGTCTCCGGTAGTTCCGTCCACATTGAGACCCATGGTATGGTTATCACCATCGTCTGCATCGAAATTAGTAGTGATAATTCGTATTTCATTACTTGCTTCAAAGAGCAGCATCTGAACTGTACCTGTTCCACCAGCTCCGAAGAATGGTACTGCGTCGTAGGTGACTACGAATGTTCTATTCGGGAAAGTGCCATTGGTACCATAGGTAACTGTCCCACCCGCAGATGGATCCCAATCTCTATGATTCATGAAAATGGTATTTGTGTAAGTACCATTTGGTATGGCCACCGCTGCTGTAGCATTGCCATTCGTGATGTTATCAAAGCTAAACCAGCCATTGGATTGCAAAGTAGTAGTGGTTCCGCCTGCTATAGTGCTGCTATAGAAATTAAAATCAAAAGGCAGTGTAGGATTTGAATAGGTATCATCTCCGGTCGGACCATTGGTGTGTCCTACTGTAGATTCAAACGTGGTTGAACAACCTGTGGATATGGTGTAAGATGCGAAAGCGCCTCCACCAGACACATCCGTAAAGCCGTCCACTGTTCCATCATTGTCTACATCTGGTTGGCCAATTTCTACTATGTCAGGAATACCATCATTATCCGAATCTAAATCTCTGTAATCTGGTCTGCCATCCAAATCTTTATCGAACTGATCAATGACCAAATCATTGTTGGTGTCAGTAAATCCTGTAGTATTTGTACCTACTCCATCTCCATCGGTATCTGCAACATTAGCAAGCCCATCACCATCAATGTCAAAATCCTGATAATTATACAGTCCATCGCCGTCGATATCTCCGCTCGGATCAATAGGAATACCACCGCTTTCATTGACATTAGTCAAGCCATCATTGTCAGCATCTACGTCAGAATCATTGTTGGTTCCGTCACCATCCTCATCTTGATTACCATATAAGTAGTCTGGAATGATTCCTCCCGGATCCAATATCGGAGTGGTAGCTTCTGCAGAAGTTAATATTCCGTCACCGTCATCATCGGTATCCTGAAAATCCCATATTTGATCTACATCTGTATCTTGAACTGCTGAGGAGCTCCCCGTGATGTTCACTGATCCGGTGCCGTTATTAGAATCAAATAAGTCGAAGATACCATCCTCATCTACATCAGCATCCCATCCGGTTTCGTCGGTCGGATCATTGTCGTTATCGCTATCCCAATCTCCATACTGGTTGCTATCGTCGTTAGCGCCCTCCACGTTGTCATTGATACCGTCTCCATCAGAATCTGCATCAAGAAAATCTTCATTGCCTGCTACATCAGTATTAACAGGGGTGATCAATGAACCTCCGTTATTTGGATCATAGGCATCATCAAGTCCATCTCCATCGGTATCTAATCCTGACGGAGCTATATACGTTGCTCTGGTTTGCGCCTCAATGTTGTCAGGAATACCATCATCATCTGAGTCCAGGTCGATATAATCTGCTATACCGAATGGATCACTATCGGAATCCGGGGCAGTGATGGGTGTAGATTCTTGTGTATCATTCCATCCGTTGCCATTTGCATCGGTGAATCCGCTCAGCTGACCAGTCGCTGGATCAACTGCCTCTCCATATTCATATGGATTAGGGATTCCATCGTTGTCAGAATCGAGATCGTGAGAATCCGGATTACCGTCTCCATCTGTATCACTATTCAAATAAGGATTTGATTCTAAAAAGTCGTCCAGGCCGTTTCCATCCGAATCGGAATCAAAAGTATTATCTATACTATCGCCGTCATCATCAGAGCCTCCTGTTTGGTCGACATCAAATAAATCATCAATACCATCTCCATCAGTGTCGACGCCTGATCCTCCATTAGTAACAAAATAGCTGATGTCTACATTGTCTGGAATACCATCATCATCAGCGTCCAATGAATTGTCGACCATACCATCTCCATCAGCATCTGTACCGCCTGCTTCTATTATATCTGGAAGTCCATCATTGTCAGCGTCTAAGTCCTGGTGGTTTAAAATACCATCATTGTCGTCGTCTAATGCACCAACGGGTGATCCACCATTATCAGGGTCAGCAGTATCTGACCAGCCGTCTCCATCGGTATCTGCGGCGTTGTCGACATATCCATCACCATCAGTGTCTCCCAGTCTGCTTTCTACTGCGTCGGTCACACCATCATTGTCGGAGTCAAGGTCTTTGTAGTCATCCAAGCCATCATTGTCTGTATCCGGAATGGTATAGGCAGTGCCTCCGTCATCCGTATCGACTATATCAGCTAATCCATCAGCATCTGTGTCTGTGGCATCATCCACCTTACCGTCATTGTCAGAGTCAGTTCCGCCTGCTTCGATGATATCCGGGAGCCCATCGTTGTCGGCATCAAGATCGGCAGCATCAGTATAGCCATCTCCATCCGTATCAGCAGATACAAGTGGAGTTCCCCCATCATCCGAATCGACAGTATTAGCCAAACCATCTCCATCGATGTCCAGATCTCCAGTATCTAAAATGTCATCACCATCTGTATCGGTTCCACCGCTAACACTAAAATCATAGATGTCGTCTATTCCATCGCCATCCGAATCTGCACCAAAGGTTACATCTACGTCAACATTATCTGGAATACCGTCACTATCGGCATCATCCAAACCATCAACACGTCCGTCTCCATCAATATCAACTCCTCCTGCTTCAATAATATCAGGAATACCATCGTTGTCTGAGTCTAAGTCTTTGAAGTTTGGCAGTCCATCCAGATCGCTATCGAAATTATCCCAAATTCCATCGCCATTGGCGTCCACTTCTACTATATTATTAATAACTGCAGGATCATCTGCATCCCTAAAATTAGGAATACCATCTGCGTCATCATCTCCACTAGGATCGACACTCTCGCCGTTAGCTTCATCTACATCCAGAATACCGTCATTGTCAGAATCAGCATCCAACGCATCAACAATAAGGTCTAAATCAAAATCACCGTTGTATAAGTAATCTGGTATGGTGCCTGACTGACCACTGGTTTGATCATCAGCATAATTTCCGTTGCCATTGTTGTCTTCATCGATAGTATTCGCTCCATCATTGTCATCGTTAGCATCCCGCCAATCATTAAAATCCGTACCATCAGTATTTTGCATACTTGCATTCGAACCGGTCGCATTGTCTCCTGATCCCAATACTACATTGTCGAATATATCATCCAATCCGTCGCCATCAGTATCCGTTCCATATCCAGAACCTGCCTCATCCGTGATATCATTATTGGAACCTGTAGCATCCCAATCGCCAAACCCATCGAAATTTGCATCGTGTCCTTCTATGATATCATCAACATCATCATTGTCTGAATCTGTATCCAAATAGTCGGCTAGGTCTGCTCCATCTGAATTAACAGCGCTAATCAAGGTACCGCCGTCATCTGGATCGAAACTATCATCTATACCGTCACCATCATTATCAGATCCGCTTGCTGCTATGTACCCAGCCGAAGATTGAAATTCAATGATGTCAACGATTCCATCTCTATCACTGTCAATATCTCTATAGTCATTTACACCGTCACTATCACTATCAGCGTTGGCCAAGGTAGATGTTCCACCAGCAGAGACCACATCACTGTCTATATAGTTCATGAGGCCATCATTGTCTGGATCATTGAGTCCAAACATCCCTGTGGTGACGCTTAAACCAAATGGTACCTCTCCGTTATTTGCCTCAATGGCATCAAGCATACCGTCGTTGTCTGAGTCCAAATCCAGAAAATCCGGAACGCCGTCAAAATCGGAATCAAATACATCATAGATTCCGTCCCCATTGTCATCATCGGTAGAGGAAAGTCCACTGGTAACTGTAGCGTCCGCAAAATCTCTATAGTTTGGTACAGAGTCACCGTCTTCGTCCCCACTAGGGTCTATAGATTCTCCATTACTCTCGGTGGCGTCACTAATACCATCATTGTCTGAATCAGCATCAGAAGCATCAGCAATCGCATCGCCATCAAAATCACCTCTATATAAATAGTCTGGTGTCCCGCTTCCCTGTCCTTCAGTAAAGTCATCAGCCCAATTTAAATTTCCATTGGCATCTTCACCAGCGGTAAGATTGCCATCATTATCATCATCAGTGTCCTGAAAATCCGACAAACCGGCGCCGTCCGAATTTTGTACCGGAGCTGCAGTACCGCTGTTGTCAGTATCGAAAATATCCCATAGACCATCTGTATCTGTATCCACATTGTATCCAGTTTCATCAGTGATATCATTGTTGGACCCTGTAGCATCCCAATCTCCAAAGCCATTGAAATCAGCGTCATGTCCTTCGATGAGATCAATTACTCCGTCTCCGTCAGCATCAGAATCGAAGTAATCCTCTGAACCATTGGTATCAGTATCGACAGGTACAATTAAGGTTCCACCGTTGTTTGGATCATAGACATCCAAGAGACCATTAGCATTGGTATCACCAGCAGCTGAGGCTATGTAGGCATTACTAGCCTGAGCTTCAATATTGTCTAAGATGCCGTCATTATCACTATCAATATCGCGATAGTTAGCAAAAGTACCATCCGCATCTGAATCTGTGAGTGCCAGCGCGGCAGACTCTTGCGTATCGTTCCAGCCGTTGTCGTTGGCATCTGCAAAACTGGCAATCTGACCATTGGTTCCGGCTGTACCGCCTGCTTCAATCACATCGACAATTCCGTCATTATCGCTATCCATATCAAGATAATCAGCGAGTCCATCGCTGTCTGTACTGGTCGGTACAATAGCCAGACCATCGATAGTGTCATCTACACCATTGACATATACCGGTATGAACGATTGACACTCTGCAGAGAGAATTGTATAAGCCTGCTGATTTCGACCAGTAACAGCATCTCCAGTGGTGCCATCTACATTTAAACCCATGGTTTGATTATTACCGTTGCCAGGGTTGAAATTAGTAGTTAGAATTCTGATTTCGTTAGTCGTTTCATGCAGTTGCATTTGAACTGTTGCAGTTCCTGTGGTATTCCAAAAAGGTACATTTGTATAAGTGTAAACGAAGATTTCGTTGGCGCCTGTTCCATTCACTCCATAAGTAACCGTCCCTCCCGAGCTTGGATCCCAATCCTGAATACTGAGGAGTACCGTATTGGTATAGGTAGCGTCTGGAATTAATGGTGCGTCATTACCATTTCCTCCTGGGTTGAGATTATCAAAACTGAACCAGCCATTGGGTGCAAGTGTAACTGTAGAGCCGCTTGATTTAAGATTGCCATAAAAATCAAAATCAAAAGGCAAAGTGGTAGTAATTTCAGTATCATCAGCGGTTGGGCCAGTTGTATGACCACCGGTAGCCTCAAATGTAGTAGAACAGCCGCTCGAAATCGTATATTGAGAGAAGGCTCCACTACCAAAACTTCCCCCTGACACATCTGTAAAACCATCGACAGTACCATTGCCATCAGCATCGGTCTGACCAGATTCGATTGCATCAGTGATTCCATCATTGTCACTATCTAGGTCGATTGCGTTTGGAATTCCATCCAGATCAAAGTCAAAATTATCATTGATGCCATCTGCATTACTATCTACAAATCCTGCAAAGTCAGTATCTACATAGTCTGGAATACCATCCGCATCAGTATCATCATCCCAATCTCCCTCTTGTGCGTCAGAGAGTCCGTCATTATCACTATCAAAATCGCTGGTGCCTGTGATACCATCTCCATCGTTGTCACAGACATAATCGAAGTTGATGGTTTGAGTATTTACCTGATAGTAACCAAAAGACCAGGTATTATGAAGGTCAGAATCAGTTGCAGACCAATTGTGGTTGTCTAGATTTGAACCATCCAGTTCTGTTGTAGGGGTCTCATTGGTGGTTACATTTGAGTCATCCCAAAATATAAGGTCAGAACTTGTTGCCGGCCTTACATCATTCATGCGAATACCCGCTGTGTTGTTTTCCACATCATAAAGCGGAACGTGCAATGGACCTGAAGTAAATCTTCCTGTAATGGTTAAGTTAGTCCCTGCCGCTACGGGATTGCCCAAACCATCGATTCCATCCCATGTTATTATTGAATATCCTTCTGCAGCCACTTCAGCTTCAATGATGACATCTGTAGAACCGGCATCGTAACCAATAGCACCATTTAAATCAATAATTACAGCAATTTGCCCATTCTGGTTTGATTCAAAAGTAATAGCGGCCTCTCCTCCTGTACCAGAAGAATTACAATAAAAGTTGGCATCGGTGATGGTTACCGTTGGTAAGGTACTGGTCGGGTAAATTTCCAAATCAGGGTTATTGATAAACAAATCATACTCAATGAGTGCTATTTCAGTACCTTGTGATTGTCTCAATAATGTAAAATCAGTTGTGCCCGCTTGTGCAGCATCTGCACCAGTCGAATTGGAATAAACGGACAGAGAGTAAGGTGCAATACCTGACAAATCCAATTCTTTGACATAGTATCCGGCATCGACTCCACCTACAGTTGAAGGAATCAGTGAATAGAGTTGAAATTCAGTAGACAGTACATTTGTACCTCCATTTGCGCTAAAGCTTAATTTTCTTCCATGTAGTCTTCCTGTTTTTTCTTCAGATCCATCATATACAGAAAAATCCCAAAGATCATACTGACTTCGGGCATCTATATCGTTGGTATATCCGGCGTTAGGACCTCCGTCGGCTTGAAGGAAAATAATAAAGAAGTCTTGATCTAATCCAGTGTTGTTCGTGTATGAGTTGGCATCGTATCCCCCGGCTCCTACCACAGCTAATGGACCAGCTGTAGCCTCCGCGTAGGTATGAATCACTCCTGAACCGTCAACAAATGTGGAATTATCAGTAGTGCCTTCGTCATCGTCCAACAACCATGTGGCGACTGGCGCATCTACTCCTGGCGTTTCACCAATTTCAAAAAGTGCAACGGTTAATTGTTCATTGGTAGCACCGGCTGAGAACCGGTTGAGCCCCCAGTAGAGTGTCTCTCCATCATTTATGTAGACATAGACTCGTTCGTTCACCGGTGCCTGGGGATCGAAAAAATTTCGTGTGTCTATGCCTCCGGCATTGACATCGTGTTCTAGATATCCTATGAAGGTATTGGTGCCTGTGGCCGTACCGGTATTCGCTGGGGTAAGGTTTTTAGAGCCTTCCGAATACACATAAAATGACCATAAGCATAAGATTGCTGCTGAAACTATCTTTCTCATTGTGCGCTGACTTGTAAACTTCGATCCAATATTAATTCTCTTTCGCCTCCAAAAAGGAAATTATTGGACGAATGCCCATATATTTTCTACGAAAAAAGGAAAACGAGCTAAAAACTGGTGGAATTAATTGAAAATCTATTCAATTGTGTTTTCAAAAATATCGCAATTGTACAAAAAAAAGCCTTAAAATTATAAATTTTAGACCGAAAAGTACAATTTACTAAATTGACTTATCCTAGTATTTGACTAGTATGATCTTTGGTCTTCACCTTGCCTATGATCTCTGATATTTTTCCGTTTTCATCTATCAGAAATGTAGTCCTGACGGTTCCCATATATTTTCGCCCATACATTTGTTTTTCTGCCCACGTGCCGTATAGATCATGGACCTTTTTGTCTGGGTCAGAAATCAAGTCAAATGGCAATTCGTACTTATCAATAAACTTAACATGTGATTTCTCGGTGTCAGTGCTTATGCCCAATACTACATAACCCTTTTTTTGGAGCTCTTCATGGTTGTCCCGTAGATTACAGGATTGTGCTGTACAACCGGGTGTATTGTCCTTTGGATAGAAATAAAGAACCGTCTTTTTGCCTAGGTAATCGGATAATTTTACTGTTGAACCGTCTTGAATCTTTGCCTCAAAATCGGGAGCAATGTCTCCTACTTGTAATGTCATGTACTTGATTAATTTGTCCAAAAAATTAGGCGCAATTTACACACTTATTTGATTGCGGCATCAACATAATTCGCCCTAGGGGTATAGGTTTTTTGCATCTTACACAAAGGCCAAATTCTTTGTCATCAATGCGTTCAAGTGCAGACTCCAACTTTTTCAGTTTATCTTCAGACTGCGCTAGCGACGCCTCATTGATGCTTTTGTTGTTGATCGCGTCCATTCTGCTTACTCTTCCGATTGCATTTTCAGGAGATATTGGTTGGGTAAGATCTTTGAGGGTTATGATGTTCTCTTTTACTTTAATCAGCTCTTCCTTAATTTTTTTCTTGACCTCATTTTTATCAAACTCCATAGCTACAAGTACTATTAATATCCACGAGAAATAATTGTACCGAGCTCATCGGTATCCACAAGAGTGATTTGGTTTGACTTGATTTCAATTAGATTCTCTTTTTTGAAGTCTGACAAGGTTCGAATGACTGATTCAGGAGAGGTACCTACAATATTAGAAAGGTCTTCACGCGAAAACTGAAATCTTTTTTGTTCAGACCCATAATTTTTCTGAACGGTGAGCAGCGCTTCCGCTACTCGCTGACGCACAGAGTTATAGGCGATGTGCAGCATTTTCTCCTCCTGATCTTTAAGATTTCCGGAAAGTATTTTTATAAACTTAGAAGCTACAGAGCGATCTTTATAAATCAATTTTAGGAAATCATCTTTAGGGATGTAGTAGGATTCGCTATCCTCAATGGCCATGGCAGAATCTGAATGGTCGGACTGAGTGATAAGGTCATGGAAACCTATAAAATCTCCAGATCCGTACAGTCCAGTAATCAGCTCCTTCCCATCCTTATTGGTTTTGTAGGTTTTAATCTTGCCCTTATTAATAAAGATTAGATAGTTAGGATAATCACCCTGAAAATAGAGGTTGGTCTTTTTCTTATGATGTCTGATACGTTTTTCTTTTGACATCTCCTTTAAGCTTTCTATCTCACGCGCATCATTGAAGAAGTTGTCCAGGCCAGAAATATTTGCGTCATATTCGCTTTGAATTTGTTTAGTTCTTTTCAGCCGTGCTTCTACAGCACCGAGCAGCTCAATATCATCGAAGGGTTTGGTCAGATAATCATCAGCCCCTAGATTCATTCCTTTTCTCATGTCGGATTTTTCCACCTTTGCAGTAAGAAATATAAATGGAATATGAGCTGTAGAAGGGTTTTTGGAGATGATATGTAGCACGCCATATCCGTCCAATTCCGGCATCATAATATCGCAAATAATAAGGTCTGGGTGTTCAACTTTCAACTCTTCAAGGCCTTCTTTTCCATTTGTAGCAGTTTTTACTTCATAGCCGGATAATTCAAGAATTTCGGCTGTATTCTCTCTTACTTCTACATTATCCTCTATCAATAAGATTTTATTCATTTTCAATAGCTTTTAATTTTATTTTGAAGGTAGAGCCTTTCCCTTCTTGACTCACAAAGGTAATTTCACCATTTATTAATTCAAGATACTTCAATACAATATTCAATCCTAAGCCAGTCCCTTGAATATGGGCTGCATTATGCGCCCTGAAGAACTTATCAAACAGATGTTTTTGATCTGCCTTTGGTATACCAATACCCTGATCTATGACCTCGATGGTCAGATATCCAGATTCAACGACTACTTTCAGTGTAATCACAGATCCTTCTGGAGAATACTTAATAGCATTAGACAGGAGATTAACGATACCTTGCTTTAATATCTGTGTGTCTGTAGAAAACTGAGCTTCCGGATGCTCACAAATTAACTCTAGCTTCTGATTGCTTTTCATCAGCTGGCGCATTTCCTCAGCGATTTCGTTGAGGAAATCACAAATCACTATCGTTTGTGGAGAGATGTTCATTTTCCCAGCATCCAACCTGTCCATAGATAAAAAATCATTGAGAATGCCAGTCAACTCCCCGACACTCGACTTTATTCTATTGATGTGTTTTAGTTTTTTATCCTTGTTTTCATCTGTGATGTATTTTCCGATCAACGATACCGATGAAAGAACCGCACTTAGCGGTGTTCGAAACTCGTGAGACGCCATAGAAACAAAACGCGTTTTGAGTTCGCTTAGCTCCTTCTCTCTTTCCAGTGCAATTCGAGCTTCGTTTTCGGCCTTCACCCTTTCTTTCATTTGTTCTTCGAGCTCGCCGTTGGACTTTTTTAATTCTTCGATGGCTTCATTCAATTTCCTGGTCCGGTCTTGCACCCTTTGCTCAAGCTCGGCAGCATACTTCAAAAGTTGCTCTTCACTTCGTTTAAGCTCTTTTTCTGCCTCCTTTCTTCGGGAGATATCAATGATATGAGCTACCGTTACATTCTTTTTGTCTACTTGCGCCACATTCAAACTAATCTCTACGGGAAAGGTATCTCCGTTCTTTTTTAAGGCTACCAAATCTCTTCCTACACCCATTTGTCTAGGCTCAGGATTACTATCATATGCTAATCTATTCTTTTCATGATTGGACCTAAGGTCAGCGGGCATGAGTGATTCAATCCTCATTCCATTGAGCTCGCCAGGCGTATACCCAAACAGTTCTTCGCATTGTGGGTTTGCCAGTTCTATTACACCATGATTTACCACAAGGATACCTTCTACACAGGAATAAAAAATACTCTGAAAAGTGTTGGTATTCTGATCTAACATGGTCCTTCCTTATTCTGGTTCCAAAAGTAGATGTAATGATAAATTGAAAAACTGATTTTTATCATAAAATTCGCTGATCATTGCCATGATGCTGAGGTGACTCTATTGGTAATTTTGAGTTAAACTGAATTGGAATCAATGAACTCAGCTCGCAGGCTACTCATACCTATTGATTTTTCTCCCGCCTCCAAGGCTGTGGTGAAATATGCATTAATCGAAGAGGAATATAAAAATGATCATATTTTAATGTTTCATTCATTTAGATTGATTTCAGATGAGTTTAGTGACTATCGATATGCGCCGAGGGATTTAAAAAAGAGACTGGAAAAAGAGCTTTCAACTACATTTCAGGAGTTTAATCAGGATCTAATAGAGCTTTCTAAAGCGTCAGAAATTGAATTTAGAATGGAGGTGGGTTTTATGGTCAATTGCATCAATACGATATGCAGCGAATCCAAAATTGACATGATTCTCTATACATTCAAACAAAACAAAGAACACGCAGTTCTTGCTGATTTAATTGAACTGGGTTGTGCACCTATTTTGCTTATTCCAGAGACGATCAACCCGGAAAAAGAGATTCCATTATCCATACATGAGATTTCAAAAGACAGTTTCAATGACAATTGGATTGAGTATATGCGTGAATTGGAATCAAACTCAAATTTATCCTACAAGGTAATGCCAATGTAAGCCTGTATCTAAACTGGAATCATTAAATTTATATTTTAAAATAGAAGATTGAGAGACTCACTTACCAAGGAAAAAACTACCTGCTATCATTGTGGAGAAGACTGCGATTCCCAGCCCATATGGCACGATGAGCGGTCGTTTTGCTGTTTCGGCTGTCAGACAGTTTTTGAGTTGCTCAGTGAGAAAGATCTATGTGAGTACTACAGCTTTGAGAACAATCCTGGCAATCAGCTGCGACACTTCACTCGCGATAAGTACCTGTTTCTAGAGGAGGACGAAGTGGTCAGTCATTTATTGGATTTTCAATCTGACACACTGTCCAAAATCACTTTCAATATTCCTTCTATACACTGCAGCAGCTGTATTTGGTTGCTCGAAAACATTCGTCGATTTGATGAGGGTATCATTCATTCAAAGATCAATTTCTCCAAAAAGAGGCTTCATGTCGATTTCAATCCGTCAAAAACAACACTTAGAAAGGTAGTAGAGCTACTGTACCAACTTAGCTATGAACCCGAAATCTCACTGCATAATAGTGGAGAGCAGAGCGTCTCGAGTAACAAAAACAAATATCTTAAAATTGGTATCGCCGGTTTTTGTTTTGGTAATATTATGCTTCTTGCCTTTCCTGATTATCTGGGAATAGAAATGGATTCAGAGTTTATCTCCTATTTCACTTATATCAGCCTTCTGCTATCTCTGCCGGTTCTTTTTTATTGTTCTAGTGAATTTTATCTGTCCGCTCTGGGTGGATTGAAAAAGGGGCTATTAAACATAGACTTGCCTATCGCCATAGGTATCACAGCCCTATTTGGACGAAGCCTGTATGAAATACTCAGTCAGTCCGGCGGTGGCTATCTTGACTCACTTGCCGCGCTGGTTTTTTTTCTACTTATTGGTAGATGGGTTCAGGACCGCACCTACGAAGGTCTATCCTTCGATAGAAATTTCAAGTCTTATTTTCCTTTGGCAGTTCAAAAAATCATTGGATTGGCAAAAAAGAGCACTCTGGTTTCCAGACTAGAAGTAAATGACCTCATAGAGGTTAGAAATGATGAAATCATTCCGTGCGACGCTATCCTTATGAGTAAAATGGCATTATTGGACTATAGTTTTGTCTCGGGTGAGTCCAGCCCTGTGCAGATTACCGAAGGTGATAAGATCTTCGCCGGAGGGAGAGTGAAAGGCGCTGCCGTGCAAATGAGAGTCATCAAAGCGGTTTCACAAAGCTACCTGACTCAGCTATGGAATCATGCATCTTTTGATGAAGCTGTAGCCAACCCTTCCCCATCACTGATTGATAAAATTAGCACCTATTTCACACCCATTGTATTGCTGATTGCTGTGATAGCGGGGCTGTACTGGATGGTCGTGGACAGCTCGAAAGTATTATTCGTTATTTCCTCTGTTCTGATTGTAGCATGCCCCTGTGCCTTAGCATTGGCCGCACCGTTTACGCTAAGCACTACTATGAATGTATTAGGCAAACATAAGATGTATCTCAAAGGAACACCTGTAATTGAAAAGCTCTGGGACATTCGAAAGATCGTCTTCGATAAAACCGGAACCATTACAGCAGGGTCCAAAGAAAATATAATATGGCAGGGTGATACGCTTAATGAGCAAGAGCAATCTTACCTGTCTGCTTTAGCCAATCAATCCATCCATCCACTAAGTCAGCAGCTTGCTGCTCATTTGAACCATGGCGTATCATGCCAGATCTCCGAATTCAATGAAATAAGAGGCTCGGGTATACAAGGAAAAACAGGGGACGTTTATACAATGATAGGCTCGCCTAAGTTTACTGATCAGCCAATTAGCGATATAGACGGATCAGTTTTATCAGTAAAAATAGATGGCGTATATAAAGGTTATTATTTGATTAAAAATAATTACAGAAATGGATTGAAATCGATGATTGATCAGCTAACGAACCGTTATCATTTAGCTGTGCTCTCCGGTGACAACAATAATGAAGAAAAAAATCTCGGTCAGTATTTTCCCAATGATACTCCGATGTCGTTCAACCAAAGTCCTGAAGAAAAGCTACATATGATTCAGCAATACGAATCAAAGGAAAGGACAATGATGATAGGCGATGGACTAAATGATGCAGGAGCGTTAAAATCCTGTCACCTGGGTGTTTCTATTACAGAAAATATGTCCAGCTTCACTCCTGCCAGCGATGTCATTTTGATGGGTGATCAGCTGATCAATTTGCCCAGATTTTTGACATTAGTGCGCAAATCAAAATCTATTATCCTGGCGGGATTTGTTGTATCTTTCCTCTACAACATCATCGGTTTGTCCCTGGCTGTGGCAGGATATATCACTCCTGTAATCGCCGCTATACTTATGCCTTTGAGTAGTATTTCAGTAGTACTTTTATCAACTTTAGGCGTCAAATATTTAAGTTATAAATATTTATCATTCAAATGAAAATACTCGTCATACTTATCATTGTCAGCCTATTTATCGCTCTATTGTTTCTTGCTCTTTTTATATGGTCTGTAAAGTCTGATCAGTACGATGATACAGATTCTCCATCCATGCGAATATTATACGACGATAAACCAAAGTCTCAGACTAATAGTCAAACAGAAAACAAATGATGTAGATCATGTTTTCAGATGACTCATCACTTTAGGTGTCGATAATTGATTTGTTTGTTTTGCTGCAAACTTAAATCAGCATGTCAACCGAACTCATTAGAAAATATAACGTACCCGGGCCACGCTATACGAGCTATCCAACCGTACCTTTTTGGAAAGAAGAGTTGGATCTAGAGGAATGGAAAAACCGAATCAAACATACGTTTGACATCACTAATAAGGCCAAGGGAATAAGTCTATATATACATCTGCCGTATTGCGAAAGCTTGTGTACTTACTGTGGATGCACCACACGAATTACAATCAATCATGCGGTAGAGAAACCATACATTGACACGGTGCTCAAAGAGTGGAATCTATACCTCTCGTTGTTTCAGGAGGTACCAGAGATTGCGGAGATTCATTTAGGCGGAGGCACTCCGACCTTCTTTAGTCCAGACAACCTTCGAAGATTGATAGAAGGTATTAAGCAAACAGTGGTCGTCCGAAAAGATGCAGAATTTGGCTTTGAAGCCCATCCTAACAATACATCATCTGCCCATCTACATACGCTTTACGATTTAGGATTTCGTAGAGTGAGCTTTGGTATTCAGGACTTTGACCCTGTAGTACAAAAAATCATCAACCGGGTACAGACTTATGAGCAGGTTAAAAATGTAGTAGATCTGGCTAGAGAAATTGGTTATGAATCAATCAATTTTGATCTGATCTATGGGTTGCCTTTGCAATCCGCATCAAGCATCAAAGATACGTTCAATAAGGTACAGCATCTAAAACCAGATAGAATTGCATTCTACAGCTATGCACATGTGCCGTGGGTCAAGCCGGGACAGCGAATGTTTACGGAGGAGGACTTGCCAAGCAATGAAGAAAAACGCAACTTATATGAACTAGGCAAAAATTTGCTCACCGAAATCGGATATTGCGAGATAGGAATGGATCACTTTTCATTGCCTGATGATGCACTATTTCAATCAGCTATTAAAGGTAAAATGCATCGGAATTTCATGGGCTATACCACCAGCCACAGTCAGCTGTCTATAGGGCTTGGTGTCTCTGCGATAGGTGATTCCTGGAATGCCTATGGGCAGAACCTAAAAAAGGTTGAGGAATATAAAAAGGTGGTGGAGCAAAGACAGTTTCCTATATTCAAAACGCATATCCTTTCTAAAGAGGAGCTTTTTATTAGACGACACATCACTCAACTCATGTGTAAATTTCATACCGACTGGAATCCTGATGAACCTGGAGCCAGATTCCTCGAAAGCGGCAAAGATAGGCTTTTAGAAATGAAAAAAGATGGCTTGGTAGTTTGTACACCTAATAGTATTCGCGTGACAGATAAAGGACGTGCTTTTGTCCGAAATGCGTGTATGTCGATAGATATACATTTATGGAATAAAACAGAACCAAGGCCTAAGTTTAGTTTGACGATTTAGTATATGATCAAGGTCATATTATGCCTTGAGATTGCTCACAGTAAACCTAAGCCCGGCCGCATAAATTAGTACTTGAGAATAAAATCAACAAGAACCATGCAAACTATAGCAGTACCATATGACAAAAGTGATTTTGCAAAAGCAGCACTCGATTTTGCTGTTCAAATTGCTGAAACACAAAAGGCAAAGATTAAGCTGATTCATGTGATTGAATATCCTTTAGCTACGACATTCAACGTGAGCGGTGAAATTGAAAGTTACGACCCGATGGACAAAATCTTCACTTTGGAACTTATTAATAAAGCGAAGGAAACATTGAATTTGGCCATTGAACCATACACTAATCGGGTTGAAATAGATCCGGTCATGCTCATGGGTAATCCTTATGATGGGATCACAAGCGAAATAGAAAATGTACAAGCTGACCTGATCGTAATGGGCACAAAAGGTGCAACCGGACTGAAAGAATTATTGGTAGGATCAAATACTGAAAAAATTGTAAGGAATGCACATTGCCCTGTTCTTGCTATCCACAGCAAATGTGATTTTAAAGAAATCAAAAACATCATTTTCGCATCTGATCTGGATGGCTCTCATGGAGATGTACTGGATACGTTTGTAGAGTATCAGGAAATGTTTGGCGCCAAAATTCATCTGGTATGGGTAGAAACTCCATACAACTCAATCAACGAAGACCTTGGTAAAGAGCGATTGGAAACAATCGCCAAAGATCATGCGCTTAGCAATTATGAAGTCCATGTGGTGAAAGCATTTAAGCCTGAGGACGGGATATTATCCTATGGCTGGCAAATCAACGCCGATATGATTGCTATGAGTACCCATAGTCACAAGGGCCTACTCCACCTATTTGCGGGAAGCGTGGCAGAAGATGTGGTCAACCATTCTAACCTACCTGTATGGACCTGCAGTATAAAATAATATGCCATGGAATATAAAAAAATCCTGGTCCCAATGGACTTCTCAGATTGCGCAAAAAATGCATTTAACATGGCATTGGAAATTGCGGATAGAACGGGTGCGTCGATCGATTTGGTCTGCGTAACTCATCTTCCACATCTTCATGCAGAAATGGTGGGAGCCGCAGCGGTGGTTCAGCCACTGCTCAATGATTATCATCAATTGATCGACGAACAGTTTGAAGAGTTGAAACAGCAGACTGATTTGAAAAATACTCAGGTGGAGATGAGCAAATACAATGCTCCGCTTCACGATGCAATCTACAGTTGTGCGTTGCAAAATAGGTCTGATCTGATCGTGACTGGTACCAAATCCCAACATGACTGGCTTGTCAATGTATTGGGCAGCAACAGTACCGACATGATAGACAGAAGTAAGGCTCCGGTGATAGTCGTACCTGAAAATAGCAAAATCAAGGCATTCAGACGAATAGGTGTAGCCATTGATTATTCTGATTTTGGTGATCCCGAGTTGCTGGACCCTTTACGCACTTTTGCTTTGCTCTACGAATCCAGTTTATGTTTTCTAAATGTCACTACAAAACACCATAAGCTTTTTGTTTATGATGACATAAAAGTGAGTATTTCTGATTATTTTAAGGAACTCAAGCAGTCCTATCACACCTATACCGATAGCCGACCGCTTAATGAAATTCTATTGGAAGCCATTAAAGATTTAGATCTCGATATGCTCTTTATGTTACCAAAGAATCATTCAGTAGTGCAGCGGTTGCTTAAAACCAGCAACACCAAGTCTATGGCTTTACACATAGACAAGCCACTGATGACCATTCACGAAAAAACCCTAAAATCATGACCACGATTCTCGCAGTAATTGCGGCATCTTTTGCCATATGGGCTCTTATTTCTGTCGCACAAAGTAGCCTAAATACCAACCAAAAAGTCATTTGGTTTGCCATTGTCATACTCCTGCCGCTACTAGGGCCAATCATTTATTGGTTCAAATTTTACAAGTGAGAGTTGGTCAATTGAAAAGCGAGAATTCATCACAATGCAATACTAAATCATCATTGATTTATGCAAATCATTTAACATGATATAAATCATGAATCTGAATGATATCAAAAATATTATCAAGCAAAATTCTATTCTAAATTAGTCGCAAATTATAAAATCAAACGCCTCATATGGAACTCGAAAAATTTAGTTATGACAATAAAATTGTCAAGTACTTCACCATTGCATCCATAGTCTTTGGAGTTGTTGCAATGCTAGCAGGGCTTACAGCAGCCATTCAGCTATTTTATCCAGCATTCAATTTCGATCTACAATACACCACATTTGGGCGAGTCAGACCACTGCATACCAATGCTGTGATTTTCGCTTTTGTGGGTAATGCCATGTTCGCCGGAGTCTATTATTCGATGCAGCGACTGCTCAAAACCAGAATGTTCAATGATACTCTTTCATGGGTTCATTTTTGGGGTTGGCAGCTCATCATTCTTGCCGCTGCGATTTCGCTGCCGATGGGATACACTACCAGTAAGGAATACGCTGAGCTTGAGTGGCCTATTGACATTGCGATTGCACTCATATGGGTGGTGTTTGGTATCAACATGATCGGCACTATCATAAAGCGACGAGAAAGACACATGTATGTTGCGATTTGGTTTTATATCGCCACTTTCGTGACTGTGGCTGTATTGCACATCGTCAACTCGGTAGAAATACCCGTGACGTTTATGAAAAGTTATTCGTGGTACGCAGGCGTACAGGACGCATTAGTTCAGTGGTGGTATGGTCACAATGCAGTGGCTTTCTTCCTGACTACCCCATTTCTGGGCATCATGTACTATTATCTACCTAAGGCGGCCAATCGACCGGTATACTCTTACCGATTGTCGATCATACATTTCTGGTCTCTCATATTTATATATATATGGGCTGGACCTCACCATTTGCTATACACTTCTCTTCCAGACTGGGCTCAGTCTCTGGGTGTAGTCTTCTCTATCATGCTCATCGCTCCGTCCTGGGGTGGCATGCTCAACGGCTTGATGACCCTAAGAGGTGCTTGGGATCGCGTACGCGAAGATCCTGTTTTGAAATTTATGGTGGTGGCGGTTACCGCATATGGTATGGCCACATTTGAAGGGCCTATGCTTTCGCTAAAAAATGTGAGTGCTATTGCCCATTACACAGATTGGATTGTGGCTCACGTCCACATCGGTGGACTTGGATGGAATGGATTCCTGATTTTTGGAATGTTCTACTGGTTAATCCCTAAAATGTGGAACACTTCGCTGTTCTCAAGAAATCTGGCCAATACACATTTCTGGTTAGGTACACTGGGAATCATATTCTATGCACTGCCACTGTACATCGCCGGTATTACTCAGGCTTCTATGTGGAAGCAGTTTGATGCAGAAGGCTTCCTGGTATACAAAAACTTCCTTGAGACTGTAGTACAGATATTACCAATGTACATGCTACGAGCGGTTGGTGGTTCATTGTACTTAGTAGGTGTCATTCTAATGATCTATAATTTGATCAAAACTGCAGGTACAGGGTCATTTATTCCTAATGAAGATGCTGAGGCACCTGCACTTGAGAAAAAGGTAATCACTGGTGGCCATTGGCACAGCGTACTGGAAAGAAAGCCAGTACTCTTTACAATGCTGTCTTTGATAGCCATACTCATTGGAGGTATTATCGAGTTGGTTCCTACTTTCCTAATTAAATCAAATGTTCCAACTATAGCTTCTGTCAAACCCTATACCCCACTTGAACTCCACGGACGTGATATCTATATAAGGGAAGGGTGCAACAATTGTCACTCTCAAATGATCCGACCATTCAGATCTGAAACTGAGCGCTATGGTGAGTATTCCAAAGCCGGGGAATTTGTATATGATCACCCATTCTTATGGGGATCTAAAAGAACCGGACCAGATCTCGCACGTGAAGGCGTAGGCAAGCTGAAAAAATCAGATTCGTGGCATTTTTATCATATGCTAGATCCTGCCCAAGTATCTGAAGGCTCTATCATGCCGCCATATCCATGGCTATTTGAACAGACCATAGATAAAGAATTGACCGCTGGTAAGATCAATGCACTGAGGACAGTTGGTGTCCCATATGCAGAAGGATACGAAGATACCGCGAATACCGACCTTGAGGCTCAGGCTAAAACAATTACTGATAATCTCGCTGCTGAGGACGTCGATATTTCTGGCGATGCCGAGATCATTGCATTGATTGCCTATCTACAAAGGTTAGGTAAGGATATAACTGTAAAAGAATAAAGGAAAAAATTATGTTTAAATACTATTTCGAACAAGTGAATGGTGTGGAAATATGGCCAATTATTTCCTTGACCATCTTTTTTATCTTCTTTGTAGGCCTCCTTTGGTGGGTATTCAAAGGCGTAGATAATTCTTATATCGATGAAATGAAAAATTTACCCATTTCCAAAACACCTAAATCTTAATGATATGAATACTTTTAAAAAATATATGAAGGGACTTGGGATATTTTTGATGTTGCTGATTACAGGACATACCTCATCCGCACAATCCGAAACGTTCAACCTCTCAGGAGAAGAGACGACCATGATTGTAATATCGCTGGTATTGGTTGTGATGATAGTAGTGCTCATTGTGGCCTTCTATCTGCTCTCAATTCTAAGAGTAATGGTTCGTGAAGATGGATTGAGAAGAGCCAAAGAAAAAGGTGTGCCCTTTGTCGAAGAACCTGGCATGTGGTCCAAATTTTATGCGAGCCTAACAGATGCCGTTCCAATCGAGCAAGAATCTACAGTTGAGCTTGATCACAATTATGATGGAATCAGAGAGCTGGACAATCATCTGCCACCCTGGTGGACATATATGTTTTATGCCTCTATCGTTTTTGCGGTGGTCTATATGTTTATGTACCACATCAGCGGAAGTCTTCCTTTGCAAACGGAAGAGTATGAAATCGCTATGGCAAAGGCTCAATCCAATATGAAAACTGCAGAAGCAGGAAGTAGTATCGATGAATCCAATATTGTCTTCACTGATGATCCTGCGGTACTAAACAGCGGAAAAATCGTATATGAAAGAAACTGTATAGCCTGCCATAAAGCTGGCGGTGAAGGCGGTATAGGCCCTAATCTCACAGACGACTATTGGTTGCACGGCGGCAGTATACAGGATGTATACAACACCATCAAAAACGGTGTACCAGACAAAGGAATGATCGCTTGGGGAGACGTATTGTCTCCATCTAAAATGAATGATGTAACTTCCTATATACAAACACTGAGGGGTACTAATCCTGATAATGCCAAAGCTCCTCAGGGAGAGCTTTACAAAGAAGAGAGCATCGATTCAGAAACAAGCGAATCGGAAGCTGCTGAGTAATACTATGGAGAACCATTATGAGTTTGAGGAGGAGTACCGCGACACAATAGCGACGGTAGACGAGTCGGGAAAGCGAATTTGGATTTATCCTAAAAAGCCTAAGGGCAGGTATCATAATTACCGAATTCTGGTCACTGTAGTTTTGCTTGGTTTACTTTTCAGTGGGCCATTTATCAAAATCGGTGGACATCCCCTGCTTTTGCTAAACATCTTCGAACGAAAATTTGTAATCCTGGGACAGGCATTCTGGCCCCAGGATTTCTTTTTATTGGCTCTTTTGGCCGTGACCTTTTTTGTTTTTATTATTCTATTTACCGTTGCCTTCGGACGTGTGTGGTGCGGATGGGCATGTCCACAAACGCTGTTTATGGAAATGGTATTTCGAAAAATTGAATATTGGATAGAAGGCGATGCCAATCAACAAAGAAAGCTGAATGCTGCACCGTGGAATTTCAAGAAGATTTGGAAAAAATCACTCAAACAGTTCATCTTTCTTGCGATTTCAATACTGATCTCTCACACAGTGATGGCATACCTGATAGGTATAGAAGAAGTGAAAGTTATTGTTTCTCAGCCACCTACTGAGCATATGAGCGGTTTTATTGGTTTGATGGCATTTACAGGCGTCTTCTATTGGGTCTTTGCCTATTTCCGAGAACAAGCTTGCACAGCAGTGTGCCCCTATGGAAGGCTCCAAGGTGTATTGATTGTAAAAGACACCATGGCGGTGATGTATGACTGGCTGCGTGGCGAACCTCGTACCAAATTGAAGAAGGCCGATCCTAAGCAGGATGCTGGTGATTGTATCGATTGTAATTTGTGTGTACACGCCTGCCCTACTGGTATTGACATCAGAAATGGTACGCAGCTCGAATGTGTTAATTGTACAGCATGTATGGATGCTTGTGATGAAGTGATGACCAAAATAAACAAACCAGAGGGCCTTATCAGGCTTTCCTCTCATACAGCCATCGAAACCGGGCAGAAGAAATTATTCACACCGAGGGTCGCGGGGTACTCTGTCGTCCTCATCGCTATGATCAGTTTCTTATCCTTCATGCTCATATCGAGATCTGATGTGGAAATTACCGTTTTGAAAGTACCTGGCACTTTGTATCAGAAAACAGATGACGGTCAAATCTCCAATCTTTATAATATTCAGTTTGTAAACAAAACATATGAAGATATGGAACTCGAACTGAGGGTAATGAACAATCCCAAGGCAGTCATCAGTCGTGTGGGCACACAGCGGATTATTATTCCGGCCAACGACAAGTATGAAGGTGTGTTTTTTATAAATATGCCTATGGGTGAAATTAATAAGACGAAGACAACAATAATCATTGGTGTGTTTGGCGCCGGTGAATTGATTGAAGAGATTGATACCAAATTTTTAGGTCCTGTAAAAATGAAATCATGAATTGGGGAAAAAGTATTGTAGTTGCATTTGTTCTATTTGCAGGGCTGATTATTACCATGGTGGTGATTTCCATGAAACATGATGTGAATCTTGTAGATCCAAACTATTATGAGGAAGAACTGGCATATCAAGATCAAATAGACAGAATTCAAAACTATCAGGATCTAGCCCTAAAACCAGAAATAGTAAAAACCACAGATCAAATCATACTTATTTTTCCGTCTGAGCTCGCGGACCTTATGAACAGCGGAGAGATCCATTTCTTCAGACCATCTGATCACGCCGTAGACCAGAGGATGAAGATCAAGCTTGACAATGAAAATAAACAGGCTTTTTCGATTTCGGGTTTCGGCCGTGGATTATGGAAAACAAAGCTTCGTTGGACTGCTGGTGACAAAGAATACTTTTCAGAACAAAGAATAGTTTTGTAATGTACTGGACGGCCCTTTTTCTGGGATTTGTAGGTAGTCTACATTGTGTAGTCATGTGTGGACCCATTGTTCTGGCTATGTCTGGTCAGCAGACCTTGAGTCGTTTCCTCACCAGCCGTCTTTTGTATAACTTCGGACGCATTTGCACTTATGCGATCATCGGATTGGTATTCGGGTTATTAGGGGAGCTCATTTTTCTTGGGAGCTATCAGCAGGCATTCTCTATCGGTATGGGGCTTTTCATGATTGTACTGGCCTTAGGGCTGGGCAGCTCGGCAAAAGGCAAGCTTTACCGACCGATGTACAATGTCACACAATATCTGAAATCTTACCTCAGCCGCTGGCTTAAAAGCAGCGGATTACTCAGCTCATTCTTACTTGGTTCTCTCAATGGTTTTCTTCCATGCGGATTGGTCTATGCTGCAGTTGCTGGTGCATTGACTACAGCCAATCTGGGCAACGGCTTACTCTATATGATTGTATTCGGTCTCGGTACGTTTCCAGCCATGTTGTTTATGGCACTCTCCGGACGGGCACTTAAAGGTTTTTCTCTAGTTACTCTCAACAGGTTGTCTCTTGTATTTCTTACCAGTTTGGGATGTTTGTTGATCATTAGAGGGCTCGATCTGGATATCCCATATCTGAGTCCAGCCATCTCCTATCTCTATCCCACGACCGATATCACAGTTTGCGACTAACCTTATAGGTTACCTTGCGGTGTAGTTTTCCATTAAAACTAAGCCTTGATTCATATCCAAAGGACCATCTGCATTCGAATAATTAAATGGGATAGTTGACTGCCTATCAAAATTGGTTCTGTCCTTAAAAAGTGCCACATGTGTATGTGGACCTGATGAACATCCACTATTACCGCTCAATCCAATCTCCTGCCCTTGTACCACTCGATCGCCTGTCTCCACAAGCACACCATCAGTGGTAAAGTGCACATAGGACATGACTGTGCCGTCATCATGCAATATGAATACAAAATTTTCTTTACCACCGCTGCAATCTCCACCTATGTTAGGCTGATCCTCTTTCGTAGCTATGATCTCACCTTCTCTGGATGCTAGCACTATTGTACCGTTGCCCATATCTATATCATATGCAAACCAATTGTGATGCCCCCAAGCAGGGTTTTCAGAACAATAAACTTGACCAAAAGTATAGGTTTCGCCTAAAGTATAAGGCAATACGTAGGGAGAGTCTTCAGGATTTCCAAATTCTTGATCACAAACTATCTCACCTAACTCTACAACTATACTATAAGAAAGTTCGGAGGACAAATCACCTTGTTGCAAATCTAATTTGACAGGAAAAGACTCATTAACATTTGGCCAACCAGCTGTACCAGACAAAATATTGGATTCAGGATCAAAAGAAAGCCAACTTGGTATCTGCTTTTCAATTACGACTAGCTCGCTATTACTATCAGAAACAGATCGGATACTATAGGTATACTCTCTATTATGATCTGTAACCAATGGCGGTTCACTTTTTAGCATAACTTCGGAGGAATCCGAATCTCCACAACATAAAAACACTGTCAGCATCAGAGATAGAAGGAATCTTTGTTTAACCTGCGAAATCGCTATTGAAGTCATCATTTTAGTGCTTTTAGTTTACCTAATAATAATGTAAACTAAGCGCTGGAATAAACCGCTCATCAACTTTTTCCTGACTTTTTCCTGAATCCGTTAGAATTGCTATTTAAACACATTGTCTCATGCAAAAGGAAAACTATCGCCCTCATCCAAGCGAAATATTTCACTACTCCTTCAATTCCAATTTTTCGTATGACTTGAAGAAGCTCAAATTCAGCTTATCTACTTCAGATTGAAAATCCTTATAATCTGAATCAAAGAAAACATTTGTCTTCTCCAGTACTTCTTTAAGTTGGTCTCCAAGTTGCTTTGCATACAACTCTTGTGTCCTATTATTTTTACTATAAAGTTGAGAGTAGAAACTAGCCACCCACAATCGATTGGATATTAACATTCCGTCATCGTTGAATCCTTGTAGATCTTCCTTCTCGTTGATCAGCTCTCTCAACTCCTTTATCTTCGTTTTTATTGTTTTTGCACTAGCAGACAAACTATCGCTAGATATCTGCTGACGTTTCATGTTTTCAAGGATCAAGTCTATACTTTTTTGAGCCTCATTCAGCTGATCTATGGCCGTCGTTGCTAAAATTTGATATTCGTTTATACGGTCACGTGTTTGTGCGTTTTTGGTCATCTCTTCTATTGAGATGTCGATTCTTGGATCCTTTTTGATTTGCACACTGGTACTTACCGAATCCGTCCCGTATCTAAACTGAACTCTATATTGACCTGGAAGCACCCATCTACCAGATACATCTTGCTTCTCCTTGTCAGGTCTGGCTGTATCACTGGAGCGAAAGCCACGGCGACACATATCCCAATTGTACCTATTCATTCCTTGCTGGCCTACCATGAGTGACTTTCTGATTTCCTCATCTTTTTCGTTGAATACTTTGATCCATACCGTATCAGACTTAATAGTCGTGTCCTGTTTGGATGTCTTGCCAAGCGAAAAAGTCAGCAGCGCACCATTGGCTTTGTCTTCTCCTTTGAAAATAGCGTCTCCTTGAAAACGGGTACCGGCTGCCTCTTTTCGAGAATACAGATAAGCATCGGCAGTTTCGTAGGCATAAATATTCTTTTTTAGCAATTCAGTCCCTTCCTTTGCCAAAGCACGCAGTGACCTGATATCATCGAGCACCCAAATGGATCGACCAAAGGTGCCTATGACTAGGTCGCCAAAAGCCTCCTGAATTTTGAGATCATAAGTTGACACGGTTGGATAGCCTTCTTTCCATTTGTTCCATGACTGGCCTGCATTGAAGCTGACATATAAGCCAAATTCTGAGCCTACGAACATCAGATTTGGCTCTTTTGGATCTTGCGCAAAACTTAATACATACCCAGAGATATCCTGATTATCTATCAGACGAGTCCAGGTTTTTCCATAGTCAGCGGTTCGGTAGAGCCAGGGAGTCCAATCGTCGCGACGATAGTCATTCACTACCAATACAGCTTCTCCAGCGTTATACTTTGAGGCTTTTATCTGTGGCATCCATGCACCTGCCTTCAATCCTTTTATTCTGTCGTTCAACTTGATCCAAGTTTTACCACCATCTTTTGTCAATTGAATGTTGCCATCATCGGTAGATACCCAAATTACTTTGTCATCGATAGGTGATGGTGAAATTGCAAGAATTGTAGTATAGTTTTCTGCACCGGAGGCATCCATAGTCAAACCGCCACTTTCATGGCTCTTCTGCTTGGTTGCATCGTTAGTAGTCAAATCCGGTGAGATTATTTCCCAGTGCTGGCCCTTGTCCGAACTCTTATGGATGTACTGGCTTCCAAAATAGATCACATTTGCATCATGTGGACTTTGAGCAATTGCAGCATTCCAGTTGAAACGAAGCTTTTCGCCTTCAGGGTGTATCGGTTTGATATATTGCGACTCTCCCGTTTGTAGGTCTATGTACAGCAGGTTCCCACCCTGCCACATGCCAAAGGCATATCTTGAGTCGGAGCGGTCGGGCACGACGTCAAAGCCATCTCCGAACGCTATTTCGTCCCAATAGCTGTTTCTCATGCCTCCATTTCTCAACGAATTTGATGGGCCTATCCAAGAGCCATTGTCCTGCATTCCGCCATATATATTGTAGGGCACCTGATCGTCTGTCGAAATGTGATAAAACTGTCCAACGGGCAGATTCTCTACAAATCTAAAGGTCTTTGCTCTATCTCTGGAGATTGCCAACCCACCGTCATTACCAATAATGACGAATGACGGATTCTCGGGATGAATCCAAATGGCGTGATAATCACCATGCACTCTCGTTGGAGACCATCCCAGCAGTGTTTTAAAGTTTTTCCCTCCATCTTCACTTAGTCCTACCTCAGAATAAATATTGTAAAGACGGTTTTCATTCTCTGGATCAGCTGCTATTTCAGCATAGTAAAACGGTCTTCCGCCGATGTTTTTATCCTGCACTTTGCTCCATTTTGCACCGCCATCCTCAGATTTATACAATGCATTTTTCTTAGACTCGATCAAGGCGTAGACCACCTTCGAATTGTTTTTGGAAATAGCAAGCCCCATTCTGCCAAGGTCACCTTTTGGCATTCCTTCTTTTTCGGTTAGTTTTTTCCAGGTTTCTCCACCGTCATAAGTCACATGTAGCGCAGAGCCCGAACCACCAGACTTAAAATACCAGGGCCATCTTCGGAACTCCCACATACCTGCAAACAATTTATTCGGATTGTTGGGGTCCATAATCAGTTCGCCAATTCCCGTTTTTTTATTCGTATACAGGATTTTTTTCCATGACTTTCCTCCATCCGTAGATTTGTAAACACCTCGGTCTACACTCTCTCCCCATGCAGACCCTTGAGCACCTACATAAATGGTATTCGAGTTTCGTGGATCAATGATCACACGGTGTATGTTTCTCGTGCCTTCAAGTCCCATATATTGCCATGAGGCACCACCATCAAGACTTTTGTAGACTCCGCCACCTGAGGTTGCACTATTTCTTGGATTGCCTTCTCCAGTGCCTACCCAGATAATATCAGGATTGGATTGATCAATAGCCAACGCACCTATGGAGGCCACTTTCTCCTTCTCAAAAATAGGAGTCCAGGAGACCCCGCCTCCTTCAGATTTCCAGAGACCACCAGAGGCTGTGCCTACATATATAATATCCGGATTGCTCACAACGGCGTCTATTGCAGTAACTCTGCCGCTCATTCCGGCTGGTCCTATGCTACGCAAGCTTAAGCCCTTCATGAGGCTCATATCGATCTCTTGAGCTAGCAACAAATGTGAAACAATAAGTAAGGTAAATGTGGTGAAAATCTTGCGCATGGTGATGATTGTTTTTAACTAAAATAATCATTCTATGCAGAAGCTGAGTCGTATTCTGATAAACGGGTTAATTTCAGGATGAGCAGGGCACAAAAAAACCACGCCTGAACGTGGTTATATAGTTGAGGTTATGTAATTCCTGATTGCATAACCGGTTGAATCTATGACAATAATAGAAATTTTAAGTCAGTTCTGATGGAATCAGATTCGTTTTTTTCTGAAAGTAATCGGAATGTACTCATCAGTTGGGATTCCTATATGGGCTAGGTCCCATTTCTCATCATAGCTTGATACCAAATTTTTTATGCACTCCACCCTATCCTCAGTTGGAAACGGGCACTCTTCCCAATAGAAGATTTCAACACGGTAGTTGTATTGTTTTTTGATTCCATTGATTTTAACCTCAACACTAATGTCCTGATCTTCTTCCAGTCGTGGGATTTCAATTCCAATTACACTCATAATTTCAAGTTTTATGTTATACGTTATTTTTTTGTTAACAAAAAATATACCCAACAGTTTATCTATCTGGTATACTGATAGTTACACAAAATGTGAAATTTCAAAAATGACCGATTATGAGACATTGTATGTGCGATAATCAAGCATATTTTCTTTTGATTTCGATATTAAACCAATTGTGCAAACATATTTTCGACCTACACGTAGACATGACTCAAGAAAATATTAATTTGGCAGATTGAAAGCAAGTTTATCTTATATGATTTCTAATAATTGGTGGAGGCTTCTTGTAGTGCTCGTGGTTCCAATGGCGATTAGTGGTTGTTATCGTCCCGAATATCCATCCAAATTCATTTCTTCAGACTTGAAGGAGTTTGAATCCTATCAAAAAAAATGCGCTTCCAGGCCCTCTCCTCCTGCTCGATCACTCACTACCTTTGGTGACATTGATGTTTTTATCACCTATAGCCAACCAGCCGTAAAAGGTCGTACGATCTGGGGAGATTTAGTGCCATACAACAAGGTATGGAGAACAGGTGCCAATGAAGCAACTGTGCTCTCATCTACTGGCGATATTTTGGTAAATGGAGATACGCTTTTAGCTGGCAACTATGCGCTGTATACCATACCAACAAAAGACAAGTGGACGGTCATACTCAACACTAAATATGAGGTTTGGGGAGCCTACGACTATGATCAGTCTATGGATGTATTACGATTTGAAGTAGAACCAATGACAGCAGAAGAAGCTTCAGAAAGAATGACTTTTGATATCGATGCCTCCGGCACTGTTCAATTCTCCTGGGACAAACTTAAATTCGATTTTTTAGTCATGCCACTATAGTCTCAGGAATTGATTTGGATTTGTCTTTAGCCAAACCTTGACCTACACAGCCACCGCATCGGCTACACGTAATGCGCCATCCTCATCCAAATCTTCAATACGCACTACTTTGACCTGATTGACCAGCTGTTCTTCATAGGGTACTTTTACCTTGAGATAGTTCTCGGTAAACCCATACATATAGCCATCCTTCACGTCATTTTCTAATAACACAGAATATTCATGACCTCTTTGTGATTCATAGAATGCTCTTTTTTTCTTTTCAGATAGGATGCGTAGCATATTGGATCGTTCGGTACGTTCTTTTTTTGATACTATATCACCCATCTCCACAGCAAGAGTATTGGCCCGTTCCGAATAGGTAAAAACATGCAAATAAGACACCGGCAATTCATTGATGAAATTATAAGTATCTAGGAAATCCTCATATGATTCTCCAGGAAATCCTGTAATAACATCTACTCCAATACATGCTTCAGGCATTAACTCTTTAATCTTAGCCACACGCTCCACATAAAGCTCGCGCAGATAGCGCCTGTTCATTAACTTCAATATTTTGTTGCTGCCGCTTTGCAATGGAATATGAAAATGTGGAACAAATTTCTTGCTCTGCGCTACAAATTCAATGATTTGATTATTGAGCAGGTTCGGTTCTATCGACGATATCCTATATCGATTGATCCCATCGACTTGATCAAGCGCCTGTATCAGTTCCAAAAATCGCTCTTTCCTTCTGCCTCCTTGTACGCCAAAGTCGCCAATATTGACTCCAGTCAACACAACTTCCTTTACTTCGGACGCTGCTATTTCTTCTGCTGATTTTATAATGTTGGCGATCGTGTCACTACGGCTTTTGCCACGTGCTAATGGAATGGTACAAAACGCACATCCATAATTGCAGCCATCCTGTACCTTCAAGAAGGTACGTGTCCTATCTGCAATAGAGTATGCATTGTTAAACTCTGTAGCGTTAGAAATTTCCGAGGCACAAACAATCGTCTCCTGCTTCTTCTCGAAATTATTGAGGTGTTCGAGGAGTTTAAATTTCTCCGCTGCCCCTAATACGGCATCCACTCCAGGTATTTCAGATATCTCCTTTGGTTTTAATTGAGCGAAACACCCAATAATCACAACAAAAGATTGAGGAGATATCTTCTTTGCATTTTTTACAATCTGTTTACATTTCTTATCCGCATTCTCGGTGACCGAGCATGTATTGATCACAAAGATGTCGGGTGATTCTTCGAATGCTACCTTCTGATATCCTTCTTCTTCAAAGAGCCTTGAAATAGTGGAGGTCTCAGAGAAATTGAGTTTACAACCCAGCGTATAAAATGCAACTTTTTTCATGTACAGGAATAAAACGCAAAGCTAGTAAAAAAAAGAAAGCCCCACTAGGGGGCTTTCCAAAGGTATTATCTACCTTTTTCTCAATGAAGCGTCTTTGTTAAAAAATATATCTTACGCCCAGTTGCAATTGCCACCTTGATCTTAAGCTAAAATCATCGACAAAAGTCTCTCTGGCGTTGGTATCAAAAGTATAAATCGGCTCTCCGGTACCATCGAAGCCAGCCACACCAATCGGTGAAGTATTTAGCGGTAATTGCCTCACACCCCACTTATTAGAAATCATATTTCCAATATTAAGTATATCTAAGCTTAACTGCAAGGTATGATCGCCCATATAAATGTCTTGAAGTACTCTCATATCCCAAGTTGAGAACCAAGGGCTCAAAGCACTATACTTCTCAGCATATCTTCCTCTGCGATCACTAAGATAATCATCTTGAGCAAGATAGGACTTCAAACCTGCGCGCTGTGATGCCTCGGTGGCGAAGAAAGTATCAAACTGCATCTGATCAACTTCAGAATCCAATGGCACATAAATTAAGTCGTTTAGACCCGAACCATCATTGTTTATATCTCCAGCATAGGTGTATGAAAATCTGCCTCCTTGTGCATACTCAATAACAAACGATACAGTTGTAGCCATTTTATCACCGCTGTACTTAAATTTCTTATTCACAGTACCAATGACTCTATGTCTGTTACCATATAGCGATGGACTTGCTGTTGCAGCATTTACATTATTGATCGCTGGATTTCTATCATACGTATCGCTAGATATCTCACCTACCAAAGAAGATGCGTCTTTAGAATCAAGGAAGTTGTAAGCAACAGAGGTGTAAAGTCCATTTGTCCAGTTCTTTTTCAATTCGAATGACACGTTGACGCTTCTACCAACGTCAGAATTGCTCAATACATAAGCATTGGTAGCTCCGCCAAAAACAGTAGCTCTATCTGTGGCACTGTACACCATTCTTCCGGGCTGCCCAGGTAGTGAAGCCGTGGGCTGAATCAACCCGTAGTTTCTAACCATGATGCCATTGACATCACGAGAATACACCAAATCGGCACTCATCGTAAACCCTTCTCCTAGCTTTTTATCTACCCCAATATTGGTTTTCCAAACTTGAGGAAATTTAAAATCAGTTCTTGATACTGTGTAAAAGAAGAAGTTAGGATTTGCTACCTGATTACCGATCCATACAAATGGAAATCTACCTGTGAATAAACCCGTACCGCCTCTAAGTTGAACTGAGCGGTCACCATTCACATCCCAATTGAATCCGAATCGGGGTGAGAAAAGAGGTTTTTGATCAGGGAATTCTAATGAGTTGAAGGTTATCGGTGCGCCGTCTTCGTCGTAGTACTGAATGCTCGGGTCATAACAACAGTTTCTGTCAATGTTCTCCTGCATTTTATCCTCCGTATCGAAGTAAAGAGGCATATCCATTCTCAGTCCGAAGGTCAATGTTAGGTTGTCAGTTGCTGACCATTCATCTTGTCCATAGAATGATAGCTGACCAACATTGGTTTCGGCGAGAGCCCAGGAATCGTTATTGTTGTTGGCATTAAACAAGGCTTCTGCATCAGCCATTTGAGTAGCAATAGTGCCATCATCGATCGCTGTCTGAAAATCTGCGACACTTGCATATGGAGGGCCAAAAGATCCGCCATAAGCTCCAAGATTAAATGAGTTGTCGAAGCTAAATTTCTCAAAAGCAACACCTACGGTAAATGTATGAGCACCTTTGAAAATATTTAAGTTGTTGGTAATCTGAATTACATCCTGATCCAATTTATTGTTAATAGAAAAAGGTTCATGACCCGCGACGATATAATTAATAGTATTGTTGGCAATGTTCAAATCTGGGAAAGGTGCACTTGCAGGAGTTCTGGCATCTCTAAATGAAGTGATACCTACTTGCAGTTTGTTTGATACCGTATTGCTAAAAATCGAGTTCAGCTCCAGCATTCCAGATTGGATCTTGTTTTCAATGTTGTAACCCGAGTTCTCAAATTGCATAGTCGTTTGATCCGGTCCTCTTCGAATCAGGGCCTCTGGGTGTGCCGGTAAATCACGGTTTGCATCCAGCATGTTGTACGTTGCTGTCAGGCTATGTTTGTCATTGATGTTCCAGTTGATCTTCAGCATAGCTTTCAAATTCTCAGTATTGTGAGTATACCCCTGATACCTTCCCGGATCATATCCAATGCCCCGTAGTGCGGTTTGCACTGCTCTCAGATCCGATTCTAAGACTCTGGAAACATTGCTTGCGCTTGAGTTGCTTCCATTGTTGGCTACCACGTTTTGTCCTAGATCTTCTCTTCTTTCAATTTCGGCATTAGCAAAGAAGAAAAGTTTGTTTTTGATAATCGGCCCTCCTATGGAGAACCCCCCTTGGAATTGTGTCAAATCTGGAACTTCTATTTCAGTGCCGTCTACCTTTTTGCCTGTCATGGCTTGGTTTCTATAGAATCCAAACACAGTTCCTTTCACAGTATTCGTTCCACTTTTAGTAACCGCATCTACAGATGCTCCTGTAAAACCTGCCTTGGTTACATCAAAAGGGGCTACTGAAACCTGAATTTGGTCAATCGCATCCAACGAAATAGGTTGAGCACCAGCCTGCCCTCCTGGTGTAGCTGCATCCAATCCGAAAGGATTGTTGAAGATGGACCCATCCAACGAAAAGTTGGTATCATGATCACTTCTACCTGCAAACCCATTCCCATCATTGGAAGGTGTCAGTCTGAATATATCTTGTGTCGATCTTGAAATAGTTGGTAATTTCACCAGCTGATCATTACTGATTGTCGTCTCAGCACCGGTTCGCTCACTGTTCATTACGTCATCACGGTTGGCGCTAATTACAATTTCTTCGATCGTTGTAGCATCTTCTACCAACAGAAAGTCCAATCTTTGCTTTTGACCCAATGTCAGAAATACGCCGGTTATTTTTTGATTCTTAAAACCAACGAATGAGACTTCAACTGAATAAGGTCCGCCTATTTTAGCATTAGGAATATCATATCCACCATCTAATCGGGTCGAAACTCCGTACCTGGTACCTGTCGGTTCGTGTACGGCAATGACAGAAGCGCCTATTAGACCTTCTCCATTGGCATCATTCACGCGACCCGTAATCCATGAGGTCGTTGTCTGCGCATAGATACCAATGCTATATAGCATGAAACAAATCCCCAGAATCAGGAATTTTAATGTAAACGTTTTGATCATATGATAAGAGTTTGAGTGAGCATCAAATATAGTCGAATATTATTATGCACGCATACAAAAAAAAGTCAAATAAATGTATCAACAACTACTTTAATAAATTGTGATGCAACCTTTGTTAAATTGTAAGGTCTTTAGATCAAAAAAATCAAAACTCATGAAATGTTCGACTGTCTGCATATTGTAAAATATTATTTCCACTATTGAATTATGACTTCGGCGTTTCCTCATACCGTTAAAATAAATAGACTGATGAAAAAGATAATAACCTGTATCGGCATTCTCCTGGCCAGTTTTGTAGTAGCCTCAGCACAAACCAGCGAGACTAGAAATCTAAGCGACTTTGACGAAATAAAAGTCTCGGAATCGATCAACGTAAGAATGAAAAAAGGAGCTTCCAATGTAGCAAAGATAGAAACTCGTGGTGTAGACACAGAAAACGTGGAAACCAAAGTTGAAGGATCCACACTATATATCCGCATGAAAAGAGGTAATTACTTTTCGAAAAATGTCGACATTGACCTTACCTATAGCGACGATCTCAGTGCAGTATCAGTGAGTTCGTCCGCATCTATCATAGGCAGTGATGAGATAGCGGCAGAAAGATTTGAAATCAAGGCGAGCAGTTCTGGACGTGTAGATCTTATCATTAATGTCAGAAAGCTTGATGTCAGAATATCTAGCAGCGCTGATGTAATACTGGAAGGTAAGGCCAAATATCAAGATATTGATATTAGCAGTTCGGGTGATCTTTCCGCATTTGACATGGATAGCGAGGAGGCTGATATAAGTGTGAGCAGCTCTGGCAAAGCCGAAGTGACGGTTCATGGACTGCTCGATGGTCGAGCGAGTAGTAGCGGTAAAATCTACTATCGCGGGAGTCCTGATAAGGTCTATGTAGATACGAGCAGCAGCGGCAAGGTTAGAAAAGACGATTGATCCGATCTGAGAATTTAGGGAAATATAGCATTCTCCAGCATGCGACATGACGAGCTAGTCTTAGTACACCAGTGCAATATTTCAGGAATAAAAGGACCTTCTTAGTTATAGAAGGTCTTTTCTTTTTTCTTAATAAATAGTTGCCTAAAGCTATTCCCGGAGAAAGCTCCAAGTGCGCCAGCAAAACCTCCTACAATGGCTGCGACAATGATAAGCATGTTGCTGTCGTCCACTGGAAACAATTCTACCATTTTGGCTGACATAATCGAAGCTGTTTCAATATCCACCTTCCATGCCATGACCATCCAAACTAGCCCTACTCCCATAAATCCGCTTAAGAATGCATTAAAATTGTTGCCAGGCAAGAAAAAGGCCACCAATGCGGCGCAAAAGATAGTTGACCACCAGGGAGAAATAAGTGCCAGTAGATAGGTAAATACAGCGATAAGTAAGAGTCTGAATAAAAATATCATTGGTCTTCTGGTTGAATTGTATGTGTAAAAATTAGTCGCTCGGATTCCTCATTGCTATCGCTGAGAAATAGTAAGGGTGAGTAATTGCCGGTAGCCCAATCTTCGATCATATGTCCATAGGTCGGATTGCCCGGATTACCTGATTGGCTTCCAGGATAAATACCCCAGGCTTTCACACCCGTAGCCCCCAGCTCAACGACCATTCTCCAGCTTGGTCCATGTCTTTCACTAGCGGCGTTTACGATATTGTTATACCCGCCGATTTTCACCTGATCAAAAGAGAATGGCTCTAACCCGAGGATGTGTTTGATTCTCGTATTCTTATATTTATACCAAACGTATTCCTGTCCATTTTCTTCTTTCCACTTCTCCAAAGAATCTAGTGCTCTATCAAATGATACATTGATCAGGTCTTGCAAGGTCTCATTCTGTGATGTGTTTTGAATATCAAAGAATTTGCTGCTCGAGTCATTGCGCATCATATAGATCGTGTGGAAAATTTGAGGCCTGCTCATGGCCAGTTCCTGATCATCAAATTCATCCCAAATCAAAGCATAGAGTTCGTTCCACCAGGTTTGATATATGGAAGGTGCTATCCACTCTGGTTCGGTAAAATAATCCCATTGCTTTAGCAAATGAAATGCCTTGGCTTTGTTGCCAGCCATTTTGGTGGTATCCAAGTTGTCCAGCATTATGGGTAGACTTTCAGAAGCCCGATAGTTGTAGTTATCATTTTGCAATCGGACCATTTCTTTGACATTTACATTTCGCAGAAGTTTCAATCTATCATTGATCCTTCGATTTCTATAGTGCTCATATTTATAATCATAGACATAATATGGATAAGTAGAATCAACAGGATGCTGATTAGCGGAGCTTACAAACCCTCGCTCTGGATTTTTTACAGTTGCATTTTGCTCATATGGTATAATATCTTGCCATTCCTGACGAGAGTCTTTCCCGTCCAGCAGAAACTTACCTTGTCCCTCCCATTTCACTGGGAACTTACCTTGTATGGTCATAGCAATGTCGCCCTGCACACTTGCAAAAGCAAAATTCTGAGGCGGCCCGGTGTAGTATCTAAACGCCTTAAGAAACTCGTCATAGTTCGAAGCTCTATTGACCTCGAATAACGTTCTGAGCTCATGAGAGCCTTCATGCGCCGTCCATTTCATGGCAAAGTTTACTTTATCCTGATTACCCAAAAAGTACTCATCATAGCTAACCGGACCGTAGTGCGTATAGACAATGGTATCGTAGAAATTGTCCCCATCTCGCACGACGAACTCTTCTACCATCTTCTGCGTCTTGAGCCATTTGTCATCATAGCGATATTCCTCGCGTCGTTCATCTCTAAATTCTATATTGTACCAATCCACCACATCCCGTTTGGCATTGGTAAGGCCCCAGGCTATCGAATCATTGAATCCGATGATCACATTTGGAGCTCCAGGCAGCGACGCTCCCATGGTATTGATTCCTGGTGCATTGAGCTGTACTACGTACCAGATCGACGGTAGATTCAAACTCAGATCCGGTTCGTTGGCGAGCAGTACATTGCCACTCATGGTCCTGGACCCAGACACCGCAAAATTGTTTGATCCATTTCTGGGATCAGGTTTTTCTATCACTTGACCAGTAAATGCCTGGGGGAAATCAATGTCAGGTTTGCTGACACTTTTAGGTGGAAAACCCCATGTGGTCCCAGCAGGAATCACAGGATCTATTGAAGAATAGGTTTCAGGAAACAAACGATTGAAATCTTCAATTCCAAAAGTCTGCAGCGCGTTTGTATTTTCAAGATCATTTTCTCCTCTGGATAGCATATCTGCCATATTCTTAAGGAGCAGCATCACCTTCAGGTCACTCCATTCTTCGGGGGTATAGTCTAACAATTTGTATTCAATCGGATAGTCGTCATAGTCCAGTTGATTGATCCAATGGTTGATGCCATCAGTATAGGCTTGAACCATTTTTGTAACCTTTGGATCTGATTGAATAGCTTCAAGAGACCGTTGTGCCCCATAGGTCAACCCCTTCCTTCGTTGTATACGATCAAATTCCAGCTGGCTTTCTCCTACGATTTCTGCTGTGCGTCCGGCAGCGGCCAAAACCTGAAATTCCATTTGCCATAATCTATGAAAGGCGGTAACATAACCCTGCGCGAAATATAAATCATATTCGTTTTCAGCGAAAATATGAGGGATCAACTTGTCGTCGAATTTAATAATGACTGGCGCACTGAGTTCCTCAGCCTCTAATTCATTAGGAAGATCTAAATCGTTGATTTCGCCATTTTGCCAAAAACCTGAAAATGGACTTAGAAATTTTCCCAATGGAGGAATCTTTCCTTGCTTGTAATTGAGATAAAAAAAGAAAAGTAGGGTGAGAATAAGTGCAAAGATAAATCTAACTAACTTCATGCTGCTTGATAATAACTGTAGCTGGGTTGAAAAGCACTAATATAAAGCAGATGAGATAAGCAAACAACTCAATGTTGTGTTCAACATCTCACGGGCGCCTTATCCTTTATGATTTCAAGGATTCTGTCTATTCTGGTATAATGATTAAATGACTTGTTGAAATTTTAAATCTATTAAGATCAATTTGTCTAACTTTTTTTTATATCTCTTAAACATTATGTACTTTTGAATATGAAGAAGTCTATAGTTCTCGGTGCCGGAATCAGTGGATTGGCGGCTGCTGCAACACTGGCTAAACACGGCTCGGCTGTAGAGGTTTTCGATAATCATGCTGCAGCCGGTGGAAGATGCCGAATCATGGAGGCCAATGGGTTCAAATTTGATTTGGGGCCAAGTTGGTACTGGATGCCTGACGTCATGGAGAGGTTCTTCAACAGGTTTGACCGAACCGCCGCAGATTATTTTGACCTGAAACAGCTCGATCCAGGATTTAGAGTATTCTTCTCAAAAGAAGATTTTTTAGACATCCCAGCGAACGTAGAAGATCAAAAGAATCTATTCGACACGATTGAACCAGGTGCTGGTGACCAACTGGCCGCAGTACTTGCTGATTCGAAAATCAAATATGATGTTGGCATAAACGACTTGGTGTACAAGCGATCTGATTCAATTTTTGAATTCTTTTCCTTGCCCCTACTCGCTAAAATGGCTCAGCTTGGAGTGCTGCAGTCTTTTCACTCCTACATTAGAAAATACTTCAAAGATCCAAGGCTAATTGCGCTTATGGAGTTTCCGATTTTGTTTCTGGGAGGCACGGCCAAATCTACACCATCACTGTATAGTTTGATGAATCATAGTTGTTTTGCACAGGGCACCTTTTACCCCATGGGCGGATTCAACCGACTCGCTACGGCCATGTACGATTTATGTATTGAGCTTGGCGCTAAATTTCATTTCAGCACTGATGTAGACAACATAGAAATTAAACAGAAGCTGGCGCATACTCTAGGCGGCAATGAAATGGATGGTTTGGTATCATCCATCGACTATCATCATTTTGATAAACACATTCTAAAAAATAGCAATAGTAACTACAGTGAGAAGTACTGGGGCAAAAGAGTGTTTTCGCCTTCAGCATTAATATTTTACCTCGGTGTAAAAGGAAAAGTCAAAAATCTCATTCATCATAATTTATTTTTTGATGAATCTTTCGATCAGCATGCCGAACAAATATACAATCAACCTCAGTGGCCAGACAAACCCTTGTTCTATGTTTGCTGTCCGTCTAAGAGCGATGTAGACGTTGCTCCGGCCGGTGACGAAAACTTGTTTGTACTCATGCCACTTGCCCCCGGCCTGGAGGATACTACGGAGCTTCGTGACAAGTATTATGAAATGCTCATGAATAGATTGGAAACCATGACACGTGAATCCATTCAAGACAGAGTTTCTTTCAAAAAATCATACTGTATAAATGACTTTAAGAAGGATTACAACTCATATAAGGGCAATGCCTACGGCCTTGCCAATACTCTAATGCAGACCGCGTTTATGAGGCCAAAAATGAGAAACAAAAAAATTAAAAACTTATTCTATTGCGGACAACTCACGGTTCCAGGACCGGGAGTACCTCCCTCGATCATCTCAGGTCAGGTGGCTGCTGCGCAGTTAATGTCGTACTACAACAACCAATCCTATGAAACATATCTATGATGAAGTAACACTTGCTTCAAGCAAACTAATCACCAGAAAATATAGTACCAGTTTCTCATTGGGCATATATTTTTTAGACTCCAGGATTCACAATGAAATATATTCTATTTATGGATTTGTGAGGCTGGCTGATGAAATTGTAGATTCATTTCATGGATATGATCAGGAGAGTATGCTAAAGGAAATCAGAAGAGAGACTGAGGCAGCGATCAAAAACAAAATCAGTATTAATCCTGTGCTGAATGCTTTTCAGCTCACGGTAAACGAATACAACATAGAATGGGAGTTAATCGATACTTTTCTGAAAAGTATGGAAATGGACTTGACCGAAGAGGCACACGATGTGCATTCATTCGACTCCTATATTTTAGGTTCGGCAGAGGTGGTTGGTCTCATGTGTCTTCGAGTATTTACCAACAAAGATGACAAGCTCTATCAAGAACTCAAGGGGTTTGCTATGAAGCTGGGCTCGGCTTTTCAAAAGGTCAATTTTTTAAGAGATCTTAAGGCCGATTACCAGGAGCTGGGACGCAGTTACTTTCCGAAGGTTGATTTGAGTAAATTTACAACTGTAGATAAGGAAATGATCGAAAAGGGTATAAACGATGATTTTGACGCCGCACTGATTGGAATCAAAAACTTACCCAAATGCGCCAAATTAGGTGTGTATCTAGCCTATATCTACTATAGAAGTCTATTTAACAAAATTGTAAGACTGAGTCCCGATCGTGTGATGAACGAACGGATAAGAATTCCAAATTATTCTAAATTTGGGTTGATGTTCGATTCTATCATTAGATACAAGCTCAACCTGATATAATGCTTCTGAACGTATTGATATGTGTGGCCTGGCTTCCTACAGACAACATCGAGTTGTTGAGAAAGCAATATTTAGATGCAGCGATTGACAAGTCGAAATTAGAACTATTGGTAGAATCCTGTCAGAAATTGGATACTACGACTAAGAGTTCGGAAAAAGGATATTGTACGATGATTCATTTTTTGAAAGCAAAGAATGCTTTTAGTCCGTATAAAAAGCTAGATGAATTCAATCAAGGCAAAAAGAAACTGGATGAGCTGATCGCAAAAGATTCAACCGATATCGAGTTGAGATACTTGAGACATTCTATACAGGTAAGGGTACCCTGGTTTCTCAACTATCATGATGACATAGAACAGGATCAGAAATTTATGTCTGGAAATTTGGATGAGGTTTCAGATTCTATAGCATTTAATCTAATTTATGAATACTTAAAAAACTCAGAAGAATAATACATGGAAGAAGTAGTGCTAGTAGACGAAAAGGATAATGTAATCGGTAGGTCCGAAAAGCTGGAAGCTCACAGACAAGGACATTTGCATCGCGCATTTTCGATCTTTATCTTCAATACGAAAGGGCGAATGCTACTACAGCAGCGAGCTGCTGATAAGTATCATTCTGGAGGACTTTGGACCAATGCCTGCTGTAGCCATCCCCGACCGGATGAGTCTACTCCTGAAGCGGCCAATCGTCGACTGAAGGAAGAGTTGAATATGGAGGCTGTTCTCGAATTTATGTTTTCATTTCAGTATAAAGCTGCCTTCGAGAATGGTTTGATCGAGCACGAATTAGATCATGTATTTGTAGGTACCTCAGACGAGTCTCCCACACTTAATACCGACGAAGCCACGGCCTATAAATATGTCTCTACAGATGAGTTGCTCATAGATATCAATATCCGACCAGAGGCTTATACCTTCTGGTTTAAAGAAATAGTTGACAAGGTGATTAATAATTACAAGAAATGATCTGGATCAAAAACATTGCAGTCTTACTTCTCACAGCCGCATTTATGGAATTTGTGGCCTGGTTTACACATAAATATGTAATGCATGGATTTTTATGGTTTCTCCATAAGGATCATCATGACAAGACTTCTAAAGGCTGGTTTGAAGACAATGACTTCTTTTTCTTGCTATTTGCTATTCCAGGCATTTTGCTTATTTATTTTGGCAAAGACAACCCCATGAATGACTTGAGGCTCTGGATCGGAGCTGGGATCACACTTTATGGGTTTCTATACTTTAGCATCCATGACATCTTTATTCATCAACGCTTCAAATGGCTCACCAGATCGAATCACTCCTATCTCAAGTCAATTCGAAAGGCTCACAAAGTGCATCACAAGCATCTCGGCAAAGAGGATGGTGAATGTTTTGGTATGCTCGTAGTGCCAAAAAAATACCTAAAAGAGTATAAATAAGATGAAATCTTATACGTATCTCATCATTGATTTTTTCACAATTCTAATTCCGTTTGTCTTTAGTTTTCACCCAAAACTAAGATTTGATAAAAGATGGCCAGCCTTCTTTCCTGCCATGGCTATTGCAGGTTTTATCTTTCTAGTCTGGGACGAATATTTTACTCGAATGGGAGTCTGGGGCTTCAATCCTGACTATCTGGTAGGACTATCGATCTTCAATCTACCCTTGGAAGAGATACTTTTTTTTGTTTGTATTCCATATGCCTGTGTATTCACCTATCACTGCTTCCAGCGACTCAAAATCAATCCCATTCCTTTATCCGCCTCACACTGGATCACTTCAGCACTAGTGATTTTACTTGGCACCTTATTAGCGTTTCATTGGGGCAAGTGGTACACTTCAGCCACATTTCTACTCCTTAGCTGCACGCTGATTTATCTTCAATGGATAAGAAAAATGAACCTAAGTGCGTTCTATTTCACCTATCTCATTCTGCTCGTTCCATTTGGGTTGACCAACGGCATTCTCACCGGATCGTTTATTCCCGAAGAGGTCGTTTGGTACAACAACGATGAGAACCTAAACTTCCGACTGGGCACTATCCCATTCGAGGATATTTTCTATGGTATGATGCTGATTCTATGGAATGTAGCTCTGATGGAATATTTCTCAAAAACCGATCATTCGAACAGCTCCGCCGCTGGCTGACCAGTGCAACCTGATGGAAACTTAATATTCAGTAGAGTTGCTACCGAAGGAGCTATATCCGTAATTGGATGATACGTAACGGTACTACCCTGATTGATGCCCCATCCATAAAAGATCATAGGCACATGTGTATCATAAGAATAACCCGAACCATGCGTCGTTCCTCCATTCTTCTTGTGCCAGTCTGACAACCACCCTGCACGTAGTGTATATACTATATCGCCTGACATCTGACTATTCAAGCCGGCTGCCAGCAATTTCACATCCAGGTCATTTCCAGCATAGCCGGCAATGGTTTTCGCATCAAAAGCGGAACTAAAACCTTCCATGGTATTCAGTTTGTTGATGATAAATATTTTGATCTCCTGTATGTCAAGTTGTTTTTTTCCAATCTCTTCTTTATTCAGAAATACTTGATGATTGCTTACATTTTCTATCAGTTGGTCAGAACCAAACTTCTCTTTCAAGGCGTCGAGCATCTCTTTTTTCCGCTCTGACGCTAAGGTATAATCCGTAGTCTGACCTTGCTCCTGTAGATAAGCCGGAATATCGGCTACTGCATGATCTGCAGTGAGAAACATACTCCAGTTGCCTTCTCCTAGTCGGTCATCAAGCGCCTTCATCAACCTTTCCAATTCGAGATCGAGACGAATATATGCATCCTGAATTTCCTTTGAATATGGACCGAAGGCATGGCCTATATAGTCTGGTGAAGAATAGCTGATCGCCAAAAAATCCGTGATATCATCCTGTCCCAGCTCTTCTCCTGAAATAGCTTCTAACGCCACGTCTGTTGTGATCACACTGCCATATGGAGTAACTCTCATCAATTTATAAATATTGGTAGATTTATCAAGTTTGCTAAAGTCATAAGGAAATACTGATGGAAGTCCACCCAGATCGGTAGCTTCATAAGGACGATCATCTCTCGCACTTTCTACATATTCGGCTGTGGGTTTGTAAGTATCCCAGCCTTGGCTCATATAGGCTTTAGCCAATTTCTTTTTGTTGAAGGCGGTCAACCATTCAGGAAGTGACTTTTTGTAAAAGGTACTGGTAACAAAGTTTCCTGACTCAGAATCAAACCAATAGGCGCCAGTAGGATTATGACCTGCAGGTAGTATGGCTCCACGATCTTTTATAGCTATTCCGATTACCTTGGCTCTATTTTGAGTAAACAATCTCAATTCGTCCGTCAGGGTACTGGCTTTCAAATTTTTTGGTGATCGCTGACCGACCTTTCCTTTGCCACCTACTCCCTTCTGATTATTATCCTCCACACAGTACCGCTCTCTTTTCTCGTATTTATCATACCAGTCATTAGCGATTATCCCATGTACTCTGGGCGTTGTACCTGTATATACTGAAGCATGTCCAGGACCAGTATAAGTAGGTATATAGTTGAAATGCGCATTTTTAAATACAAATCCGTCTTTCAATAATCGCTTAAAACCACCATCTCCATAGTGATTACTAAATCGATGTAGGTATTCATATCTCATCTGGTCGACTACTACGCCAACAACCAACTTAGGTTTATCTTGCGATTGTGCCACGGACGTAGCGCCCCATGCGGCTACCATAATTAGAAGGCTAATTTTCCTCATTTTATTCTCTCGCTTAAATGCTATGCTTTGTAGATTCGAAATTAATTGAAGAATGACAAATCGTATTATCTCATTATTAACAAATTAAAATTAATTTTGAGCAAAGCTTAATTCATTGAATTTAAAATCACACCTCGTACCCGAAGAAATATTCTCTTCTGTGGCCTCCAGTGCTACAAAAATCAACCTTAGTGCCTTCGTAATTGGTGGATTCGTAAGGGACATTATTCTCAATAGACCTTCCAAAGATATAGATTTTGTATGTGTCGGCAGTGGAATTCAACTAGCTAAACAAGTAGCTCAGGATTTAAACAGTAAAAATCTATCTGTATTTAAGAATTTCGGCACCGCCATGGTACGACACAAAGATCACGAATTGGAATTTGTCGGTGCCAGGAAGGAATCCTATCGACGAGAATCCAGAAAGCCTATAGTTGAGAATGGCACACTAGAAGACGATCAGAATAGAAGAGACTTTACGATTAACGCTTTGGCTATCAACCTTGCTCCTGATGCCTACGGTGAGTTGATAGATCCCTTTGGTGGACTTGAAGACATCGAGAAAAAAATAATCCGAACACCACTCGAGCCTGCTATCACTTTCTCTGACGATCCTTTGAGAATGATGCGGGCGATAAGGTTTGCCAGTCAACTTACGTTTGACATAGAAGCAGATACTTTCCAAGCCATTATTGATCAGGCCGACAGAATCAGTATTGTGTCCAAGGAGAGGATTATTGATGAGCTCAACAAAATCATTCTGTCACCTACTCCGAGTTACGGTTTTAAACTTCTTTTTCAGAGTCAATTGCTGCATCACATTTTCCCCGAAATGATCGCGTTGCACGGGGTGGAAACTCGCAACGGCAAAACTCATAAAGATAATTTTTATCATACGCTTCAGGTGCTGGATAATATCTCGAAGAACACTGATTCGCTGTATTTGCGATGGGCTGCTATTTTACATGACATAGCCAAACCACCGACCAAACGATTTCATAAAAAAGCTGGTTGGACATTTCACGGACATGAAGATAGAGGCGCACGAATGGTGCCGGGTATTTTCAAACGATTAAAACTTCCGTTGAACGAAAAGATGAAATATGTCCAGAAGTTGGTGCGCCTTCATCTACGCCCAATAGCTCTGGTAAGAGATGAGATTACTGATTCGGCTGTCAGGCGGTTGCTATTCGAAGCCGGCGATGATGTCGATGATTTGATGACACTTTGCAATGCAGATATTACCACAAAAAACCCAATGAAGGTGAAGCGCTATTTGGCTAATTTTCAAAAGGTAAAACTGAAACTGGTCGAACTGGAAGAAAAAGACAAACTGCGAAATTTTCAGCCACCTATATCTGGTGAGGAGATTATGGAACGTTATAAACTGAAACCTTCCAAAATCGTGGGTGAGATTAAGAATGAAATCAGAGAAGCAATTCTCGACGGAAAAATTGAAAACGAAAGATCACAGGCACAAGTTTTGATGGAAGAGATTGCCAAAGCAAAGGGATTGGAAATCTAAAATGTAGCCATTACCTTGCAGGCCTTCAAGAAAAAATTATGAAAAAGACTTTATTATTATTAATCGTTTTAGCTGCAGTAGGATTGACAAACAATTCTAATGCTCAATCGGCAGATTCCTTAAGTTTTATCGATGTAGATGTACGAAAGAACATTGCCATCTTTGAGCTGGCGAGCCAATTCAATGATCAGGTCGTCGCTAGAGTCGCCCTATACAATCTCCTATTCTTTAGCAATGATCAATCAGCAGTACTCGATTCGCTGGCATTAATGTACTATAACATGAATCGCATGCCCTCTGTGGCGCTCGTCACTAAAGAAAACCTAAGGTTGAATCCTGATAATCAGGTAGCATTGGAGCTGGGGGCTATCGCGTTAAATCAATTGGGAGCAAAAGATCAGTCTTTAGACAATTATGAAAAACTGTTTCTCAAAAACAATGACAGCCGCACACTCTATCAGGTCGCTTATATGCAGTATGACCTAAAGAGGTATGCTGAATCTGGAACTTCTATAGAAATACTACTTAAGCGTACTGACATCGATGAGCTTAAAATGACTTTTATGAAGCTAGATCAGACGCAGCAAGAAGTATCCATGCGTGCCGCTGCAACAAATCTAAAAGGCCAGGTAGCTCAGGCAAATGGCAATATTCAGGAGGCAAAAGCATTGTTTTTGGAAGCAATAAATCTCGCTCCCGGATTCGAAGTGGCTCAAGTTAATTTGAGCAAAGCTGGAAAATAGATAACCATAAAATATTGAATGAAGTAAAAGCTGATTCACGTTGTGAATCAGCTTTTTTTTTTGATAAACGTCGTGCCATCCAAAATTAATCGCTTTGGATGGCAACTATTTTAGTCCCAATTTTATCATAACTAAAAAACTCAAGTATGATCAGAAATTATCTAAAGACTGCCCTTCGCTACCTCGCCAGGCAAAAAGGGTACACTGCGCTAAATATTGTAGGACTTACTATTGGTATCTCATCTAGTTTGATCATTGTACTCTATTTATATAATGAGTTAAGTTTTGATCAACATCATGAAAAGGCAGATCGCATCTACAGGATAAGTTCTGACATCCGAGAAACTGACGATGCTTTCAAATGGGCCGTCACGCAAAATCCACTCGGAGCGAAACTGGTATCAGAATTTGCGGAAGTCGATCAATATGTGAGATTCGCAGATAATGGACGCACAGAATTAGAGCTGGATGGCATCAGCTATTTCGAGAATCAGGTATTCAATGTAGACTCTACGGTATTTGATGTTTTCACTTTTGATTTCGTTTTAGGTGACGCTGAAACGGCACTAGATGCACCTAAATCTATCGTAATAAATAAAACAATCGCTGATAAGATTTTTAAGGGTTCCAATCCTATAGGACAATCGTTGCGAGTCGATGGAGGGGATCTATTTCAGGTAACCGGAGTCTATCGGGACATGCCCAAAAATGCTCACATTATTGCTGATGTGATGATATCGGTAGACAACCGACCCAACATGAGCAACAACAATTGGGGTGGTTTTAACATATTCACCTATGTATTACTCAACCCAACTGCAGACGCTGAGGCGTTCGAAGTAAAATTGGACGATGTAATTCAAGAGCACGTAGCTCCTATTTTTGCACAATTCAATATTGATGTGGTCTATGAATTGATCAACATCAAAGACATTCATCTTTACTCTGATTTTCAGGGTGAACCCCAGCCGCTCGGAGACATCACCTATATCTATATATTCTCCGCAGTGTGTGTTTTCATGATTTTCATTGCTTGTATCAACTACATGAATTTGGCCACAGCGAGATCGGTAAAAAGAGCTACTGAAGTAGGTATCAGAAAAGTCATGGGTGCTGGACGTAATCTTCTGATAGGTCAGTTTCTTACGGAATCAGTATTAATTACGCTGTGCTCATTTTTGCTGAGTATTATCATCGTGTTATTCATGATCCCAGTGATCAACAATGCACTTGACATTTCTCTAAAAATAGGCATGCTCGCACATCCATTGTTGTTAGGCATCATGCTTTTAATTTTGCTCATAGCCGGTATATTCGGAGGAAGCTACCCTGCCTTCTACCTCTCTGCCTTCTTACCCGCTGAAGTGCTAAAAGGAGGAAATTCAAAAAGATCAGGAAATGCTTTTCTACGAAGAACTCTTGTGGTCATCCAATTTGCAATTTCGATCTTTATGCTAATAGGTACTGCAGTCATTTATGATCAAATGCAGTATGTAAGCAGTAAAAATCTAGGTTTTGATAAGGAGCAAGTAATTACATTCAACTTTACCAATCGGGATCAGCGTAACAAATGGGATGTGCTGCGAAGCAAATTCTTGCAAAACCCAGACATCAAAGATGCCGCTACAGGTGGCTCCAGGCCAGGACGAGGATATGGAAAAAACTTGATGCGTGCAGAAATGGAAACAGGTGGGTTCGAAGAGAAAGGCATCAATGGTTATGCTATAGATTTTGATTATTTTAATACACTAAAGATAGATTTTGTAGAAGGCAGAAATTTTTCCAGGGAATATCCTTCAGATACTGCATCCTCTGTTATAATAAATGAAGCTATGGCGGCTCGGTTCAGTTGGTCAAATCCGATAGGAAAGCGAATTCAAACTATGGATGGGTCAGATACCACTATCGTTCTCAAAGTAATCGGTGTAGTCAAGGATTTTCATCAGCAGTCCTTATACAATCCTATAGAACCTCTTGCTTTCTTCTTAAATGAAAACAATAACAACGCAATAGTCAAAATTGACAAAAACCCCAAGGAAGCAATTAGCTCGATCAAGACAAGTTGGGAAGAAGTATTTCCAAACCTTCCTTTTGAATTCACTTTTCTAGATGAAGACTTTCAGGATCAGTATGAAACAGATCAGCTTAGAGGAAATCTATTTTTGGGATTTTCTTTGATGACCATAATCATCTCGTGCATGGGACTCCTTGGCTTAGCTTCGTTTACTGCCGAGCAGCGTACCAAAGAAATCAGTATTCGAAAAGTGTTGGGCGCCAATGTCGTTGGGCTGATTAGACTTCTTGTCAAAGATTTCATATTACTGGTATGTATCGCGGCCATTCCGGCATTTATTGTGGCTTGGTATTTCGCACAGAATTGGTTGCAAAACTTCGAGTATAGTGTGGAAATAAACTATTTCATCTTTCTTGGCGTGTTGCTACTGACTATGCTTATTACTATTTTATCTACAGGATTCTTTGCTTTGAAGGCGGCTACTTCTAATCCAGCGGAAAATCTAAAATATGAATAAGGCATTAGTCCTTCAAGACGTTCTATAGTATCGAGTGTCTTGAAGGACTAAAATTTAACCTGAAATATGCATTAGATAATCCAGGTTTAAAAGTACCACCCCAATTCAAATTTCAGAAAATCATCTTCTCTAAACAAGTAGATAAATTCTTCGGTACTTACATCCTGGAAAAGGCGCATTTCCAGATTGGCCTTGAAGGATTGTCCCAAACGGCGGCTGGCTTCCAGACTGACCAACCTAGTGCTTCTTTCTACATCCAGAATAGTTCCAAACAAGACCTCTGTACTCTGAGTATCATTGAACGCCAGTCTGCCACCAAGCAATACATCGCTTTGCAAACTGTTGAGCGCCCTGTCGCCCCGATCATCATAGAGGTACTCTCCCAATAGACCCAAATCGATCCCACTACCTCCTATGTTACCAAAAGTATATTCGATGCCTACATCAATCGCCTTCATATTTTGGATATCGCTTCGTCGAATAATCGATTCGAGTTTCCACAGAATAGGTCCAGTAGTGGCTTGTACATCCAACCCGGTTTGTTGGATGACAGGATACACACCAAAAAGTGATCCATCGTCGTTGATTCCCACGATAGGCTCCCTTCCTGTGCCATAAAAATGAGACAAACCAATATCAACCGGGCCAAAATAATGAGACCATCTGACCGCACCTTCCGGTCTGGATTCTTCCATTTCACTTTCGAAGTCAATCGTAGCCGTTGTGATTCTTTCAGGCGTACGGAGCCTTCCATCTACGCCTGGAAATTTCCTTTTTCTAAATAATGACAGTGCAAAAAAATCGAAAGTTCCTACATCAGTCTGGATGGACAAATGTGCCATCAGTTGACCTAGTTTTTGCTCACCATCAAAGGTTTCTAAGTTGTCAGTCTGATTGATAATATCCACCAGATGACTGGCCTCCGTTACTCCCCAGTAGATCTTCTTTAGTCCCAAACTAAATTCCCATTTGTCACTTACCGTCTGCCAGTATAATTCCCTGATATCCAGGTGATTTCGCTCAGAGTCAGTAAAATCTACACGCCCAAACCCAGTAAAATTGATCAAATGCTTACCGTCCGCCCATTCAATATAATATTCTGGTTGAATGCTTAAGGCTGGAAAATGATTTTTTTGACCGAGGTATAATCCATCGTTTGTGAAGAATCTGTATTCGAACCCCACTTGTCCAGAAAATTCGGTGTATATGCCATCAGATTGGGCATTTGCATGAGCTGATGCAAAAAGTAATACAGCGAGCAAAACCACTCGCTGTATTTTAAAAAACCAATCTAAACTACTCTTATCTTTCATCTGCATTGTTCGTATGGTTTCAGATAGAATCCTGACGCAAACATTAGGTATTGAAATTTCGAATACCAAAAGCAGTGCATCAGAATCAAGTTACCGCCCTGCTCTAATTAGGCTATTCTGAGAAAAATTAGAAGCGGTCAACCCAATCTTAAATTGATAATTTTCGAACTTCAGACTTGTTTTTTTACCAGTTTGATGGTTGACCATCAAAAACTCTCCTGCCCTCCAGTGTTTCCCCAGGTATTCGCGGTAGTTCAAATAGGTAAGTGTTTTTAACAGCACATTTTTACGATCATAAAACTCTGCCTTTTCTAGTCTATAGTTGGCTTTGTTGTACCAAATCAATTGGCGGGTATATCCTGATTTTGGGTCTACAGGATCTCTTTCTACCACATAGGCATCTTCTCCGTTCACCTGATCATCTTTGATATACTTATAAGTATACTTCTCTACTTCTTGTGAGGACAAGTCTTCATAGGCAAATTCACTCCCCATAAACGGTCCCGATTTGTTGTCCGACGAGATTCTTTTCACCCTCTTTATCGCTGGTAGATATAACCACTGATCATCAGACCCCTCTTTGTGTGTGTAGGTCAGGGTCGCTGTTCCTTTTACATCATTCGGGCTGTTGAATACGATGAGTGACTGATCCCCATCTTCGATCAGCTCGAGTGTTTTTGTTTCAAGATATCTGGTACTTTCCTGGCCATGCTTGTTAGTCAGAGTCATCGTAAGTTTTACCTCAGAGGATTCAAATCCTTCATCATATTTGGCTGCTTCCTGAGCTATTTTCAGACCTTTTTCTTCAGGGCTTTGAGCGAATAGCGATGTGGTACTGAGAAGTACAAAGGCTAATATTCTTATGCTTTTCATAGTATGTTTAGTTAAATGCGAGCCAGGCGCTACCCGGCTCTATAAAATGGTTTGTTTTATTAAGCTGGGCTTAGGCGACCAGACTCCAAAGTTGAAGACTGCGAATCGGTCTTTGATTTTGTACTCTTGCCCACATTGAGTAGTAATGCCGGTAACAGCAAGAAATCTAGTGCCAAAGCAAACGTGATAATCAGGACAGTCACCTTAGCCATTCCGCTGTTCATCCCGAAACTAGACTGAGCCAAAATGGCAAACCCTGCAACAAGGACTATGGTGGTCACAACAAGCGCTTTACCTACGGTATCGAATGCAAATCTGACCGCCTCTTCCTTAGATTTGTTCAACTCTCGTCTTGCTCTCAAATATTTAGATAAAAAGTGCACCGAGTCATCTACAATAATTCCGAGCGTCATACCGAATACAATCGAGATTCCTACATTGATGATCCCACTAGTAATTCCCCATACGCCGAAGCCGACTGCAACTGGCAGTAGATTGGGTATGAGACTAATTAGTCCATGGCGAAAACTGCGGAGTACAAACATCAATATCACTGAAATCAGAATCAATGCTGCTATACTTCCATTCATCATGCTGTCCACTTGTCTTTTGGTCAAGTGAGAGAACATCGTGGCCGCACTCGTGGCGTCAGAGTACATCGTTTCTGGCGCATTACTTTTGAGCCAGTTCTGAGCCTCCGCACCCAGGGCGATAAATTCCTTTGACGAAAGATTAGTTGTGGTCGCTATCAGTCTGGTTTCAGACTTCTCCACATTGATCTGATTATTCAGGTCCAGCCCAAATGGTAGAGACATCTCGTACAGTAATAAAAATTGTGCAGCCTCTTCTCTACTCTCTGGCACTTTGTAATAGCTCAGACTATCGCCGTGCATACTTTTATTGATTCTTCTCGCGATTTCAGAATAAGCACTTACGTGAACGACTTCAGGTTTTGACTCCAACCAGTACTCAAACTCTTCTAGTTTGTTGAGATAGTCAGGATCATTAATACCACCCTCTTCTCCTGATCCCAGCGAAAACTCCAGTGTATATATTCCGGTAAGGTTTTCAGAGATGAAATCAGTGTCTTGTCTAAACTGCACATCCTGATCAAAATATTTGATAAACTCTTCGTTGAATTCATTTTTTGTAATCAGAAGAGTGATCATCAATGACGCTGCGATAGAACCCCAAAGCACTTTCTTGTCATTTCTGATAACGAAGTCCGCCAGTCTTCCAAAAAATGAATTGATCTGAGCATCTCCGTTCTCTTGTGGTCTTACTTTGACCCGTACTGGCAAAATGGCCATCAGAGCTGGCAAGGTGAGGATCGAATAGGTAAAAGCTCCCAACATGCCAACAGAAGTAATATTTCCTAAATCATGGAATGGAGGGGAATCGCTAAAATTCATCGACAGAAACCCTATCACAGTAGTCAAACTAGTAATCATGACAGGCATAAAGTTTACTCGAATACTTTCAACCAGCGCATCATGTTTTGCCAGTCCCTTTCTCATGCCTTGCATGAATGTAATGAGCAAGTGTATACTGTCTGCCACTGCGAGTGTCATGATAATAGTGGTGGCCGCAGAGGATGGTGGTGTAAGCATGATTCCAAACCATCCGGCAAATCCCATCCCGGTCATGATAGACATAATAATCACCAACAACGTAGCAAATGTTCCGCTAAGTGTTCTGGTGGTCAAATAAATCGTAAGGATCACCACTAAAAACATCAACGGCACTAAGGATTGCATGTCTCCGTAAGCTGACTCCTGAAAAGCGCCAGAAAGCATAATCATTCCGGACAAATAGGTTTTCAAATTTGGATTTTCCTTCTCGAATTTGGCAGTAAGTGCTCTGACATGCGCTATGATCTCTGAGCCCTCCTCCATATTTTCTCCTGGTAGCTGAACGGTAATGTTCACAGCCGTGAGATCTGAATTCTCATTGATCAGTCTATCTTTCAGCAATATCTCCCCTATCGCAATTTTTTTGAGCTCTTCGATTTGCTGTGGAGAATAAGCGGATGAGTTTTGTATGAGATCATCTACATATAAATCGTCGGCTACTGCCTTTGTATGTTGAAAATTAGTAATAGCATCTACCCGAGTCGAATAAGGCGTTTGCCAGGCGTCCGCAGTGAGTTTCTCAACAGCTGCGAGTGTTTCACTGGTAAAAACCTTACCGTCTTTAGGCTCTACTACGATAAAGACGTTATCATCTTTAGTATACTTGTTTTGAAGGGCATCGAATGCCAACATCTGCGGATTATCATCACTGAAGAAAACATGATAATCACTATTGAAGCCAACGAAGCGACCTCCGCTTCCGACTATGGCAGTAAATCCTAGACTTACCACCAGCACCAACCATCTCCACTTAATTATCCATTTAGCGAAGCTGATCACTGATTGTTGTCCCTTTTCCTGGAACTCTCTGATTGCTTTTGTCATTAGTATCTGGTTATTGGATGAGCGGGCTTTCCAACATCAAATAGGTATAGATCGCCCTGTTTGGGTGACTATTACGACAACCAAATACTATGGTTTCAATATATTACGAAATTCGTACTATTTATTTTTAGAGATGCTATTTAGCCGTGGGTACATAGTTGACAAGATTAGAGGTAACCTTTTCCAACAAATAGATCAAATCTGCCTGTTCCTTGCTATTAAGGCCAGACAACATAGCACCTCCCATGTGATGGAGCGTACTCTGCAATAGATTAAATGAATCCTGGCCAAATTTGCTTAAGCCAATTTTTATGGTTCGACGATCTTCCTTAGAATGATATCTTTTTAGAAACCCTTTTTCTACTAATTTATCTATTACTCCGGTAGTAGTACTCACAGGAATCCCGAGAAAGGTGGCAATATCCCTCATAATAACGTCCTCATTTTTTCCCACGAAGATCAACACAGCAAAATCACGCTTACTGATATCCTTTGTAAGCTCGATACAAGTATTGTCCGCTTCTTGCATCTTCATCATCAATGCTTCAAGGCAATGTGTAAACTTCTCAATCTTGTCGTCTACGAATTCATTATTCATGAGGTGTGTACTTATCAGTTATAGGACTACTGTTTAAATCTACAAATATAATGTAAAATGAAATGTTATAATTCACCATACTAGTCAAGCGACAACCCGATAATTGCATATACCGGTTTATATTTTAGAAAAACCAAAGGTATAAAAATCTAAATTTGGTTATTAATTGTACTTTTTCGATGAGTAAAAGAAATATTCAGACATAATTTGTCGCATATTGTACTTTTCCAATTTTTTATTTTCTTTTTAGAATATGATTATTTATATTTGATTTATAATAATTCACAGTTACCTAAACATCTAAATCTGCAATCCATGTTACAAGCTCTATTTTCCCGCACAAAAGACACAGGACGAAACCTAAAATTAAAATTTAGTAAAGAAGACAACTCTTGGGTTGTATTGAAAGGACATAGCATTATGTTCATCGGTGGTGAAGATCAGTGCAAGACTTATATCACTAACTTCTCCTAAAAAAGAAATGAAATAGGGATTGAATTCCCTATTTTTTTATGGCCATACGCATCAGATTGTCTAGCGAATGGCCAACATAATCCACGCCCCTTTTCCTACCTACCTAATCTTGGCGGGTTGCTCATTTAGCTGCCTGTTTTTTTTTATCTCAACCAGTGTTTCGCATGGCACTGGCAATCGCATTGATACTCAGCATCAATTGACGCTGCAACTCATCTACATTATTTCCTTTAGCTTTTTCACTTCTCCAATTCTTGAGTAAATCAATCTGCTTTTGATGCAAATGTGTCATTAGTGACGATCTAAGATGGTTTGAATAGTAGTGGTTTTCTCGTCGTACTTCTATCTTTTCACCAAGTAGATCAAGCAAGAGCGCTCTGGTAAGCTCTAGTTCGGACAAGAACATAGATAAAAACTCCTCTTTGACCTGCTCGTCTTCGACCAATTGAGCATACGCTGAAATAATAGACTCGTCAGTTGCTGCCAGACTGGTATCCACATTGGTTAATACATATCTGATGAACGGATCATTGTTAGTAGCTTCTTTAAATCTCTGATAATCATCAGGGGTATTCTCCTTAAGTGCCTTTAGTGAAGAACCTACTCCATACCAGCTAGTCATATGAAATCTGGATTGGCTCCATGAAAATACCCAGGGTATAGCTCGCAAATCTTCCAGAGAACTAGCCCCTGTTCGTTTAGCAGGTCGTGAGCCAATCTTACTGTTTTCAATAGCATCTATTGGGGTAGCCTGTCTAAAGAATTGAATAAAACCTTCCTTATGCGTCAGTGCCTCATAGTGTAATTTGCTTTGGCGAGCCAAAGCATCCAACACATCTGCCAAAGGATGATACTGACGTTCGGATTTTTCATCAATGATAGTTTTTGAAAGAGAATTAGCTACTAGCAATTCAAGATTGTACCCGGCATTGACCTTGTTTTCATATTTCTGGGCGATGGTTTCTCCCTGCTCAGTCAATCTTACATTTCCTTGAATAGATTGGTATGGCAGAGCCTTAATGAAATAGTGTGTCGGTCCTGATCCACGGCTAATAGATCCTCCTTTTCCATGGAAGAATGTTATTTTCACTTTATACTTTTCGCCGATTTCACTTAGTTTGAATTGTGCTTTGTACAAATTCCATTGGCTGGCAATAATGCCACCGTCCTTGTTGCTATCGCTATACCCTACCATCACCTGCTGTCGTAAATTCTTATGGTTTCTCACCTTACGGAAATATTCAAGACTGCGCTTGGTAAAATCATGGTTTAAGAATCCGTCAAGAATACCAGGTCCGTTCTCCAAATCAAGAATAGTTTCGAGTAATGGCACTACGGGAATCTCACAGACCAATCCCTCCTTTGTCTGACGAGTCAAACCGGCTTCTCTTGCGAGTAGATAAACAGCCAGAAGATCCGATAAAGATCGTGTCATACTTACAATAAATGACCCTATACCCTCTGTTCCATATTTAGATACGTGTGATTCTACCACTCGAAAACAAGATAATACCGCCTTGGCATTGTCTCCTAGCTCAGCTTTCTCATGAGTAAATGGACGATTAGATTCCAGCTCTTTATTTAAAAAATCGAGTCTCTTTTCTTCATTCCATTCAGAGAAGCTAGTGTCTTCGAACTGCGCAGCTTCCAATAGTTGTTCTATGGCGAGGTCGTGAAAAGCGCTATTCTGTCGAATATCTAGTTTGGCAAGATGAAAACCAAACGTTTGTACGTTGCGAATAGTAATATTGACATCGTCATAAGCAATAGATTGAGCCTTAAAGTCTAGCAAACTTTGTTTGAGCAAGTTCAAATCCCCTACAAGTTCTTGAGCTTGCAGGTAGCAACCTGGATGTTCTGACAATTGGGTAGCATGGCCTCTTTGAGTATCCACGGGAAGCTTGGCCAATATAAGATTGGTGTATTGTCTAAAGACTTCTCCCTTGTTTCTCTCAAATGCTTCATTTCCAACTGATCCAAGTTCCGTAATCATTTGCTTGATCCTCAGTTGAAGTCCTTTGCTACATGCGTCTAGCTCACAGGCGAAGCTCAGCTGTCTGACCAGAGCAATCAATTTGCGTCGTATCACTACGAAAGCATTTAGACGAAGTAGATCGAGCGTCTCAGCTGTAACTGTATCAGTGACTAGTGGATGGCCATCACGATCACCGCCAACCCAATTCCCAAAACTGATTTTGGGAAAGCTGTGATGCTCCAGTAAGCTTAATTTGGATAAACCACAAGCCTTCCACGCCTGAATCAATCGTCTATCCAATACTGGGATTACCTCTGGGAATACATTGACGAGGTAATGTATAATGTTTCGTAGTTCTGAGCTGAGATCAGGCTTTTCCATGTAGATTTCACCTGTCTTCCAGAGTCTGAAAAGCGTCAGTTTAATGTTGTGACGTATATTCAGCAGTTCTTTATCTGAATACATCTTATTCTCAAGACTCACAAGCAACAAATATAAATCTCTGTGATGGTCAAGTACAGTTGCTCTCTTTGCCTCTGTTGGATGTGCGGTCAATACAGGCTCAATCTGTATTTGAGGCAGTTTTTCGAGGATCACCTGCTCGGTGACACCAAGATCAAGAAGATGTTTGATATTGTTGGCGAATAATCCTCGTACCGTGGATAGTTCCTTATCGTTCTCAACAGAACGTCTGTGCTGAACCGCACCATTTACTTCTGCCATATTCACTAGTTGAAAAACGAGTGAATACATCTGAATATGCTTATCTGTCAGCTGGACACCATTGTCAAATGAGTATTTGTTGATAAAAGGAATTTCGTTTGCGATACTTTCTTCCCCATTTTGTATCAAAACCTCCTTTAAACACGTCAATAAAAACTCGAAATCCTGGTACGGTTTCCCCAATCTTTCCTTTACTTCCTCTAATATCGAATTCATTCCCAATTAAATTATGAATATTGTAAAAATTGGGTGTGGATGTTGTCAAATGTTATGGCAATTTAAATAATTATTGCAAGGAGACATAAAATTAATTGATTTTATTAAATGATAACTAAACCAAGAATAGATTGAAAGATATCAAGACTAATTGCATTTTATGATTCGAAATTTCGATTAGTAAAATAATTTAGTTAAGATTGAATCGCATAATTAATTAACACTAGAAGCACCCCCTTATTAAATGGAGAAATTTAGATGCGTCGCCATCGACGATGATTTGGTTTATCTCGAAATTTTCAAAAAGTTGGCAGAAAAAGTTGATTGCATTGATTTGGTAGGTACTTTCAGCAGTGCCATTGATGGAGCTGTTGGCGTATCAAAACTTAAGCCGCAAATATTATTTCTAGATATAGAGATGCCTTATCTGGATGGCTATGAAACCATCTCTACTTTAGAAGAAAAACCCAAAATCGTAATCGTCTCTTCTCATCTTGAATATGAAACTGATGAGCTCAAAATTGACGTGAAAAAATACGTGCGCAAGCCTTTTGAAGGACCTGAGCAACTAGAAACAATAGTAAAAGAAGTCATGCAGCTAGAAGACTAATCTCTTCAACACTTACTTTACCCTAAAATCTTTTTTCATTGTTGCCTGGGAATTGGATCCCACATAGACCGAGAATTCTCCTGGTTCTAAGATTAGCTCACCTTTGTTATTATAGAATTTTAATTGATCGGTGTGAATCGTAAACTCTATTACCTGACGTTGATCAGCCTCAAGATCTACTCGTTTAAACGCTTTTAGTTCTCTTACGGGACGAGTGATGCTGCCAAACTTGTCTTGAATATATAATTGCGCGGTTTCTACCCCCCGCACTTCTCCAGTATTAGCCACTTCGAATTTCACTTTGAGCTCCTCTCCGACAGATAAATTGTTATTGCTAATTGACAGACTAGAGTACGCAAAATTAGTATAGGACAATCCATATCCAAATGGGTAGAGTGGAGTAAAACCGTCGTCCAAATAATGCGAGTTGTTACCTAGCGAACTCTGCCATGCGGCAATTGGAATATCATTGATTCCGACAAAGGACGTAGAATCCGCGGGTCGGCCAGTATTTTTATGATTGTAATGGAGTGGTATTTGGCCTACAGATTTGGGCCATGTCACTGGCAATCTTCCGGAAGGATTACTGGCTCCAAAGAGTACATCGACAATCGCAGGGCCACCCATTGTGCCTGGATGCCAAGCCATAAGTACGGCATCTACGCTTGCACTGATATTTTCCAGAACGATCGGCCGTCCAGCCTGTATCACCAATACTACAGGTTTCCCTGTTTGCCTCTTTATAGCGTTGATAAGCTTTTCCTGAGCACCTGGCAAGTTGATGTGTGCCCTACTGTGTGCCTCACCTGACAGTATCGCTTCTTCTCCTCCAAAAAACAGTACGACGTCCGCCTTCTTAGCAGCAGCGATGGCTGTTGCAAATTTATCTTCAGATAGATCTCGACTGTGCGATAATGCAGTTGCTACATGCAAATTACCAATCCCGTTGGCTTGTCTTAATGCTGCCAGTGGGGTGAAGGAATCTTTCTTGTCTCCGTCGAATATCCAAGTGCCCAATTGGTCTAATGGTGCGTCTGCTAAGGGCCCAACTATAGCCAGTTTCTTACGCTTGTCAAGAGGTAGTAGCCCCTCGTTATTTCGAAGTAAGACTATACTTTGGACAGCAGCTTCCTTAGCTTTAGCCAGATGATCTTCAGTCAATATTGCTTTAGGATTATCCACTCGATAAGGCTGATCGAAAAGACCCATTCTAAATTTAACTCTTAGTATAGCCCGCACCATGCGATCAAGATGAGCCACGTCAATCTGTCCCTCTTTTAGCAGCTCTTCGAGATAATGGTCATACGATTGACTGGTCATCTCCATATCTACTCCCGCTATGGCGGCTTTCATTGCGGCCTCTTTTTCATTGGCACAATACCCATGGGCGATCATTTCAGTCACTGAATTCCAATCGCTTACTACAAATCCATCAAACCCCCACTCTTTACGTAGAATTTGATCAAGTATAAATTGGTCGCCTGATACTGGAACCCCATTGAGCTCATTGAAGCCCGACATAAAAGTCTGAGCTCCAGAAGACAATGCAGCTTGAAAGGGTGGCAGATAAACATTTCTTAATAAAGACTCATTAATAATTGCAGAGTTGTAATCACGGCCTCCTTCTGCGGCTCCGTAACCTACAAAATGCTTGGCACAAGCTACCATACTGCTGGGATCAGTAAGGTCAGGCCCTTGAAATCCTTCCACGTAGGCCGAAGAAAGCACGGATGCCAGATAAGGATCTTCTCCCGGAGATTCGGCAATGCGTCCCCATCTTGGATCTCTTGCTATGTCCAACATTGGCGCAAAGGTCCATCGGATTCCATAGGTACTGGCTTCAATGGCTGCCACACGAGAACCTTCCTTCACAAGGCTTGGATTCCAGGTAGCTGCCTGACCTAATGGAATGGGAAAGATTGTTTTGAAGCCATGAATCACATCTCTTGCGAAAATCAAAGGAATACCATTTGGGCTTTCTTCGACAGCTATTCGCTGGAGTTCATCTACGTACTCTTTGTTCATTACATTGATCAGCGAACCTATTCGTCCTTCTCTGACAGCCGTTATCAGCTCCTCTGAAAGGGGACCTTTCACTCTGCTTGATGTGCCTCGTTGAGCGGTCTGACCGATTTTCTCTGCCAGTGACATCTTGTTCATCAAGCTGTCAATTTTTGCTTCTATGGGGTCTTGATTCTCTGTGACGGTCTGGTCACAAGCAAAAAATATAATTGATAAGGAAATGATTACTAAGAGCTGTTTCATGTCTTTCTTTTTCACAAAAATCTATAAATCACCTCAGCATTAGCCATGACAAATCTATCATAAAAAAGGGGGTAATTCTTCCGAATTACCCCCTTTGGCGAATTTACTGTCAACTCATACTATCTTTTCTGAACTCTCCCACCAAGGTTCGTATCAGCCAGTACCTTATCCGGATCACCTTTATAGTATAACGATCCTCCTGTACCTGCATCAACCTCCAGCTTGTCTTTAACTGATACCCGACCAGAACCACCTGAGCTTACATCTGCTTTAATCGCTCCACATACCAAGTCATAACCATCCAGTTTGCCTGCCGAACTGGCATCCAAATCCATCGAAGCACATGTTCCTGATAATTCTAATGATCCGGCGCTGCTTACTTTTACTCTAAGATCTGTCACATCCAACTCGAGTTCAGCATTGCCAGCACTGCTGGCATTGAGCTCAAAATCAGTGGCTTTGATTACGGATTTCGAATAAATAGATGCTGCAGAATTTACAGATAGTTCATCAATACTCTTGTAGGTCAACCTGACGACAACCTCCCCGCGGTTATTCGTATTGTTAGTATTGTTTCTGGACCGTCTCTTTATATTCAACTCTGACCCTCTAACTTCAGTGATTACATCCTCTAGATCAATATCGTTCACTTCCACTATTGCTTCGTTAGTATTGCCTTGAGTGATGATCAATTCGATAGCAGTTCCAACTTCTATAGCAGAAAAATTGTCGAATTGACGAGTTTCAGTTTCTTGAGCAAATGCTCCGAATGTCAATGCCGTAAGCATTGAAAGTATCATTATCTTTTTCATAAGTTTATTTTTTGAGTTTCTCATTTATCCAAAGAGTCTACAAAAAATGAAGAGTTGCATCCTCTAATAAAAAACTTAAATAAGTTGCTCAATCAGAATCAAATTTCCCTCTACTTTTACTTTTATGTCAAACCCCAATTCTGATCCACAAATACATCAAGCAGCTAATCGGCTAGAAGTACTCTATGCGGATGAAGATTTTGTAGCGATCAACAAACCTCATGGTCTACTGGTACACCGCTCAAAAATAGCAGCTAACACCGACGAGTATGCAGTACAAAAGCTAAGAGATCAACTAGGCAAATATGTATACCCAGCACACAGACTGGATAGAAAAACTAGTGGAGTATTGTTATTTGCACTAAACAAACCTGCTCTGCGAGCGATCAGGGAGTCATTTGAAAAGGAAAGAATTCAGAAAAAATATTGGGCCATTCTTAGAGGACACACTGACAAGGAAGGGCTTATTGACTATGCACTGATCAATGACAAAGGCAAAAAACAAGAGGCTCAAACCCGATACCTTACTATGAACCGCACTGAAATAGATTTGCCTTTTGGGAAACATCAAAGTTCACGCTATTCCTGGGTAGAAGCCCGACCCACCACTGGTCGGATGCACCAGTTGAGAAAGCACTTTGCTCACATATTTCATCCGATCATCGGAGACCGTCCCCATGGATGTAATAAACAGAACAAACTTTTTCTTGAGAAATGGAATATGTCATCTATGATGCTGCATGCTGTGTCCATAGCTTTTGAACATCCGTTGACTCAGCTTCCAATTGAGATAAACGCGAGTCCAAGCAGTGAATTTGTAAGGATGATCAAAACGCTTGAGTTTGACACAAGTCTATTGCCCTAGTTTTCCGGCAACAAATCCCGTAGACCAGGCTGCTTGAAAATTAAATCCTCCTGTAATACCATCAATATCCAGCAGTTCTCCTGCGAAGAACAACCTCGGGGTTTTCCGACTTTCCATAGTGTTGAAATCCACCTCTGCTAAGTCTACACCACCACAAGTCACAAACTCCTCCTTAAAAGTAGTTTTGCCTTCTACCTTATATTCATCGTTTAGTAGGGCGTTGATCAATCTGTTCTTATCCTTCTTTCTAATCTCACTCCAAACGGTATTGACGTTCATCTCTAGTTTTGCAAGTAGGTAGTCCCACAGCCTGTTTGGTAGGTCGAACGGTTTGGCATTACTGATTTTTTTTCTAGCCTGTCCCTGGGCAAAATTTTCTAACTGTTCTCTGAGTACATCTTCATTATTGACACCAGTCCAGTTGACCTGCACTTTGAAATTATATTTCACCTCAGCCAGTTGACGAGCTCCCCAAGCTGACAGTTTGAGTACTGCCGGACCACTTAACCCCCAATGGGTAACTAGTAAAGGTCCTTCCTGCAGGAGTTTTGTGCCTTGAATTTTAACAACTGCATGTGGAACAGCTAAGCCCATCATAGCTTTAAGCTTATCTTCACCCGGAATATTGAATGTAAACAGCGAAGGAACCGGATCAACCACTTGGTGGCCTAAATCCCGAATCCAATTATAGCCTTCACTTTTAGGACTTCCTCCGGTTGATAATATTACATGAGTAAAACAGGCTGATTCGTCTTGACGGAAATGTAAATCAAACCCATCTTCATTTGCCTCTATTGATACCGGTCCACACTTCGTTTTCAAGTCTATTTCTAACCTGCTGACTTCATCTCTCAGGCAATCTACAATGGTCTGTGAGTCGTCAGTGATTGGAAACATCCTTAGGTCCGTCTCGACCTTCAATTCTACCCCCTTACTTTCAAACCACTCAATAGTATCATTTCTATTGAAGTGATTAAAAGTCTTCTTCAGTTGCTTCTGACCTCTGGGGTAATGTCTGAGGAAATCTGACAACGACTCGCAGCCATTTGTGACATTGCATCGCCCACCACCTGAGACCTTGACTTTGGACAATGTCTTGTCCGATTTCTCATACAGCGTTACAATGGCGCCTGGATGATGATTTTTACATGATATAGCGGCAAAAAAACCGGCAGCACCACCTCCTATTACAGCTACTTTCATATGATTGTCCTCTCTATTATAGGCGATCAATAATAAAACTATTTTTTCTTTTGGCAGACAAAATCAGTAACTTTGCGCCTTCAAAATTGAATAGATATGATATCGGTTAACAATATTTCATTACAATACGGCAAGCGAATTCTCTTCGACGAAGTAAACATCAAATTTACTCAAGGCAACTGCTACGGCGTAATCGGTGCAAATGGTGCTGGTAAATCTACGTTTCTAAAAATCCTATCAGGCGAAATATCTCCAAACTCTGGTCAGGTTGTACTCGATCCGGGAAAGAGAATGGCAGTTTTGAATCAAAATCACTTCGCATTCGACGAATCTACAGCAATTCATACGGTCATGCAGGGACATGCAGAACTCTGGTCTATCATGCAAGAAAAGGATGCGCTATATGCAAAGGCTGATTTCTCAGAAGCAGATGGTGTTAGAACTTCCGAATTAGAAGAAAAGTTTGCCGAAATGGACGGTTGGAATGCTGAATCTGATGCAGCAGCTCTCTTGAGCGGGTTGGGTATTGTAGAGGACGATCACTACCGATTGATGAAAGACCTGAATGGTAATCAAAAAGTAAGAGTCTTGCTGGCTCAAGCGCTTTTTGGAAATCCAGACGTACTTATTCTCGATGAGCCAACCAACGATCTGGATATCAATACTATTTCTTGGTTGGAGGATTTCCTACTTGATTTTAAGAATACAGTAATCGTAGTTTCTCATGATCGTCACTTTCTTGACACGGTATGTACGCATACTGCTGATATTGACTTTAGTGCGATTTCTATTTTTACCGGCAATTACAGTTTTTGGTATCAGTCCAGTCAATTGGCTTTGAGCCAAAGAACTTCGGCTAATAAGAAGGCCGAAGAGAAGAAAAAAGAACTACAAGAGTTTATTGCAAGGTTTAGTGCAAATGCGGCTAAGTCCAAACAGGCTACCTCCAGAAAAAAGCTTTTGGAGAAAATCAACGTGGAAGACATAAAGCCATCATCCAGAAAATATCCGGCCATTATTTTCAATCAAAACAGGCAGGCTGGTGATCAGATTTTGGAGGTCAAAGGATTATCCAAAACGATAGACAATAAGCCGCTATTTAGTAATCTTGACTTTTTTGTAAACAAGGGTGATAAAATCGTATTTATTGCAAAAGACAGTTTAGCTATTACCACTCTATTCAAAATACTAAATGAAGAATTGACGGCGGACAGCGGTGAATACAAGTTTGGCCAAACGATAACTAAGGCATATCTGCCAAATGAGAATGAGTCCTACTTCAAAGAAAAGCAGAATTTGATTGACTGGCTAAGGCAGTATTCAGAAGGTGATAAGGATGAAGTCTACATTAGAGGGTTTTTAGGTAAAATGCTGTTCTCTGGAGAGGAGACCTTCAAAATGTGTGATGTACTATCTGGAGGTGAGAAGGTAAGATGTATGGTTTCCAAGATGATGCTAGCTGGTGGAAATCTCCTCATTTTGGATGAGCCAACCAATCACCTGGATCTGGAGTCGATTACGGCATTCAACAATGCGCTAAAGGACTTCCCTGGCACAGTGCTCTTCACTTCTCATGACCATGAGTTTGTACAGACAGTGGCTAACCGGGTAATTGAATTGAAGCCTGATGGATATGTAGACAAACTCTGTACCTTTGATGAATACCTGAATAGTCAAGCAGTGTTGGCCTAGTCATCATTAAATAATCCAAGTTCTAACTGTAGATTGACCGCTTACCAGATTATTACAAGGATATGAGCTACATGGTTTTCCTTTGTGCCTGTTTCGTATAAATGTAAGACATTGACCAAAAGACTCATCATCACCACTCTGCTTGGATTCATTTGGATAGTAAGCCATGGACAAGGCTTGATTTATCAAATCAGGAGAACTCAGGAGAAAATTATTATCGATGGCGCTCTGAATGAATTGGGGTGGCAAAAGGCGGACATTGCAGACAACTTCAATCAATATTTCCCCAATGATAGTACGGCTGCTGATTCCCGGACTGAGGTAAGGCTACTCTATGACGACGAATTTATTTATTTCTCGGCGAAGATGTATAATTTGTCTGATCACAGAGACTATGTAACCCCATCACTAAGACGCGACTTCAGTGGCAACGCAATAGATGGTATCACTTTGCTCTTCGATACTTTTCAAGACAAAACCAATGCTTTTCAATTTGGTGTCAATTCTTATGGAGTGCAGAGAGAAGGGTTGATTGCCGGAGGGTTTGGAGGCACATCCTGGTCCTGGGACAATAAGTGGTATGCAGAGGCTGAGCAGTACGATGGCTATTGGATTGCTGAGGGAGCTATTCCATTCAAGTCCGTACGATTCAAGGAAGGCAAAGATCAATGGAATGTGAATTTCTACCGACTGGACAGTGAGGCGGGCGAAAGGTCGACCTGGCATCAGGTCCCACGCAACTATGACATCAAGTCTTTAGCTTTTATGGGCGTCTTGCAATGGGAAGAACCACTAGTAAAGCCCGGGTCTAATATTTCTTTGATTCCATATACCGCACTAGAAGTCAATAGAGATTTTGAAGAGGAAGATCAGTCTAAGGCGGCCTCAAGATTGAATATGGGTGGTGACGCCAAAATTGCTTTAGGCTCCGGATTGAACCTCGATCTTACCTTCAACCCAGACTTCTCGCAGGTCGAGGTAGATCAGCAAGTGACTAATCTCGATAGATTCGAGCTTTTCTTTCCTGAAAAGCGGCAGTTCTTTCTCGAGAACGCAGATCTCTTTGCCAATTTTGGCCATCCTTATTACGCAAAGACATTTTTTTCTCGAAGGATAGGCATAGTCAACGATACGATTAATGACCGACTGGTTCAAAACAAAATACATTATGGAGCGAGGCTCAGTGGGAAGTTGGACAATAATTGGCGTCTTGGTCTGCTAAATATGCAGACTGAAGCCATCGAAGATATCAATTTACCAGGATTCAACTACTCAATCGCAGCACTTCAGCGAAAGGTATTTGCCCGATCAAATATTGGCGCCATTTTTTCAAACAAGCAGAGTTTTGATAGTGACAATGACGACCCAGATTTCGACCCTAATCACTTCAATAGAGTTTTGGGTTTTGACTACAATCTGGCTTCAGCAGATAACAAATGGATTGGCAAGACAATGTATCAAAGGTCCTGGGATAGCAATGATGAAAATGGAGAGGAATATGCTCATGCTGCGTGGATTGCCTATCGATCTCGCAAATGGCAGGTTGAATGGGCACATACCTTGGTTGGAGAGAATTTCAATGCGGAAATGGGATTCGTTCCGCGAAACGGGCTGTTTCGAATTGAAAATATCCTGGCCAGAAATTTTTACCCTAGCAAGGGACCAATCAACATTCATCAAACGCAACTGGCCTTAGAAACGCTCTGGGGCGATACCGAAACCACAGGCGAAACGATAAAGTCTGATCAGTTGATGGCCATTGATGAAAACATGCAGTTTCAGAATACAGCCAAGCTCGATTTATCGTTCAAACGTCGATATACTTATCTGTTTGATTCGTTTGATCCAACCAATACTGAAGGGGTAGAACTGCCTACTGATAGTGACTACACCTACTATTTTCTCTGGATGAGATTCCAATCGGACCGTCGAAAGACACTATCCTATACATTGATCGGACAAGCCGGTGAATATTTCAATGGTCATCGATATAGATTTGGTGGTACTATCAGATATCGGCTGCAGCCTTTTGCTGCGTTTAACATAGACTTCAACTACAATAAGCTATCGTTGCCCGAGCCATATAACAGTGCTGATTTGGTACTCATCGGATCGAGGATAGATGTCACTATGACGAGAAAGCTGTTTTTAACTTCCTTTCTCCAATACAATACTCAAGCGGAAAATTTCAATATAAACACTCGTTTGCAATGGAGATTCAAGCCGGTATCTGATTTATTCATCGTCTACACAGACAATTATGCCACAATGGATGAAAACCAAGAATTCAGATTTACAGAAAAGAATCGAGCGCTGGTTATAAAATTTACCTATTGGCTCAACCTGTAAGTCCATGTTTTATGCGTTCAGTGTCACCATTTTATCTTATCCAAGATCGGATCAAAAGTTGATTATTAAGAGAAGTTCACGACTGGTTGTTAAGCAAATTTCCTAATTTGCATACTGCATTCTCCTAATTATCTCTCAACAAATTTATTATGCTTACATACTATCTCATAATTATATAGGTTTGTCTTCGATTGTATTCTCATCAATATGAAAAGGTTTTTTTTGATAATTGCGGTATTATACGCTATGCCGTCATTTGGCTTGCAGGTAAGTGATAAAAAGCTAAGTAAGAAAAAACTGATTGAGCAGGCCGACTATTACTTCTTCAAAGAAGATTTCTCACGTGCTCTCAGTCTGTATACTCAAATACTTGAAAACTATCCTAAAAATCATTATGTCCAATACCACGCTTTTGTAGCCTATCACCTGTCTACAGGCAGAGGCACGGACATGACGGCTCTCAAAGAATACGAAGCCAATGAAGGTATCACGGATAAATTTTACAATTACTGGCTTGGGCGCATTCACTACAGCAGATATGATTTTGATATAGCAGAAGAACATTTTCAGGCTTTTCTGGATATGGATATCTACAGAACTAATGAGATCAGAAAAGAATCTGAAAATCTTTTAAAACAAGCTCAAATCGCCAAGGAGTTTCACGCCAGGCCTAACGATTTTGAAATCGAGCCTATGGGAGAGCCTGTTAATTCTGCCTACTCTGATGTCTCTCCAGCGTTCTATTCTGATCATGAAGAATTATTATTTTTATCCTCCAGGCCATCTCAATATGACACCAGCCGTTATCAGGTTTTTCACAGCTACAAAACATCGGGCACTTTTAGTCAACCAAAAGCCATTGTCAACTTAGGTTCTTTTGAGGCAAGACATGCAAAAATCGAAGTAGTCAATAATGATGGTCGATTATTTATCTATAAAGATGAAAATGGCGGAAACCTGTATTATGCAGAACAGCAATCAACCGGATGGTCCTACCCCGTAGAATTTAATACGCAATTGAATGACGATCGACAAGAGTCGAATTTTTACATTAATGCCACCGAGGATTTGATCTATTTTTCAGCCCCGGCATCTAATAAAAAGCTAGAGTTGTACCAGTCGACCTACGATCCTACTACGGACGCATGGTCCACCGCCGTACCGGTTCCCAGATTGATAAACTCAAAATATAATGAAGACCATCCTTTCCTATCCTCTGATGGAAAGACATTATACTTTAGCTCGGACCGAGCAGAATCTATAGGGGGATATGATGTATTCAAATCAGAAATGGACCCTTCTACCGGGTCTTGGGGAGTTCCTACCAACCTTGGATTCCCAACAAATACGATAGACGACGAAATTGGATTCAAGCTGAATGAAGATAATATATCTGGATTTTTGAGCTCTAATCGATTACATGGCCAAGGTGATTTTGATATCTATTATTTTCATAAGCAAGGCAAAGTGCTGGCTACTGGCAAAGTTTATAATCAGGACACCAATGAATTGATGCCGCAAGCAAGCATCAATTTTCATCCTGTCAAATACCAAGATGAATCCTTCCATACCGTTGTTGACAATTTTGGAAGTTATGAAATTGAGATTTTCGAAGAGGAGGGCTTTGTCGTGGAGATATTTATGGATGAAACTAGATTGACTACTACACGGGTGACTTCGAATCATGAGGAGCATACAAAAGTATTCGAACAAAATTTTTACGTTTCTCTGCCAGATCAAATTGAGCAGAAGACCGATTTCGCTACGTTGTATCAGGGCAAGCATACAACAAAGCAGTCCTACGAAAAAATTGAAATGCTGGGCAGCAAATTTAGGTCTGGCGAGAAAGCTATTCTTAACAATATTTATTTTGACCTACATTCTGTCAATTTCAAGCAAGAATCATATGTTGCATTACAAAAGATCAGAGAAATAATGATTGAAAATCCCGACCTGGCCGTTGAGATTGGTGGACATACCTGCAATATTGGATCTCATGAAGTCAACATTGAAATTTCACTGGCAAGAGCGCAAAGCGTAAAGGACTACCTGACCGACCAAGGCATATCACCCAGAAGGCTCGCGACAAAAGGATATGGCGAAACTCAACCCATGGCATCCAATGACGACGAAGTCAACGGACGGGAACTCAACCGACGTATAGAAATCAGGGTTATTCAATAATTTGAGTCAAATTCTATAGGAAATTCTCTTACCTAACATCCGTTTAAACCCTTAATTTTCAGTCTTTTAAGTTCAATTCGATTGCTTTATTAGATTTTATTCCAAAGCTTTGTGACATAATGTTAAGATAGGTGACTCGCATCACGAATCAAACATTCAGCGCTATGAGAAATAAATTGATTACTATGTTGGCTCTTGGCTGGGCACTCTTTAATTCGCTGACCATCTATGGCCAGACGGAAAACTATAAAAAAGGACTCGCCGCGATTCAGGCAAATCGCTATCACGAAGCCATGATCTGCTTCACCAAAGTAGTGACAGATGAAAAGTTTGAAATAACAGGCAAAGATCTTTCAATGGGTTATGCTTATTTAGCTGTGATCCGTACGGCATATTTGGAGAAGGGATTACAGGGAGGTGATTTTGCAAGTATTACTTTAAACCAAGGCCAAATCCAACAGGCGTTAAGCGAAATGACTCGCGCAGTAAAATTTCAGGACAACGCTTCCAAATCATTGTTGAAAAATGCTCGCCCTACGCTGGAAGAAATTAGCTTAAAAGCACTCTACGTTGTGGGTGACTCATTACTTGAATTTAATGAAAATCAACCCAATGAATCTTCTTCTTACTTGGCGGATATTGCTGTCAAGCTTTTTAGCGACCTCGACCAGTTGATATCGGATAATTGGAAATTTTATGACACAATGGGCTTAGCCTACTATCACTTAGGAGACAAAGAAAACGCCATGGGATCATTCCAAAAGGCCAGAGAAGCATTTGCCAAATTAGAAGAGCAGCCTGTCAGTCAGCTGCACTTACGCAACTATATTTTAAGTGGCAATTACTTCTTTAAGGAAAAAAACAATATGAAGGTGGCTTACCAAATATCTAATGAAGGAAGCTCATACACTTCTGCTTTGATCAATCAACTTGACGACAGTCAAATGAGTGATATATTGAAGCTTAATAAAATTGAAAATCGATTTCGTCAATACATGACACGTATAGAAGAGGCCGAATAACAAGGCACGTCCTACCTCCGGATAGCAATAGTAGTATAGTTCAGCACTTGATTATTATGATGTTTAGAGATCATAATAATCGACCATGACCGTCCTTACCGCTATTTTTTCACTTAAATCCGGAATGACATGTTCACAACTATCAAACTCTACACATTTTTAGCACTAATGCTCTGTTCAATCACAGCTTTCTGTCAGGCAACTAATTACAGCCAGGGGCTAAACGCATATCAAGACAAGCGATACAACGACGCTATAGAATTTTTGACCGATGCGGTCAATAATGACAAATATGAAATCTCAGGGAAAGAACTATCGACAGCTTACACCTACCTGGCCGTTTTACAGGTCGCTCAACTAAGAGAAAATCTTGACAGATATAGTATCGAACAAATTCGAGAAAATTCAGGAAAGTTCAAGACTGCCATTGCCATGATGCGAAAAGGTATTGAATTTGAAAATAAAAAGCTCGGTTTGAAAACAGCCCAACGAATACTAATATTTGCTTCCATGAAGTCTGCCTCTATCTTATTGGACAGTATTGTCAAAATCGACCCCCAAACTGACGGTGAGCACTTAGTAGAAATGGTGCAATTCATGACTCAAGAGTTTGCCGATCTAGAGAAGATTTCCAGCAACAATTGGGAGCTACTTGATATGTTTGGCAAAGCATACTATTATATGGGTGACAAAGAAAAAGCGCTGAGTAAGTTCAAGACATCAAGGGAGATTTTTTCTACTTTAAAGATAAAACCTTTGAGTAAGTTGCATTTGGAGAACTACGAATTGAGCTGCAGGTATCTTTATGAACAAAAAAATAATCCTGAATCGCTTTCATTGATGCTCACAGAGGGCATAATTTACGCAAGAAAACTGGTCGCTGATCAAAATGATGAACAAATGAGTGAATTTTTGGCACTATCCAGAAGGGAAAACCGGCTTAATCAGCTCAAAGCCAAACTATCCAATGGAAAGTAAACCGAAATGTACTTTTTCCGTTTTTCATGATAACCTTTGAAAAATAAAAATACAATCGTCTCAACTAATAATGAAAATTGCAAATAAAATAGGCCTAATCGCCTCCCTACTAACTCTATCCCTGCCTTCCCTGACTTTAGCACAGGACAATCACTTCGAAAACGGAATGGCTGCTTATGAAAAGAAGGACTACGAGACGGCGTTGGTTAGTTTTTCTGCTGCTCTCGAGGATAAGTATCTCATGAAAGGTAGAGATGTCCCTCGTGCCTACAATTTCAGGGCAAAATCTGTCGCCGAATATTTCGACCTTATGCTGAAAGATAACAATTCAGATTTTATCTCCGAAAATCCAAATATTCTGGTCAACGCATTTGAAGATCTGGACCAGGCGATCCGATTTGATGACGGCAGGTGCAACGCAATCATAGCAGACACTAAAAGTCAGCTGCTGGACGTTACATTTCAATTTGGCAAAACCATCGCTGATTCGCTTCGAGTAGACCGCGGATCTAATGACCCAAGAACGGATAGCTTAATTGTACTTGTCATTGACGAGCTACAAATACTCAAAAAACTCAGTGGGGAGTCCTATGAAATCAATGACCTATTGGGCTTGCTACAGTACAAAGAGGGCAACATTGAAGAAGCCATCAATTCATTTACCGAATCGGAACGCATCTATCAGGCTACACCTCCCCTCACTGCTGATTACAATCACGTATACAACTATTATTATAGTGCCTTGATTAATTATTTGGAATTGCATGAATTTGACAATGCACTGGAAGATGTAAAAAAGGCTAGAAAATTTATCTCTCAGTATTTTGATGGGAATGAAGAGGCAAAGGCTTTTGATGCTAAATTAGAGGCCTTAGAATTTCAGGTGAAGCTGTTGAAAAATTGATTGTTTTAAATCAATTCCTTTTCCTTTTCATCTGCGGTTTTAAACTTGACAACAAAGCTGGTTCCCTTACCTAGCTCGCTCTCGCAGCTGATTTCGGCATCCATGGCATCAATGAACTTCTTGACAATGGATAGGCCGAGTCCAGTAGATTGCTCGTTGTCTGTAGGTTTGGCGCTGAGCTTCTGAAACTTGGTGAATAGACGTTTTTGATCTTCTTCACTTATCCCAGGTCCTTCGTCTCTGATGATCATGGTTTCATTACCTTCTTCCTGAAAAATACTGAGGAAGATATTCTTACCTGATTCAGAAAATTTGATTGCATTAGATAGAAGGTTTTCTATGACCTGTAAAAGGTAATTATAGTCTGCAAAAATGAAATGCTCCTTAGTGGTCAGATTACTATGAATATTAATAGACTTTTTGCTGGCAAGCAACTCGAAATTACCGGCAACAAAATTCATGGTCTCGCCCAAATCGACTTTTTTCAGGTTTAGGTTTACCTTCATATCTTCAACCACACTGACATCCAATACACGATCAATCATGTCTCTCATACGCTCCATAGTATCATCTACCAGGTGGAAATAGTGACTTTGCTCTGGAGACAAGTCTGCATTTTCCATTTTTACCAGCGCCATCAACCCTTTAATATTGTTCAGAGGACTACGTAGATCATGAGCTACCACTCCCATCAAGGTATTCTTTTCTTCATTAAGTGCGGTTAATTTTTTGTTGTGATTTTGCACCAGATAATAGGATCTACCAAGTGTAGCTGCTAATAGGGTCGTCAGCACTAAAACGACCAATATACTATTCTGATTGGCTTCTTTCTGCCTTAACTCCTCGTTCAGCTTCATTTCATCTGCCATTTTCTTGTATTCAAGTGACTCGATTTCTCTTTTGAAATCATATTCAGCAGTCATTCTGGCTATCCTTTCGGTAGATTCTGCATCAAACAGTGAATCTTTCAAATTGCTATAAAGCAACTGATACTTAAGTGCGTTCTTAAAATCTCTGATCCTGTTATAGTATTTGAATAATTCTTTGGCTGTTTCTTTTTTCTCTAAGCTGTAATTGCCTTTATCAGCAATTTCAAGCGATCTAATCAAGTATTTTTTTGCTAAACTATTCCTCCCTTGCCTCGCAGCCAGTAGTGCCATATTTCTATAAATACTAGTCTGGTTACCACGCATTTCGCATTTATCTGACCATCTGAGTGCCTCAGAAAGATAATAGTTGGCGGAGTCAAATGCCCCTTGCCAAGTCATGATTTCACCGAGTCCTTCACAAGAATAGGCGAGATCACAATTTTCCTTTTCGGACTGCTGAAGTGAATGTGCCCTTCTCAGGGATTGGAGTGCCTTGAGTGTGTCTCCCTCTTCGATATGTAGAATAGACAGATTGTTTAAAAGTAAGGCTTCATCCTGCAGATTGCCACTAATTTTGACCGTCTCCAAACCTCTTGCGTAATACTCTCTGGCTTCATCCATCTTACCAAGCTCGTTGTAAATCGTACCGAGATTATTGGCTAAAATTAGTTTACCTTCCTGATCATCGATTTGATCTACAATGCCATAGGCCTTCAAATAATAGGTAAGTGCCTGAGCATATAGGCCTATTTCATCATATGCGACAGCAAGGCTATTCAAGCTAATCCATGCACTATCTATCGAAGAATATTTGTCAAAATAATTGTTAGCAATTTCCAGATGGTTGATAGCTGCTGGGTTATTGCCTCGATTACTCTCTAAGTCTCCGAGATAAAGATTGTAAAGGGCCACTCCTGATAAATCGTCTATAGCCTTAGAAATGCGTATTGCATTGTTGTATTGCACAGCGGACGAATCAAATTGACGCTGATTCTCATACCAAAAAGCCAAGTATGAAAAGCTTTTTGCCAATGCCTTCTGAAGATCAAGTGATTCAAATAATTCTATAGATTTGTCAAGGTTATAACGGGATGAATCATATTTTTCTAAATATGCCTGCCATCGTCCCATTAGTTGATGTGCACATGCTTTTTTTAGTTCGTCATCAAGTTGTACTGCGATTTTATGGGAATTCGAGGCATATTCAAGTCCTTTTGCAGCATCGCTTTCCTCAATTATTGACAGCCTTATCCATATAGAATATCTATCCTCGGCGACATCAGTAGTCTCAAGAATAGACAGTAGGCTATCTGTCTCAGGCTGTCCATAAGCCTGGGCGCTATTCAGCATCCACATCAATGCGAGTACACAAATTAACCTTATCCCGTTTATCATTTACACAAATTGTTTTGGCAAGCGAAAAGTTCTTTTTACTACTTGTCTTTCTTCTTGCCTCTACTTTTTGTCCAATCCATCACTTCCTCATCAAAATCTTCAGCGACGTTTCGATCTAGCCCACCTATTTTTGTAGGGTCTACATTCGTTATTTCATTGTCATCCAGATTTTCCAATGGATTTTCGAGTTTTTCTACTTTTTTGCTCATAATATTTGATTTGTTCAAAAAACGCTCATTTTATGTAGTAAGTATCTTATATACCAAGATACTCCTTTTTCATATTTTCAATGATGGGAAGTAAAATAACAAATTTAGTCCCTTTATTGGGTTCGCTTACCAGACTAACTTCTCCTTCTAATTTTTCAACAGCTGATTTCAAAATAAACATGCCCAGACCAGAACCTTGTACGTCATCATTCGCACGGTAAAACATTTCGAACACCTTGCTATGATATTTTTCATCGATTCCAATGCCATTATCTTCTACAATCACACACATGTAGTCCTCGGCCGTTTGCTTAATATGTACTTTGACAAAAGGGTCATCGATGTCTTGGCGAGAATACTTGATACTATTCTCAATCAAATTCTGAATAATGGTATTCATCAAACTGCGATCCGACAAGATTTTCATATCCCTATCCAGTTCAATCTCAAAATTTATCTTATCAAATCCAGGCAAATAGCTAAATGACTCAATACAGTCTCTAACCATCTCATCGAAGTCAATGATGGTCTTTGACATCTGCCAATCTTTCACTTTGGATAACTCCAGCAGGTCGATTATGGTTTGATTTATTCTGGTAATTCTGTGATGATAAAGATCGAAATATTGAAGTGCATTCGGATCAGAGATTTCAGATTTAACCACATCATATAATCCCATCAGAGAAGAAATAGGTCCGCGAAGGTCATGAGAAACTCTAGATGAAAATTTATCTAGTTCTTCGTTCTTTTTTTCAATGATCAAGTTATTCTCTCTTTGGTTTCTGGCTTCTGACTCAAGAGATTCCATTTTCCACATCGATTCGAGGCTCTTGATTTTACTGGTTGTCTCAGAGTTGATCACACGCTCTTTATAGTCGTGATATTTGATATGATATACCAATGCCTGAGATTCTTCACCTTCGAGCATTGCCATGTTGAATAATTGATAGTAGGCTTTAAATATGATTTGATGATTATCAATGGCCTCAGCTACTTTGATGGCAAGGTTAAAATATTTCTTAGCCTCCTTCCGCTCATTTTTTTCCAGGCATATTTGGCCAAGTTTGGTCAAACTCATGCCACATCCCATCTTCTCGCCTACTTCCTGATGCACTTTAAGGCTCTTTTCGAAGTATTTCTTGGATTCATCTAGCTCCTTGAGATGTAAATGTATTTTACCTTTTCCATACCAAGCAAAAGCAAGCCCTCTTTTGTCGCCAGTCTCCTTTTTGAGGCTGATACTTGTATTTATGGATTCAAGAGCGTTTTTATAGTCCCCTCTTTTTAAGTACAACCCTGAAAGCGGATTACAAGCATTTGATTCTCCGTTCTTGTCATTGTTTAGGTGGCTTAATTCCCGACATTTTTCATAAGTCTCTAGCGCCTTATCAAGTTCATTAAATGCTTCATAGATGAAACCAATTGCCTTGAGTGATTTAGACTGCCCTACAAAGTCTTTTATTTCTTCCTGGATACGCAAGCACTCATATAAGCGCTCAAGTCCTTCATGATATTTTGTGGATTTGTATTCGGTACTCCCGATAGTATACAAAGCCTCTGCGACACCTTTTTTGTTACCTTGCGCCCTAAAAGCAGTCAAGGCCTGTTCTGAATATTCGATAGCCGATTCGTGATCTCCCATGATCATGTAGAATAGGCCCAATTGAGATGAGCATTTGGCAAGCCCCTCTTCATATCCAAGTGCCTCACATTTTGCCTGTGCTTGCATTGTTAAATCGAGAGCATCTTTCACACTGCTTACACGCGAATCCATCGCATATTGCAGCATAGAATCTATGCTTTGAATCTGAGCCTCATTGATGAGGGACGGCTCTTTTTGAATTTTGGGTTGCATTATTTTAGTTTTTCGAAGGCAGTCTTCGCCAAGTTCTAATAAAATAATACAGACGGAGTCTAAATATACGCGTTTATCCCCATCCTTTCAAGTAGAATTCAAATTATATATTGAAATACTTCAAATCAATACTCCAATTATTCAATTCAATTTGAATTAAACCGTTGTATGCAACAAGATAATGCAATTTTCGGGAATAAATTATCGTCTTCGGCGACCGCCGCCTCCACCAGAGCCACCGCCTGGTCTCGAGCCTTTTGAATTTCTGCGTTTTCTATCCTGGTATCCACGCTGTTTTGTATACGCCGTTTTAGGAGGAGAATCATCCTTATTAACTCTGATCTCTCTTCCCTCGAACTCGTAGCCTTTAAACTTGCTAATCACCTTGGTCGAGGCTTCCTTCTCGACTTCGATATAAGTTCTTTTCTGCTGGATTTCAATCTTTCCGATCTGAGATTTATTGGCTCCTGAGATATCGCAAATCATGTGAAGCATTTCGGCATTAGAAATATCATCGATCTTACCAAGATTGATATAAAGTCGGTCATGTTTGCTTGATGATCCGGATCCACTTCTACCTTCCCTTGATGACTTGCTATTTTCAGTTTGATTAAGGTCTCCTGAGTTTGAAATGCTTACTTTTGAAAGTTCCAGTGCCAATAGTTTATCGACTAAATCTTCCTTGGATAAATCAGCAAACATGCTTTGTGCTTGTTCTTGAAGATCCTGAGGTAAGTCCGTTTTGATTTCGTAGTCTGCAATTAGCTTAAGCGAATTGTCCATGCGAGAGGATCTAACTTCATCTGCAGTTGGAATTAATTCTTTCTCAAACTTAATTTTAAGTCGTTTTTCAATTTCCCCAACTCTACGCACCTCTCCTTTGCTCACCAGTGCAATCGATATTCCTTTTTTACCCGCTCTGGCTGTTCTACCACTTCTATGAGTATAGAATTCCAGTTCGTCTGGGAGTCGATGATGGATTACATGCGTGACGTCATTGACGTCTATTCCTCTGGCAGCTACGTCTGTGGCAACCAACATAGTCAAGGTTCGATCTTTGAATTTCTTCATCACCGAATCTCTCTGTTTCTGAGTAAGATCACCGTGCAAAGCTTCTGCTCGGTACCCTGCACGTCCAATATCATCTGCCAAGTTTTGTGTATCGATCTTGGTTCTGCAAAACACAATACCATAAAAACTCGGATTTACATCAAGTACTCTTTTAATGGCTTCCAGTTTATCACTAACTCGAACTACCAGGTATTGATGAGAAATATTTTTATTCACTTCTACACCACTTTTCACTGACACCTCTTTCGGGTTATTCATGTAAGTGTTGACGATGTTTTTGATGGCCGAGGGCATGGTGGCCGAAAACAACCAAGTGGTCTTGTCTTCCGGAGATTTTTCAAGAATTTTGTTTAATTCTTCCTTGAAGCCCATATTAAGCATTTCATCGGCTTCGTCAAGTACCACATAGTCCAACTCACTCATGCTGATCACTTTTCGCTGGATCAGGTCTACCAGTCTCCCAGGAGTAGCCACCACTATTTGTGGTTTGGCCTTAAGTGCTTTTATTTGATTGATTATTGCAGCTCCACCGAAAACGACTTCTACTTTCAGTTTAGGCTTGTTTTTAGCGAAGCTCTTCAATCCTTCAGCGATCTGCTGAGCTAGTTCTCTGGTAGGTGCTAAAACAATCGCCTGGCACTTGCTTGAATTCTCGTCTACAACTTGTAGCAATGGCAGACCAAAGGCTGCAGTTTTTCCAGTTCCTGTTTGAGCCAATCCAATAAAATCCTGCATGGTGTCAAGTAGTATTGGAATGGCCTCTTGCTGAATCTGAGTGGGAGTAACAATGCCTAAATCGCTAAGAGCATCGACCAAACGTGGTTCAAGCCCGAGTTCTGAAAAAGTATTCAATCTTAAAATGGTATGATAAGCTGCAAAGTTAGGCAATTAATAGCCCCACCCTATTAATTGCCTATAAGATTCTTTTTGAGAATTTAAATTAACCCAGAATAGTCTCTTTACGGTAAGCTACTCCACGTGCCGCCAAGTAATGTAGAATATAATCAAAACAGCCTTCGTGGTTGCTCACATGTTCTGGTGGAAAGACACCATTGGCTTTGAACATGCCTTCTAAAATGAGATTTGCAGTGCCTGTGGCTGTATATCCAGTAGTGCGTGCCATAGATGAGGTCTGTGTGGTCTCATCATAGGCGTCGTGAAGGTGGTAAATGATTGTTTCCTTATCTCCAGAGTCATTTTTACCTGAGACTGTGATGCGCATCACAGTGATCTCCTCCTCTGTTTCACCTAACTTCCACTCATTGAATAGCACTTTGCAGGTGAAATCAAGCGGGCTTATAGCCGCACCGTTTATCTCAAGTTTTTCTGTTTCAAAAAAGCCACTTGATTTTAGAACCTGAATGTATTCAACATGTCCTGGATATCTTAAGGTCTTTTCTATCATATTTGGAATATGACCCATGGTAAATAATAACGAACGAAGCCCATCGGAATTAAATGATTCCAAGGTTCCTACTCCTTCAAATTCTTCTTGAGCGACATCAGATAATGCTGGCTTAATTAGGATATGTCCATTTTCAACATATCGCGCGGGCCTGGTATACTCTTCTATCACATCAATAGGTGAAAAAGGTGCTTTATAAGCGAATGGCCATTTCTTTACTTTTGGGAGACCTCCTACTAAACATTCGAATTGCTCGATTTCCATGCTTTCGTTATGATATCCAAGCACCAGATTGCTCATACCGGGCGCTACGCCACAATCTACGATGGCTGTCACCTTCATGGCTTGGGCTAGCTCTCTGAGATCCAGCGCATCTTCCGGGAAAAAAGAGATGTCAACTACATCTTTTCTGGATTCTATTATCCACTTCAAAGTTTGATAACCTAAAAAACCTGGGACAGCGCACACCACTAAATCAAAAGGACTTAGTATGTTTTTTAGTTCTGATTCGATGGTAACATCGAGCTGAACAACTTCAATTTTGGGGACTTTTATTTTAAGATTGTCTAGTGCTGTTTTGCTAAAATCCGCAACGGTGACTTGATGTTTTTTGGCAAGATCGATGGCCATGGCACTTCCGACCATGCCACCACCGAGAACGATAATTTTTTTCATTTTAGAATGATTTTGTTGATAAAAGAGTTGACATGTACCTATTCTATTTGGAACACGTAATTGATCAATTGCTTTAGTATTGATCTACAGATTCTCCGAGTAAGTGAGTATCGAGTAAATCGATAAACATTAGATATGAATAGCTACAATCCTGGTATGAGGACCCAGGGCATTTGATTCGAAGACGGTATGGATATGTGAATTCTCAAGCTATTTATCTTTCAGCTAAACTAATTATAATTCTGCAAACTGTAGCCAGTCATTGTGGACCTGCCCAAGCTCTGAGATTTGGCAACTCACGCACCTTTAGCGCCTTAAATTGTGATTGAATTGTATGAAACAAAAAAAGCCATGCTAATTGCATGGCCGCTACCTTTAATAAAAATGAGATATAATTTAAGCTTGCTTTACGTCAACCGCATTTAAACCTTTTTTACCTTCTTTTAAATCAAAAGTCACCGCATCGCCTTCTTTCACTTGATCTATAAGACCAGATATGTGAACGAAATACTCTTTTGAATCTTCATCATCTACTACGAACCCATAACCTTTAGACTCGTTGAAGAACTTTACTTTACCTTGTTTCATTGTACTATATTAGAATAAAATTATAATGTAAAGTATGTAGGTTAGATGATAATACAAAAGAATGACAAAATATTTTATATACATTTCCAGTAACTAAACAATGACTCTTATCATGAAAACAATAACTGCAATCACGCTTATACTAGGTGTCAGTACTGCTTCATTGGGACAAACCCTTTCTAATGAAGATCAAATATCAGCAGCTGTACAGGCAGGACCCGAAGAACAAAGGGACAATGCTACAGTGCTTGGCTACGACTCATCTGGCGCACTGGTCGAGCTAAGAAAAGGTACGAATGAATTAATTTGTCTGGCGGACAATCCTGAGAAAGCCGGATTTAGTGCTGCATGCTATCACGTAAGTCTTGCCCCATTTATGGCTAGAGGTCGCGCATTGAAGGCTGAAGGCAAATCTCGAAAAGAGATCTCGGAGATCAGAGAAGCCGAGGCCAAGTCGGGGGCTTTAAAAATGCCTGATCGACCTGCTACCCTGCATGTATTGTATGGCAAGGAAGCCAAATACAACTCGACAACAGGATTGGTTGAAAATGCCAATCTAAGGTATGTTGTCTATACCCCTTGGGCCACTCAGGAGACGAGTGGGTTACCATTGAAACCGATGGTCCCGGGAGGTCCCTGGTTAATGTTTCCTGGTACACATGCCGCGCATATCATGATCACACCTCCAGCGAAATAATTCGTTAATTCAGTTTAATGCACTCCATTTAGAAAGACCTCGATGGCATCTATCACTTGTCGAGGTTCTTCTATGGTGGAAGAATGACCAGCTTTTTTGATGACCGCCAAATGTGCCTGAGGGATTTTTAGTTTAATATTTTTAGCTTTTTCTAACGTGGTCGCTACATCCTCTTCACCTGCTATCACCAATGTTGGTACTGTGATATTGACCAGTTCATTACTCACTCCATTTCGGGCGATTACTCCAGTCACGGCCTTAGTAATGGTTTTTTCATTGTTTAGAATTTCTCCACGCCAATATTCGACTTCATCCTGACGATTAGGATCTGTCAGAAACGTTTGACCAAACATGATGGGCATTACGCGATTTACCACAGATTTTACGCCAAAGAGGCTTACTACAGTCTTTAGAATATTATACTTGAGTTTGTTAGGCTCGACCTCAGCTGAGGTTTCTATCAAAATGAGAGATTTCAAAAATTCACGATGTCGAGCGGCAAGCCTCATGGCAACAAACCCTCCCATTGACAATCCTACCATATGACATGGGCCAAGGTTCAATTCTTTGATTAGGGATTTGGCATCTTCTGTGAGCATATCCATATCGTACCCGTTTTCGGTCACCTCACTTCTACCCTGACCCCGATGATCATAAATCACACATCGATATCTTGCTTTGAAATAATCTACCTGAGCCTTAAACATTTTTCCACTCATGAGAAGTCCATGACTAAATAATATAGTTTCTGGCCCGACACCATGGATTTCGTAATATATTTCCGCACCGTTGACGTTTATAGCTGGCATAGTTAGTAAGTATGATATGTATTGACCTCCTGTCCAATAAATTAAAACAGAATTCAAAGTTATGCAAAATTCTCATTGAGCTGTGGGCAAAGATGCAACCAATTATCCATTCAATTCTCCATCTAAACTGTGAATCGACATATTAAGATGATATGTAAAACAGGATACATTTTTCTAGCTAATTTTAACTCTAAAAAGAAAGATCTTCAATGAAAAGAGCAGCCATCATTTTGTTCACCACTTTTTCTTCATTCGTCATCCTCGATTCTTCCAAGGTAGCTAATCATGACACGAACTACAGTCGTCTGGATAGCCTTAGGGGAATGATCACACCAGAGAGAGCTTGGTGGGACTTGACTTACTATCATCTTGCCATCACAGTGGACCCTAATACTAAATCTCTAATGGGTACCAACAGAGTCGATTACAAAGTACTCAGCGAAAATCAAGTAATTCAGATCGACTTGCAGGCGCCTTTAGTAATGGAAAGCGCTGAGCAAAATGGAGTTGATTTAGAACTAAAAAAAGAGGGGCCGGCGCATTTCATAACTCTAAAAGAAAAACAAGAGATAGGAAATGTTAACAGTTTGATTATCAAATATTCAGGTCAACCTGTAGTGGCAGAAAATGCACCTTGGGATGGAGGTATTACCTGGACCAAAGATAATAATGGCAATGACTTTGTTGCCTCCTCATGTCAGGGATTGGGTGCCAGTGTCTGGTGGCCATGCAAGGATCATATGTATGATGAAGTCGATAGCATGCTGATGAGCATTACTGTGCCTAAGCACCTTATGGATGTCTCCAACGGTCGGCTACGTGGAGTGGATAAAAATAAGAATGGAACTAACACCTATCACTGGTTTGTCAATAATCCTATCAACAACTATGGCGTAAACATCAATGTGGGTGACTATGTTCATTTCAATGAAATCTATGACGGCGAAAAGGGACCACTGACTATGGACTATTATGTACTTCGTGACAATTTGAAAAAAGCTAAACAACAGTTCAAAGATGGCCCAAGGACAATGGAGGCTCTGGAGCATTGGTTTGGCCCATATCCATTCTATGAGGACGGCTACAAATTGGTAGAAGCCCCGTATCTGGGTATGGAGCATCAGAGTTCTGTAACGTACGGCAATGGGTACCAAAATGGATACAGAGGAACGGACTTATCTGGTACAGGATGGGGCTTGAAATGGGACTATATTATCATTCATGAAACCGGGCACGAGTGGTTCGCCAACAACATAACCTATAAGGACATGGCGGATATGTGGGTGCATGAAGGTTTTACATCCTACTCTGAGGGGCTATTTACCGAGTACTTCTATGGCAAAGAGGCCGGTGCTGAATATATCAGAGGTCTGAGGGCTGGAATCAGCAATACCGAACCCATCATAGCGGATTACGGCGTGAATGCTCACGGCTCAGGGGACATGTATCCTAAGGGAGCAAATCTGCTACACACCCTCCGACAAGTGGTGAATGATGATCAAAAATGGAGAGAAATCTTACGTGGTCTCAACGAGACCTTTTACCATCAGACCGTGACTACTCAGCAAATCGAAGGATACATCAGCCAAAATTGTGGTCGTGACTTACAATATGTATTTGATCAGTATCTCCGAGGAAGCAGTCTTCCGGTACTTGAATATGTCTTGAAGGAAAATAATGTACTATATCGGTGGTCTGGCGTGGTCGAGGGTTTCAATCTGCCTATACGAGCATATGTAAATAGCACTGAAGTTTGGATCGAACCTACTACTTCCTGGCAGGGCACCAGCTTTGCCAGCCCCGACTCTTTCAAAGTGGACCCCAACTTCTATGTGACGGTATTGGATGTGATGGGCAGTTAAGATTTAAACTTATCCCAGATCATGCCTCCTTTGAGTTTTAACTTTTGAAATGTGGTCATTTGAGATAATTGTTCAAACATTTTCTCTTTGATTTTGTCAATCGCCTTTAGCGGTCTGATCATCACTTTGAACGCGATGATTTTGCCAGTGTTATTCCATGTGATCATGTCAATACCATCGATGAGTATACCATCCACTTCGGCATTAAACTCCAGCACGGCTTCGTGCCCTTGCACTATCTCTTTGACGTACCTAAAATCATTGGCTTCGCTGAACATTTTATAAGCAGCGGTTAAATACATCACGGTCAATCGTTTCCCTTCTTGCGGTTTAAAAACTATTGGTGAATAAAAAATACAGTGTTCATCTATGAGGTCTTCAATACGGCTGGCATCCAAGTCAGAAACCATCTGATGCCATTTTTCTAAAGGCGAACTGTTCATTGGACTAAGGTAAACGGTTTTTGGGTTAGTCAAAATTACCATTCATGTAAAACTAATAACGGGTGGTAATCATCATCGTAAGAGATGTTAATCAAAAAACTCAAAACTCATGCTAAGCGAATACATAAAAGTAACTTTAAGAAGCCTCGCCAAGAACAAACTGATTTCGTCTATCAATGTTCTGGGATTGGCCATCAGCTTATCGGCCTTTATATTCATTACGTTATATATCAAAAAAGAATTAAGCTATGATACCGGCCACAAAGATTCTGACAGAATCTATAGGGTAGCGGAGGTCATAAAAAGTGACAATTTCACAGAAAACTCTTCTAGTTGCCCTCCCAACACGGGCAAGTTTCTCCTGAAGGATTTTCCAGATGATATTGATTATATGGTGCGGTTTTTTGATTTTCAAAATCCCATTGTCACTATCCAATTGGAAAACCAAGAGCTGTACAATGAAAAGCACGTCTACTTCACAGATTCATCTGTTTTTGACATGCTGGATTTTACTTTGATCCAAGGCAATAAAGAAACAGCTTTATCAGCACCTAGAATGACAGTCATTTCAGAAGAATTGGCTAAAAAGTACTGGGGTGATGAAAATCCACTTGGCAAGAAAATCACCAGAGTAGGTTTCCAGAATGAATTTGAGATCACTGGCGTGTACAGGCAAAACTCTGTTTCGCACATTAAAACCAAAATGCTGCACTCTATGGCTACAGTAGATGCCTTTCCTTTTTTGCAGCGCAACTGGGTCTGGAATCCGGCATGGACTTACATCAAGTTGGCAGAAAATGTAACCGCGGAGCAATTTGAAGCCAAGCTTCCTGACTTCGTCCAAAAATACTACGATCCGAGATCTAAGGATCAAACCTCGCATTATTTGATTCCAATCGAGGACGTACATCTCAAATCACATTTAGAATTTGAAATGGCACCCAACAGCGACATCAAGTATGTCTATATCTTTGCTTCTTGTGCGCTGTTCTTGCTGATCATCGCCATGGTCAATTTTGTCAACCTGTCTACTTCGTATTCTTTGCTAAGGGGAAAAGAAATTGGTGTTAGAAAAGTTACCGGAGCTACTAAAAGTCAACTGATTATTCAGTTTCTGGCGGAGTCCATCATCATTGCTTTTATTGCTTACTTTATTGCCCTCGGGATTTCCTTCCTATCCATCTCCTATCTGGAACCTACTCTGGAGATTGGCATCAAAGAGTTGTTTAACCTCCCGATGTTGGCAAGTCTAACTGGAATAGTCTTTATGATCGGATTTTTGTCCGGGGTCTACCCTGCTTTCTTTATTTCTTCTTTTGATCCTTTGGTAGTATTTAAGGGAAAGATGATCTCACAGGGAAGTGGAAAAGTACTGAGAAAAGTACTGGTGATTGCTCAATTTACGATTGCCATCGTCTTGATTATTTTCACTTATGTGACTTATAATCAGCTTTCGCTGCTCAACAATAAAAATTACGGATTCGACGCGGATAAGATCATGGTACTCGATGTGGCCAACGCAAGGATAGGTCAATCCTATGATGCGTTTCGTACACAGCTGATGAGCAACTCGGCCGTAGAAAACGTGACGGTAATGAGTGATATCCTGGCGGTGAACAACAATAATCATGAGTTTAATCATGAGGGCATGACAGCAGGCGAATGGAACTACTATCCTGCATTAATCGTCGATGAGGAATTTGTGCAATCACTTGGAATGAAAATAATCGCTGGTCGGGATTATTCTGTAAAATATGCTCGAGAGGATTCGCTTTCAATGATTGTAAACAAAACTATGGCTAAGACCCTCGGGTATTCTAATCCAGAAGACGCAATTGGCCAAAGAATGGTGACCAGAAATGGGAATGAGAAAATCATAGGTGTGGTAGAGGATTTCAATTATAAATCCTTGCATTCCCCTATTGGGCCATTTGCACTGGATGTCCGAAGGAATAGACAAAGCAACACGGGCAACTTCTTTACTCGTCATGTGGCCATTCGCCTAAATAATTTGGATCAGGCGACGCTCGTCCATTTGGAAGAGGTCTGGAAGAAACATGTCAACAATGTCCCCTTTACCTATAAAATGTTGGATGTTGAGCTGAAAAAGCTTTATCAGGAGGAAAACAATATGGGTTCTATCTTGGGCACTTTTGCTATTTTGACAGTGATCATTGCCTGCCTTGGGTTATTCGCTTTGGCCTCATTTATCGCTCAACAAAAAATGAAAGAAATCGGAATTCGTAAGGTGCTTGGTGCTACTTTCTTGAGACTATTCTTTGTAGGATATAAGGAGCAGTTCTTTCTGATTGTCATTGCTTTCGCCTCAGCCATTCCGATCAGTTACTATTTTGTAGAAGGGTGGCTAGATGATTTTGCTTATCGGATCAACATAGGGTTCCTGCCCTATCTCATAGCAGGACTGTTGGCTATAGTCATCTCATCACTGACGGTCCTGAGCAATTTTTATAAAGTGATAATATCCAATCCATCTGAAGTACTTAGAGATGAATAGGTAAAAAAATCAGTAAAATCTTGGTGATGGCGAAGTTCATTTGATCATTTACAAATCTCCCTAATGATCGGATGGCTTCGCTTTTTTGATATCCTGTGCTGTATGATAATTGCTAATGAGCTCAAAATTGAGTATATTATTAGTAAATCAAACCTTATAAGATATGGTCAAAAACTACAAAGGAGTACAAATAGAAAAGGAAACGACGGTAGCTCTTCAACCAGTATCTGTTGGAGACTACATGTCTACTCAACTAATCACTTTTCATCCCAATCAATGTATGATGGAAGTGGTGGATCAATTACTCAAGCATCGTATATCCGGTGCACCTGTGATCAACGATCAGAAGGAACTCTGCGGCGTAATATCAGAAGGCGATTGCCTAAAAGAGGTAGTAAAAGGTAAATATCACAATCATCCGATTATGGATGGAAAAGTGAGCGAACACATGGCCAAAAATGTAATCACAATACATCCAGGCATGAATATATTCGAGGCAGCAAATATGTTTTTGGATAAAAAGATTCGTCGATTTCCAGTATTGGATGAATCTGGAAAGCTAGTAGGTCAGATCAGCCAGAAAGACATCATGAGGGCGGTCAAAAACATAAAAAGCGAGAACTGGCACTAATCCAACTCTCGCTTTGCGAAACCTGCCTTGATAAAGTTACAACTCTGATCTACCTATAAATATCTTATCTATCAGATTTTCGTCTGTGAAATACCCTTCTTCGTTGTCTGTAGAATGCACTACCCATTGGCCTTCATATTGATAGGCATCGAAAAGAATTGTCTGCCCATCATTCATATCAATAGCTGCAGACATCACTGGTGAAGCAAGTTCTGAAGCTTGATCCATAAACGATTTACCTGAGATATAATTCAGCCCGTTTAAGTATTTTACTACAGACGCTGAGTCCAATGGCGATCCATTGGATTGCCATTGTGCCCCTACTCTTTCTATTCGGAATGAAGAATCGGCTGGGTAATTGAAGGTAATATTTGATATAGAATCTTTTTTGATCCTAGCCAATACCTGATCTCTATAGGCAGATGGGTCTGATGAAACTGAGAATCCCATAAAATCCTTGGCTACATACACTTCATCATCTTCGAATAGCCTTACGAAAGTATGATAAGCCCTCTGTCCTTCCATTCCAAAACGGCCAATAATGAGGTCTAAAGTGGTCGATGCCCCTTCGAAGACTCTCACTCGAGTACCAGTAGAATCTACCTGATAGTCTTTCCACTTGTCTTTGGATCTCGTCGCCATTCTGGCTGGCTTGATACTCAAAAGCGCATAAAGCGCATTATCCACCGCGCTACTGCTGGCGACTACTCTCTTGCCATCGTTAAGTGCAAGCTCCCATTCCCCTCCTATTTTTTCCAGCTCTACTTTACTTCCTGTATTTGACTCAACCAGGATCTTTGACACTTTAGCTGTATCAATTTCAACCAGCTCGGACTTAAGTGTTTTGCTCCTTTTTCTACTTCCGGTAAAATCTATGACAAAGTACAGTGCACTTAGAATTGCCAGTATGCCGATTAGTTTGATGTTAGATATACGTTTCATGTCTTATCTGATTAATAATTTCCTTCCATCCACTGCTGCTTTCTGCTCATGTGCTGTTGTCGTCTGACAAATGCATAGAGAAAAACCAAAAGAATAGGAATGACTACGTTTCCATATTTCAGCATCTCACGCGTAGCGTCTTCCAAAGTCTCAAGTGGACGGTTTGTAATGCCTTTTGTTCTTAGATCAATCAGCCCTGTATCGTCTGACAACCAGTCTATAGTATTGGAGGCGAAATTCACATTGTCCTCGCTGATTTGCTGTGGTGGATTCCCATTGATGATAAATTGTCCGTTGGCTATGACGATAAGCTTTGACGACATATTTCCTACCAAAGTACCTTCAACGGCAGCAGCTAGTGTCTGCGGGCCAGATTGGTAGTCACTTGGCCCCCACTGTTTTTGTATATCAATACCAGAAGGTGTAGGTGCCAGTCCAGATCGTTCTGAAGAGGTCATTAGGGGCGTGAAGATTAAGGTACTATCAACTGGCTGAAAGTTGAGCGCACTGACAAACGGTAAAGCAATTGATTCTAACCCATTGGTGGTCGGGTGCTCAGGAAAGCTATTGACTACCGGGAAGTAAGGGAATTTAACCTGCGATCGATAAGAAAAGACTCCGTTATTTTGCTGTATCCACACGGGATTGCATTGATCATCTACCACGAATTGACTACCCATAGCTATTCGTTTGCCAGCAAGCCAATTTTCCAATCCTATGTCATTGCCTTTGCTCAATCTGCCTGTTTGCAAATCTCCATTCATATTTGAATAGGCAAGGAAGACCGCACCTCCTTTGCCCATGAAAGCATCTATTCTGGATAACTCAAGTGAAGATATGGTATCACCAGGGTTGATGATGGCCAGCGTCTTGACATTGGAAGGCACTTCCGTTTTTTCCAACAGATTGAGAGTTTCTACTTCATAGAGTACTGATAACTGTTGTGCTAGCTGAGCAACTTCCTGAATGGTAGGCTCGCCATGCCCCTGTAGTAGCGCTATTTTCGGCTTTTCCACAACTGAGAGCTTTTTAATTGATGTGGTTAGTCCGTATTCCATGTCTACTCCGGGTTGGACCACAGGAATTATTTCCTTGCGATCTCCCATCATTATTACTGCTCCCATGTATGCCTTGAGCTGCTGTACCTGATCTTTTTCAGACACATTAATTATGATCGGTTGAATCCCATTCTGCTGAGCCTGTGTTTCCAATTCCTCGCTTTCATTGGGGCTGATGAATTCATATACTATATTTCCCTCGCTCCTGTTTTCATATTCTAGTAGTAGGTCTTCAAAATCCTGTCTGTTGCTGATGAGTTGAGTAGGAAGGTCCTCCGAGAAGTAGGCTTTTACCGTGATCACATCTTCAAGATTGGTTAGAATATCATTGGTAGCCTTGCTCAGCGTGTAACGTTGGTCTTCTGTGAAGTCCAATCGAAAATAGAGCTTCGAAGAAATCATGTTTAGCACTACAAGTATGAGTGCAAACACCATTAATCTGATTATTACAGTATTTTTCTTCATGTTTATTGTTCTTTAAGCGTTGTCGTAAAGTTTTCTTCTGATTTATGATTGCCAGTTTCTCTTGGACAACATGGCTTGAGCAAAGGTCAGACCTACACCAATCACGGAGAAAAAATAGATCAAATCACGGCTGTCGATCACTCCTCGTGAAAGCGAATCGAAATGGGTACGCATACTTAAGTAATTCAGCACGTTGCCTACACCTCCCCTAAGGCTAAATCCCATAATATCGAATAGTAGCTGAAAAAATATTCCAATAAGCAGAGCAATCAGAAAAGCAACAATTTGATTGTTGGTAATCGAACTGGCAAAAAGACCCAGGCTTATATATCCCGCGGACAGCAATAAAAGTCCCATATATCCTCCGACAATTGCGCCATGATCAACCGATCCCAACTGGCTCACAGTGATATAATAAGGAAGTGTACACGCAAGGGCTATCAAGACCAAAAGCAAGCAAGCCATAAATTTGCCAGCTACAATTTCCCAGTCCGAAATCGCTTTTGTGTTGAGTAATTCTATTGTCCCGGATCGATTCTCTTCTGCCAACATTTTCATAGTCAAGGCAGGAATAAAGAAAAACAGAGTCCAAAAGCTTATTTGAAAAAACACCTGCAAGTTTGCCTGTCCTATCAAAAACAAATTATTGTCAGTAAGCCAGGTAAAAAAGCCGGTAAAACCCAAAAACATAATAATGATTACGTATGCGATTAACGAATCAAAAAATGAGGCTAGTTCTCTTCTGGTAATTATCCAAATCTTGTTCATCTCTTTAAATTTTAGTTCGTTAAATCTCTAAATACATCTTCTAACTGTGTTTCTATGCCTGACATCTCCATGAGATACCACTTCTTTTTCACACACAAGTCAAATATCGCTTTACGCGATTCCTGATCAGGCTTGCTCTGAACGGTAAAGAAGCCTTCTTTATCCTCCACAGGATTTACAGTTTCTACAGAATCTAAAGCCAACAGTTCGTTTTTAACTTCAGTATCAGGAGCCTCAATTTGTACGGTCAGCAGTTCCTGGCCTTGCGATTGCTTTCTGAGGGTTTCTGAGGAACCGTCCGCAACAATTCTACCTCTATTGATAATTAATATCCTATCACAGGTCGCCTCTACTTCTGAGAGTATGTGTGAACTCAGAATTACAGTTTTTTCTTTCCCCAGCTTCTTGATGAGTTTGCGGATCTCAATAATCTGATTTGGATCTAGTCCAGTGGTGGGTTCGTCCAGAATGAGTACTTCAGGATCATGAATCATGGCCTGAGCCAAACCGACACGTTGTCTGTATCCTTTTGAAAGCTCGTTGATCTTCTTATGCTTCTCAAGATCCAGCCCACACATCTCTATCATTTCAGCGATGCGCGAGGATATTTTAGATTTCTCCACTCCCTGAATTTCAGCTACAAATCGTAGGTACTCTACGATCGGCATATCGGTATAGAGTGGATTGTTTTCAGGCAAGTAGCCAATTTTCTTTTTTACTTCTTCAGGATGATTGAGTATGGAAAGGTCATCCAGCCTCACGTCACCAGCACTAGGAGACATAAAACAAGTAATCATTTTCATAGTAGTACTTTTACCTGCGCCATTAGGTCCCAGAAAGCCCACCACTTCACCCGTTTTTACTTCAAACGAGATGTTGTTTACCGCCTTTTGTTCTCCGTACTTCTTGGTCAGATTTTCAATTACGATCGACATATAGAAAAACAGATTAAATTTCAATAAGATTTTATGCTGAGCTGCAATTATAGACTGCCGTCAGTTATTTGTCAAGATTCTGAATACTACTTCTTGTTAAATTTTGTTAAGGATTTTGCATCTTTTCAAACCAGCTTTTTGCCGTGGCATGCACGACTCCTGTCTCCTCATGACTTAGTGAGTGATACCAGCATTTTTCGCTTACTTCAAAATAGGATTTGGAGACAAAGGAGTCTTCATGTTTTCCTTCCTGCTTGAAAGAGATATCAATTTTTCTGAGCTGATGGTTTTCCAGATATTCACCCTCCAGACTATCTAATAGCCACTGGTAGTATTTGATATTGTTGACATGATCGTTGATATCAATGTCAAACCATGAGACGCTAATATTTCGACTTCGATCCGTGCGCTTATCCTCGTATTTATACTTCTCCATAATTGGGCTAACATTGTCTCTATCTACAACAAAATCAGCGTCTTTGATGTAATCCGGTATGGTAATAAGTTTTCTGGTCGTGACATCCATCACAACCCAGTTGGAGGTAGCCTCGACAAGGAGCTGATTATCTTCTCCCCATACCCTGAAATCCCTCTTGGTAAAGTATTTATCCATTCCGGCTGGCCAGGTTTCTATCCTTATCTTCTCTTTGTGATTGGGCAGACGGTAAATTTCGGTACGCATTCGATTCATCACCCAGGTGATACCATTCTCCATCAAATCAATGGTTGAAAACCCAAGTGCAATGGCATTTGACCAGGCGGCCTCTTGCATATGATCAAGCAGGTTCGGTAGTTTGATGGTTTTATGTTTTGTACAGTCTTTTGAAGATACTTGCACAGAGTGAAAATAGATAGACTGATCCATTGGCATTCGTTACAGTTGATTATTTGGATAAGGCAAGAACTTAGGCAATTACATTTTCCCAGCTATATCAGGAGAATATTAATATGCGCTCCGGACGTAAATTTAGGGAAGTATTCTGAAAGGATTGGACACAAAAAAACCACGCTGGTGTGAGCGTGGTTCTCTTAGTGTAAGCTAGATGCTCATTATTTCTCTTCTTTGTCTTCCTTTTTAGGAGCGGCCTTTTTAGCTGCAGGCTTCTTGGCTGCTGGCTTTTTTGTTGCTGTTTTTTTTGCCTCAGGCTTTGTGTCTTTGGCGTCAGCATCCTTCTTAGGAGCGGCTTTTTTCTTAGGAGCAGCTTTCTCAACAGGTGCTTCCACTACGGCAGCCTCTGGTGCTTCTGCTTTTTCTTCTTTCTTAGCAGTTTTAGCTCCCTTTGCAGCATTAGATTTGAATTCTTCTTTCAACTGCTCTATATCTACTTGCTTAATGGTAGGTGACGCATTCAATCTCTGAATACGGGCAACTTTGCCCTTTGCTACCACTTTATTTCTTCTTCCTTTTCTTTTTAATCTGGTTACAGCCATTGTTCTGCTATTAATTTTCGAGGTGCAAATCTAGAACAACGATTCATTAATTCAAAGTTGGATTATGAGTAATTTTAAGAGATTTCATAAAATATAATTCTCAACCAATCTTATATTTTACCTATCAAGGTTGATCGTGATTTAATCGCGGTTTAGCCGATTGTTTATATTTCATTGGGGAATCACTCGGGTCTAATATTTTTTCATAAATATAGGTTTCAAGGATTACTCTCTCTTTTGAGCGAACTATTACCGCTCCATTCAAAAAACCTTCAGTCTATTCTCTTACATATCCCTGATCATTCTTCCGTACATATGTCCCAACACCGTGCCTTTTGCCCTTCTTCCAGTCACCTGTGTATCCAAGTTCTGAGCGAAATTTCATTAAATAGTTATCTGGATTTTTCAATGTGATCACCCATTACAACCATAGTTCACTCTATGCGCTGGCCGTATTTCAGCTCGGAGAGGCAGTCAAACAGGTTCGTCAGACAGACCATCTTTTTACATCACTTGTCGGAATTGGCCAAGGTCAATTTATTAGCACTCATCCAGCTTCTAGGCAGTAGACTTGATCTAAGGCTTAAATCGCCTTTTGAATATAAAATATAAATCATTTTTAAATCATGATTTTTGTCATGTTACAAATTGCTCGATCTCACTAATACTGAAAGTCTTTGTTTTCAACTTTGTCTTCAATTTAACTCAGGACTACAACCATATTTATAATGAGGAATCTAATAGCAATTTTAGGAGTAGTACTTTTTACTATTTCAAATGTGAACGCACAGTTCACCTTGTCTGGAGAATACAGACCCAGAGCTGAGTATCGACATGGATTCCAGGCACTACCCAATCCAAATCAGGTGGCTGCCACTTTTATTGATCAGCGGGTCAGATTAAACTTTGATTATAAGAGCGACGCTTACGATATCAAATTCGTGATTCAGGATGTAAGAGTCTGGGGTAGCCAATCGCAGCTGATCATAGCTGACGGTAGTACGACCACTATCCACGAGGCATGGGGAAAAATAAAACTTAACGAATGGCTTGGTTTGAAATTAGGCCGGCAAGAAATTAATCTTGACGATCAGCGTATTTTTGGGAGCGTACAATGGGCTCAGCAGGCACGTAGCCACGATGCCGCTATTGTGCAGATGATTAAGGATTACACTAAGATACATCTGGGCTTGGCATACAATCAAGATGGTGCTTCGCTTGCAGGCAATTATTATTCTGTTGCAAAAAGCTACAAAAGCTTTCAATATCTATGGCTGAATCAATCCTTTGGCGATATGAATGCCAGCCTACTGTTTTTGAATTTGGGTAATCAAGGAGGTAGCCTAGCTACTAATGATGAAAAAACTTATTTTCAACAGACACTCGGAGGTCGAGTCACTTATAAGAAGGATGCACTATCGGCGAATGCAACTATATATGGTCAGTTTGGTGATATGACAGATGGCACTACTACGGTAAAGGGTTTATTATATAGTATAGATGCTGGATATACACTGGCCTCAAAACATACAGCTCTCGTTGGTTTTGAGCATATATCGGGTAATGATCAGGTGGATCCAGAATTAAACAAAAACCTCGCTTTTAATCCTTATTTCGGTACTAATCATAAATTCAACGGCCTGATGGACTATTTCTATGTAGGGAATCATATAGGGAGTGTCGGTTTAAATGATTTTAACTTTGGCTATAAAGGAAAATTAACTGATAAATTCAATGTAGGATTTAAAGCTCACTTATTTTCCACAGTTGGAGAGGTAATCGATCCCACAGATGTGACTGGCAATACCGGTATGAAAAAATCACTTGGCACTGAAATCGATTTTACGGCTGGCTACAAACTTTCTTCTGAAGTTTCCTTTGGCTTTGGATATTCGCAAATGTTTGCTACAGAGACTTTGGTTCAACTAAGAGGTACTGGTGATACGGGCGAAAATGCTAATTGGTCCTGGCTTATGGTAACCTTCAAACCAACATTTTTTACTATCAATAAAGAAAAAGAATAATGCCTATCAAAAGCTATTTAGTTTTTCCTCACGCAGGAGAAAAATCAAAACTCACCGAAAAGCTGAGTGAGCTGAAATGGTGTGAAGTAATGCCGGCAGAAAACAAGGAGCTCCTCGTCTTGGTAACGGATACCACTGACGAAGCAGATGAGGAAAATTGTCTGAAAAAAATTAATGCATTGACCGAACTTGAGCACTACACTTTGGTGTCAGGCTTTGAATAAACCATGTTAGATACAAACCTACTGCTATGAACAGAAGAGAATTTATTAAAAAAATGGCCGCTGCCTCTGCAATGGCTGCCGCAGCTTCTATTTTCCCGGGAATAGTTTTTGCGGAAGAGCAGGAAAAAGGAATTCCCGATGGCGAAATCAACTGGAAGAAATCTCCTTGCCGATTTTGTGGTGTAGGCTGTGGATTGAAAATTGGCCTTCAGGATGGCAAGGCAGTAGCGGTAAAAGGTGACCCTGATTCGTCGGTCAATAAAGGGCTTTGCTGTGTAAAAGGATACCACTCGGTCATGGCTTTATACGCCAGGGACAGGTTGACCAAGCCACTCATTCGCAAGAATGGAAAGCTAGTCGAAACTTCCATGGATGAAGCGCTCGATTTGGTGGCTTCAAAAATGAAAGAGACCATTAGCAAGCATGGCAAAGATGCCGTATCAATGTATGGATCGGGCCAATGGACGATCCCTGATGGATATGTGGCTTCAAAATTCATGAAAGGTGCGATCGGTACCAACAATTTGGAGGCGAACGCCCGCCTGTGCATGGCCAGCGCTGTCACAGGATTCCTGACCTCATTTGGCATGGACGAACCCATGGGCTGCTACGAAGACATAGATCACGCCGATGTGTTTGTACTGTGGGGCAACAATATGGCTGAAATGCACCCTGTGCTATTTTCCCGCTTATTAGACAATCGCTTAAATAGAAGCAATGTTAAGATTATTGATCTAGCCACCAGAACTACTAGAACAAGTACGGCTTCGGACAGGTCTATTCTTTTCAAGCCTCAGACTGACCTTGCCATAGCCAACGCCATTTGCTATGAGATAATTAATAATGGATGGGTTGATCAAGAGTTTGTAAGTAAGCATTGCTCCTTTAAAAAAGGAAAAACAAATATCGGATACGGTCTTGAGGAAAAATTCAACTTCAAAGATGAGGCCACCGGTATTGATATGGCTGAGTACAAAGAATTTCTAAAAGATTATAAGCCGGAAGACATAGAGGAACTCACTGGTGTTTCGGCGAAGGATATAAAATTTCTTGCCTCACTCTATGGAAACCCAAATACAAAGGTGACCTCATTTTGGTGCATGGGAATGAATCAACATACGAGAGGGACCTGGATCAATAATCTTGTTTATAACATTCACCTTTTGGTAGGTAAAATATCTACGCCAGGGAATAGCCCTTTTTCGCTTACTGGTCAGCCAAGTGCCTGTGGTACAGTGAGGGAAGTAGGCACGCTTACCCATAAGCTACCCCATGGTGTGGTAATGAACGAAAAAGACCGCAAGATGGCTGCTGAAATTTGGAAGGTTCCGATAGAAAACATTCAGCCAAAACCAACTTTGCATACAGTAGAAATGTTTAGAGCCCTAGATCGTGGTGAAGTGCGTTTTATGTGGATTCAAGTCACCAATCCAATGGTGACCATGCCGAAACTTAATCGATATCGTGAGGGCGCCTTAAAAGAAGATAGATTCATTGTAGTATCTGACGTCTACCCTACTCCCACTACGGACATTGCAGATGTGATCTTGCCGTCAGCCATGTGGATAGAGCGCGAAGGAATGTACGGAAACTCTGAACGGAGAACGCAACACTTTGACCAGCTCATAGATGCGCCAGGCGAGGCGATGAGTGATACGTGGCAAATCATTGAGGTCGCACGTAGAATGGGATACGAAAAGTTATTTCCATGGAGCTATGAGGAGCATATTCCAAAAATATGGGAGGAATATTCTCTATTCCATAAAGGAGAAAAACACGGAATGGCTCCGTATGAGGTATTGAAAAGTCAGCCAGGTGCACAATGGCCATTCGTAAATGGGAAGAGCACAAAATGGAGATTCCATGCTAAGTATGATCCGGCTTGTAAGGGAGAGTCATATGATTTTTATGGCAAACCTGATGGCAAGGCTTGGATTTGGTCTCGGCCTTATGAACCCGCACCCGAAGAGCAGGACGGCGAGTACCCATTCCTGTTGAATACCGGCAGGGTCATCGAACATTGGCATACTGGCTCAATGACAAGAAGAATTCCTGTATTGCATCAGGCAGTACCCAAGGCATACGTTGAGTTAAATCCGGATGACGCCAAAGCAATGGGGATCAAAAACGGTAATACGGTCAGATTGATCTCCAGAAGGGGGCAAATTGAATTGCCAGCATCGGTAAACGAGCGTGGAAAACCAGTGCGAGGACACGTCTTTGTGCCATTCTTTGATGAAGGAAAACTAATCAATGAGTTGACCCTGGATGCCTTTTGTCCAATTTCAAAGCAGCCAGATTATAAGAAATGTGCGATTAAAGTAGAGAAAGCATAAATCAGAAAATATGAAAAATCGATTTGTAATTATTTCTCTTTGTATAGCACTGATGATTTCTGCTATTGTCATCATTGACATATCTCTGGAGTCGGGACGTGAAGAGGCTAATTTGCATTTTGAGCCAGAAGAATATAGCCCTTCTCTGCCTACAGAAAGCGGTGTATTCAGAAGATCAGAATTTGCTCTGGACTATGAAAATATGCCTGGTAATGAAAGTAGAGCTCGTAAACTAGCAGACTATTATATGAATCGTGCCTACCTAGGTGCACCGCCCACTATACCTCATGCACTATTAAGTGAAACAGGTATCGGTGGAAATTCTTGTCTACAATGTCATGAGAATGGCGGCTACGTTGACCAGTTCAAAGCCTATGCTCCTGTCACACCTCACCCAGAAATGATGAATTGTAGGCAATGCCATGTGGCACCGAAGACCAAGAGTCTGTTCAAGAGAATCAATTGGGAGAAAATTTCTCACCCCTCGATCAAGGGAAGTGCTTTGGAAGGCAGTCCTCCGGTAATTCCGCACACGCTTCAGATGCGAGAAAACTGTCTGGCATGCCATGCCGGACCAGCGGCACCAAAAGAAATTAAAGTTACCCATGCCTTAAGAATTAATTGTCGTCAATGCCATGTGCCAGTACAGGAATTCAGCACTATGCGATTAAAGTGGGACAGCACGGATCAATTCTTCAGAAAACCTAAATGATATGATGTACACAAAGATTATGTCCACGATTTGGATATCCGTTATCATTACTTGTTGTTCATCCTGTGGACATAAGGAGGATGGGCAGCATGAGGGTCATCAGACTATTAATCATAAGTTAAATGCTAAGAGCGTCGATAGCATTCAATACGAGGTGACTACAGAAGACTACTTCAAGGGTCTGGAAAAAGTACTAGCCGAGGTGCCTGATCAGGAATTTTATATTCCAAAGCGAACGAATTTAATTACTTCATTTCCATGTAATAATTGCCATTCAAAAGCATTAGATGAGCTCAAAATAACAGATGCAGAAAAAGTAAAAAACGCCCATTGGAATATCAAAATGACACATGCCAATGCCAATGTCATGGAATGCACCACCTGTCATAGTGAAAAGAATGTAACTCACCTAAAATCAATAACTGGCAAAGCAATAAGTCTGAATCACAGTTATAAGCTTTGTGCGCAGTGTCACTCCTCTCAATATAAAGATTGGCAAGGAGGAGCTCATGGAAAACGACTTGGTGGATGGGCCCCACCGAAGGTGATCAACTCTTGTGTAAATTGTCATAACCCTCACAGTCCCGCATTTGAATCAAAGTGGCCTGCCCGATTAAATACAGTTAAACTAAAGGAACAATCCAAAGATTAGAATATTATGGACAACACATCAAATGAAAATACATCTTGTGGATCAGGTAATTGTGGCTGTGGTTCAAAACCAGATGGCATTGATCAAAAACTCAATAAGCACACTGACCGAAGAAATATGTTGAAATCTTTGACCGCTGGTTTGCTTGCAGGTGCTGGATTGGTAAATAGTTCGTGTAGTGTGACGGCCTCTGATTCCACAAAAGAAAAGAAAGAACTAGAATGGGAGGAATATTTTAAAGGCAACTATCAGCTCATGACAGATGATGAGAAAGAAGGCACCGTCAAGCGATTGGAAAGGTTGTACGAATTAAATAATGCCAAACACACCTCCATATCTGCTCAGGGCCCACAGGAAGACGTCCTCTATGGATACGCCTTTAATATTTCAAAATGTCAGGGCTATATGGATTGCGTGAATGCCTGTGTCCAGGAAAATAATCAGGATCGAGGTTCGCAAATGCAATACATCCGAATACATGAGCATGAAAATGGGCAAATGAATTTCGATTTGGCCGAAGATGATTACTTCCATGAAGTGCCAGCTGAAGGGCATTTTTATATGGGGACTCAATGTTTTCATTGTGAAAACCCACCATGCGTTGACGTCTGCCCTGTGAAGGCCACCTGGAAGGAGAAAGACGGGATAGTTGTGATAGATTATGACTGGTGCATCGGATGTAGATATTGCATGGCTGCCTGTCCGTACGATGGGCGAAGGTTTAACTGGTCAACCCCTGAAGTACCAGAGGAAGAAGTAAATGACAATCAACATTATCTGGGTAATAGATTAAGAAAAAAAGGGGTGATGGAGAAATGCACCTTTTGTATTCAGCGATCTCGAGAAGGAAAAAACCCGGCATGTGTAGAAGCTTGCCCTACCGGCGCTCGAATCTTCGGCAATCTTCTTGACCCCAAAAGTGAAATTCGATGGGTCTTGGCCAACAAAAAAGTATTCAGACTCAAAGAGGATTTGGGCACTGAACCTAAGTTTTGGTATTTCATGGACTAATTAATTGTAATCGGCAGAACTTATGACACAGATAAAAATATTTTTCAGTTTGATGAAAGACGGCCTTGCTTCGGCCACTACAGGCAATACCAAATACCATATTTGGATGGGAGCACTGACGTTGTTCATGCTATTGGGTGCGTATTGCTATTCCATTCAGATAACAGAGGGATTGATTGTAACCGGAATGTCAGACAGAGTGAGTTGGGGCCTCTACATTTCAAATTTCACGTTTTTAGTTGGGGTGGCCGCAGCGGCGGTTATGCTGGTAATACCCACTTACGTGCTGAAAGACATAGATTTTTCCAGGGCAGTATTGATTGGTGAGGGTATGGCAGTAGCCGCCTTAATCATGTGTTTGGCTTTTGTGACTGTAGATTTGGGTGGCCCTGCTAATGCATGGCATCTAATCCCCGGAATTGGTACATTCAATTTTCCCAGCTCCATGCTATCTTGGGATGTAATCGTTCTCAATGGGTACCTTTTCCTGAACATTACCATACCGCTATATATCCTTATGAAGAAGTACCAGGGTAAAGAACCGCATAAGAGTTTTTATCTACCTGGCGTATTATTGTCCGTATTTTGGGCAGTAGGTATACACATGGTCACGGCCTTCTTATATGCTGGCTTACCTGCCCGTTCGTTCTGGAATAATGCATTGCTGGGCCCCAGATTTTTAGCATCAGCCTTTGCGGCCGGCCCTGCACTCATTATACTCGCATTGCAGGTAATCAAAAACAACTCTTCCTATTCCATTGCGAATACTACCATCCGGAAAATATCTCTGGTGGTGACGGTAGCTGCCCAGGTCAACTTAATTATGCTGATCAGTGAGCTTTTCAAAGAATTCTACGCCCCTACTCATCATAGTATAAGTGCAGTATATCTCTATTTCGGACTTGATGGGAAAAATGCGCTTATGCCTTGGATCTACACGTCCATTTCAATGAATGTGATCGCCACAACTATTCTTACGATTCACTTACTGCGAAAGGATTTAAAATGGCTAAATATTGCGTGCATTTTGATTTTCGTAGCTGTCTGGATTGAAAAAGGTATGGGATTGATCATTCCCGGATTTATTCCCGGTCCGTGGGGAGATATAGTCGAGTATGCCCCTACGTGGATCGAAATAGGAGTCACATTAGGTATTTGGGCCATGGGCTTTTTTATATTCAGTATTCTGGTCAAAGCGTTTATACCGATCGAACAAGGTACATTGAGATACAGAAAAGGATAAGCCACTCAATCTGTTGAGTAGAATGGCAGCGAGCTGTTGCCTCTAACTCATTGGTACCCATTCCACGTAGGAGCCTGTCTATGGTATCGGCAGTAGTAGTTAGGAAGCAAAAGCTACCGATTTTACTGATGGAATTAATGCAACTGGATCAGAACGAGACAGAGACGATCTTTACCACGTACGGCCACTGAGATTAATTATTTCAGCACCAGAGCAAATAAATCTATGACTAAGGGCGAAGCAAATCATCAAGTCTAAGAGGCCATAAGGCAGATCCGCATTGATGCATAGGTGTGCACTAATAATAGTTTATTGAGCCATCACGGTCGTCATGAGTCGTACAAATGGGATAACTCGTTTATTATGAATAGCTGGGACCACCTGACCTCTCTCCAGACATGGGTAATATAAGCACTAGGGTATGGTTCAGTAGCAGCGGAATGGGTGTACCTTTCTCCGCATATATTGATAAACACTAATCATGACGCAATCCATTCTAATACTTCTCGGACTCGTGCTTGCAGGAGCAGCTTTGATCCTTTATATCATTCCCGTCAATTTATGGATAACAGCGACATTTTCGAATGTTTATGTCAATCTGATAGATCTTGTCCTGATGAGATTTCGTCGGGTACCACCAGCCTTGATTGTAAATGTGCTGATTCTAGCTGCCAAAGCAGGCATCAAGGATGTGACTACGCAACAACTGGAAACTCACCATCTGGCCAATGGAAATCTTCTAGCTGTGATCAAGGCGCTGATTGTGGCAGACAAGGCCAACTTGGAGATGTCTTTTAAACAAGCTGCCGCGATCGATTTGGCTGGAAGAAATGTCTTGGAAGCGGTACATATCTCTGTGACGCCTTACATGATAATAGTGCCTGCTATCACCGGAGTATCCCGGGATGGTATACAGCTCATCGCCGAGTGTCGTGTGACAGTGCGTACCAATCTAAAACAGTTAGTAGGTGGTGCTGGTGAAGAGACCATCAAAGCAAGAGTGGGTCAGGGTATTATTTCACGAATAGGTTCTGCACAAACTTTCAAACAGGTATTGGAAAACCCAGAGATCATTTCCAAATTGGTATTGTCTAAAGGCCTCGATGCTGGTACAGCATTCGAGATTCTCTCGATTGATATTGCAGATATCAATATCGGAATAAATATTGGCGCAAAACTGCAAATTGATCAAGCCATGGCTGACTTGAATGTCGCTAAGGCCAAGGCCGAAGAGCGTCGCGCACAAGCAGTCGCTTTGGAGCAAGAAATGCTCGCTCAGATCCAGGAAGCCAGAGCCCAGGTGATAGAAGCAGAGACGCTCATCCCAGCAGCACTATCCTATTCGTTTAGAGCCGGAAATCTCATGCAAGGGTATATGAAGAATAGTAAATAGCCATTTGGATATCAATGTCTGGCTAGTCAAAAAATTAATATGCAACTTTTATTCGCTAAAGGCAGTCGACTGCTGCCTAAGAACTCAACTGCTACGGAATGAAATCCGTAGGTTGAATGGTGTCCTACTAAAGTTTGATGAAATTAATACTGTCTGAAAACAACGGTTTTCTTTTCACTTCGTGAAAATTCACCCCTCTTCTGAGGCCAATAAATAACACTAACCTTAATTGGACAAGTACGCTGCTCTTTGATATCAGGTGTCTACTACGTCAGTATATCCAGCCTTTACGCTAATCAAGTGCTAAAGCTGGTTATATAATAATAATCAAACCAAATAACCAAAAGTTAGTATTAGAAATCAATGTAAAACTATTTTACAGACCCTGTCTTTCTTAATACCATTACCTTTCTTTCTTGAGTCTTGATGTTTTTAATGAATTGGTAGAACTTATCAAAATTCTCTAAGCTATAGGTAGCCTTATGAAATTGAAATTCTCTTTTCACTTCCAGTGTATCCGTACCTATCCGCTTAAATTGCAATTTATAATCTCCGATCTCAGAATGCAATTCAACTGATTTGGGTTCTTCATCCATGCGGTATCCGTCCGGAAAAGTCATTGCAATATTTTCAAGGAAATTGAACGACTTTTTTATTTCTCCAAATTTTTTATACCTATCATAGGTTACATAGGATTCAATTGGCTCCATTACATTTTGAGGAACTAACAAGCGACTTGTTATGGGTTTGCATAAGCCTCTAATACTCAAAGTTACATTTGCTTTATAAGTCAGGTTGTTAGATGACACCTTTTGAAATTCTAAATCCAAAACTGAAAAATCTTTGTAAGAAAAAAATTCGTGACTTCTTTCAAGAATTTGTCCTTCAGATAAATGAGCTAAATTTCTGTATTCTTTATAAAAACTACCTGTTCCCATAACCGTATAGTTTAAATCTATTTCACCACTAGATTCAATCTTGGCGTTTCCTTGGATAATTTTCTTATTTATTTCAATTCCATATTTGGGTGAATGAATAATTTCACTCTTATCCTTCTCTATCCATAATACATCTCGGTCATCTGTAAAACTACCTAAATAGTCGAAAGCTTGATTTTGGCTCGTACATTCTAGAAATATAGTATCCCTCTTCATAGGTACTCCAAGAATTACATGATTAAACTGGTTACTCGGAAATTCGCTGACTAGATCAGGGACGTCAGACCCCGCTTTAACCAAAACAAAATTTGATTTAATGTGTACATAGTTCAACATGGATTTCATGTAGTTAGTAAGTGCTTTGCAATCTCCATAACCATTATCATCAACAAACTTTGCTTCCAGTGTCTGAAATCCTCCTATTCCCAATTGAATAGATACATATCTCGTTCTATTCTGCATATATTCATATATCCATTCAATAAGCTCTCGTTCACTAGTAGAGGATATGGAATAAGAATCTAATTTTTCTTTAGTTGCTTCAGAGAGCTCATTTCTCCCCAAGTTCAAACTATTGAACCAGTTTCCAAATGAAGCCCAGGAATCGAAAAGACCAGGTTTGTCGTCATATGAAAACTTTGCTGGGCTGATCAAAACCTTTGGCGCATTTTTATAAAACACTTTATAACTGATATCGTTACCTATAGCATCTAAATTATCGACAAACCAAGTCTTAATTATTTTTCCGTTTCTGAATTCAATATTTGGATCTGTCTTTACGTCCCCTTCAATAAAAGTGTTCACTTCAAAACCTTCTGGAGTTTCAATACTTAGTGAAGAAGTTCTTACTGCGAGTCCAAAGAAATACTGGGGAATCCAAGGTTGAAAACCAATAAAACCATCATATACATTGGTCACTTCTATTTCTGCCGTATATGGATATATTTTATATTCAGGCCTCAAAACAAACTTCCGGCTGTCATCAACTTCATAAGATTCGCTAAATCCTAGATCATAAGCATCTGATGACGTATACTTTTTAACTACTTCTCCATTAGCATTCCTAATTAGCATTTTGAATGATGCTATTTTTTTAAATTTATCCTGATAGTCATAATAAGTCGCAAATTCAGCACCTTTTGCGTTGTGGACTTCTAGAATAATTTTATTAGTAACCCGCACATGGTAATTAGCACTGAAGTCATAATAAACATGCTGTCTTGAAATGGTTGCATTTTGACCCTCTACTGATAGAGACAGTAAGAATTGAAAGAGTATTATTGCCGAAGATTTTTTCATTGCTTAGGTCGATTTAATGAAAAGAATAGGCTGTCCAATTTTCTTCAATACTTCAGTATAGAAATTTTTTAGCATATGATACTCCTCCTCATTGTACAATGCTCTTTTTAATTGTATACTATAGTTAATCTGAATACTTCCATTACTTTCTGAGCATACAAAGCTAAAATAGCCTGATTGATCTGGCAATGACATCTTAATAGATTCAGGTAATTCTCGAACTTTAATGGTTTCAGGAATATCAATAATCACGGTATGTTTAATACTCGGGATAGTACTAAAAAATACTGGGTATTTTCTGTTTACCGATTTGAACGAATTTTCATTAATCTCCTTTATCAGATATGGGTCCATAATGAACTCTGACCCAAGATCCACTAGGAAATCTTCTAGTTCAATTTTGAGCTGTTCTGTAGAGTTAAGCTTTATAGAGTCGTCTTTTATAATATTATACTCATTAATAAAAAGGTTGTTATTCCCATTTTCAAATTGGCTGAGATATTCTTGAGTTGAGTAGTTTTTGCTATTCTCTTCTTTCCAAGACAAATAAGCATATTTGTTTCTCATTATACTTACTTCTGCTATCCACTCTTCGTTTTCATTTGTGCTGATTTTAGTAAATTTCCTTATTGTATTCTTATTCTTACCAATTAAATCAATCCATCTACCGCCATGGTGTTCTACCAGCCACGCTGGTCCATTCAAACATTTAACAGGCAGTATGCCTGGTTGTAAATTCTGCTGACTTGCATCAAGCAACATTCCTTTGCCATCAATTTCAATATATGCGATTACATAATTTAGCTTATTCATTGATGGTGAGTGTGGCAATAACATTCCGTTGTCAATTGTGCTAAGTACCACGGGCCATACGTCAATTCCGGCTCGGCCTAACATCGCTATTAAGGTGAGGTTTATCTCACTTATACTTCCGCTTTTATCATCTTCAAAATTATCTCTTATTGTGCCTAAAGAATAAATGGTATGAATATCGTTCCACTTGATATTACTTTTCACATAGTTATAAACCTTATTTATTATCTCTATATTACTTGCAGATGCTTCTTTAATTTCCTTCGCTTTTTTATTAATAAATGTTGTCTCTCGAATTTTTCTACCGAAAAACTCATGTTCATACAGGTTTTTTCCGATTTGCTCCCATGAGGTGGCATATTCCTTGAAATATGGACGAGAATATCTACTACCAGGATATCGTACTTCGAGTAAATTCAGTTCAATTTTTGAAATGTAATTACTGTAATGACTAATTTTTTCTTCCTTTATAAATGCCGGTATATCCCTACTAATCCAATGATCCTGACCAACTAATTTGAATTCCTCAAACCCATAAAATTGCTTATTATATCTCAAGTAGTCATTCGGATCTATTTTTAACTCGCTATAAATCACAGGTATTAGGTACTGAAACCTCCATTCATAGGGCATCCCATAAAAAGAATATCTTAGATCAATTATACTTCCAACTTTTACGTTTGGCATGAATACCTTATAAACGTATAGGTCATCAATAATCTGTTGTTTATGTACTTTGGATTCTGCTAGCTTTTCTTCTTCAATTGACCCATTTTCAAAATTATAAACGACCCCTTTGAAAGATCCTTTAGAAGGAGTTTGCAGTGTCCAATTCCCGAAATGCAACCCTTCCTTTTTGAGAATCTTGATTCTTACATGCCGTGTGAACTTAAACTCGTCTCCATTAAAATAACCATAGTCAGATAAGATGACCGCACTCGCACTGGAGTCCTTATCATAATAATCCATCTGTATTTCTTTCATGGACACCTTACCAAATTTAGCTCTTGATTGTGAATAAACGAGAGTGCTTATAAGGATGAGAATAACTGATGTAATCAATCTATAAATTGACATATTAATGTAGTTTTTACTGAAGTTTCTAGACGTCAAGATTTAGTTCTATTTTATCGAAAGCACCTCCGGCTCAAGATGAATAGGTTAATGCTATGGCAAATACCAAGCATACTGCTATGACGGTTACCATAATTTACAACCTCTAAAAAGGCCACAAAATGAACTGCTGAAAGTTTTGGGATTAGTTGGTGCCACGAAGATGAGAAATTTTATTCATTATTGAAAAAAATTAGTTAAACGAATTAAATAACACCAAATCCGATTGGCAGACACAAGGTATTCCTTGACATCGGCGTACAAAAAAACCGAACCACTCTGGTGCATACCAGTGTAATTCGGTCTTGATCACAAGAAATTAAGAATCTCTAAACCGTTTCGCCTGATTTATTTTCTGCATTCATAATTTCAGTTTGTCTCTTGATAGAATTGTTGTGAATCATCTCATACAGGTTTTTCACAAACTCTTCTTTCAGCAATAGCTTCTTCCCTTTCTCCACTCGATTGTTCATAATTTCCTCGTATCTGTTGACTTGAAGAATGGTAATATTATGATCCTTCTTGTGCATGGCAATCTCCTCAGCTACTTGCATTCTTGAGGCCATGACTTCTAGCAGCTCATTGTCGATCTTATCGATCTTGGTTCTGAGATCTTTTAGTCGGAGCTCAAAATCTACATCCGTTGTTTCTGGATCTCTGATGATCAGACGATCCAGCATGCTCGCCAATGTTTTAGGTGTGATCTGCTGCTTGGCATCACTCAAAGCGTTGTCAGGGTCTATATGAGACTCTATCATTACTCCGTTCATCTGCAGATCGTAAGCCTTCTGTGATACTGGCTCGATCAGCGCCCTGTTACCCGCAATATGACTTGGATCACAAATCATCGGTAGCGCTGGTATCATTCTTTTTAGTTCGATCGGAATCTCCCACTGTGGATCATTTCTATATTGCGATCCGCTCATCGGTGAGAATCCACGATGGATTGCACCTAGTTTGGTGATTCCTGCTTGATTGATTCTTTCCAGCGCTCCTATCCACAATTGCAAGTCGGGGTTGATTGGGTTTTTTACCAAAACAGGGACATCATAGCCTCTAAGCGCATCAGCCACTTCCTGCACAGAGAATGGATTCACTGTAGTCCTGGCACCTACCCACAGGATATCTACTCCAAATTTGAGTGCCAGCTCAACATGTTCGGCGTTGGCAACTTCCACGGCTGTCAATAGACCGGTTTCTTCTTTGGCTTTTTGTAGCCATTTCAAACCGACCACGCCTACACCCTCGAAGGTACCTGGCCTGGTTCGGGGCTTCCAGATACCGGCGCGCAGAACCTGAATGTTCGTATTAGCCTTTAGCTGACGTGCTGTGGCCAAGAGCTGCTCTTCGCTTTCGGCACTACAAGGGCCAGAAATTACCAATGGCTGATCGAGTCCTTCGATCCAGTTTTCTATTGGTGATAATATTAGATTTAAATCCATCTCTATATAAAATTAAATAATTTGATTCTCTTTTTCGGTTTGATTCGATTTGTCATTGATTCCATCAAGTACCCTACGGATGTCATTTGCACTCTGCATACATTCAATCATGGCTTCTTCTTCGCCACCATCAATCATGCCTTTGAAAGCTTGTAGGTTTTCGATGTACGCACTCAGCGAATCGGAAATATGTTTTTTGTTTTGCTTGAAAATAGGGCCCCACATGTTTGGTGAACTTTTAGCCAGCCTTACAGTAGATTCAAATCCACTGCCCGCCATGTTGAAAATACTCGCCTCATCTTTCTCTATTTCCAGAACGGTCTGTCCCAGCACAAATGAGCTGATGTGTGACAGATGGGATACATAGGCGATATGCAAATCATGTGATTTACTATCCATTTCTACCACATGCATATCCATAGCTTCCAGGCAGGCTTTCGCCAATAGGTAAGACGATGTTTGACTCTCCTGAGCGTCACAGATGATTCCGGTTTTCCCGTCAAACAGCGAATCGAATGCTGCCTCCGGACCAGAATTTTCCGTACCTGCTATGGGATGAGCAGCCACAAAGTTTTTGCGATTGTCATGACCCAATATCGTTTCGCAGATTCCTGCTTTAGTAGAACCCAGGTCAATGACGGTCGTACGCTCATCTATTCTGCTAAGCACACTAGGGAGCAATTTCCTGATGGCATCCACGGGTATTGCAAGGATCACAAGGTCAGCTATCGCCAACGCCCGTGGCAACACCAAACAATCGTCTACAAGTCCCAGAGCCTTGGCTTTTTCGGCGTTTTCATCATTGACGTCTACCCCAATCACCTGATCGGCAAATCCGCTTTTCTTTAGCTTGAGAGCCACGGACCCTCCAATCAATCCAAGTCCAATAATTGATACTATCATACTTTCACCATTTCTAGCCGTTCGATGGCTCTATTGAACATTTCTTTATTTGAGCACAGTGAAATTCGGATATATCCTTCTCCATTGGATCCGAAGACCGTACCTGGAGTCACAAACACAAATCGCTCTTGTAAAATTTCCTCTATAAATTCTTCGCTTTTTCTTCCTTGTGGAATTTTGGCCCACATAAACATACCGGACTGGCTGGCGTCATAGGCACACCCAAGAATATCGAGTATTTTTTCTGCAAGCTTTCGTCTTTCGGTATACTCCTCATTGACCTCTGCAAACCACGAATCAGGAAGGCTAAGTGCCTCCACAGAAGCCTCTTGCACCGGCTTGAACATCCCGGAGTCTACGTTGGACTTAACCCGAAGAATCGCATTCACATATTCTTCACGGCCGCAAACCATTCCAACGCGCCAGCCTGCCATGTTGAAGGCTTTGCTCATGGAGTTGAGCTCAAGGCAGTTTTCTTTTGCCTTAGGGATCGATAATAAACTGGTCGGTTTTTCATTTAAAATGAAACTGTAGGGGTTGTCATTGACCACTAGTATGTTGTGATCGATGGCGAATTGAGCCAACCCTTCAAAAAGTGCTGTTGATGCCTTCTGGCCTGTAGGCATATTTGGATAGTTGACCCACATCATTTTGGCGGAAGCCAAGTCCTGAGTATCTATTTTTTCCAGGTCTGGAAACCAATTGTTTTCTTCTTTGAGATCGAAAGAGACCACTTGGGCACCCATCATTTCTGCAGCAGTCTTGTAGGCTGGATAACCCGGATTAGGAATCAGCACAGTATCGCCTGGATTCAAAAATGCCATTGAAATGTACATCACTCCTTCTTTGGAGCCCAAGAGCGGCAATATCTCCGTATGGCTATCCAGCTCCACTTCGAAATGTTTGTTGTAGAATTTGGCTATCGCCTCTCTCAACTCTGGTATCGATCTATAGGACTGGTAGGCATGCGTATCGGGTTTTCTTGCACTGGCTATAAGCTTATCTGTTACTTGCTTGGCCGGGGGTAAATCGGGGCTACCGATACCCAAATTGAGCACGTCACAACCTTGCGCATTCATGACTCGAATTTCGTCTAGTTTTTTAGAGAAGTAGTATTCCTTTACTTCAGCTATTCTGTTGGCTACCTTTATCATACGCTTGGTATATTTCCTTTTAAGTACTCTCCGTGCACCTTTACCAGCTCCGCCTTGTTGTTCAGCGCTTGCAGTGCATCTTTATAATTGTCATAATCTGCCCACACTACATCTATGTTAAAAGCATATTGGTAGGGTTTGCCCAATATGGGCATAGACTGAATCTTAGTCAGGTTGATTCCGTGAAGTTTGAAAATCAATAGTACTTCGGCCAAGGCACCAGGATCATGTTTAGTAATGACTCTCAAGGAAGCCTTTTGCGGAATCTGATCGTGCCCGTTCATACGGCTCGTCATGATTAGAAATCTGGTATAGTTTTTCTTATTAGTCTCGATGTTGCTATCCAAAATATCCATATCGAAAATCTCCGCAGCCTTTTTACTAGCTATGGCTCCAGCATTCTTCATCCCTTCATCCCGAATAAACCGTACGCTGTCCGCCGTATCATCATACTCAGTCAGTTTTATTTTAGGATAGTTGGCCAGGAAATCCGCACACTGCAGCAAGGCCATGGGATGGGAATAAATTTGATCTAAGTCAGCAGCTTTTTTGCCCTTATGGGCAATTAGATTCATTTCTATACGGGTATAAATTTCGCCAGTGATCTTCAGATCATATTCATTGATCAAGGCATAGTTTGGTAGGATGGTACCTGCTATGGTATTCTCGATAGCCATTACGCCATAGTCCATCTGCTTAGCATTGATAGATTTGGCCAATGATCGAAAATCATGAAAGGGTCGGATCTCAATTGGTCGATCAGCAAAGTACGAACTGGCTGCCTCATTGTGAAAAGATCCTTCTACGCCTTGTATGCCTATTTCCATTATATATTGTAATTCGATTTTGATTAAAAAAAAAGCCCCGAATAATTTCGGGGCTTTTGCTATATTTCTTCAAAACATTTAAAGAACTATTCTCTCGACCCCTTTGCTATCGCATAGAAATAAAAGTAATAATAGTTCCAGAAAAATGTTCTTGTGTTGTTCATCTTGTTATTTAACGATTCAAATGTGAGCAGCATAATTTTAATATCAAAACTTATCTCAGAAAAAAATAACAGATTTTCAATAATTCAAGAAAACACTATCATATTTTGCAATTTTTATATCGTTTTCTAACGAGTTGCTCTAATTTGCAACCATTATAGTCAATTGATCATTAGCATGATGTGATAATTTGGATCGTCCATTCGACTACTGAGTGCCTTCTAATTTTCACTGCCACTGATCTATTCACAATACACTATTTAACCAGAGTACATTATATGTCACCAGTAAAAACACTTATCCTTTTTGTATTTTTGGCCTTAGCCTGGCAATCTTCAAATGCCCAAGGCATTCTTAAAAGAGATGCACTGACCAGTATGGACCGTGGCGTAGAGGCAATGGAGTCCGGCTATCATGAAGCCGCCGATCAGTTCTTCAGAGACGCATTGAGCAAAATGACCAAACTTCCTAGCAATCTGGCGTATTACTTCGGACGAAACTCCTATCACTTAGGTAAATACAAGCAGGCCATCAACTGGCTCAACAAGTATATGGAACTCAAAGGAACCACCGGACAATACCACGACGAGGTCAAAGAATACCTCACGCTGTCCAATGAGGCCTTTAGAAAGCAACGAGAAGAAGAAATCGACAGAACGCAAAAGCAGCTCACCACTCAGGGATACTTTGACTGCCAGTCTGACTATATGCATTGTCCGCTGTGCAATGGTACCGGAGTGCTGATTACCCCAGGAAAGTTTGGAGCAGTCTATCAAACCTGTCCCTACTCGGGCTTATCTGGCAAACTGACTTGCGACGAATACAACCAATATCTACGTGGTGAGTTGGAGAAAAAAGTGGATTAACCCACAATATACTAAATACAATTTTTGACAGTTAGTATCATTTAGCAATACGCACTGACATGAATCAAATATCCATATCCTTAGCGGTTCTCCTTACTTTGGCTGGTCAACTCGTAGCCCAGACAGAAAGAGTCACGATGACTGATCTCAATTCTGATTTCGTAGAGTATGCGCCCTCCATCAGTGCTGACGGTACCAAAATGGTATTTCAGTCCAATAGAAATGGTGATTACCAATTGTTCGAATCTTTCAAAAACGAAAGTGGAAAATGGTCGAAGCCTACCCTACTCCGAGGTGAAATCAACAACTATGGAGACAGCACAGATCTGATCGGTGGACCGAGTCTATCCTACGATGGCAACTTCATCTTTTTCTTTGCCTCGTACAATGGTGGATTAGGACTAGAAGACATATACTACTCTGAGCGTGAGGGTGAATTGTGGGGTGAGCCCCAAAATATAGGGGCGCCGATCAATAGCAAACAGTATGAAGGTTTTCCGAGCATTTCTTCGGATGGCAACTCGCTCTACTTCATGAGACTCAATAGAAATCTTGAGGGCAATACCAGCTGCTACACGCTCATGGTCTCTCACAAGAATGCCGATGGTAAATGGGAGAAACCCTATGCCCTACCAGAAAAAATAAATCAGGGCTGTGAGAAATTTCCCCGAATCATGCCGGACAACGAAACCTTTGTGTTCTCGTCGATTAGAGAAAATACACTAGAGGGCAGCTTCGACCTTTTTCAAGTAAGACATCTGGGCAACAACCAATGGACTGACCCACTCTGGCTCAACTATGCCAATACCCCTAATCACGATTATTTTGCCACAGTATCGTCTGTGGCGGAAAACATTTTTCTAAACACCAAAGGCGTCGGTGATTACAACTTCTATTCATACTATATCCCCGAGCATCTTCGACCCAAGAAGGTAATCAACATCACTGGTGTAGTCTCCAATCTAAATGGTCAGCCTTTGGCAGGAGTATTAAAAGTCTACAATCAGACCAAGGACAAGCTGATCGCCAATCTGACGAGCAATCATACCGATGGCTCTTTTACCCTGGTGCTGGCTGAGGGTGAATATCAGCTGGAGGTCTCGCATGATGGATATTATCTCAAGGAAGAACAATTGACCGTCGTCATGCCAAAGTCCTATGGCTCCATCCACAAAGACATCAAGCTCAGCCCTTATGCGGGTAAGGCGATCATTCGAACTACTAATGTCAGAACACAGGAAAAGATCTCACCGGATCAAATCACCGTGCTGGAAATCACAGACAGCAGCGCAGTGATGACTGAGAAAAACTCGTTTGATATCCGCTACAACAAACGCTATCAGGTGACTGTGAGCAAAGCAGGATTCAACGATCAACTTGCGGTAATAGATGTAAACGATATCTCGCTCGATACACACTGGATCGACGTCAATCTAGTGCCTAAAAAACCTGAAGTGACATTCATACCAAAGGATCTGGACAGCCAGCAAAGCATTGGCATCAGCCTGATGATCAAAGAGCTGGGGTCAAAAAAAGTGATATTTAGAACAAAGACGCCTGGCGATACTACCCTGACGCTGGATTTTGGCAAGAAGTATTCTGTCTATGCCATCTCTCCAAATTACTTATTCCTAAAAGAGACACTGGATCTGAGCAAGGTGAACGGCTATGAGCAAATCGATCATGACATTTCGCTACAATTCATCAAACCGGGAGTTAAATTGACACTAGATGAGGTGCTTTTTGCATCCAACTCCAGTGAGTTGGATGAGTCTTCTTACGACGAGTTGGCAGCTGTGTACCGACTGCTAAAATACAATCGCAGCCTGGTGGTAGAAATCGCAGCCCATACAGATCATGTGGGATCACATGCTGCCAATCTGGCCTTGTCAAAATCCAGAGCGCAAGCGGTGGTTGACTTCCTGGTGTCTAAAGGGGCTGACGGATCGAGAATGGCTGCCAAAGGCTATGGCGAAGAAGAACCAGTCAGCTCCAATCACCACGCCGAAGGTCGAGCCCAAAATCGCCGTGTGGAGTTTAGAGTGCTGCAGGTGAAATAGTTAGATGTAGCTGGTTTATCTGTGCTAAAGCATTGCTTTCAGATTTTATTTAGAGATCCTGGCCCGCAACCAGACTTAAGCTTAGCACTACTAAGAATAGTCAAAATTTTTCTCACGTAAATGCTGGAACTAGTCTGATAAAGGAATTGTGAGCTGTTTCTTTCAAACCATATCAAGTCTGAAACATCCGATTCTGAAACAACTTACCTCCGCTAACCAAAGAAGAACTACATTGCTCAAATGTGGAGCCCAGACACCACTTGGAAACGGGGCGTGATCAGAAAAGCCAGATGAGAACGAATAATTTGAATAAGCAACTATGAAAAAAGGAATGACCAAAGTGAGTGTCTTGTACCCGAATGGAGAAGACAAAACATTTGACATGGATTACTACTGTAATACCCATATACCCATGGTCAAAGAACTATTAGGCGAAAGTATGAAAGGTGCCACTGTCGAAAAAGGACTTGGCGGTGCTACACCAGGCTCTACTGCCCCTTATGCTGGTATGGGAAATATGTATTTCGATTCTAGAAGACTTTGGAAGAGTCTTCGGACCTAATGCGGAGAAGATCATGGGTGACCTACCCAATTTCACGAATATAGAGCCAGTCATTCAGATTAGTGAAGTGATGTAGCGCCCAGCTATGATCTCTTAGTTGGAGTGGCTGTCATTGTTGAGGATACGCATAGCCAACGCTAGCGTATCACCAGTCAATTGGTCCTTTATTTTTTCGCATGATTCACACAAGGGCTCTCTTTTGATAGACGGTTGGCCCACAAGATATTGGTCACACTGCACTATTGTGACAGCCATTGGGTTTTGCTGATCATAGCTATAGGCTGCATAGAATGCTTTTTTGTATTGATTGTATTCATGTCGATTGATGGAAAGTGCCTGCATAGATTGAAAAAAATGCGACAAAGCAGGCTCGTCACCAGAGAAGTGTTTGCAGTCATTTGGATCCAAACTATCCATGGTAGAATTCGCGTACAACGCCCAAAGGCTCAATAATTCATCCCGTTTGGACTCCTCAGCTTTGTAAAACAGATCAGATCTAAATCTCGTCGAGATGATCATAACCCGGCCAGAAGTGACTGTTCGGATCAATGCTTTGAAGTCGGATATACATCCCTGCTCAAGGTAGAAACTCTGAGCACTCTTACCATATAAGGAGATCAGTTGGATCATGCATGCGAAGTCTATATAAAAAGGCAAAGAGCTTCAACAGAGGCTCCTTGCGCTTTATCACTTGAATATTCTGAGTCAATATCGGAACACTGACTCATAACCTAAAATTCTAATCAAGAAAGATCGAATCGATCCAGATTCACCACCTTGTCCCATGCGGCCACAAAGTCCTGCACGAACTTTTCATTGGCATCCGCACAAGCATATACTTCCGCCAGCGCTCTGAGTTCAGAATTGGAACCAAAAATCATATCTGCCCGTGTACCAGTCCATACTACGGCGCCTGTCTTACGGTCTCGTCCCTCGAATTCGTCCTGCTCCGCAGTGGTTCCCTTCCAGGTGATTCCCATGTCCAGTAAGTTGACAAAGAAATCGTTGGTCAAAGTACCAGCCTGGTTGGTAAATACTCCGTGAGAAGACTGATCCCAATTCGTCTCTAGTACCCGGAGGCCACCAATCAATACTGTCATTTCAGGTGCTGATAGTGTCAGCAACTGAGCTCTATCTACTAGCAATTCCTCCACAGAAGCAGCGAATTTGCTTTGCGCATAGTTTCTAAATCCATCAGCTGCAGGTTTGAGCGCGTGAAATGAATCCACATCGGTTTCCTCCTGCGAGGCATCACCTCTACCTGGTGTGAAGGGCACAGTCACAGCATGACCAGCTTTTTTAGCTGCCTGCTCTACTGCGGCACAGCCACCCAGTACGATCAAGTCAGCCATAGAAACCTGCTTATTAAATTCTTTCTGAATACCCTCGAGTGTGGCTAGCACCTTCGCCAGTTGAGTTGGATTGTTGACTTCCCAGTCCTTCTGAGGTGCCAATCGAATACGACCGCCATTAGCACCACCACGCTTGTCCGACCCTCGAAAGGTGGACGCAGAGGCCCATGCCGTCGATACCAAAGCTGATACAGAAAGTCCCGAGTCTAATATTTTAGTTTTTAATGTCGCGACATCCTGATCGGAAATAAGCGCATGAGTAACCTCCGGAATAGGATCTTGCCAAATCATGACTTCAGACGGCACCTCTGATCCTACATACAAAGTCCGGGGCCCCATATCTCGATGCGTGAGTTTAAACCATGCACGAGCAAAAGCATCGGCAAACTCCTTCGGATTCTCGTTGAATCTTCTGGAAATCGACTCGTAGATAGGGTCCATTTTTAGTGCCATATCCGCAGTAGTCATCATCAGAGGTTGAGTCTTGGACGCATCACCAGCAGCAGGCGCCATTCTGGCTTTGGATGCAGCAGTAGGTGTCCACTGATGCGCTCCTGCCGGGCTTTTGGTCAGTTCCCACTCATAATCAAACAAGACTTTGAAGTAGTCATCATCCCATTGAGTAGGATTTGGCGTCCATGCTCCTTCTATGCCACTGGTGATCGTATCATCTCCATGGCCGCTGCCATAGCTGTTTTTCCAGCCAAGCCCTTGCTCCTCAATCGTAGCTCCTGCTGGCTCTCTACCGACATATTTGTCAGGATCGGCTGCACCATGCGCTTTACCAAAAGTATGTCCTCCGGCTACGAGTGCGACAGTCTCCTCATCGTTCATGGCCATTCGGCCAAATGTCTCCCTGATATCAATGGCAGATTTTAGTGGATCGGGATTGCCATTGGGTCCTTCCGGATTGACATAAATGAGTCCCATCTGTACGGCACCCAGTGGATTCTCTAATTCGCGATCACCTGTATATCTCTTATCTCCTAGCCATTCTGACTCTGCACCCCAATATATATCTTCCTCAGGCTGCCATATATCTTCACGCCCTCCGGCAAATCCGAAAGTATCAAAACCCATAGATTCTAAAGCACAGTTGCCCGCCAGGATCATGAGATCCGCCCATGATATCTTCCTACCATACTTCTGCTTGACAGGCCAAAGCAGCAATCGTGCTTTGTCAAGATTGCCATTGTCCGGCCAACTATTGAGTGGTGCAAAACGCTGAGACCCTGATCCACCACCGCCTCTGCCATCAGAGATACGATAGGTCCCAGCACTATGCCAGGCCATCCGAATAAATAAAGGTCCGTAGTGACCGTAATCTGCAGGCCACCAGTCCTGTGAATCCGTCATTAGCTCATACAGATCCTTTTTCACAGCTTTCAGGTCAAGTTTTTGAAATTCTTTCGCATAGTTGAATTCTTCGTTCATTGGATTCGACACCGAGGTATGTTGTCGTAGAATATTCAACTTCAATTGATTGGGCCACCAATCATGATTCGTGGTACCGCTGCCAGCACTTTGTTTTAATTCTCCTCCGTGAAACGGGCACTTGCCTGCTCCACCATTATTGTTGTCTCCCATCTTGTTAGGTGTTTTTGTTTATACAATTGAATTTTAGATAAAGCTGAGTAAATATTTATTATTAATCAAATCAATAATTATTATAATTGTATAACTTATAATTATATGACTTTACAACAATTAGAGTATATCGTCGCACTAGACGAACACCGCCATTATGTAAGAGCATCCGAACACTGCTTTGTCTCGCAGCCCAACCTCACCATGCAGGTAAAAAAGCTGGAAGATGAAATAGGAGTTAGAATTTTTGATCGCGACAAAAAACCCCTCCAACCGACCGAAATTGGAAAAGAAGTGATTTTGCGAGCCAGACAGATCCTACGAGAGTCCAAGCAGCTCAAAGAGTTTGTAAATCACGAAAAAGAAACAATGGAAGGAGAATTTACCTTGGGTATTATCCCAACGTTGGCTCCCTACTTGCTCCCTCTGTTCCTTCCCATATTCATGAAGGAAAACCCGAAAGTGCACTTGAAAATACGTGAGTTACAAACCAGCCAGATCATTTCACAACTAGAAAATGGAATCATAGACATTGGACTATTGGTCACCCCGTTGAATGAAACGGCGATCCGGGAAATACCAGTCTTTTATGAACCATTCCTGCTTTATCTGCCGGCCAATCACCGATTTCTGAGTGAAAAATTTATGCTGGCCGACGAGTTGGACCCGAGTGAGGTGCTGGTGCTTGACGAAGGGCACTGCTTCAGAGAACAGGCCTTGGCCATATGCAAAGATGCCAAGCATGGTTCATCCATTGGTTTTGAATATCAAAGCGGCTCCATCGAAGCCCTAAAAAGCCTCGTGAAAAACGGGGTGGGTTATACTCTGGTGCCAGAACTATCGGTGATCAATGAGTCCGACTCGGTACACATTAGAAGGTTTTCCCAACCAGAACCTGTCCGCGAGGTGAGCCTGGTCGTACACAACAGCTACATCAATGCCTCAGTGGTAAATCGGCTAAAAGAAACGATTCAAAAGGTAATTCCAAATCAATTTTTGGAAAAACAATCAGTAGTTGAGTTTAAAAGAGATTAATTTTTGCAGCCTACGACCAAAATACGTCAAGCCAACAGGCCCCTATCTATTGGCTCCTATCAATAGCTCTCAATTCCGCCAGTTTTTGTTTCAAATCCCAGGAAGTAGAATCCTGACCCAGCTTATCGAATAACCAATCGGCGCCATCGGAGATAGGGATATTAGGATAGAACTCATCTCGAGCGTAATGCACAAACTTTAATGCTTTGAAACCATCAAACCACTGATAAAATCGCTTTTGGAAAGTCTCAGCTGTGTTAGATTGGCTTTTGAACTCTGCCACTCGGGCTTCGAATTCATCCCATGGGACGAACGCTTGAACTGCTGCCGTCAGGTTATTCCAAACTGAAGACACATTTGTAGCTAAATACAAAAGCTCTACTTGCTCAAATAGCCCCTTTAGGTCTTCGAACACCTTCGGGTCATAACTGAGCAGCTCAGACTTGTCTTCGTCCAGCCAGATACCAATCGCCCTGCCTGTACCGAAGGGTACACGATCGGACCGCCTCGGAGAAGGGATGATTTTAGTAGAATGAAGTGATTTAAAATTTCCCAAGGGAATAATTTTGTGTAGAAAGTAAAAGTCCTCTCCTGCCTTGCGGCGATTCATACCGCCTTGCTTTTGATAGGCTGATGAGCGTACGGCCATGCTCGAGCCAATGGTCTGATAAGCATAAGGAAATCCAGCATACTTCAACCCGTCTACATAGTAGCGAAGATGGAGTTCGTAGCTGAGTATACCAGCGTAAACCTCTGAAACCATGTCGCCCTCGAGTGGATGTTCGAAATGAATCGAGCAACCGGGCATCGCTGGATTATCTCTGAAAATCTTTTCTACTTCTACCAACAAATTAGAATCACAAGTACTGTCCGCATCGAAACACAGCAAGACCCCATCCTTCTGTGACGACTCAAAAATCCTCACGGCTTCGTCCATCCCAATCTTTCGGGCCAGACCCACGCCAGCATGTTTTTTTGGCAGCTCATTGTCCAGGATGAAATGATATTGATACTTTCTTGGCGCTTCCAGCAACCACTGCCTGGCAGCCGCCAGTGTCTGGACATTACGATTTTTGATCTCCCTCGCACTTGCTTCAGAGGCATTCAACACAACTATTATAAATATCTGACTATCAGGATATTGACAGGACTCAATGGCAGTAAGTGATGAAATCAAATCCGGCTCATTATGGCATGGAATGACCACGCAGATATCAGGCTGTCCATAATCCGATGGTTTCAGGAATTTGGTTGGATATGCATATCGCCGGAGATAGAGGTTTGACACGACTGATCCTTAGGGAGCAAAACGTTTGATTACCCACTTTCCATCGACCAGATCGTAGATGATGCGATCGTGCAGACGACTGGGACGACCTTGCCAAAACTCGATTTGAACCGGAGTGAGTAAGTAACCACCCCAAAATTCTGGTCTTGGGATTTCAATCTGTCCTTCAAATTTTTGTTTGATCTCCTCTACTCTCTCTTCCAGAAATTCACGGTTGGGAATCTCCTGGCTTTGTGGTGAAGCCCAAGCCCCAATTCTACTTCCAAGCGGTCGCTCCTTGAAGTACTCATCGGAGATGATCGGATCGACCTTGCTGATCGAACCTTTGATCCGCACCTGTCGCTCTTGAGATCGCCAGTGAAAAGTCATAGACGCATACGGATGTTTTTCTAGCTGCTGAGCCTTGTGGCTGCTGTAATTGGTGTAGAAGGTAAAACCATCTTCAGCGTAGAATTTCAGCAGTACAATCCTGCCTTCAGGGATTTGGTCCTCGCCTAGCGTGGATAGTGTGAGTACGTTTGCTTCATCGCCGTCTGACTTCATGGCATCTTTAAACCACTTTTCAAACTGCATCATAGGATCCGCATGCACACTCTCCACTGTCAGAGCGTCCTTTCCGTAATCCTTTCTCATTCCAGGTAAAAATTCTTTAGCCATCCGTAATGTTAATATTTATCGTATGTGTTACAAATATCATTGAAATCATTAATTATGCATATATAATTCAAGTATTCAATCTAGAATAAAATCTTAATTTACTATCTTAAAAATATGCAGTTACGAGTTCCTCTATGCTACGACAGTTCACCCGAATGGGTTGACACCGTCATGAATGATTTCGATGCCTTCCTTCAAGACCACGCTGACTGCGAACGAAAAGCCTCGTCGATGGCGATGAGCTTTGTAGCCAAATTTCCGGATAGACTAGAAATCATACCTGAGCTGATCGATACGGCGGTAGAGGAGCTGGAGCATTTCAGATCGGTCTATGCTATCATGCAGGATCGAGGCATCAAACTCAATCACGAGATCAGAGAAGACAAGTATGTAAAACAGCTCATTCAAAGTTGCCGAAGCGGACGAGAAGAACGTTTTATGGACCGGCTGCTGCTGGCTTCTATCGTAGAAAATCGTGGAGCCGAACGCTTCCGACTGATTTATGAAAACCTATCCAAAGGGAGTCTAAAGGAGTTTTACCAGGAATTGTGGGCATCAGAGGCTAAGCATGGAGAAGTATTTGTAAAGATGGCATTGATCTATTTTGAAGAAAATAGTGTTTATAACCGACTAAAAGAAATGAATGAGATAGAGGGCAAAATCATGGAAGACATGCCGCTATCTCCAAGATTACATTAATTACAAAAAAGCCAATGGATTACTTTCATTCAAAACAGAAATTCGACCCTAAAAGAGGTGATGTCCTCATCTCAGAACCCTACTTGCCAGATCCCAATTTTGAACGGACGGTGGTATTGATCTGCGAACATGATGAAAATGGGACGTTTGGTTATGTATTGAATAAACCATCCAGCGCCCTCTTTGACGAGGTCATCGAACAGGTATCCAACTTCAAGGAAAAGCTGTTTATAGGAGGTCCTGTGCAGCAGGACACACTCCATTTTATACACCGTGCTCCTGATTTGATGGAGTCAGGAAATCATGTTGGTGGTGGCATCTATTGGGGTGGTGATTATGATAAGTTGTTATCCTTGATAGATATTGGAAAAATTGACCCTAGGGACTTTAGATTCTTTTTGGGTTATTCGGGATGGGCCGCTGGTCAGCTCGATGAAGAGTTGGCAGCTAAGTCCTGGATCGTTTGCAAGGGCCTCACTGCTGATCGGGTGTTCGACGTAGCAGAAGATCTACTATGGAAAGATGTACTCGAAAGCCTGGGTGGAAAATTCAAAATGTTCGCGAACTATCCAGCCGATCCCAATATGAACTAATGCGACAAAAAATGCATAAATTGCATAGAAGAGAAAAAGTTTTATGATTAACGAGAATGAGATGACTGGATCAACTGATGACAAATCAAAGAATCCGGGGGCTGTTCAGGAAAACCCTGAATTAACTAATGAGAATGAAAACACAATTGATTCCACCTCCGGATCTGACGAAAATGAAGTAACACCCGAGACTGCCCCTACTGCAGCAGCCGAGAGCGACAATCCTGAGGAGGAGATCTCCCAGGAAGAGGCGCCAGCTGCGGAAGTAAGCGAGGAGACAGACGCTCCAAAAGAGAGCGCAGCAAGTACGGAGGAATCATCAGGAGAAGCTGAAGTAGCCGAAACTGAAGAGACAGCGTCCCCAGATGCGGCTGAAGTCAGTGAAGTGGAAGCATCGACCACAGCACCTATCTCAAATCCGATTGACAAAGACGCCGGATCACCTGCCCAGGAAGTACCCGTCGAAGCAGCTAAGAGCGAAGAAGCATCTGGAAGCCCATCAGAAGCAGCCGTAGCGAATAAGGAAGACAAACAAGAAGATAAGAAGGAAAAGGAAGAGGAGCCTGATGAAGAAATCGACTATTCAACCTATACCAAAGAGGCGCTGACCTCTGCCCTGGCCGAAATATCAAATGATGAAAATGGCTATAAAAAAGGCAAAAAGATCAGCGACATCAAGAAGAGCTATGATCTCATCTTTCAAAAGGAAAGAGCCGAGGCCTTAGAGAAATTTGTGGCCGACGGAGGAGCTAAGGATGACTTCCAATACATGCTTGATGAATTTTCTATAAAATTTGAAGCTTACCACAAGATCTTACGCGAGAAAAGATCTAAGAATGCCAAAGAGCTTGAAAAGCAGAAAGAACGCAATCTTGAGTTGAAGAATGAGCTACTTGAGCGATTGAGGATATTCGTAGATGATGACGAGAATACAGCCAGTATTAATGCGCTGAAAAAAATGCAGGAGGAATGGAAATCCATCGGTCCTGTACATCATCAGCACAACCGTACGCTGTGGGCCAACTACAATGCGCTCATGGATCGCTACTATGATCATAGAAGCATTTATTTTGAGCTGAAAGAGCTGGATAGAAAAAAGAACCTCGAGGCCAAACAAGAACTTTGCAAGCAGGCTGAATCTCTGGACGCCTTAGAAAACCTAAATGAAGCCATCAAGAGATTGAATGAGCTGCATGACGAATACAAACACATTGGCCCTGTGCCAAAAGAAGCCCAGGAAGAAACCTGGCAACGTTTCAAGGCAGCCTCTGATGTGGTATACGCCAAGAGAAAAGACTATATCTCCCACCTGAAGGAGGAGCTTGGAGAGAACTATGATAAGAAAATCATCCTTGCGGACAAAATTGCAGAATATGCATCTTTCAAGTCTGACAGCATCGGTGAATGGAATACTAAAACCAAGGAACTTCTCGCTATTCAGAAAGAATGGGAATCCGTGGGTGCCATGCCAAAGGATCAGGCCAAAGCTGTCAACAAACGCTTTTGGGGAGACTTTAAAAGCTTCTTCCACAACAAGTCAGCATTCTTCAAAACGCTTGACTCTCAGCGTGGTGAGAACTTAAAACTAAAACAAGCGCTGGTCGATAAAGCGATAGAACTGCAAACCAGCGACGACTGGAACGAAACTACCAACGCTTACAAAGAGTTGCAGCGTGAGTGGAAGGAGATTGGGCCTGTCCCAGGCAAGGAACGCGAAAAGATCTATAAGAAATTCAAAGCTGCTTGTGATGCGTTTTTCGATCGCAAGCGAGGCCATTCCAAGGAATTGGAATCTTCATTCGATGGCAACCTTACCAAAAAGGAAGAAATCTGTACTTCACTGGAAGCTCTTATCGGTGCGGAGGATTTGCATCCCCAGCAGGTATATGAATTGCAAGATGCTTTTAATGCAATAGGCTTTGTGCCAAAAAAGGCTATCAAATCCATACAGAATAGATATCAGGAGGCGCTGCAAAACATCATAGCGAAAGCCAAAGACTTTGATGAAGAAGAACTGACAGAGCTGAAGTCGCTGGTCAGAATCAATAAAATGAAGTCTGGGCCGCATGGTGATCACAAGCTTCAACGCAAAGAACATTCGATCAAAAGAAAGATTCAGAACCTGGAGAAAGACGTATCGACCTGGAAAAATAACCTCGGCTTTTTCGCGAGTTCCAAAACAGCTACTGATATGCTAAAGGATTTCGAAGAAAAGATCAGAAAGGCAGAAGAGGAACTGATAGAGCTGAAAGAGGAATTGAAGCTGATCACCTATGCCGAACATTGATAATCAATGGCTTAGAAAAAACTTGCAAATTAATTTATTGAGTTGCTTGCAGGTGAAAAATTCTGCTTTACTTTTGCACACGCAAATGACCAGAAGGGTCAGCGAATAATAAGAAATTATTGCCTCCATAGCTCAGTTGCGGTTCGACGATTCGACCAGAGTAACTGACAAAGTAAAGCCTCGATAGTGAGGTAGGTTTTGAAAGTATTAGCCTCCATAGCTCAGTTGGCCAGAGCAACTGACTTGTAATCAGTAGGTCGTTGGTTCGAATCCGACTGGGGGCTCTTGTAAAGGTCTTGATTTTCATCAAGACCTTTTTTTATGTCTCTGCTTTGATAAATAATGCTTATTATACAGACCATGACCATCGCCTAACCTATATGAACATCAGTACTCGTACAGTCGATGCACAGGCCAACAATAGTCGATCTGTTACAAACTCTCTATCAATAAGATCGAACAGCACCGAACCCACATCTACTTAGCTACGCTGAGCCAGAAGGTATTCAGTCCTTGGGTTTGCAAAATTTGGCTAATAATAGTCGACAGGTCAATCAATTAATGGCTTATGAAAATATGGCCTCTCGCAGGCCTGATATGTCACAAGCCACTCCCCCATTGAGAACATACAACAATAGTGAAAATGCTGTTGTGCAACGGGTCGGTGATCCTCCATACAAGCGAGAAATTAGACTACAAACTCAATATGTTAAGATTGCTCTCAGGCATGATGTAAATGCAAGTGTTGGCGCAGATGGTATAGACGGATACAAAATATGGAGTATATCCGCTACTGGAAGGCCGCCAGTATTTCAGGACGGAGAACAAATGAAAAATCAAGGGCAGCATAAAGTGGCATGGAGAGCCATTTGGGCAGTTCTAGATCTATTGCTAGATCAGAGTTTGGCTAATGCAACTACGATTTTGAATCAAATAATTCAAAATAGTGCGGTACCAATAGTACAGGAAGATGTAGTTATTACTCCTGTCGGTGTAGAAGCCAATGGACATCCCACAAAATCACCACAGGTTGCTGACGAATTACTCACTCTTGCACACATATATTTATGCTCAAAACAACGCGACAATCCAAGTTGGGAATCTGATGACCCTGATCAGCTCAAAGGCAAGGGAGAGGTTGCATTGAAAAACCCTCTTAGTATTTGGCAAGATGAAGATTCAAGTGATGCAGAAATCATGAGCTTGTTTAGCCCAGGACCAATGGAAGTAAAAATGTCCAGACTTCTAGATACAACTGATAGGTCTGATGACGAGAAAGATGAAGCAAGAGATAGGGCAGCTACTGAGCTATTGACACACAATCCAGCCGCATTTGCAAAGTACAAGAATGTGATTCTTCAGTGGCTCGCGACAAAATAAGTGGAATTAATTCCTACATAATAGAGTATATCTTAGGACTTTCTGATTATCAGTCAGGTTTTTTTCTTTGTAACCATTTAATTATCAAAGCTTTATAATTTTAAAGTCTAATATAGGCCTAGAAATGAATATCTGATAGTTACGTTTCACATTTTCCAATAACACTCGCATATATCAAAATTTAGACTTAATATAATTTATAAAATAACAAGGATTAATTACACATATTTCCATATTTAGGCAAATAATTGTACAATTGTACATTTACCTATACTTGTGCAAAACATTAAACCCATGAAGTCATTAGATTTAAATAATTGGTTACGATATTATCTAACAGGCGCAGCACTAATTGGCGTAACATTTATTCGAATAATATCGCAGAAGAATTGTGAACCAATTTTGACATTTCCAACATTGGAATTAACCGAAAAAATATTTGCACTAATAAGTGTTCCATTAATAATCGGTAGTCTAATTTATATTATTAATAGAGCAATATTCTTTCCTATTATCTATCGAATATTATTAGTAATTGTCTTATTATTTATTAAAAGAAGTGCGTTAAGTAGGGATATGATTATTCCATATGTACCCTCAAGTTTTGAAATTAATAAGGACAAAAAAAGATGGAGAAAAGGAGATATCCATCTGTCAGAATGGGGTGCTCAAATACACTTTCTATATAGCTTTTCAGTGGGGCTACTATTCTTAATATGGACTAATAAAATAATGTTGATGCAAGAATCAACATACATTAGTTACGCATTTTGGATAATCTTTGCTTCTGCTATTATACATCATTTAAGATATTTGATATTTACGGAAAAGGAATAAGATTTTTGCATAACAGCTCACCTGAATAAATGAGTTTCTATCACTTACGAAACTTTCGTGGCACTTGAGTTTTTTTTTTAAAAAAAAAAAGTTAAAATTAAACAACGGGATATTACTCATTTATAGAGGAAAAAAAGTATACATATTTGGAGGAGAATCGTTAATCCACCCGATATCCTTCAAATTCCTGCTTTTTGAGTCCCGTGGTACCTACTACAGATTTAAGCTTTCTGATAAGTAGATCTACTCCATTAATTCTGACTTTTCTGAAGACATCGAAGGAGAGTAATTTTTGAACGTCGAAATTAAATTTCCCCTTAATCAGCCTAGTACTGACCTGCTATGACAACTAATGATAATCAAATTTATGAATTAATGATGACTGAGCAATTAGGTATTGGCACATGTATATCATCTAAGTGATTTACCTGGGAGTTATTTCCTTCTCCAATTTCTAGATTTTTGGCCAGATGAGGTTTTATATTTCTTCCTCGCTCGAATCGCTTGTTTATTCTGATTCAACTGTCTTTTGACCTGTGTTATTACCCCATAACTTAGGAACACTTCAAAAAGGCCACCTATACCTAGCCCTACAAGAGAAGATAGAAAAATAATTAATATGTTTTCCCATTTTATTAAGTCCTCAATTACGTATGTGAATTTGTAATAACGTACTTCTCCAAAAACTCCCTTTCCATCAATATAGAATTTGTCTCTCTGAATCGCGCCCACCTCATTTTTGTCAAACAGACTATCGTATGACAAATTTAGATGGCCTCTATCAAATACAAATTTACTTGGGTAATAAAAATCTAATCTGTGATTGAAATCTGGAAGTGATAGAAAAAGATTGATTTCTCGTTTTGAAAATGAAGCATAACTTGACTCATCTTTTAAAAAAAAACCAGCGTCAGAAAACTCTCCTATCATATCAAAAAATATAGACAACCCTTCCCTCTTATCTTTAATTGTTACAGCCAAAGAATCAAGGTCATTAACTGGAATCAACTTTCGGGGGATAGCCGCTGGGAGGCTATTAGCAAATATTGTAAAATCAATTCTACAACTATCAGATTGATCAGGCATTTTTAATATGCTACCCACTCTAATACTTCCATCTTCCGCGACTGTCATTGCGATTAAGTATGGTGATTTCTCAAGAAAATCTTTCCTATCAATTTTACTTCCTTCAGGATATTCATAACTATAATCTTCTATACAATCAAATGAGCTATTTACCTTAAGCCATGTGGCATTGTAATGGAAAGGGTTGATTACTCCAGAAACGAGGCATAATCCTATAAGTGCGAATATTAGTACAACGCTACTCAGTATTGTGGTGATTTTTAATCTGGATTGCTTAAAAAAAGACATCAGCTTCAGTTAGTACCGAAATATAATGAACTTTTCATCAACAGTTATTGAACAATTTAGCGACTACACTATACCATAACACAATATTTCTTACGACCTATTAGCGACCTGGAAAACACGTATGCACTCTAAATGATTGATTAACTGATACTTAATACAACTAAAATTCTGACTTGTAATCAGTAGGTCGTTGGTTCGAATCCGACTGGGCTCTTATTAAGGCTTCTAAATGCGCTTCACTGCAATCATAAATTTGGCTGCTTGACCAGTCGGAATCGTCTCCGGTACATTATAAGCTATTACTAAACTCTCTTGGTCATTTTCAATCTCGATTTTGCTTCTTCTACTATCCAACTTCTCTACCTTTATAAAATCTAGTAGGGAAGCAATTCTTCCCTCTTTCAAAAGATTATAGGAACAGGGAAATGACACTTTTGGTGATTTAGAGATATTTTTTCTTGTACTTTTTAAATATCGAATCAATCCTAGATCACTATTTTGAATTTTTTATTGTACATAATAAAGAATCTTCAGTAAAAAAACAGTTATTGAGATGAACCCAAATGCACTCAAATGAAGCCAAATGGGCTGTTTTAGAGACCATTTATCCGATTCAGTCCTTAACTAAATTTTTAATAAATAAGATGACTTTATGTATTTTAGCTGATTGTAGATTTCAATCCGGAGAATAATTTAACTTGAGTATAATCGATACGTTTAGCCGAATTACGTCACATCCCTTTCCTTCAAAGATAGTAGTTCTGCTTTCTTTGATCATTGGTTTTATTTCACTTTTGCCCAGTTCGATGTTTGCACAATCTGAATTCTACCATGCAGACTCTGCTGATGTTCATTTATACCCAACAGGCCATTTAGATGAAACTAAGTGTCTTGCTCTTTATGATACTTCTGTGATTGAAATGCATACTTGGTATTATTATGAACCTTATTGCATCATTACAGATTCCATTTATTACATAGAGGATAAGTCATTTCATGAGCAAAGGGTATTCAAAATTTTAGCTGATAAAAAGATAATAGCCAGTTTAAGGTACTATGAAGACACTGTTTATGTTAAAGAATATTATACGAATCACACTCATGAGTATCAAGCAAATAAGCTTACAGAGTTTCAAACTAAACCATATAAATCTTCAGACATGACGAAATTTGGTTGGAGTACAAGAGAACGAAAAGATGGCACTACTTTAGACTCCATTTACATCGAAAACGACCAAATAGCCATTTACAAGCAATATTATGAAAATGGTCAACTGAAAAGACATGAATTCATCAAAAGTGGAATCGCCAAACGAATCGATTACAAAGAAAATGGAAAGGTAAACAAAAGCAAAAAACTGAAAAGACAGCGACATAGAAACTTAATCTATATTCCAGACTCACTGGATGTTCAAATTTATACGCCAGGGAAAGGGACTTTATTTGATTGTATAGCTCTTTTTGACACGACCCATATAAAATATCATACATGGAGATATAGTAGCCCTTATCGCATGATCTCAGATTCTTCTTATTTCACTGGCGATGATTTAGTACAAGTACAAAAGGTTTATAAATTCTTTCCTAAAAAAGAGATAGTTGCCGAACTAATTTATTCAAATGATACAGTTCGGGTTGAACTTTATGGGACGAATTCCCTAATTAAATATAGTGCCACCAAAGTGAATTTTACTGGAAACAATTGGTATGAAGTTAATAGTTATAATCGAGATGGATGGTCAGTGACGACCGAAAATGGATATATTTCGGATTCCACTTTTTATGAAAATGACAACAGAAAAATCAGCAAACAGTTCTATGCCAATGGTCAGCTAAAACTATATTATAATAATGGCAAAACCCTAGAATATAAAAAGAACGGAAAAGTCAGAAATAAAATATCATTTTCCCTGTTGGATGTTTTTGCTCAATGATTAACTCGGAATAGAAAAGTGAAATTTTAGGTAAAAAGATGAAACATGAAACAACAAAACATAAACTAACAGTAATCCTACCCTAGGTTGAGAAATTTTTCTTACGACGTTGATCATTGCATCTGCACTTACTTACTTAAAAGAAAACTCCTTTAATCTAATTAACATTTCATTGGCAGGAATAGGAGTTACTCTTTTTGTAAGTGCATTCAAACCAATAGAAATCAACCCATCTGAGGACGAAGTTTTCGAAATGAATGAGTTGTTGGGATTAATGGTTGTTCCTCGGGTATTATGGTTGAGTTCAGCAATTTCAGTTTTAGCCGTTTTGTTCTACTACATGGATTTGAGAAATGATGGATATCTAAGAATAGCTTCTATAGGAATTATGGCTATTGGGACCGCATTCGTTGTTCTGATCATTTCTCTCCTTTCAGCAACGAAACACATGAGGTCAACAATTCCGGTAGTAACCAGGGCTATCATCGTTTTATCGTTGATTTTGATTTTCAACTCATGTAGTGATTCTGCACAGGAAGAACCTCAAGGATCAAGAGAAAAAACCGGTCTTGTTGGTTTTTGGAAGAGCTATTCTCATATGAATACTAGTTGTCATAATCCATTTAGAAACAGGGATGAGCATGGCTCTATTGATACGTGGTTTGATTTTAAAGAATCTGGTGAGGTAGAATACGGCTGGCGTGATGATGTTTATCAATGGAATGACTGGTCGGTAGATGACCAATATTTAAAAATAACTCTTACAGGTCCAAATACAACCGATCAGGTTTATTCATATTGGTTTATTGAAGAAGATGGAGTTCAATATTTAACACTACAGCATGATATTAATGGTGGATGTCGAATGATAAATAAGTACAGCATCGAGGGATGGAAAAATTGGGAATTTTGATAGATGATAATTGTATTTTAAGCAAAATAAAAAAACCTCCACAAGGCCCCTGCTGTTGCTTTCAGTGGGCACTAGCAACTAACGCTACAGCGCTTATTCCAATACCTACCATTCCAGTAAACCTAGATTTATCACCTTGGTTTTTTCCGCTCTTTTGTGCCACGTATTTCATTTCCTTGCCATTGAAGTTTCGGATGGTTCTTATCAGGAAATTAATCAAACAACTAATGAGTACAAAATTTTGAAAGTTTGTTTCCTCAAAGGAGTCAAGAACTTTCATTGCACACCTTCCTTGCACCCTCTAGTGAATGAAATCTTTATTGAAATGGAATAGAGACTAGTTCCTGCTCCTCTTATTTCCCGATACAAAGTTTCGAAAAGATATTGGCTGGTAGGCTATTCAACCTTTGCTAATTACCGTATGTCTATCTGATTATCTCCATTAAAATCTTATCATTACAAGATGAAAAAATTCTTGATTTATCTCTCATTAAATTTTGGTTTACTCTCCTGTAAAACAGATAAAAGCAATGAAATAGCCACTGCCAAACTAGTGTATGATACACAAATTGAAGAAGTGAAAAGAAGTTATCAATATATGCGTAAATCGATATCTGACGCAGGTAACAGAGAGAAAGATCTAGATTTACTTTACAGGGTTGATAGTTTACAACTCCTGCGACGGTTATCAGGTCTAAAATATACCAATTTGGAATACACGCTTGATTTGAAGTACGAAAGAGTAATCAATTTTATTAGGGAACTAGAAGATCATGTTGAGGCACCATATAATAAAAAGTCAATTTCAGAACTGTTGGATAGGAGTGAATATTTTTTGGCTGATTACCAAAAAACCAATTCGAAATTACAATTGCTCAATTTCCTAATAAACATCTCTCAAGCAGAAATTGTGGTTTTAAACGAGTATGAAAGACGCATGCCGTACAGCTGTGGGATTTTTTTCAGTTTAAATTTTAATTTGCATACAAATTCAGATTCAGTTGAAATCAATTCTCCAATCAAAATGATGATCGCTTTGAAACCTGATGTAACTGAGTGTTTATGGGATATCAAAATTGATTCTTTGGTTCTCAGTAGAAACGATACCGTAATTTATGATTCCTTTAAATTTGAAAGTATCGGAGGCGTTGGATATTTTGAGTACTTAGCTAAAGATCCAGGCACCTACACGATAAGTGGAAATTACAAAATGACTTATAGGACGGAAGAACATACCTTTCAAGAAAAATTTACAAAAACATTCACTGTATACACTGTTCAATAAAAAGTCTACTTCCCGATACAAAAAGTATCTAACACTGAATTTCAGATAGTTACAAATTAAAGGTACAATTAAGGTACAGAATAAGCGATTTTCGAAAGCAAATAGTTAGGCAAAATGAACCTCTGAATTTCCTATTTTCTTTGCCCTAATTAGTCCAAATAAGTTCTCATCATGTACGAGATACCCATTGGCAAAAAAGGAATTATTTCGCTCAGAGGAGATTGTAAACATTTCCATAGAACATCTTACCATTTTTATTTCATCAATTTGCGAATATGTAAATGAGCCTTTTTCATTAATTCTCAAACATTTATCACCTTCCTTCAAATTTTTAACAGCTATGCCATAATTCCGATAACTGGATTCATTGTCAAAAGAACACCAACCTTTATCCAACACCCAAATCGGATGATCACGTGTTGAGACTAAACCACTCTCTCGAAATTTAATTTTCATGTATTCTTCATGAATATCCGAAACCTTGCAGATTACCCTAGACGATTCAACCTTATTGCATTTTTCGTTAAATGAAAAAACATTATCTTTTGGTCCAATATCGCAAATTGATTTAGTCCTATAATCATCCAAATAGATTTGTGTATTAGGTGAAAAGCAAATTATTTTATTCATATCTAATTATCGTTGGGTTTAATCAAGAATACAGCCCTTCCATCTTTCTTATCCAAAGTAGATTTGAGCACTTCAAAATTGTACGATTTGAGATGCTTCCCAAATTCAAAATAATCATACCTTTTCGCGATCATGAGAACATTATTAATTTTTTTTCCATTCTCATTATAGATTAAACGGTACAACAATACCTGGGTGCCATTTACTCTAGAATATTTTTCAATTGTACGTTCATCTATAATAGGTACCGCCTTTACAAATTTGGCAATATTTGACTTTATCTCTTTAAAATCATCAATACTCAAACTATCTTGTCTATCTGCCTCTGAACATAGAAATTTTCGCCTAATTGAATTAATAAGTAAATCACCGTATATACCATCTTCATAGTCAACAAATAGGTTTTCAGGAGACCTTCTCGGTTCAATGTTTTCGATGCTCTCATCGCCCTTAATAAGTACATCTAACAAGAATAAATCCTTTGAATCCGTCCATTCTACTACCTTATTTAAAAAGTGACTCTCAATCGCTTGTAAATTAGAAAAAGTCAACCCCATCATAACCAAAAAATTCGCCTGGCCAAATTTCTTGGTTTTGCTTTTTAAAATTTTACCTATATGAGGGTGGTTTACTTCAAAATCGTCAATTATAGAAAATGGAGTTCTAACATTTTGATTGGCAGTTACAGTATTGATTGCCAAATAAGCCATTGAAGGGTTAATGTCAACAGGTATAAACGCAATGTTAGAATTTTTCATACTCAACATTTCTACTAATTTTTCATCCGTTTTACCGATCCCTGGCCCGAATGAAATCAAATTATCATAATCCTTTAACGATAAATTCTTATTGGTCTTTTCAGCTTTACTTACAAATTTCTCTAAGGCAGCTCTCCTAATATGATGAAGGCTTGTATTTTCTATCCTCTTCCATATTAGAGCACTCTCTGTCCCCAAATACAATGACTTTGTTGCCCATTCTTGAAACCTTCTTTCTAATCTAAGATTAACCAACTCATGTCCCATATAATACGTCACTTTATCATAAGCTCTATCCTTATCCAGATCATTATTCAGAAAGCTTCTTATTCTTTCATTAAGCTTTGAATTGTAGATATTTTCATGATTGAATCCGCTGAGATCAGAAGGTATTATTAGTTCAAGAATTTCCTCAGCCTTAAGTGACCCTTTTACATTTTCGTTTACTATATCCGTTAATATCAAAGTCCCTTTGATTCCTTTAGTCGCAAAAAACATACCAGCTTCTAATATTACGCTGGACCTAGTGATAGCTCTTAGTTTACCCTCTTCTGAATAGAATTTATCATCTGCTCCAAAAATAAAAACTCCTGCATCATTAGTTTTAGTTGCCTCAATTAGTGAGGTGAGATTATAATCACTTGGTTTAAAAGTTTCGCCAGACCACCAAGGGTTTGGAATATGGCCTGCCTGCTCTATGATATAGAGCAACTTTCTAATTATTGGTTGATTCTCTGTTGATTCTATGTCAACACTTCCATCTACTTTTTTTCTTATGTATCTAGATGAGGTACCAATAAAAACTCTTTTTTGCTTACCCATGAGCGCGCATCATTTTCATAATAGCTCCGATCAACAAGATGATAATAAAGTTAATCAAAGGATAGCTAACAGATCTATAGGGTATTGTAATTGTGTTTATTGCTTCTATAGAAATTAAGAGTATGATCGATATTACTGATCCGAAAAAAATCATATTGTCTTGCAAACCAAATTTTCGACATAGAGCTATTGGGGCTAGAACAGCAGCATAAATCAATATTGCAGATAAAATAATTACTAATATTTCATTAAAATATAACGCTGTCGAAATTGCAATTGAGAATACAATAAAACTTGAAACAAGAATCAGTTTTCTTTCATCATCTTGATCTCCTCTTCTCAAAAGATCTCTAGCAACAGAAGTAATCGCGTTTAACGAAAAGGAATCCAATGAAGATAATATTATAGACATAGCGGCAATTACAGCCAGTATTCCAATTCCCGGACTCAGTAGCTGAAAGAAACTAATATAGGCGGTTTCAGGGTCAGACAATGTTACACCCAAAGAGTTTAGAGTAATTCCTAAATAAATGGCAGACACTACAATAACACAATAAAAAAGAGCTCCAAAAAACACTCCCTTCCTAGCTTCCTTATTTGATTTTCCTGACTTTACACGAACATTTATATCCTGAGAGAATGGAATAAAAATAACGGTATAACCCAATAGAACTATGACATCAAAGGGCATTGCCGAAAAACCTAATTTACCTGCATACTCAGACTCGGTTTTTAAAGAAACGAAAATAAAAGGTGTGATGAAAAATACAAACACGACGATAAGCTGTATCACATCTGTTTTATTAACAGCCTTAAAACCTCCTATTACAACATATCCAAAAGTAATAGCAGCCAATATCAGAGTAAATAATTCAGAAGCTATCCAAGTAAAATAAGGATGAAGCAGCTTTGATATTGCAACAAATTGTGCTGCCACAACCAAAATAAAAACAAGAGAAGAAATTGCTCCAATCAGGTATCGTAATCTTGGTTCCGTTCCACTCAACAGGTCTGATATGGTAATGCCGTTGTCCTTCCTATAAAACTTTAAACAGGCGAAAACAATGAAAGTGCCGAAAAGAAAGGATATAGGATCAACAAGAGCCTGCCAACCAAAACTATACCCTAAAGAGGCCATATTCAGCAATGCCGCTCCTCCTGCAAAACTCATACTCAGTCCCGCGGAAATAACGAACCAGTTAAGTTTGTTTCGGCTCATTGAATAAGCTTCCAATGATAAAACACTACCAGATTTCGAAAAATATCCTACAACTATGAAAAGTAGAAATACTGCAATTATTAAATTTTGATCTACCATTTCAAAGCATTTTTAAAATAGAAAACGCTACTATAATAGACATATAAACTATTATCAATGTTCCACTGAACAAGGTTTTAACGTACAGTCTAGGTTCCATACTTACCTCTAATGAGAATGAAGTATCATTTCGCTTTGAGGCTATATCATTGAACAAATTCCTGTATCTCCTTTCGGTATACAAATAATAAGAATCCAACCCCCACATTATCAAAATCAAAAGCGCCCCAAAAACGGTATACTCAATAGTTATGTCGCTTCTTTTTAAGGTGATGTATGCAGTAACAAGAGTGATGGTCAAACTTTTAATAACAAATGAATTCTGATTCATTCGAGAGACAATATTCTGAACAAATTCAAGATATTTAAGCTTGGTCATTGAATTTTCAATCTCATGATCGATCATTTGCTCAACTTCTTTTTTATTCATTGGATTTGCATTTAAATATCCTAAATATAAATAATTCACATGCTATTATTTCATGCACAACTCAATATCGTTAAGGACTATTCTTTAATATCAGAAACAGCTTACTCTCCTAAACATATTGTAACCCTTTGAATAAAATAATGCTTTCTATTCGAATATTCATATAACAGAAAAGAACAGAATAAAATATCCAGCCCCATTTGATCATTCGTTTGGTACTTAAATATCGTTTTTGAACCTCACCTCGGGAAAAGCCAATAAGACAAATCACTTTTACTTTTTTTCCATAGTCTCCTGGCTTCCGGTGCAAGTCGTTGATTTATTGTAAGATGTAAATCCGTTAACAACTCCTTAGTATCAAAAGCATAAGAGTGATTCATAATCCCAGATTTTATCACAGATGTATCAACAGTATCAATACCAGGTTCCACAAACAAATCCTTACCAGCATCTCCTAACCGAGGAAGGCTTCTGAAAAATTCAGATGAACTAAGCGCCTTATCTCTCTTAGAAGCATACAATGTTCTCCTTAAACCCATATTTTTAAAGTATGGTAATATATTTGATTTAAACACTCTTTGATCAATATCTGGAGCAGCTAGAATTACCTGTTTGATTCTCGAAGCATACTGACTGAAGCTTGAATCCTGACTCAAATCTTTTAGCCCATAAGACAATAATCTATTTCCCATACTATGCGCTATTATGTGTAGCTGTTCAATACCAACATCTACCACAAGATGCTTTAGAAAACACTCAAAAGGCTTGATTGACGCGTCAGCTAACTCAATGTCCTTAAAGTAACCAGATGTCTTTCCTAAAGATGGCCAACTGAAAAAACCAGTAAGTCCCTCAAATGGCACATCAAAAGCAATTTGAGCAGTTCTTCTTGCCACATCTGAAAATGTATTCTTGTAACCATGTATAAAAAGTAGTGCTGATTTATCTTTTTGATTTGCTAACTCGTAACGTCTTTGATCTATAAAGTCCTTCAGTAGCAGTTCCTCTACCTCACGAACCACCACATGCTTTTCCGCATTTTCAGCCAAACTAAATATACCAAGTTTCCAAGGGCGCTCAATCTTTCCTTGCTCATGATCAGCGGGAATGCTAACAGTACAATTTCCAAAATGTAAATTTTCTGATAACTGGGTACCATACTCTATATTTGAGTATTTTTCAATTTTTTCACGCGACGTTGCATAGAAAAGATCTATGCTAAAATATGAGTTATCCTTCGAATCACGCGACCTATTGAGATTCGGCAATAGACTATCCGTGCCAAAATTAAAAAAAGGAGGATTTGTTGCTGTATCACTACTAACGCTACGTTTAAACATCGTCTTGGTGTACTTACCTAGACCAATCTGTAAATTTTCAATAAACGTACGTTCATCAAACTCCAAAGGATCTACGAGACGAACTAATGGTTTGATTTGATCTGAGTTTTCAATACCCGAAAGATCCTCTGGCTCCATTCTGGACAGTAATTGGCCATACATTAATGGAGAACTTGTTGCATCAAAAATCATTGGGTTATCAAAATCCCATTCAATATCAAGTTTGGCATTATTAGGAGCAAACAAGTTATCAGAAGCTTCTTCTTCAAAATGGTTGAAAAGTGTATTATCTTTTACAACACCTTTAATGGCTCGGTGCTTATGTGGATAGAATCCTATAAATACATCTCCAGGAATAACTTGTTTCAAATTATAAATGCTAGATGCAGTTACCTCACTAGCTTCTTCTGACACTAAACCAATCATTAATAATCCTGACCGCAAATCCTCTGGAGTGAATCTTAGTTTAAAGAATATTTTACTCCAATCAAAAACTGTTGAACTATAATCTTCATCCCATTCATGGAACATTGAATTTTCCATTGATATTGCCCAATGAGCTTTTTTATCTGTTTGGAGTGCCTCTCGCATACTCAGTTTTTTTAATTGATTAGGATTGTTTCGGGTCTAATAGAGATTTCAAACTATACTTTACGTATATTCCAAAGGATAACCTCTCGTACCAGTCTTTGTTTTCTGGCATTTTTTTTAACTCATCTTTATTGTTATCAACATCTGGTAATTCAAAGTATAGACCTCCAATGAAATTCCCACCTTTTTTGTAGAATGAAGTGGCCAGCCCAAAATCAGTCACATTAGCAACCTTGCTACTTTTGTCATTGGCTTTAACTCTAAGATATACATCCAGTAAAATTATTGTTTTGTTTTTGAGTGAGATATATTTAACCACGTCAAAATCGAATCTATTAAGCATTAGGGTCAAGTAACCATCTGCTTCAAAAGCTGTCTTCTTATCCTTCTCAGTGTATGTGGTATCTGCAAATGATTCAGTTACAGAAATTTCAAATTCTCGCTTAGTTAATGAAGATTTGTTATTCGATTTTTCTCGAATATATCTCGCTCCAATTGCCCAATTTTTCCAAAACCTGTAATTCAATCCGAAACCAAAATTACCAGCTCGAAATTCTTCCTTAGAAAAACTATCATCAGGATTAGCCTGGTTCCAACCATTGAATAAATTAAACTTCTGCTGACTCATACCAGCTGTAGCATAGAAAGTGAATCTCCTATAATTGTTCAAATTCAAAGCATTGGCCTTTTCTATTTTCTTTTTCTTCCTTTTGGCTATTAGTTTAATATTTGCTTCATATAATTTCAAATTATCATCACTCTCTAGTACCAATAGCATCTGATCCAGAAGTAGTTTAAAATTTGGGTTCTCCTCCGACTTCGACATTTTGAGAATCGTTGATTTGAGTGTAGGTATCCCCTTTCTATTTTTTTCATCAAAATGTGACTTTAGTAATTCATTCAGGGAAGCCTTCTCGGTGTCTGTAGTAGCAAGTGAATCAACGACACTTACAAGCTCCTTTTGAAGTGTATTAGTCAAATACTTAAAAAGTTCTCTTTGGTCTCCATTGATTTTTTGCCCATCAGCCTTAAAAAGCGTTGTTAGCTCATCATCAAGTTTATCTGAATTTGAAAAATATCCACCGACCAAAAGATTGAAACCTGAAGATGGTTGAAATTCTCCACCTGAAAGTAAAGGTGTCAGTCCATCATCATTCTTGCCTGATATATTTCCTCCAAAAAGAACACCTTTTGGTTCTATGATAGACTTAGCATAGTTGTTCGTGCTAAAAGATAATTCAGAGTCGCTCACATCAAAGCCAATATTGGTATTATCAAATAATACAGTACTTTGACTTTCACTTGTTTTCAATATTTGTGCGAGTATCGATTCCGTGCAAAACAGAATAAATACTAAAAGGATCAGGTTTTTCATAATTATCAAATTGAATGACTAAAAATATGCTTACCATCCTTCGCCACAGGCTTGACTGGTTTTTTGTTAATCTTATCGTTATCTTGAAATATATCCATGGACAATTCTAGGGCAGTAGGAGCTTTCACCAGCGCAAACACCACAATACCATCCGCCACAAAAATGTCATCATTTTCGAACTGAATAACTCCTTGCTCAGGGATACTCTTCACAACATCTTCGTCATCAATATCTGCGGATATCAATACTACCTCCTGTCCGAAATCTGCAGGGTATGAAATTTTACATGTTACTTTTGCCATAAAAGTTAAGTTAAGTTTATAATATTTTTTATACTGGCTAGATGCTATCAGAGGCTGGTCATCTTTATATCAAATGCCTCTTCAATTATCGCAGATATATACATCTTCATTAATGCGATAAGAAACACCATTTGTAATCAGTACAACATGGTCATTTGTAATAACCTGTCTGCTTTTAACATAGTCAGAAAGTGTCCAAGCTGGTTTTCCTTTATTTGTCTGATATACTCCCTTAACTCCAGAACTAAGTAGGCGTTCGAGATTATCTGGGTGAGGATGACCATACCCATTTTTCCCAACAGAAGCAATTGCGACTTCCGCTTTGATTAAGTTCAAAAAACCTAATTCAGATGTATTATTTGCGGCATGATGGTTCACTTGAAATGCATCAATATTAATCGATTTATCAGTCAAATATTTACCAACATAGTACTCTAGTCTGGCATCTTCTGGGCCCTGAGCTGTTCCACGCTTTCCAATCAAATCCCCACCTAATAAATAATCGAATGCTCCAAATTCAATCAAGAAAGAGATGCTACGCTCATTCTCAGATTCAGCCTTATCAACCTTCCCTTTGCCTAGTACAAACCCATTTGCACTAAGGCAAGTCATTTTTGCACCTCCTCCTAAATCAATTACAAAATCCTGTATATCATCCAAACTATCGAGTGATACTCTTTTTGTAGCTTCAGTAAAGATTTTGTACTTTTTGAATGTTTTCGAGTTAGATGGCTTCTTATCTCCACGATCGATAATTTTTTTGATTTTAATATCATCACCCAGCCCCCATTCAGGAAAATCAAATTTTTCATTATTAGAATCTAGCCAATCTTTTTTCCCATTTCCATCGTCATCTCCAAGATTACCAGGGACATTATTTGGTCCAAGAGCGAAACTAGTTCTATGAGAATTATTGGTACCGAACACGATACCTCCTAAATAATCAGCGTCATAATGTGATATTATCAAATAGTCCAGTTCGCTGATACCCTTATTTGAAAGCACATCATATATGATTTTCCCTCCATCCTTAGGGCTTCCCTTTGTTAAGGTTTGTCCACAATCGTAAAGTACTGAGATTCTCTGCCCACTGCTGTCTGGACCTTGAATCAGAGTGGAAGACCCTTGACCAATATTTATGTGAGTGATTTCTAATTCTTGGGCTTCCGAGAAAAATGTGCCTGTTAAAAAAAATATAGAAAGGATTAGACAGCTATTAAATTTCATATAGGTAGGTTAATAGTATGGTCACTCAATATGCTGCAATTACAATATACATAATTAAGTTTATAAACGAAATTATTCCTGCATACAACAATTACAATAGATCTACTATAGGGATATACATTAATCTATCTTAAAATGTGAATGATTTTATGTCAGCTAGACTGGTTCTTGGTTGAAATAGATTGAATTATGAACTGATTATCAATTAGTTAAGTTTTACCCTTCCATCGGCCAATCCTTATACTGACCCTCGGCCTGCTCGATGACTTCTTTCAATAATTCGTCGAGAGTAGAGAATGGGACTTTTCCTTTTAGTTCTTTTTTGACAGCCAGGCGAATGGCTGCTTTGGCGTCTTCTTTTTTGGTCCAGTCGAGCTGGAGGTTCTTCTTGACAGAAGCCACCACTTTATGTACTAGGTCTTGGACTGGACCTTCTTGGTTTAAGATCTTTTCGTTGGCGGCCAATAGGTCGTAGAAGGCCAACTCGTCCTCATCTAGTCCAAGCTCTTTGGTTCGCTTGTCTTCGTTTTTCATCTCCTCGGCTATGTCGAGCATGTGCTTGATGGCGGCGATGGAGTCGAGGCTGTTTTTGTGATAGTTGCTGAGGACTTTTTCTAGTTCGTCTTTGAGCTTCTTGGCTTTCCTTGTGTTCTTGACACTGCGTACCTTGACCTCATCGTTGATAATGCGACGGAGGATTTCGATCTTGATGTTTTCCTGCCCTTTCTCTTTAACGATGGCTTGAAATTTATCATCGACAATAGAGATATCAATCTTGTCCAACCCGTACATGTCTGCGAGGTCTACAATCTTGTTGGACTGAAGCGACTGACTGATCAGGTCTTTAATGCGGTCGTTTTTCTTGCGCTGTGCACCGGGTGGGTACTTGATCTTTCGGATGCCGTTTCGGATTTTCTGTATCAATACTACATCCTCTTGTATCTCCCAAATCCGCTTGTCAGAGTTGGTCATGGCGACTAGTTCTGTGAGCTTCTTTTCTTCTACGAGGAACTCGTCGGTCTTTTGATCTGATGATAGCAGCTCATTGACTGTATTGACATACCAAATAGATAATTCGCCCTCACTCATGGCCTTGATCGCTTCTTGATCTAGCCCGCCGATCAACTGACATACTTCTTGGTGCTGCAACAAACACAAGTTGACGGCAGCTTCCATGTCCAAGGTCGGCTGACCCGCTCCGCCACTGCCTGTGTACTTCTTGGTGGCGGTGGCTAGGAAACCTGAGATGCCAATGAAATCTACCACCAAGCCACTGGGTTTGTCTTCAAAGACTCGATTCACTCGGGCGATGGCTTGCATGAGGTTGTGCCCCTTCATGACTTTGTCAACATACATGGTATGCACGCATGGTGCGTCAAAGCCTGTCAGCCACATATCACGGACGATGACAATCTTGAGCGGGTCGTCCACTTTTCTAAATCGCTTTTTGACCGCTTCCATGGCATCCTTGGTGCGGACGTGGGGATTCCAAGACTCAGGGTCTTTGCCGATGTTGCTAGTCATGATGACGGCTACTTCCGGGCATCCGACCAATGCCGTCAAGGCATCATACATCTTGACGCAGTTTTTGCGACTCATACAGACTACCATGGCCTTGCCATCCAAGGAAGCAGTACGCTTCGTGAAATGGGTTAAAATATCGTTTGCTACGGTCTTGACACGGTCTTCTGCTCCTGCCGCATCTTCTATGGCAGCCCATACGGCATGGGTGCTTTCGTCTTCGTCCTCGGTGATGGATTCTAATAGCTCATTGTAGCCCGTCTTGATATTGAGGGGCACCATCTTGGGTTCGTAGTAGATCGGAACGGTGGCGCCATCTTCTACCGCTTGTTTGATGTCGTAGGTATGGATGGTCTCACCAAAGACCAACTCCGTATCGGCACCTTTGCCATCTACGGGTGTACCTGTGAATCCTATGAAGGAAGCATTGGGCAATGCCTTTCGGATGTTTTGGGCAAAGCCACCATCCTTGAATCCATACTGGGTCCGGTGTGCTTCGTCGGCCATCACGATGAGGTTGTATCTGTCTGACAATACAGGATGGGTGATTTCCTTGCCTTCGTCCAGGTCCTTGAGTCGGAACTTCTCTATGGTGGTGAAGATTACGCCGCCACCATCAGTACTGAGCAAAGCTCTGAGTTCATCGGTGGTTTCAGCATGTTGTACATCTCCTACCAAGTCCTTACAAAGCACAAAGCTTTCGTACAGCTGCTGGTCGAGATCGGAGCGATCTACCTGGATCACAATCGTTGGATTCTTGAGCTCGGGTAAGCCACGCAATATGCCTGTCAGTATTGCCATAGAGATACTCTTGCCCGAACCTTGTGTGTGCCAGATCACCCCAAGACGACCGTCGCCTGCTGGTTTCATGTTGGTGAGGGCACTTTGGGCAGCACGGTTGATGCCCCAAAACTGATGGTACTTGGCGCCTTTCTTGATGATCTTGCCGTTGTGGTCTTCGTGGAAGATGAAGTTTTTGAGATAGTTGAGCAAAGTTGCTTTGGGGAAGAGTCCCTTGAGGATGGTTTCTAGCTGTAGCGACACTTGCTGCTGGGTATCCGATCCATCTATACTCTTCCATGGGGCGTACCATTCCATGGGGGCCTTGTACATGCCGTGGAGTGCCTCCATGCCATCGGAGATGATGGTGAGGGCATTGTAGTCGAAGAGCTGCGGAATGTCCTGGGTATAGTGTCCGATCTGTCGGTGGGCATTGTCCACCCCGACTTCTGCATCGAACATGTTCTTGAACTCAAAGACGATGACTGGCAGACCATTGATGAAAATAATCAGATCTGGTCTACGGTTGTTTTTGCCTTCGATACTGACTTCATCTGCACAGATAAAGCTATTCGCTTCTGGCTGGTCGTAATTGATCGGGTACAGGTGCTTGGCGAGTTCTCTGCCTTGGGCATCCTTCCATGAGATGGAGATGCCTTGAGTCATCTTGCGGTGAAAGTCTTGGTTTCGGTGATCCAGATCCATGCCCTCGTGCTGGGTGAAGATGGCCATGGCTTCATGGATGGCGGTGTCGGGCACGTCTGGATAGGTGCGCTGCAGGAAACCCTTTAACTCTTCGTCTAGCACGACCTTTTTCAGATCACGGGTGAGACTGTTTCCTTCCTGATGCGTGTAACCCAAGCCCTGCAGCCACTCGATGGCGGCATTTTGCACCATACTTTCCTTCATCTCTTTCATAGCACTTCGGATAGGGTTTGTTCGACATCCTTGACTCTAACTTCTCCGCTGATGAGCTTGGGGAGCAGGGTGTCTCGGAGGGCGGTGAGGGTTTGGTTTTCAATTTGATTTGAATAAATCAAATCCATTATTGGTCCAGCTTCATAATTAAAGGTTTCAATCATAGCAGTATCTGGAAATGGCACCTTCAACTCTTTTAAATTTGAAACAGTTACATGACCTAGACCAGTTGTCTGTTTATGGGTAGCTAACTTGATAAACGTTGGAAGTAAGTATTTAAGAGAGTTGAAAACAAAACATCGTTCTTCTGGATCTGGCCGTACAACAAAAATATGCTGATTCAAAAGTGCTCTTTTCTTATCCCATAAATGAATCCCTAATGATGTGTGAGGATTACCTGACCATGGAAATAGTATATCACCATTTTCAATTATATATTTTTCATCTAATTTTTTGTTAGAATGCATCGTTTGAGATGTGATTCCTTGTTTAATCTCAGCTATTTTAATTACTGGTAAACCTTGACCTTTATCCTCTACAAAATCTTTCCCCTTAAATGCTGCACCATTTATAAATGTCGCTAATGAGTACACACTTTTCACCTCCCACCCCTCAGGAATAGGTCCCAATTCAGAGTCGATGAACTTCCCGTCTTTGAAAGGTCCAAAATCTACAAACCAATGTTTGTAAAGGGTCATGGCCATTTCTTCGAGGGTCTTATTGGTTTGGAGGTTGAGCTCAATTTTGTCGTCTAGTGAGGAGAGGATGGATGCGATGGCGCGTTGTTCGGGGATGGATTCGGGGATGGTGATTTCGAAATCCTCCAACATGACTTTGGTGATGGCATTTCTGGTTGCACCAGCACTTGCCAAAGTCAATAATAGATCTTTGTACTTTGGTGTGAGTAAAACATACTTCAACAATTCCGGACAAAGCAACTCTTCATTTGCCCTTAAAATAGCAACATGCTGATTAACTCTAGCTGGGATATACTCATCAGGCACTTGACATACTCTAGCTACAGAATCTCCAGTAATATTGATTAAAACATCTCTCGATTCAATGATCACATTTTTCAAAGCATCGGCTTGTGTCTGATCTATAAAAGCAAGTCCATTAGTAGAAAATGAAAAGTCTAATACATTCTGACTTCTGATCAATGTAATACCTTCTTCTTTATAGGCTTCTTTTCCTCCTCTTGGCGTAGCTCCACTACCAATTTTGGAGCAGACATCTTTGAGCTTATATGTTTTCCAGTTTTTAGGCATTAGGATTTGATTTGATACCATTTAATTTCAACAGCATTTTCTTCATCGTGACGGAACAGCGTTATTCCTCTCTTGAAAACACCGTCAGCAGAATCATCTCTCTTAAGGTTAATTGAAATCTCCAAGGCTGTATTCTCAAAAAGATGAATTACGTCTTTCTTAAATCCGGCGTCTTTTTGACCGCTTCGATCTCGAATTACAATACAATTGAATTTGAGAACTTGAATGTGTAATTGGTTGAACTTCGATATAATATTGACCGAATCCTTTTCTATTTTATCGAATAGCCCTTGATGTTCTACCTTGATATATAACTCTTTTCTTGGATCACTATCAAAACGCCTGTCATCTTTAAACCGAAGATTTATGTGCTTAAAATCAAAGTATATTTGAGAATTATACTCGTGATATGAGAGCAATTCGTTAAAAACTTTAAATTCTTTCAACTCCTCACTATCAGGCAACTCATTTAAAAACTCTGTAAAGGCATTATAGTACTCAAATATTTTCAGAATTATAGAACTGATATTATAGACTTTATTGAATGCATCTTTATCAATAATATCAGCCAAAAATTGCTTGTAATCTGTTTCCTTAAGAAAGGTTTTCAATTTCAGATTGGTGGGTTCAACAACTCCAATATCATATACTTTGTGATAGAGTCTATAAACTTCCCAAGTAGAAGCGGACAGGCTATCAAGATAAGTGTTAAAATAATTTTGCATCACTGATTGATAATCCTTCAAGGAAACTCCCCAATGAACATTATCTTCGGAAGGGTTATCATTGATAACATGATAAATCAACTCCCTTTCAAAAGAGAATGGAGCAGTTGCTTTCTTTAGATAATTTGCAAAGATGAATTGTCCGATTTCAGCTTTATCTTCTACCAGATTCTCCTCCATGAACCTATTAAAATCAATAATGTTTCCGAGAGTATCTATGACCTTTTTATGAATATAGTAATCATCACTGCTTTTAGCTATGTGAATTAGCCCTTGTATAGCATTAAAAATTTTTATCTTAGAATCGAGAGGTTCGCTTGATATTCTGTTTATAACCAAATAGTGTTTCTCTTCTTTGATCCATTTGGAAATACTTTTGTCAAAGCGGGAAAAATCTGAATTAAAAGATTTAATAAACTCTACATTAGAAATGTCCCCAGATAATAGGTCCAAATAAAAATACTTATCAATATTTTTAGGATGACGAATGGAAAGATGATTTGGTTCAGAATTAACGATTGAATCAGGGAATAATGATTCTAATAATTCATCAATCTCAGTAATGTCAACTGTGCTAAACAGCTTAGACTCTTCTAAATAATTTGAAATTAGCTTTTTACCTTTCTCCTCTTGCCACTTAAGTTCATTCCCATGAAAATCTATGTACACTTGTTTGTTATGAGAGATGGTTTCGTAAACAGAAGCAAATTTACTTTTCAGTATCATCAGTTTTGTGAAGTCGTCAACATCTACTTCTCCTGACACCCTTTGATATTCAAAACAATAATTATTGGCTAGTCTGGTCACATCCCTCATCGTTTGAATTTGTGAATCAAATATTGTTGATGAGACATATTTTTCTGGGTTAATAATTGTTCCTTCTGCTGTTAGACTTGAATCCTCTATACGATTAGAAATTATATCAATAAACCTTTTTCTCAACAATTCTTTTTTGATTGGGGGCAATACAAATTCATATTGAAAATACTTTTGAATAAATTTATCATCACTGTATGAAGAATGATCTTCTAATGATTTGGTAATATAATTTTTATCAAATGCTACGAAATATACAGTATTAGAAAAGTCTCCCGTATTTCTTATTATCTTAAGGATTTCAATGATTTCAGTGTGTCTTAACCTATCCAGATCATCAATAAAAATTAGTACTTGCTTATCTAACTTTTTAAGTGCATCATTCACTTTTTTGTACTGAGCAAACACTGATTGCTCTTTTTCTGATGCGAGTAGAGTTAGTAGACCTTTAATGTTTTTTATAGAATTGGAACTAATGAGATTAATAAGGTAATCTCTGTATATAATAATATTGCTGGAAAGAGCTCCGCTATAAACACTTATTTCAATGCTTAGAATTGTAAAAAACTCCTTAATAATATCTTTTGCATCATGATTATAAAAAGCATTGAAGTTTATAATAAGAGCGTTTGGTTTTATGTACGATATTTCGTCCTGAATTAATGACATAAAAGAAGATTTTCCCGTACCCCATTTACCCAAAATCCCTATTGAAAATGATTTTTTGAATTTTTGATCAACAACCTTCTGTGCTAATTCAATAGCAAGAGGTTTTCGATTAAGAATATCGTTTCTATTTTTAGATATGGGAATATCTTCCAAAAACAAATTACCAATACCGGAGGAGGTATATTGAAACAAATGAAATGAAATCAATATCAAAATTGGATAAAAAGTTGGAAGAAGTAATAGGTCTAAATAGGCTAAAAAAGAGAGCATTTCTATTCTAAATGGCTCAAAATCCCATACATTATCACCTATTCTGTAGTATGAGTATGTCAAAACCAATCCAATACTCAAACAAACCTCTGTGAAAGAAGCCCTGTAAAACTTGCTTGCTTTTTTAGCCAAGAAGGTAATTATGATTAGCGTAAAAAGGAGAAATACAAAATCAAACCCAATATTGAATTTTATCTCTTTGTAAATACTGTCAACTAACAGGGCGTTCAACAGGCTTTCAAATTGTGATTTCAATCCTAAAACAAGCAATACAGAGATCGAAAAAATTACGAATTTTCGATGAATCAAAAAGTCAAACACGGAAGATAGTTTGATCGATTCTTTCCATTCAATTAGATCAGTCCATAATGATTTGTAGTTCTTTTTTATTACATCAAATTGTTCAGTCAGGTTAACCATATTTAGATTTTCGAAAGGTTAGATTTTATTTTTTTCTGCAACTCATAGCTTTTTTCGAATTGTTGAGAGAGTTTGGCCTTCAATCCTTCCATTTTCTCTTCGAAAGGAATGCCGTCGTCCGTTTCAGCTTCTGTACCCACGTAGATGCCTGGGGTGAGTTTGTAGTCTTGTTTTTGGACTTCAGAGAGGGTGGCGGAGTGGCAGTAGCCGGGGGTGTTGGTGTACTCACCCCCTTTGTCCCCCTCAAGGGGGATTTTTCTCCAAAGGTGGTAGGTGTCGCCGATTTTTTTGATGTCGTCGTCGGAGAAGACTCGGAGTTTACGGCTGGCCATGGTGCCCATTTTAGAGGCGTCGATGAAGAGGATTTCGTTTTTGCGCTCTCGATGGGTGCCGTCCTTACCATCTCGATTTTTACTCAGAATGAAAATACAAGCGGGGATACCCGTCGTGAGGAAAAGCTTGTCAGGTAGTCGTACAATCGCATCGATCATACCGTTGTCCACCATGTGCTGGCGCACGTTTTTCTCTCCTTTGGTGTTGGAGGTCATGGCGCCGTTGGCCATTACTATGCCTGCCGTCCCCGTATCACTGAGATGATGCCAGAAGGTTTGCATCCACATGTAGTTGGCACTGCCGTCTGTGGTAAATTCTTCTTTGGGTCCAAACAGACGAGGGTCTGCATCTGGCAAATCCTCGGGATGCCAATTACTGACATTGAAAGGAGGATTGGCGATAATGTAGTCTGCCTTCAGTTCCGGGAACTTATCATCCAGCAATGAGTTGCCTAGTTTGATGTCGAATGATAACTCACGAAGCATGAGATTCATCAGACACAGTCGTAAGGTCTGGGCGGTCATCTCTTGTCCATAGATGGAGATGTCGCTTTTGTTGCCGCCGTGTTCTTTCACAAATTTCAAACTCTGTACGAACATGCCACCACTACCACAAGCTGCATCGAAGATACGCCCTTTGTATGGTTCAAGAATTTCTACGAGTAATCGTACAATACTTCCAGGAGTAAAGAATTGTCCTGCACCTGATCCTTCGGCCATGGCGAAGCGCCCAATATAGTACTCATAAATTCGACCGAGAATGTCGCTTTCTGGGTTTTCTTTTTCGGAAAATTTTGGGTGTGAAAGCAAGTTAATGATCCCTCCTGTTTGTTTGGGCGACAATTCACTTCGCACAAAAATTCTTGGAAGGATATTATTCAACTGAGGATTGTAAGCGGTTAATAATTCTTGGATGACGTCAAAAGCATCATCTACAATGACTTTGATATCGTCTTGCTCTGCATTGTCTTTTAGGTGTTGCCAAGAGGCAGTCTTTGGGATTTTGAAGGTATTCCTTGAACGGTATTCGTCAGGGTCATCCAAGACGTAGCTGATTTCGTCTGCGTAGGTGCTATAGTATTCTGATTTGGGATCTTGAATGAGTCCTTCTAACTCTTCGTGCACCATTTCGTATCTCTCACTGATGTGCTTGAGAAACACTAGCGGAAGGATATAGTTCTTATAATTGTTTTCTGAAACCGCACCTCTAAGTTCGTTAGCTGCGTCCCACAATTCTTTTTCAAAATCTATATCTGCTTTCGCCATAATCTTGTGTTATAAAAATGCTAGAAATGTCTAATTGGGAGGGTCACATTTCGAGCTAATTTAATAAATCTCAAAATGCTGGTATGAAGTAAAACATTAATATAAAGACTAGCAACAATTGGCAATAAAATCAATTGAAGTAATCTATTGAGGATACCTAATGGCAAGAAAATTTAGAACTGTTTTTCTTTTTCGAATTCGGATAGAATAAAAGATGGTTTCACTTCTAGGCCATCAGCTATTTTGACAATACTGGTTAATGATGGTTGAACCAAAGCTCTTTCTAACCTACTAATGTAGGCCCTCTCTAAATCGCACAAGGTTGCCAGGGTTTGTTGGCTTATCCCCTTTTCCTTTCTAAGTCTAGCAAGGACATTGGCAAAACGTTGTTTGATCTCATTCTCCACATATCGAAAATAGATTTCATTTTATTAGAAAGTTGAGCACTGTAATGCTCATTTAGTAGTAATTTTAAGTATGAGCTATTTAATCGAAAAGTCGTTTATGTCAGTCATATTTCTAACCATTTCAATGGCTTCTTTTGGCCAAGAATATGAAAACTGTCAAATCGAAAAATTCAACTTCATACCCGAAACACTACTTTACCAGGAGGTAGATATTCTTAGTCTGGATTTAAGAAAAGGTGACGTTGTACAGCTAAAGTCAGATTTGATTCAGCAAAAAAGACTAACCGAGGGAACACCTCCTAAAAAGCAGGAACCCCATAGCTACAAGAAATGGACTGAATCAATGAAAGCAAATCTAAATCCTAGAAAGGCCACAAAATACATTGATCATCTCATTGGAATGAATTTGACTTTTCTAGAAGACAGTCACCAAAATCTAAGATTTACTGACGAAGAAGGCAATGATCAATTCGTGTATTCAGGATATATCCATGAGGCAAAAGAACCAATTGCGACAAACGTCAAGTTGCAAAATGAAAAGGTAAATTATAAGCTACCCGATTCCATTGTTGGTAAAAAAATTGTTGTAAACGTTGATTATGAATTTGACTTGTCAAAACCGATAAGCTATGGTGAGGCTAGCATGATTAAATATAATCCTGATAAGGATCAATTTCATTTACTGCTCAAAGAAGTAAATGAAGACGGCACAAAGGAAGAAGGGTTTACAGGATATCCCATAGCTCGTAAAGAGTTAATACTCTTTGACTATACCTGTGCAAATGAGGTTCATGAAAAAAAGATGCTTGAAACGCAAAAGGAGAAAAAGGCCTATGAAGAATACCTGCATGCAAATTTCACATCTAAAGAGGTGGAGTATATAAAAGAAGGAAACATATTCATTGGCATGTCTGAAAAAGCATTATTCCAATCAATTGGCCATCCAAGAAGCACAAATACAACAGCTGTTCCTAACGGTGTGCAAAAGCAGTATGTATATGGAAACGGCGTATTTGTATATTCAATTAATAAAATTGTTAGCGCTTGGCAAGACCTGGAGTCTTTGCGAGGATATTAACAAGCTAATTATTCACGAACCAAATTGTGAAATAAATAGACGCCTATTTCATTACTATATCTATGTCGGTAATCATCTGCAACAGTTCCATTGGTGGACTAAAATCTGTTAAGATTTCATTTCTCTCTTCACTATACCAATTGCATAGACAAGTTTCGAACTGCCAAGTTTTGTAGTCTGTTAGTTCATGAAGTTCTGGTTCGTAATCCTCGACTTTTGGCAGATCAAAACCAAAACGATCAAATACTCTATGACCTTTGAATGCATCAAAAATTATGTAGAGGGCATTAGCATATATTTTACGCAACCTTTTTGGTTTTTTGTTATTAGGATCTGGTTCTGTGAATATTTTTCCACTGTATTTTACTGTCTCAATTAATGCTTTTTCTAAATCCTTAATCTTATTAATATCTTGTGCACGTGGATCAATAAAGTCCTTTCTCCTTCTATCCATGAAGTATTTAACTTCATCCCAGGTCCATTTTTTAATCCATTCGTTTCTAAGTAAATCAGCGGTTTCTCTGTCAGGGACGATGATGTGTAGATGTGGATTGTAAGTTTTTTTGATTGGGTTGAAATTACTCTCTATAGACTTTATTCCTTTGAGTTTAATTCCTTTACCCCGTTTGAACCTTTGCCTTTGAGCATCTTTTATCTCATAAAAAGCTCTTAATACCCCATTTTCAATAAATGACTTTAGTTTGTGACCTGGTACGGATTTGACGGTTAAAGTAACAAAATGAGGTTCCGGCCATTGCTTAATAATTGGCATATATCTATTCAGTATTCCTGCTTTTCTTATTCTGTTACACAGAGTACAAAACCTATTTTTGCAGTAGTTCCCATATAGCCTTCCATTACTTGTGATTACATCGCTCTGACAATGAAAGGTATTCCAGAGTGGTTGGACGTTATGAAAATCACCTCGTTCTATGGCAACATCAATCATGCTGAGTACTAAACTTCTAGTAATAGTCTTACATTTTGCTCGACCATTCATAGCCTCAATGTTGGATAGATCAGAACCTTTACCAAAGACCTCAATAGTTTTGGGATTGCCCAAACCTGTCCGACTTTGTGCTAATGTATAGATTTTGTTGCCGTGGAAAACAGTGTTTTTCGGGATCGAAGTCATCTCATTACTTATTATGCAAGTATTGGTCGGCCTCTGTCGAAATTTGTTCTGTCGATTTTCTTTTCCCTTTTTTGAGGTAATCCATTATGTCCTTCTTTGAGAAATAGCATCTCTTGGATCGTTTCATCACAGGTAGTTCGCCCTTGGAAATAAGTCCATAAATGGTTGGTACTGAAAGCTGCAAGAAATCAGCTACTCCCTTCACTGTAAGAAGCTCATCTTCTATTTTCTGAACTGAAGTGTGTTTTTGAGAAAGAAGATTCTCAATATTGCTTAGCCTATTTTGGATCTCTTGTACCGCTATAGGTAATTTTTCAAATGTGATATGTTCCATCGCTTTTTATTGCAATGGTGTGGTGGGCATTTTTGGGCATCAATGGGGGCGTACTCCCTTTTTTAATCTTTGATAGTCTTTTTGTACTTTTTCTTTATGTAAGTATGCCTTATATCGGTCTTTACCTTCTGGTTTCTTTGAAAGAGAATTAATATATCCCCTAATGGCCCTACCATCTTTGTCAGATTGAAACCATTTGGATATTTCATTATTTCGTTTTCCCTTTAACTTGAAATATTCATTATCCAGATGTCTAATAAAGCCCAAAAAGTCAAACATTGCAATGACGTATGATAATTGATTTTCAACTATCATACCAATGAGCTTACTACAGTCTTCGGCAGATAACACTTTTACTTTAGCTAATTCAAAAAAGCCAAAATCAACTAGTTTAGCATTTATTTTTTCAGCATTAGATTTGAGTAGATCATGGTGAACATGTTCATTTTTACTAACATCATTATAAAGGATTTTATCAAATATTATCCTATGTCTATTCATTAGATTATCTGCACAAAAAACATGTGCGGTATAGTAACCATACTCATAAATTATTCTTTGACTTATGGTCTTCGGGACGCTACTTCTACCATAGTCCCAACCAGATTTATCATTTCGACCAACATGATAATATTGATTACATATTTCCAACACACATTCCGTAGCATTATTTCCATAAAGATTTGACTCAATACTCCCATAGCGCTTGTCAAAATCTACTTCACCCTCTTCAAAGCCTTTTATATATGCATTCAAATAAGCAGTACCATCCACATTTATCCAGCTTTTGTTCTTTGCGTTGTAAATGCCAATTTCCCTAGTTTCCAGAATCATAGCCAATTGAGGATTATGAATTGGAACTGATTTACCATTTTTTCTAACAATTAGACAAACACTATTTTCCTTTGCGTCGAGGCAATACGATTCGTAAACGGGTCCAGTAAATAAGGGATCATCTTTCAACCTTAATCGATAAACCTTATCTAATTTCCAGTTCATTTCACTCAAGCTTTTCAAAGAATCCTTCATAGGTCAAGTGTTATTCGTTTGGCGGCATCACGTTTTGCCTGATCTACAATTTTGGCATATATCGCAGTCGTTTTCAGATCCTTATGCCCGAGCATTTTTGATACGGTATATATATTAGTTCCTTTGGCCAATTGGAGTGTTGCGTAAGTATGACGAAAACAATGAAACGTAATTTTCTTTTTTATTCCTGCAGCTTTAATCCATTGGGCCAATAACTGGTTTTGATATGCCGAATAATTCAAACCGACTATGACGAAATCAGCAGGATCGCCGCTCTTTCCAAGTAGCTCAATTGCTTGGTCTGGAACAGGAAGAATATCTACTCTTTTAGTCTTCTTCCTCCTGTACTTCACAAAATACCCTTGCCCCTCTACAAATTCCAATGCACTCCAGGTAAGTTTTTGAATATCTGCAAATGCCAAACCGGTTAAAGCTGAAAAAAGAGCAGCTTGTTTCAGCAAAGGATTCTTACAATCTGTTTTCACCAATTGGTTCAGTTCTTCGAGCGTCAAATATTCCCTTTGAGTATCCTCCTCTTTTATTGATTCTATCTGGGCGTTAAGATCAAATTGTAAAATCCCTTCCTTATATGCTTGTTTAAGAGCAGATTTGATTTTGTTGAAATAGGACAAGGCTGAATTCTGTGCCAATGTGACTTTATCACTTTTCCTACTTTTAGTAGTAAGTAGATAATCCCTAAACTCTTCAACAACAGATTGATTCAGATCAGAAAAAAGGAGAACCGAGCCATTTAACTTTTCGTTTGTGAAAGAAACCAAATAATTAACTGATGACATCCAATTGTCATAATTTGAAGATTTGCGTTTCCTAGCCAATTTTTTGAAATATTCAACAAAATCCTGTTCCCCTTTCTCCTTAGCTTTTAGCCGTTCCTTTTCGTACTCGGTATATATTTCCGGTTTATTCAACTCATTTTTTCTCTTTTGCTTAATCTGCTCGGCTAATTGTTGGGTCTCTTTGTTGCTTTGCTTATCTAAGGGTGTCTTGGGTTTTTCTAGAATATATAGACCCAAAAATTCTCTCCTCGTTGGCTCTCCAGTTTTAGGATTGGGAATCGATGGATAGAAGTCTAAATAAAGGCTCTTTCTTGCTTTGGATATTTTCTTTTGTCTAAGTGTTACTTTGATGGCCATTGTATATACATTTCTTAGTCAAACATTTCTTCCAGATCAGATCGCTTAATCAATATTCTTCTTCCGATCTTGCCCGCTTTTAATTCATCCCTTTTTACAGCCCTCCAAATGGTCCATCGACTGATCGATAAGACTTGACATGCTTCTGAAATGGTCAAGAAGTCCTTTTCCTTTAACTCTCTAATCGGCTGAATTTTGAGAGTATGTGTTTCGGAATTAGAAGCCTGTAATTTCTCTGCTCGTTTCCGAACCTTATAAGCACGCTTAGCGCAATTATCCCCACAATATTTGGTCACTGTGGTCTTAGCTGTGAATTCTTCGCCGCAGTGTTGGCAGATCCTTTGCACTTTGATATTAGAACTCATTGTTGCTCTATGTTGCAAGACGTTGCTCCATGTTGCAGGACGTTGCATCATGTTGCAAAATATAAGGGGTCGTTGCCCAATTTATGTACCTCAACCTCCGAGGTACAACGAAGGTACAAAAAGGTACAAAATAAACCACTATCATTACTAAGTAAACAAATGAGTTAAGACATAAAAAAAGGCTCAATATAGAGCCTAATCATAGTTTTTCAATATTTATTATTGGTTTGATTTGCGTAGGTTACTTTCCGATACAAAACTTCGAAAATATGTTTGCTAGCAAGTCGTCCGTTGTGATCTCTCCAGTGATCTCACCTAAGAAGTGCAAGGCATGACGGATGTCTTGTGCCATGAAATCGTTAGTAATTTTGTTATCAATACCCTTTAAGACATCATGCAGGGAATTCTGCGTATTGACTAAGCTTTGGTAGTGACGAGCGTTGGTAACGACCACGTTGCCGGGTTGGAAATTATCCATTTGGCTCTTAGTCCAGATGAGCTTCTTTAATCGATCCACTCCATCTTTGGACTTGGCTGATATGGATACATAATGTTCATTCTCGCTTAGCGCTACTTCCTCCTTCTCTATCTTATCCAGTTTGTTGCCCACAAGTATATATGGTTTGCCCTTGTCCTGCAGCATTTGTTCGGTCTGATGAATGACTTCAGAAGACTCAGTCGATAGGTCAAAAAGATACATAATGAGTGAAGCCTCTTGCATCTTTTGCTCCGCTCGTTCTACGCCTATCGCTTCGATCTGATCTTTGGTTTCTCTAAGGCCTGCGGTATCAATAAACCGAAACTTTACTCCATTGATATTCAGTTCATCCTCGATGATGTCTCTTGTAGTCCCGGCGATATCAGAGACTATAGCTTTTTCTTCTTCCAGGAGTGCGTTGAGCAAGGTCGACTTCCCAGCGTTGGGTTTGCCGACGATCACTACAGGCACTCCATTTTTGATGACGTTTCCAAGCTGGAAGCTATCAATCAGCTGTACAAGCACCACGTCTATTTTTTCGATAAGTGCCTTGAGCTCTTCTCGGCTGGCAAACTCTACATCCTCTTCCGAGAAATCGAGCTCCAATTCGATCATAGAGGCGAAATGTACCAGTTTCTCCCGAAGGTTCTTGATTTCGTTTGAGATTCCGCCACGCATTTGATTCAGCGCTGTCGCATGGGCGGCCTCATTTTCGGAGGCAATTAAATCTGCTACTGCTTCGGCCTGCGCCAGGTCAAATCGACCATTGAGGTAAGCCCTTTGTGTGAATTCTCCAGGTTCTGCCAGCCTTGCACCAGAGCGGACCAGTAGCTGTATGATTCTATTCACGATGTAGGGCGAGCCGTGACAAGACAATTCCACGCTGTCCTCTTTGGTAAAAGAGTGAGGGTTTTTGAATACTGTAGCCAAAACTTCATCTACTAGATAGTCACCATCCATCAGGTTTCCAAAATGCACAGAATGCGAAGCTTGTGTCCGCAGATCTTTGCCGGCAAACAACTCAGCTGCCAGTGCAATACAATTTTCACCTGATAGTCTAACCACAGCTATGGCCCCTACTCCCGGTGCTGTAGCCAGAGCCACAATGGTATCATTCATCCTCATGACGCAAAGATAATATCTCCGACTAGATTGAACCTGAAATATGGCGCTTACAAACAACTATTTTTTTTGAACTTGATTCCAACCATTCCTTACACCTCTAGTGTCTTGAAAGTGAACTTTTGTCCCTACTAAATAAAATGTATTATGCGTAACCAATTGAGCACATACACAAGACTATTTACCATCCTGGCACTGCTGGTCGGTACTATCCTTGGTCAAAGCTGTGAACAGGAATCCGAATTTGAAAAGCAGCAGAAAGAAAGCGATAATCAGATTCAGAACTACTTGAAATTGAATAATATCAGCGCCCAACAAGCGGATAACGGCATCTACTATGAATTGCTCACAGAAAACGAAAAGGGCCGTATACCAAAGACCGGAGAGGTAATGGCAGTGAAATACGAAATCCGAACGTTGGATCAAAAGCTGCTCGAATCGCATACCAGCGATAGTACCTTGCTGAAATTTGGCTGGAATTATATCATCCCCGGAGGCTTCAACTATGGCCTGGATATTATGCGAAAAGGAGAAAAAATCAGGATATACGTTCCTTCTTATTTGGCCTACAATTCTTACAGTAGTGGAAGACTATTTCCTTCCTTTTCTAATTTTATCTTAGAGATTGAATTGGTAGAGATCTATACTGAAGATGAAGTATTTGAGCATCAAATCGATCAGATCGAAGCGTATATAGACACTCAGGAAATCAGCAACCTGACTCCTACCACTTCCGGACTCTACTTCAAACCACTCAATGCATCCGGGGGCGTACAAGCAAAAACTTATCATAGTGTTGAGTTTCATTTCAAAAGAAAGTATTTGGATGGAACACTCATCCAGCAGACCGAAGACGACAAACCACTTACCGCCAGACTGGACTCCAATCAGCTGGTTGACGGATTGCGAGAAGGTCTTTTGAAAATGAGTGTAGGTGGGAAAGCACTTCTTATTATGCCATCAGAAATAGCTTTCGGCCCCAGCGTGAAAGTAATACCCAGCGAAGTACGACATGATCTATGGGAGGATGGATTTATAGGCAGTTTGGTAGATGCTTACTCCATCGTCGTCTATGAAGTAGAGATAGTCGACCTCAAGTAGCCAGGAAAACAGGTGTTGAATAAATAGAGGCTGTCCCAAGCTTAGTTAACTCAGCTGAGCTAATTAAGCAATGAGACAGCCTCATGAAATAGAAATTATTTTCTTACTCGTTAGACTATTGCCGATGCTTTTCTAAACAGATCAATAAATTCCTGTTGACTGAAGCTTCCAAGGTCTCCTTCGCCATGTCTTCTGGCACTTACCCGGCCCTCTTCTTGTTCCTTTTCACCTACGATCAGCATAAAAGGAATTTTCTTTGTTTCAGCATCCCTGATCTTACGACCGATCTTTTCATCTCTATGATCTATAAATCCACGGATGTCATTTTCTTCCATCATAGAAAATACCTGCTGCGCATAGTCAGCATACTTCTCAGAAATCGGAAGTACAGCGATCTGATCTGGAGTCAGCCACAGTGGATAGTTTCCAGCACAGTGCTCAGTGAGTACAGCTACAAATCGCTCCAATGATCCAAATGGTGCGCGGTGCAACATCACCGGTCGATGACGAGCATTGTCGGCACCTATGTACTCTAGTTCAAATCTCTCAGGCAAAGTATAATCCACCTGTATTGTACCCAGCTGCCAACTTCTTCGCAAAGCGTCTTTGACCATGAAATCAAGCTTTGGTCCATAGAAAGCCGCTTCTCCATATTCGGTCACGGTATTCAATCCACGCTCTTCAGCTGCTTCTATAATCGCACGTTCTGCCTTTTCCCAGTTTTCGTCGGTACCGATATACTTAGACTTATTGTCAGGATCTCGAAGCGAGATTTGCGCGGTATAATCCTCAAAACCTAGCGCTTTGAAAGTATACAGCACCAACTCGATCACTTTGACAAACTCCTCTTTCACTTGATCTGGTGTACAGAAGATGTGTGCATCATCCTGAGTAAATCCTCTTACCCGTGTCAATCCATGCAGTTCTCCGCTTTGCTCATATCGATAGACTGTACCAAACTCAGCATAGCGAATCGGAAGATCTTTATATGAATGGGGTTTCGACTTATATATCTCACAATGGTGAGGACAGTTCATTGGCTTCAGGAAAAATTCCTCGCCTTCATGCGGCGTAGCAATCGGCTGAAACGAATCCTCGCCATATTTCTCATAATGACCTGAGGTAATGTACAATTCTTTGTTTCCAATATGTGGAGTGATCACCGGACTATAACCCGCCTTGACCTGAGCCTTTCGCATAAACTGCTCCAGACGTTCGCGTAGCATAGTACCCTTAGGCAACCACAAGGGAAGCCCCTGGCCTACCTTCTCTGAGAAGGTAAATAACTCCAGCTCTTTGCCCAGTTTTCTATGGTCTCTTTTTTTGGCCTCCTCGAGCAGTTCCATATGCTCTTTGAGATCCTTTTGCTTTGGGAAGGATACGGCGTACAAACGAGTCAGCTGTTTGTTGTTTTCATCACCTCTCCAATAGGCTCCAGCGACATTGAGTATTTTTACCGCCTTGATAAACCCTGTATGGGGTATATGTGGTCCTTTGCAAAGATCAGTGAAATTGCCCTGTTCGTAAAAGGTAATCGCACCATCGTCGAGCCCTTCGAGCAAATCCAATTTATACTCATCTCCCTTCTCAGTAAAATAGGCTACAGCATCCGCCCTTGAAATGTCTTTTCTGATATATTGATTTTTCTCTCGTGCTAGCTCCAGCATCTTGTTCTCAAGCGCTTCCAGGTTTTCAGAATCAAAAGTTTGCTCACCGAAATCGATATCATAGTAGAATCCGCTTTCGATTGGTGGCCCAATACCAAGTTTGATTCCTGGATATAGAGCCTCCAGGGCTTCTGCCATCAAATGTGCTGATGAGTGCCAAAAGGTAGACTTTCCGCCTTCATTTTGCCAGGTAAGCAGACTGACAGTAGCATCCTGCTCTATGGGTCTGGTAGCATCCCATATTTCTCCATTTACCTCTGCGGCTAAGACATTTCTGGCCAGGCCTTCACTGATACTTAAGGCAACATCCATTCCTGTTGCTCCTTTGTCCATAGATTTTACACTACCATCTGGAAGGGTAATGTTAATTTTAATGTCACTCATCAATCAATTCGTTTCTTTTTGGAGCTAAGAAATCAAAATTTGGAATAGCTTCTTTCTGCTCCTTTAATTTGCGCAAATATGCGATTTTTCCCTTTACTTTCCTTATTCCTTCGTGTGCTTCTTGATTCAATGAATCAATATCAAGCATTTGATTATAATAGATCAATGCACTCGTATAGTATCCTTTGTAATCAAACGAAATAGCCTTAGCTTCTAGTGCAAATAAGTTTGAACTGTCTTGTTCTAATAATAAGGTTGAGTAATGAACAATAGAGTCGTGTAAGTTCTGCTGCTTGAAGTGATCGATTAGCACTACTCCAGCAGCTGTATCACCCGAATCGAGCAACGATTTATATATAGCATTCGCCTGATCCATTTGGCCTTTTCTTCTGTACAGCGAGGCATCAAGTTTTTTCATTTCTTTTGGCCGATAATCGCTCGCAATGAGTAGGTCAATCAGGTTTCTCGATTTATCCAATTCATCATGACGAGCGTATAAATAAGCAAGATCCGCAGCGATATCGAGTCTGCTAGAATCTTGGATAAAAGCGTGAGATTTGTATTGTAAGGAGGAAATTGAATCCCCCATATTAAGATACACCTCCCCTTTGGATAGGTAAATATCTGGATCGTTTCCGTTGATTTTTACAGCCTTATTTAGATAATCTATAGCCAGGCCATACTGCCCCAATGCAGCAAATACCTCCGCTCGCTTTTTATAAAACTCAGTACTTCTTGCTCCTCTCTCCTCAGCTTTGGTATTGTAGACAAGCGCTTCCTCGACGTTGCCAATGGTTAGATAATAATCCGCTACCAGCTCATGAATCTCAGGGCTGTCATCAAATTCATTCACAAGACTGATCAGTTCTGCCTCTGTGGTATGAATCCAGCTGGACTCTTCATGCAAATTGAGATATTGGATCACGTCATTTACATCCATATCTCGGGCCCTCTTCACTTCAGGCAAAGTACCGGAATCAGACACCAAAGTAGTCAATGGCTTTTCTGTTAATGGATAGGCACCAAACCGTCCATTACAACTCTGAGTCCCTAATACTACTATAAGGAGTAGTAGAGAATAATTACAAAAACCTAAGCGTAATCTGGGGATCATACAATATTGGTTAAGTTCAATTATTGGGCCTGACAGAAATTCCATTCTAAGATATTCTTTGGTATTTGCAAAGACAACAAAAGAATATGGAGCAAAAAAACACAATTCGTACTGCAATTTGAGTTTTCTCAATTAAAAAAAAATATGATAGGTAATACTCTTAGCCAGTATGTCCAAAACACCTAAAAAAACCATAATTTAAAATCAAAATTTGCTTATCTCGGCAAATCTTGGTAAAATTCGCAATTGATTTTATATCAAATTACAGGTTGGCTAGTTATGAGAAGGGAATTGAATTTCAATTCATATTTTGCCTGTTACTAAAATGTAGCTGCATTTTAATTGACTCAGGTAAATTCCGATTATTTTCTTTGAATAATCCAATTTATGTTTGTAAATTATTGAATTACTAATTGATCAGGTATCTTTACTTTTTAGAATACTGTGATTGTTAAGCGATTGACAGGTTTTAAGATAGTTAGCTTAGACACAATTTGGATTAAATGGATTTATTAAAGAGATACAAAAACATCTATGATACTAACATCCTTCTGATGTACAAGGGTGAAGTCACTTTCGATTTGGTTACGTCGATCATTGAAACACTTGATGGAAGGATTTCTGAATTGGAATCTGATCGGATAATCAAAAAGAAATTTTACGGGGCGGCTACAGAGTGCATTCAAAATCTATACCATCATATGGATGAAGTAGCGGATGAGACCAATCAAATAGATACTTACGATTCCAAATCAGGTCTACTCCTGGTGACAGCAAGGAAGAAGTTTTACAATATCATGACTGGTAACTTCATTCCTAACACCAAAATCAATACAATCCAATCCAAACTGGACAATATCAATGCTCTGGACAAGGATGGATTAAAAAAACTATACAAGGAGATACTTTATAATGGTGAATTTTCTGATAAAGGCACTGCTGGACTCGGATTTGTAGAAATTGCCAGAAAAACTGGACAGAAGCTTTCATATGAATTTCATAAGGTGAATGATGAATATTCATATTTTACCTTTCAGATAAGAGTTTCCAGGGAAGTAGAAAAAAAACTAGCAGAAGCTTCATAAGCGAATAGTGAATGAGCAGATTGAGAGAATATATTATTAACAATTCATTACATACGTCAGACTCGGGGAAAGAGGTAAGTGCGGGAGAATGTAGTAACGATGAACTGAAATGAAAGAACTTTATCACGAAGAGCAAAAGATACTTTCGGAGTATGTAGGGAAGGTAAAAAAGAAGGATGTAAATCTGGAAGATGCAGTAGGTATAGCCATGCATTATAAGGATCTACTAGATCAGAGTAAAGTAATTACACGAATAAGTGACCGACTTCAGAAGAAACTAGACCACGCCAACCAAAAAATTAAATCGCAAAACAGCGAAATCCAGAAGAAAAATGGAGAACTAGAAGTCACCATTGACCAGCTCGACAAAATGACCATGGGCAAAAAAGCGACCAGATTGTTATTTGGTCTTTTTATAGTCCTTTTCGTTTCCGAGCAGTTGTTTTTAGAGCCCATCATTGATAGCTGGACACAAGGAAGCAACTACATTGGTATTGGTATACTACTAGTTATTGCCATTTCATTGAAATTTTTTGAATCCAAGTTGGAACAGTATTTCACAGGTCAGCGTAAGAAGAAAATTCTTAACTCCGACCGCACAAATAATGCTACGGCCAGCGAGGGAGAAAAAAGTCAACTTCCCTTTTTAAAAAGCAAGGGAGCTGCCTAATTTATTAACAAAAGCATATTGCTATGAAAAAGGATAATCTGATACGTTCGTATATTTTGACTTTGATACTTGCTATCATAGGTCTAATTATCGGTCAGTTTATAGTACAAAATGCCATTAGGGTCAACAAGGACGATGCAGTTCTGGTGAACCTTGCGCAGCGGCAGGCCACTTTAAGTGAAGAGATAGCCAAAAACATCGCTCAGATCAACACTGACAAAATCAAAAGTAGTGAAACAAATTACAATTTGGTTAAAAGGCGTTTGAAGCCAGCAGTAGAAGAATTCACCAAGATCCAACGAGCTCTGACCAAAGGTGATATCAACTATGGGCTAAACGGCACAGAAAATTCTGAGGAAACAAATGCGATGCTCAAAGATATGGATTTGGCCTTTAGGGAAATTCGAGACATTGGCAATGAGATTCTGAACTTACCTTTTGACACACCCGATGCAGAGCGGACACTGATCTTGTCGAGAGCACTGGATAACATAGACAGACAAAGAGGGTTTGCACAATCCGCAAGTGACCTTGCGGTGAAATATCAGATCGATGCAAAAGAAAATAAAAGTGGTTTTTCTCGATTTGAATATGTGATTACACTGGCCGTTATAGCAATTCTGCTAATCCAGGCCTCATTTATTTTCAGACCTGCTGTAAACCTTGCTTACAAAAACTTCCTGACAGCGAACGAGGCCTTTGTGAAGCTACAACGATCTGAAGAAGAGTTGAGAAGCAGTGCTGAAAAGCAGTTGGAAGTCAATGAGAAACTAATCCTCTCACAGCGAGCCCTCGAGCAACGAAACAAAAAATTGAAACTATCGGAGCAGGAAATTCTTAAGAGTTCGAGGAAACAAATCGAAGTCAACGAGAAGTTGATTCGAGTACAGGAAGAACTAAGAAAAGCTTACGACAGAGTAAAATACTCAGAAGAGCGTATGAGAAATATTGCTGAAGAGCAGCTCGAAGCTACAGAACGTCTGATGATTGCGGAAAACAAATTAAAATCCGCTCTGACCGTGGAGCAAGATAGTAAGGAGGAGTTGACACAGATACTTGAGAATCTAAAAAGTACACAGTCGCAACTGGTACAATCAGAGAAAATGGCATCACTTGGACAGTTGACGGCAGGTATCGCACATGAGATCAACAACCCTATAAACTTTGTTTACAATGGTATTGATACGTTAAAAGTCTCGTTAGACGATCTCATTTCTATTGTTGAAAAATATGACAATCTGGAAGATAGCGAGGACTACAAAGCAGCACTGGCAGAAATCCATGAAATGAAAGAAGAATATGCCTATGATGATCTACTCAGTGACCTCAAGGAACTCGTTTCGGATATTAAAAAGGGAGCGGTAAGAACCATTGAAATCGTAAAAGGACTGAGGGTATTCTCCAGACTTGATGAAGAGGAAATGAAACCTGCTAACGTCAATGAAGCCCTTGATGCTACACTCGTACTTCTACGAAACAAGACCAAGAACAAAATTAACATCAAGAAGTTCTACGACGATTCTATTACAGATATCAACTGCTACCCTGGTCAGTTGAATCAGGTATTTATGAATATTCTTAATAATGGTATTCAAGCCATTCCTGATGATAGAAAAGATGGCGAAGTTCAGTTATATACTGAGAATCAAGATCAGCATGTCATGATCAAACTAAAAGACAACGGTGCTGGAATGTCAGAACAAGTGAAACGTAGAATATTTGAACCGTTCTTTACTACCAAACCGGTGGGTATTGGAACAGGCCTCGGCATGTCTATTACTTTTGGTATTATTGAAAAGCACGGAGGTAGTATCTACTGTAATAGTGAAGAAGGAAAAGGAACTGAGTTTTCGATTTTGATTCCTAAGCATATGGATAAATCCACTGAAGAGGAAAAAGTGTCGGAATCCCAAAAAGCATAATTTTTTAGAATTTATATAACCCATGGAAGAAGTTCAAGCTCCAGTTGAGGACGTAGCTGTCAAAAACAAAAAAAAGTACACCATTCTCTATGTAGATGATGAGGAGAGTAATCTCCGTATCTTCAGAATGGCCTTCAAGAGAGAGTACAATGTACTGACTGCTCCGGGAGGTAATGAAGCGATAGAGATGCTGCGCGAACACGACATCCAATGCCTAATCACAGACCAGAAGATGCCTGAGATGACAGGTACCGAACTACTCGAAAGAGTACTTCCAGAATTTCCTGATGTGATTCGAATGATCTTAACCGGATTTGCCGATATAGAAGCTATCGTAAAGGCTGTAAACAAATGCGGGATCTATAAGTATATCACTAAGCCATGGGATAAAGGTGAAATGAAACTCACTATAGACAAGGCACTTGAAGCTTATGAGTTGAAAAGTGATAAGATGAAATTGATTCGCCAGTTGGAAAAAGCAAATAGTAGCCTGGAGGAGAAAGTAGAACTTCGCACGAAAGAATTGGCCGAGGTAAATAAACGTCTAATGGATAGCATCAAATATGCAATGACGATCCAAAACGCCATGCTCATGTCACCCGAGACCATCAAAGAAGCATTCACGGATTTTTTCTTGCTATTCAAACCACTAGACGTTGTAAGTGGCGATTTTTATTGGTTCGCTGATTTTGAATCTGAAGAAGTCAACTATAAATTCATCGCCTCTGTTGACTGTACAGGTCATGGGGTCGCTGGAGCTCTTATGAGTATGATTGGAGAATCTCTCCTTAATCAAATTGTTTATGAACATGAAATCACAGACGCCGGCGAGATCTTGGACAACCTCAATATTGGGATTCAAGACATTCTAAATCAGTCGGAAAACAATAATCACCATGGCATGGACGCAAGTATCATGATCATTGATGAAAACGCACAACAGGCATATTTTGCTGGCGCTCAACAAAACCTTCTCTACTCTGACAAGGGCAAGATCAAGACCGTAAAAGGAGACAGAATATCTCTTGGGGGATACTTAGATCAAGAAAGAAACTATACCACGCATAAAGTATCATATACTAAGGGTGAAACCTCTTTTTATATGTTCTCTGATGGTTTTCAAGACCAATTCGGTGGACCTGACAATAAGAAATTTACTGTGGCTCGACTAACGGAGAGCATCGAAAGTGGACTAGACAAACCGCTTGAAAAACAGCGTGAATTGTTGGATAAAGTTTTTACAGATTGGATGGGAGAAGAAAAACAGACAGATGACATCCTTGTAATGGGAATTAAGATTTAAATTGACAATATTTGCAAAATAAAGCGGCTCAGTATGAAGATTAAGGTTTTGACATTGAAGAATTGGTGCAACAAGAGCATAACGCCGTTGGCATGGCAAAGAATTATCATAAAGATCCTGCCCGAAATGAGGGATAGAGGATTTGAACTCAACCAGCTAGAAGACCCAACTCCAGAAATGGCATTTGGGGAAGAAGAATTCAAACTTTTTACAGGTTCTTTAGATACTGTATACAAAATCACTTTCCCAAAAGAGGTGCTTGAAAAAATACAGTAGAAACTACTTTATGCTGAGAGATACTCTCATACAACAATATCAAAAAGGCTTCAATTCGAAGCTTTTTTTATAATCCGGAAAATATTGAATACTTGAATTTAAGAACTACACTTTTACTCTTGTCATTCTGGCTCTTAACCAGTATTACCCTATCAAGTTGTGGTAGCAGTCGAAACGCTTATAAAATCACTGTGGTCAAACCGAAAAACAGAATTTTTGCTTACAACCCGAAACGAGACAAGAATCGCAAAAGGACGAAGAAAATAACCTATAAGCTCAATTGATTTCAAGCTGAAATTCAGGCTTACATGATGTCTTTGCTGTCCAACTCTAATAACAACTTATCAGAACTGTTAAGTCTGGCAATGATAGACTCCGTCTTAGGCAATTCGTATTCAAAATAGTACCGCATGGTGTGCAGCTTACCATTGTAGAATTCGTCTCCCCTATTTTCATTTATCGCAATTTGGCATGGTATGGCTTGCAACAACCACTGCCATCCAATAGCTACTACTCCAAACAACTCCAGATATAATGTGGCATCCATAAGAAAAACCTCCTTCTTCTCCTTCATTGCAATCGTAGAGAGTTTCATCGTAATGTTTTGAAGTCTAAATAGCGCATCGTTGAGCTTTTCTCCATACTTAGAAAGCTCAATAACTTCTAGCTTCACCTTCTTGATGGTCTTTGATACCTCCTCTGTAAATGCCCTGAATGCTATGCCACCCCCCATGATGATTTTTCTACCCAACAGATCAATACCATGTATACCAGTTGTTCCCTCATGAAGGGTGTGTATCCTCATCTCTCTAAAATACTGCTCTACCGGAAAATCCTTACAGTAGCCTGCGCCGCCCAGAATCTGAATGGCGGCTGAAGTAGACAGAATTCCCATTTCACTTGGAAAACTTTTAGCCACCGGCGTCAAAAGATCCAAAGTCAATCGATATATTTCTTTAATTTCCTCTTTGCCTCCCTTGGCCATATCCGCATAATGCGCACATTGCAGAAGCAAGGACAATGATCCCTCCACAATAGATTTCTGGAAGAATAACATTCTTCGCACGTCCGTATGTTCGATGATATTGATCTGTGGAGAGTTCGGGTCTTTCTCATCTGGCTTTCTTCCCTGTGGCCTTTCTTTGGCATAGTTGAGGGAAGCGTAATAAGCAGCCGAACCGATCGACGTAGCACTCAAACCCACACCAATTCTTGCTTCGTTCATCATCTGAAACATGTAAGACAATCCTTCATTAGGTTTACCAATCAAGTATCCAAAACATCTCTTTTTTTCGCCAAAACTCAAATGCACTATCGGAGCTGCCTTATAGCCCATTTTGTGATAGAGTCCCGTGGTGGTGACATCGTTGAGTACAACCTGATTGTCATCAGTAAACCTTTTCTGTGGAACCACAAACAGAGATAGACCTTTTGTGCCAGCTGGAGCACCTTCGATACGAGCTAGCATTAGGTGAACCACGTTACCGACAGCATCATGATCGCCAGCGGAAATAAATATTTTTTGCCCTCGTATGCTATAGACTGTGCCCTTGTCATCTAGAGGTTCTGCCGAAGTTTTCACATCAGACAGCGAACTACCGGCATCAGGCTCGGTCATGGCCATCGTGCCTTGCCATGCACCGTTATATAGCTTGGATACATAGGTGCTTTTGAGTTGCTCTGTACCGTACTCCTCAATCAGCCTGGCTGCGCCTGCTGAAAGAAATGGATAAACACTTGCGGAGTAATTAGCTGCTCCGAAAATGAATTGAGCACATGAGGAAACAATAAACGGCAGTTGTTGCCCGCCAGCCTCTTCTGCAGCATTGGCAGATATCCATCCCCCTTCGCCGAATTTTTTAAGAAGTTTTCTTATTTGAGGATGGACTTTAACCGTACCCCCTTCAAACTGAGGCTCCTTTCTATCCATTTCTTCATTAAAGGGTCTCATCTCTGTATCAGCTAGTTGGCCAGCTGCATCCAAAACCATCTTTACGCTATCCAAATCATGTTTTTTGTAGAGGTCAAGCTTTAGTAGCGCTTCAAGATCGAATACTTCTTTGATCAAAAAATCCAGGTTGCGGCGAGAGTAATATTCAGACATGTGCTTTAGGTAATTTTTATTCTAAACAATTCAGATTGAAGATAACTTAATGGCTTGTGATATTCAAATTATTGATAAAACAATCCCTCAGCATGGGTAATAAAAATCTGATATTGAACTGCTTATCTTCACCAATGCATTTGTGGATAATTGATCTGAAAATTCATATTATATTTATTTTAAAAATATTCTGAATTAGATGTTGCATAATAGTTTTATTGCCTCTACTTTTGCATCGCATTTGAGGGAAATAATCCTTGATTATGCAACCAGGAGCGGTAGTTCAGCTGGTTAGAATGCCTGCCTGTCACGCAGGAGGTCGCGGGTTCGAATCCCGTCCGTTCCGCTGGTAACTAAGCACTTACATTAACTTGTAAGTGCTTTTTTTTATCCATCTCTAGCTTAGGTATAATTTGTGTGTTCAGGCAAATTCGATTCTCATAACATAAAATCAATCGATATTTCGATCATTGAAGTCAATAAAGCGACCTGAGAAAAAATTAGATATAGAAAGCATAATAAATCTTTCATTGATAAAGTTTATTATCAAATCTGGAGGTTTGCTTATACAAACTACCTGAGGTATCTTCGCAAATTATTTTAACGATAATAACCAACACCAAAAAATCATAAAATGAAAGTAATTGTAATAGGAGCCGGTCCCGCAGGATTGAGCTGTGCTCATGAGTTGGCTAAAAAAGGTGTTGAGGTAGACGTTTATGAGGCCAGCGAATTTGTGGGCGGAATGTCTCGGAGTTTTGATCTTTGGGGCCAACGTGTGGATTTAGGTCCGCACAGATTCTTTTCCAAAGAAAAAAAGATCAATAAATTCTTTGCCGAAATCCTTCAGGGAGAATTTACAATGATTAATAGATTGACCCGGATCTATTACAAAAAAAGATTCTTTCAATACCCCTTAAAGTTTACCAACGTATTATTCAACCTCAATCCGTTTACTATTACCAGAATTCTCTGGGACTATCTGCTTCAGCGAATAAACCCAATCAAAGACCCAAGCACATTTGAGGCATGGGTAACCAATAGATTTGGTAAAAAGCTATACGAAATTTTCTTCAAGAGTTATTCTGAAAAACTATGGGGCATCCCTTGCTCAAAAATCGATGCCGACTGGGCGGCTCAGCGAATAAAAACGCTTTCTCTAATTGGTGCTGTAATCTCTGCAATCAGAGGAAATGTTGGCAATAAGCACAAATCGCTGGTTGATGAATTTGCTTACCCAAAACATGGTACTGGATTGTTATATGAAAAATGTGCTGAAGAAATAAAGAAGAATGGAGGAAACATCCATCTGAAAAGTCCAGTTAAAAGAGTGAAGGTTGACGACAGCAACCAAGCCACAGGCATAGAGTTGATGGACGGATCTAGTATCGATGCAGATCACATTATTTCAACAATGCCCTTCACCACACTGATCAAGGGTATTGATCACGTTCCCAATGAAATCAAAGAAGCTGCGGATCAGCTATACTTCCGAAATACCATCCTTGTATATTTAGAAGTGGATGGTACAGGTCTCTTCGAAGACAACTGGATCTATGTCCACTCTCCAGATGTCAAACATGGTAGAATCACAAACTTCAGAAACTGGTGCCCTACATTATATGGTGACAAAAAAACATCCATAATCTGTCTGGAGTTCTGGGCATTTGAGCAAGACGAAATCTGGTCGATGGAAGATGAAAAACTCTCCGATCTGGCTAAAGAAGAAATCGCCACACTGAAGCTGGTACCGGAATCTATGGATATTCTTAATTCTAAAGTGATCAGGATCCCTCGTTGCTACCCTGTATATGAAACTGGCTATCAAGAGCCTTTGAGAAAACTTGAAAATTTTGTAGATGGAATAGACAAACTCGTTCCGATAGGTAGATATGGGTCATTCAAGTACAACAATCAGGATCACTCAATATTGATGGGTTTACTTGCCGCCGAAAATGTCACTGGCGATGGCAACACCAACCTATGGGAGATCAACACAGATGACGAATATCAGGAAGAAGGAGACATCAAAGATGTATTGATTCAATAACACCAGATACGCCTATCATAAGTACGAGTTCAACACAATAATCGACATCATTTTTCGATTAGAATAAAAGTCCATGTTGGCGAATTACTTTGTATTCCCATTTAACTTTGCGCTTGCTAAAGGATAACAAATGAAAAATTTCAAACTACTCTTCGTTCTATTGCTGATGGCCTCACCTTCTATTGGACAGGTCTTGAATCCGGATGACTACTTAGAAGAGTATTACTTGATTTTACGACAAAAGAATAGCGAGACATTACCGTCACCTATCTCCTTTTTTCCATCACCCATTTACAATCTTCAAGCAGACTCAGCACTTGCATGGGACCTTTGGGATGGGGCCGTCAGGACTAATTATGGAAACGAAGAAGGACGGTTAAACTATACGATCCTTGATCCGCAAATATCCTATACCTACAATCCCGACTATCCAAAAGGCTACAATGACGGTCCTGTGTGGAAGGGAAAAGGTCACAACGCTAATATCACAGGAGGTATATATGCCAATTATGGGATGTTGCACTTGACCTTCGCTCCTGTGTTTACCTATGCTGAAAATAGAGACTTCTACATCCCACCAACCGAATTTGATAAAAGCGAGTATTCGTTTCCTTTTGAGTATCGAATCGACTGGGTAGTGCGCTATGGAGAAGATGCTTACTACAACTTTCATTTAGGTCAAAGTGAAATTAGAGCTATTCACAAGAACTTCACATTTGCATTATCTACTGCTAATTTTTCAGTTGGGCCTGCGCGCTACAATCCTATAGTTGTAAGCAAAAATGCTGGTGGTGTCCCTCGTATAGAATTAGGTACAAACAAGCCGGCCAAAACTAAAATAGGCGAAATCGAATATAGGATGGTATGGGGAGCTTTTGGAGAGTCAGACTATTTTGATGATGACAGTAGCAATGACACAAGGTATTTTACGGGGTTTACGCTGGGATATAGGCCGAATTTCATGAAGGGGCTAAACTTTGGCATCAACAGATATATGTATACCAAGTGGGGTTCGGGAGATCTTAAATTTGCTGATTTTTTCGCAGCCTTTACTAAAAACACACCATCCGTAGGGGTAAAAAACGACGACTACGATCAAATTCTATCAGTATCAGTAGACTGGCGTTTTCCGAGTGTTGGATTTCAGGTCTATGTTGAATACGCCAGAAACGATTTTCCTACCAGCTTCATGGAATTCATAGAGCAGCCTGATCGATCGCGAGCCAGAACTATCGGCTTCATCAAAGATGTGGATCTAAAAAATGGAGATCTACTCCAATTTATTTTTGAAAGTACAGTACTTGGAGCGAATCAAGTGCAACTCATAACCCCAGGTGGTAACCCAAATTATTATGTACATCGTCATGTGCCAAACGGCTATTCCAACCAGGGTCAAATCATTGGAGCCGGTATTGGCACAGGTTCACAAGCAGATATTTTCAAAATTCACTGGTACCGACCTTCAGGACGTTTTGGATTCAATTTTTCAAGAATTCGTTTCGATGACGACTATTTTGTTGAACGCTATGCAGGTGTTGGCCTCTTCGAACCCTACCCTACTGATTACGAAGTCAATATTGGTTTTGAATGGGTACACCGAGTGGGAAATTATATGTTCCAACCACAATTTTCCTACACTGACAAAAGAAATTTTCTCTACGAAGATGATTTTGAAAAGCGTGGTGTTCAGTTAGCATTGAGAATGACCTACCTGATTCGATAAATTATCTTACTCGCACGAGCAGATCTTCATACTGATCTGATTTCATGTAATTCGATTTGATCACAGGATGATCTAAGTTTTCAATAAAAAGGGTTGAAACAACTTTTGGCTTGAACTTTTGAATTGATTCATACAAGTCATAACTGTATGGTTTTAGTCTTTTGTAAGTACCTAACCCTCCTTTGCCTGGCTCTGTGCTGTACCAGAAGAAATCAATATCCCGGCGATACATATTGAAATAAATATCTCCATCATATACATAGTCATTAGGTTCTGTACGCTCCAGCACCCAATTCATTTTATCTAGTTGAGGACGGTTGGTGTATACAAATACCGTTCTCACGTAATATGCGAGTGGAACCAGAAAAATAAGCAAGACGAGCACCATGATCAATTTAGGTTGCATCACCCTGTATAATCCATACGCAGTGATCGCACACATAAATGGAGCAAATGGCATGAAGTATTGCCTATACGGTGCTTTCACAAGAAAGGTAGTTGCTAAAAGCACCAGAGTTAATATTACTATGTCCATTTTGCGATTCTTCACGCAGATCACGACACCGACAACAAAGAATATCCAAAGGAAGTGATTGTAATGAAAAGAGTTAAATATCGTTTTGAAAGCAGGAAAAGACCCTTCAAAATTCATGTTTAAAATCCAGTTCCAAAACAGATAATTTTCAAACTGATTATCAATCACCAAATACATGTAGTATGGGGTAATCGTAAGAACAAATACGACCCAGTAAGAAATCAATTCAATCCAGTTTAGCTTTTTTTCATAAAGCCAATAGAGTTGCATCAAGCCCACCCCGGCGATAATGAATAAAGTCTTTTGTAAGAATAAAAATGAAAGCCCCATTAACACTGGACTTAAATATAAGAGCCATCGATTAGGTTGCTTGAGATGTCTGAATATCAGGAGTATGGCAAACAGTGCTAGCATGACTTGTGGTACGTCTGGCCTCACTTCAAATGCCTTCTGACTAAACATGGTAAGGCAAGCCAAAAACAGGACGCTCAACCAGCTAATTTTTTGATCTTCGAATATGAGCTTAGCTAACTGAAAGGCACACCACAACATGGCCAGATAGCAAACAAACATCAACATGCGAAGTACGATCAACGTATTGGTATTCTCTCCGACCCAATCGATAATGGGTGCTATAGTGTAGTAGAATAAAGAGTGATGGTGCTGAAAAAAATCTACATATATTCTCTCACCAGTCAATATTTTCCATGAGGAGTGAATGGCCTCCAACTCATCATGATCAAAGTCTCGTTGAAGAGCCAGAGCAAACACCGAAAGCAAAATAACGCCAAGTAAAATCTTAAAATATACGATTTGATTGTTGGCTACCTTTTCTAACATGAGTGCTTTATTGGTTGTAAATCAAAGGCTAATATTAGTTTTTATGCCATTTATCCTTGAAGAATCTCAGCGCAATTGAATTATTTCGGTCCTCATCCCTCTCTTTACCATGATTGTTTATCGAGGCCAAACTGTTAGCCTTGAAAAAACCTTCTGTCCAAAAAGGAATATAGCAGAATCTATCGGACGGGAAAACATACTTCGGCACCTGCGCATGAGCGCTCACCCAGACATCATCCACAAATCGAACTGCTCTAGGTTCTTCCGGATAATCAGTCAGTTCTTCAAAGTTGAAAAATCTGGGTCTAATTAGAAATCCCGAATAGCCCTGAACTATATCTATTGAATAGTAATCACTGACTCTTGTTGTGGGTACTGGTACCGGAGCCTGCTTGGTGATATTTGTCCAAAGCGTGGTAGCGCGATCCACCAAATCGTTCGGCACCCTCCAGCCGCTGGCAGCAACTATCCAATCGGGCTTTTCATCTGATGCCTTATCGAATGCGGCAAGCATGGTGTTTGGATACATGTTGTCATCATCCACGACCAATATCTTCTGATCCTTATCTAATGAGGCAACCGCCGGAATAAATTTTGTACTTGGCCCCCAGTCTTTGTCCACACGTTTTACCTCCAGACATTTCAAACCCTGAATTTCTTCAGGTATGGTGTATGCAACTTTTTCTCGCATGGACATTTCCGGAACGTACAAATGGATCTTTTTGGGAGCCATGTTTTGCGAAAGCAGGCTTTTCACAGTCGGAACGATTTCAGTAATCCTACTCGGAATGGTAGAGAAGGAAACTATGATATCAGACTTATTAGGATTGTTAAAACAGTAGTCATCCCAATACTCAAGAGACTTTCTAGTAGTAAAGAAATAGTGCAAATAATCCCGAACGAATTTCTTACCTGAGAGGTAATTATAAACCTGGTTGAGTAGAAACAAGAAAACGGCCAGGCCTATTAATATATAATTGAGTACTGTCATGATTTAATGCGATTGACAAGGATATCAAGCTGTCTATGAATATTAAAATAGAGTACGGATAGCCAACTTAATGAATATGGAAATGTTGGTTTGAGCTTGTTTCTCACACTCAGATAATTCACAGGATGCTGTGAGCTGATGTTTACCTCATCTTTAGTCAGATAAATATTCTTTTCTTGTTGAAATTTGTAGAGTAAGATCGTGAGTACAGACTGATCATCTCTATGGTTCTCTCGATTGGCGCCTTCCGGCTTGATGCATTCATGAATGAGCGAATAACGCTCCCACTCTGAAACGAGCTCTCTTACCTCCTCATTATGATATCCAAATCCACACATACAGCCACAGATGTTTCTATTCAGATAGTGTGACTTGGGTACCTGCATATAGTCCATGGTCTCTTGGACAGTCCATTCTTTGAGCGTACCTGAGCCTCCGATAGGTGCATATATACCGTGCTCTGTCATTTGATCCCAAACATAATTTAGTGGCTTCAACAGAATGGTTGCGCTGTCTAGCCATAAAAGGTTTCCGTTTTTTTCCTCAAACACCTCCTTCACCATGATAGGCTTGAATGAGTAGGTCTTATATTCCAACTTTACAAATTCAGGATACTTGGAGAAATCAAAAGGTCTTACAGATAGGTTGGGCACTTTTGCAATCAAGTGTTGTAAGTGCTTTTTTTGATCGTTGTTGAACCCAAGATCATAGCAAATCAATTCGCTATTTTTATACTCCTTCTTAGATTTGAAAGTATGCACAAACTGGCAAAATGTTCTAAAATAGAACTCATCCGCTGCTGTTAAGATTGTGTTTGACATTGACACCTTTATACCAATTTACCTTCCATGAGTTTGATGACTCTATCTCCATGATCAAAATACTGCTCATCATGAGAGATTACGATTATCGTCTTCCCTGCTTTCTTGAGGTCTTGCAAGATAATCTCATAAAATATTTTCTTGAAATGAGGGTCTTGGTTTGCTGCCCATTCATCAAACAGATATACATCCTTGTCTTCAAGAATAGACACCATCAAGCCAAGCCTCTTCTTCTGCCCTTCTGACAGTCTACTGGTACTGAATCGCTTGTTTTTTATCTTCACCTTCTTAGTAAGCTCCAACGTCTTGATCAGGTTATTGCCATTTTTTTCAAGATAGTCGCTTTCAATGTGGAGCAGTTTATCAAATAGATAAGAATCCACAAATGTGGCGGAGAACTGATCTCTATAGTCATCTATGTGGTTTAAATCTACTAACTGACCGGCAAATTCTATACTTCCAGCTTTAGCAGGGTACAGACCGAGAATGATTTTCGCCAGCGTCGTCTTACCACTTCCGTTTCCTCCGAGCAAGAAAATCAGCTCCCCTTTATTGATCGTAAGATCAATGGGACCGAGCTCAAAATGTTCATCCTCATCGGGATTGTAATACTCGTGCTGCACACCTTTGAGCTCAATCAATTTATCACCAGCTTGAGTTTTATTTTCCAACTTAAGAAATTGCTTGTTCTTTGGCTGCTCTAGTACCAAACCCACCTCGTTGATTTTATCCAAGGCTACTTCTATCCTTTTTAGGTTTGCCATAAATCCGGTAGCAGAAGATAGAGGGGCGATGGTCATCATTACAAGAATCAGATACTGTCCAAACATATCTGGAGTTACGAATTGAGTATTGAATATCAATAGTATTAGCGTACCAAAACCAAATAATAGTACCAAATCAGTGGATTTGGATGCGATCGAAGTTGCCAGATTCTCTTTTACATTATAAGCATTTTGCTCCTTGCTGGTAGGCACGATCAATTCGTGTACATATACCTTTTTATAGTCATTGTTTAGTGTCAATTCTTTAATACCATAAATCAAGCCTTCGAAATGCTCATACACGTCGTTCCACAATTCTCTAGCATGTTCTGCATATTTTCTTACCAATGGCAGAGATATCTTAGTAATGATCAGCACGACTGCAAATAGTATCACCGTACTCAGCGTAAGGATGGGCGAAAACCACACCATATAGCCCATAATACCTATGACTGTAGCTAATCCGGTAGTGACACTAGGCATACGATCAATAGAAGTAGCAATGGTTTTGATATCTTCGGTAAGGATCGGAAGCAATTTGCCTTGATTTCTTTCTATTGCAGAAAAATTAGAAGACAAGATTTTTTCTGAAATATCAACCCTCAACTTGTGTATGATGGATTGAGTAAGTAGAGAAACGGTGTAAGTAGAGATCACAGCCAGCACTCCATATCCAATCCAAAAGATCAAAAATATGGTAATGAACTCCGACTGGTCAAAATCTGTCATTCCTATAGCCTGGTGCACCTGCTTAATCACCATCGTAGAACAAAACCCTGTAAGCACACTAGAAATACTAGCAATCGTAAAAAGTAACTTAGATGATTTTAGTAGGAGTCTTATTATCCTCATTTCAATTGTCTTATTTATTTGTTGATCTACCTTTCAAATGAAGATTTTTCGGGATAGTAATTTTTTAAAAATTCTTGTGCCAATTTCACGACCTTCTGATTGGGGTTGCCCTTTTGGTCATCGTTTAGACAATAAAAATTAGGGCGCACCCTATTTATTCTTTCAAAAGCTTTTTTCTGTCGATTAAAACTGTTGGTAATCTTATGAAAAATCTGCCATTTTTTTAACTCAAATATGGTGACCGGTCTACATGTTTGCCGCTGGTATTTGAGCATATAGTGCTTATACAGCTTATATGCCATGAAATCGTCGTCCTGTCGAAACCTATGTAGTCTCTTTTCATGCGTTTTATCCGGCCAGAGTTCGTACATAGCATTCCAGTACTCCTTTTTTATCAAAATAGGACAATGCTCTACTAGTCCGAGGCCAATGATGTCATTTTTAGATTCATATATTCTCCAGCTCGGATTCTCTCCTATCAAAGTGCCAAATACATTAATCTTACCGCTGTCAGAAATAAATTTGTCAAGTTCGGTATGGTTTCCAAACAAGAAATCATCATTCATATATAGGAAATGATCAGACAATCCAGGTATCTTATCTAAATAGCTTTCAATTACACTCGAACTATATGTCGGCAGATATGCTTCATCAAAAATATCTTCGTGGTGAACTACTTTTACTTTAGGGTGATCGGTATTAAGCCATTCTGGTACCTGAGGTTTTTGAGTAAGGATATAAATATTCCCTGCCCATGGCACATATTTCTCAATAGACCGAAGACTATATTTGAGCATTTCGTAAACATCTCTAAATCTCTCCGGATTGACATCTTCGAGGTTTTCCGCAAATTTTTGACATTTTTCAATGTAAACCGGGTCATCTCCGTTCACCCAGGTATAAACAATGTCAATTGACTGATCCGAATTGCTCAAATTTTGTTTGATTTGCACGATTAAAATTGAGCGCAAAACTATGAATCTTTCGTCCATCATACAAAAACTTCAACGCATTATAAATGTGTACTTCACCTCACTCCCTGGTAATTACACAAATAAGAAATTGGAGATCCTTGAAAAAATTTTCGAAGTCACGAATTCCTATATGCAAAAAACTGAAGCTGCCTATTGGATAGACTTCGGTACATTGCTCGGATATCACCGAGAAGGCGCCATACTACCTCATGATGTAGACGTTGATTTCGGAGCACACGAAAAAGAGTATGATAAGATATGGAAGATGAGAGATCAGCTTCCAAAGGGGTTCAAATTGTATGATACTACTGCCAGGCACCGTGGACCAAAGCTATACTTCAACTACAAGGGGTTCGATGCTGATGTGTACTTCTATGAAGACAAGGATGATACCTTGACCTCTTACGAGAATAGTAACTTTCCTAACGAACGCACACCGTATGCAAAAGAATTGGCTTTACCGCCTAAACCAGCTGAGTTCTTAGGTCAGTCTACCTACGTACCCGCAGAGCCCGTGAAATACCTGGAACACATCTACAATTACCTCGGTAGCAATGGCTACAGAGACAACCAGACTGGCTATTGGTATGAAAATGAGGATTAACTACTGAGCTTGGGTAAAATCAGATTAAGTGCACGGTTTAAATGATCCTCATCATCTATTTCACACCAAACCAGATCACTTTGTTTTTCTACATGAATAGATTCAGTGGGTGACAATACGTTGAATGCATATTCATATTTCATCTTCTTGATTGTGGGAAGAGATATCATTTTCTGGTAAAGCTCTTGACTGAGTTTACAAATGCCTACTAGCTCTGCATACGAATTGATTTTGTCATTCCCATCTTGTGAAAGATATCTAAAATCTCCTCCTTCAAATGCGTGTAGATAAACCTCATCTCCGGAGTCGGTAAAACCACTACCTAATATGACATTCTTCAGATCTGATTTCAATATGGTTTGAAGTGCAGATATATCATAAAGCAAGTCCGACTCCAGCAGCAAAAAGTCACCTTCGATATGCGGCGAAGCACATACCAGAGTATACATACTTTCGGTCGTAGAATATTCATCATTGTAATAAATAGTCAGGCCATATTTTTCCTGAATATCCTCGTACGCTGTGCCTTTATGGCCTACCCCCACTATTATGTTTTCGATTCCGTTCTCTTTAAGCAATCGAATAGAACGCTCAATCAAAGTCTCTCCTCCAATCTCCAAAAATCCCTTTGGCATTTCTTTAGTTCTATCACCTAGTCTAGTTCCCCTGCCAGCGGCCAATATCACCGCCGACTTAATATTTTGATTGCTCATTTTAGCTTTTAGTTTTACGAAATATTCAAGTGGCGAAGATAGATAAAAATTGGATTGGGGGTAAAAGCATTTTTATGAGTCATAGTAAATGATTGCAAAATATATATTTTACTTTTGCAGCCCGACCCAAAATTGAGTTTCAAATAATATAAGGACTAAAAATCAAGTTTAGCATGAAAAAAGTGTATGTAGGAATGGGTACAGATTTGGTACACCACGGCCACATCAATATCATCGAAAAAGCACGTGAATTAGGCGAGGTCACTATTGGATTATTATCTGAGGAGGCAGTCTCAAAATTTGCGCGTGTTCCTTTTCTGTCTTTCGATGAGAGGAAACAAATTTTGGAAAACATCAAAGGCGTTCACCAGGTCATTCAGCAAGAAGAACTTGATTACGAAAAAAACCTAAGATCACTCAAGCCCGATTATGTGGTACACGGTGACGACTGGAAAGTAGGTCCGCAAAAACACATCAGAGCCAAGGTAATTGAAGTCTTAGCAGAATGGGGTGGCGAATTGGTAGAACCTAAATATACTTCTGGTGTATCCTCTACTGGTTTAAGGAAGGCGATGCGAGAAATAGGCACTACGCCAGACATCAGAAGGAGAATGTTGAGAAGAATGCTTGACAACAATCACATCGTAAGAGTGATGGAAACACACAACGGCCTTTCAGGACTGATTGTAGAAGACACAAAAGTAGAGCTAGATGGCGAGGTAAGAGAATTTGATGCGATGTGGGTCAGTAGTTTGACTGACTCCACTGCAAAGGGCAAGCCTGACACTGAATATGTTGATAGAACTTCCAGGTTTTCGACCATCAACGATATTCTTGATGTGACCACCAAGCCAATGATACTGGATGGTGATACTGGAGGAGTAGCGGAGCATTTTGCCATGCTTGTAAGAAACATCGAAAGACTGGGGTTGTCAGCTGTAGTAATTGAGGACAAAGTTGGCCTCAAAAGAAATTCATTATTCGGAACTGAGGTAGAGCAAACGCTAGATACAATAGAAGGATTCTGTGCTAAAATTCAGGCGGGTAAAAAGGCTCAGGTTACAGATGATTTCATGATCTTCTCAAGATTGGAGAGTCTAATTGCGGATAAAGGTATGGAAGATGCCCTGACCAGAGCAAAGGCCTACATAGAAGCAGGTACTGATGGAATCATGATTCACTCCCGTCATAAAGATGGAAAAGAAATCATGGAATTTATGAAAGAGTATCAGAAGTTTGAATTCAAGGTCCCTGTCATATCTGTTCCTTCATCCTACAACCAATTTACGGAAGATGAACTGAGAGAAGCCGGTTTCAGCATTGTGATATATGCAAACCATCTACTGAGAAGCGCTTTTCCTGCGATGAAGCAAACAGCGGAGTCTATCTTGACTCACAAGCGATCAAAAGAGGCTGATGAATATTGCATGTCGATTAAAGAAATATTAACGATTCTACCTAATTAGCCCTACATGCTGAATACTGCTAACTTTTTTGATTATGTAACCGGCAAAGGAGTAGATTTTTCTACTGGAGTACCGGATTCACTTTTAAAGGACTTTTGTGCCTATGTCGCCGACAATAGCAACGATATTATCGCTGCCAACGAAGGTGCATGTATAGGTATTGCTGCGGGCTATCATCTAGCTACCGGTAAAATTCCATTGGTTTATATGCAAAACTCCGGATTTGGCAATACAATCAATCCATTGACCTCCCTGACAGATCCTGAGGTCTATTCTATTCCAATGCTACTTATGGTAGGATGGCGAGGTAGACCAGGTGTCAAGGACGAACCCCAACATGTAAAGATGGGGCGTATCAATGAAGCGATGATCCAGTCACTGGAAATACCCTACTGCGTGCTGTCTAAAGATATGAGCGAAGCGCAGAAGCAAATAGATACTGCTTTTGAATTTATGGAGAAAGAAAAAGCTCCGTACATTTTGCTTATCGAGAAAGAAACATTCGAGCCATACAAACTTCAAAGTGCGAAGCCTGACACCTATCCAATGTCCAGAGAAAGAGCCATAGAAGTTTTGCTTGAAGAGTTGGACGACAACGATGTGATGGTATCTACAACCGGTAAAACTTCCAGAGAAGTTTTCGAGGTGCGTGAGGCCAGAAATGAGCCCCATTTTAGAGATTTCCTTTGCGTAGGGAATATGGGACATACCTCGCAGATAGCTCTCGGTATTGCATTGGGTAAACCAGACAAAAGAGTGGTCTGTCTAGATGGAGATGGTTCATTTTTGATGCACATGGGTTCGGCAGCAATCGTTGGTGATCAGGCACCAAAAAACTTGAAATATATACTTGTGAACAATGGAGCACATGAATCTGTAGGTGGACAGCCTACGGTAGGATTTACTACAGACTTCAAAAAAATAGCTGAGGCGTGCAACTATAAGTCTACGTTTACGGCTTCTTCAGAGGAAGAGCTTCAGACGGTCATGCCAAAGTTTTTGTCAAGTGAAGGTCCTTCTATGTTGGAAATCAATGTTAAGAAAGGTTCAAGAAAAGAGCTCGGTAGACCGACCATAAAGCCGGTTGACAACAAGGTTGACTTCATGAAGAATCTGGGTAACTAATCAATACCCGCAAAATTATAAAGTACTTAAAGTCGTTCTGGAGTCATTCAGAATGACTTTGTTTTATACACACAATTCTTATTACGATGACAAGAAAAATCTTACTCAATCCAGGACCAGCTACTACAACACAGAATGTGAAAGACGCGCTGGTAGTCGATGATATCTGCCCTAGAGAGTCTGAATTTGGTGACTTGATGCATGAAATCTGCAACGGACTTCTTGAAATAGGCAAAGGCCAAAATGACTACAATGTTGCATTGTTTGGAGCTAGCGGCACCGGGGCTATGGAAGCCACGCTTACCTCAGCCATTGGAGCGAAAGGCAAAGTTTTGATCCTGACAAATGGCGCCTATGGCATCAGAATGACTCAGATCTGTGACAACTATGGTATCGATTATGACACCCTATTTGTGTATGGTGATTTCACCGAACCAGCGCAAGTCAAAAAAGCGTTAGCTACAGGTAAATACTCACATCTGGCATTTATTCACCACGAAACCTCGACCGGCATGTTAGACCCGGTAGAGGAGCTTGTCGATATCTGTAAAGCACTCAATGTAGTGTCAATCGTGGATGCGATGAGCACCTTTGGTGCTTTCCCATACAATTTATCTGAATTAGGCGTGGATTATATCTTTAGCTCGTCCAATAAGTGTATTCATGGCATGGCAGGACTATCTTTTGTCATCTTTCATAACGATCGCAAGGATGAACTCAAGGCCAATGGACGTAGCTACTACTTCGATGTCTATAAACAATGGGAAAACGTACAGAAAAAGAGTCAGCTGCGATTTACACCTCCAGTACAAATCTGCTATTCATTTATGGCCGCCATCAAAGAGACTCTAGCCGAAGGCGTGGAAGCACGTTGGGAGAGATATAAGGGGAATTGGCAAATATTGTACGACGGTCTTCTTGATTTAGGTTTCAAGCCCCTACTCCCGCTCGATCAGGAGTCAAAAATTCTTCTGGCGCTAAAGCTTGATGGCAAGGATGGTTTTGACTTTGATGATTTTCACGACTTCCTGTACGAAAGGGATATTACTATCTACCCAGGTGTGATGCCTGAAATGGCTACTTTCAGGGTTGCTATCATTGGCGACCTCTATCCAGAAGACATGCATCGGGTTATGGAAGAAATGACTGGATATTTTAATTAAATTTTTTAAACTTTTTTAGAGAAATACGTGTCTTTAAAATAAAGACAGTCGTATAAATACAACATTGTCAATCAGCTTAATATTGATAAACGCCTTTCAGAAGGCAAATTATACCGATGACACAAACGATTACTAGTAAATTAACTGATGTTCAAAAGAAATTTTGGACTCAAAACTCTTATCTGCATATCCCAGGCTTATTCAAAGATAGAGTTAATGAAATGTCGCAATGGATAGATGATATGTCCAAATGGGAACAAAGCATTAACAAATGGATGTGCTATTATGAAATGGATCGTCCTGAACAATTGTCAAGGATCGAGAATTTTATTCCTTATCATCCCGGAATGAAAGATATTTTCACTGGAGATACCATTATTAATTTGATTTCGGAATTGATGGGAGAACAAGCGGTGTTGTACAAGGAGAGAATCAATTTCAAATCTCCTGGAGGCGGTCCACATGCCGCACATCAGGACGGAGTCGCATACGAGCAAGGCAAAAATGCTGCCTTTGATCCTGACATCAACCCTTACCTTTCTATACTAATCAGCATTGACGAAGCTACTGAGCAGAATGGCTGCTTGCAGGTAGTACCCGAATGGCCAGTTGAAAATCTGGATATTCTACCTATGGAATCCCCATTTCCTGATCGCCCTGATTATATGAAAATAAAGCAGGACCTCGAAGATGAGTTGACGTGGAGAAAATTACCAACTCAACCTGGAGACGCACTAATATTTACTGAAAGACTACCACATAGATCAGAGCCGAATCTTTCAGATTTGACAAGAAGAATAATCTATGGTGTCTACAATCCCCTTTCTGCTGGGGATAAAAGAGAACAGTATTATTTGGATAAACGCAAAAACCCAAATGATCCTCGATATATGGTAGGCAATCCGCATGCTAAAGTCGAATAACAACGTTTTGAATTAGGATCAAAAAAAGCTCCCTTTTAGGAAAGAGAGCTTTTTTTATTGCTAACAGTACTTGCGTTAGGCCTTATTCTTGTCTTTAAACTTAATAATTGCATTTTTCGCTACATTTTTCATGATCTGAGTCGAAAACATAATGTTGAGTAAAAAGGCATTGATTCCTCTTAGAGGAAATGGAAGTTTGCGCTCAACATCCAACCATAGAATGACCCGAATTTGATCAGACTCATTTTTGGCATCATGGCTATAGTTATCATTAAAGAGTACGCCTTCTCCGTTCTTCCAATAATATTTGTCGCCTTCAGCTTCTAGATTTTCGTGTGGAATTTTGTCGTTGGCGATTCTTATCCAACATTCATCATTTTCATTATTGTTAGGAATGATAACGCCCAAATGATATCTCATGAATCCATTGTAATAACCTTCATGCGGGGTAATGTATTGATTGGGATCTAGAATACTGAAGAAGGCCGTTCTAAGTCTGGGTATCTGCTTGAGTATTTTCGTAGTTTCCGGGCAAAATTTACAATTCTCCTGTACAAAATCACCAGATTTCAAAACATATGACTTCCATTTTACAACATGGATTCCGCCTTTAGTATAGTCCCCAAGCAGGTTTTTGATATCCATGATATCGTCTTTAAAAGCGAGAATATCTTCACACTCTTTTCTAACTACCTCATAATTGTCTTCTAATATTTTCAATTTGGGGTAATCTTTCTGGTAATCCAAAATGAAGTTAGGCGTCTTCTTGATAAAGCCGGACTTTTCAAATTTCTTAAAAGCGTTGTTTGTAGCTCGATGGATTTTTTCACCTAATGTCATAAGACGTAATTCTCAAAAATAATGATCTCTAATAAGTGGGAGCAAGTTAATAAAAAATTGACCTTCTGAGGTTTGTTTTTTGATGGTGAAAATAAAAACATGAGAAAAAACATCTTCTTCCTTCCGACCCAATAATTTGATGTCAATATACGGCTGGTTGGTTCTTAACCATACAAAACTGAAATAAGTAATTTATTGTCATAACCTATTGATCAGATCCCTTTTTAAAACAAAAAAGGGTCTCTTCTGAGACCCTTTTTTTCTTGTGCAAAATCCACACTTGGTGATGTCATTTATTCCTTTAATACTGTGATTCCCCAAAGCTCCTGATTATTTGGAGGATCATCATTCCATCTTCTGTAAGAGTGAGATCCATCGGTCTCAAAATAAACTCTGTAGGTTCCCTTTTCAAGCATGAATGTTTCATTGAATTCTCGGTTTTTTCTGGCACCACCACCATGCTCTGAATTTCGATAGTCCATTTCCCAAACTATCTTACCGGTATCCATGTTTTTGATGAATCCATAATCATACATCTCTCCACCACTTCCTTCGCCAAGACCGATTACTCTTACTCTTGAATCACCGTCTAAAGAAAATGTTTTCTTCACAAGAGCTCTGTCTCCCACCATGGTAATTACGGCAAGTTCATTCTTGTTTTTGTACTCTTCTGGGTGAAATGGAGCTACATTTTTCAAGTCAGACTCATTGGTTGCCCAAAGTGTGATTCCCCACATTTCAGGTTCATACGGTTGACTTGAGTTCCAATCGCCATAGGCATGGGAATCATCCGTAGCATAGTAGACAATATAGTCGCCGGCATCAAGTGTGATAACCTCTTCTACATATCTGTTTTTATCTGCTCCTCCACCATGTCTGGTCTTGTATGGTTTCATTCTCCAGATTCTTTCACGCGTGGTGGCATCCACGATCCAACCGAAGTCAGCCATGTTATCACCACTTCCTTCTTCTCCCAGACAATAGATTCTGACGTCCATATCTTTTTTGATAGTGATCCCTTTTGCCAACATCTCGTCATCTCGTGCTCGAGTAAGGGCGACTATTGGCTTCACAGTTTTTGGTTCCTGATAGGCTACCACGTTTTTCTTGTTTTTGGCATCAGCCCAAACTGAAATTCCCCAAAATTGGATGTCGTCTGGTGGAAGTGCATTCCATCGCTCGAATGAATGCGAACCGTCTGTGGTATAGTTAACAAGATAACTACCTGCGGGTAGCGTGATTTTTTTGTTTACCTTCAAATTTTTTCGAGCCCCACCAGCATATCTTGAATCTCTATAGTCCATTTCGAAGACTCTCTTCCTTGAATTTGCATCCATAATCCAGGCGTAATCAAACATCTCGTCATCATCACCTTCTCCCAAAGCATATACTTGTAGCTCAGTTGACGCGGTCAGGGTAAACCCCTCACTGAATCGTTCATTGTCTCGTGTTTTGATTATTGATACTATGGCTTCATTTTTCTTGCTATCTACAAACTTGGAAGCGTCCTCGGGTTTGATCCCGGTACCGGTAAGTTTTATAAAAAGGTCATCTTGTGCTCTTCTTCTGTAGGTTTCTTTTTGCCTCGAGCCAAATAGCCAGTCCATCGTTTCGCTGAATCCATTGAGTGACCAATCATTGTCCCAATCTCGTCTGTTATTCCAATTGCGACTGTCGTACATGCCAGCAAAATAGAGTTCATAATTGCCTTTATCCAATTTCAATTTGGTACGAAACTCAAAAGGGCCATCCACATCCGCATCTTCTCCTTTCATATAGTCAAATAGATGCCATACCACTTCACGCGTCTCAGCATCTACAATCCAACCGTAGTAGATGAGCAGTTTCCAATTATCTTCAAATACGGCTCCAGCCCCCGTGATTTCTACATCCCCTGTTTGAGATACACTGAAGCCTTGAATCTTAACTTCTTTTGGATAAACATCTCCTACTGAGATTGATTGTGCAAAGCTTGTAGAACACATGAGTAGCGCCAGCACAATTGTATTTAATACTTTCATAGTCATAATGAGTTTTTTCTTTCACAACTAAGATGACCATGGTTTGAAAAAAGTTCTAGTGTCGTGAATTTATTTTTCAAATACTGACATTTCTTTAATTTCTGACATGGGGATGCTATAAATATTATCAAATCCATTTTGAAAGTTTTCCATTTGACTTATTAGACTTTCAACACTCTGTATGGCCTCGCTCCTATATCTATTGCTAGTAAAGTACATGGTACGACCATCTGCGGAGACAAAGGGACAGTAATCAAGCTGACTAGAATTGATACCCTGGCTTAGATGGATGGCGGGTTGCCACAGACCATCCTTTCCTTTGAGTGAGAGATAAAGGTCTCCTCCGCCAAAGCCATCAGTACGACCATAAGAGCTAAATAACAGGTACTGCTCTGCGGGATCTATGAAGGCATTAAACTCATAGGTGGATGAATTTATTGCGCTATCCAAACTCAAGGATTTTTGATATTTCCCATCTTGCCAACGACTCATATAGATATCTTCTTTTCCCTTACTGTCCGATCTGGTGGCTGTAAAATACAGATTACCATTATTTGAAATGGACGGATAATATTCGTCTCCGGGTCCATTGATTGTGGAATTCATGGGAACGGGTCGTCCCCAACCTGAGTTGTCTTTTGGGACATACCAAATGTTGAAGTCTCCTGATTCATCTCCTTTTTCCAGGGGTCTATCCGATGCAAAAAAAAGCCGATCCTGTGAGGGGTCAAACATGGGTTCGAGGTCTTTGTAGACTCCCGAAAAAGAAACTACTTTCGGACTACTCCACTTTCCTGAGGTCCTTTTCATTTCTACGATCATTCGAACACCGTCTTTGTAATCGTGCATTGAAAACAAGAGGTGATTTCCATCCTTCGAAATAGTCATGTCACGTTCCTTAAATATAGTGCTAACCTGTCCGGGTAGAAACAGTTCTGGATCCTGAGCCATAGTACGAATGGAATGAAGAAGGACTAGTACCACTAGCCCCTTCTTCAACCATTCTACCGAAGAATTCTTTTCAAATCTCCTTGTTGTTGTGGTGGTAGATATCATTTATTTCTGAATTAATAATTTTACAACTTCTTTAGTTTTATTGCCATAGGCAATCAAGGTATACTGACCCGGACTCAAGCCAAGCGCTTCCAAATGTAAAGACGAAGTGCCTAAAGTGGTCATGCTTTGGCTCTTGATCAATCTTCCATCTATCGCACGTATTTCTAATTTTTCGATTACAAATTCAGATTTGAAGTTTATCCAATCTGTAGTGGGATTTGGATAAACAATCATTCTTGGTTCAATACCCTTCTTCTCTACATCCAGCAAGGTAGCTCTGACTTTTACATAGTCAGTTTTGATTTTCTTTGCTGATTTGTCGCCGTATTTCACTACCAAACTTACCGTATAGTCACCTGTCTCATTATAGCTAGTGGTGGCATCAGCTTCTGTAGCATCTACTTCGCCATCATTATCAAAATCCCACTCATAGGTCACTGATTCGCCTTCTGGATAGATGGACAAATCTTTGAATTCGATTGTACTTCCGGCAAGGTATAAGTCTTCGCTTAACGCAAAATCTGCTCTCAGAAAATCAGCTGGGACTGATTCTTTTGCCTCTATGATTTCATCAATGGAAATATTGTCAAGAATCTCAGAATTACCATTAGGCCAGATTATCTCTACTTCATCAACTTTCGTAGCGTCACCAAGCCCAAAATGGGCTCGCAGACTATTCTGTCCATTATAGCTGGACTGACTTGAGATTTCACGCATTTGCGTCGTTTCCACATCGTCTATGGTGGCAGTTACTTTTACTTTGGCTCCAATAGCAGATCTATTGGAAGCAGTTCCTTCCAGATCAAGAATCAACCAGTGGTTGTCATTACCCAGATTATGATATAGGCTGTTTGTTTGGCTTTCATCAAAAGTATTGGCTACGAACAGGTCGAGTGCTCCATCGTTGTCATAATCGCCAAACGCCGCACCAAATGACCAGCCGGTTTCAGCAACTGTAGTATGGTCTGTATCTTCGGTAAAGGAGCCGTCCCCATTGTTGATATGGAGTCTATTGACCACCCTTTCTCCCGTTTTGAAGCCATTGGCAACATACAAATCCAAATCACCATCATTGTCTATATCGCCCCAGGCAGTACCAAATGAGTCATCCGAGCCTGTGACCAGGCTTTCGCCTGTAACTCGTACAAAGGTGCCATCACCCTGATTGTTGAACAACTCATTGGCAAAGCCGAAATTAGCGACATACAAATCGAGGTCCCCATCATTGTCATAATCTGCCCAGCTGCTTCCTGTTGAGTTGCTTTCTGAAGTCGCAATCACTCCTGTGGTCACAGCTGTAAATTCTCCATCTTCATTTTGATAAAGCTCATTGGCAGCTTCCTCATTGGACACAAAAAGATCCAAATCATTGTCATTGTCATAGTCAATCCAGTTGACGCTTCGTGCGTTCGTCACAGCGCTGGTGATACCGGCATCGCTCCCTGAACTAAAGGTGCCATCGCCATTATTGATATAAAATTCATTGGCTGATCCGTTGTTCCGCGAGCTGTTGGTTATATACAGGTCCAAATAACCATCTTGATCATAGTCCCCCCAACTGGCGGTTTCCGAAAAGCCGGAAGATTCAATAGATGAGCTTTCGGAAAAGTCACCTTTTCGTTGATGATATAAATAATTCTTTTTTCCGTACCAGGTCACGACAAACAGGTCTATTCTCCCATCATTGTCCATGTCTCCCCAAGTTGCTCCGTCTGATGGGCTCATATCATCGCTGATAATGGTGCTTCCATTTTCTTCAAATTCACCAGTTCCATCATTGATAAAAAGCCTGTTGTTTTCTCCATTCTCAGGACCATTGGTTACAAATATATCCAACCATCCATCATTGTCGACATCCACAAAAGTGGCCGCTCGTGAGCCTTCGGCTGACTCTGTCACAACATTATCCACTTTTTCAAAGGATTGCGCCTGGAGCTGAGCCGCAGCAAGAAATATAATTGCCAGTAAGTTTAGTTTCATCATTATTATAGTTTGATCTAACAATGAAACAAAGGATATTGGCGAGGGCACTACTCCATATATGGCTACTCGGCAAACTGAATTGTATTCTAGACGAACTGTTAGATATTGCTGCTGGTCAGATCAGAAATTGAGGTTTTATAGGTTCGTCCGGACTTCACTATCTGGCCATCGACCAAGTGAAAAAAATACTCACCGTTAGTATGAGGACGTATTTCGGAGATCATTTCTGTATTGATGATAATAGATTTGTGTATACGCCTAAAGGTATTGGGATTCAGTTTTTGCTGAAATTCGGAAATCGATTTGTAGAGAAGAAACTTACCGTCTTTCTCATTGATTTCTATATAATCACCTGCTGCATGAATGACAACAATATCAGCTACTTGGATATGTTTTATTCTTTTGGAGTCCTTGACTACCAATTTGGACGGGAATTCGGAAGAATGTTTTTCTATGACCGCATTGTCATAATCTATTCTAAATCGAGCCAGCTCATCTTGTAAATCTCTAATGTCTATCAGCTTGAGTTTCTCCAATGCTTTGTTCATGGTGCGATGAAACCTGTCTCTATCAAACGGTTTCATCAAATAGTCGGTAGCATTAAGTTCAAATGCCTTCAAGGCATATTCATCATAGGCAGTGGTAAATACAACCATTGGATGATGCTTGATTTCTATACTGTCCAACACAGCGATTCCATCCATTTTAGGCATTTGAATATCAAGAAACAGAAGGTCGGGTTGGAAGGTATTGATCTTCTCTAGTGCATCCAGACCATTTGCTGCTTCTTCTATGCTTCCAACTTGCCCAAAGTCTTCCAGATATGAAAGAATAATTTCACGTGCGAGTGGCTCATCATCGGCTATGAGAATTTTTAGATTCATATATTATCTAGGTGAAATGGGTACAACAATTTTTGAAGTATAGCCACCATCGGAATTGATTTGGGAAGAAAATTCAAATTGATCCTGATACAGTGAGGAGAGTCTTTTTCTAGTATTTTTCAAACCCAAACCTTCAACATCGGTTTTTTCCTGACCCAAAAAATTGCTACCATTATCCGTAATTTGAATGCAGAGTGATTGATCCTGACCAAAAACTTCAATGCTAATATGTCCCTGATTATCATTTGGCACAATGCCGTGTACCAGTGAGTTTTCTACAATTGGTTGAAGGATGGCCGGAGGAATCAGAACACTTCTTTTTTGCTCTTCCACATCTATTGAATAAGTCAGTTGTTCGCCAAATCTCAGTACATATATTTCCAAATACCTATTGATGAATTCTATCTCCTCTTCTATCGGAATCCATTTTTTTTCGTCCATAGAGAGACTTTCTCTAAGCAGATCACTCAGCTTGGCTATGACAGTGATGGCAGTTTCATTTTGCTTCTTCAATATCAATCCTGAGATAGCGTGTAAAGAGTTGAATAAAAAATGAGGCTTCATTTGAGCCTTCAATACTCCTAGTTGGGCTTCTATAAGGCTTCGACTTAGCTCTATTCGCTGTTCTTCTGAGCGTTTGGCTTCGAAGTAAGCCATGACAGCTACTGAGATAGCAGCGAAACCCAGATAGAGGATTAAGTTGGTATTAAACCTAAACGAGATCAGTTGAAGATATATATTTGAGAGTGTTCTTTCCTTTTCGGTATTCATTAGGTCTACATAATGAATGATGGATTCCATCCCAATGATCACCGCAATAGCCAGTGCTCCCAGGGCCAGGGTTTTTAAAATAAAACTCAACCATTTGGTTTTTTTCAGATACCAAGTCCTGATTATTATAAAGAGAATAGGTGATATCGGTGCCCAGCACAACATGAATAGGTCGTTGACGATTATGCTTCGATAAGGCGCAGGTTGATCATTGATCTGATAGAAGAAAAGACTTTCGGATACCGTAAGCGCAAAAAGTAGGAACCAGAGTGCTGCTATGACTACGATGAATTTACTGCTGATATAAAGATCTTTACTCTTCAATGTGTTTAAGACAATCTTTTGGAATTAAAAATGAAAAGATAGTTACAATCCTTCATTTCCAGCATCGAACACGAATTTCCATTCGCCCTCCTGATTTCTTTTCCATATACTGACATAGGTGCCTACTCCCAGTGAATCGCCTTGCATGGATGAAACCAGATAGGTTCCGTAGGTATATCCCATATCACCAGCAAGGGCCATATCGGCAAACATGGGCTCCCATGTGAGACGAAAGGTGGTATCAGATTGCTGGTTCAATCTAGAGATTACGTTGTTTCTTCCTATGATGGGATAAGAATTGTTTCTGAGGATGACACCACTTTCCGCACAATACTCTGCAAATGCGTGATTCATCCCTTTTTGAAGTGATAGCGCTGAAAACTCTCTATCCACGTTCAGGAGTTCTGCAGAATCAGGCTTAGCATTTGGCTGACAGGCCTGGACCAAAATCATACATAGGAAAGTATCAAATTAGTTTTCATGGTACTAGCTTTATGATTCCAACAATCAAGATATTGACTAATCTTACTTTTGTATAACCACTCATGTAAATGTTTGAGCGCAGCGCTTGTTTCTGTTATTTTTTACTCACCCATGAATTACCTTTTATATAAAAACGCCAGGGAAGGTACGCATCTTCGCCCGCATAGTCCACACCGATACGAGTAGTGGCTACTTGTTGTTCTTCACTTATTGGTTCGCCATTTTCGATCCATATACAATTGGCTGCCGATAATTCGGAAGAATTCAGTGCTGTCGTAATGCCCATTGATTTAGCCAATATTCCTGGCCCATTAGTGAGCATCCGATTAGATGAATTGAGTCTATCCTGCATCGTCTGTTGCCCTTGTAATGGTTCTAGCGCTCGAATGAGCACAGCATCAGCGATCCCTTCTTCATTAGTCACTACATTAAATAGGTGATGTATTCCATAGCAGAGATAAACGTATGCACAACCGCCTGCACGATACATAATTTCCGTACGCTTGGTTCTCTTCCCGTTGCTGGCATGGCACGCCTGATCATTGTGTCCAGAATAGGCTTCAACTTCGACTATTGTACCCTTGCATACTTGATTTTCTATGTGAGTACACAGAACCTTTCCCAAGAGATCTCGAGCCACATCTAAAACATTCGGTCTGCGGTAAAAGCCGTTCGGCAAAATATTTAAACTATCTTTCTTCATGCATAAACCTGAATCCAGGATAAACGTATAAAACCCCGTAAAATTTAACAATCAAAATGAACTCTATTATGTACAAAACCAAACTGTTTAAACTCAGTTTCGTGGCAGCACTATTTGCGCTTGCTTTCGACGGAACTGCTCAAATTCAAACTCCGGCACCTAGTCCAGCTGGCTCTGCTTCTACAGTAGTCGGACTTACTGACATTGAAATCAATTACTCAAGACCTCAAATGAAAGGTAGAAAAATCTTCGGAGATGGTGATGCGTTTTTGGTACCTAATGGCCAACTATGGAGAGCTGGGGCTAATTCTGGTACTACTATCAAGTTCAGCGACAATGTAAAAGTTGCTGGTCAGGATTTAGCTGCCGGGGAATATTTATTCTTAGCCACTCCTGGAGCGTCTGAGTGGGAAGTTGTTTTCTATTCCGACCTTACGTTAGGTGGAAACATGACTAACTATGATGATTCCAAGGCCGCCTTGAAAGCAAAAGTAAAGGCGGGTAAGCTTACTGAATCGGTTGGGACGTTGACTTACAACATTGCTGATATCAGTGAAAATAGCGAGAATGCAAATATCCAAATGAGCTGGGAAAATACAGTAGTAAACATTCCTGTTCAAGTTTCATTTGATGAGGCTATCATGAAAGCTATCGCTGAGAACACTGTCGTAAATCCTGATAACCTTATGGCTGCTGCACGATATTATCTATCTGCGGACAAAGACCTGGATAAAGCACTAGAATGGGCCAATGCCTATCTTGCTGCGGGTGAAAACAGCAAGCAGTTTTGGAATGTGCACATCAAAGCGCAGATTCTAGCTAAGCAGGGCAATAAGAAAGAAGCAATCAAAGTGGCAAAGGAATCTATGGAAGCAGCTAAGGCTTTTCCATCAGGTGACTTTGGATATATCAAGAGAAACGAAGAATTGATCGCTTCTTTGAAATAAGAGCATCAAGTAATCTTACTTACAAAAGCCATTCTACAGTGTAGAATGGCTTTTTTATTAACTCCACATTCAATTTGGCTTCGGCCGTATTCTTGTATATTTACTGCCCAAAACAACCCTTTCGATCTTGGCAGCAAACTGGTTTCTCTTTTCAAAATGGTCTATTACAAAAATACTGACCGCCATGAGTTTCATACTATTCATAGTAGGCAATACAATAGGCCAACTGAGAATAGATAAAGTCACCCCTCCTTCCTTTGATGCAAGTTCACTCATTAAATATTGTGATCATCCGGTGGGAAATAAATATGGAATTCCCAAAATAAAATATCCAATAAAGACACTGGTAAATAAGGATATGTATCTCCCCATCTCCCTGACTTATCACACTATCGGAATCAAGGTAGAGGAAGAGGCTACATGGGTAGGGCTAGGTTGGCGGCTCAATGCTGGTGGGCTGATCACAAGAATCATTCGGGGAGAAAACGATTTTGGCATTGTAGAGGCTAGTAACACACAGCAGGCTCTGGGCTACCCGTTCGAGCATATTAAACCATGCTTCGATGATTGCGAAGAGAATGAAAATGATGAATTTCATCAGAAAGTATGTGCTGGCGAAATTGATTCTGATCCAGATATTTTCTTTTTTGACATTCTTGGCAACAAAGGTAAATTTCTACTGACGCCAGATCACAATACTGATCAGGAGTTTATCGAAATCAATATTGTGAGGCCAAGAAAAATGCGCGTACGGTTTTATATCAAGGAGAACTATTGGACGGCAGTAGACAGTCGCAACTTCACTTATACATTTAAAGCTCGCGAGATCACCAATTCTTTTGACAACTATTATGATTATAAAATCAATTCGCATAAGCTGCAATTTTTAGAGCATTTCAATCAAGCCACGACCTCTTGGTATCTTACGAAAATCGAGTCTGCGCAGGGCGCCATAGCGGATCTTACCTACGACATCACTGCTCCTGATCAAAGCCCATATGCAAGTAATAGTACGAGTCATAAAATGAACATCAATGATGGAGATGTATGGGATCTGCATTACTCCTCTTATTGCTTTCCGAATGAGATCGAAAATGTACAAATAGTATCTGAAAATCAGCATCGGGATGTTTATCTAAGCTCGATAAAAAGCGGTGAGTATGAAGTAAAGTTCACGAAATCTGAACAGGAAAATCAAGCAGAACTGAAGCTTAAGAAAACCAAAATGGCTGCCGGACAATATCTTGATAAAGTTCCAGAAGGATATGGACGCCAGCAGTTGGACAAAATCGAAATTCTGAAGGGTGGTGAATTACTAAATACAAGCATTTTTCATTACTCTTTTTTCAACGGTTCGTTTTATGGCAATGATGCCTATCTATATCAGCGTCTGCGACTAGACAGTCTTCAAATTATTGAACCTAAAAAACAGAAGGCGTACAGATTCTATTATGAAGAAGAGGTCATTTTACCCTCCAGAGAGAGTCACGCACGTGATTTATGGGGATATTACAATGGTGAAGAAGACCTGTACAATATCACTCCATCTGATTATTACAATTATAGTCAGCCCGAAAAACTACTACAGGAAGAGGGCAAATCAAGGCACTATTCATTGAATTATATCAAAGCAGGCATTCTAAAAAAAATAGATCACGGACAGGGCCGAACCATAGAATACATATATGATCATCAGGAATTTGAAGAAATTGACGAGGAGATTTCAAGTCATTTCTCAAAAAACATGGAAGGATCAAATTTTAGGGAGCATTTAAATCCCTTCCTTTTTGGAGGCCTCCGGATAAAAGAAATCATTGACTCCTATCCTTCTGAAAAAATATATAAGGAATACAATTATAAACCTGACGGAAAAGAAACTGGCAAATTGATCATCACGCATTACAATCATGATCATCATGGCTATGGTCATAAGACTTCCGGCAATCATGGAGTCAAATACCAAAGGATTAAAATTAAAACCGGCAAGCTGTTTAGAGGTAAAAAATTCTAATAATAGAATCACGATTATATGAAATCATCAATCATACTCTTCTTATACATTGTTACCACGGTTCATTCTGTGGCGCAGGACCTGACAGGTGTATTTTATGACCCAAGAGATGGGCAGGAATATGAAACTGTAATTCTTGAATATGAGATTGATGGCGTAGTACTGGAACGTGAATGGTTTACCTCCAACCTAAACTTTGAGAAGGAAGAATCATACTGCTACAAAAACTATCAAGAGTATTGTAATACGTATGGTCGGCTATACGCCTGGTCAGCCGCTATGGATGCTTGTCCCCAAGGATGGCATCTTTCTACACAAGGTGAATGGGATATGCTAACATCTACCTATGGTGGTGTAAAAACGGCAGCTGCAGAAATCAAAGAGGGTGGTGACAGCGGGCTCAATATATTGATGGCCGGATTCAGTGAAAGCGATGGGTCATTTATCGACATAGGAGTGAATGGTTACTATTGGAACACCCCTGACATCAAGTCAAAAATACCTGGACTCATCACGTTTCATACCGGTGAAGAATACTTGAGCTCTGATCAAATCAACGAAACACATAGAAACAGTATTCGCTGTGTAAAGGACTACTAAACTTACCTTTTCGAATTTAATAACTCAAGATTTGTTCGTGCCTCCTCGTTGCTGGGATCCAGTATCAGGCTTCTATTGATAAGAGAATCAGCCAACGCATAGTTTCCCAAATGTATTTGGATGAGCCCTTTGTTGTTGAGGAAATAAGCCTGATCCGCCATCAAACCTATAGCAACATCAATGGTTGAATCTGCTTGCTCAAGTTTGCCCTGATTCAAATAGACCAGTGACAGTGGGTTGAGTACTTCCGGGGAATTTCCTCGGATTTGAAGAGCCCTTGCAAAATCGGACTCGGCCTTGTCATATTCTTTAAGATGAAAATTTATTACCCCGAGGTTTGTCCATGCGTCAAATTGATTTGAGTCTTTGACCAGCGCTTTTTCGAAGCTGTCTTTTGCTTCGATAAAATTTTTCTGTTGACCAAACATGAGCCCCCTTATCACATCGACCAAGGCTGTATCAGGATATAATCGTGTCAGTAGCTCCAGGTCATCGGTAGCCATATTGTAGCGTTCCATGGCAAGGTAGGTATAGACTCGGTTGAAAAGTACGTCGTTGAAATCCGGTAGCTGCTGTCTGACATGATTATAATCAGCCAGAGCTAAGCTAAAATGTCCAGTTTCATAGTAGGCCACGCCCCTATTCAAATAGGCATCTACAAGCTCGTGATCCATTTTAATTACCTGGCTATAGAGTACAATGGCATCATCATAGTAGGCATCATCAAGTTTTTGGGTCGCCAGTTCAAAACTTTTTTTTATTCTATTTCTCTTATTAATTGGACTACAGGCTGAAAAGAAGATTACACAGAGTAGAGAATAAACAATCGATTTGGCAAGCATGATTCTATTATTAAATATGATATCACAAAGCTATAACTTCCCTTCCAACTTTAGAATACCATCGACAATCAAATCAGGTCTATTCCATGGTATAAAATGATTGACTTGTGGCTCCAACCATACTTCCAATTCTTTACTGGCCACATGTTCTTGAATAAAAGTGGCATTTTCCATAGGTACCAGCTGATCAGATTCGCCTTGTATTACGATTAATGGGATTTCGATTTGCTTCAGCTCTGGTCTTAAATCCAGCAACTGGTCCTTCAAGAAATAAATTTCCTCATTGGTCACAATCAGAGAGGCTGGCAAAATAAACTCTGCGAGACCGTTTCGAAGCCATGTACGATACCACTCTACTGGCTCTTGATCTGGGTCCATTGACCCTGCCACCATCACAAGACCAGCATAAGATTTTGGGTTTTCAAGCGCCGCTCTGGCGATAATAGGTGCTCCCAGTGAATGTCCCAATAAAATAACATGATCAAGGGACAGGTCGGCTACAATTTCCTGAATCACTTCTGCCTGCGACTCGAGAGATGGCTCCGCTTCTCCATATCCTGAATAGCCGTACCCTAGCCTATCAATACTAATAATGTTAACTTTCGATCTTAGATCCTGATTGTGAAAAAAATCGATGAATGCAGATGAAGAACCGGGTGCACCATGTACCAAAATGACTGTTGTCTTATGACCATTGTTTTGCCACAAATATCTAACCGTACGCTGTCCTACTTCAAGATATTTGACTTCTGGTGGTGTGGTTTGCCCAAAATAAGAAATCACCTCTGAATCAGACATCCTAAACTGAAAGCTATTTGAAAACCCTATGATCAGGGCAACAAAAAGTATTGAAAACAAATATCTTTTCTTGAGATTGATTCTTTTTCGCATTAATGGTAATTCTCCAAAGTCTATTGTAATGGAAAAGTAACAAAAAAAGCTTCGAATAAATTCGAAGCTTTTACTTAGTCCTGTTTATCTGATGTATTATCTAATAAACAATAGTTCTCTATATTTCACAAGTGGCCAATCTTCGTCATCCACAAACAATTCCAGTTTATCTACAGCATATCTGATTTTGTCAAAGAATTCTGCCTTCACATCGTCGCAATAAGCGATTGCCCTTTCTCGGCTCTCCTCGATATCATTTGCTTTTTTACGAGCTTCAATCATTGCCAGTGTGTTGGTCTTCACAACTGAAGTGTACTCAGAAATATTCTTTATGGTATTCACAATTTCAGAGTTATCGAGCCCAAGATCTTTTAACCCCTGCGCGTTTAATATCAACTTGTTTTGATAGGTAGTTGCAGTAGGTAGAATATGATTCAAGGCCAAATCACCTATCACTCTGGATTCAATCTGTATCTTCATGATGTAGTTTTCCAACATGATTTCATGACGGGCGTCTATTTCAACATCGGTCATAATTTTGTTCTTTTTGAACACCTCACGAGCTGCATCAGTGACATAGAAATCAAGTGCTCGTGCCGTGTCTTTTACATTCGACAGGCCTCTTTTTTCAGCCTCTACTACCCATTCATCAGAATAGCCGTCTCCTTCGAATCTAATGGCTTTGGACTCCTGGACATACTCTCTAAGTTTTCCGATGATTACAAGCTTCTTGTCAACACCTTCCTTATCGACCCTACTGGTTACCTCTTCGTAAAACTGATTTAGTCTTTCAGCTACAATTGTATTGAGTACTGTCATAGGATTGGCAACATTGGCATCTGACCCTACTGCTCTAAACTCAAACTTGTTTCCAGTAAAAGCAAAAGGAGAAGTCCTGTTTCTATCTGTATTGTCCAAAATGATCTCAGGGATTTTATCAATTCCTAGTTTCATATAGACGTTGTCTCCCTTATCTACTTGTACGTCTCTATTGCGCTCTAATTCGTCTAAAACGTTGGTAAGTTGCTCACCAATAAACGCAGAAACAATTGCTGGCGGTGCTTCATTAGCACCTAATCTATGATCATTACCTGCAGAGGCGATACTCGCCCTGAGTAAGTCTGCATGCTCATGTACAGCTTTTAGTGTACATACCAGATAGACAAGAAACTGCAAATTTTCTCTGGCACTACTGCTAGGCTGAAATAGGTTTATCCCTGTATCAGTAATCAATGACCAGTTGTTATGCTTTCCACTACCATTGAGTCCAGCGAATGGTTTCTCATGGAATAAGACTTTCAAGTCGTGTTTCAAGGCTACTTTGTCCATCACATCCTTCAATAGTTGGTTGTGATCAGTTCCTTTGTTTACCTCCTCATACATAGGCGCACATTCAAACTGTGCCGGAGCCACCTCGTTGTGACGAGTCATGACGGGTATACCGAGTCGCTGACATTCATATTCAAATTCTTTCATGAATTCAAATACCCTCGGAGTAATTGTACCGAAGTAGTGATCATCCAGCTGCTGGCCTCTGGCTGGGTTGTGCCCAAATACGGTTCTACCAGCCATGACCAAGTCTGGTCTTGCTGAGTATAAGGCTTTATCTACTACAAAATATTCTTGTTCCCAACCCAATGAAGCGGTGACCTGCGTCACGTTTCGATCAAATAGCTTACACACCTTAGTGGCAGCTTTGTCTATGGCATCCATCGACTTGAGTAGCGGGGCTTTATAATCCAGAGCCTCACCTGTGTAAGCCACAAATATGGTAGGAATACAAAGGGTGGTGTCTATAATAAATATCGGAGAACTTGGGTCCCAAGCGGTATAACCTCTGGCTTCGAAGGTACTTCTGATTCCTCCATTAGGAAATGATGACGCATCAGGCTCCTGTTGTACAAGGGCACTTCCTTTGAACTGCTCCATGCCTTTTGACGGATCAAAAAAGGAATCATGCTTTTCAGCGGTAGCACCTGTCAATGGTTGAAACCAGTGAGTATAGTGTGTCACGCCTTTGCTCATCGCCCAGGTTTTAACTGCAGAAGCTACTGCCTCGGCTGTTTCAGTGTCAATTTTTCTACCCCGGCTAATCGCTTTATCTACTTTCTTGAAGATTTCAGATGAGAGGGACGCTTTCATTTGTTCTGTGCCGAATGCCAACTCTCCGAAGTAATCAGAAATTTTGCCGGCTGGCAGTTCAAATGTTAGGTTCTTTCTTGACTGTACCGTGTCCAGTGCTTTGAATCGAAGATGCGCCATGTTTTTTATGTGGTTTATTTATCAAATTGAATGTTGCAAAAATAGAAAATACATACATGAATCACCTAATTAGGCGTATATTTTCGTAAATTTTTAATTTTTCGGCTCATTTTTTACCCTATTCGTGATAATTTTTCATTTTTCAGTAATAAATCATGAAAAATGCAAATCATTTGCCCCAAGCTGCTTTAGAGACTGTGTGTAATTCATTATTTTAGCAAAAACGGAAAATTGAATTTCTATTATCACCCAAATCCTGAGGAGTATTTGTTCTTGAGTGCAGAAGAATCTGGTCACGTAGTGAAGGTACTTCGAGGAAAATCAGGAGATCAGTTTACAATCCTTGACGGAAAAGGCCATAGTTATATAGCCGAAATCACCGACCCAAAGCCTAAGGCATGTGCCTTTAAAATCATAGATAAAACCGCCGCCTCCTCTAAGGAGTTTCGCATCCATCTCGCCATAGCACCGACAAAAAGCACCGATCGGTTGGAATGGTTTGTTGAGAAGGCTTGTGAATTAGGCGTAGACGAGATCAGTATTCTATCTACCCAGAGAACAGAGAGGAAGAGAACTAAAACCGACAGGCTAAACAAAAAAGCCATTAGTGCTTTGAAACAATCAAAAAATGTCTGGAAATGTCAAATCAACGAACCACAGGATTTGAAGAAATTCGCCAATCTAAATAAGCGTGCTGCTCAGAAATTTGTCGCTTATGTTGAAACGGGCGATGAAGATCTGCTCCAACATAAGTTGGATGCTCAGACCGAAGTACTCATTCTAATAGGGCCAGAAGGAGATTTTTCACCGGAAGAAATTGACTTACTCAAAAATCTCGGCTATGAGCTAGTCAGCCTCGGGCAAAGTGTCCTACGTACTGAAACCGCAGGAATAGTAGCGGTACATACGGTGAATATGGTGAATCAGGCAATCTAAAATATCTGAATAGCGGCATTAGCCACTTCGTTTTTGACCTGACGCACTCGGATATCAAAATCTATATCTTCGTAGTCGATATTGTCATAAGCAACGGATGACAAAAATTCTACCAGCTTGGCAGGGTGAGTAGTAGAGTGCCCTTGCTCATTGATATATCGAAGTTTGGTCCAGAGGATAGTTTTTAGTTCTTTTTCTTCATCATCTGTCATGAAATACTCTACGACCATGGAGTTGTGATTGTGCCATATGATCCTGGAGAAAATCTTAACCCACTCCCCCATGCCGGCAGATTTGATATAGGCAATCTGATGATTGTAAACTACCCAGATAGAGTTGAAGGCGCGATAAATCTCTGACATTTGAAGGCCATAGAGCTTGGGTACTTTGTCTTCTCTGGCATTAAAGAAATAGTCGAAATACTTAGCGTTATTCAGGTGTTTCAAAGGATCACAGTCCTGAAAACGAATTACTACTCTTGATTTTGTGGTCTTTTGATACTTCTTAGAAGGGTCAAATTCAAACATGTGTTAAATATCTTTCCGTTATTACTGTTTTATGATGGCGCAGATGTCCTGCAATAATAAATATAATTGCCCTAACTGAAACTTGTGATCCGTTGGCATTTCCTATTCTTTTGGTAGCCTGTGGTGTGAAGTGAGAGATCATACTTACGTTGGAGGTGCGCAGGCTCTCAAATTCCTCGAGAAGATCAGACATAGAATTATTTGAATCATCGGATCGATCCACGAACCCTTGCTCATCGAATCCCGGCAACATGGTTTGTTCGCCCCTGGCAATGGACATGGCCCGAAAAGCAAACATCCGCTCGGCATCGATTATGTGTCTCACCAACTGTTTAATAGTCCACTTGCCTTCGGCATAAGCGTAGTTGTATTTGTCCACTGGGATTTTTTGAATGAACCGAATGAACTCGTCTTTTTGATCAGCCATGTACCGGAGAATATCATCTGTATTCGGAAGATTGACATAGTTGGAATAAAATTCGTGATATTCGTTTGGCTCAGGTTTTAGAATAGGCATAAGTATTATTCATTAAGCGTGAATCCGTTTAGAAAAGTGAAAATTTCCTCGCGACTGTAGGGTTTGAGTTCACCATTTTTGTAAGAAATGTCAATTAGGAGTTGTTTTAGTACATCGATTTGACTGCTGTCTACAAGCAAAATATCATTCCCATTTTTTAACACATAAACGGGAGACTTCTCTTTTTCAATATGAAGTACGACAAAAGCTTCATAGATATACCATTTGCCTGTTTGCTTAGCAGAAGTGGCTTGAAATCCTTGATTTAATATTTTGAATCGTCCATTTTTCTTAAAGAATAGGGACTTTTTTCCCATTTCGTCTCTTGTCTCCCACCGCGTATCAAATAGCTCACTTTCCGCGACTATACTTTTGTTTTCTAATAGAAATTCATCGACATAAGCGACAACTTGCTCTTCCATGGTTTGCGCCTGAAGGAGTCCGACGGTAATAATCATGAAAATTAACAATGGGGTTAGTGTTTTCATGATTTATTCTTTGAACCAGCCTGCATACTTCACATAGTTGTCAGCAGTGCGCTCGATCATACCAAGACCCTTTTCTCCAATCTCCTTGACCTTACGAGCCGGATTTCCCACGTATATTGAATTGGGTTCTATGATTGTATTTTCAAGCACAATCGTCCCAGCGCCAATAATAGACCCACTTTTCACCACCACATGATCCATCACAATTGCTCCCATACCTATCAATACATTGTCCTCAAGCGTACAGCCATGGACGATTGCATTGTGACCGATAGATACGCGATTGCCAATCACAGTCGCTGCCTTTTGATAAGTGCAATGAATAATGGCTCCATCCTGAATATTGGTATAATCTCCAATGGAGATGGAGTTGACATCTCCCCTCACGACGGCGTTGTACCATACGGTGCAGTGATGCCCCATGGTCACGTCACCAATCACCGCAGCTGTCTCCGCAAACCAGCATTCATCCCCATATTTTGGCGTGATGCCATTCACTTTTCTTATCAAACTCATATCCAGATTTGTTTACAACAAATCTATTCTTTTGAGTTTTGCCATGCAAGTGTGGCTGCCTCACTCACAGCTATACCTGGCTTTAATTTTTCATCAGCCACAGGTTCCTCGTACCGATTCGAAATGGGTAGTTCTCCTGCCCAAACATTGAGATCATAGTCGCTGGCCTCATCGACCGGCCCGCCAGATCTGACTTTCGCTGAAGCGGCATTTATTTTAAACCTCAAGACTGAGGTAATATCCAATTCCTTCTCGCTAGGCAATCTGCATTCATCCCAGCGACCCTTGAGGATATTTTCTGTAATCACAAACAAGCCGTGATTTTTCTCGTCTCTAGTTTCCAGTTCTTCAGCCTCACCGAATAGTATAACTGATCTGTAATTAGCAGAATGATGAAATGCTGACCTTGCCAGTACCAAACCGTCAAAATGGGTAACTGCCATACACACCGGAACGCCTTGCTTCACAGCTTTCATTGCTCGGCTTTTAACAGAACCATGGACATAGATAGTCTCTCCCTCTCTCCCATAAGCGGTAGGTATCATAAATGGCTCGCCGTTGATCACAAAGCTTAAATGACATATGCACCCGGCATCAAGAATGTCGAATACTGTCTTTTTATCATATGTAGCCCGCTTAGCTCCTCTTACTACTTTGTTCTTTTGTGTTTTTTCAAACTGTTCCATCCGATTGTTTTTTTTAATAATCTTCTCAAAACTATGGAGTAACTGGATTATCATTGTAATCCATTTTTGATAATTTAACTGGTCCAGATATGTTGCCATGGAAATCAATCATCACAATAGACAAGTCAGACAATAGGCCGGTCTATCTTCAAATTTCAGATGGCATCATTACTGAGGTGATGAAGGGTCGGATCATGAAGGGACTGAAAATGCCGGGTAGCAGAAAGCTTTCAGAACTGCTAGGATTGAATAGAAAAACAGTGATACAAGCATATGATGAGCTCATGGCACAAGGCTGGCTGGAAATTCAGCCGACTAAGGGTACCTTTATAAAGAAAACCCTTCCAGAAGTCCGCCATCAACCCTTAGGAGGTGCAGTAAATCATGTCAATACTGGCGTACAAAAGAAGACAGTGAGCAAATATGATATCCCCAGAGGGGAATTTATCATCGACGACGGAACTCCAGACTATCGGTTGGCTCCTATTGATCATCTACTCAAAACTGCAAGATCCATTTCAAAAGGAGTCATAGGAAGGGCTGTATTGCAGGGCAATCATTTTTTTGGTGAAGTCACGCTACGTAAGAATCTAGCTACCTATTTGTCATCCACTCGAGCTATAAATGGTAGCCCCGAAAACATTCTGATCACACGTGGGAGTCAGATGGCCATTTACCTTGCGTTCGCCACTCTTCTTGATCGTGGGGATCGAGTGGTCGTTGGAGAATTAAATTATCATTCTGCCGACCGAGCGATAGAAAGTTTAGGAGGTGTACTATCCAAGGTGCCCGTGACCAGTGACGGCTTGGACATCAATGCCATCGAAAAAGCTGCTCAGAAGAATTCTATTAAAGCTTTGTACATCACGCCACATCACCAATATCCTACGACAGTCACCATGCCTGTAGAAAATAGGATGAAGCTACTGGCACTCGCAGAACGATATGACTTTTACATTGTAGAGGATGATTACGATTACGACTACCACTACAAGCATTCACCCATTTTACCTTTGGCTAGCATTGATAGAAATAGTCGAATCATTTACATAGGATCCTTTAGCAAAATTTTGGTTCCTGCGATTCGTATAGGCTATATGTTTGCCAGCGAGCGGGTTATTAATTCTTGCGGCCAATTGCGAATGCTAATAGACAAAATGGGAGACCCTATCATGGAGCGTGCTCTTGCTGAAATGATTAGTTCAAATGAGATCGATAGATTTCTAAAAAAGGCCATCAACCACTACAAAATTCGCAGAGATCTTTTCTGCGGTTTGTTGAAGCAAGGCCTTGGAGAAGCTGTAGATTTCATGAAGCCAGAAGGAGGTATGGCTGTATGGGTGACCTTTAAGAATGCCAAAATCGCAGATTTGATGTTAGAAACTGAGAAGCTTGGCCTCTCACTCAAAATTGACCTTTATAAGGGATATGAGAACGCCTGTCGATTTGGATTTGCTTCCATGACACCAGATGAAATCAGGGCAAATACTGACATGCTGATTAAAGCAGTCAGAAATTGTTAGAAATTCATGTTTAACATCACTGAAATCTAATGTTATTCTGATCAATATGCCATAGTTTAAATATCTTGCCATATATTTAATATCGCAACTGCCATTTCGTACCAGCTAACTACAAATCTCAAATGTAATGAAGTAAAGATTTTTGGATGCAAGTAGAGCAAAGAATATGGAGTAATAACAATAAATGGGAGATCATATCAAATCATGACCTTGGCGAATCGGCAAACCTTGTTTTCGTTTTCGGGTCAACAGAATTAGTACAAGATCAATCCAAATTTGATGAAATCAGAGCACTTTATCCTTCAGCAGAAATTGTTGTTAGCTCTAGCTCAGGAGAAATCATGGTAGACCAGGTTACTCTAAATACCATGTGCGTAACGGCCATACATTTCGAGCATACGACTATTAAAACTTTAGAAATCAAGCTTGACCAGGTAAAAGACAGCTTTGATGTAGGCGCTCATATTTCAGCACAGATTGATAAGGATGACTTATCTAATTTGATGATATTTTCCAATGGCGACCAGATTAACGGATCTCACCTTCTCACAGGTCTTCAATTTAATCTATCGGAGTCAGTTCCAATTACTGGAGGACTTGCAGGTAGTTACGAGCCCTTTTCGGCGACTTATACCGGACTAAACGGCGTTGGCATTCAAGGGAGTGTAATTGGTATTGGCTTCTACGGAACCAAACTAAAAATTGGTCATGCTTCCCGAACTGGATGGACTCCATTTGGACCAGAGAGATTTATCACCAAGTCCAACAACAATGTCTTGTACGAATTAAATGAAGAACCTGTACTCGACTTCTATAAAAAATACCTTGAAGGTCTATTCGATGACATGGTCGAGGCTATCAGAATCTATCCACTCGGCATCAACACTGAAAATGGACAACCAAGACTCCTAAGAGCATTTTTGGACTACGACCCTGAGAAGGGAGGAGCGCTTTTTGCCGGTGATATGCCAGAAGGAGCTAAAGTCAGAATGATGAAATCGAATATCAATTCGTTGATTGATGCTGCGGGTGAAGCTGCGCTGGCCAGTACCGAACCGTTTGACATAGATCAACCGGATCTCGCTTTATGTGTCAGTTGTGTTGGCCGACAATTTGTGCTTGAAGAATGGATTGGCGAAGAAATTCAAAATGTCAATGAGGCTTTCAACTCTAAAGTCCCCATCGCAGGATATTACTCGTATGGAGAAATATCTCCGCAGCGCCAAAATCAGAAAAGTGCCTTGCATAACCATACTATGACGATTACAACATTCAAGGAAATAATATGAAGCCGGACTTGAACAAAATATTGAACCGTCAAATAAAGAAGTATGCAAATGGCGAAGGCATACCTGAAAATCTCGAACCATTGTTCAACAGTATCAGTCTCTTCTACGACAATTTCGAAAGAGATCAAAAGCTAGTCGAGCGGGTCATGGATCTTAGCTCTGACGAACTGATGGATTCCAACATGGAGCTCAAAAAACTCAATGAAGAGATGGACCGTTTTGTGTATAGCACCTCTCATGACCTGCGTGCACCATTGCTTTCCATACTTGGCTTGCTCAATATTATCGAAAATGAAAATACTCAATATGATATCAAAGGGTATCTAAAGCTGCTAAGAGACAGTACAGTAAAACTCGACCGCTTCATTAGTGACATTATAGACTATTCAAGAAATACCCGATTGGAAATCAATTGTATCGAAGTTGATTTCTCATTGTTAATAGAAGACAGTTTCAAGCACCTCAACTATATGCCAGGGTGCTCTACCCTATTGAAATTGATCAATATTGATGAGCATGCCAAACTTTATAGCGATGATCGCAGGTTATCTATCATTTTTAATAACCTCATTTCAAATGCGATCAAATATCAAAAAACGGAAATAGAAGATAGCTTTGTCAATATTGAAGCGGAAATCACTCAAACTGAGTTGCGTGTGGAAATAGAAGACAATGGTGTGGGTATCGCAGAGCAGTACATTACAAACATTTTCGACATGTTTTATCGAGCTTCTCCAGAGGCCAAAGGATCGGGATTAGGGTTATACATTGTACAAGAGACTCTTGAAAAGTTAAATGGTACGATAGAGGTGGAATCCACCCTGGGAGAAGGTACCAAATTTATCGTCACAATTCCGAATATGACACTTGGTAGTTAAAGCCTATTGAAATGAAAGTTCTGCGCACAATTCTCCTCCTCACCATTCTATCACATTTAAGTTTTGGACAGTGGCTGACCTTGATGATCCCAAGCCTTACTTCACTGCTATACTAGTGAAGGATATGACTAAATCTTTGGATTGGTATCAAACGACGCTAGGTTATGAAATCATTGACAGCAAAGAATACCCAGAGATGAAATTCAAGCAAGCCAATTTAAAAAGAGGCGATTCTGCACTGGAACTCATAGAACTGGGCAATGCTCAAAAACCGGAGGACCTTATTGCTGACTTCAACTCAAAATCGAAGATCACTGGTCTATTCAAAGTGGGATTCAGCGTTACTAAATTTGATCTGTGGGTCGAGCATCTTGAAAATGCTGGTGCTCAATTCCACGGCAATGTGGTAGAAGATCCGGTTTCCAAAAAACGAATGCTTATTCTTCTCGACCCTGATGGAAATCGAATTCAAATTTTCGAGCGATAGTCCTTTATCCAGATCCATGAGGTCAGATTCTAGCTTCATCGCTAACCTGATCCATTTTCTTCAATTGACAAAAAAACTTGAGTTTACCCAATAATCATTGGGAATACAACTAATTGTTCACACTGTTACTCCGTCAGGTTTTTGATGGATTGTTCAGCTTTTTCAAAATTAAAAGCACTTATGATCTGCTGTAGTTTGTTCTCGATTTCTTCGTTAGCCGGATTGCCGATGCTTCCAAGATGAGTATGCTTCACTTCTTTATTTAATGTACTCCCTCCTGCTTCCATGGCCTTACCCACTTGAATATATGCCTCTCGAAATGGTATACCTTGATTGACCAGTCGATTGACCTCTTCCACACTGAATAAGTCGTTGTATTTTGGGTCTTCCAGCAGTTCAGTTTTCACTTCTATTTTTTTCATCGCGAATGTGCAAATCGAAAGTGTTGATTTCAAGTCATCAAAGGCTGGGAGAAACGTTTCTTTGATCGTTTGCATATCTCTATGATATCCAGAAGGCAAATTGGTGGTAATCAAAGAGATTTCACCAGAGAGTACCTGCAGCTTATTCATTTTTGCTCTAATCAATTCAAATACGTCAGGATTCTTTTTATGCGGCATGATGCTGGAGCCTGTTGTCATTTCTACAGGCAACTTAAGAAAACCAAAATTCTGAGAATTGTACAAGCATATGTCCATGCTCATTCGAGAAAGTGTAGCAGCTATACTGCTCATAGCAAAAGCGACTGATTTCTCTACCTTGCCCCTGCTCATTTGTGCATATACCACGTTATAACTCAAATCGTCAAATCCAAGTAAATCAGTAGTCATTTGCCGATCCAGCGGAAAGGATGAACCATACCCGGCACCAGATCCAAGAGGATTCTGATTGGTAATTTTGTAGGCCGCCAGGAGCAGTTGCAAATCATCCGTTAGACTTTCCGCATACGCACCGAACCAAAGTCCAAAAGAAGATGGCATTGCCACTTGCAAATGAGTGTATCCAGGTAACAGAACGTCTTTATGTTGCTTGCTCAAGTCATTGAGTGTAATGAATAGATCAGTAATTAAACTTGTCAACTGTTGAATTTCATGGCGGATAAAGAGTCGGAGATCAACAAGCACCTGATCGTTTCTAGAACGGCCACTGTGAATCTTCTTTCCTACGTCGCCTAGTGCCCGGGTCAGTAGCAACTCGACTTGTGAATGCACATCTTCGATACCTTCCTCAATGACGAATTCATTCTTCTCGACTGTCTGATTAATTTTCTTAAGTTCGATCAACAATTGACCCAATTCGTCGTGGCTGAGCAGACCTATACTTTCAAGCATAGTGGCATGAGCCATAGAACCATACAGATCGAATGGAGCCAGAAGCAGGTCTAGTTCTCGATCTCTGCCTACTGTATAAGCTTCGATTTCTTTTGATATCTCATTCGTTCCTTTATCCCAGAGTTTCATAATATTCTCATCATTGATCAATGGTTTGACACTCAATAAGTAGGTCAATCCATTAACCGGTTTACAATTTCAAATCTTTCAATAGGTTGATGTATCCACTAATACCCTCCTCTATTTCGTTTATTCCAATGTACTCATCTGCGGTATGTGATCTTGCAGAGTCCCCTGGCCCAATCTTGACGGTATCAAAAGACATCAGGGATTGATCCGAAAGCGTGGGTGAACCATAAACTTCCATACCCAGCCCGATTCCTCTTTCCACGATCGGATGGGTGGCAGGCAATCCTGATGGATTAAGACGTACTGATCGTGGTGATACTTGCACATCCATCAACTGCTTTATTTGATCCACAGTCTCCATGTTGGAATAAGCATCAGTTGTTCGTACGTCGACCACAAACTTGCATCTGTCAGGCACCACATTGTGCTGAGTGCCAGCTTCTATCATGGTAACAGTTTTTTTGATAGGGCCCAGCCATTTAGATTCTTTATCAAAGCGATAAGACTTCAGTTTTTCAATTTCTGTCAGAGCTTTGTAGATCGCATTGGCTCCCTCATCTCTGGCCGCATGCCCACTTATCCCTATGGCTTCACAGTCCAATACTATTAACCCCTTCTCTGCGATTGCAAGATTCATTTGTGTAGGTTCTCCTACGATTCCCAAGTCGATGATACCCAGCTGTGGTAAGACAGAAGCCACGCCATTTGCACCAGATATTTCTTCTTCTGCCGTGGCTGCCAATATCAGATTGTAAGGCAATCCCTCCATGTCATGGTAGTGCAAGAAAGTTTGAATCAAACTAACTAATGGTCCACCTGCATCATTGCTGCCCAATCCATATAGTCTGCCCTCACGGTGAATTGCCTGATAGGGTTCTAGCGCGTAGGACTCGGCTGGCTTCACTGTATCAGTATGCGAGTTCAACAAAATAGTCGGCATGTCATTGTTCCACTTTTTTGACTTGAGCCAAATGTTATTACCATGACGGTCGGTATCTAAGTCTTTGGTCTTAAAGTAGGAAATCAAATAATCAACTACTTCACCCTCGTCTCTGCTAAGAGATGGTATCTCGATCATGCCTGACAAGAGACCGACCGCTTCACGTGTCTCCTTGTTATAGATATTTAGCCCTTCTGACATAGCACTGTTCCTGAATAATGTTCTGAGTCAATTGTGTCTATTTTATCAAAGTGACAGACCTTGACATGTTTCACTCCCGCATCGATTGCATCAAATGCATTATCTATTTTTGGGATCATCCCGTCGTTGATGATTCCTTTGGTTTTCAAACCTTCATAATCCTTCTTCACAATTAATGGAATCACAGTTTTGTTGACAAAATCACTGAGCACACCGGGCTGTTCAAAACAATAAACCAGGTCTACGTCAAACCTCTCACTCAGCGATGCGGCGAGCGCAGAGGCAATGGTATCTGCATTAGTATTCAACAGCTGACCATTGTTATCGTGAGTCAAAGCACATATCACTGGAGTGATCTGAAGATTGATCAATGAGTTTAATATATCATCATTAACTTTCTCAATATCACCAACATAACCGTAGTCAATTACAATATTCATTCGCTTATATGCTCTGATGAGATTTAGATCGGCCCCGGACATACCTAGCGCCTGAAGATCAAGGCTTTGAAGCTTGGCGACAATCTGTTTGTTTAATCCAGCATAAATCATGGTTACGACCTCGATGGTAGCCTGATCAGTAATGCGCCTGCCTTCTATCATCTTGGGCTCGACTCCTAATTTTCTTTGCCATTCAGATGCAATATTTCCACCGCCATGGACAAGAATTTTCTTACCTTCCAGCTGAGAAAATTTCTTTAGAAAGGCATCGAGCGCTTCTACTTCGTTGATTACTTTCCCACCTATTTTTATGATTGTCAGCTTTTCCATAGATCCGTTAGTTTGCTTCTATCCTATTAATTTTCTAAGTACCAGATTTGCTGATGTCACGCGATGTGCTGCCTGCTGCATCACGATGGAGTCATCGCTATCGATCACCTCGTCAGTGACAATTACATTTCTCCGGACAGGTAGACAGTGCATAAATTTGGCCTGATTCGTCAGTTTCATTTTCTGTTGATCTACAATCCATTTTTTGTCCTGGCTAAGCACTTGTCCATAATCAGTATAGGATGACCAGTTTTTTGCATATATAAAATCTGCTCCCTCAAAGGCTTTGCGCTGATCATATTCCAGGGTCGCACCTTTCACAAATTCCGGATGGAGATCATAGCCTTCGGGATGAGTAATGACAAAATCAAAATCCATATGAGAGGCCCATTGCGAAAAGGAATTGGCTACTGCCTGAGGCAGGGCCTTTGGGTGCGGTGCCCAGGACAAGACCACCTTTGGTTTGTCCACTTTTGCAAATTCTTTGATGGTAATCATATCGGCTAAAGACTGTAATGGATGCAAGGTCGCAGACTCCATATTAATGACAGGAATACTACAGTGTTTTACAAACTGATTGAATACTTTCTCGCTATAGTCATCTTCTTGATTGCTCAATGAAGCGAATGAACGTACGCCTATGGCATCAAAGTAGCTACTCAGAACGCCAGCGGCTTCCTTGATGTGCTCGCTGGTGTAGCCATTCATTACAGTGCCGTCCTCAAATTCAAGCTGCCAACCTTCCTGATTCAGGTTGAAGATGAAAGACTGTATACCGAGATTAAAGGCTGCTTTTTGCATACTCAACCGTGTCCTTAGACTTGGATTGAAGAATAACAGACAAATAGACTTGCCAGTATATACATGAGGCCCATAGGTCTCAATTTCGTTCTTAAGCGCTATTGCTTCATCTACCCAACTCTGGGGGTCATCTACATCATCTATCGAGCAAAAATTCATGCGTCTTGTTTTAATTTCTTATTTTAATAACGTCTCTCAAATACTTCCCCTAGTGTATAGCATCGAGGGAAGTATTCGACTATTGATTTATTCAATCAACTATTTCTCTTAAAGCATTGACAAATGTGTCTGCTTCCTTTTTACCTATTCCTAATGGCGGCAATAACCTCAACACGTTAGGGCTTGTGGCCGCACCTGTGAAAATCTTATAGTCACTGATCAGTCTTGAACGGATTTCTTTCACTGATCCTTCAAACTCCAGACCGAGCAGAAGGCCTTTGCCACGGGTTTCTTTGATAGCCGAAAGCTGTGCCAAGTTACTCTTGAGATACTCACCTATTTCGAGTGCGTTCTGCATCAGATTTTCCTCCTTCAATACTTCAAGTACAGCAAGTCCCGCTGCACATGCGAGATGATTACCTCCAAAGGTGGTCCCAAGTTGACCATAAGTCGCCTCAAACCTTGGAGAGATCAGTACTCCGCCGATTGGAAAACCATTGCCCATGCCTTTAGCAACCGTGATCAGATCAGGCTTAATCTCAGCGTACTGAAAGGCAAAGAATTTACCTGTACGTCCATATCCTGACTGTATTTCATCTAGTATCAACATGGTACCTGTCTCATGACAGATTTCTTTTAGCTTGCGCAAAAACTGAATGGATGGTTCGTGGATTCCTCCGATTCCCTGAATGCCCTCGATCAGTACCGCAGCATATTCTTCTGTGGCCAGCGCCGATTGAGCAGCATCAATATCATTAAGTGCTATTAGGTCGATATGATCAGTAGGATTGACTGGTGCCTGAATCTTGGGATTGTCTGTAGCAGCCACTGCCAGTGAGGTTCTACCATGAAATCCATTTTTGAATGCCAATATCTTTTTTCTACCGGTTTGAAATGAAGCCAGCTTTAAAGCATTTTCATTTGCTTCTGCTCCTGAGTTGCACAGAAATAGTTGATAGTCTGATAGTCCGGATAGAGTGCCTAATTCTTCAGCCAAACGATCCTGAATTGGAATCTTGATAGAATTGGAATAAAATCCAATTTCACCTACTTGCTGGGTCAGACGGGCTACATACATTGGATGTGAGTGCCCAATGGAGATGACTGCGTGCCCTCCATACATATCAAGATAGCGTGTATTATTATCATCCCACACGTATGCTCCTTTGGCTTTCACTATGTTGATATCAAAAACAGGATATACTTTATAATTCTCCATCTACTTGTCTGATATGATGTCAGAAATTTTGTCATACGACTTCATCAGTCCTTTGATTAAGGCAGAGCTCATCCCCTCATGCTCCATCTCGTTCAATCCTGATATGGTACAACCTCTTGGGGTGGTAACTTTGTCAATTTCCTCTTCGGGATGACTGTCAGAATTGAGCAGGAGGCTCGCAGCACCCATACAAGCTTGTGTAGCCATGTTTTTAGCATCGGGAGCATCGAATCCCAGCTGAATGGCTCCCTGGGTAGTGGCACGAATCAAGCGCATCCAAAAGGCGATTCCGCTTGCGCAAATAACCGTAGCTGCCTGCATCATATTTTCTTCGATAATCAGCGATTGTCCTAAGGCATTGAATATCTGCTGAGCCAATCCCAACTTGTCCTGGCCCTCTTCATTGGCACTCAGACAGGTCATGGACTGACCGACGGATATAGCTGTATTCGGCATGCTTCTGATCACGGCTTTATCCTTACCGATTACCTCTTCAATATTGGCTATTGCACGGCCAGTTACCGTAGAGATAATAACATGTCGGCCTTCCAGAAGGACTCCTTTGATCTCTTGTAGGACATTGTTGATCTGGCTGGGCTGAACACATAGAATAATCACATCCGACTGCTGTACAGCTTCAATATTACTCGAGGTGACTTTTACTTTGTTGCTGTCAAATTTATCGGCCAATCCAGTCACATTTCGTTTGGTCAATGTCAGTTGATCCACCTGAAATTGGTTCTGACCGGCGATACCCTGGGCAATCGAAAATCCCAAATTCCCTACTCCTATTAATGCTATTTTCATTGTATTTTGATCAATGTTAAAATCCACTACTTTTCAATCGCAGTCCTTCTTTTTGGTCCGAGCCAAACATGATATTCATATTCTGTACGGCCTGGCCTGAGGCTCCTTTTATTAGGTTGTCTATCACCGAGGTCACCAATACTGTATCACCATGTTTCTCCACATGAATCAGGCACTTGTTGGTATTAATGACTTGCTTCATATCGGGTGCTTCGTCCAATACATGTACAAAGGCAGCTGACTCATAAAATTTGCGGTAAGAATCGATAATCACTTCTTCGGTTATCTCACATGTGGTGTACATGGAGGCGAAGATTCCTTTGGCAAAATTTCCACGCACCGGAAGAAACTTTATGTCATGAGAAAAATCGTTTTGCAACTGCAATACGGATTGATTGATCTCGGCCAAATGTTGGTGATTGAATGCTTTATAGATGGAAATATTGTTGTTTCGCCAGCTATAATGCGATGTGCGACCCGGTTGCTGTCCAGCACCGGTAGAGCCTGTTAGTGCGTTGACATGCACGTCTTCTACCAGCCAACCATTGGCTGCTAATGGCAATAGACCCAGTTGAATGGCTGTAGCAAAACATCCCGGGTTAGCTAAATACTTGGCTTCTTTAATAGAATTTAGATTCAATTCTGGGAGCCCATAAACAAAATCATTACCTGCTGCCTTGAGTCTAAAATCGTTGCTCAGATCAATCACTTTGATGCCTTCAGGAAGGGCATATGAATCCAAAAACTCCTGCGTCTTTCCATGCCCTGAGCAGATAAAAATCACATCTACAGAAAGGGCAACTTGATCTGTGAAAGACTCTTCTAGTTCTCCAATCAAATCTTTGTGAATCGTATGTATCTTTTCACCAGACTGACTGCTGCTGTGTACAAAGGATATTTTCACCATTGGATGATGAGCCAATATTCTCAGCAACTCTCCCGCTGTATACCCCGCACCGCCAATTATTCCCGCCTTTATCATGAGTTGATTGAATTAAAGATTTTTGACTGGTTGGCTAATATCTTTGTGAAGCCTTTCACGTCTTCTCCTGACCAGCCATTATTCATTTCCCCATACTGCCCAAATGTTGAACTCATCAGATCTTTGTCAGAGGAGATCCCAAGTACTTCAAATCGATAAGGTGCTAATTTGACCTTGACAGTCCCGGATACATTTTTTTGAGTGCTTTGCAGAAAAACCTCGATGTCTCTCATCACTGGGTCCAGGAATTGACCTTCATGAAGGAGCATCCCATACCAGTTAGCCAGCTGTTCTTTCCAGTGTTGCTGCCATTTGGTAAGCACATGTTTCTCAAGCGTATGATGAGATTTGAGTATAACTACGGGAGCGGCAGCTTCAAAACCAACTCGACCTTTGATTCCGATGATGGTATCTCCTACATGTACATCTCTGCCTATTCCATATTCAGACGCAATCTCATTGATTGCGAAAATAGCTTCCACAGGATTCATAGATTTCCCATTTAGCCCTGCTAGTTCTCCATTTTCAAATTGCAATTCTATTTCTTCACTTCCATCTTTCTCTACCTGGCTAGGGTAGGCGCTTTCTGGCAATGAAAGATGAGAGGTCAGGGTTTCATCTCCACCGACGGAGGTCCCCCACAGTCCTTTGTTTATTGAATATTTGGCCTTCTCCCAGGAAATGTTGACTCCTTTGGTCGCCAGATATTCGATCTCTTGCTGTCTGGTAAGTTTATTATCTCTGATGGGTGTGATGATTTCAACATCAGGGCAGATGATTTGAAAGATTAAATCAAAACGGACTTGATCATTTCCAGCACCTGTACTTCCATGTGCTATGCAATCTGCATCTATGGACTTTGCAAACTTGGCTATAGCCAAAGCTTGAAAAGCTCGCTCTGCACTTACAGACAGTGGATAAGTATTGTTTTTCAAGACATTGCCGAAGATCAGATACTTTAGACAATTATCATAAAAGTCAGATGTCTCCTCTAAGCAGCGATGCGAATCTACACCATAGGAATGTGCTCTTTTTTCAGTCTGTTCTATCTCTTCTGCCGAAAAGCCTCCTGTATTGACCAACACGGTATGGACTTCATAATTTAGATCCTTGAGATAAAAGGCACAATAGGTCGTATCCAATCCTCCGCTAAATGCTAGTACTACTTTCTTCTTGCTCATTTCTTTTTATTCAATATTCCTTTTTTCTTAAAATTGGTGAGTCGCTGGAGTCGTTTAGCGATCATACCTTGCTGCTTCGGTTTTGTCTGAGATTTTTCATCCATCAGCATACCGGTACAAAGACAGTTAGAGCGATTGTTTCGTTCTAAAATGTCATGATTTGGACAGCTTTTGCATCCATTCCAAAATGCATCATCTGTAGTTAACTCTGAGAAAGTCACCGGACGATAGCCCAGCTCGTAATTGATTTTGAGAACTGCGAGACTCGTAGTAATACCAAACAATCTCGTATTTGGAAATTTTTCCTGAGAGAGAAGCAGGACTTTCTTTTTGATTTTCTTCGCCAAACCAATATTGCGAAATTTTGGACTGACTACAAGTCCCGAATTGGCAACATACTCTTTATTCTGCCAGGTTTCTATATAGCAAAACCCTGCCAATTCGCCAGCACTGGTAGCTATTACCGCCTGCTGTGTTTCGATTTTATGTCGAATATATTCGGGTTCTCTTTTTGCAATTCCAGTTCCACGAGCTTTTGCCGCAGATTCAATTAAATCACAAATTTCCTGAGCAAATTTCACATGCTCAATGGTTGCATATTGCACATCCACGTTCATAATGTATGAACTTTAAACGTTAAATAAATATTTTGAAATCAATGTTGGAATAGAGGTTACCGCATAGGCAACCTATCACTAGCAGACCCCAACGGGCCTGTTGTTCCTCCTAGGTGCAGGAGTAGTAGCAATGAAAGCGATATGTGCTTGTGTGTTTTTCATCTTTGAACGACACAAAGGAAAGCAAACGATTAACAAACCCGCAACTATTTGTCCTGATATTTAATTAATCATTGAATTTTTAGAGAAAACGTAATTTATACCCTGAGTTATTGAATAAATTTCAAGAGTCCAGATCCAATAATTGTTGTTCGAGTATATTTTTTTCTTCTGTGACATCAAAATACTCGGAGTATATATCAAGTTTGGTCAGCTGATTCCTTAAGAATTTCTGATGATTATCGGACATCGGATTGAATGGTCTATGTGACAAAGCTGCTCGGATTTTGTCCCATTCGGTGAGCATTATTTGGGTTTGATTTGAGAAGTAGGCGAGTTGAAATTTTTCCCAGAGGTAGTCTTCAGCCATTTCACTAGGATGAATCATATCGTTTTTATAAAAACGATAATCTCTGAGGTCATCAATCATCATCTCATAAGAAGGAAAATAGGACATACTCGAGGATTTTGACCATTCATGACAACATACTCTTAAAATTGATTTGCTCAGTTGGTTTTCAACTAAACCATCTTTGATATGTCTAACCGGACTTAGAGTGAATATGATCTTGAGATCCGGATTAATGGCTTCTAATTTGGCTTTAAATTCTTGAAATGCTGATGACATCTCATCGAGTGTCAAAAGGCGCTTATCAAATTCTCTCTGAGGAACTTTATGACAATTGGAAACGATCTCATTTGTTGATTTTAGTTCATATACGTATGCGGTGCCCAAGGTAATGAACAAAAAACTTGCTTGTTTCAATTTTTCAACGCTCTCATTCCTGACTAAGCTCAGAAGAGTCATTAGGGTTTCTTCGTCACGAGCAGTAAACTTTGAATGGAAATCGTGATGATAGTATTGTCCTCCAACTTCAACCAGTTTCCGCTCGTCAATCTCACAAGATGTAAGCAATTTAAAAATCGACATTGGATTGTATACAGTTCCAAAAGGATTAACGTCTACTGAAAATTTGCTGTTATGAAGGCGTTGTCCAATGGTTTCAGAAAAACATGAACCAACTGTAAACAATCGATCTGAGTGATTGATTTGCAATGAGGTCGGTTTTGGATGGTACTCTGTTCTGAAATTATTTGAATTGACAATAACCATTTATCAAAGATAAGGCAATATTAAACTTGACGAACTCAAAATGTCCCATTCATACCACTAGATACTTTAAACATGTCCGTTTTATTGACTATTCTGGCCTAATAGTCGCCTCAAGAGTCCTATTTGTCATCGGCCTGACCATTAATTTAGTTCTATGAAATTAGTCATGGTTGGATTTCTTCTTGACATCTAAATTGATGCGAAAGTCATCCTAACCAACACGATCTGGCTATTGATTAATTAACTAGTCTAACCACTTAAGCAAATTCAATTTGTAAGCACACAATTGAAACACATTCGTCAAGAGGTAATCTTGAATTATTTAAAGCTAACAGTCTATTGATAACTATTTAAAAACTCGATTATGACATTCTTATTTAAAATTGTGAACAAGGTTATAAAAAAACAGAATCATGCTCCAGCTGAAGTAATTGATGTGGAGTACTATCTCAAATGTAAGGAAATTAAGAACCGAGAATCATTTAAAACCTCTTACATTGGGTACAGGTAGTATTTTTCAACAGCATATGAATGATAGATGGGCACTAGAATAAAAACCAGAAATAACACTAAGGCTATTCCTGGTTTTTACAATTTGTTTCTATTAGAAGCGTTGGCTCCAAATTTATTCTAATTAATGTTTGACTACCCTGTGTATTTTGGTTTCGTTTCCAATACCCAGCCTAAACAAATATAAGCCTTTCGACATTTGACTGGCATCCCACAATACTCTATGAGAACCTGCGGAATAAGTCTCGCCCTGGATCAAATCTAACACTTTGGCTCCTATCTGATTGTAAATAGTTAGGGTCACCTCGTGTTCTTCTTCCAACGAAAAAGAAAATGTCACTTTTTGACTAAAGGGATTGGGGTAACATAATATGGTATTCAAATCACTATTTACCAGCTCCTCTTCATTGGCTTCGCTACCAACTCGCGCATTAGCAGGGCCCAAATCATCCAAATAGGTTCTGTGATTGTTTGAATACTCAAAGTTGTAGAACTCATCCCAGTTAATCGACCAGGTCATCAATCCTCTAAAATTCGGATAGCCGGACGAATTCACCAAAGTATAATTTCCTCCATATGGGATCCCTTTTACTAAATAATCAAGTGCCTGATGTACCGTAGATGGACTGGTATACCCTCCTCCTGCTGCTTGTGGTGATGCTGGCAATCCGATGGCGACTTGATCTTGTCTCAAAGCAGGAAATCCCTGTACGTGACCCGGTACTGGAAACCCTTGCAACAGCATCTCCGCCATAGCCACTTGAAAATCAGCAGTCCCCTGCTGGTAACATGGACTATTTTGGCCCAAGCCCAGCATACAACCTGTATTATAATGCTGAACATGGATGTAGTTCAAACGATCTTTGAAGGCATAAATGACTGGTAAATAAGCTCCAGCACCTCCTCCATAGTTGTTTAATCCACCTTGAACATAGAGTGTTTCTGGTGCAGCTGTAAGAATCAATCCAGGTCCAAAATGATTAAGAATCGTCTGTGTACCGTTAATGAAATTGACAATCTTTGGACTTGTTGGATTTCTGAAATCGCTATCTCCAGCATTCAACGAAAGTGAACTCCCTTCTAAATCTATGTCCAGCCCATCAAATCCATATTCGGTAATAATGTTAATCATGGAATTGCTATAAGCTTGGGCGTCCGCCGCAGTATTCAAATGAATAGCTCCGTTGGCTCCGCCCAAAGAAATCAGCACTTTCTTACCTTGACTTTGCAGTGCGGCTACATCGTTTTTGAATTCTTGAACTGTCGGATAAATGGAGTTGTCTGGAGTAAATACCATTGTAGCACCCAGTTGAGTTGACGGCTCTGCAAAGGAGATATTGATTACATCCCATTTGTTTGAGACTTCGCTAAGCTTCATACCTCCGGCGCCATTGATAAAATTGTGCCAATAGCCTACTAATAACCTATCGGGCAAATCTCCAGTGGGAGGTGTCACAGTGCCTACGGTAATATTGACAATGGCAGATTCGGTTGATGCGTTTTCATTGTCGGTAGCCTTAGACATTAGCTGATGAGTACCATCCGATGAGGTCCAATAAAAGTTGTAAGGTGAAGACAAATCCTCTCCTACTTTGACGCTATTCACATAAAACTCCACTTTTGAAATGGTGCCATCCGGATCTGAAGCTGAAGCTGCAATATTGATTGATGTCCCGGAGTTAAAATTGGTTCCACTTGATGGGGATGAAATAGAAACCACTGGCACCTGATTACCTGGTGGGTTTGTTCCGCATTCGCCCAAATCATTCCAGGCGTCTTGCCAATGATTGCCGATTCCAGGCTCATAAGCCCAGCCCGAACCGTTGCACCATCCGCTAAACGGATAATCCTTGCACTGGTATTTCTTACCACCATTTTGCACTTCACTACCTGCGACATATCCTCCGCCTTCCTGATACTGAGGTGCGTCACATGTCCCAACATCGCCTGTTACACTGATATTGATACCAGCTGAGGTAGTTGATGCATTTTCATTATCTGTTGCCACAGCAGTCAAAGCAAAACTCCCTTCCGAGCTAATCCAATCAAAGCTGTATGGAGACGACAAGTCTTCTCCTACTTTTGATCCGGCTACGAAAAACTCAACTTTAGTCACTGTGCCATCTGAATCACTGGCGTCTGCCTCGATAGACACGATAGTCCCTTCGGTTATACTTAACCCGTCTATAGGATTGGTAATATTAACCGATGGCGGAACATTGCTACCAACTGCGGTGACAGTGATATTCACTATGGATGAGGTAGTGCTATCACCAAAATCATCTGTAGCCACAGCAGTTAATGAATAGTTGCCAACGAGAAAAGATTGAGAGATCGAATATGGCGCTGCACTGTCGTCTCCAATTTTGACTCCATCAACAAAAAACTCAACCAGAACAACGGCTCCATCTGAATCAGAAGCATTTACTTCAATAGAGATTGATCCTTCGTTGAATGATGTATTATCATCAGGGCTGGTGATCGTTAGAGTCGGAGCCATGTTCTGAGGATCGCCACAGGGACCCAGCTCCAGCCAGTGCGCGTACTGACCATTGTTAGTGGCGGGATTATTCCCTTGTGTCCAATAATTGGCTTGATAAAGTATACCCTCGTGAGCTACTTGATCTCCCCCAAGATAGACAATGGCATTGTCCCAATTGGGTGCCGAACAGGTAGTTGAAGTAGTAGAACTCACCAAGACTTGATCGGATGCAGTCATAGTGTCATTGTCGGACGCAGTGACCAGAATTGTATATGATCCATCCGAACCTGGCGTCCAACTTGCAACATAATTTGATCCACTCAAGACGGCTGGATAATCCTGTCCACCGATAGTAAATATTACACTGGCAATGACTCCATCACTATCAGAGGCTGATGCTGTTAGAGTGACAGACGAACCGGTTGTTAGCTCAGTGCCAGACAATGGATTGGTAATACTCACCTGAGGAGCGACCCCAGCCGTACTATCAGAAACAATTACGTTCACGGAAGATGAAATCCCTATGGCTCCTTCATTGTCCGTAGCTCTTGCGGTAAGAGAATAGCTGCCTATCGTTACATTAGACCAGCTATAACTATATGGTAAGGAGCTATCTTCTCCAATCTTTATTCCATCTGCATAAAATTCAACATTTGAAACAGTCCCATCTGAATCAGATGCATTGGCTTCTATAGTAATTGTTTCACCAGTTTGATAGGAAGCACCGTCTTGAGGGTTGATTAGACTTGCAGTAGGTGGTTGGTTTAGGGGTGTGCTTCCATCAGCGAATACCTCATTGATTGTATTTATAAGTTCAGAGCTTACATTCGACCATCTCTTTAGCTTGGTGCCAAATGACTCTACCGTACCGCTAATTTCAAGATCACCATATACGGTCCAAACAATTGTACCAGCCAGATGGTTGTCTATTACATATTGTGCTTTTAAACCGATCGATTGCTCATTATCATAACTTAAAAAGAAGTTATCCTTGGTCAGATAGGGCACTTTTGCCTGATCATCCCAGTGCTCTGTCCATCCACTATTTACTCCTAGAGCTTGTTGCTTTATATAAAAGTAATTAGGTGTACCATCATATACATCACGGGGCCAGTTGGTAAAGTCAGAACATGTAGTGATCGGCCCATCAGGCTGCACTGTCTCATTCCTTTTCACTGTAGTGGCATTTAAAGCCGCTGATCCATCGGTAATTACCCCTCTGCCGTAAAAGGCAGACCCCATATTAATTTTAGAAGCGGGTATTCCCATTCCTATTAATCCGGTCAAGGTGGAGTGCCAGTTAAACTCTGGAGCTTCCGCATTGTCATATGCATAAAGCGGGGAATTATGCCCGGCTTTGTTTGACCATCCTCCGTTGAAGTCATAGGACATGATATTGAAATAATCCATCGTCTGAGACAATGCAGGCCAGTCAAAACCTTGCAGTTTTGGTACTGAGGCGGCAAAAGCTGCGGTAATAAGCTTGTCGGCTCCGATGGCGTCTCTTATTTCCTGAACCAGGATAGTATAATTGGCATAATCTGCTACTGAACCAGTAAAATTCATTCCAGCATAGGGTCCGGGATACTCCCAATCCAAGTCTATACCGTCGAATCCCATGTTGATCAGCTTTTGGCAGTCGGCGACAAACGTGGCACGCTTGACTGGATCTGCTGCCATTTCAGGGAAATGCTTGCACATGCTCCATCCACCAATGGACGCCATCACTTTGACGCCATTTTGATGAGCCATTTCTAAGATGCCTGGTGCTCCGCCTTCTTTTGGAAGAGGCAATGGAAGAGACCCATTGAGACCCCATTCTGGGTGGCTCCAGGTGTTGCCTCCTACCTCTACAACATATCCATAGGATGCTGCACGTGTTTTTACCTCCTCATTGATAAACTGGACAGCATCAAGTTCTCCAAACAAAATGTGAAAATCCCAGCTACTATATATATCAGTAAACAACAAATCGCCAGGAGCTTGCACTTCTGTGGGTTGATATATATTCTTGTTTCTATGATCACCGCTATGGAGTGACCCATCTTGCGCTACACCAAAGAAGGAATAATTAAGTATAGTATACTTTGAATAATCAATATTCATGTGTGTCAGTGCACCTGCGGCGGGCAAACCTGCATTGGCTGCTTTCCATGCATCCCACTGAGTGATGTACCCAATTATTTGCTTAGAATGATCAGCTGTTGTTGCATTTCCTCCTGTGTTAACCTGAGCTTGGCTGTGAAAAATGAACAATAATTGCAATAATAAAATGTAGGATAATAGATGTAGTCTGCGATGGACGCACTTTCTCCAGCTCATATTTTGATATGAGTGTTTCATAGTTAGTTGGTTTAAGTAAATAATTAATTTAAACTAGGTATGCGCTTACCAATTTAGAAGCTAGATATTATGATCTAAGAATTGTAATTATTTAGCTCAATGGGTAAAGCCTGTAGCGGAAGTGCAAAATATGCTGTAACCAGGGTGAATCAGCACCCAATAGGGCATATTTGAACCGCTCAGCAAGTAAAACCCACCACTCAGCGTGTCGACATGTCACCAATACAGTTTAGAATTGTAATTTCCATTAGGCAAAAAAAAAGCGACACTATCGCTAGTGCCGCTTTCAATATTTTAAGCTTAATCAGCTTATTCAGCTACCACGCTAATGGAAACCTCATGCTGAACTTCTTTATGCAAGTCCAGGGATACTTTGTATTCACCCAAGTTTTTCACTTGAGTTTCAAAGCTGATTTTCTTTCTATCTATATCGAATCCTTTTGCTGTCAAAGCATCAGAAATTTGCAATGATGTAATAGCACCGAAAATCTTTCCACTCTCTCCTGCTTTTGTCTTGATTTCCAAAACTACATCTCCGATAGATTTAGCTAAATCTTCTGCATCTTGTCTAAACTTCTCAGCTTTGTGAGCAGCCTGCTTGATGTTCTCAGCGATCATCTTTCTATTTGATACGCTAGCGATAATTGCAAATCCTTGAGGGATCAAATAGTTTCTACCATACCCAGGCTTTACATCAACTGTATCATTCTTATAACCAAGGCCTTTGATATCTTCTTTCAATATAATTTCCATGTCCTTGTCTTATTTAAGTGAATCAGTAACATATGGCAACAATGCAATATGTCTAGCTCTTTTAACTGCTTGCGACACTTTACCTTGAAATTTCTGACTTGTACCAGTCAATCTTCTTGGTAAAATTTTGCCTTGCTCATTGATGAATTGCAAAAGGAAATTAGGATCCTTATAATCAATGTATTTGATACCGTTTTTCTTGAATCTACAGTATTTAGATTTCTGATCGGATCTGTTGATTTTTTCGTTTACTAATGTCATGATTTAGCCTCCTCTTTCTTTTTGTTGAACGCACCACCTTTTCTCTTCACATTGTAAGCTAATGCATGCTTGTCCAATGCTGTTGTCAAAAATCTTAAGATTTTCTCGTCTCTTCTGTATTCAGTTTCAAGCGCATCTACTAAAGTAGATTCTGCTTCAAACTCGAACAACTGATAAAACCCTGTTTTTTTGTGCTGAATCGGATAAGCTAATTTCTTAAGGCCCCAGTTTTCTTCATTGATGATTTTCGCACCATTGTCAACCAAAACCTTCTTAAACTTTCCGACAGCATCCTTCATCTGATCATCAGACAAAACGGGAGTTAAAATGAATACCGTCTCGTAATTTTTCATTATGAAATATTTAGTTTAAAAATTTTGAAGTGCAAAAGTAGATTAAATACTTAAAAAGAGCAACGCATTGATAATTATTTTACCAAGCTTTTTGATATTAAAACGGGTCAATTATTAATCAGTCGCACATTTGTGTTCTAGCTACTAAGAATCACAAGTCCCATTTTTCGTTCAAATGACTGAATGCGTGATGGCCAGTCAAATCAAACTGACAAGGAACTATAGATATGTAGTTGTTGGCAATAGCCCACTCATCATTGTCTTCTCCTTTATCATGATTTACAAAGTTGCCAACCATCCAATAGTAGTCCCTTCCGTGAGGGTCTCTACGCTTGTCAAATTCCTCCTCCCATCTGGCATTTGCCTGCCTGGTGATCTTAATACCTTTGATTCCTTTGTATTGTTTTGGTGGTATGTTCACATTCAATGCTATGCCTTCTGGCAATCCATGACTGAGTGCCTCATTCGCTATTTTCAAAACATATTCGTCGACATGAGAAAAATCGGCATGCCAGCTAAAATCACATAGGGAAAAACCTATGGCAGGTGTACCTTCTATAGCACCTTCTATCGCAGCAGACATGGTGCCTGAGTAGAGCACACTTATACTGGTGTTCGAACCATGGTTGATTCCACTTACGACCAAATCCACCTTTCTTCCTTTGAGTACTTCATGTTTGGCCAGCTTAATACAATCAGCCGGTGTACCTGAACATTTATAGGCCTGAATATCCCCAAATATATCCGTTTTAGACAATCGTAGTGTATCCCCTACCGTAATCGCATGTCCCATACCGGACTGTGGGCCATCTGGCGCTACTACCACGACTTCCCCAATTTGAGCCATGAGCTCTACCAGCTTTCTTATACCTGCTGAAGTCACTCCGTCGTCATTAGATATTAATATTAGGGGTTTGGACATTGTATCTATCTTTAATTAAAAGTTCGAGCTGGCAAAATAAGCTAAAAAAAAAGACCCAATATCTATTGGGTCTCTACATTTCTTGTTGTGGATCAAATATCAGCCACCTTTAATGACATATCCATCAGCTATTAGTCTGAATTCATTAAATATTTTGGAGGTCGCCACCTTGATATTTTTTCTAGAATCCTTTTTATCTTTTGAGAATACGCCTGATGCATATCCTTGCCAAACAGTTTGTTTTTTCTTTCTATCAAAGAAAACAACAAGCAGAGTTCCGTCATTCATTTCATAGTTACTCACTCGATATTCCTCACTAGTTACCTCATCATCTTCAAAGAAGTCATCTGAAGATGCCGTTTGTCTGCTTCCTTCTTCGGGGGCTACCTCATTATTGACCCAGTTTTCAAACTGTGGCTGATTGTACCCTCTAAGTGAAAAATCATCATAAAAGATTTTGTACATCACCAGTAAATCTGGCTTTTTAGCCTGCTTAAAGTATCCTTGAGCACCCATTCTGGAGGCTATAGTTTTCTCAAGTATCTCTTTATGATACAAAGTATCATTTTCAGGGCTAGACATGAAGCTATAAGTCCTGTACTTCTTAAATTTTCCTCCATAACTATAATCTGAGTCTGTAATGAAATCCTTTTGAGACAAACAGCTGCCTAGAAACATAATTACAGCAAAAAGAAAACAATTTTTGAGTGGCGTTGAATATGCTTTTATCATTGGTTTTTTTGATTTACAATTGAGGCATCAATCCCGTTGATTTAATGATTGCACTCTACAATTTAAATAAAATTTATGTATTCGTAATTAATAACCCTGATTTGAATTAATAAATTCCATCTGTGTAAAATAGACGACAACCTTATATAAATTTGAAATTTCAAAAACCCTATATGTGATGTCAAGAATATTAATAATTGGCGCTGGTGGTGTGGGTCGTGTTGTAGCCTACAAATGTGCGCAAAATTCAGATACTTTTTCTGATATATGGATGGCAAGCCGGACGCTATCAAAGTGCGATCAAATTGCTAAAGACGTAAAATCCGACCTCGGTATTGAGATTAAAACCGCTCAAGTCGATGCTGATTATGTCCCTGAACTAGTCTCGCTGATAAAAGAAATTAATCCTAAACTCATTATCAATGTCGCTCTTCCCTATCAGGATTTAACGATCATGGATGCCTGTCTGGCTACTGGTACACATTATCTTGACACTGCTAATTATGAACCTAAAGACGAGGCCAAATTTGAGTATAAATGGCAATGGGCGTATCAAGATAGATTTAAAGAAGCAGGACTAACTGCTGTATTGGGTTGTGGATTTGATCCTGGAGTGACTAGTATATATACTGCCTATGCCGCCAAGCATCATTTTGATGAGATTCACTATCTCGATATTGTAGACTGCAATGGAGGAGACCATGGTAAAGCGTTCGCTACAAACTTCAACCCCGAAATAAACATACGCGAGGTTACCCAGAAGGGAAAATATTATGAAAATGGAGAGTGGGTCGAAACCAATCCACACGAGATTCGCAAAGAATTGTCCTATCCAAATATTGGAGAACGAGCTTCGTATGTGATCTATCATGAAGAACTCGAGTCTCTTGTGAAAAATTTTCCTTCGCTAAAAAGAGCACGGTTTTGGATGACATTTGGTGATGAATACCTCACTCATCTTAGAGTTATTCAAAATATCGGCATGGCAGGCATTGAACCTGTCAATTATAACGGTCAAGAAATCGTACCTCTACAATTTTTGAAAGCCGTATTACCAGACCCCGGCAGCCTTGGCGAAAACTATGAAGGAGAGACGTCGATCGGCTGTAGAATCAAGGGAATAAAAGATGGCAAGGAAACGACCTATTATATATACAACAATTGTAAGCATCAGGAAGCTTATAATGAAACTGGGGCTCAAGGTGTCTCATACACCACCGGTGTACCTGCCATGATTGGCGCCATGATGGTACTCAATGGTGAATGGTCAGGGGCTGGGGTATTCAATGTAGAGGAATTCAATCCTGATCCATTCATGGACAAATTGAACACAGAAGGTCTCCCTTGGCACGAGCAACACAATATTGACCTTGAGGTGTAATGACTAATCCGATTCCCTCCCCTTGTTTTGTTCTTCAGGAAGAGGCGTTAGAACGTAATCTACGCTTAATCCAGGAGGTATCCGATAAGGCGCAGATCGAAATCATTCTTGCCTTCAAGGGTTTTGCCATGTGGAGTACTTTTCCTTTGGTCAGAAAATATATCAAAGGAGCTACAGCCAGTTCTGTTCATGAAATGATGCTTTGTAATGAGCACATGAAAACAAAGGCTCACACTTATGCAGTCGCATACAAGGAAAGTGAAATAGAACAAATACTGAATGGTTCGAGTCACATTTCATTCAATTCTCTGAGTCAGTTGGATAAATTTGGAAAAAGAGCAGTAGAAAAAGGAGTATCTATAGGTCTTCGGGTCAACCCGGAGTATTCGGACGTAGAAACGGAACTATATAATCCATCGTCACCGACTTCCAGATTAGGTGTAAAGTCCGAATCATTGACTGGCGGAATTCCGGACTTTGTAGAAGGCCTCCACTTTCATGTGCTCTGTGAATCAAACTCTTATGCTTTAGAGCAGACCTTGCTGGCACTTGAGACCAAGTTTGGAGATTTGCTAAAGCAAATCAAATGGGTCAACATGGGTGGCGGTCACCTCATGACGAGGAATGATTACAATACGAAACACTTGATTGAGATTCTGTCAGCTTTTCGCCAGAAGCATGATGTACACATTATTTTGGAACCCGGAAGTGCATTCGCTTGGGAGACTGGCACACTCAAAACTACGATTCTGGATCTTGTGGATAATGGAGGAATCAAGACAGCAATAATTGACGGGTCATTTACCTGTCATATGCCTGATTGCCTTGAAATGCCCTATCGCCCAAATCTAAAGGAGGGATACATCGACCCCAACAAGGGAACATATCAGTATAGATTGGGTGGAGTAAGCTGTCTGGCTGGTGATTACCTGGATCTCTATTCTTTTGATCGTCCCTTACATATTGGCGACGAGATTGAATTCTTAGATATGATGCATTATACGATGGTCAAGACTAGCACATTTAACGGAGTGCAGCATCCTGCCATAGCTATCCTCAAAAAAAGTGGAGAGTATGAATTGGTCAAAAGCTTTGAATACTCTGATTACAAAAACCGATTGTCTTAGCCAGCGACTTTTTCCAAATCTCTAATGTCTGACAATTATCTTATGGACCTGCGTCGATTCTCTTGCTCTAACCTTGAGAAGATATATACCATCCAAAAAGGAGGCGGTTGACAATGAGTTCGACTGACCAGAGTAAATCATTCTTCCGGATGGATCAAATACCTCAAAGCTCTCAATGTTGCCTTCTATGTGTAGTGTTTGATTTACTGGGTTAGGATAAATATTGATTTGTGATGGTTCATCAATAGCAGCATCTGCTACGACAAAATCCGAGTCGGCAAATACCGGTCTCATCATTATTATCCCTTCTACTTTTAGGTTTGGAGACCACGAGTCTTCAGTGTTAACCCAGATTTTCTGAAGACCCAGCAGATTATTGTTATCAAGACCAATCCCAATATAGTCATTGGTAAACTGCTGTAGGGCGATATAAAACTCTCCTGAGACGATGACTGGAAATTCGAATTCGAATCTGTCGTATTCATTGAGTTGTGCATCGCCAGGTATGATAAATTCTTCGACCCGCCTCACTGACCTGGGTTCGCCAGATAGATCACTCAGGACATATAGAAAAATTCTCTTGCCAGCAGAAGACGGATTGATCTGTGGGAAATATATATCTATATGAGTCAAGGTGTCTTCACTTGGGATATTGAAATAAACGGCAATCTGAGCATCCGTTTTATTGAGTCCAGCGGCGTATTCGGCCTGACCATCATCATATGCCAAGGTTTCATGAATCTCGAAGTAAGTCCTCACGGTATCGTTCAAGCGATAGTTGTAGTCTTCATCTATATAAAAAGTCTTTGTACGCTCTTCCTCAGAGCCAACCCCATCCACTGACTTTACAAAATAACCATCACTTGTCGAGGAAAAAATCAATTCTGCCTCTATAAATAATGAATCAAAACCAGTAAAATAGGAACTATTTAAAGCAGGAATAGAATTGGTATTTCTTCCGAATCTGGGGATCGAAAAATTGTCATCGACATCATTAATATATAGCAGAGTGGCATTAATCGCTGCACTATCAGTATTAGGATAGTCATAATTAGTAAGCGTGTACTCAAACTCGACAGGATGCACTTTGTTTTCTAAAGTCAGAAATTCAAATGATATATCCTGATAAATGGTATCAGGAAACTCAAATAGTATATCGTACGGAATATTGGTGTACTGACTAAAAATGGAGGTAGGAGGATCTGCCACAGCTCGATCAACTAAGGACTCGTTCTCTATGGCTCGGTCCTGATTGAGATAGACATAGTCAATGTGCCAGGCATCAAAAGGTCCGGTAGAATTTCCAACGGCGGTGAACTTAAACTGGAACCCGGAATGAAAATATTCTTCTCTATCTATTTTTATCTCATGTTTTGTAAATGCATCACTTTGATTTTCAGCCTCTCCTAATAAAAAAAATTCATTATTCCATTCACCTATGTTATTCAAAAAATCTAGCTTCAACGAATCTTTCTGTTCTGGCACTTCGCCAAACCCTTCCATTTGCCAATAAAATGATAAGTACACCGAGTCCTGTTTATCAGATGCGACTGCTTCCAAATCAATGGGCTGTGAAACGAGCACGTCTGTAGTTATGCTGGTGACCCCATCTGGATTATGAGGATTACCGCTTAAATCAACTCCATCAAACGAGGCCACATTGATGGTTGGAGCTTGCTTTCCCAGTGTACCATTTACAAATACTCCGGTATTGGATTCCCACAAGGAGGTGTCTGGAGTAATGGTGGTAAACGAAAAATCATCCCAAAATGGCAGATTGATGGTATCACGAGTTGCCAGACTTCTTGCCTGTGAATTCCCCTCATCACTATTAGATGTACCAAAGGGGCGGATACTGAGCTGACCATAGCAGGTAAATGATGCCAACATTATGCACGCAATCAAACCTATCCGATGTCTCTTCCAATTCATACAGTATAAACGGCCAGTGTAATTATTATTATTCAAGTAGTCAACAATTCAAATCTTATTCCAGGGTGGGCACTTCATCGATTTGGGTAGAATCCATTTCTACAATCCAGAGATCAATTTCCTGGCCAATTTTGGCGATTTTTTTAGCACTTGGTGAGTGTCGGAATACCCTACCAGGTTTCGCGTCTAAAGATTCGATTACTATCTCACCATCTGCATCTTCTTTTTCTCGAATAATCTTACCCTCCTTTTCATAGAATACATCGCCCAGCTTGAGCCCATACCCTCGCATGACAAAAACAGCCTCATCGAGTTGCATATCCGAGAGATTCATCATCTGAAAAGTCTGCTTTCCTAAGCCATCGCCAACCTCAAAATCGATCCTTGCTCCTTTTGGTATTTCTGAACCGGGCTGAATTTTTTCCCCTTTATAATATTGCCCAAGAATTGAATTCAATGCAAAGTCAGGTTTGTATCGCACATCACCAAGTAATAATCCAAGACTTCTCAACTGTAGTTGTGCATCTTTCAGCGATATCTGAACTAGTTTTGGCATTTTTACAACAGGAGGTTTCGCAGAGTTTAGTGTGATATAAATCTTTCTTCCTTCTTTTACCTTGGCATTCGCCAACGGAAACTGTTTTAGAACTGCGTATGGAGGATACTTGGGTGAATAGCCTGAGTCTGGCTCAACTTCGTATCTTAAGTCTCGCTCTTCCAAAAATTCATCCAGTTCTTCCAAAAGTATGCCTTCGAGATTTGGGACGGTCATACTCTCACCATGATTTGTACTTAGGGGTAAATAGATATAGAAGACAAATAGCAATATACCGATAGACGCTAACCCTGCCAATCCGATATGGATAAACAGCTCCTTTTTCCCTGGTTGGGGTTTACTCATTTTTTCTTTCAATAGGTGACGCGGCAAATTACGTTTAATCCTTCAAAAAAATAAAAAAAGTATTTCATAAATATCAAATTCAAATCTTTCCGAGATCCAGCAAGACTATTCGAACCGGTTTTCATCGAATAACTGATACCACAATTTTCTCTTGATAAACCAACTATCATTATCTTCGGGATCAGAAATTAAAAATCTTCTTATTTACATTTGCGCCTATATGGAGAAGAAAATTAAAGTCGGCATTCTGTTCGGCGGTAAATCAGCCGAGCATGAGATTTCACTAAGATCTGCCAAAAATGTCATCGAAGCGCTGGATAAAAACAAATATGAACCTGTACTTATCGGCATAGACAAAAATGGCCATTGGCTTTATAATGAGGAAACCAGTCTGATCCTAAACGCTGACAACATTGAAAAAATAAGCCTGAATCCACAAAGTGAAACGGTTGCTCTCACTCCACAAAGTGACGGAAAACTGTCTGGAACTGGTCAAAAAATAGACGTCGTTTTTCCCATTTTACATGGTCCCCTTGGTGAAGACGGAGCCATTCAAGGGCTGCTCAAACTGGCTAATGTTCCATTTGTAGGGGCTGGCGTACTTGGATCTGCTGTTGGCATGGACAAGGACATTATGAAAAGATTGTTGAGAGATGCCGGCTTACCAATCGGAAAGTACCTAAGCATTCGTTCTCATGAGCAGCGTCCTGATTTTGAAACTGTTACGGCAGCGCTAGGTCTGCCTTGCTTTGTCAAGCCTGCCAATCTAGGATCTTCTGTAGGAATCAATCGCGTGGACAATGAAGACCAATTTACAAAAGCTTTGGATGAGGCTTTCTCGTTTGACAGAAAGGTAATCATTGAAGAATTTATAGCAGGACGTGAAATTGAGTGCGCCATTCTTGGAAATGAAAATCCTAAAGCCTCCATTCCAGGTGAAATATCTTTTACTCATAGCTTTTATTCCTATGAAGCTAAGTATCTGGATGATCAAGGATACAAAATTGATATTCCAGCCAACATTTCAGACGAGCAGATTGAGCAGATACAAAAAATTGCGCTCGAAACATTTAAAACTCTTGAATGCGAAGGATTTGCAAGAGTTGATTTTTTTCTCACTGAAGACAGCCGCATTCTAGTCAATGAAATCAATACCATTCCAGGTTTTACTCAAATCAGTATGTATCCTAAATTGTGGGAGGCATCTGGGATTCCTTACCCCAAACTAATTGATCAGTTGCTGCAGCTGGCAATGGACAGATTTGAGCAAGAAAAAAAGATTCGAAATACGGTCTGATTATTTAACCAAATATACTTTGCTTACCAGGTTGGTGTTATCACCTAAAACATGGACTACATACAATCCATCGTTTGCAACAGCTAGGTTAGCTATTCTGTAAGTCTGATTTAGGGTATTAGGAAACGACTGTTCACTAATCACATCGCCATCCATACTGATGATCCGTACCAGCACTTCTTCTTTGATGTTAAAATTGAAGGTCAGGTCGATATAGGTAGAAGCTGGGTTTGGAAAAGTCAACACAGACTGTTCGATCTGTAAAGGGCTCGGATCGTCAGAAACATAAAATTCAATATCATCTAAATATAGATTATTGCCATTTTGATTGCTTACCACAAAAGCGATGCGCACATCTTCCTGTCCTACCAAACCACTTAGATCAACAAAATCTCTGCGCCAGTCCTCTTCGGATTCAGGTGTCCATGCTGATTCACTTTGAGTGACCGCCAGGCCTCCTCCCTTTTCACTGTATAGCTCCTGATCATAAGACACACCGCAATTTGTCGAGGCCAATATGCGTAACTCATCATTGCGACCGACTCTATTGGCATAAGATATATTGTAAAACACAGAAGCAACCTCTGCCTCAGAAAAATCAAGTATTGGGCTTACCAACCAATTTTCTATTCCCAACTCTGTTATCTCATATCCCGGAATCATGGCAGCGTAGTCGCTTTTACCATCATCATCTCTGAATTCAGCTATAGACCAATCCGAAGGTCCATCTGGTTGGATAAAATGCCAATCTGTATCCTCCATTTCCCTGGAGAATTTTTCACGCAATGGAATAGCTTCTACATTGAAATCGATATTAAAAAATGCTTCACTCACATTGTTTTCAGGGTTTTCATCTGTCTGACCATTTGGTTCGCTTACATTAAATACTATCTGATAATCTCCCTCCACGTTGTTGAAAGACTCTATTTCGATCTTCTCCGTTTTGCCCGGTGCTAAAGTTAGGTCCGTCTGCAAAAAAGTTTGTTGGCGTGTGCCAAAGGAATAGCCAACTGAGAAATTGTTGATTGTTTGCTTGCCATAGTTTTTTATAAAAACCCCCATCCCAAAATCTTCATTGCAAGTGACCACCGGAATCTCCTCGACTTGAAGAATGCCTAAATCATAATTATTAGAGGCACTCGAAAAGATTTCAATATCATCAAGGTATAAGTTATTCCCACCACCGTTGACACCAATAAATGCCACAATCACTTCAGGATTATTAGCAAACTCTCCAAAATTCTTCTCTACTTCTAGCCATTGGCTCGGGTCAGAGGGCACAAATAACGAACTGGTCGCTGTTGTGGTGGCTAGCGAAGCTCCTATTTTTTGAAAAAGTATGTTTTCTTCCGGAAAAGTTGCTCCGCAATCTGTGGATACAACTACCGTGAGTGCATCGCTATAGTTATCAGGATACCCTGAATAGGCGTATTTAAACCTAAGATCGGCAGTAGCCAGTTCTGTCAGATCAAAAACTGGACTGATAAAATAATCAAGCTCTCCAAACGATCCGCCTGGCGCTCCATAATAGCTTAGTACCGCAGATTCATTTTCTGTTGTCAGGTTAGGAGCCACCACATATCCCCAGGCAGATGGATTGTCATTGCTGTTTTTTAGGTTCCAGGATGAAGTACCTAAATCAGAGGACCCCGTGAATTCATCAACAAAGGGTACTGATTCTGTGACTGGGAAAAAAGTACTAATCCATCGACAGTCGTTGTCCACATTGCCATCTGTCTCATCATTGACCTGGTTGACTTTGAAGGTAATCAACTGTGAACTAGAGGCCACCGTGACTTCGGGAAAGTTTACAAAAATGGTCTGTAACTCCGTCATGGGTTCTGTGAAAGATTCGGTGCGCACAAGCTCGTCATCGACCAACATATCCAGACTAAAGCTATTGATAGTGTTATCTCCATAGTTTCTGACTTCAATTTCGGGCTGAAGGACAACATTACAATTGCCAAACGTTGGTGATTGAATTGATCTGATGCCCAGATCATTGGAAACTTGAGTCACTGCTGTGAGCCCTTCACTATTTAGTAAATCTTTTCGTCTTGGGCTGTTTTCGAGTACTATCCTCATTCTATCCGCCTGGCATAGCGTAAAAAGGTTCATACAGACATCGTCTGTATAGTCCATGTAGTTTTGGAACATATCTTCTGTGGAGCATGACACCTCGCCTTCATCCGGGCAACCAGACGTACTACCTGACTGAGTGGGAGTATCTGAACAAAAATCGTCCGCACTACAATTGCCATCTCCCCAAATATGGCGCAACCCCAACCAGTGTCCTATTTCATGGGTGAGCGTTCTACCTTTAGAAAAATCATCCGCATTGAATCCAGTCCCAAAGTACTCGTAGTCAGAAAATGCACCGTCAATAAGCCTATTCAAATTTGGGTCCTCATCCATCCCGGGTACATTGGATATGGGGAATTTGGCAAATCCAAGTAAACCATTGCTCAAATCCGCCACCCAAATATTAAAATACTCTTCTGCAGGCCAATAACTATTTGCTGCCAGCAGTTCGGCGTCATTGATTGTATATGAACTTTGATTGCCCTGTACTCTTACGATCCCATCGGTAGGGAGTCCTTCAGGGTCTCTTTTGGCAAGGATAAATTCAATCTTTACGTCAGCTGCTACTGATAAAAACGAGGTAGGCGTATTTTCTTGATCGACATTAAGTCGTCTGAAATCGTTATTCAATGAATCAATTTGATTGATGATTTGTTCTTCGGGAATATTAGCTCCTACTCCCTCCTCTTCACCCTTGTGCACTACATGTACAACTACCGGTATTTGATACACAGTCTCGCTATACGAATCAGCTTGTTTGGCTGCGACCTTTTTATCATCTCTTATTGTTTTCAGCCACGATTCAAACTGCTCGTTTACTCTTTCTGAACTCATCCCAGATTTTAATGCATTAAATGGCATTGCACCGCATTTATCTTGTGCTGTACTAAAAAATGGAAGGCAACAGATAAGGAAAAAAATTATTGATCTCATACTCAAAGTGCTACTAGAAGATGACTTTGAGCTAACGATGAGGTGGATAAATAATTTGATAGTAAACGATTTAGTTGGCTGGAGCAATATTGACGGCATTTATAGATTTCACTTCTGGTGCTACCCTTTTAACCGCTTCTTCGATTCCTGCCTTCATGGTCATTGGGGACATCGGACAAGCCTCACAGGCTCCTAGTAGCTCAACTTGCACTACATAGTCATCATCAATATCCAGAACTTTTACGTCCCCGCCATCTGCTTCCAGATAGGGTCTGATATTCTTGATCGCTTGATCCACTCTAACCAAAAGCTCTTGTTTTGTTTTTGCATCCATTTTTCCAATGACTAATTAAATACGAAATTAATTCATTTGAACCATCTTTGTCTTCTCTTTAGAAGCATTTCTAATGGCTACGCGTCTGGCGACATTTTGTGCCAATTCGCTAAATGACTCTTCCGTGATACCATCTTTCATCACGGCTGGATATCCACTGTCCCCACTCTCTCTTATCGACTGCACAAGCGGGATTTCACCAAGGAAAGGAATATCATATTTTTCTGATAGCAACTTACCTCCTCCCTGGCCAAACAAATAGTACTTATTGTCTGGCAACTCCTCTGGAGTAAAAAATGCCATATTTTCAATAACCCCTAATAAGGGCACATTGATCTGTGGTTGCTTAAACATTGCCAATCCTTTTTGAGCATCTGCGATCGCTACCTTCTGAGGGGTGGTCACAATCAAAGCTCCTGTCACAGGCACTGATTGAACCAACGTAAGGTGAATGTCACTAGTTCCCGGAGGCAAATCAATCAATAGATAATCCAGCTCTCCCCATTTGACATCGCTTATAAATTGCTTCAGTGCTGAACTCGCCATAGGTCCTCGCCATATGATGGCATTGTCCTTTGGAGTAAGAAAACCAATGGAAAGTAATTTTACTCCGTACTTTTCAATTGGAATCAACATATTCTTGCCGTCTTCCTCAACCATCCCTGGCTGTTCATGCTCACAATCAAACATGGTAGGAATTGAGGGGCCAAAGATGTCAGCATCTATTACGCCCACGTTGGCACCGGACTTAGCTAGTGCTACTGCTAGATTCGCAGTCACAGTGGACTTACCCACACCGCCTTTGCCAGAAGCAACTGCAATAATATTTTTTACATTGGGCAAGATCATTGATTTGCTCCTCACGCTTGTGACATTTGAGGTCATTTCAATATTGATTTCCAGATCACCTGCAACTGATTTCAAAGCATCAAGGCAATCATTCTTTATCTTTTCCTTCAAAGGGCATGCAGGTGTGGTCAATACCACTGAAAAATTCAACTCCTTGTCGGTGATCGAAATGTTTTCAATCATTCCCAGCGTCACCAGATCTTTTTTTAGATCCGGGTCTTGAACCTTACCCAACGCCTGCAGTACTTCCTTTTCTGTAATTTTCAAGATAATAATTGTCTCGTTTTAGAATTTTATTGCAAGTTAAAGGATATCACTGTTTTTGTATCAAATAATCAACCAATTTCGTACTAGATTTGCACTCCCATACGGGCAACATGAATTAACCATTAAAGTTACTTGATCCAGAATCAGACCATAGAAGAAATCAAAAGCAGGATGGATATCTATGAGGTGGTGAGTGATTTCGTTGCCTTAAAAAAGTCAGGTTCCAGTTATAAGGCACTAAGCCCCTTTACCAATGAGAAGACGCCCTCATTTATGGTTTCTCCATCAAAGGGAATATTTAAGTGCTTTAGCACAGGAAAAGGTGGGGATGCCATATCCTTTCTGATGGAAGTAGATGGGCTGAGCTATATCGAAGCGCTAAAGTATCTGGCACAGAAATATGCCATTACTATAGAAGAAGACGAAGCCGACCCCAACTATCTGGCAGAACAAAGCTTGAGGGAAAGCTTATTTATCACGCTAAACTTTGCCAAGGATCATTTTGTCAATAATCTCTGGCAAACGGATGAAGGAAAGAGCATAGGCCTCTCCTACTTCAAGGAGCGTGGATTCAGCGAAGAAACGATCAAAAGATTTGACCTCGGATATGCGTTGGATCAGTGGCAAGGCCTGATAGACGCTGCCAGTGCAGCAGGTCACAAGGATGAGTATCTAGAACAAACCGGTCTCAAGGTAGTGAAAGATGAAAAGGCCTATGATCGATTTCGCGGTCGGGTGATTTTTCCTATTCATAATATCACAGGCAAGGTCATCGCTTTCGGTGCCAGAACCCTTAAAAGCAACGAAAAAGGTCCTAAATACATCAATAGCCCGGAGACGGATCTTTATACCAAAAGTAAAATTCTCTACGGCATCTTCCAGGCCAAAAACGAAATAAGAAATCAGGAAAACTGCTATCTGGTAGAAGGCTACACCGATGTAGTATCACTAAGTCAGGCTGGAATCACTAATGTAGTGGCCTCCTCTGGTACTTCCCTGACTGAAGATCAAATAAAACTCATTCAGCGCTATACCAAAAATGTGACGGTGCTTTTTGATGGAGATAAGGCTGGGATCAAGGCGTCGATGAGAGGCATTGATATGATGCTGACAGGTGGGCTTAACGTGAAAGCGGTTCCATTTCCTGAAGGCGAAGACCCGGATAGCTACTCCAAGCTGCTTGGCGGCGCCGCCTTCAAAGAATACTTAGACGAGAATGCTCAGGATTTTATCGCTTTCAAAACTGGTGTCTTTCTTAAAGATGGTGGCGACGACCCAATCAAACGAGCGGAAAGCATAAGAGAAATAGTTCAAAGCATATCATTGATTCCTGATCCAATCCAAAGAACTGTCTACATTCAGGAGTGTAGTAGACTGCTTCATGTGGATGAAGGCACACTGATCAGTGAGACTAATAAACTACTGCTCAAAAACAGTCAGGAAAAATGGGAAGCCCCGCTACCGGAAATACCTCCTGAAGTCTTGGCACAGGAAGTAGTCGAACAAACTACAGACCCAAACGAAATCATCAAAGTCCAGGAGCGTGAGAGTATCAGAATGCTGATTAACTATGGTTCTGAAGTAATAGAAGGACTGGATGGAGTCGAAATGCAATTGGCGAATTACTTTATGACAGAATCTGAGGACATCAGTTTTGATACTCCGGTTTATAATCGAATTCTCAATATTTTTAGATCTAATCTCGAACAGGGCCTTGTATCAACGATCAAACACTTTCTCGATCATCAAGACCATGAAATAAAACAAGCCGCTGTCGATTTATCCACTGAACGATATGAAATCAGCAGCAATTGGGCTGAGAAATTCCAAATAAAAGTGGCACACGAATCAGACACTCTAAAAAATTCTACCTACACCAATATATTAAGATTAAAATTTCGTATCATCCAAAAGATGATTGTCGATAATGTTGAAAAAATAAAATCGGCACAAGAAGAAGAACAAGTAAACAAATTTTTGAGCGTCCAAGGTGATCTAAAAAGCATGGAAATGACCATCGCAAAAATCCTTGGAAATGTAACCGCAAAGTAAACCCACAAAACATGCTAGACAGTATATCAGAAGCCATCGAGGCAATAAAAAATGGAGAGGTAATCATCGTTGTAGACGATGAGGACAGAGAGAACGAAGGTGACTTTATCTGTGCAGCAGAAAGCATTACACCTGAGATTGTCAACTTTATGGCAACGCACGGTAGAGGGCTGATATGTACACCACTGATCGAAGAGAGATGCGATGAACTTGACCTCGAGCTCATGGTGGGTAAAAACACAGCAACGCATGAAACTCCATTCACCGTATCAGTTGACCTGATTGGCTACGGCTGCACTACAGGAATCTCTGCAAGCGATAGGTCCAAAACCATCAAGGCGCTGGTTGATCCTAATATCAAACCCGAAGAACTGGGTAGACCTGGTCATATTTTTCCGCTGAAAGCAAAAAAAGGTGGCGTACTCAGGCGTGCAGGCCATACAGAGGCGGCTATAGACTTAGCCAGATTGGCTGGCATGTATCCGGCTGGCGTATTGGTGGAAATCATGAATGAGGACGGCACTATGGCGAGATTGCCTGAGTTGAAAGTCGTAGCAGAAAGATTTGGGTTAAAACTCATTTCCATCAAAGACTTAATCGCCTATAGAATGGAGAAAGAATCTTTGATTGAGAAAGAAATCAAAGTTGACATGCCTACCGAATGGGGCAATTTTAAACTCACGGCATTCAAGCAAATCAGCTCCGGTGAGCACCATCTAGCATTGGTGAAAGGAGAATGGAATAAAGATGAACCGGTGATGGTTCGGGTTCACTCGTCTTGCCTGACTGGAGATATCTTTGGATCTTGTAGATGCGACTGTGGTGAGCAGTTGCACAACGCCATGAAGATGGTAGAAAAAGAAGGTAAAGGAGTGATCGTGTATATGAATCAGGAAGGCAGAGGCATCGGATTGTTAAACAAACTCAAAGCCTATAAACTTCAGGAAGAAGGCCTGGATACAGTCGAAGCCAATGAGAAACTTGGGTTTCAAGGTGACCACAGAGATTATGGCGTTGGCGCTCAAATTCTACACGACCTGGGCGTTAAAAAAATCAAATTAATTACTAATAATCCGACCAAAAGAGTGGGATTGATGGGTTATGGCCTGGAAATTGTGGAAAACATCCCGATTGAAGTCGACCCTAACATCCACAATAAAAAATATCTTGAAACCAAAAGAGATAAGATGGGTCATAGTATATTAAGGAATGGCTAATAAAAAACTGATAGTATTGATCGTCTGCGCCGGGCTGGCGCTACCAAGTTGGGCACAGGAATTTTCGTCTCGGACCTTTCACAAGGGCTGGCTAGTCACAGATAGTCAAGACACAGTCAGAGGCGATTTGAAGTATGACATGGAGTCCAACGCGGTCCAGATTATTGTTGAAAAGGAACGAGTCAATACTTACAGTAGCAAAAAAATTCTTTATTTCGAAATCTATGACAGCATCTTAAAAGCCTATAGACAGTTTTATGCCATCCCCTATCAGGTGGAGTCTAACTACAAAGTGCCTATTCTATTTGAGGTGCTTTATGAAGGGAAAATCTCTCTTCTGGTCAGGGAAAAAATAGTGATTACAACAGATCCATACAGCCAGGCCTACTTCAATGGCCCGTCAGCTACTAGTGAAAGACTGTCATTCACCTATTATTTTGTAGATACAGAAGGCAAAATGGTCATGTACAACGGGAAGAAAAACCATCTGTTTGAAATATTGGATAAGAACTCTGCTAAGGTGAAAGAGTATGTCAAGTCCAACAAGCTTAAAACCGACGAGATGCGTGACATTGTGAGGATCACCGCATTCTATAATTCTCTCTAATCTTATTATCAGACAACACGTAAGTACCTGAAAATAGGTAATTAGGAAAATTTTTTAGCCTTATCCTATTGATAAAAATCTATATCCGCTAGCTTTATTTCATAATTTATTTATGCCTTTAATTTACAAATTATGAAACTTAAGAATCTAATAACCCTTGTGTCGCTTAGCCTACTGATGATCAGCTGTGGAAGCGATGACGACAACAATGATCCATACGCCGATGTTCCAAGTAGTGAAATTGTCGAATTGGAGCTGAGGGACGCCGCGCTATCTGGCTCTGCCAGTTCATCAGGTAGAACTCAGGCTGTAGGACAAAAATGGTGGAAACAAAAAGTAAGCAAAGTCGACCTGAGCGGTGAGTGTGGAGATAATGAAGATCAGGAAGTCACAGACGGCTATTACTATGGGTTTTATCCGGCTGGAGAATACTATTATAAATTGGACATGGATGCTACTCCAATCAGAGTAGGCAGCTGGCAGTGGGCAGACTCAGATAAGGATGCGATTATAATTAGTAGCATTGAATTTGATCTCAGAGGACTCAATGACGACGAGTTAATCATTTCAAGTGATCAAAGTCAGGCCACATGTACGGTGATCACATGGGAGCAGTTTGATCAACCTTTCGAAGAATGATACTTCTATAAAAAAATGTTGAAGGAGGGCATAAAAAGTGCGCTCCTTTTTTTTGACCACACATTACAAAAAACACTCAAATGCTACTTTATTGCCGATTTGAATTATTTTAATCAGAAATAGGTATCTTTTTACAAATAATTAAAACTATTCTGGCACCACCTTCATCATAATACCGAAACTCGAATATAACCGATAAAGTAATTATGAGTACGGCGACCTTGCTAGACATCGCGATGAATCATTCAGAGAACATCATTGAGCGTGCCAAACTTGGAGACAAGGGAGCATTTAATAAATTGGTGAGTCTCTGGCACAAGAGGATTTACAACTTCTCATTGAAGTATTTCAATGACCATGATTTAGCCATCGAAGCCACTCAAAAAACCTTTATCAAAGTATTTGACCATTTAGGACAACTCAAGGAACTCGAGAAGTTTAAGTCCTGGATATATGTAATTGCGTTGAATCAATGTCGTGAGGAAGATCGGAAGTTTGGACGGCTGTCCAAGATGTTTGTTTCCTCCGATGAAGTGAGTGAAGTCAAGTATAAGCAAGAGCATACACTGAGTCCCGAATCGGACTATGTGAAATCCGAAATGAGCGACATTGTGACGTCCGCTATCAACGAATTAGGTGAAGAGCAAAAAGCGGTGTTGATAATGAAAGAATACGAGGGGTTAAAATTCAGAGAAATTGCTGAAGTATTAAGCGTCTCAGAAAACACGGTGAAATCCAGGTTGTATTACGGATTGAGCCATTTGAAAAAAATATTAGAAAAAAGTAGAGCATTTAACGAATCATACCATGATGGAAAATAAAATTGATGAGGCAAAAATCATCGACTATTTGTATGGTGAATTGCCCGATGAAGAACTAAAGGCAGTGGAGAAAATATTGAAGGACAATCCTGAATTACTAACAGAAATGTCTGGACTTCAAGGCACTCGAGAATTGCTGGGAAAGCTAGAAGATAAGGAGATGATCGCTCCCACGTATGTTTTTGATCATAGAAATAATTCTATTTCATTCTTCCAATCAAATGCTTTCCAGTGGGTAGCTTCTATAGCCGCAGGATTAACCCTATTGTTAGTATCGGCAGCACTGCTCAATTTCAATTTCACAAATAATTCAAATGGTATGCAGATTGGATTTGGTGAACAAACTCCCCTGCCCGATGCAGAAATGAACAAGGAGAATGTGAAATCCTGGATGACTGAGGTCATGAATAATTATCAGTCCACGACCGACGATAAAATAGCTGCTGTACGCACGCAGCTGACTCAAGAGATGGAAAGCCAGGATCAAAAGAATATTGGACTCATGACCACAATGATGAAAAAGCATGCAACCGGTACAGGTCAGCTGATGCAACAATATGTGGCTCAACTCAATGACGAGAACAAGGATATAATTCAAAATTTCTTTACTGTCTCTTCTGAAAAACAAAAGAAATATGTCAAAACAGTAATGGCTGACTTCAATGAATTTTATCAAAATCAGAGGAATTATGATTTGAAATTGATTGAGACGAGTCTTTACAAAATTCAGAATAATCAGGATGTGAAGCAGCTTGAACAAGATCAGTTGCTAGCCAGTCTGTATGACATGGTCAAAACTCAAAGTAAATAATTAAGCAGTATGAGGATTAATAGATTAATAATTGCAATGGTTATTTTGATGTCAACCTCACTCGGGTGGGCACAGGATATAGATCAGGAGCGAATGGATCGTGACTTGAAAATAGCGCAAGACATAGTTTCTTCATTAATAAAAAATGAATCTGATGATGGTCGATTCTATGCTGCCAATCCAAGAGCAACCTATATTCCTGGGTTCGGGGTCATGATCGACATCAGTACTGCAGGGAGATTTTACTCACCTAGCTTCGATCATTCTTATAATTTCGTTTTCAGTGGTGACGATGAGGCCTTTAGTATTGATCTTGACGAAATGGTAGAACTTGAAATGCAATCAGAAATGCTTTCCAGACAAGCTGAAGAGATCGAACGCAGAGCAGAAATAGTAGCTCGGGAAAACGAAAGGATTGCTCACGAACATAAGCGAGCACTCGAAGAAAAGGAACGCGAACTGGAAAGGGAAATGGAACGACTGGAGCGTGAAAGAGAAAGAGAGATAGAAAAAATTGAACGCGAGAGAGAAAGAGAGATGGAAAGGTTTGAGCGCGAGCAAGAACGCCGTGAAAATGGAGTTAGGGAGGCAAGAGTCATTGCAAGCGCTGTTCAAAATGATGATGAGTATACCTATAGATATTCGTATAGCAACTCGGATGATGACAACTATAGCGACGAACGAGGCTATGACTATGAAAAAAGAAGAATTGAAAAGGACTTCGAAGATTTAAAACCCATGTATAGAACTGTGATGACAACTTTTCTCTCGGACTATGCCGATCTCATAGGTCAGCTAAAACAAGATGAGCAAGTCATGCTCGTGACTAAAGGAGGGTCGCAGTCTTATGGTCAAATACACTTTGTATCCTCATCAGATGGAAGCGGAAAATTTAGCGGTGCGGCAAGCAAAAAGAGTATGTCAGATTTCAAATCAGGCAGAATATCCAGAGATGCATTTGAAAACAGTATCAACTTCGTGGAGAGCAAAGCAACTGAGAAAAAAGCGGCTGACTTAGAATTGTTTACCAGTATCTTCCAGCGATTGTACAAAACAGATCTTGCGACTACTTACTATACTTCCACACCCGTTTCTTACGAAAGAATTAAAAATTTCGGAGTCATTTATAAAATGAGATTGAATACCTCAACTTCCATGGGCAGGGACATTTATAGAATAGCCACACAAAAGTATACTCAGCTGAGTCGATCAGAGCGTGACAGAAAAGTGGAACAGATCTATCCGCAATTCTTGAGTGAACTGAAAGGAAATATCCTGGACTACGGAAAAACTATCAAGAGCTTGGAATCGGACGACGCTATACTATTTCAAATTCGATTTAGCGAATGCAATAGCTGTGATATTCCCAAAGAAATAAATGTGCTTGTCAAGAATCAAACGCTTATAGACTATGAGTCAGGTCGATTAAGCCAATCGGCTGCGCTTGACCAAATAAAAGTCAACAACCTGCGCTAGCACGAAAGATAATTATTTCAAGTATAGTCTGGGGACGCCTTAAGCAAGCGTCCCTTTTTTTGGCTAGAGCACAAACATATCTTTTACTTGTTTACTATTGTCGTCCACTGGGTCTTTTTGAAGAGTAAAGTGATTTGTTTTCTCATCGTAAACATAATCCTTCTTTAATTCAGTTTTGTTTCGTGCGATATAAGCAACCTGCGCCTGCAGTCAGAGCATCGTCGAATCCATCGAAGATCGCATCTGACTCTCCTCCTGCTCCACTGGCTCCGCCAAAGGTAGAAGCCAAAGCAGAGATAAAACTACTGAGTGTCACTTGACTGCTGTAGCCAGTACCGTCTTCGTAGTAGGCATACACTTCCATATTGATGGTATCTCCTGGTAAGACCCTCAGGCCGATCGCTGTAGGTGGGCGTTAGCCTCTTCGGCGTAATGTGTGACTTATTCTATTGGCACCATCCCTCTCAACAACAAGGTGCCTGAATTCTTTTCTAGTAAATAAATCACTCCAAAACACAACCGTACTAGTCACAAAATATATTCCCTCGGGCTCTCGAAATTTGTATTTCTCTGACATACTCGCAAGATAGGAATTTCGCTCTCAAAGAAGCATCGCACGCGTTGCGCTGAAGCGGCTAAACGTGAGCTATTGGGGGGTATCATCACTTAATTAGTGACTAACGTGGATAAAAATCCCTTTGGCTAACTTGAATCATTGAAAGTTCATTCGTTGTTACACTATTCAACTCTTCAATGAAATTCAAAAAAATAGGATGCGAAAATTCATAATATCCTTGATCAGAACTGTTTACATCATCCAAAACAACTGTCAAATAACCACTGGTACCTTTAAATTTCTTATCCTTAAGAGATACATATCTATCTAAAGTTATTTCTGCGACTTTATGATATTCCATGCCAGAAACAACAATCTCAGTTACTTAATGCTCTGGGTATTCTGTTAAAAATCCATATTCAGAACAATTTGATTTTTCTGATCTTATTATGTAAACCTGTTTGTCCAATTTTCCGTCACCATTGTATTCTATTTTTACACAGCCTTCCGAGGATTGGTTGCAGGAGAACAAACTAATAGTTAAAATAATTACAAATAATTGCTTCATTTTGCTTTATTTAGATTCATTTGATATGAATTTGATGTTGAAACAACTGGTGGTTTATAAGTCTTCCATTTCATATTGTAAATCCATTCATGATCATCAAACGCGTTACACCGAAGAGGCTAAACGCGCGCTATAGGAGGCCAGTTCGGGCTGTCAGTTCCTTTTATACAAAGTTTTAAAAATTCTTTTCCTACTTTCAAAAATACCCTCTAATTCTGGTACAGTTAGTTCGTCATAGAATCCATAATAATCATATCCCAAACAAATTTTTCTCATTTTGATTTCTTTGTTTTCTAAGTCACTCATGATTAGCAAATCTTCAGTACAATTCAATATTAGAAATCCAAATTCATATCCATTAATGCTATTCAGATATAATGAATCATTAGAAATTAAATAAGATTTTAAAATTGAAGATTGAATAATAGATTCGTATCCATATGTGAACTTTCCATTTTCAATATGCATTTCAACATAATTATTTTCTTCGTCAAAATAGTACCAGCTGCCTTGAATTAACTCTTCATTATCTAATGAAAGAAAAGATGATAGAACAAGAATAATGGCCATGATCAGTAGATTTTTACTTATTGCTTTCATTACTTATATAGTATATTTCTAATTACCCTTTCATAGGTATACTTTTGAAATCTCTCGGTAGACGCCTAGTCCACAGAAGCAATTGGGATTTCTCATCATTAATTTCTCTAATGCACAGGGCTACGCGCCCCGGTTAAAACCTGCGCCAGTCGGGGAGCCTGCTCATGACAAATAGTTTTCAATCTTTTTAATTGAACTTGGTTTACCAAAACTAAAAAAAACTCCTTTCGGCATAAAAAAGTCTGACTTTCTTTTGCCTTCATTATTCAAATACACAATCTTATAAAGTAAGAATGGTAGCACCTTCCTTACTTTCACCAATTGACTTTTTTCTACTATATTATTATCCTTAGCGGTGTAGTCAAATATCTTCACCGTATTTTCACTGATTGTTACATGCTTGCTACGCAACAGTGCGATAAGTGGAAATATTGTTATGATCATCATTACAACCGAAACACGAATCAACTCTGTCTGAACAATGGCCCCAACGATTAACAGACTTAAAATGAACGAAATCATGAAGTTGGGCATAACAAATCTAAAAAATGGGGCAAATGTACTCGATAAAACCTCATTGTCATCCATTATTGATTTCGAAAAGGAATGAGAGAATTTTATTATAAAAAACAATGAAACGGTAATTATAGCACCACTGAACTTTATTGAAAAATCAAATATTAATGGAGAGATTGATTCATTAATAATTAAAATACTAAAAAGATTGGTCCAACCAATAATATTAATCACTTGAGAAAATTGGAGCTTTTTTTTCATATCTTGATCAATCAATTTTGATAACATTCCCATGCCAAGTTTCTGCACTTATACCAACTCCACCCCCGATACCTACACCGACATTTCCGCCGTAAAATATTGAAGTTCCTTCCGTTCCCCAAGTAATTTTCCCCGCTATCCCATAAAAGTCCCTAAAAAACGAAGCAATCATAATTATCGAATATTATTAAATTTCAATAGCCCTATTAACCACCAAAGCCCAACCACAAGATCAGGCTTTTGAAAATGAATCAGATGTCAATAGCTTTGGCACTTATGAGAACTAGAATAATTGGCATTTTTGGCATACTATTAATAACCACAGTTCTAATCATTTACATAAGAGATGCTTTCAACTTCTCTCCACTCTTCATGGGTGAAACACAAAAGGTAACTGCATATGTGATTCAAAATAATATTGTACCTCATGGTAGAGGTGTTACTCACAAGATTGAATATCAATATACCTTTAATAGCAGAGTCTTTCAGGATTATTACTATACAAACAAGAGATTATCTTCACTTGTCGTAGGAGACAGTATTATAATCAAAGTGTCAATCAGATTTCCTTCACAAAATCAAATTACTGGAACGTTCTCTCACAGATAACTTTAATTACCGAATATTTCAGAATTCTCTATTAAGAAATCAGAATGATCAATCAATATTTCATTCCAATCTTCATTTGACAAATGAAACTTATTATTGATAGACTTGATTAGCTGAATTGCTTCCTTTTCTGAGCCCTCCAATAGTAATAAATCCAGCTTACTGGAATAACCCAACATATGATTAGGAGCTATTTTGATTACATCTTCATATTTATCAAAAGCTTCGGAAGAGTTTCCTTTTAACCATAGACCATAGCCTTCAAACGCAAGTAAAGTTGCACTTTTTCCTATTGTCTCCTTTAATTTATCCGTATAAAACAGGAGTGATTCGGCCTCATCGTTTAATAATGCTTTCTTGTAGTTCAAATAATCCAAATAGCGAAAATCAAACGCATCATCTTGCCATTGACTCACCAATTCATCATACAACACTGGATCATACTCTGCGATTGACATCTTCAAGGGGCGATAAGGATAATCATTGTGCAAATCATCAGGAATCATTAAAAAATAATCCCATGCTTTTTCTATATCTCCATTTTTAAGAGCTTCAGAAGATAGAATAAACAATTTATCGAAATTATCATCTTCTGTTTTGACATGATTTCTAACAAGATTGATGAACGATTCGCCTATTTCATAAGCAAATAAATCAACTATTTTGTTATTTACTGAATCCAATTGAAAGTCAATAAACTGAATTTCATTACCTGTAAATATTTCATAAACCACGTGAACAAAATCCCCTTTTGAATAGGACCTTGTTTTTCCATACAAAACATCTTCTGGCAATGAACTCAATCCTAGCTTTCCATAAGAAAATCCATCCTTTATCTTCTCGAAAGCTGCCATTTCCTTATCACTACTAGGTTTAACTATTTTCGAGATATAATTCCAATCCAAGTACCTATCAATTTGATTCAGATTAGTTGGGTCACTTATCAATTGAAAAATATTGTCTTTTTCTTGAGTAGACTCAGCTTGTGTTTTTCGCTCTGAACATCCGCATACTAGCAAAATCACAATTGCGCAGATGAATAGCTTAAAATTTCTGATTTTACTTACCTCCATTCAATCTCCAATTATAATATGATCTACGAGCTTGCTTCATCCAATTACTGCCCTTAAACTTACCTTTATTATTCCTCAAGAAGCGATTCCATCTATTTCTAATATGCCTTGAACTAGAACCAGGGCCATCAGTCGATCTCTTAAGTCTTCTTCCTACTCTGTTAGCGCTACGCCTAAATCCACGAGCAGAAACTTTTCCATTTGCTCCCCCAACCCCTGAAGAAACGTCAAACATCATCTGCATATATTGTGCTCCAAGATTAAAATTCGGGTCTGCACCATCTCCGTACTTGGAATAGAAGTCATTCAGATATCCATCTGCACTTAATGGAACATAATTACCTTGTTGCTCCAATATCATAAGTTGCACAGTAATTGGATTATTAGGGAACTTTGAATAGAGCGCTCTTCTAATCCTGAGATCTGTACCATTATAAATATGCCCTGTTCTGTTATGGACTGATAGCGATGGGTTTCCACTCATATCTACAAGTCCAGTTCCTTCCTTCTTTCTATACGCAACGTACTCATTTTGAATTAGAGCTCCGTGTGAGTAACTATCGCTATCCTCAACAAGTTCGCTAGGGTCAGAATCTTCCGTTTTTTTGTCACTACTTTTTTTCTTCTTCGAAGGTAATCCTAAAGCTGCTATAACATCCTTCTTCTTCTTCCCCTTTACTTTCTTACCATTAATTGACAAGGAATACATTCCATTCGGGTCAATATGAGATACTGGATTATTGGCGACATAATGATATGGGGTTTTGTCAACTGTCAATTCGCTCATAGGATCAATAGAAAACCATCTACCTAAATCAGACTGATACATTCTAGCACCATAATCATGCCAATTGACACCAAGATCACTAATCTCCTCCTTCCCATTATACTTAAAGTTCTGAGCTGTACTCGCAGGTCTGTTATACCCGCTAAACGTCAAGCCAAAAGGATAATAATCATCCTTGCTCACAATAGGGCTGTGAGTATGGGTGACTTTGAAATCATCAAAGTAGACTGGGCTGGTGACATCACTTTGCATGCTGGTGTAAATATACAAATAGCATGCTTGATCAAAAGTGAGATCATCCAAAAACAATCGCTCATGGCTAAAGGACGCACTTGAGCTGATCTCGTGATAGCCAGACTGGATCTCTTCATAGTTGTCA